>NZ_MPIY01000001.1 GCF_001953355.1 Polynucleobacter sphagniphilus
GATCTCGCAATCACCAGCATGGCTTAAATTGCTGCGGCTGACTACCATTCTGCATGTACTATGGGCCCGAACTCGTCAGTGGCAGACTCATGGAATGGGCAGCAAAGCATCAAATCCACATACAACATATCCAGCCAGGTAAACCACAGCAAAATGCCTATGTGGAACGCTTTAATCGTACCGTCAGATATGAGTGGCTATCTCAGCATTATTGGGAAAGCATTAACGAAGTTCAGGAGTTTGCAACGCAATGGATGTATAAATAGACCGAAGGGAATCCCGCGGGACAATCATCAACGTCCAAATATGGCATTGGGCGGCATTACCCCGAAACAGCGACTGGCCATGGTTGCTTAACTAATCCTACTTTTAGGCTCGGTTAAATAAGGGGGGATTACCCTGGGGCGATATAGCCAGCAAGCATTCGGGATTACTGCGCCAATCCTAGAGAAAATGCTTGGTGCTACAGCAAGTAACTTAAGAGGCATTCGGGATAGGGCTCTAATATTGCTTGCCTATGACAGTATGTGCCGGCGCAGCGAGCTTGTCTCTTTAAGAGTTTCTGATATTCATCTTATTGAGGAAGGCAATTCCTCTGGAATGAAAATACGCCTTCGTAAAAGTAAAACAGATCAAGAATTACAAGGTAGGTGGATATTCCCAAGCCAAAGATCTGCTGAGGGAATTTCACTATGGATTGAAAAAGCAAAATTGACTGATGGGTACTTATTTAGAGGAATCAATAATGCGATCGATATCACCTACGAATTAAAGAGCAGCCAAATTAATCGAATTTATAAAAGATTGGCAAAAGATGTCAAACTTTCCAAAGAAGTAATTGACCAAATCAGCGGGCATTCGATGCGCGTCGGGGCAGCTCAAGACCTGATGAAATCTGGGGCCAGCATGCCGATAATTATGAACAGAGGTCGTTGGTCAAAAACAGATACCGTGATGCGATACTTGGAATGCGTTAATCCAAATTAATTCTTTAAAACTTTATCGTGGATCATAACCACCAAAGCAGGCGCGAAAAAGTACTGCCAAAACCAATAAATTGCCCTTAAAGGCACTTATCTTGGTAGGAACCTCACCCTTTGGATAGCGACGTATTGTTGGGATTTCTAGGCACTTATAACCAAGCCTAGGTGCAGAGTACGATAAATATGCCAACAACTCATAGGTTTCAAATACATTGCGAAATGGAGCTATCTTTTCATCTAGCAACATTTTTCGACTGTAGGCTCTAAAGCCTTGGGTAGTATCAGTCCACTTAAAACCAGATGCCCAACTTAACATTGGAGCATGAATATATCGAATAGCAAAATCGCGTGACTTCGGTGTATTTTCAGCTTGACCGCCAGAAATAAAGCGCGAAGCCTGAACAAAATCAACCCCTTGATTTAGCGCACCTATGAAGGATGGAATTGCTTTCGGATCATCCTTATCATTACCATCAATGCTAATAATGCCTTCATAACCCTGGTCTAGGGCAAATGCATAAGCACAACGTAGTTGAGCACTTAATTTTCCAGCCCCCGTCTTTAAAATAAGTCCGCGAACACCATTTTCTTGCAATAAATCCAACTTCAATGAGCCATCTGTACTGCCGCCATCAACAATAAGAATATCGGCCATTTCTTCAATTTTTAGCGCTTTCATTTTGGAGAGAAGATTTTGGATTCTGCTCCCTTCATTAATTACCGGAACCACAACACACCACTGACTCTGACGTCCAAGCCATAGGGGAGTTTCAAATTCTGGCACAACCCAAGTTGAGCGTATTTCTGGAGCAATGATTGAGTCCACTATCTAATTCCTTGAGAAAAATCAGGCCAAACGAGCTGTAATTAATGCAACCCCGGCTATAACCAAAAAAATTCCTAGCCCTGTGGTCCATGGGAATGGCTCTTGAAAAATTATTACTGATGAGAGCGCAACTGCAGCGATAGCACCTGCAGTTAAGATTGGATGTGCGACATTCAAGGGAAGATGGGACAAGGCTGCCGCATATAACAAGAAAGCACCGCCGTAAAGACCCAAGCCCAACCAAAATGGCCAATTACTTAAAGCCTCTAGAGGCTCAGCTAAAGATGGAAATTTACGAGGCGGTATCATAGCCATTTTGATTAAAACGCTTGCAGCAGCATTGGATGCAATACCGATAATAAGGATTACCCACTTCATGCTTCTGCCTCGTTGAGTTTATTACGATAGAAATGAACTGCTGCAGCTAAGGCCCGCTCAATTGATACTGTATGTGATTCATTTTTGGTTGCTAACATCTCGATAGAAACTAAATGCCTTGGCAAATGCCGTTTAAGAACAGTAGCGATTTCAATATGATCAGTCTTACAGTCGCCCAAAGGAACAAGCTCGGGTTCACTTGCATGTATATGGCGAATAAGGGATGCGCATTCTTGCACTACGGAAGCAGCACTTTCATGATTAATAGTTAGTGCACCAATATCCAGTTGCATTTTGATGGCCGGATGATCAACTTGTCGCACTACATCTGAAGTTTGAGCACTAGTGGTCATGAAATTTGCGTTGTAACAGGTTGGATTCGGCTCAAGGCAAATTACTACGCCATTAGCCTGGGCTATATCGCCAAGCCGCTGAAAAAAAGGAATGGCTACCCTCATAGCCTCCTCATCCGTTAAACCAGATCGATCACGATTCTTGGGTGAGCCAAATACAAGCCGGGTTGCACCTAAACCTTTAGCAATACGACATACGGCCGCTAAATGGCTGAGCATCGCGTCTTGAGACGCTTGCGATCCAAAGATATTTAAACCGGAGGTACCAAACAGAAGCGCCTGCATGCCAGTAATTTCAATTCCACGCTTTAGCCACCAATTTTTGACACTAGAAATCTCCTCATTAGTGGCATTGATAGGATCAGGGAAGTATTTTCCCGGGGCTATATCTATAGCATCGATACCATAGCGATAAAGCAAGGATGCGACCACCTCATCCTCTTTAACATCCCAGGCGATATTTGAGATTGCAATTCTCATTATTATTTGCTCGACTCAAGAATGTTTTTAGGAAGCTCTGATTGAGCATAAGCTCTGACCGCTTGAATTGTTTCACGAGCACTGTATTGATAAAGCCCAGAGGCACCAAAGATGCTGGCATAACAAGTGCGCATATCGTACCTAGCTGGAGCATTTGATATGTGATTCTCAAATATCCTTCCAAAACCCTTATTTGCGACTTCGGACACGCTTATTGGCTCAGCAGTTAAATGAATCAACTTGAGGCCAGCGCCTATTGCCGCCTGTATATCGGACCAAAGATTTACCATGGGATAAAACTGAAATATTCCCCTAGATTCAATCGCATCCAGATTATTTTCATTCAAAAAGTCGAATATGACATTCTTCCTAAGTCTGGGACCAACCAGACCCGGCAATCTGACTATTAAATAATTAGGGAATTGCTCCTCAACAAACTTTTCAAGCAAGCGGCGATGTAATCCATAAGCATGGAGCCCAGACTCCTCAACTGATGATTTTTCATCCACCTCAACTGGATGTTTAAATACATCAATAGTGCTGATTAAAATAAATGTGCTGCACTTGACAGTTTTGAGGTGCGAAATTAAATCGTTAATTTTTTGCAGATCTTCAGCAGGATTTTTATTGGCAATCCACTTTTGCGCAGGAGCACCAGCACAAATCACAATATCAAACTCAAGATCCTCAATTTCATTAATGTTAGAAGATCGATAAAGTGCGGAAAAAGACGCCTGCTTAAGAAGTGTACCTCCAACAAAACCCGAAAAACCGATCAAGGCGTTATTCATTTAGCAACCTTAAATTTACTTGGAAATCCAACTTCGTTTGGATTTAGAATATCACCGTCGACCCATACATTCAAATAAAAGCCGTTTTCAGAAATTTTTACAATTTTTCGTATGTCCCCATTTTGAAAAAGTATAGAATTACCCACCTTGAAATTAGCTCGGTCTATAGATGTATTGCTCGTGTAGAAACCAGCCCATCTACGAGCCACTCCATTGAGCCAATTACCATCCGAAAGAAAAAAATCCTCTAGCTTTAAAACTTTTACATTGCTATAACTTGGCAAGTCTGGATACGCCACATTCCCCTCGAGAAAAATTGATGCGCATCCGCCCTTTTCAATATTTAGAGCAATGACTTGTTCGGGGGTTGAACGTGCATATACAGATCTGCCAATCAATAGGTTGGCATATGCTCTAACGCCTAAATTAGATCCAAAGGTCGCACATTTAAAGTCAACCTGTTCTTTTAGGCGCTGTATGAGAGCAATGTTTGCGTAATGATGCTCAGGCCATCGTGAATAGTTTTTCATATGGTCATTATGCGATGCATATCCATGGAAACTAGCTAAAACAATTAATGCAAATAACAGCAATCGAAACCAAACCCCACTAAATGCAAAACCTAAAGAAATTAAAATTGCTGATGGAATAATAAATTTCAATCTATCAAAAGAGAATTGGGTAGCATGCTCAAGCATTATAAAATTTTCAATCAATGGAAAAATCGAGGCCAATAATACTGTTCCTACTATTTCCGACTGTTGAGCAGTGGTTGTTGGCTTCTTGAAAATACCTAAACCTAATAAAGAACCCCATATTAAAACCATTAATACGGCCATTAAGAAAAATCCGTAAGATAGAACATATCCAGCAATTAGCCCTGAAACATTTCCTGCATTAGCGTTCCGGCTAAGAAAAGCACGAGAAAGTGCATCAAAATATTCATGAAAACCTACTACAAGAGAATAATGCAAAATCGTGAAAACACCAGCCGCAATAGTAGTTAGAAATATTTTTATCGCTAACTTTTTGTATGTAACATTGTCAACTTTTAAGCTAAGTATAAGCACTAGTCCCAAGTTAAATATATACCCTGTCCACTCAGTCCAAGCACCAAAAAAAAGGAAAGGGAGTAGGATATTTGAGGATTTTTTCCAATCATCACTATAAACTGGCTTAGTAAAAATATTAAAGAGCAGATGCAAACTGAAAATCAATGAAAGCTGATAAAGGGCATGAGGCCAGTAAATTAATCCCGTCGATAGCAGCGCCTCCCTACTGAAGAACGCAATACTCACACCCACCAAACCAGCAGCAATAGAGATCCTTTTAGAGCAGCCTAGTACTAATAGCATCCTTAAAATTAATAAATACAGGGCGATACCGAGCATTCCGCCAATCGCCATGTTGAATCTCGCAAGATTTTTAACTGTTACATCAAGGTCCAGCATTTCAAATACTGCATATGGCAATACGAAACCCGGAGATGTAAAGCTCGTATAAATATGATCGCCTGAATTTGTTGGTACAGTTGCGCCCCATGGAGCAAAAGCATCATTTTCTTGGCCAAGAGTGACAGTTGGTAGCAGCCAGTGATCCTGCATTTTATTTTGTCTAAGCGACTCTATAGTAAAAAGCGCATGATAAGTCGCCTCAAGATTCTGCGCACCCGCTTGGGTTCGAACATCGCTTTCTTTTAATAGCAGCGCAAGACAAATCATCACACAAATGCCGAAAATACCTAAAGTGCGAGATATTTGTATATTAATTTTAAAAAGGCTCACTATCCAACTTTTCTAAAACGTCATATATATTGTCAATCTTCCCTCCTAGCACTGAATAACAGCCTGGGAGCTCCATATGTTTTTCAAATAGTATTGGGCGACCATCATCTCCTTCGTTTTTTGTAAGAATAGTTTTAACCTCAAAGAGAGAATCCACATACTTCGCTTCACGTATGGCTGGCAGATACCTACCTACATCCCTTAGCATCCTATCAACCCTAGTTTCTCGGTCGTATTCATCAAGCATCTTGTATGGGTTAATTCCCCGGTCGTCCTTCCAGCTAAAGTGTGGGGTGTAACGAACGTGGGACAAGGTGTGTAAGCCTCGAGCTGGAAATGGCATCATTGAAAAAAATGGTCCGTCCATGACCGTAACCCCAATTTCCTTCAGAGCATGCGGCACTTGCAAAAGTGCCATTTCAGCGACCTCATGCTTGATACCTGTTCGTATACCAGGGAAGTCGCCAAAAAGCTGATTAAGTCCACTATAAGTGCAATTGAAGACATATCGGCACACTATAGAGGTACCCCCTGATCCTGCATCAGTCACCACGATTAAATTTTTGGAGTCTTTAGAGCGATTGACTGCTAAAGCACGTGAGGAATAATAAACATCAACACCTGAATCTTGAAGCTCCTTAAGAGCCCATTCTCTAAGTCGATCCGAATTAAAGGCATACTCCTCAACGAGAAAAACATTTTCAATTAGGCGCGGATCAAAAAGACTTTTTAAACTAACTTCAGCGGGCTTAATCTTCGCGCCGATCTCGTGACAAAACCGATTAAATTGCTTGGCAGTTACTTTAGAGTTGCGGCCAGCAATTGCATAAAGCTGCTGAAAATCAGAACTAACAGCCTGCGGCCAATCACGAACAAATCGAGGAAAATTAACCCTACTCCGAAAGGCCGTTGTAAAACTCCTAGGATAGTGGTATCCATTGTGCACACGTGCCTGATTATTGTATGAGGCGCGGCTCAAAAGTTTTGCATCTTGCTCCAAGAGTATCACTCGACGCAGCCCTCGACTCTTAGCAAGATAAATCGATATTGCAGCCCCGTAGAAACCGCCTCCGACGATAACTGCATCTGCAGTGAAATGATCCACGACTACCCAATGGCTCGATGTGAATTACTCAAGGAATCACTCTTGACGGAAGATGAAACCACTTCAATATTCAACCTCTCCCGACGCATCATACGCGCGCTGGTAAATTCTTGACCAACGTGATATAGAGGCCCCTCATTACTAAGGCTAGCCATGTGTAATATGTACTCGCCCAATACTAAAAGAACAAGGGAGATTAGGAAAAACATGCCAGATTGCTGTAAAGACATACTCACCCAGCCAGGGGCAACGTCAGCTTTGAAGATCCCAACGGAAAGAACATAAACTGAATAAATTAAGTTAGCAGCAGCACCAAAGAGGGATAGTGATGTTACAAGACGCATTGGAGCTTGTGTTGTGGACACGAGGAGACGCATGCCTCTATCAATACTTTCTCCCAATTTTTTTTGCTTTAAGGTGAGTGGGTTTGCACTATAGTCAATGTTAATTCGAGCGAATCCTCCTGTAACCGGCAAATGTCGATAAGTAAGGGCCGGCTGAGGGTGCTGTAAAATAAAGTTCACAATGCTCCTACTCAGCAATCTGCATGGAGGCGCTTCCTTCGTCAAATGTATCCCATTAAACGATTTGTATAGAAAATTAAAGGCCGCAAGAGCCATTCTGTAAGTAAAAGTCTGATGCGGTTTCTGCAAATTATTTGCAAAAACAACATCTGCACCGTTAACGGCTTTATCTAGAATTTCAGGCAAAGCCCCGATATCGTCAAGCATTGGATCAAGTACAGCAACAAAATCACCAAGTGCATTCTCAAGCCCCACCCATGAAGCTATATCCTCATTAACCTCCTTGGTGAGAACATAAACTTGCAAGTTTGGATAACCAACCTTTCCTGTTAAAGTTTTTAGCTCATTAACTGTTTCATCATTCGAAGCATTGTCCACAATGATCAACTCGTAATCAGTAACAAGCAATCTCAATTTTTCAGAAGCACGCTGAACAATGCTTTCTATGAGATCAACTTGATTACGTACTACATATATAACCGACAAAAATACTGGAAATGAATTCATATAAGGGCCTAATATCTGGTCATTTGAAAAATAGATAGCAGCTATATTAATTAATAAAAAACCATAAATTATTGAAAATTATTATGATTTATTAAAATAATAATAACTACAAAAAAAATTAATAAACATATATATAAGAAATAAATTAATAAGAAAATATGTACAAATTAACTTTACATTTATTTACCAGACGATAGCGCAGTTTCACGAGCGTAATTAGCAGGTAAATCAAAGAACCATCCCTGAGGGAACGTAGTAATTCTAAAAGAATTAGCGGAAGGGTCAGACATGTACTGCCTTAAAACCGCCTCCTTAAAAGACTCATTCACAATAAATTTCGCCCTGGGCTCATAAAATTCAAACGCATTTAACCAACTAATAAATAAAGGAAGAAAACAAATTGAAGCAGCAACAAGAATATAAACTTTGTATGAACAATGCCACCTATCATAAATTTTTTCAAAAGACCAAATTAATAAAATTAGACTGAGAATGTATTGACCCATAAAATATCTCTCTGGATATACACCCCTGTAACCACCTATCCACTCAGTTAAACCAGGTCTCATAAGAATTACAATTAAAGAATAAATCAAAAGAGAGATAAAAATTGTGATTCCAAAGAAACGACTTTTATGGTCGCTTTTATCCAAGCTAAATAGTGCAGTTAAAAAAATACATAAAAAGGTAAAAAACAAAAAGACAACAATATAGTTATTTAAATAATTATAAATAGGTGAAACTATGGGAAATAATATAGACCTGGCTATAAATATCTCGAAAAAGTGTCCAGAAATAAAAGGCCTACCTACCAAACCATTCTGGCTAATATTTAAATTAATCCTATATATAATTAATACCGAAATTATTATTATTAATGCTGTATTTAATAATCCTGAAATTCCTAATATTTTAAATATTTCTTTAAATTTATTCTTATTAATTAAAATACAAGCTAGTTCAAGCAACACGTAAGAAAACCAAATTGCAATGCAAATAGGATTAGTTAATGCGCAAATAAATATTATTATATCTAAAATATATTTTCTTGTATTTTTAAGATTTCTTCTATTAAATAATAAAACTATTTCAAACACAGGAAGAATAAATCCAATGTTAGAGATCCGCCCCAAAACTTCGTTTGAGCTATTTCCAATAGTAATTAATACAATAGATAAAAACAAAAGCAAACGAGCTTTTGCGGAGAGATAATTTTTTGTTCCAAACCATAAGTAGGTCGCAAAAATTCCAAAGAAAATATAAGATAAAAAACCTAATATTCTAGGATAAACACTTAAATCATCACCATAAAATAACTTATTCAACCAGATACCTATTTGAAGCAACCCTAAATTTCCAAAGACAAAGTAATCACCTCTGACTAGCCATTGGGATAATAAAAAACCTTTATCCAAGAGCATGCCTGACCAGAATCCATCCTCAGTAACAATATTATTAGAAAAAATTGGATCAGGATTCCTTAGGAAAAATATAACAATTGATAATATTAATAAAAAAGGGGCTAAAGTTAAATCATTAATATTTGAGTATCTATTAAATATTTTTTTCTTATCAATAAAAAAACTTCCAGCAATTATCAAAAATGAGAGTAAGATTAAAGTATAGTTATTTGAAAATTTACTTTCGGTATCATTTTTAAGAATGACTGTGTCGAAAATTATGATTGGCCTGCCTTGCATAGCATTCGAACTTAAAAATAAAGAATCATCAGCTCCCATCACAAACTTGCTGAATTGATTATTTGGCAGTGCTTTGCTCAGATCAACTTTAATAATGGATTTGTTTTTATTATCTGAAATCCAAATTTTGTATATTTTTATATCAGCAAAGCCATTTTGAATAGGATTGAGGACTGTATCCAATCGAATGTTTGACTTGTACTCTCCAGCGGGTAAATGTAATCGAATTACCTGTTTTTTATTCCCACCACTATATGTACTTCTGACTGACTCAACCTCGTTATAACCCTTACCAGAATCAAGATATAGCTGTATATATCCAGAAATGTTAGATTCTAAAAGTATGTCAATTTCAAGACCATCTACTTTTTTATTGCTGCCAATACAAATATAGGCTGCTAATATTAATAATATAACGCTTGTTATAATATTAAATTCATTATTCAATATTAATTTTTTAATCATGGTTTATTTTAAGAACCATAACATCCTGCCCAAAACCTAAGCCACTATTATTCCCCCACCACTGGCCTGTTAAGGTTTGTCCCACCTTCACAAGACCGGAGCCCTCAATTATTTCCTGTAACTTTTGCTCTTCATAAGCTACCGCACCAGTTGGGTAATCAATATTGTTGATAAAACAACCATCAGCATGTTTATGCTCAAACCGTAAACTCCAAGGCGTTAAATCAACCATTCTTGCTTGCCTCAAAATCTCATCATTTACGATAAAGCAAGTGATCAGAATTTTTCCTTCTGGCTTTAATACCCTATGAAATTCTTTTAGGTAATAGGAGATATCCAATTCAAACATATGTGTAAATACACTCCATAGAAAAATTTTATCTACAGATGAGTCTTTACATGGAATACTGTATTTATCTAGTCGATCCTTGCCAGTTGGGTTGTGTAATTGATCCTCTACATCAAAGTGATGAAACTGAAAGTTGGTAAATTTTGATTGAATATTTTCTTTACACCACTCGATACTTCGCCCAATAATATCAATCCCATCATATGTTCCTGTGGTTACAAATTGCGTTAACGGAATTGCGTCCCTTCCGATGCCACAGCCTATTTCAAGAATGGAATCCGTTGGCCGCATATCGACATATTTTTTTAAATACTCGAAATGGCCGAAAGCGATATCATCAAAGTCTGAAACTCCTCCACCAGTCATATTAAGTAAATCAATGGGTATATCAAAACCTAAAAAATTATATGTTTCCATATCAAACGTCCTCGTTATTAATTATTGTTAAAAATTTATCTGCAATTTCTTTTGCATAAGCACTCTCAAAAATATAAGAATTATTAGCAATCTTGGCAATTGGTTTTGACCCACTCTCAAAACATAAAACTGCATTTTCTATTTCATTCGCAAGCCTTTGAGGTGAAACCTTTTCAAGACTCAATATATTATTGTGATGAAGTGCTAAGTTTTTGTTTTCAAAATTATTTGTTATGGTTACACAACCAGCATTGGCCATCTCCAAAGGAGGATAACTGGGGTGAGGACTCAGCATCAGTGAAATTCCTATGGCAGATCTGCTTAACAAATCCGCATATTCCATAAACGGCAGCTTACCCAAAATGCATTTATTTTCTAGCTCATTAACCAATAAATTGGAAAAATTCTCACCAACAAATATCACTTGATAACCGAGATTCTTCGAAGGCTCACTAAATTGCCATAGCCTCAAAGCTTCAACAATAACTTCAAAACAATTTCTAGCTACGGATGGCCTTCCATACACAAGTATGATTTTTTCTTTTTTACATTCTCTCAGGGCTCTAGTAATTTCCTCATTGACAACAAATGGAATTAAATATTGACTTTTAAACTTGTACTTATCAGTCATGAAATCAAACAATTCCTGCGAATTCATCAAAGCAATAGTTTGATCTTCATTATGGTATGTTGCCTCACTAATGGCATAGTGATTTGACCATTGATAAAAACCAGGTTCAAAATCTTGAATTAAATATATTAGATCCAAAGAGCGTCTAAACATTGATTTTTGCATTTTTGCAAGCCGAAAACCTAACTCAGCTGTCCACCAAGCTGTCGCAAAGAAAATATCGTTTTTTCTAATGGAAATTGGGTTAGCTTTATATTCGAAAAGATCAACTACCAAACAACCTTTGGGATCCTCATTGGGTCTGCCAACTAGAAAGGTTTTGTTTAGTCGTCTAGAAACCTCAGAAATTGATTCCCTATTTACGGAATCAGAAGTAATTATGATTCTGATGTCAATATTTTCTGGTAAGCTAATAATTATTTCATTAGCTACTTTTAAGGCCGTCGCAATGCCACCATAAATCTTTTCTGGCTTTGCGGTTGGAAGCAGGATATTAAATCTTGGTCGCATATTATCCGAACGTGAAGCATGAACCGGATAAATTTCACTTATGAAATTGTAGAATTTTGATCTACTCCCCTCGCCCCCCGTTAACCAGGGGCGAGCTCGATCTCTTAATATACGCACAAGATCTTTGCTAGTAATTTTCATCTCTAATTGCCTTTAATATTGCCTGAGCTAACTGGCAAACTTATATAACCACTTTTTTCCACAACAAATAACATTGATCTCTCAATGGAGTGGGCTAGCGTTCCATCTGTCTGCCCCTTTTCTTGCTCAAAATCATCGTAGGACAACCCCAAATCAAGCAATGGTTTAATGGCATCTCTTTTTGCCCAAAACATAGTGCTAGTTGGAAATTCCAGTAACCCAGCCCCCGAAACCTCAACTCCAATCTTTTGGAGTAATTTTTTAGCCGCCAAAAAGTCATAGCCCCAGTTTCTCAAATCTTTAACAGGGCCATAATGTTCTGAATATACAAGACCTATACTCTGCTCCTCAAAAATTTTAAGAATAGATTTAACGATATCAGGTGAACCTATCAAATTCTTCCTTAGAAATCCACCCCACTCTGAGTATTTTTTATCGTGCGTTGATTTCTTAGTGTGGAGATGAAGAATGACCTCTTCATCTTTGATATATTTTCCAGTCTCAACAACAAATGGAGCTACGTCCCTCCCACGATTTTGACACAACACTACATCACCTTGTAATCCAAACTTTTTAATAGTTTTGACTAAAAAAATTTTTTTTTCTTCGGAGTCCGTGGTGACTAGCAACCTCATAGGCATGGATAAATTAGATATTTCTCCTAGAATTTCCTCTGCAACATCAATATAAAAACAATGAATGACGGCCAGTATTTTAGGTATTTTTAATTCGAAATCATTAACATCAATTAGCGGAAGTTGTATGGGTTTTGAATGTCCGTCCAATGGATTGAAGGCTTGTTGAGCGCCATTTTCGCCAAATATTATTGCGTCGGCAATGGCTTGTTGTGAAAAAGAATCAACATTCTTTTTCTGCAATTCCGTCGCCTTGGCAATGCTCCTCCTTGAAAAGCAATGAGTGCTTATATAGGAAACAATATTATTATCAATGTAACCATGAAGCTCGTTACTTTCTATGCTTAAAAGCCCCGTAGTCAAAATTTGAATTTTGAAATACGGGAATCCCATGCCTATTAACTGTCTCCACGAGTGAATTGTTGGATTTTTTATCGAACCCAAGCCATCCGTAATCTCATAAAGTTCTTTAGAAGTAATTCCATATTCAGCTAGCTTTAAATGAAAATTAATCTCAACCTCTGTAATTAATTTATCTTTATTTGTATAGTAAGGCAGAGATGCGAGCACATCGAGTGCCTTCTTATTTATTCCCCGCTCATTTATGCAAAAAAAATAGCTCTGATAATGCGGGGTGATTTCATTATTTTTTGTTAAAAATACAACATCTGAATTTATCTTTTCTATGCTGTTTTTTTGCTCTAAGAGCTGCTCCATTGATCCAACAATACAAACACTATCGTTTGTAAATGTAATTGACTTAGCTACCTCTAAACACCCAATTATGTTTACACAATCTTTCCAGGCCCCAAAATCGAATGCGTAATTTTCTCGTGTAATTTGAAAGTCTGATTGATTGTCCCCAGCATCAACCGTTTCCTCAAAATGATCCGTATTAATAATTAAAATTAGCTTATAACCAACATCCTTATATTGCTGTATTTGTAATACCTGCATCCTACTCAAATAACCTTTTGGTGAGTAAGCAACGTATACGAGCAAATCATCTTCAGCTGTAATATTTCCCGTTTTATCAATTCTATAGTGGGCTCTTTTGCTAGCGTGAGGCAAACCCATCATGATTGAGTCAAATTCATATAGATTTTCTTTTGACTCGTGGATCCCTTGTTTTTCTTGTAATTTAAAAACCAAATGACGTCTAAAGCCATACCACCCTTCAGCTTTTAATAACTTAATTGCATAGGGAATTCTTTTGTATAAATTTAGATTAAAAAAGTATTTAAAAATACCTCTTGAATTGGTTAAAGCTTTCACTACCCTACTTGCCAACCTCAATGGCTTAGTGATCTTCCAGCTTGTAGAATTTAGTAGACTATTGTTTGTATATTCAGAATTTGCAAGCTGAAGATCTAAAATTTTATTTCGGTTTTTTTCACTAAGAACAAGCTCTTTAAGTCTAATTTTTTCTTCCAGCAGTACTGCATTTTTCTGGCGCTCGACTTGAGCCATTCTCTGACTTTGAAAAACGTCTTCATCTGACGACATGGCCTTATTCGACCATAAATTATTCTTTTGGTGATAAATTGGGTCTAATAAATAAGATAGGTTACTGAGTTCCAAATGTCCGGTTATTACACTTTCATCTTTTCCAGAGATTACTCGCCTACCTAGCGAATTATTACGCTCATCATTTTTTCTAACAACACAAATTGAGTTAATAAATTCTATGGAGTGTATTTTAGAAAGTGTCTCTGAACTAATGCTAAATTTGTACTCCTCAAAAAAAGGACGCAACACATCTTCCCTGGATTTATCTAGACCCCAATGTTCGTAATTAATAACATCGGCTAACCTTTTAAAAAAAGATATGGATGACAAGGGGTCGTATAGTCCACCTTCAAATGAGCTCCAATAGCTACAATGAAGATCCTCGACTATGTAAAGACCTCCATTAGATAGCGCCGAAAAATATATTGAAAAAGACTTGATAATGTCACTTGATTTATGCGAGCCATCATCAATAATGATGTCGTAATATTGACTACATTCTTTTATTTTACAAACGACTTCGCTAGAATTTGCATCCCCAATAAAGACATTGATGCGTGAGTCAGAAAAATGAAGGTTGGCACATCCTGGATTAATATCGCACCCAACAAAAACTCGCCCCTTTTTAAAGTACTCCGCCCATAACTCTAAAGATCCGCCATTTTGAATTCCAATCTCCAAAAGATGCAATTCATGATTTTGGAATTCATCAAATAATCGAGAGTACTCAGATAAGTAAAGCGACCACTTATCAGATAACTTTCCAGAACGTCTAAGGCATATATCCTCCAAAAGATTGTTAGTCATGAGTCACTTTCATCTGCACCTTCTCTACCTGAATCCCTACCAAGCCATATCTAATTTTGCTTGATGAGACATTGATAATTAACGCGTCGTGCAACCAATGATGCTGCAGATTATCGTAATAATCTCCATCCGCCACTGACACCATTACCGCATACTCACCATTAGGCAACATTGGCAAGGAGAATTCAAAAAGGCCTTTAAAAGTAAGGCCAGCGCTTATTTCAATTGGATTGATGCTTGTATAAGGAATAGTATTTTCACCAAATAAGTCCTGCCCCAAGCGATCTCTAACTAGAAAACCCAATATGGGGCTTTTGAGAGTTTCCCGAGCAACAGCCTTTATTTCCAAGCAAACCCTCTCGCCGCCTACAAACATCGTACCTTTACCATCAGAAAGCTTGGTTAGTTTGACAGCCAATATTTCAGCGCCACCAGTACGCCATCCTTTTGCGGCATCGAGATTATTCTCAACATCAAGAGTAGCTATATCGCACACAATCACTGGGGGACCCTCAAAAAAGTTATTTGCATCATCAATGAACTCTGGTTTTGCAGCGCCAGACAATGTAGATGAAAGCCGAACTTCGTCACCATATATTTCTTGCAGGGTAAATTGCAAATAAGCTTCAGCAATTAGTTTTGTAGCTCCAATCTGCTCAATGAGCCCTTTCTTAAGCCATAGAGCTGACTGGCATAAATTTTGTACTGCTGCAATATCATGACTTACAAAAATTAGTGCCCCGTTTTTTTGAAAATTTCGTATAAATCGCATGCATTTTTGAGTAAAAACTGCATCACCGACCGCCAGGGCCTCATCAATTACTAGTATATCTGCATCTACATGGGCTATGACTGCGAAAGCCAATCGCACAAGCATTCCACTGGAATACGTTTTTACTGGTTGTTCAATAAACTCTCCGATATCAGCAAAGCTCTCTATCTTTTGAAAGCGCTCGTCAATTTCAACCTTACTTAATCCAAGTATTGAGGCATTAAGGTAAACATTTTCACGCCCTGTAAACTCAGGATTAAAGCCAGACCCCAACTCCAAAAGTGCTGCAACCTTTCCATGAACTTGAACAGTGCCGTTTGTTGGGTTCAACGTCCCACAAATAATTTGAAGTAGAGTTGACTTACCAGATCCATTGCGCCCTATGATTGCTAAGGTCTCACCTTTGCGAAGCTGAAAAGATACATCGTTTAATGCCCAAAATTCTCGAAAATAACGCTGATTATTCTTACCTAAAAGTCTTGCAATTTTAGGCAGAATAAATTGCTTTAATCTATCGCTCGGACGATCATAAATTTCATATCGCTTACCGAGACCAGTGACGTTAATTGCAATTTCCTCAAATGACATCAGCAAAACCTTTTCTTGTTTTCTGGAACCATGCAAAACCAAGTAACATAACCGAAATTGCTATCAACGTGTAGGCTCCAAGTCCTATCCAAGAAGGCGGCTCCCCAAATATCAGCACAGCTCGTGCCTGCTCAATAATAAAACTTAATGGATTAAGCATGATCCAAATTTGAAACTCTGAAGGCACAGCTGTAATTGGATAAAAAACTGGTGATAAAAACATAAGAAGGGTAGTTAAAATGTTAACTGTCTGACCCACATCTCTTACGAATACACCAATAGATGCAATAAACCAAGAAATACCCATAATTAATAACATCAGAGGAAATAGCACAATTGGCAAAAAAATAATTGTCCAATTGATAAAACCATTAATCAATAAAAAACCTAAAATGAGCACACCAAATCCGACTAGAGAATGGAAAAGAGCAGCACCAAAATTAATTACTGGCAATATTTCCAATGGGAAAACTACCTTCTTGACATAATTTGAATTTACCAACATTAATCCGGGAGCCCGGTTGATTGCCTCTGAAAATAATCCAAATACAATCATTCCTACAAATAATATCAGTGCGAATTCAGCCTTACTATTAGAGCCCGCCGAACCCCAGCGCGACTTAAAAACTACCGAAAACACAAAAGTGTAAATTACAAGCATCAGAATGGGATTAAAGAATGACCATGTCAACCCCATTACCGAACCTTTATAGCGCCCGATCACCTCACGCTTTGTCATCTGGTAAACCAGCTGTCTATTTTTAATTAAACTACTGAATAATGCCTTTAATGAGGCAGGCGGATGCGAGTGTGGATTAATTATTTGACTCATAACAATTTATAATTTTTATATTTTCTTAATTAGGGCTGCAAAAATTAGACTCAGGGTTCCGCGACGTGTTTGACGATACAAGCCACAAATTTCCATCAAATGAAATCGATCTTTTAATTCTGCACCCCTTAGAGCCTCAAACATCTTCAAAATTTCTTGGTGATTTTTTACCAGCAAATGCTTCACCTCTTTTAAGGCAGCAATGTTTAGACTATTCCAATCCTGGAAACGCCCTTGCCAGAGCATCTTCACCCGCTCCATTTTTGCCGAGAACGAATTATTCCCACCCACCAAGGCGCCATTATGTTGACGATATAAAAGATATGGCACTGGGTCATAAAAGACATCGCCTTCAGCACCTGAGATCAATTGATAGATCCACCAGTCATGCGAAGGTACATTCAGCGGGCCCGCTTTTTCAATCAATAGTTTTGCGGCCAAGTTAAACACCATCGTATTGCCCCCGGCGATGCTTTGCACTAAAGCATTGCGAAAGCTTGGCGGAAACACAAAAAGCGGCGAAATACCGCAAGACTTTAATTGCTCGGTAACGTAAGTTGTGCGACCACAGTAAATAAAGGGCACGTAAATATTTTGATTGGCAGTGATCGTTTGCACAGCAACTGTGAGCTTTTCAGGGAGCCACACATCATCTTGGTCACAAAAGGCGTAGTAATCAGCCTTAATTTCAGAATCGCACGCTAAGGATAGAAAGTTCTGGCAAAAGCCCTTTTGGGGACCATTGCGAATGGCCATTTTCCCCTGGGGCCATTTCGCTTGATATTTGAGCAAAATATCTAAAGTGCCATCTTTTGAGCCATCATCACTGACCATCAACACCCAGTTTTGATGGGTCTGGGCTTCTAGGGAGTCAAGCTGCTCAGCTAAGAAGCACTCACCGTTATAGGTACACAGCAAAATCGCGATTAAGGGCTGGGCCACAATCTGATCCAAAGGAAGCTCTAAATCAGAGTTTAAAGAGAAATTTTCATTAATAAAATCAGTCACTTACAGTATTTCTCGCAAGTTATAAATAGTGATTAAAGACAAAATTTCCCCAAAGGCATCGCGCCCATCTTAGATTTAATAATTATAACGAAATAAGCCTTAAAACAGTGCGCTAAAGCACGTAAACCTCAGCTAAATCATCAAAAATAGGGGGTAAGGAGTGCTAATACCGTGTATCGGGCATGGTCTATGTAATGTATATATTTACATTGTAATTATATACATTACAATTAGATATGATCATATCGTTTCATCATAAAGGGCTGGAAAGTTTTTTTACTAAGGGTAGCTATCGCGGCATCCCTGCGCAGTATGCCGCCCGAATTGAACGTATGTTAGATCGCTTAGATGCTGCTGTTGTGCCTGAGGATATGGATGTGCCCGGATTTAAGTTTCATGAATTAAAGGGTAAGCGCAAAGGTGTTTACTCGGTTACCGTTTCGGGGAACTGGCGAATAACTTTTAAGTTCGATGGCGAAAGCGCAATCGAAGTGGATTTGGAGGATTATCACTAATGAAGAAAACAATGCGAAGTTTGAGAAACGCAAACCGTAGGCCAACCCATCCAGGCGCTATATTGCGCGAGGATGTTTTGCCGGAACTCGGTATTACCCAAGCAGCTTTTGCAAATCATTTGGGTGTGAGTCGTTTGACGGTTTCCGAGATACTGCATGAAAAAAGAGGTATCAGTGCTGAAATGGCAGTAAGGATCTCCAAGGTTATTGGCGGAACACCCGAGAGTTGGTTGCATATGCAAGAGGCTGTTGATTTATGGGAGGTTGAGCAGAGATTTAAGAGTAATCCTGCAATTGCTCCAATGGCAATGAAGCCTTTAATGGCGGCAGCCTAATGTCTAATAAATTGCAAGATCGGCTAATCGATTTAGGTGAGAAATTGAGTAAGGGGTACGAATCCTATCAGGAGGAAGTATTGCTGTTGATATCGGATGTTAGAAAAGATCTGATAGCAAGATTTGGAATGATTGCCCCATGGGAATCTGAGGAATTAGATCTTGCGGAAAATTATGTAGGAGCAAATTTTCTCAAGGCATCACTATTGGCAGTCTATACGGCTCTTGTTGTATCTGAGTATTCGGATGAGGAGTACTGGGTAGGGTATCGCTATACACATAAAGATGTTAAGAAAGTTCCTAGGAGAGCTTAAGATATCTTGGTTTAGCAAATATAGGCTCGCTATGGACTAATATCATTTCAAAGGGCAAGAGGCCTACTATAGCTTGTGGGTGTCGCCTGATTGGTTAGCTGGGCAGGCCAAGATATTGCTAACTAAATCTACTGATAAAGTAGGCTATTTACATAGCAAGGATAAAAAGGATTGCTAATGCCTCGTGTGTGTCAATTTAGCGGTTGTCCGCTGGGGTACTAGTACGTGATCTGACTAAAACGAAGGGTTCACCCGAAGAATGTTTGCCAGTGGAAGTGTAAAGAATATGGCTGGGATATTTGCCTTGGGCTAGTTCTTGTAATTGCCAGGGAGCTTTGAGTTTAGTAGCAGTAAAAGTAATCACGGATCGATTGGACGTTTTGCTATCAATAAAAGCGCCGCCCAAGAGTATCTTGGGATCAAAAGGCACTTTATTGAAACTGACTTCAAAATGTAAGTGAGGGCCTGTAGATCTGCCAGTGCTCCCCACGGTAGCAATGATTTGTGACTGCTTTACTGTATCGCCAGTTTTCACTAAGAGTGTTTGAGCATGGCCGTAGCGAGTGGCATAACCTTGACCGTGATCGATTTCAACGAGGTTACCGTAACCGGGGGCATACCCAGCATAAGTTACTTTTCCATTACCAGTGGCTAAAATGGGGCTGCCTGCTTGTGCTGGGATGTCGAGCCCTTCATGTTGTTCATGTTCGCCACTAAATGCGCTGACACGAGTACCAAAGGCGCTAGAAATGATCAGTTTTTGATCTAGTGGTTTTGTGACTACCGGGCTGATAGTTGGGGTGCTAGCAGAAATAGTCTGTGCGCTGGAAAGGGCTGAACCTAACAAGAGGCTTGTAACAAAAAGTGGCGCTAAGCGAAGTTTTTTAGATGGCATGCACAGGCAATTTTAAATTAGTAAAGGGGAGTCATGTGATTGAGGGAATCATCCATTGCTTGGCACTGGTTTTGCTCAGCGCATCGTTAAGTGCATGTCTATTTACTGCGCGCCAATAAGCGTTTCTTCTCCATAAGGCATTGGTGATCACCGGCAAACCGTCGCCCACTTTATTGGGTCAGGTGCAATTTGATATCTTGACCTATATTGATATCAAGGTTGCAATCAGTACTAATGATGCCGATTTGATTGTAGAAATCTTGGATGATGTACTGAATAGTGCTATCGCTTCATAAGGAGCTACTGGGTAATTTGTGCTGATGATTTCAATGATGTGGTGGTGTTGAGGGTTTTTGATCAAGAGGGACGAGAATTCATTGCACCGATGAAAATTTTTTCCGTGCGTAATATGAACTAATTTCCCCACACAGTCCTGTCATCGAATACACAATAGGTGAACATGATTGAAGATATGCGCAAAGCGTTGGCGATGCAGATCACTATGCACTTGATGTCTTTAGGCTAGCGCAAGGTGAAGTAGGTAAGGCATATCTCAATTTTTTCGGGTATTGGGTTAATAGACTCTGTAACTTTGGGGTTGGAGGCATTAATAATCTTTTCTGGCTTCTTCGGATTACATAGTCTGCGCTAATTCTCCTAAATGATTCAATTGTTTCTGACCCCAGCCTCAGTTAAGCACCACTCTTATTTTTACCTTTTCGTTTTATGCTGAGCTTTTACCCAGCAAAATAAAGGAGAGGTAATGCTTTCAATCGAGTATGTTCACAAGCGCGTGAAGCTCTTTAGGATTGAGTTGAGTTTGATGATTGTTGCCAGTATGGTACTAGTCTTCTTTGTTTGGCAAATATTGCAGGTTTTGAAGATTATCAAATAGCAATCACTATGGATGCATTGGCTCGATGGGTGCTTATATCGAATCTATGAATTTAATTACTTATTGAGTATCTACCCTAGATGCATCCACTTGGGCGTTCTAAAGGACACAATTCTCTTGTAGAGCCAGACATAAGAGCTGGCAAATAAGAGAAAGAATATCACCTGTAATGGTGTTGAGTTCCAATACAACACAGCGGGTACCACTGCGAAGGCACTTAACACCCAAAGATAAGGAGATGTTTTTGCATTGGTCAAAAAGAAATCATTTTCCGATTTAATTTGGGTGTTATTGAGAATGCGCCGAAAAATCAGAGAATGAAAGTGAATGCCATCGGGATGGCCAGGACTTTTCCCTTGATGAAATTTTCTGCGATAGATTGTAAAAATAGTTTCCCAAATAGGATAAGCATTGATCAGTACAGCAAACCAAGTTGAAATCTCCAGATGCCTTGCCACAATGAGCACGCTTAAAGTGGCAATCCAAAATCCAATTAAATACGCTCCACCATCGCCTAAAAAGATTAAGCCTCGTGGATAGTTCCAAATGAAAAATCCCAAGATGGCAGCTACCATCGAAAAGCTCAGATAAGTAATGAGCGGGTCATTGACCTCAATACCTACATAACCGAGCGCTAGCAAGGTAATCATGCCCACCATGCTCGATAGCCCATTAAAGCCATCAATAATGTTGTAAGCATTTGCAAGGCCGGTAATAGCAAATACAGAAAAGACGATGGAGATTGGACTAAGTAAAAGCAGCAGATCAATCCCCGGAATATCTAGGCGGATGATTTGGGTGCCCAAAAAATAAATAGCCAAAAATGCACCCAGCGCTGTAAAAATTAAACGTGTTCTGACACTAATTTTTTTAGTCAAATCTTCTAAAAGGCCGATTGCAAAGACAGGTGCTGCGCACAGCAGCATAAAGAGTTCTTCATTGGCAACAGCTTGCAGATTGTAGTGATAGAGGATTGCCAAAGTTAGGCCCAAGGCAATACCAAGACCGCCGATGCGTGGCACTGCAGTTTTGTGAAATTTTTGGGGGCCATTTAAGTCTAAGTCAGCTGTAAAGCGCTGATGTATCTTTTGTGAGCGAATAACCACTATCGTGCAAACAAAAGAGACAAAAAAGGCAATTAATAAACTTGACATCCGATGATTATAGAATTTAAATCCAAATACCAAAGCCCTATTTATCTAAATCGCTTAAATTACTCGAATTTATTGGGGTATTTACTTTCCCAACAGTTTTTGGTGTCGGTTATACGCAACCTTATTATTAGTAAAATGTGGTGATGAAAACCATATTCAATTACCCGTCTTTGGTCAAATCTTTTATTGTGGCGTTATTGGCAATGGCCGGATTGACTGCCCATGCCCAAACCGCCCAATTTGAATACGATCTGAAAATTACTGCTGATCCCGCCAAGCGGGCGGCATATTTAAAGCAATCTGGCGAAGCCCCCAGTCCCTACGAGCAAGTTTTTAGCTTGGTTAAAGGGTCGATGCAGGTCGCCACCGTAGTCGATAAAGTTGATCTTCGCAAAGATCAGTACCACATTAATTCCACGGGCACCTTGGCTGCCGTCCTCGCTACTGTATTAAATGACCAAAAGTTAATTCGTGATTCAGTGGGGGCAAATGGTCCTAATGGTTTGGTAACCAACACCTATCAAGAAAAGCGCGGTAATACTGAGCTGCTGATTGCTAAAGTCGATGCCCCGAAGAGCATCATTAATTTTTATAAAGTCTCTTCTCGTAGCGCGCCAATAGGAACAGCCCCCTATGCTGGTAAGTTACTCGATATGCTCACGGTAGGTTACCAATTTATTGGTCGAGATTTGCCTGCCAAATCGGTGGTCTTACCTGTTACCGATGGACGTTCGCTCAAGACTTATACCTTGGTACGTGGAGAGCCATGGGATTTTCCATTTGATGGCGCCAAGGTAAAGGCAATCCGCTATTACAAAACTACCTCAAAGGATGACACCGCGACATTTGAAATTTGGTTTTCAGAAAAAGAGCATGTGCCACTGCGTTCGATGATTGGTTTAAATGCACAGTATGGCGCCACCATTCAAGTGGATTTGAAGAAAATTCCCAAACTCTAATATGACTTAGGTGCAATCACCATGATGAGATTCGATAGCGATGAATAAAAAGATACTCATTTGGATGATTGCAGCAATATTGGTGTTTTTTGTACTTATCAAAGTACTCGTTTATCAGTTTTGCCATCCAGAGCAAACTAATCAAATAAGCCATTTAGTGTCCGATACCTTATCCCTATCTTCAAGCCAAGCGAGCTCAAATAGAGAGCCCCTCTCTTGGGAGCCGCTATTGCATCAACTGGCCATCTTCTTTTCTAAGGCGTGCGCTCGCTAGATAAGTAAGTAAGTCTTCTCGTTTTGTACTCTGTCTTTAGGGCACCAAGCTCAAGAATAAGTACTCCAAGAAAATAATCAGATGCAGCACGCCCTGTAAGAGGGTGGTCTTACCAATGGCTAGAGTCAGTGCACCAATAAAGAAAGACAGGTACATTAGGACCATATTAAGATCGCTGATACCTAAGCTCAATGGCAGATCAAAGAAAATGGCAATGGCTGCTACCGTGGGGATTGTCAGACCAATGCTGGCTAATGCTGATCCCAGCGTAAGATTCAAACTACTTTGCAAGCGATTGGCATTGGCGGCTCTGACCGCTGCAAAGCTCTCTGGTAACAACACCAAAAGCGCAATGGCAATACCCACCACCGTTTTAGGTGCTCCCGCATTATTGACTGCAGCCTCAATGGCAGGACTGAGTAACTCAGCTAATCCCACTACCGTGATCAGTGATATCAATAAGAGAATAAGACTGACTGTGGTCTTGAGATTGCTCGGCTTATCCGCGTGCACTGTCTCGTCCGCTTTGTGCTCTGCACTGACCGGCAAGTAGTAATCGCGATGACTCACAGTCTGAAAAAAGAGAAACGCGCCATACAAAGCAAAAGACGCAATGCCTGCAAAGGCCAATTGACTATTGGTAAAGTCAGGGCCAGGTGTACTGACAGTGACTACTGGCATGACCAAAATAAAAGTAGCTAAGGCGGTGAGTACCCCCAAGGAAGAGAGCGCTCCCTCATTACGAAAAGCCATTTCATAATGTTTGAGACCGCCTACAAAGATACACAAACCAATGACCCCATTGATCACAATCATCACAGTAGCAAATACGGCATCACGGGCAATAAATTGCGAGCCCTCATGACCTGTAAGCATCATAGAGATAATGAGTGAGACTTCAATAATCGTCACGCTAATGGACAGAATCGGCATGCCATAGGGCTCCCCCGTTTTATGAGCCACCACTTCTGCATGATGCACGGCAGTGAGAACGGCGCCAATCAAAATCATGCCTAATAAAGCAATAAACCAGGTGTGATTAAGCAGAGCTGACATAGAGGATCTTTTATAAAGGTACTGCAGTTCGGTGGAGTGATTGAATACAGGGTAAGCTTATAGCAATTTAGAGCGGTATTGAAAGGGATTGGGTAAAGATGCAGGCAATTATTTTATTTGGCCATGGCGCCCGTGATATTCGTTGGCGTGAACCCTTTGATCGCATGGCTACTTTGTGGAGGGAGCAGCATCCCACTACTCCCATGGCACTGGCATTTTTAGAGCTCATGCAGCCCTCACTGGCAGAGGCGATCGCTGGTTTGGTTGATGCTGGAGCCACTAGTGTGCGCATCATCCCAGTCTTTTTTGGTCAAGGCGGCCATTTGCGTAATGACTTTCCAGTACTGCTGGCTGACTGTCAGGCCAAGTTTCCTGATGTGCAGATTAGCGCCGCACCTGCAGTGGGCGAAGATCCCCATATTCTGCAAGCCATTATTGATTTTGGGGCTAGAGAGCTTACTTAAAGCGATAGACCAGAGAGGCAATGAGGCTGTCCTGGTAGGAGTTTGCCATGATGGGACTGTTGCTGATACCGCTGCCCATGAACTTGCGCTTACCAAAGACATTGAAATACCAATCATCCACAATTGGTACCTCTACCATTAAGCCAGCTACATAATTCGTTGTGCCAGGCACTGTGTATTGAGAATAGCCCAAAGTTTGCGAGGCTTTAGGGCTTACGCCATAGTAGTAATTAGCATAAGACTGAGTAAGGTATTCAGCGCCCAGGAGTGGATAGATTTTGATATTTGCAGGTAATTCAAACTCGGCAAAATAAGACAGCTGATAAATTTGTCCTTGTGAGCGATTGATATCCTGAAACGCATACATAAAAAACCCACCAATGGGCGTTTCTTGAAAGCTACCAAGTCCAAGTGGCACGGGATCTAATTTTGAAAAAGTGGCGCCCGTAATAGTAGATTTGCGATTGTAGTTATCCAGGTTCACCTGACCGGCTACCTCAAGATAACCATACCCCATTTTGATTGTTTTAAATCCAAAAGTATCAATGCGCGCAAAGAAGCGTTCGTAATCAAAAAAGGCATAAGGTAAAGGGTAGGTTTGAGTGCCGGTAGCGCCAATCGACATATTCGAGCTATACACCGCGACACCAAGATCACCCACCAGATGATTGGGCAAACCATCTGGCACATCATTGGGTACTTCGTATTGGGCAATGTCAGTTACCGCTACCGAGGGCACACTCGTGGATGCATTACTCGCGTTATTTTCTGCGGCCAATATTGGTGTGTGTAGTGTTGCAAAAAACAGTACCACACCAAAAGCGCTCGTTATGAACTTTATAAGCTTTTGCTTTGCACCGATTGATTTGCTAGAGCAAAACAATTGGAACCAACGAAAATAGTTGGGGCAGAGCATGGGGACTATTCTACATAGAATTGCTCACCCTCAGGGCACCCTCAATCCCTGCTTAGGTGCCTGTCTTTTGGTGCTGCGCAGCAATTACATCGGACACATTCACTTTGAGGGCCTCGCCAACCATGATCAAGGCGGGCGACTGGGTATCGAACCAATGATCTGCTGCACCGAGTGCTAGTTCTTGCAAAGTACTGGACCAGTGGCGCTCTCGCTGGGTGCTCACTGCCTCCAGAATATGAACGGGTGTGAGTGGCGAATGATTGGGACTATGGCTAATAAGCTCTTGAGCAATGCGCGCCGCATCTTTGCGGCCCATGTAATACACCAAGGTGTCGGCTGTGGGGTATTGGATGGGCGAGTGACTTATTTCAAGGTGGGGCTCAGCTGCTTGGGCCAGGGTCACAAAGGCCACGCTGCGAGAGACACCACGCAAGGTGAGAGATTGGCCAATTGATGCTGCACCAGCTAAGGCAGCAGTAATGCCTGGAACAATTTCCACAGCAATACCAGCAGTCTGTAAAGCCTGGAGTTCTTCATCCGCACGCCCAAAGAGCATGGGATCACCCCCTTTGAGTCGCACCACTACCTGGTGCTGTTTGGCGGCATCGACCAGACGCTTATTGATAAATTGCTGTGCAGAAGAGAGCTTGCCACAGCGTTTGCCAACCGGTACCTGAATAGCTTGGGGACACAATGCCAACATCTCCGGCTCGACCAAAGCATCATGAAATACCACATCAGCCTGCGCTAATAATTTGGCCCCCCGCACTGTAATCAGATCAGCAGCGCCCGGGCCAGCGCCTACTAAGTAGACCTTGCCGTAAGCGCTATTGATCGATGCTGGCTTTTGCATGGACGCTCTCAAAGGCTGAGGGTAGTGCGCTTACCGCGCCAGCTATTTTGCGTAGTCACGCTAAATAGATCAAACTGCTTGAGTGCAACATCCTTGTCTTGATCAGAGCGCAAAGCAAAGCTATCAAAACCCACTCGAGCACCTTGTAGTAGTTGATCAATCAGTACATCGCCAATAGCACGAATTTCTCCATTCCAAGAGTAGCGCTCGCGCAGCAGCGCCGCAGTACTAAAGCTGCGACCATCTCTAAAAATAGGGAAGTGCGCTGCTACTAGCGGCCACAGCGTTTTACCTTCTTCAAGCAAATCTGCATGCTTAAGGATGTCATCATCGGCAGCAAACCACACACCAATTTGACCGGCTTGGGCGCGGGCCAGAATGTCTTGTTCTTTATGGTGTTTTACCCACCACGCAAACGGTACCAAGACTTTACTCGGGCCATGCTCTAAATCCGGAATGCCACCCTCATCTTGATCCCAGCTGAGAATCTGCCATTGATTTGGCGCAAAATGGGGCTTGCCATCTTTGGGGAAATGGAGGATTTCGTTCATCATGCCGCTCCACCAGCAGCTTGCTCAGAGACTACTTTTTTCTTGGCATGCGAGTAAGCCGCTTCCTTGAATGGCGCGACACCTAAACGACGATAGGCGCTAATGAATGACTCATCCTCATGGCGTTGGCCCACATAGGTATTAATAATGTTGGTCATGACATCAGGGATTTCATCGGCATAAAAAGAGGGGCCAATGACTTTACCAATCGCAGCATCGTTGCCTTGCTCGCCACCTAAAGTAATTTGATACCACTCTTCACCGTCTTTATCGACACCGAGTACGCCAATATTGCCAACGTGATGGTGACCACAAGAATTAATACACCCAGAAATATTCAGAGTGATCTCCCCTAAGTCATAGAGGTAATCCAAATCATCAAAACGTTCTTGGATGGCTTTAGCAATCGGCAATGATTTGGCATTAGCCAATGAACAGAAGTCGCCACCAGGGCAGGCGATGATATCAGTCAATAAACCAATATTGGGCAGAACCAAATTTTGTTTCTTAGCTGCGCGCCAGAGCTCTACCAATTGCGCTTGCTCTACGTCAGCCAGCACGAGATTTTGTTCGTGGGTTGCGCGTAATTCACCAAAGCTATATTGATCTGCCAAATCTGCAATGGCATTCATTTGGGCGCTGGTGACATCGCCCGGTGGCACACCATGCGGCTTTAAGGACAGAATGACTGATGCATAGCCGGGAACTTGGTGACTACGTACATTGCGCTCCAACCAGCGGCTAAATGCAATCCGCTCATTACCCTCAACTGAACCAATCTGCGCGAGCAACTGTTCAGTACTCAAAGGCAGCAAGGTTTTGTATGCGGGCTTGGTAAAGTGCTGGGCTACCCGCTCCCACTCTGCTTGCGTGAAGTTATCATCGCCATCGACGATGTGAGCCCATTCACCTTCTACTTGGCGAGCAAATTCTTCTGGGCCTAATGCCTTGACCAAAATCTTGATACGCGCTTTGTATAAATTATCGCGACGGCCAAAGCGGTTATAGACCCGCAGTAATGCTGTGAGATAGCTTGGCAGTAATTGCCATGGCAAGCCTTGCTTGATGAGGGAACCCAGAATAGGGGTGCGCCCCATGCCACCACCTGCATAAATATCAGCCAGCAATTGACCGGCAGCATCTTTCTTTAATTCAATGCCAACATCGTGGCATAACAAAATAGTGCGATCTTCTTTCGCGCCATTGATGGCGAATTTAAATTTGCGTGGTAAATGCGCAAACTCAGGATGCAGGGTGGACCATTGACGCAGTAACTCACAAATCGGACGGGGATCGACGTATTCGTCGGCAGCAACCCCAGCAAAGGCATCGCTAGTAATGTTGCGAATACAGTTGCCAGAAGTTTGTATGGCATGCATCTCCACCTTGGCTAAATCAGCCAAGATATTGGGAGTCCCTTCTAGCTCCACCCAGTTGTATTGAATGTTTTGGCGGGTAGTGAAATGACCATAACCCCGATCGTATTTATCCGCGATGAGAGCAAGCATGCGTAATTGCTTGGCACTTAACAGTCCATAAGGAATAGCCACGCGCAACATATAGGCATGACGTTGGTGATAGAGACCATTTTGCAGGCGCAGTGGTCGAAATTCTTCTTCAGGCAAGGCACCATTGAGGCGGCGCTCTACTTGGTCTCTGAATTGGGCAACCCGTTGATCTACAAGGGTTTGGTCAATATGGTCGTATTTGTACATAGCCCCATATTGTCTAGGATTTTGATTATTACTTCAAATACTCAAATATTGGCTCTTTATATCTAAATTGGTATAAAGAGGGCAGTAAAAATATCATTGTTGTGACTTATATCTTGATGGGGTAGCAGTCACTTTTAGGGTTATTAAGTGCTAATTGC
The DNA here is from genome assembly GCF_001953355.1 of Polynucleobacter sphagniphilus. Lineage (GTDB taxonomy): Bacteria > Pseudomonadota > Gammaproteobacteria > Burkholderiales > Burkholderiaceae > Polynucleobacter > Polynucleobacter sphagniphilus. The sequence continues at coordinate 29,150 of NZ_MPIY01000001.1, forward strand.
CATGTGGGCAATATATCCAGATCTATTTTCGCCTGCTGACTTTGCCTTGGCGTCCAATCTTGCCAAGACTCTTTTTGGTAAGGAAATATTGACTCTTTCAATGTCATCAGATAGTAAAGCGGGATTTATCTCCACAATCGCCCAGATAAAACCCTTGAATTCTTTTTTCTTCTGAAGATCGGTAATTAAGCTAGGTTTGGGTACATCTTTGGCGTTATCAAGCGCTATCTCGATCCAAAGCTCAATGGCTTCCTTAGCCTTTTCGATGGCCTCATCAATCCCGCCATCAGCAGCGGAAAAACATCCAGGTAGATCGGGGACAACGACACCCCAGGCTGTCTTGGAACTTCCGGGTTCAATTGCAATTGGATACTTCATAAGTGCCTCTTTATTTGACTTGAGCTTGTTTCAGTACTTTTTGAACTAATCCGACTCCTAAATCTTTTTTGGGGTGTGGTACCACGATGTGCCCAGATTTAAATGAATGATGAAAGATATGGTGAGAACCTTTCGAACCACGCAATGCCCAACCATCTTTTCAAGTACCTTAATTAGCTCTTTACTATTCATCCCTGCATTTTATATACACACTATACACACAAATGAAGAAGGGGTGTTAATTAAGTTAAATTTTTGGGGGGTTATGCAGATACTTCAATTGATTTACTCGGAAATGCTTTCACACATCCATCTTTTGCCTTTTGTCCTATTGGGTATTAAAAACTACACCCATCCCAATCCAGAGCAATACAAAGGCGAGTAGGGCAGTAGCGCCTATTTTCTTCAGAAAGTAGGGGAGGGTGTCTTGATAAGCCTCATCATTGCGGCCAAAGTACTGATCAAAGCGGCGCCACACTAAGCGCCCTGCAAATACAGGCAGCAGCATGGCAATGATGCCCATCACAATGGTCGTACTGTCGTTCATCTCATTCTCCGGTAAGTCTGGCGGACTGCATAAAGAGACAGCATACTGGTTTTATTACCTTGTTTTACATCTAGGGCTGATACAGTAGAGGCTCTAACCCTGTTGAAGAAAGAAAGTCATATGACCGATTTATCCGTTGCCCAATTAAAAGATATTCGTGCAGCTGTCATGGGTGCTGCTGCTAAAGCACCTGGCTACCTCATTGGCTTAGGCATCCTATTTATTGTTTTGGGCATGATTGGTGTTGCTGGACAAGTCTTGTTCTCCTTTTTGACTGTCAATGTGTTAGGTGCATTTTTGGTAATTGGCGGCGGTTTGCAATTCGTGCACGCGATTCAATCTAAAGGATGGAAGAGTGTGGGTATTCAAGTGATCTTGTCTATTCTTTACATTGCTGCTGGACTCTTTACTTGGGTATTTCCAATTCCGGCATTAGAGGTGATTACCCTCTGGTTAGCTGCCATCTTCTTTATTACCGGCTTTTTACGTTTGGTATCTGCATTTCAGCACCGTCACTTCAATGAGTGGTTTTGGATGGCTCTCTCTGGCTTGATTTCAATCTTGATGGGTTTCTTGATCATGAATGGCTATCCTGCTTCAAGCCTCTGGTTACCTGGCCTCCTCATTGCTATCGAATTACTCTTGCAGGGTTGGTCAATGCTCTTCTTGGGCTTTGCGGCGCGCTCTTTAACTCAGCAATAAAGAAAGCGCTTATTGCCTTATGAAGAAAACGGATTTGTATAAGAATCTTGCCTTGAAAACTGCGCAAGAAATGAAGAACGCTGCTAAGTCTCCAAAACTCGGCGCGGTTGCGAAGGCAAAATCCAAAAAAGAACTCGCCGAGGCCAACCCTTTGTTGGCCTCGTTGATGGGTAAAACAAAATCAAAATAAACTGTTGCTGATTCGTTTTATCTAGTGAAATAGGCGTGAGTAAAAATGCGTAGTCGATATGGTGTTTTTTTACTCACGCTGCCCTCAGCGCTTACTTGGGCACAAGTGGCGCCACCCCCCAATTACGATCAAAAGTTAAGTGATGTAGTGGTAACTGCGACACGTGCAGGTACGCCACTCGATCAAATGACGCTCAACACCACGATCTTGACTGGGGAGGTGCTTGAGGCAGCGCCTGACCAAACAATTGATCAAGTCTTAAAAAATGTGCCGGGCGTATTCTTAAACGATGTGCCTTACTATCAAAAGGATCCCACCGGCCAAAGCATCAATGTGCGTGGTTTAGGTTATGGTCGCACGCTGGTATTAATTGATGGACTGCCTGCCAACGATGCCTTTTATGGCACCGTGCAGTGGAACTTAGTTCCCATGTCAGCGATTGATTCTGTTGAGTTTGTGCGCGGCGGTGTATCGAGTTTGTATGGTAACTATGGCATGGGCGGCGTCATTAATATCAATACCAAGACACCGCAAAATAGCTCACAAGATATTGCTGCAAGTTATGGTGCATTTGGCACTGGTAATGTTGCGGTGTCCAAAGATATTGTTGCCTCTGATGCCTATCAAATGCGCTTATCAGCGGATTACTTTTCTACAGCTGGTTTTCAGAATTACGCGACCATTTTTCCAGCATCGCCAAACAATATTAAAAATGGCATGGGGACCGACTCCGCAGCCAATTCCAATATTCGCTTAGAGAACTTTTTTAAGCCAACGGCAGATACGAATGCTTTTTTGCGTTTGGGCTATGGCACGATGGCTGATCTAAGTACAAACTATGCCATTGCGCCTAACCTGATTCAAACGGCTAATTTTGCAGGTGGTACAAATACGCAAATAGATGTAGATAAAAAAACGCAGGTCAATGTGTTTTATCAGCAGACTCAGTTCTACAAGCAAAGTGGTTCTACCGCGACATCGGGGGTGGATAGAAATCAGCCCTATATCAATGCCAACTACACCGATCCTTATTCCACGCTTGGGGCTTCTGCGCAATATACCCAGGATCTTCATGCCGCCGGAATTGATCAATATATTCTGGGGATAGATGCGCGCAATATTACCGCCTCAAACACCACGAATAATCTCAATGCCAATGGCTCAGGTCAGGTGGTTTCGGTGGATTATGCCCAGGGGCAACAAAATTTTTATGGGATATTAGGGCAGCTTAAGTCTAAGTCTTCAGCTATTCCGCTCGAGGCGACATTGGGCGCGCGCTTAGATTACTGGACCAGTCAAACCCCCACCTTATATAACGCTGGGGCCAATGGCATTAATCCGCAATATCAAAACGTAAACAGTCAAAGCAAAACGCAATTGAGTCCTTCTTTAGGGCTGCTCTATCAAGCTACTAGCGATTTAGATTTGCGGGCGGCAGCATATCAAGCCTTTCATGCGCCGAGCATGAACAACACACTGCGCAGCTATGGTTCGCAAACCAGCTGGAATTTTGCTAATCCCAATTTGACTCCAGAAACCATGACTGGATTTGAGTTGGGTTCCGACTACCGCTGGGGTGCTGGTTTTGCCCAGATCACTACTTTTAATAATTACGTCCAAAATGCGGTAGCCAGCTATGCCTTAAATGCCAATAACGCCGGTGATGTTGCTTTGGCGCAATCGCTTTGTAATGCCACAGGTAATCCACTAACAGGGGTGGGAAACGTGGGTATTTGTAATTCCAAATCGGTTAATTACTTTACCAATCGCCAGGACTTATTAAGTCAGGGGGTGGAGTTTCAGTATCACCAAGATCTAGATGTGCATTGGGCGGTCGATAGTGGCTATACCTATACCAACACCCGCCTGACTTGGAATGCAACCAGCGATCCAACGGGCAGTCAGCTTGGGGGTGTACCGCGCAATATGTTTAATTCTGGAGTGACGTATTACCCTGCGCCATCAGCCAGCCTGTCTGCAACCATGCATTATGTGGGGAACTCATGGATGGATACCGCCCACCTCTATCCAGTACCGGCCTACGCCATTATTGGTTTGCGGGCTAATTATCAAGTCACGCAGAATGCCTCAGTCTTTGCTTCTGTTGTGAACTTACTCAATCGCCAATACATTACCTTCAATCAAGCCACCTCGAGTAGCTCCTACCAGGCTGGAATGCCGCAGGCCATTAGTGTTGGGGCGCGAGTGAGCTTTTAGGGTGCTCGGGCTTGGGTATTTATTGTGCACCGCGGTAGAGGCGATCTCAAGCCAAGCCTTTTTCACAAAATTAATAAAAATGCTTTAGGATTGCGTTAGAAATTTGAATTGCATCAAAATGCAAGATCAATCATTTAAAACCAAAATATTTGGAGACCTTTTATGAAGTTCAAAGTAATTTATTCGCTGATGTTCGCTGCTGGTATGACCTTGACAGGCCTAGCCAGCGCTCAAGCACCAGCTGCTCCAGTTGCGATTCCCCCTACTTGGGCGCAAGGCCGCACTGCGGATGGTATGAATCCTTCTTTAGCTCCCAGCCCACCTGGTATCTCGGCAATGCCTGTAGAAGATATCCCGGTAAGTAAATTAAAGGTGCCACCTGGTTTTAAGATTGAGCTCTGGGCAGCTGGTATGCCCAATGGCCGCTCTATGACTGAGGCGCCAAGTGGTACTGTGTTTGTTGGTACCCGCTTTACAGGTAACGTCTATGCGGTAGTGACTAAAAATGGCAAGCGTGAAGTCAGGACGATTGCCAAAGGATTGCATCGTCCAAATGGCGTCGCATTTATTGATGGCTCATTGTATGTGGCCGAGTTGTCACGCATTATTCGCTACGACAACATTGAGCAAAATTTAGATAATCCACCTGCACCCGTAGTAGTGTTCGATGCGCTGCCAAAAGATGAGCCACATGGTTGGAAGTTCATGACAGTCAGTCCAGATAAAAAGTACCTCTATTTTCAGATTGGTACCCCTTCGAATATTATCATTCCACCTTATACACATGCAGCTATTGTGCGTTTGAATCTCAAAACCAATATCTTGGAATATGTTGCTACGGGCGTGCGTAACAGCGTTGGTATGGATTTCCAAAAAGGCACGAATGAATTGTGGTTTACCAATAATGGCCGCGATTGGGTTTCTGAAGATTTACCAAATGACACTTTGAATCGTTTAGTGCGCCCTAAAGGAATGAACTTTGGTTATCCGTTCTGTCATCAAGGCGACTTGGTTGATCCAGATTTGGGTAAAGGTCGTTCATGTGATGAGTTCGATAAGCCAGAAATGAAATTGGGTGCACACGTAGCTGCCTTGGGAATGCGTTTTTATAATGGCCAGCAATTCCCAGCAGAATACAAAGGCAATATCTTTATTGCCGAGCATGGTTCTTGGAATAAAACCAAAAAATCAGGCTACCAAGTGGTGCGTGTAGTGTTGGATGCCAAAAATAAGCCGATCAAGCTTGAGCCATTTGTCACGGGTTGGTTAGATAGCAGTAATAACGAGGCCTGGGGTCGCCCAGTCGACGTGCAAGTACTCAAAGACGGATCGATGTTGGTATCCGATGATGAGACTGGCTCCATCTTCCGTGTGTCTTACGCCAAATGAAATTGATCTTTAAGACGAAGGCCATCCTCGTGGTGGCCTTTTTTAATAGCCTCTTATTAATATCGAGTTTGGTTCATGCCGCGCCAGGAGATGCTGTGGCCGGAAAAGAAAAAGCACAAATGTGTTTTTCATGTCATGGCGAGAATGGCATCTCTATTGGGCCATCTATACCCAATCTGGCTGCGCAACCAGCCCTTTCTCTCAGTTATCAATTGATTCAGTTTCGCGGTGAGCAGCGCAAGGGCGGTGGCATGGAAGGGATTGCGCAGGCATTGAGCGATCAAGATATCCGCAATATTGCTGCCTACTATGCTGCCTTACCGCCACCACCAGGTAAGCCTGGTAATCCGGATTTGATTGCCATAGGGCAGAAGCTGGCGGGTACTCTGTACTGCAATTCTTGTCATGGAGCCCAGTTACAGGGGCAAAAACATATTGCCCGCTTAGCTGGCCAATGGCAAGAATATGTAGTAACCCAGCTAAAAAATATCCGTTCTGGTGCACGTATCGATATGGACGGCACCATGGGCAGTGCCGCAAAGGGTTTAAGCGATGAGGATGTAGAATCACTGGCTACTTACGCCGCATCCCTTAACTAGTACCCCTTTTAAGTCACCTCATTGCAAACTAAGAATCACTACCTATTTATTGATTTTTTAAAGGTTTTTGCTGCTTTCATCATCATCCTTCACCATCTATCGAGCTATGGGCAGATGGCGCAGGATGCTAGAGAATTGTTACCTGGAGTGATGGGATGCTTATTTGAGTATGGACGCTATGCTGTCCAAATATTCTTGGTGATGGGTGGGTATCTCGCCGCACAATCCTTGATGCGCGCCAATGCCGTTGATAAGCCCCGCAACACGCTTAAATTAATCATTAATCGTTATTTGCGTCTTTTTGCTCCTTATGTGGTTGCCTTGGTATTTACTATTGCCTGCGCTTGGGTGGCGCGCTTCTGGGTGAGCGATGAGTTTGTTGGCGAATCAGAAACGCTCAAGCAATTTTTGGCACATCTATTTTTCTTGCAGGGCGTCTTGGGCTTGGATTCGATCTCTGCTGGCGTGTGGTATGTGGCAATTGATTGGCAGCTCTATGCCGCGCTCACTATCATGTTGGCGACATTTCCTGGTTATCGCTCGCTAATCTGGATGGCTACTATTTTGATCGTCGCATCGCTGTTGTACTTCAATCGCCTCACGCAGTATGAAAATTATTTCTTCTACTTTATTGGCTCTTATGGCCTGGGTGTATTGGTTCATTTGGCGAAAGATCATGCCGATCCAGCGATTAAAAAACTGTCACAAGTCTTGCTTGCTTTGATTGGGGTGATTGTGCTGATCTCGAGTTTTCAGGATCTGTGGATTAGAAATATTCTGGCCTATGTAGTCGCAATTGCCTTGGTGCTGTGGGGCAGTCGGGCCTACAAGGATGAGAAACACCACAAAATGCATAACCTCGTCTTCTCTATCCTCTGGGGTAGTCGTCGGTCTTACTGTGCTTTCTTATTGCACTTCTCATTTATTTTGATTGCCAACACCATTTACATCGCTTCAGGCTTGAGTTTGCTTAATAATGGCTTGATCGCGATTGGGTTTATGCTAGCCACCATGATGGCGAGTTGGTTTACCGCAAACTACCTATATCGCTATGTTGAAGTGCCTGCGCGCCACTTCAAGCTCTAAGTATTAGAGACCTAATTCTTTGAGGCAGCGGAAGATTTCTCGGTACGCTTTTGGCGGCTTATTCTGCTCTTTTTCTCTACGCGCATTTCGGATTAAAGTGCGCATATTCTGAATATCCATCTCCGGAAACTGTTCAATCAGTTTGGTGAAGGCGGCATCATCAGCAATTAAGCGGTCACGATAGCTCTCTAAAAAATGCAGTTTGGCTGTTTCAGCTTTACTCACCCCTTGGATCGCGTCAAGACGCTTCTGAATAGCCTCTAACTCTGTTTCATCCAAAAAGCGCATCAGCTTTCCGAGGTATTGCTTGTGCCTACGGATTGCTTCAAAACTTTTGATTTTGTTTGTTTCTGCGATGGCCGCCTTGATTGCCTCATCCATTGGAATGGTTTTGAGTGCGTCGCTACTTAAAGCGGCTAAAACCTCAGCCAGCTTTTGACGTTCAGTCATTTGCCGCTTTAGTTCGGATTTGCTGGGCCCGTCATTTGGATCTTCCAGTTTTGGGGTGCGATTTTTCTCATTGACGTGCATTTGCTCATTTTAGACGGGTATTGGTTGGAATTAGTCTAAAAGCAGTTTTTGCTAGCGTTAGCGCGGAAAGCCTGTTTTGGTAAATAATGTTTCCAAAGTAATAGAATTTACGCAATAGCTGGCAAAAAATAGAAAAATGACAACAGAGACCCCATCCGCTTTTATGAGCAGCGCTTCTGCTTATGACTACATCATTATTGGCGCCGGTAGTGCAGGCTGTTTGCTCGCCAAAAGCCTTTCGGCTAATCCCAATAAGAAGGTCTTATTGATTGAGGCTGGCAAAAACGACAACTACATCTGGATCCATATTCCGGTTGGCTATCTTTACTGTATTGATAACCCGCGAGCAGATTGGCGTTTTAAAACTGCTAATGAAGCTGGATTAAATGGACGATCCTTGCTTTATCCTCGCGGCCGGGTGCTGGGTGGCTGCTCTTCAATCAATGGCATGATTTATATGCGTGGTCAGGAAGGTGATTACAAAGCTTGGGTTACAGCAACGGGTGATGAATCTTGGTCTTGGCAAAATGCCCTCAGACGCTATAAGGCAATTGAGGATTACCACGGGCCTGCCAATGAATGGCATGGTAAGGGTGGCGAGTGGACAGTATCTAAACAACGCCTGCGTTGGCCAATCATGGATGTGTTTAAGCAGGCTGCTATCGAGACCGGAATTCCGGCAAGCGATGACTTTAATACTGGCGATAATTTTGGTGTGGGTTATTTCGATGTGAGTCAGCGTGATGGCTGGCGCCTCAATGCCGCTAAGGCCTTTTTGCGTGATGCTGCTAAGCGCAGCAATCTCACGGTTGTGACGCAAGCGCTGGTTGATAAATTACTGATTGATCCGGCCACTAAAAATTGCTACGGCGTTCAATATCTTAAAGACGGCGTATTGACCAAGGCTTTGTGCCATATCGCTGCGCAAGGTGAGGTGATATTGAGTGCCGGTGCGATTGGTAGCGTTCAGGTTCTGGAGCGCTCTGGTGTTGGCGCTGCAGACCGCTTAAATGCTTTAGGCATTCCCGTAATGAGTGATTTGCCCGGTGTTGGAGAAAACCTGCAAGACCATTTGCAATTGCGCATGATTTACAAAGTAAACGGTATTAAAACGCTTAACACCAAAGCAAATACTCTGTGGGGCAAAATGCTCATTGGTTTGGAGTATTTCTTTAAGCGCTCTGGCCCTATGTCGATGGCGCCATCTCAGTTAGGTGCTTTTGCATTCAGCGCTCCTGATCAAGAGCGTGCCAATGTGGAGTATCACGTGCAACCACTTTCTTTAGAGAAGTTTGGTGAAGATTTGCATTCTTTCAACGCGTTTACTGCCAGTGTATGTAATTTGCGCCCAAGCTCTCGCGGTAGTGTGCACATTAACTCCTTGGATCCCGAGGCGCCTCCAGTGATTGCACCCAACTATCTCTCTACCGAGGAAGACCGCAGAATTGCAGTGGAGTCTTTGCGTCTCACGCGCAAGATTGTGCAAAGCCCAGCACTGGCGCCCTACACCCCGGAAGAATACAAGCCAGGTAGTCGATATCAAAGCGATGAAGAGTTGGTTAAGGCGGCGGGCGATATTGGTACTACCATTTTCCATCCAGTAGGCACTTGCAAGATGGGGTGTGCAGATGACCCAATGGCGGTACTCGATTCGCAATTGCGTGTGCGGGGTGTTGGCCATTTACGGGTGGTGGATGCTTCGGCCATGCCAACAATTACCTCTGGTAATACAGCTGCTCCAACCATGATGATTGCTCAGCGCGCTGCTGAGTTAATTACCGGTAAGTAAGTACACTTTGACGACACACAAAAGTAATCACTTACCCTTAAGTCATTTGCTATTGGCATTAGCGATTGTGGCGGTGTGGGGTACCAATTTCGTGGTGATGAAAAATTGCTTGAGTAGCTTTCCACCATTTTTATTTGCCACGCTGCGCTACGTCTTTTCTTTGTTGCCAATGGTATTTTTTGTCGCCAGACCAAAAGTTTCTTGGCGTAATCTCTGCTTGTATGGCCTGTGTACTGGGGTAGGGCAGTTTGGTGTGCTCTATTACGCCATTGAATCTCAAATTCCACCAGGCTTAGCTTCTTTGGTAATCCAAACCCAAGTATTTTTTACCATTGGTTTTGCCATGTTCTTTGCAAAAGAGCGGCTCAAACTCTATCAGGCTATCGCGGTTTCCATTGCTTTAGTGGGTTTGATCATCATTGCCTTGCATACTGATGCTAATACGACCTTCTTGGGCTTATCTTTGGTGGTTTTTGCTGGATTTTCTTGGGGGGTTGCTAATACCGTCAGTCGCCGGGCCGGCGATATTAATATGTTCTCGTATGTTGTGTGGGCAAGCGCATTTTCTATTCCACCATTGATTTCGCTTACCCTGATTTTTGAGGGTGGCTGGCAGCAAGTTGGCTCAGCGCTTGTAAATGCTTCGCTAGCAGCTTGGATTGGCGTCTTTTGGCAATCATGGGGCAACACTTTATTTGGTTATGCCGCCTGGGCTTGGTTACTCTCCAAACATCCTGCTGCCTTAGTAGCTCCGGCCCCATTATTGGTGCCAATATTTGGCATGGGGGCATCAGCCTATTATTTGGGGGAGCCATTACCAGGCTGGAAACTATTGGCTGCAGGCTTGGTGATTACTGGGCTGGTAATTAATCTGTTTTGGCCCAATCTGCGTGAGCAACTTTACAAGCGTAACCCTTAATTTTTTTACCTTACTTTGCATGGTCAATCATCACCTGCTAAGGTAAAACCCTTATTTAAATAGCTGCCACACCGACTGCAATGAATGTAAGATAGTTTTCAGTTCTTTGCAGTCAATATATATAAAAAAAGTAATTTAATTACTTGTTCTAATCATGGAGATATTATGAAAATTCGCCGTCATATTTTTGCAGTTGTTACTGCTGCAATGCTTTCATCTGGTGCCTACGCCGCTGATATCAAAGTTGGTGTAACTGGCCCCTATACTGGTGGCTCATCCTCAATGGGTGTCAGTATGCGAGACGGCGTACGTTTAGCTGTCAAAGAAATTAATGCTGCTGGCGGCATTAATGGAAATAAAATTGTCTTAGTCGAGCGTGATGATGAGGCAAAAAATGAGCGCGGCGTCCAGATTGCACAAGAGTTAATTAATAATGAAAAAGTGGTTGCCACTTTAGGGTTCATTAACACGGGTGTTGCCTTAGCTTCTCAGCGTTTTTATCAAGACGCAAAGATTCCCGTCATCAATAACGTGGCAACTGGTACATTAATTACGCACCAATTTCCAAACGCCCCAGAAAACTATGTTTTCCGTACGGCAGCTGCTGATGATATTCAGGCGCCGATGATTGCCAAAGAGGCGGTCGAGAAGCGTGGCTTGAAGAAAGTCGCCATTTTGGCTGACTCAACCAACTATGGGCAACTAGGTCGTGAAGACTTAGAAAAAGCACTTAAGAAATATGGCGTTACCCCAGTTGCTGAAGAGAAATTTAATTTAGGTGATGTCGATATGACCTCCCAATTGCTAAAAGCTAAAAACGCTGGAGCAGAGGTAGTGTTAACTTATGCGATTGGTCCCGAGTTGGCCCAAATTGCAAACGGCATGGCTAAATTGGGTTGGAAAAAACCAATCATTGGTAGCTGGACTTTATCCATGGCTAGCTTTATTGATACGGCAGGCAAGAACGGCAATGGGGCCACCATGCCAGAAACGTTTATTCAGGCGCCAGCCACTACACCAAAACGTAAAGCATTTGTAGAGGCCTATCTTCATGACTTCAAGCCAAAGAACGGCATCATTGCCTCGCCAGTGTCTGCGGCGCAAGGGTATGACTCTGTGTATTTATTGGCTGCTGCGATTAAGCAAGCAAATAGCACTGAGGGACCAAAGATTTTGGCGGCTTTACAAAACTTAAGCGCTCCAGTCGATGGCGTGGTGATGACTTATAACAAGCCATACACGCAGGCAGATCATGAGGCAATTAAAGCAAAAGATGTGGTGATGGGTGTTGTTGAAGATGGCCACGTCGCTTTCTTGAATTCTGAAGATGCCGCTCCAAAAGCTGCTGCTAAGAAAAAATAAATAAGCAACCTTCAGTTTTGGTTCAATATGAAGCGATATTGCTCCGGCTGATTCCTTGACAAAACGCCGCCTCAATAGCGGCGTTTTGTCAGCATTCTTAGAAATATTAAAACAGCATGTGTTTTTATTAGGTCAATACCATGGAAATCCTTTCACAGATTCTGACAAGCGGCATTGCAGTAGGAATGATCTACGCTGTTATTGCTTTTGGCTTTCAGCTCACCTTTGCAACCTCGGGGACCCTTAACTTCGGTCAAGGCGAAGCTTTAATGTTAGGCGCTTTGGTTGGGCTAACGTGCGTTACAACTTTAGGCATGAATTACTGGCTCATGATTCCCGTGGTCTGTATATTTGGGATGATGCAAGGCGGTTTCGTGGAGTTAATTGGTGTGCGTCCTGCCATCAAAATTAAATCCGAATTTGGCTGGATTATGTCCACTATTGCACTTGGAATTATTTTTAAGAACGTAGCTGAAAACATTTGGGGTCGTGATGCGTTGCCATTTCCATCCCCATTAAGCGATGAGCCAATAAATTTTCTTGGAGCAAATGTGCTGCCGATGGAAATCTTGGTAGTAGTAGGGGCCTTAGTGATGATGTTACTAGTCGAGTTCTTTAATCGTAAGACTATTTATGGGAAAGCCGTAGTTGCAACAGCTAATGATCGTGATGCAGCGGGCCTCATGGGTATTAATACCAGCCTAGTGATCACTTTCTCTTATGCACTCTCCTCTTTGACTGCAGCGTTTGCGGGGGTTTTAATTGCACCGTTGACTTTAACTGGCGCCACGATGGGTGGTGCACTCGGATTAAAAGCCTTTGCGGTTGCGATTATTGGCGGCCTCTCTAGTGGCCTTGGCATTATTGTTGGCGGCCTGATTCTTGGTATTGTTGAAACGGCTACCGGTTTCTATATATCAACTGGCTATAAAGACGTTCCAGGTTTAATTTTGCTACTGCTTGTGCTTGCATATAAACCCTCTGGCCTCTTTGGTAAATCTGCAATTAAGAAAGTTTAATGATGAAATTGAAGTCCGCTCTTCCTGTTCTGATTGCGGTTTTTGCCTTGCTAGGATTTTCAGTTGCAGTGCATAACCCGTACTATATTCATCTAGCTGAAACCATTTTGATTTATGTGATTCTATTGTTTGGCTTGGATATTGTGGTGGGTTATGTCGGCCAAGTTTCCCTCGGGCATGCTGGATTGTTTGGTATTGGTTCCTACACTGCTGGTGTTCTCTTTATGCACTTTGGGGCGCCTATTTGGATGACGATTCCCGCAGCTATTTTCGTTACAGCATTTTTTGGCGGCCTGTTGGCATTGCCTGCTCTGAAAGTGGTCGGCCCGTATTTGGCGATGGTGACTTTAGCATTCGGAACGATTGTCCAAATCTTGATTAATGAAATGACTTGGTTGACCGAGGGTCCCCTCGGTATTAAGTTGCCAAAACCAGAGTTATTTGGCAGCACCGCTACTGAGCTTGAGTATTTTTGGATAGTTGCGATTTTGATGCTCGCGAGTATGGTGGTGGTGGACCGTTTCTTAAAGTCACAAATGGGACGAGCATTCGAAGCTTTGCGTGACAGTCCCATTGCCTGTGACTGTATGGGCGTTTCCGTATATCGCTACAAAGTAATTGCTTTTGTTATAAGCGCTGGCTTTGCTGGCTTGGCCGGTTGTCTCTATGCTTATTCTGAGCAATATATTTCGCCAAATACTTATAACAATGAGTTGGCTGTGCTATTTCTATTGGCGATCATCATGGGAGGGCGGAAATCGCGCACAGGAGCCATTATTGGCGCCGCGATCATCGTTTTATTACCCAAGTTGCTAGATGATATTCATCTGTTCCGCATCGTAGCGGCCACCATTGCAATTGCTATGATTGTTGGATCAATTATTGCGATTGGTAAAAAAATTACAAGCTTCAAGCGGGTCGCTATTCCGCTGGCTGGCACGGTTGGCTTAGCTGTTTTTTCTTTTTGGCTTGATAGTATTGCTGACTGGCGCTTAAGTATTTTTGGGTTCATGATCCTGCTGGTTGTGTATTACCTTCAAGATGGCATTGTGGGATTCGCGAAGAACTTCTACTTTGCCCTCTCTGGTAAGACTAAGACAGCGCGCGGTGGAGTATCCATAGAAGGCGTAGATGAATCTGTTGGTTTTATTCGTGATGTTGGCGGTAAAAACATAGGGGCTGAGCTCCTTAAGGTTGACTCTGTTTTAATGCAGTTTGGTGGTTTGAAGGCTCTCAATAATGTCAGCTTAAGTATTAAACGTGGCACTATTCACGGCTTAATTGGCCCGAACGGCTCTGGTAAGAGCACGATGATGAATGTCTTGACTGGTATTTATATTCCAACTGCTGGCAACGTTTTGTATGCTGGCAAGAGTGTAGTTGGTAGCACCTCTTCGAATATTGCTTTATCAGGTATTGCACGTACCTTTCAGAATGTTCAGCTCTTTGGTGAAATGACTGCGCTACAGAACATCATGGTTGGACTGCACCATACCTTCAAATCTAATCTCATTGAGATTGGGTTGCACTTGCCTGCTTATTTAAAGGAAGAGCGAGAAGCGCGTAAGCGCGGTATGGCTTTATTGAAGTTTGTTGGACTTGAAGAGTTGGCCAATGAAGAGGCTCGTAATTTGCCATATGGTAAGCAGCGCCTTTTAGAGATTGCACGAGCCTTAGCCTTAGATCCAGAGCTTTTGCTTTTAGACGAGCCGGCAGCTGGCTTAACGGCGCCAGACATCAAAGAGTTGCTTCGTATTATTCGTAAGATCCGCGATAGCGGTGTGACCTTTATTTTGATTGAGCATCACATGGATGTGGTGATGTCGCTTTGCGATACCGTTTCTGTATTAGATTTTGGGCAGAAGATTGCAGAAGGCAAGCCAGCTGAAGTTCAGGCAGATGAAAAAGTGATTCATGCCTACTTAGGTGCTTAATTACACGAACCTTATTGAATCGACAAACAACATGTTATCCATCAAAAATTTAGAAGCGGGCTATGGCAAAGTAAAGGTGCTCCATGGCATCAGTATCGAGGTACCCAAGGGACAAGTGATCACGTTGATTGGCTCTAATGGTGCTGGTAAGACAACGACCATGCGCGCAATAACAGGCATGATTAAACCTACCGCTGGAGAGGTTACTCTAGGCGGTAAAGATATTGCAGGAGCTGATTCTCATGCGATTGCTCGCTTAGGTTTGGCGCACAGTCCCGAGGGGCGCCGCGTATTTACCAATATGACAATTACAGACAATCTTTTGCTTGGCGCGTTTCCTCGTTTGACCGGCAGTCGTACCAAGGGTGATGTGAAGCTTGATCTTGAGCGGGCTCTTGAAATGTTTCCGCGTCTAAAAGAGCGTCGTAACCAGCTTTCCGGCACCTTATCGGGTGGGGAGCAGCAAATGCTGGCAATGGCTCGTGCGGTAATGCTCAATCCCGAAGTGATTCTCTTGGATGAACCGTCAATGGGGCTTGCTCCAATTTTGGTTGAGGAGGTTTTTAAAATCATCTCAAACTTAAAGTCGCAGGGGGTCACAATGCTCCTGGTTGAGCAATTCGCGGCCGCTGCGCTGAATGTGGCTGATTATGGCTATGTGCTTGAAAATGGTAGGATTGCCGCTCATGGCCCCGCTCACGAGCTTAAAGATGATCCAGCGGTTAAGGCGGCTTATCTCGGTGGCAGCCACTAACTCAATTTGGTTCTTTCATCCCGACTTGTATTAGCTAATCTTTTGATGCGATTTTTAATCAATCTCAGTAATTTCAATGGTAGAAAGTAATAGGACTAAAAATGAAAAAAACTATATTTGCTTTAACAGTAGCCGTATTGAGTTTAAATGTGTTGGCCCAGGATCGCTTGCCAACGATTGCCCCGGAAAATTACACCCCCGAGCAAAAGCAGGCCGCAGATGAATTCATGGCGGCTAGAAAAAGAGCGGTCTTTGGTCCATTTGAGCCGCTGATGTACAGCCCTGAAGTGATGACACAGGCGCGTTCCATGGGTGATTATTTGCGTTACCACTCTGCCATTGGTAATACCCTAAGTGAGTTTGTGATCTTAATTTCTGCGCGTGAGTGGACTCAAGATTATGAGTGGTATGTGCATGCTCCAATCGCATTGGCTGCAGGTATTAGCGCAGATAAGATTGCGGCGATTAAAGAAGGTCGACGTCCTGAGAAGATGTCTAATGATGAAGAGATGGTCTATAACTTCTCAACTGAATTGCATCACAATAAGAGTGTTTCTGATGTGAGCTTCAAGCGCGTAGAGCAACGCTTTGGGAAAAAAGGCGTGGTTGACTTAACTGGAATCAATGCTTATTACACTTTGCTAGCAATGCAGATGAATGTGGCCCAATACCAAGCCCCAGGAAATGTACCTTTGCTGCCTAAGTTTCCAAATTAAGCCCTACGTCTTAGTGCGTGTAAGCAAAATAGAGAAAAGAACAGCATACCCACTGACCAGTGGGTCTGAATAGCCTTCTCTCGAAAGGCTTCTGGACCGTAATAGAGTAGGAGTCCAGTAATCATGAGGATGAGTAATGCGAGGAGCTGAGTGATGCCGCTCAGCCTTTTTTTGTTTTGCTCTCCAGCCAGCCTTAATGTGAAAAGTCAGGACTGATCCTAATCCCATGATCGCAAACACTGCCGTACTGCCGTGTAAGCTCAGCATAGTGTGGCCGCCAAAAATTTTCTTTTGTAAGTCAAATAGATCACTCAATAAATAAGCAATACCGCTAAGAGAGCAGCTGAGCATGCTCGTAAGTATGAGGACTTTTTGCCAGCCAGGCATCATACCTACAGTTCTTTTACTGACATGGTTGATATTTTTCATGCGGCGATTCGAATGGCTTTCGCCTTGAAATGATCAAAGCAGGCATGATGCGCATTTTCAGAAAGAATAAATACTTTTGTCAGCGCATCTGCGTAGATACACTCTTGGGCTAGCACTGAATAGGATCCTAAAAATTCGTGATGAATCTGCTCGAGTGAATTTGCAGTGGGGTTGATGATATGACTAGGAAAGCAGGAGTCTCTTCTTGCAAAATAAAGTCCGCTAGTTGCGATTGCACCATTTTGCAATTTCCCAATGTCGATTGGTGGCCTGCGACCCTCGGGATCTCGCAGAAAAATAGTTTCAGCTGCATCGCCAAAGACTCTTAAATCACCGCCAGCATTGACTACACCTCCTGCAATTCCGCCTGATTGCAATATTTGAACTGCTTGATCTACTGCAAATCCTTTAGCAATTCCACCAAGGTCAAGCCGAATAGGGCGCCGAGAATAAATGAGATGTGGTTCAAGAAATTCTAAATCGTCAAGACCACCAAAATGAATTTGCTCTAAGGAAAGATGTTGGGGCAATAAACCTGTCGCAATGAGTCTATGCCCAATGCCACAATCAAATAATCCCCTCGAGTGATGATGAATATTCTTTGCAGCGAGGAGAACTTGAGCGGTCCATGGGTGAATCTGAATAGGGCGCAGATGCGCCGCATGATTTATTTTAGAAAGCTCACTTTGATGCTGATGAAACCCCATTAACTTTTGTACTAACTCTATTGATACAAATGCTTCGGATATCAGTTCCATGTGGAATGCCTCCATATGATCTTTAATCTCAATCTCTACAAACGTGCCTAGTAAAGGCCTGCATCGTCTCATTTGGTTTTGGAAGATTGCTCTTTGAGAGCGAGCTCGTAGAGCATGACAACTCTCTTGACACCATCGGTCAAATGCTTGCAGGAGAGGGTAGCACCACCAATGTTTTGAATATCTTGATTGAGTTTGATGGGATCATTTGCTTGCTTCCCAATGAATTGTTTGCGCCAAGCGGGATCAGCTACTTCATAGCCATATGACTCAACATACTCCAGAATCTCAACACCTAAAATTGCCCCGCTTGGGCTCAAAGCCACCGCGTATTGAATCATTTCGTGTTTACCCACCACCTCGTCCACCACAAACCAACTCCCATCCTTTGCTTTCCAGATTCGATCCCCTTGAAAGGGGTGTCGAATACTTGAAGCTAAGCGCAATTTTTCCTGCAGGCCCTTGCTGATTAAGATGGGTGATTGCGTAAGCAATTGATTGGGCAAGAGTAAGACTTGCGCCTGCTCAATTGATACATAGATTTTGGCTTGCGAGGTGATCGGCGCTGCTAAAGCAGCAATTCCAAGCAAGCTGATCGTGTGAGGGTGCCAATTCATTGGATTAATTTGTTAATTGAGAGGAAAGCCTACCTTCACGATGAACTCATTGACTGAGTGACTATCCCAGACACGTGCGCCGGAGCATTCCGCTTCACCGCCACCCATGCAGGTTCCGCCTGCAAGCTGATAGCGCCATGCGCCAGTGATCCACCAATCTTTACTGGCATAGTGAATATTAGGACCAAGAAATGTTGCTCTTTGAACTTGGTTTTTTAAGTTCAGTTCTGAGTAATCATTATGAAAGCGCGCCTCCACACCAGCAGACCACTTCGGGGCAAAGCGATAGCTTGCACCCACTAAAAAATCTAACATCGATTCTGGAACATTGCCATTCTCTATAAATTTGAGGCGCTCATTTGCTGCAACGATATTGCCTGCCAAAATGAGTCGATCATCAATAAAATTCGATTGCAATAGCACTCTTGCTTCGAGCTCGTCCTTATTCTTACCCCATGTTGGCTCTAGGTATAAACCGAGACCCACAGGAGATGTCACTGGATTGGTGATGCGGTAAATTGCTTCCAGAGATCCGCCCTCTAAACCTCCTTTTCTGTAGGGAGTTGCTGGATCATGGCTTGAAGGTACGCCGTACCCTCCCGTACAGCTTGATGCCTCTTCGCACGCTTCGGGGTTGGTGTAGTTTTGGTTAGCGCTTGTGAAGTAGGAATTGACGTAGCCTGCAAGCTGCAGATCATTCGTGGCGCCATATTCCAGCTCTGTTCTGGCCGTCCAGGCATCATAGTTTCCGGCTGCTTGCTGTTGATTTAATTGCAGGCGCTGTTCAAATTCCCACTTCCCTTGGGGTTGAAGGTCTAGGGTATAAATCCAACCAAAAGCACCTTCACCAGCATAGGCAAAGGAAAAGCTGAGGGCGGTAGCAATTAAGAGGCAAAACGTGAGTAGTCTTTTGATGGTTAATTTCATGGTCTTCATTTGATGGTGGTGATTAATTCTATTAATCTAAATAGTAATCATTCTCATTAAAATAAAAAACCATGAGTTGCAAATTGGATCAGCCTGTAGGGCTTATGAAGATTGCCTGGGTGGACTTGTTATATTGGCTGCATGAACCCAGAAGCACTTGAAAAGCTTGTAACCATGAAGATGCCTTTTGGTAAGTACGCAGGACGTTATCTTGCGGATTTACCAGGCAACTATCTAGCCTGGTTTGCGCGTGAGGGTTTTCCGAAAAGTGAGTTGGGGCAGTTACTCGAGTTGATGCACACTCTGGATCACAATGGTCTGCGTGGCTTACTCGCTCCAATACAGCGTGCACATGGTGTTAGTACCCGTATCCATCCTTAAAGATTGGGTGTGGCGTCAGTCGTTATTTTTGGTGAACAATCACACTAACCCGATTACGTTCATTTTGAACAGTTGATGAGGCAGGTGGACTATTTTGTGTGAGCTCAATCCGCACGCCATTGTCTGTCTCAAGTGCTGCTGCAATCCGCTTTGCTAAATCTGCGTTTTGGTCATATTCAATCTGAATGCGCGCTACCTTGCCTGCTTTGATGTGTGCGTTTAACTCATCCACCTTTTTAGTGGCGTAGACATCAAAAAAGACGGGATACCAGCCACCCACAGTGTGGGCTGGTTTTATTGCATTTGATTTTGTTTCGACTAAGGGTAGATGAAAATCAATACCGGTTCTTTCAACTAATTCTGAGTAGCTAATAGGCGGAGTCATGTGCGCCTCATTGGTATTGTCAATCCAAAATGCCCATGCTCGTTTAGTGCTGGAGTCGAACACCAACTTATATAAATGGCTGGGAATGGTGACTTTATTCGAACCAATGTTGCCTAAGTCTCCCGTCGAACCTGTAAATACATAGACATCACTATGCGCTCTTTTAACGTAATGGCGGGTAGGCTCTTCAACCTGCTTGGCCCAGATGCCTTGATTATTTAAACGCGCCTGCGGCATCATATTGGCTAGGGAGAAGGACTGAGCCATCCCTTTTTCAGTATGCATGTCACCTGCCGGAACATTGTGGCCGCGATCGTAGCCGCTACCGCGGTAATCTGTAAGAAGAGCCCGCTCACTGCGAGGAAGTCTTGCCTCTTCATAAAATCGGTTACTCCTACGGGGGTGTTTACCTTGAAATTGCTCTGCGTTCAAACGTTCAACGGTATAGATCGGTTTCTTATCTATTGGAGAGTAATAGACTGCAAAATCATCAAAGCAGAGGTCTTTGCCAATCTGGGAGCTTGATGGAATTTGCTGGTTAGGAAAAAATTGCGCGCATCCTTCAAAGAGGGCAAATGCACTGAGTGGAGCAAAAAGTGCTGCCAATAAGATTGTTTTAGCGGTCAATCGAAGAGTCAATTTCATATTTCACCAGTGTAGGCTGTGAGTCTATTCAATGCCATCACCCGTAGGCAATTTCTACTACCAGTAGAGCGACTGTGTGGCGCCAAACACTAGATGTACGGTTTAGAAATCTTTTTTTTGCAGCGAAATTGCAAATAAAGGAGATTTTGAGCGATTTTTTATAGCATGAAATTGGTGACCACTAACTTTTATAAGTATCTGATTTAAATGAAATTAATTAAGTAAGAGGTTCATTCATTCGGCTTAATGCTAAAAATGAGACTCATAAGTTATTAAAAGTACCCCTCTTATTCTTGACTTGATATAAGAACTTTCTTAGGATGACCCATGTTTTTAACTTATTGCATTGCAGCATAAATCAGCAGTTTGATTTTTGGGTAATGCAACAGACTGAATGAGTAAATGTATTTCTTCCTATTCGAGTGACTTTCAAGGTGAGCAACTAGAAGCTTCTAGTTCAAGCGCCTTGTTGGCAAATGCTATGGTTCCGGTCTATCGGTTGCTAAATGGCTTACTCGTTATCACCGTTTTTCTTTTGGTTGGCCTCTGGCTTTCAGGCAATGGAACCAATGCCGGTGCCTTCGACTTTGCTCGCATTCTCGTTCCAGATGAGGCGCGTCAGGTAGTTTGGCAAAACGGCTTTGGCATGCTCGATCAATATAAAGATCAGACCCCCCAAGCTGCTGCAGATAAAGATATTGCCGCTGTCATTTACAACAAAGGCGCCACTAGTAACAACACCAAGATTCCCCTTGGGATTGCTAAGCACCAAACGGTTGCATTATTAATGCCCTCAGTAGCTCATACTCAGGTAAAGCCAATTTCTGCCTTAGCTGATCAAATCCCAACTTCCAAAGTAGATCCGCAGGCTTTAGATAGCAAGCTTTTGATCTCTGTCCAGAATCAGCGCTCGGTTGCCGACTTCTTTGAGCAAAAATACAAGTTAGATCGCGCCAAGATTGAGGAGTACGTCTCCAATACCGTGTTGATTGCAAAAGAGGTCAATATTGACCCGATCCTTTTACTGGCCGTTATTTCAGTTGAATCGAATTTCAACCCCCTTACTAAGAGTCAAGCCGGGGCAGAAGGTCTGATGCAGGTGATGACATCCATCCATAAGGAAAAGTATGCCCTCTATGGCGGAGCTTCAGATGCGATTAAGCCCGAAGTGAATATCCGCATCGGCGCTTATATTTTGAAGTACCTCATTGCCACTTCAGGATCGCTGCGCAATGGTTTGAAGTTTTATGTAGGCGCAGGTAACACAGACACTGATGGCGGCTATGTGGATAAGGTTATGTCTGAGCGTAATCGCTTGATTGAACTCTGCAAGGGTTCTACGCTCCAGGCAAACTCTGGGCGTAAGCTCATTCTGAATAGTAAAAACGTTCGCTCTTAAGCTTGCTGCTCATTAGCAAGTTTGGATGAATAAAGGCCACCAAAGGGTGGCCTTTTCATTTGCCCGATGAAATCTAGGCTTTAGTTGACGCCATGGAGCTCAACATCAAATACGAGGGTAGCATTCGGTGGAATGACCCCGCCGGCTCCACGAGCTCCATAACCCATATCAGCAGGGATGATAAGGGTGCGTTTGCCACCAATCTTCATGCCAACCACGCCTTGATCCCAGCCTTTAATCACATGCCCAGCACCAAGCGGGAAGCTAAATAGCTGTCCGCGGTCCAAAGAGCTGTCAAATTTTTTGCCCTTATGATCGGGCGCGCTCTCATCAAAGAGCCAGCCGGTGTAATGCACATCGACATGATTGCCGGCAACAGCCTCTGTGCCATCACCAACCAAAGTATCTAATTTCTGAAGCTCGCTCATTTTATTTTTCCTGTTCAACTTAAAGGGAGTGCTAAGTATATTCGGAGGCTTATCACCAGATAAATTTCAAATTAGTTACAAAAACCTCTTGGTGGAATCCCTTAAATTGGGCATCTTATGCATCATTAGCGCCCAAAACGGCCAATTTTGGAAGATCCCATGATTTAAAATGAAGTTCTTGCCTCATGGCGTCCAAGCAAGCTTAAGCAGTGCTGGGAAAATTTATCAATATCGAGGAAATTTCAATGGCTTCAGAGAAATCAAAGATCATTTATACGCTGACAGATGAAGCGCCATTTTTGGCCACTAGTTCATTTTTGCCAATTATTCGCAGCTTTACAGCACCCGTTGGAGTGGAGGTTGCTACAAGTGATATCTCTGTTGCGGCACGTATCTTGTCTGAGTTCTCTGATTGCCTGACCGAGGAGCAAAAAGTTCCAGATAATTTAGCTGAGCTAGGTCGCCTCACCTTGCTTCCAGACACCAACATCATCAAGCTGCCGAACATTAGTGCTTCAGTTCCGCAACTACTTGCCGCTATTAAAGAATTACAAGCGAAGGGCTACAAGCTCCCGAACTTCCCAGAAGATCCGCAAACGGATGAGGAAAAAGCGATCCGCGCTCGGTACTCAAAATGTTTGGGCAGCGCTGTGAATCCAGTTTTGCGCGAAGGTAATTCAGATCGTCGTGCACCAAACGCAGTCAAGCAATTTGCACGCAAACATCCACACTCAATGGGTGAGTGGAGTCAGGCATCGCGTACCCACGTTTCACATATGCATGGTGGCGATTTTTACGCCAGTGAAAAGTCCATGACGATGACTAAGGCTTGTGACGTCAAGATGGATTTGGTAACCAAGAGTGGCAAGACCATTGTGCTCAAGCCAAAAGTCTCATTATTAGCTGGCGAAATTATCGACAGTATGTATATGAGTAAGAAAGCGCTCTGCGAATTCTATGAAAAAGAAATTGAAGATGCCTATAAGACAGGCATGATGCTTTCATTGCACGTGAAAGCGACCATGATGAAGGTTTCGCACCCCATTGTGTTTGGTCACGCTGTGAAGATCTTCTACAAAGAAGCATTTGAAAAGCACGCGAAGTTATTTGAAGAGTTGGGTGTCAATGCCAATAACGGCATGAGCAGTCTTTACGACAAAATTAAAACCTTGCCTGAATCGAAGCGCGAAGAAATCATTCAAGATTTACATGCATGTCATGAGCACCGTCCAGCATTGGCGATGGTTGACTCTGCCAAGGGGATTACCAACCTGCATTCTCCTAGCGATGTGATCGTCGATGCATCGATGCCAGCAATGATTCGCGTGGGCGGAAAAATGTGGGGTGCTGACGGACGTTTGCACGATACCAAAGCAGTAATCCCTGAAAGTACGTTTGCCCGTATTTACCAGGAGATGATTAACTTCTGCAAAACCCATGGCAACTTTGATCCTACTACTATGGGTACGGTGCCAAACGTTGGTCTGATGGCTCAGCAGGCTGAAGAGTACGGTTCGCACGACAAAACTTTTGAAATCTCTGAGGCTGGTGTAGCGCGTATTGTTGCCGACGATGGCACCGTACTGCTTGAACAACATGTAGAAGAGGGTGACATCTGGCGTATGTGCCAAGTAAAGGATGCCCCAATTCGCGACTGGGTCAAGTTAGCGGTTAATCGTGCACGTCTCTCTAATACGCCAGCAGTTTTCTGGTTGGATGAGTACCGTCCGCATGAGGCTGAGTTGATTAAGAAGGTCAAGACATACCTGCAGGATTACGATTTGACTGGTTTGGATATTCAAATCATGTCTCAGACGCGTGCAATGCGCTTTACTTTAGAGCGCATCATTCGCGGTAAAGACACCATCTCTGTGACTGGCAATATCTTGCGTGATTACCTCACTGACTTGTTCCCGATCATGGAGCTGGGTACCAGTGCCAAGATGTTATCGATCGTGCCGCTAATGGCTGGCGGCGGTCTCTTTGAAACAGGCGCTGGCGGATCTGCTCCTAAGCACGTTCAACAGCTTGTTGAAGAAAACCACTTACGTTGGGATTCTTTGGGTGAGTTTTTGGCTTTAGCGGTTTCCCTAGAGGACATCAGCGATAAAACCGGTAATCCAAAGGTGAAAATTTTGGCTCGTACTTTGGATGAGGCTACCGGTAAATTATTGGATAACAATAAATCGCCATCTCCGCGTACGGGTGAGCTTGATAACCGCGGCAGTCAGTTCTATTTAGCAATGTACTGGGCTGAGGCTTTGGCTGCACAAATGGAAGATAAGGAGTTACAGGCGCACTTTGCACCTTTGGCGAAAGCCTTGGCTGACAATGAACAAAAAATCATTGCCGAATTGACGGCGGTACAAGGTAAGCCAGCTGATATTGGTGGTTACTATGTGCCAGATATGCAGAAGTTAGAAGCCGTGATGCGTCCAAGTCAAACCTTAAATGCAATATTGGCAAAGGCTAACGCAAGTTAACCTGCAGTCAAGTAAGCAGAAAGGCAAACCTCAGGGTTTGCCTTTTTAATTTTGTAGCTTAGCTTTTTTGCGAATAGAGTGTTCGACTGGGATGGAGTCCAGTGTCGGCTCCAAAGCTTCTCGCTCATCAAACACAAAGCAGCTTCCCTTGTAATGGGCTGAGCCTACTTCTTCAAAGTATTTCAAAATCCCACCCTCTAATTGGTAGCTATGCTCCATACCTATCTCGCGCATGTAAAGCCCCGACTTTTCGCAGCGGATACCTCCCGTGCAAAAGCTCACCAGGGTCTTGTCAGCCAATTCATCTTTGTGGGCGCTAATTGCCTCAGGAAATTGTGTGAATTTTTCAATATTAAAGTGCAGGGCATTTTCAAACGTGCCGTAATCCACCTCAAAGGCATTGCGAGTATCAACCATCACCACTGGCCTACCAAGATCATCCGTGCCACGATCTAACCATTCTTGTAATTTCTTAGGGGTAATAAAGTTAGCCCTACCTTCCTCGGGCCGAATGGTGGGATGATTCATGCGAATGATTTCATTTTTCAGCTTAATGAGCATTTTCTTGAAAGGTTGCTCCTCGGACCAGCTTTCTTTGGCTTGTAGTGGTTTAAAACGAGGATCAATGCGTAACCAGTCTAAAAAACCACGCAACGAATCAGCCTGACCCGCTAGGAACATATTGATGCCTTCAGGTGTCAGTAGGATGGTGCCCTTGAGTTCGCGAGCATTGCATTGATCTAGCATACGCGCACGCAATTGAACGAGCTCATCTAGACTGACAAATAAATAGGCGGCAACATTTAATATGGGCTTCATGGGGATTCTTTTCTAACTACCCTCTATTATCAAACAAAGCCTCATGGAGATGGTAATCTTGCTTTTTAGCCAACCTAATTTTATATAAATGATTCGCACAATCGCACGTATTATTCCGGGTATACCCACATCAGATGGCGCTGGTGTGCAATTGCGCCGCAGTCTCGGTGGTCAGCAGCAATTACGCTTGGATCCCTTTTTAATGTTGGATGAATTTTCATCGAACGATCCCAATGATTATGTGGCAGGATTTCCGGCACATCCACATCGTGGCTTTGAGACGGTGACATACATGCTTGAAGGGCACATGCTGCATGAGGATCATTTAGGTAATCAGGGGCATCTTAAAAGTGGTGGGGTGCAATGGATGACTGCTGGTCGAGGGATCATTCATTCGGAAATGCCACAGCAAGAAAGTGGCGCTATGCGTGGTTTTCAGCTGTGGATTAATTTGCCCTCGCATGAAAAAATGAAAGAAGCTGGCTATCAAGATATTCAGGCGGATGATATTCCGGTAGCGAAGTTGGCAAATGGTGGATCTGTCAAGGTGATTGCAGGCATCTATCATTCTGCAGATTCAAGCATCGCTGGGCCCATTCATGGCATTACTACTGCCCCTTTATTTTTGGATGTACATCTTCCTGCACATGCCCAGTTTGAACACCCTATTCCGATGACACACAGTGCCTTTTTATACGTCTACGAAGGGGAGCTATTGGTAGGAAATCCCGCTCAAGCAGTTCCAAAACAAGCGGCAATTGTGCTGGGGTCGGGTGATCAGCTGCATGTGAGGGCGGGGCCTTCTGGCGCACAATGTATTGTGCTTGCTGCCATGCCCTTGGGTGAACCCATTGTTCAATATGGCCCATTTGTCATGAATACCCGTGCTGAAATTGAGCAGGCTATTGCTGATTATCAAAACAATCAATTGGTCGCGGCAAAGTGATGTCTTCAATCTCCTGGGAGGAGGCTGGGCAATCATATGAGGCAGATTGGCGTTCAGAGAATGGGATTGCTGCCCATAAAAAAGTATTGGTGGTTGATGACACACTAACTGCAGATGCAGCTTATCAATTGGCTTGTGAGGGAACTGCAATGTTGTGGCGCGGCGATTTTCAGAATGCGCGCCAACTTTTGCAAGCCTTAGCCAGAAGAGTGGACCGACCTTCCAAGAAATCTCGGCGAGCTCCAAAAGCGGCTTATGGAGCTGCCAATAAAAATCCTATAGACATTTTTAATCTGCATCGCTTATCCCAATCCCAACGTGCGCGAATATTGGGGATGTTATTGGTAGAGTGTGATGCGCAACATACAATTTCTTTGAGCCGTGCTCCAGATATTGCTCAGGCTTGTTTGGAGGCTTATGGAGCAGTAAAGCGCCCATACCTCGTTTCTTTGAGAGAGTTATTGGGGGTGGTTAGTGCATATGAGTGGCGCAAGAATGGGGTAGTCATTCCGGCACTGTCGCATACCAATGAAATACGAATCTTTCCGCATTACGGCGTTTTCTCTCCCATTCGTGGTGAATATATTGATTTGGTCTGGGAAGCGCCTCTTCCAGAATCCATTCACAATCATTCAATTGCATTTGATATCGGCATGGGAACTGGTGTGTTGTCGATTGCATTAGCGCAACGTGGGATTGAAAAAATCATTGGGACCGATTTGGACAATCGAGCTCTGATTTGTGCAAAAGAAAATATTGATCGTCTCAAACTTAGATCAACCATTGAAATAGTTCAAGCTGATTTGTATCCACAAGGTAAAGCTTCATTAATTGTTTGCAATCCGCCATGGCTGCCTGCAAGGCCAAGTTCTTCACTAGAGCGAGCGGTATATGATCCTGAAAGCCAGATGTTAAAAGGCTTTTTGAGTGGTTTGGCCGATCACTTGTTTGATGGTGGTGAAGCTTGGTTGATTATTTCTGATCTTGCTGAACATTTAGGTTTACGTACTCGGAAGGAATTACTCGAGTGGATAGAGCAAGCTGGACTATTCGTTCTGAGTCGCATGGATACCAAGCCGAAACACAAAAAGGTATTCGATAAAAATGATGCCTTGCATTTAGCCCGTGCTGCAGAAGTTACCTCTCTGTGGAGATTGAGCAAGAAGTAATAGCCCTACGCTATTCACCATGATTAGTAAAAGGGTTGTATCTCAATGCCTACTTGCCTAAAATTATTTAGAAGATTTTCTTTTTCTGTAATGGTGAGTAAGGTTCAATTTGCACTTAAAGCGCTGGTTAATACATCAAGATGGCTTGCTTAGCTGCGTAGTTTTACTGGCGCATATTGCCTTGCTCGCTACCGGTATTTTTCTAAGCAGTAAGCCGCCAAACATGGAGCAAGACCAAATTATTCAAGGTCAACTTCTTGGGGTAGCGGTAGAAAAAAAGGGGCATCCATCATCAGCCTCTATTCTGAAAAAACAGTCCCTTGTCCGCCCTGATGAACTAATAGAGGGGCAACTTGGGTCATCTGATGGAGGCATTTCCAAAGAAAATGAAGCTCCTCTTTATGGAGCTGCAAACTCAAGGCTAGCATCTCATCAACCACATCCCAGTTACCCACTTTCTAGCAAGAAATTACGAGAAGAAGGTTTGCTGATGCTCAAATTCTGCGTTAATCCAGCTGGTACTGTAGATGCCGCCCATATTATTACCAGCTCCGGTTATAGTCGTCTTGATGAATCAGCCCTTGAAGCCATTCGGCGATGGCGTTTTCCACATGCTTTACAGACAAGCCTGGCTAGCTCGGATTGTTATCGCATGCCAGTTCAGTTCAGTTTAAGAGCATGAAATGATTGCACGACAAAAGCCTGAGGATTGTTTCGCCATTGATTCTAAAAGCTCCCATCCCAAAGTGATCTTAAGTAAGACTTTGTTTGGAAAAGATAAGCAAATTGTGATTTCGCATGAAGGACAGCATTACCAATTACGACTGACTAAATATAAGAAATTAATTTTGACAAAGTAATACCCATCACCGTATTAGCCAGCAAGCGCAATTTCATATGCCAGTAGCCAGCGATTTTTTTGATTTATCTCTGGAGGTAGCATATGAAGTATCAACAGTATGGGCGTATTCGCGCGCCATTCACGCTGGCATCATCAATTGCATTGGTATACAGCATTTCTTTTTCAAGTATTACTGGCGCTCAGGAGATTGAGCTTCCGCGGATGGATATCGTTGGCCGGGAGGAAGATTCTCGTAAAAAAATTCCAGGAACAGTTGATGTCATTAATCAGAAGCAATTAGAAATACTCCAACCACTCTCACTGCAGGATGCATTAAAGACTGTACCTGGGGTTAATGTCCGCGGCGATGAGGGCGGCTTGGGTGCCATTCCAAATATTGGGATACGTGGTTTAAATCCAAGCCGTAGCCAAAAGGTTTTATTGCTTGAAGACGGTGCGCCGATTGCTCCTAGCTTGTTTATTTCTAATGCCTCCTACTACAGCCCGCCAGCCAATAGAATGAGCGGCATTGAGGTGCTTAAGGGAGCATCGGGACTTAAATATGGACCATCGAATATTGGGGGTGTGATTAACTATCTTAGTAAAACCCCTGAAGATGGATTTAAGTTAACAGGGAAGGCTGGAGATTATGGATATCAATTGATGGAAATTGAGGCTGGCGGCAAATCAGAATCAAATGGTGCGCTGGCAGGATTAAATATCATCAAATCCGATTCTCAGGGCTACCAAAATAATGGTTACCAAATGTATGACATTCTCATTAAGGGGGGTGTTGAAGTCACACAAGATCAATGGATTGGTTTGAAATACACTCATTACGACAATAACGTCAACACTTCCTATGTTGGCCTCAGGCCTAATCAATATGCAAGTGGTATGACTGCTAATCCAGCGCCAAATGATAATTTTCTCGCACAGCGTAATGCGGTTGATTTAAATCATTCCTGGGAGATTAATAGCGATGCCAAGCTCAATAGCTTAATTTATTGGAGTCAATTGCAACGAGATTATTGGCGACAAAGTGTGCTTAGTCGCAATGCAAATGAAACAATTTATAAAGCATGTAGTGCAAACGCCGAATGTTATTTTGGGCGCAATCGTCAGTTCAATATGCTTGGCTTAGACACCCGTCTTTCTGTTCATTATGATGCTCTGGGCATCAAGAATGAATCTGAATTAGGCTTACGTTTGCATACTGAGACTCAAAGCAATCAGATGGTCGCCTCTAAAACATTTGCTAGATCTGGGCGACTATCGAGTCACGAAGAAAATAAAGCAAATTCAATCGCCCTTTATGCTCAGAATAGTTTTTATATTACCGATGATTTTGCAGTGATACCCGGGGTAAGGGTGGAGAGCTATCGGCAAACACGATCAAATATATTTACTGGAAAAAGCGGTAATGCGCAAAATATTGAAACTGTTCCGCAATTGGGTGCAACTTGGCAGTTAAGTCCACCGGTTCAAATTTATAGCAGCATTTATAAGGGGTTTTCTCCAGCTCAAGTAGCAACAGCAATCGACGAGAAAGGGGTGGATCAGCAACTGGCACCTGAGCGTTCAACCAATATGGAATTAGGCTTAAGAGGTAAGGCTGACGCTTTTAAATATGATGGCGCTATTTTCAGTATGGACTTTAGCAATCAAATTGTGAATCAAAGTCTCGCTGCCGGCGTCACAAAGGCAAATGGTGGCAAGAGCCTGCATCAAGGTGTTGAGTTAGCTCTAGGTTATGAGTTAGGTGGGGGGTGGAGCTTGAATGCAAAT
This sequence comes from Polynucleobacter sphagniphilus, assembly GCF_001953355.1. Taxonomy (GTDB): domain Bacteria; phylum Pseudomonadota; class Gammaproteobacteria; order Burkholderiales; family Burkholderiaceae; genus Polynucleobacter; species Polynucleobacter sphagniphilus. The sequence goes on from NZ_MPIY01000001.1 coordinate 59,297, forward strand.
GGAACCTATATACCAGTAGCAAAATTTGTGGGAACGAGTTCCTTGGGTCGAGATGGAAATCGTATTCCATACACGCCCGATTTGATATCCAATGTGGGCATCAATTATGAGAAAAATGGATTTAATACCTTAGTCACCCTGAATTACGTTTCTCCCCAATATGCTGATTCAGCCAATACACTAGCACCTAATAGCATTGGGACCTTGGGTGAGCTACCATCTTTCACCACTATTAATTGGACGGCTAACTACACCGTGAATAAGGCATGGAAAGTATTCGCTGCTATCAACAATGTATTAGACAAGCGTTATATTGCCAGTCGCAGTCCAGATGGCATCTTTCCTGGGGCGCCAATGAATTTTCAGGCGGGGATGAGTTATCAGTTTAACTAAGAAGGTGCTTTAAAAGCCTTTATATTTAAATAAAGGATTAAAAAGGAAAACGCCGCCGATGCAGGTGGCGTTTTATCTGAGAGTGTGATGATTAACGAGTGTTTCGAAAAAATGGATCAAGAATTTTTGTTTTTAAATCGGTAGCAATATATATTGCGGCTGCAGCGGTAGGATGAAACTCATCAAATGTCACAGGAGCCTTATCTTCTTCTGGTAAAAGCATCATGCATCCCTCTTCATTACATAATCTTTGATATGGTGAGTAGTACATCACACCATTTTCTTTTGAGAACTGTTCAAGTGCCCTGTCGACCAATGCTGGGTATGCAACCAGATTTTTGTTGTAAAAGAGTGGTGGCAGAGAGTGATGGTCCTTCCAATATTTATAAGCCAGACGAGAAACATCTTTATCCCATCTCGGTGGTGGCCCAATAATCAGAACGGGGATATTGTTCGAATGAAGTATTGCGATAGTTTTTTTGGCTGTTTCGAAATCAGGGGAGTGTAGTAAAAATGCGATATCGTTTTGAGTCTCGAGAGGGCCGGGATCCCAAGTTTTACTGATGACAACTAGATTTGGTTTTAGTTTAAGTATTTCAGATAGAGCTAATTTATTCGCCTCTATACAAAAATTACTTTGGTAGTTTGTTGGCATTAGACCGCCGCAACCTGATGCCGTAAATTGGGTAACCCCAATCCTATTATCCTGCTCTTCTATATAACTAAAGCCCGGATAATAACTTGCTCCAACGGAATCTCCCCATAAAACAAGCTCGATGGGCCTATCCCTACGAATGCATTTTGTAGAAAAATTAGTAAGATCATCACCTGTATCCATAAGAAAGCAGGTTCGCTGTCTTTGTGCTGCAACTTTATCAAACTGATATGTTGTCACCTGCTTTAAGAAAGCCCTGTTTCTAAATTCCAAGCCTTTGCGGTCATAGCTATTAAAGCCAAGATACCCCACCAAGAGAATTAAAAAAAACAGAGAGCTCACCTTTAGGCGATTGTGACCACCCTTGCGAATGGGGGTCTCAATGAAGCGGTAAGTCAGCCACGCCAATCCAATCGATATCAACACCAGTCCAGCCCGCAATGGAAGGCTAACTTCTGCTTGTGTAATGTGCGCAAAGGATAGAAGTGGCCAATGCCAGAGGTACAAGGGAAAACTAATTAAACCAAACCATACTAAAACTGGGTTTGACAGAATCTTTTGATTAACCCAAGCTTTGGGTCCGGCAAGGAGGATGAGGGCACCTCCACAGGTTGGGAGTAAGGCCCACCATCCTGGGAAAAGGCTATCCTTTGCAAGCAATCCAACTCCGACCACAAAAAGACTAAAACCAAGAACCGAGAGGGCATCACTTGACTTAATCGAGCAACTCATTAAATCGTTTTTATAGAGCACGACATAAGCGAGAATTGCGCCGATGAGGAGTTCCCAGAAGCGACTTAAAGGGGAGTAAAAGGCGGCTACAGGGTTTATATAAACTGACACTATGTTGATAGCAAAAGAGCCCAAAGCTATCAAAACAGTGATGGTTAAAAAATTAACTCTGCGCTTCCACGTTAGCCAAAGTAACACTGGCCAAACGATATAGAACTGCTCCTCTATTCCAAGACTCCATAAATGTAATAAGGGCTTGGTGTTGGCGCTGCCATCAAAGTAGCCACTTTCATTCCATAGGAATAGATTGGAGAGAAATCCAGCCCCACCGGCAATGTGTTTGCCTAAAAATGCAAAGTCGTCAGAAAGCAAATAAAGCCAGCCAAATCCATAGCAGGTAAAAAGTACCAGTGCTAGTGCTGGAAAAATACGACGAATGCGGCGACTATAAAAATCACTAAAGCTAAAAACATCTTTATCGAGATTCTCAAAAAGAATGGTCGAAATGAGATAGCCGGAAATAACAAAGAAAATATCTACCCCAATAAATCCACCCGAAATCCATTCTGGAAAGGCGTGAAAGGCAACCACTGATAGCACTGCAATTGCCCGCAAACCATCTATATCTGGACGATATTTAGGGTGCAGTTGGGGATGTATGGAATTATTTGTCATTAATGCGAATGATAACGAATTCCTAAGGTGAATTATTTCGTATTTAGCTCGCAAGATGCCAGTAGAAAAGGGCCCAAAGGCCCTTAATCTACTTGACAAAATGGTGGAGTCGGCGGGAATCGAACCCGCGTCCGCAAATCCTCTACAGCAAGTTCTACATACTTAGTCATATCATTTAATTTAGCCGGTTAGTCACAGATTGACATGTTCCACACCAGCGATTCACTAAATTTTTCGAACTATCCCTCGTGACGCGAGCTAGTCTTATCTCTTGTAAATGACCCTGATGTAGCTTTCGCTACCTGACCCAAGAGAGAATCAGTTCAGGGGCAACCGCAATTAAGCGGCTAGTGCGTAACGTTCGTCGTTAGCAGTTATTACATTCCCATTGATTTACGAGATAACGGGTCCTCGGTATGCCCTTGATGCTTTGTAATCCACGTCGAAACCATGTCGACCCCGGAGTTCATGCATAAGAGGTTCTATTTTAAAGCCGCTGGCCTCAAATTTCCCAATATCTTTTTATTCCCTGCTGGGAAAGATGATTTGCAATAAATCGAGAGGGTGATGAATGATGTAATCGGCTCCCCAGGCCTCTGGAGGCTCTTTGCAGCCACAGTAGCCATAGGCGGCAGCAACAGTTTGCATGCCCGCTGCCTTGCCTGCAATCACATCTCTAATGTCATCTCCCACATAAATTGATTTCGCAGGATCAATATTTGCGATTCTGGCAGCATGCAAAATGGGCTCTGGGTGTGGTTTAGAGTGTGGCGTAGTGTCGCCAGAAACGGTTGCAATAGATCTATCATGCAAGCCCATTAGTTTTATTAAAGGATTGGTAAAGCGCTCACTCTTGTTGGTGATGATTCCCCATGGCAGTTTTGCGTCATCCATTTGATTAAGTAAATGCTTGATACCATCAAATAGGGTGCTATCGACCAGGAGACCTCTTTCATAATTAGCCATGAACTCATCTCGCAGACCAATGAAATCAGGGTGCGCCGGGGTGATTCCAAAGGCGCCTTCGATTAGGCCGCGGGCACCAGCAGATGCACATGGCCGAAGAATGTCATAGGGCTTTAATGGTTGATTACGCACTTCAAGCAGTAGATTGGTTGCGGCAACCAAATCCGGGGCGGTATCAGCTAAGGTGCCATCCAAATCGAAAAAGACCCCATGGTAAGGGCTTTGATGTGCCTCAGAAGTCATTTGCGCACTGCAATCATGTAGTTGACTGCAACATCCTCACCCAAGCTATAAACCTGAGTGAGCGGGTTGTAACTCAAGCCCTTAATACCAATCATTTCTAGGCCCGCTTGTCGTGTAAATGCCACTAGTTCAGAGGGTTTAATAAATTTGGCGTATTCATGAGTGCCTTTAGGTAGTAGTTTGAGGATGTATTCCGCGCCAATAATGGCAAATAAGTAGGACTTTGGGCTGCGATTCAAAGTGCTAAAAAAGAGCGTACCTCCTGGCTTACAAAGCTTGGCACAGGCTCTGACAACTGAGGCTGGATCGGGGACGTGCTCAAGCATTTCCATGCAAGTGACTACATCGTATTGTTCTGGCTGCTCTTGAGCCAAATCTTCGGCTGCAATAGAGCGATAGGTAAGTTGTGCTCCTACTTCTAGGGCATGTAATTGAGCTACTTTGAGGGCTTTTTCGGATAAATCAATACCGCAGGTGTCTGCTCCAGATTGAGCCATGGATTCAGCTAATATGCCACCGCCACAGCCAACATCGAGCACCTTCTTCCCGCTGATATCTACAAAAGATTGAATCCATGACAGACGTAATGGATTAATGGCATGCAAGGGCTTAAATTCACTTTCAGGATCCCACCAGCGATGGGCTAGAGCGCTAAATTTGGCGATTTCAGATTGGTCGACGTTCATATAAATTATTTGAGCAGGTGGGGCAGAGAATGCTTACGAATATAGCGGAAATAAAAAAGCCCGGCATGACCGGGCTTTTTTAAGTGAGACGCGAATTACTGCTTAGGTGTCCCAACAACTTCGATGTCAGTACGGCGGTTCTTAGCGCGGCCTTCAGCAGTTGCATTGCTTGCAACTGGATTGCTCTTACCTTTAGATTCTGTGTAGATGCGGCTACCGTCAACACCTTGAGCTGTCAAATAAGTCTTAACAGATTGTGCGCGACGCATACCCAAAGCCATGTTGTAAGCATCGGTACCAACGCTGTCAGTGTTACCAACAGCAACGATTACTTCCAAGTTCATCTTCTTCAAATCAGCAGCAATTTTGTTCAAGGTTGCTTTGCCTTCTGGCTTCAAATCAGACTTGTTGAAGTCATAAAGTGTGTCAGCTTGCAAAGTGATCTTGTTTTGGCTTACGCCTGCAGGAGCAGCTTTAGGGCCGATCCAACCATCGCAACCCTGAGCAGCAGTTGCAGGTGTCCAGTTGTTATCACGCCAGCACAATGTGCCGTCGCCATTTTTCCAGTTCAATTGGCCATCGCCGTTTTGCCAGTTATCAGAAGCCATTGCTGCAGTTGCAGAAACGGTAATAACAGAAGCGAGCAACAGTTTTAGGGTTTTGTTCATTTTTAGTCCTCAAAAATCTCTTTTTAATTAAAGTCAAACTTAAATGTAATTCGCCCTACTTTGAAGCAAAAACCGCAAAGCGACACATCTCAATTTCGTACAAACTGACAGAATCTTAGCATAGGGGCTATCAGTCATCAAAATGATATTATTTCTAAATGGAACAAGCCGCTAAAGAAACACTACCAATATCCCTCGAAGACGAAATGCGGCGGTCCTATTTGGACTACGCAATGAGCGTCATCGTCGGCAGAGCCCTGCCAGACGTACGCGATGGCCTGAAACCCGTGCATCGACGCGTCCTATTCGCGATGTATGAATTAAACAACGATTGGAACCGTGCTTACAAAAAATCTGCCCGTATAGTTGGCGATGTGATCGGTAAATACCATCCACATGGCGATTCTGCGGTGTATGACACGATTGTTCGTATGGCTCAGGATTTCTCTCTACGCTATATGCTCGTTGATGGGCAGGGTAACTTCGGCTCCGTTGACGGTGATAATGCCGCCGCAATGCGGTATACCGAGATCCGCCTGCGCAAGATTGCCCATGAGCTTTTAGCTGATTTGGACAAAGAAACGGTCGACTTTGGCCCCAATTACGACGGTAGCGAGAAAGAACCCCTGATTCTGCCGGCAAAAGTGCCGAATTTACTGATCAACGGTAGCTCTGGTATTGCTGTAGGTATGGCGACGAATATTCCGCCACATAACCTCGATGAGGTTATTTCTGCCTGTTTGCACGTGTTGCATAACCCTGAGTGTTCGATTGATGAGCTCATTGAGATCATCCCAGCGCCTGATTTCCCAACTGCTGGGATTATTTATGGGGTTCAGGGGGTTCGTGAGGGCTATCGCACCGGTCGTGGCCGGGTGGTGATGCGTGCCAAGACTCACTTTGAGGATATTGACAAAGGATCTCGCCAGGCGATCATCGTCGATGAGCTTCCTTACCAGGTCAATAAAAAGAATTTGCTCGAGCGTATCGCTGAGTTGGTTAATGAGAAGAAGGTCGAAGGCATCTCTGATTTGCGCGATGAATCAGATAAGTCAGGTATGCGCGTTGTGATTGAATTAAAGCGCGGTGAAGTGCCAGAGGTTGTGCTCAATAATTTGTACAAGAGTACCCAGTTACAAGACAACTTCGGCATGAATATGGTGGCTTTGGTGGATAACCAGCCACGCCTGCTCAATTTGAAACAGATGCTCGAGTACTTCTTGCAGCATCGTCGTGAGGTTGTTACACGTCGCACTATTTTTGAATTACGTAAAGCGCGTGAGCGTGGCCACGTATTAGAAGGTTTGGCGGTTGCCCTGGCAAACATTGATGAATTTATTGCCATTATTAAAGCGGCGGCAAATCCAGTGATTGCCAAACAAGACTTAATGGGTAAAGCATGGGATTCATCCATGGTGCGCGAGATGTTGGCACGTGCTGAGACCGATACCCCAGGCGGTCGCAACGCGTATCGCCCAGAAGGTTTATTGCCTGAATACGGTATGCAAACTACTGGCTTGTATCGCCTCTCCGATAGTCAGGCGCAAGAAATTTTGCAAATGCGTTTGCAACGTCTGACAGGTCTTGAGCAAGACAAGATTGTGAATGAGTACAAAGATGTGATGGCAGAAATTTCTGACTTACTCGATCTGTTAGCCAAGCCAGAGCGTGTCACTCAAGTGATTGAGAGCGAGCTTAAAGAGGTGCAGACTGAGTTTGGTATTGCTGGAGGTGATAGTGGTCGTCGTTCATTTATCGAGATGAATGCAACTGAGTTGTTTACTGAAGATTTGATCACCCCGCAAGACATGGTAGTAACACTATCGAATACTGGCTATATGAAGAGTCAGCCCCTGAGTGAGTACCGTGCACAGAAGCGTGGTGGTCGCGGCAAGCAAGCAGCGGCAACCAAAAATGAAGATTGGATCGAAACTTTATTCGTTGCCAATACGCATGACATTATTTTGTGTTTCTCCGATCGCGGCCGGATGTATTGGCTTAAGGTGTGGGAAGTTCCACAAGGTAGCCGTACTTCTCGCGGCAAACCTATTGTCAATATGTTCCCCCTGATTGAAGGTGAAAAGATCACAGTGATCCTGCCGATTAAGGGTTACCAAGACGATCATTACGTCTTTATGGCAACCAGCCTAGGCACGGTTAAGAAAACACGTTTGTCTGATTTCTCAAATCCTCGCAAAGCTGGAATTATTGCGGTCGATTTGAATGAGAATGATTTCTTGGTTGGAGCAGCCATTACCGATGGTAAGCACGATGTGATGTTGTTTTCAGATGCAGGTAAGGCTGTTCGCTTTGATGAGAATGATGTTCGTCCGATGGGTCGAACTGCGCGCGGCGTACGCGGTATGAACTTGGGTGAAGGTCATCAGGTGATTGCGATGTTGGTTGCTCCTGCTGAAGCGGCTGAAGGTGCTGAGATCAATACAGTTGATGCTGCAGGTAACGCCATTCCAAGTAGTGTATTAACTGCAACTGAAAACGGTTATGGCAAGCGTACGCCAATTGGTGAATACACCCGTCATGGTCGTGGCACTAAAGGAATGATTGCAATCCAAACAACTGAGCGTAACGGCAAGGTAGTGGCTGCATCTTTGGTTTCGCCCGAAGATCAAATTATGTTGATTACCACTGGCGGAATTTTGGTGCGTACTCGTGTATCGGAGATTCGTGAAATGGGTCGCGCTACACAGGGTGTTACTCTGATCAACGTCGATGAAGGCACTCGTTTGTCTGGCTTGCAGCGCATTGCTGAAAGCGATTCGGATGATGATAGCGAAATCGATGACGGTGAAGATGGCGATATGACTGCTGATCCAGCGACTGATACTGGCCCTAGTGAAGCGAGTGATGCCTAATCGGCATTTCTAAAGGGCGAGCATATTCATCATGACGTTTGATAACCGCATTTATAACTTCGCTGCGGGGCCTTCAGCTGTTCCCGGTGAAGTTTTAAAGCAAGCTGCTGACGAACTCCTGAACTGGCGGGGGCTCGGCACAAGCGTGATGGAAATTAGCCACCGCAGCAAAGAATTTATGGCGGTCTATGAGGAGACGCTGGCGGATCTGCGTACCTTAATGAATATCCCCGATTCTTATGAGATCTTGCTTTTGCAGGGTGGGGGCATTGGTCAAAATGCTGCTATACCTATGAACCTGATGGCATTGGGTCAAAATGGCCCCAAAGCAGATTTCATAGTTACTGGTATTTGGTCTGAAAAATCTCTTAAAGAAGCTGAGAAATATGGTGTCGCACATTTAGCTGCTACATCGGCAGATTTGCAATTTAATACCGTGCCACCAGGTTCAAGTTGGCAGTTATCGGATGACGCTGCTTACGTACATTACTGCGATAATGAAACTATTGGTGGCGTTGAATTTTCTGATGTACCAGATGTTGGTAACAAACCCCTAGTGGTGGATGTCTCAAGTAGCATTCTTTCTAAAGAAATTGATGTCACTAAGGGTGGTGTTTGGTTTGGTGGAGCGCAAAAAAATATTGGCCCATCTGGCGTAACGATTGTCATCGTACGCAAAGATCTACTTGGGCATAGTATGAAAATCACCCCATCGATCTGGGATTGGTCTAAGCAATCAGCCAATCAATCCATGCTCAATACCCCACCCACCTTTTCGATCTACATGGCTGGCTTGGGATTCAAGTGGTTGCTCAAAAAGGGCGGTGTAAAAGCAATTGCAAAGATCAATCAAGAAAAAGCAAATTTGCTTTACAACTTCATTGATCAAAGTAGTCTTTATGAGAATCGTATTGCCAAGGAATACCGTTCCAGAATGAATGTGACCTTTTTCTTAAAAGATGAAAATTTGAATGCTGCATTTTTGGCGCAGTCTAATGCTGCTGGCTTGGTTGCATTGCGCGGACATAAGGCGGTAGGTGGAATGCGTGCCAGTATTTATAACGCTATGCCCTTAGAAGGCGTTCAGGCTCTAGTTGAATTTATGCGTGACTTTGAGAGGCGTGCTTAATGAGTAATGAAGAACAGCGTTTAGCCCCACTACGCGAAAAAATTGATTCTTTAGATGCACAAATTCTAGAATTGCTGACACAACGTGCGCAAGCGGCGCAAGAGGTCGGGCACGTTAAAGGCGGATTTTCCTCTCCCGTTTTTAGGCCTGAGCGTGAGCGTCAAGTAGTCTCTCGCCTGCAGTCAATCAATCCAGGGCCTTTATTGCCTGATGGTATCGCTGCGATTTGGCGTGAAGTGATGTCTGCATGTAGAGCACTAGAGGCTCGCCAAACAATCGCCTACCTTGGGCCTGCTGGCACATTTTCCGAGCAGGCTGCACAAACCTATTTCGGTCATTCCATAGTTGGATTGCCTTGCGTGAGCCTAGATGAGGTATTTAAGGCGGTTGAAAAAGGCGCAGCGCAATTTGGCGTAGTCCCAGTTGAAAATTCTAGTGAAGGCGCGGTCTCGCGCACTTTGGATTTGCTGCTTGATTCTCCAATGCAAATTAGTGGTGAAATCGTTTTGCCCATTTGCCATCACTTGTTAACTAAGAGTGGTAATTTAGACGGTGTTACGACTGTATGTGCGCATGCTCAGGCTCTAGCGCAGTGTCAGCAATGGTTGAGTCAGCACGCACCGCAATTAAAGCGCCAAGCAGTTAGCAGTAATGCTGAGGCAGCACGCCTTGCCGCCGCTGATCCAGCCATTGCGGCAATTGCAGGCGACCCAGCGCAAATTACTTATGAATTACAGGCTGTAGCCTCGCGCATTCAGGATGATGCGCATAACCGTACCCGTTTTGTTGTGATTGGCAATTACGCTTGCCAAGCTACGGGACATGATCAAACCTCTTTGGTGTTATCGGTTGATAACCAGCCTGGCGCCGTGCATAGTTTGTTAGCGCCTTTAGCCAAGCATGGCGTCTCTATGAATCGCTTTGAATCCCGTCCGGCGCGTAAAGGTACGTGGGAGTATCACTTTTACATTGATATCGCAGGTCATGCGGATGATGAAAAAGTAGCGAAGGCAATGGATGAGCTAAAGAGTATTGCTGCTTTTTATAAAAAACTGGGCTCCTATCCGCGTTCAGCTGCTTAATTGCTTTCTTACGTAATGTATTGACGATGACTTCAAAACTAGGTTTAAAACACATTCAAGCGATTGCTCCTTATATAGGAGGTCGCCCGATTAGCGAGGTAGCGCGCGAGTACGGTTTAGATGAAGGCAAGATTGTAAAGTTGGCTTCGAATGAAAATCCTTTGGGCATGCCCCAATCTGCCAAGGATGCCATGCTCAAGGCAGCGAGTGACTTAGGTCGTTACCCCGATTCCAATGGCTTTGAATTAAAAAATGTATTGGCTGCGCGTTTGGGTGTTCCAACCGATTGGATTACCTTGGGCAACGGTAGTAATGATATTTTGGAATTAGCTGCTCGTGCGGTTGCGCAAACTGGCGATGAGGTTATTTTCTCTAAACACGCTTTTGCGGTCTACCCCCTAGCTACTCAAGCAGTTGGTGCGAAGGCAATTGAGGTGGCTGCTACAGCAATGTACGGCCATGACTTGCCAGCCATGTTAGCGGCAGTCAAAGCATCAGGCGATAAGGCTAAATTAGTATTTGTGGCTAATCCCAATAATCCAACTGGCAGTTACTTAACTGCAAAAGAGATTGAGGCGTTTTTACTGGCGGTGCCATCCGATGTGTTGGTAGTTTTGGATGAGGCTTATAACGAATACCTCACTCCAGAACAGCGCTACGATGCGATTGCGTGGGTCAAGCGCTTTCCCAATATGATTTTGTCGCGTAGTTTTTCTAAGGCTTATGGTCTGGCGGGTTTGCGCATTGGTTATGGTGTAGCGCAGCCGGCATTGACTGATTTACTCAATCGTATTCGTCAGCCATTTAATGTTAATAGTCTTGCGCAAGCTGCTGCAATTGCAGCATTTCAAGATACAGAATTTTTGCAGCAAGGTTTTGAGCTTAATCGTGCGGGTTACGCGCAACTTACCCAGGCTTTTGATGAGTTGCACCTTGCTTACTTGCCATCCGCTGGAAATTTTGTGTTGGTTCAGGTTGGTGAAGACGATCAAGCTGGTGCACGCATTAACTTGGCTTTACTTAAGCGTGGCATCATTGTTCGCCCGGTTGGTAACTATGGATTGCCGCAATGGCTGCGTATATCGATTGGTTTGCCTGAAGAAAATGCTGCTTTCATTGATGCCTTAAAAGATATTCTGGCGCAAAAGTAAATTTCTTATGACCATCATTCATTCTGCGAGTAATTACGGAACCGTCACCATTGTTGGCGTAGGTTTGATTGGCGCTTCCTTAGGTTTGGGTTTAAAGCAGGCTGGTGTTGTTACCAAGGTCTATGGAGTTGGTCGCAGTAAGTCAAACTTGGATGAGGCGCTTAAGTTAGGTGCGATTGATGCGGTTATTGATTTGGTGCAGGCTGCCAAACAATCCGACGTCATCGTGCTCTGTGTGCCGGTAGCGCAAATGCGTTCTGCTTTTGAGGTTATTGAACCCTATCTTGAATCTCGCACCCTGATTACCGATGCTGGTAGCACTAAAGGTGACGTGATATTGGCAGCAAAAGAGGTTTTAGGTAAGAAGGCCTGTCAATTTGTGCCTGCACACCCAATTGCTGGTGGCGCTCAGCATGGAGCTGCTGCAGCTAAGGCCGATCTCTTTAAGGGGAAGCAAACTATTCTTTGTCCTTTGCAGGAAAACTCAGCGCAAGACACCGATTTGATTGCAGGGTTTTGGGAGTCCGTTGGATCTGATGTGAAAAAGATTGGCAGCGTACAGCATGATGCAATTTATGCCGCCGTGTCGCATTTGCCGCACATTCTTTCTTATGCGCTAATGGCTAGCGTTGTGAACTCAGAAGATGCGGATCAAAAATTGGGCCATGTGGGCGCTGGCTTTAAAGATTTCACTCGTATTGCAGCCTCTAGTCCAGAAATGTGGCGCGATATTTGTTTGGGTAATCGCACTGCGATTTTGAAAGAGTTAGATCAATATTTGTTGATTGTGAACCATTTGCGTAAGCTGATTTCTGATAATGATGGAGCTGGTCTAGAGAAGTTATTTAATAAGGCAAGTAAAGCACGCCAAGATTTGGATATGCTTTGATGGGTGCTTTATCTGATATCACGATTGGTCCATTCACACGAGCGCAAGGTTCAATTGATCTACCTGGCTCCAAGAGTATTTCCAATCGAGCACTATTGCTGGCAGCCTTGTCCTCGGGAACAACTACCCTCAAGAATCTTTTAGATGCCGATGACACACAGGTGATGCGCAATGCATTGCGTCAGCTTGGCCTTGCAGTTGAGGATCAAGCAAATCATATTTGTGTTGTGCAAGGTTGTGGTGGCCAGTTCCCGGTGCGCTCTGCCGATCTCTTTATGGGTAATGCAGGCACGGCGATTCGCCCATTGACAGCTGCTTTGGCAATGCAGGGTGGCAACTATCGATTGTCTGGTGTGGCCCGTATGCATGAGCGACCTATTCGTGATTTGGTCGATGGTTTACGTCAGGTAGGTGCTGATATCGCTTATGAGCTAGAGGATGGGTATCCGCCAATCCAGATTAACGCAGCTCATATTCAAATCAATGATGTTGTAAAAGTGCGTGGCGATGTATCAAGTCAATTTTTAACTGCACTACTGATGGCACTCCCTTTGGTAGCAAAAGACCCGGTTCGCATTCAAGTCATTGGCGAGTTGATTTCTCGTCCTTACATTGAAATCACATTGAAATTAATGGCGCGCTTTGGAGTTGCAGTCGACTGCCCCGATGCTCAGTCTTTCATTATTCCAGCCAAGACTTCTGAGTCAGTTTATGTCAGCCCAGGCAGTTTGCTAGTTGAGGGGGATGCCTCTTCGGCTTCGTACTTCTTGGCCTTGGGTGCAATTGGTGATGGCCCCGTTCGTGTCTTAGGGGTGGGTAGTGACAGTATTCAAGGCGATGTCGCTTTTGCAGACGCGCTGGTGATGATGGGGGCTAGGATCACTGCTGGCGAAGATTGGATTGAGGTGTCCGGCGTCAAGAATGTCAGTGGAAGATTAAATGGCATCACGATTGATTGCACTGAGATCCCAGATGCAGCGATGACTTTGGCGGTGGCTGCTTTGTTTGCTGATGGGCCAACCCGCTTGAATGGCATTGCAAGTTGGCGCGTCAAAGAGACGGATCGCATAGCTGCAATGGCTAAGGAGTTAAAGAAAATTGGTGCCCATGTGGAAGAGGGTGCCGATTACATCGTCGTGGAAGCACCCAAGAGCCGCTCTGATTGGCAGTCACCTCCAGAGGGAATTGATACTTACGATGACCATCGCATGGCAATGTGTTTCTCACTTGCCGCCTTTGGTCCTCATGCTCTGAAAATCAACGATCCAAATTGTGTGGCAAAAACATTCCCGACCTACTTCGGCGAATTTGCGGCAATCGTCTCTTAAAGCAAATGAATGTGCCCCAGATACCTGTTATTGCTATTGATGGACCCACTGCATCAGGCAAAGGCACGGTTGCAGCTATCGTTGCCGAAAAACTCGGTTTTCATTACTTGGACAGTGGTGCGCTCTATCGATTGGTGGCTCTTGCAAGTGAAAAACAAGCAATTGACCCTAAAAATGCCCCTAAATTAGGTGTTTTAGCCCAAAATTTACAGATTTCCTTCGAAAAAGGGCAAATTATTCTGAATGGCGAGGTGGTAACAGATGTTATTCGTACTGAAAGTATTGGCTTAAAAGCCTCCGCAATCGCTATTTATCCAGAAGTGCGGCAAGCTTTGGTCGGTTTACAGCATCGATTTAGGCAGATTCCTGGCTTGGTTGCTGATGGCAGGGATATGGCGAGTGTTATCTTCCCCGATGCGGTTTTAAAGGTTTTTCTGACTGCAACAGCAACTGCTAGGGCCGAACGACGCTATAAGCAATTGATAGCTAAGGGAATTCCTGCTAAACTTGAGGACTTACTGCAGGATTTGCAGGAGCGCGATGCCAGAGACAGTAGTCGAGGAACAGCGCCTTTGTTAGTTGCAGATGGTGCAAAAGTGCTTGAAACGTCAGATTTATCGATTGAGCAAGCAGTGAAGACAGTTCTAGATTGGTATCAATCCGCGATTGCCTGATTTTGTAAGTAGTAGTTTTGGTGTCTTAAGAAACCCCACAACGCGATTATCAATTTAGCGTGTTTCTTAGGGCTTTTTTAACCTAACCCGTCAGGCCTTCTGGCGGCACAAAGTGAATATACATGTCTGAATCATTTGCAGAATTATTTGAAGAATCATTAACCCGATCGAATATGAAGACCGGCCAAGTTATTTCGGCTGAAGTTCTTCGCATCGACCATAACTTCGTCGTTGTTAACGCTGGCCTGAAGTCCGAAGCGTTTATTCCTGTTGAAGAATTCCATAACGACGCTGGCGAAATTGAAGTGAGCCCTGGCGATTTCGTTTCTGTTGCTATTGACGCTCTTGAGAACGGCTATGGCGATACTATCCTCTCTCGTGATAAAGCTAAACGCTTGGCATCATGGATGAATTTGGAAAAAGCTCTCGAGCAAGCTGAAATCGTTACTGGTACTGTTACTGGTAAGGTTAAAGGCGGCTTGACTGTGATGGTTAACGGTATCCGTGCATTCTTGCCTGGATCACTCGTTGATACACGTCCTATTAAAGACACCAGCCCTTACGAAGGTAAGACAATGGAGTTCAAAGTTATTAAGCTTGATCGTAAGCGTAATAACGTTGTGTTGTCACGCCGTGCTGTGGTTGAAGCTAGCCAAGGTGAAGAGCGCGCTAAGTTGATGTCTAACCTCAAAGAAGGTAGCGTTGTTCAAGGTATCGTTAAGAACATTACTGACTACGGCGCATTCGTTGATCTCGGCGGTATCGATGGTCTCTTGCACATTACCGATTTGGCATGGCGTCGTGTGCGTCACCCAAGCGAGATGTTGACTGTTGGTCAAGAAGTAACTGCAAAGATTTTGAAGTTCGACCAAGATAAGAATCGCGTTTCACTCGGTGTGAAGCAACTTGGTGATGATCCATGGGTTGGTATCGCTCGTCGTTACCCACCAAATACCCGTTTATTCGGCAAAGTAACCAACTTGACTGACTACGGTGCATTCGTTGAAATCGAAAGCGGTATCGAAGGCTTGGTACACGTTTCTGAAATGGACTGGACCAACAAGAACGTTGCCCCAAGTAAAGCAACTGCATTGGGAACTGAAGTTGAAGTTATGGTTCTGGATATTGATGAAGATAAGCGTCGTATTAGCTTAGGCATCAAGCAGTGCAAAGCAAATCCATGGGAAGAGTTCTCACGTGCCCAACAAAAAGGCGATAAGTTAAGTGGCGCCATCAAGTCTATTACTGACTTTGGTGTGTTCATTGGCTTGCCTGGTGGTATCGATGGTTTGGTTCACCTCTCAGACCTCTCATGGAATGAGCCAGGCGAAGAGGCTGTTAAGAAATACAAAAAAGGTGACGAA
The DNA here is from genome assembly GCF_001953355.1 of Polynucleobacter sphagniphilus. Taxonomy (GTDB): domain Bacteria; phylum Pseudomonadota; class Gammaproteobacteria; order Burkholderiales; family Burkholderiaceae; genus Polynucleobacter; species Polynucleobacter sphagniphilus. The sequence goes on from NZ_MPIY01000001.1 coordinate 74,805, forward strand.
GTTGAAGCCACCGTATTGGCAATTGATGTTGAGAAGGAGCGTATCTCTCTTGGTATCAAGCAATTGTCTGGTGACCCATTCAATAACTACACATCTGTAAGTGACAAGGGCAGCCTTGTCACTGGCACTGTGAAAGCTGTTGATGCTAAAGGTGCAACCATTCATTTGGCTGACGAAGTAGAGGCTTACTTGCGTGCTTCTGAGATCTCAACCGATCGCGTTGAAGATGCACGCAATGTATTGAAAGAAGGCGATAGCGTAACTGCAATGATCATTAATATTGATCGTAAGTCACGTGCCATCAATCTTTCAATTAAAGCAAAAGACAGCTCTGATCAACAAGACGCTATGAGCAAGCTCCAAGGTGATGCGCAGTCCGGCACTACCAATTTGGGCGCTTTGTTGAAAGCGAAATTGGACAATCAAGGCTAAATCAATATCGCCGCTTACCACTAGGTGAGCGGCGGTTTTAATTGATAGATCATGTCAGATCAAGAGCAACAAGCAATCACCCGCTCCGAACTAGTGGAGAGCCTGGCGGAACAGTTTCCCCAGCTACTGCCTAGGGACGTGGAGTTGGCGGTCAAAACATTGCTAGACACAATGACGCATGCTTTAGCTGAAGGTAAGCGTATTGAGTTACGCGGTGTTGGTAGTTTTGTATTGCATCATCGTCCTGCTCGTGCTGGACGTAATCCAAAGTCTGGTGAGAAAGTTTTGATTCCAGAAAAGCGAGTGCCACACTTTAAGCCAGGCAAAGAATTGCGTGAGCGTGTGGATTACAAACCGCTAAAACCAGCGGGCCCTAAAGAGGGTTCTGGTGCCTAGTCAAATAGCACATCAGCAGTGGTCCAAGCGGGCCATTTTTTTATTTAATTTCTGTACATCATGATTCAGATAGCCACCTCCTGGTTATTACTTCTTCCAATTATGTTTGGTATTGGTTGGTTGGCATCCCGTTGGGATTTGCGTCTTGAAAATCGCATGGATGAGCGTGAGCGCATGCGTCAGCAGCGGTCCACCTTTAAGGGTCTTAGTCTTTTGCTCAATGAGCAACCCGATCAAGCGATTGAGGCTCTGGTCAAAATTGCTCAACTCGATCCAGAGACGATTGAATTGCACTTTGCCCTCGGTAATTTATTTCGACGTCGTGGTGAAACCGAGCGCGCCATACGGGTTCACCAACACTTAGCCAATCGGGATGATTTAAAGCCGCGCGATCGGGATCAAGCTGCCTATGAGTTAGGTCGTGATTTTCTGCGTGCAGGACTTTTAGACCGTGCCGAGGCTTCTTTAAATCAAGTGGGTGAGGGTAAATATGCCGCTCCCGCCAAAGAGAGCTTGCTGGAGATGTATCAAGTCGAGCGTGATTGGGAAATGGCAATTTCAGCTGCAACTAAGTTAGAGGCTTTGCAGGGTAAGTCGCATCAAATTGAGATTGCACAATTCAATTGTGAAATGGGCCAGGATGCCTTGCGTCGCAATGATTTACCCAAAGCTGCTCGTTCTATTGAATTGGCTCTCCAAGCTGTACCAAATCATGCGCGCGCACTGATTTTGCAGGGAGATTATCAGGTTGCATTAAATCACCCAAACCAAGCTATTGCAGCCTGGGAGTTGGTTGCGCAAATGCATCCCTCTTATATGCATCTGTTGGCAGATCGCTGGATGACTGCTCATGTAGCCTTAGGTCGTCAAGAGTTGGGGCTCAATCGTTTGTGTGAGTTGCTCAAAACCCAGGCTTCAGGTGAGTTGCTGGATATCGTACAGAAGTACGTTACTAAGATTCGCGGCCCTCAAGCCGCCGATCAGCTGTTAGTCGAGGTAATGCAATATTCCCCGTCACTAAGCGCTCTATCAAAATTGGCAGAGGTTCGTTTGGCACTCGCTGAGAGTAGTGGCACGCCCGAAAAAATATCCGAAATACAGGCGGCCCTCGGATTATTAAAGCAGCGCACAACTAGCCTGGCCCGTTATACCTGTGGGAACTGCGGTTTCCGTGCAAGACGTTTTTATTGGCAGTGTCCTGGATGTAATCATTGGGAGGCATCATCCCCAAGGCGTAGCGAAGGCGCACTTCCAAGTGGGCCTTCGATGTGATCATTAACTAAACCGTCATAGATTGAGGGTTTAATAATGCGATTAAAAACAAAAAATAGGGGAAGCTAAGTGAAAGTCACAATCATCGGCAGTGGTTATGTAGGGCTTGTAACAGGAGCTTGTCTTGCTGAGCAAGGCAATTCCGTTTTTTGCCTGGACTTGGACCCTAAAAAAATTGAGATTCTCAATTCGGGTGGCGTACCAATTTACGAGCCTGGCTTAAAAGAAATGATTGACCGCAATCGCGCAGCAGGGCGCTTGCAGTTCTCTACCGATATTGCTGCTTCTGTTGCCCACGGTGATATTCAATTTATTGCTGTTGGTACTCCTCCAGATGAGGATGGCTCTGCTGATTTGCAATATGTCGTAGCTGCAGCGCGCAATATTGGGCGCCACATGACTACTGCCAAAGTAATTGTTGATAAATCAACTGTGCCGGTCGGCACTGCTGATAAGGTGGCAGAAGCCATCATTAAAGAATTAAGCATGCGTGATCTCTCCCCAGAACTCTGTTCAGTCGTCTCGAACCCCGAGTTTTTGAAAGAAGGTGCTGCAGTCGATGACTTCATGCGTCCCGATCGGATTGTGATTGGCACATCAAGTGATCCGGCAGGCCTGCGGGCTAAAGAGCAAATGCGTAAACTCTACGCCCCATTTAATCGCCATCATGAGCGAACCTATTACATGGATGTCAAAAGTGCTGAGCTCACAAAGTATGCAGCCAATGCGATGTTGGCTACCCGCATCTCTTTCATGAATGAACTTGCCAACCTAGCCGATCTGGTGGGGGCTGATATTGAAGCGGTACGCCAAGGGATTGGTTCAGACTCACGCATTGGCTATGGCTTCCTGTACTCTGGAACTGGCTATGGCGGTTCATGCTTTCCAAAAGATGTATCTGCACTATCTAAAACAGCCATGGAATATGGCAGGGATCTGAAGATTCTGGAAGCGGTTGAATCGGTAAATGAAACGCAAAAAATGATTCTGGTGGAGAAAATCGAAAAGCGTTTTGGCAGCGATCTGACCAATATGAAATTTGCGATTTGGGGTCTGGCGTTTAAACCAAATACGGACGATATGCGCGAAGCGCCAAGCAGAGTCATTATTCGTGAGCTTGTTAAGCGTGGCGCCCAAGTAGTAAGCTATGACCCAGTTGCCATGGAAGAAGCAAAGCATTGTTTTGAGATTGACTTCAAAGACAATCCTGAGGGTCTTAAAAAAGTCGCAATGGTACAAGACCATATGGCGGCCTTAGATGGCTGTGATGCCCTAGTGATCGTGACGGAATGGAAAGCCTTCCGCAGTCCTGATTTTGATCTTCTCATGCAAAAGCTCAAACGAGCGATCATTTTTGATGGCCGTAATTTATATGAGCCAAGCGCCATGCGCGAAGTTGGTATTGAGTACCACGGCATTGGGCGTCATAATTAAACCAATTTATATTTGAAAAGTAGCCCTGTGGAAAAAGCAAACCGAGAACAGTTTTCAAAGACCCGCTTACTGGTAGTGGGCGATGTCATGCTCGATCGTTACTGGTTTGGCGACACTAACCGGATCTCACCAGAAGCCCCAGTTCCAGTAGTTCAAGTCGGCAAGATTGATGAGCGTTTAGGTGGCGCTGCAAACGTGGCCCGTAACGTAGCTGCTTTAGGTGCTAAAACAACTATTCTTGGCGTTATTGGAGATGATGAGTCAGGCCGTCGTGTTACCGATTTACTGGGGTCTAGTGGTGTTGATAGTCAACTCGAGATCGATGCAAAGGTTCCCACGATAGTGAAGTTGCGTGTCATTGCACGCCAACAGCAACTGATTCGTTTGGATTTTGAAGAAACTCCTAGTGAGGCAGCTTTAGCTCATAAATTAGAGCGTTTTGAAAAATCATTAGGTGATGCCGATGTAGTGATCTTGTCAGACTATGGCAAAGGTGCCTTAGGTCAAGTTGCTCTCATGATTGAACAAGCAAGAAGCCAAAACAAAGTGATTCTGGTTGATCCCAAGGGTGAAGACTACGAGAAGTATCGTGGTGCCACGGTCTTAACCCCTAATCGTAGCGAGTTACGACAAGTGGTAGGTCAGTGGACTAGTGAGGAAGATTTAACGCAGAAAGCGCAAGCATTGAGAAAATCGCTCAACCTACAGGCCTTATTGCTGACTCGTTCAGAAGAAGGGATGAGTCTCTATACCGATTCAGGTGTGACGCATGTTAAAGCGCAAGCGCGCGAGGTATTTGATGTTTCTGGTGCTGGAGATACTGTGATTGCCACGCTTGCAGTAGCATTGGCGTCTCAATGGCCTCTAGAGAAAGCAATGGCGCTGGCCAATCGAGCTGGTGGTATTGTCGTTGGTAAATTAGGAACCGCAACCGTAACAGCAGAGGAATTGCAATGACCATCATTGTCACTGGCGCAGCCGGTTTTATTGGTGCAAATATCGTTCAGGCCCTCAACGCACGTGGCGAGAAAAATATTATTGCCGTAGATGATTTACGTCCGGCTGATAAGTATCGCAATCTTGCTGATTTAGACATCATTGATTACCTGGATAAAGATGAGTTTTTAGAAGCTTTTAGAAGTGGGCGTCTTGGCAAAATCAGGGCAGTCTTTCATGAGGGAGCTTGCTCTGACACCATGGAGACTGACGGTATTTTTATGATGGCGAACAACTATCGCTACACCATGGATTTACTCGATATCAGTACTGAGCAAAAGGTTCAATTGCTATACGCTTCTTCCGCTGCTACTTATGGTGGCTCTGATGTATTTGTGGAAAGTCGTGAGCATGAGAAGCCATTGAACATCTATGGCTATTCTAAGTTTTTATTTGATCAAGTCATGCGCAAGCGTTTTGCAGAAAAGGCCACGAGCGCTCAAGTAGTGGGTTTTCGTTACTTCAATGTCTATGGTCCACGTGAGTCACACAAAGGCCGGATGGCATCAGTTGCTTTCCACCAATATCATCAATACAAAGCCAATGGCCAGGTCAAACTCTTTGGTGAATATGGTGGCTATGGTCCGGGCGAGCAAAGTCGTGACTTTGTCTCAGTCGAAGACGTTGTAAAAGTAAATCTCTTCTTCTTGGATCACCCTGAAATTAGTGGCATATTTAATTTGGGTAGTGGCCGTGCGCAACCCTTTAATGATGTTGCGCACGCGGTGGCCAATGCGATGCGCAAGCTTGATCAAGCGCAACCAGCAACCCTACAAGAGTTAGTGAAAGAAAAAGCCATTGAGTACATTCCATTTCCGGATGCACTCAAAGGAAAATATCAATGCTTTACGCAAGCAGATTTAACTCAGCTTCGTTCTGCTGGGTATACCGAGCCCTTCTTAAATGTAGAGCAGGGTGTAGGTAAATACATTGAGTGGCTATCAGCTAATGCTGATTTTCTGGCCAATCCGCTTTAGGTACCCCTATCTAGTCAACACCTGCTTTAGTTCTCCGTTGTTAATGATCCATGTGCACTCTGTGCCCATGGATTTTTTTATTAATCAATGGAGATTCGATGACTACATATCAGAATTTAAATAAGCTAATTGGTTTAGTAAGGTTACTTGCAGTGTCCAGTACACTCGCATTTACTTCATTAAATGGGGCTATAGCCGCACCTGTCAATGTCAACACAGCAACACAGTCTGAGCTTGAAAGTATCAAGGGGATCGGCCCATCAAAAGCAAAAACGATTATTGCTGAACGTTTGGATGGGGGTCATTTTCAAGATGCCAATGATTTACAAAAGCGGGTGCGCGGCATTGGGATGAAGTCAGTAGAAAAGATGGTTGATAACGGCTTAACCATTGAGGCTCCTAGCGCGTTTCGTGAACCAAACGGCAAAACTAGCAAGGAAGCGGCTAGTTCTAATAGACGTGGTTCACGCAATCAAGCTGGCTCTCGCAATAACGCGGATCGTACAGGCTCATCTCGCAGAAATTAAGCCTGTTCGTATCGATGGGAACTTGTGGCTAAAATGACTTAATGAGCAGACCTTCATACTTAACTATTTCACAAACAGTGGGCAATACTCCGCTCGTTCGTTTACAGCGCATTCCAGGTGCGGAAAACGATATTCGAAATAATGTGATATTGGGTAAGTTAGAGGGTAATAATCCAGCCGGGTCGGTGAAGGACCGACCTGCGCTGTCGATGATTTTGCGTGCGCAAGAGCGCGGTGAAATTAAACCTGGCGATACTCTTATAGAGGCGACCAGTGGCAATACAGGCATCGCATTGGCCATGACTGCTGCGATGCTTGGTTATAAGATGGTATTGGTGATGCCGGAGAATCAGAGTATTGAGCGTCGCCAAAGTATGGCCGCTTATGGTGCTGAATTAATTCTGACTGCAGCATCTGGCGGCATGGAGTTTGCTAGAGACTATGCCTTGCAATTGCAAAAAGAAGGTCGTGGAAAATTACTGGACCAGTTTGCTAATCCAGATAATCCGCGCGCTCATATTGAAACCACTGGTCCAGAGCTTTGGCGTGATACAGATGGACAGATTACCCACTTCATTTCTGCGATGGGCACTACCGGCACTATCACAGGCGTGTCTACCTATTTGAAGTCGATGAATCCTGCTATCCAGATTATCGGAGCGCAACCAGAAGCGGGTTCGCAGATTCCGGGTATAAGGAAGTGGGCGCCTGAATATTTACCTAAGATCTATCAAGGCGATCGGGTTGACCGCATTGAGTACGTTACACAGGCAGACGCAGAAGAGATGGCGCGCCGACTAGCGGCTGAGGAGGGTATCTTTTGCGGTATCTCTGCCGGAGGTGCATTGGTTGTTGCTTTGCGAGTGGCAAGGCAAGTTGAAAACGCGACTATCGCCTTTATTGTGTGCGATCGTGGCGATCGTTACCTGTCGACAGGCGTCTTTCCAGCCTAATTGTTAGCTTAGCTCAGAGTGGATTTAATTCTGACTCTGCTTAGGCTTTTTCTTAGTGGACGATTTTTTCGATGTGGATTTAGCCGGCTCAATTACTGGAACAGCACTTTGATTTTTATATCCCAAAGCTTCTGCAAATTCAGCAACACTTTGTGCGTAAAAGTAACTGCGGTTGTATTGCACAATGGCTAAGAAGTTATTTAAACCCACAAAATATTGCGCTTGATCATTTCCATCTTTATCAGGGTAAGGAAGATCGATAATGAATGCTTTACTTTGCGGGGCAACACCTCCTTGCTGAAGGTCCCCCTGGCTAGGCTTGAGGATGCCCTTGCTAATGAGGTCTTGCACGGTGTATTTCAGGAGGGGCTCACCATCAGCTAGCGCTTTGGCTTGAGCAATGCCTGCTTCTTGAACCGGGAAATAAATTGGCATACCCGCTTGCCAGCCTTGGGCTTTTAGAAAGTTGGCTACGCTTGCAATGGCATCCTTAGGATTTTGTCGTAAATCAATATGGCCGTCGCCATCACCATCTACAGCGTAAGTACGAATGCTGCTAGGCATAAATTGCGGCAGACCAATAGCGCCTGCATAAGAGCTATTTTGATTTAAACAGGCATTTAGTTGAGCCTTGTTGACTCCCAAATTGCTATTTTGGGAGGGTAGTTTGCCGCCCGCATCATTCCAGCACATCAAAATCAACTCTTTTAATTGATCTTTAAATAATTGCTCTCTACTTGATTTATTGGGTGTATCTGGATAACTAAATGCTAGGGTAGCCAATACATCCTTCACCCTAAAATTGCCCATCTGGCGACCATAAATGGTCTCGATTCCAATGATGGCAACAATGATTTGAGCTGGCACCCCGGTTTCTTGTTCGGTTTTGCTTAAAAAGGCCTCATTTTGCTCCCAGAATGCCCTACCAGCCTTCAGTCGGACGGGTTCCACAAAGCGCTTGCGATAGGAAAGCCAGTTCTTTTTGAATGTGCTGGATGGGGGTAATACCAATTTGCGTATTGAGGGAATCGTTTTAGCATCTAGAAAAGCAGATTGCAGGGTATTTAGAGGGATTTCTTGGGTTTGTGCCACCTGAACTAATAGTGACTCCAGATTCTGGCTAAAGTGCGCCTCGCTGGCTGCGTCATCTGCTAGATTTGGAATGGTCTCAGACTTGGTGGTTTGCTGTGTGGGTGTGCTAGAACAGGCGTTCAATAAGAGAATAAAAATAAATGTAATGAAGCGGAATTTCATAGCAAGTCGCAGCCAATGATGATGAAGTAATCATCTATTAGATTATAAAAACAGTAATTTTGATATTAGGGGTTTTGCTTTATGGCAACAGGATACATAACTCATTCAGATTTCTTAAAGCACGAGATGGGTAGTCACCATCCAGAATGTCCAGAGCGGATTCAGGCAATCAATGATCAATTGATTCGAAGTGGGATCGATGGCTTCCTGCAGCATTTAGAGGCCCCATTGGCGACGGAAGAGCAAATTGAGTTAGTACATACTCCAGAGCATGTCGCCTTCGTTAAAGAACGCTCACCAGAAAGTGGTTACGCCATGATTGATGGTGACACGATCATGAACCCCCATACATTGAGGGTGGCGTTACGCGCTGCTGGCGCTGCAATTGCAGGGGTTGATGCGGTGATGAAGGGAGAGGTTGAAAATATTTTCTGTGCAGTAAGACCTCCCGGTCATCATGCCGAGCCAGATCGTTCCATGGGTTTTTGTATTTTTGATAGCGTGGCGGTAGCTGCTCGCTATGCAATTGAAACCTATGGCATCGAACGTGTAGCTATTATTGATTTTGATGTACACCATGGCAATGGTACCGAAGCCGCTTTTTTTAATGATCCCCAGATTTTGATGTGTAGTTTTTTTCAGCACCCCTTTTATCCATATAGCGGTCTGGATGGCAGCAAGAATATGGTGAATGTACCTTTACCAGCATCAACACGCGGCGATGTAGTGCGCTCAATTGTTGAAGAACGATGGTTGCCAGCATTAAGAAACTTTGAACCTGAGCTCATCATGATTTCTGCTGGCTTTGATGCTCATCGTGAAGATGATTTGGGGCAAATGGGTTTAGTAGAAGATGACTATGCTTGGATCACTAAACGGCTCAAAGAGGTGGCTGACGAGTTTGCCCAAGGCCGCATTGTGAGTTGCTTGGAGGGTGGTTACAACTTATCCGCATTAGGGCGTAGTGTAGTTGCGCATATTAAGGCTTTGGCCGACCTATAAGAACAAAACAAAGACGAGAACGAGACATGCACAATCAGTTTGAGCAGGGCTTAGAGCGTAATGCGGCTAACTTCACGCCAATTACACCTTTATTATTTATAGAGCGGGCAGCCCAAGTTTATCCAGAACGAATAGCAATCGTTCACGGAAATTTACATCAGACTTGGAAGCAAACATATGAACGCTGCTGTCGCTTCGCAGATGCCCTGCAAAAGAATGGAATTGGCCTTGGCGACACCGTTGCTGTCATGCTGCCCAATACACCGCCAATGGTTGAGGCGCATTTTGGTGTGCCCATGTCAGGCGCTGTTTTAAATGCCCTCAATACCCGTTTAGATGCAGAGTCGCTCGCTTTCATGCTGAACCATGGTGAAGCTAAGGCAATCATCGTTGATCCAGAGTTTGCTGGAGTCATGAAAAAAGCGATCGAACTAGCAAAGCAAGAGAGTGGCAGAGAGTTTTTGGTAATTGACGTTGAGGAAACTCAGTTTGACATTGCCGGCGAGAAGCTGGGCAGCTTAACCTACGAGCAACTATTGGATTCTGGTGATCCAAACTTTGCATGGCGGATGCCTGAAGATGAGTGGCAGGCAATTTGTTTAAATTACACCTCTGGCACCACAGGAAATCCAAAGGGGGTGGTGTATCACCATCGCGGCGCAGCGATGAATGCAGTCTCCAATGTTTTGGATTGGGATATGAATAAACACCCGATTTATTTGTGGACGCTACCCATGTTTCATTGCAATGGTTGGTGCTTTCCTTGGACGGTAGCTGCGCGTGCAGGAGTGAATGTGTGCTTAAGACGAGTTGATGCGCAGCATATATTTGCAGCAATTAAAGAACATCAGGTGACTCATTATTGTGCGGCGCCCATCGTACACAACCTGCTAGTCAATGCGCCTGCAGAGATGAAGCTAGGGGTTCCTAAGGGCGTAAAGGGTCTGATTGCTGGTGCCCCACCGCCGGCATCGATCATTGAAGGCATGGAAAAACTTGGCTTTGATTTGACTCATGTCTATGGCTTAACTGAGACCTATGGGCCTGCCGCAGTTTGTGTAAAGCAGGATGAATGGAATGATTTAAATATTGGTGAACGCGCTCGTCTCAATGCACGTCAAGGAGTGCGATATCACCTGCAGCATGCAATTTCAGTAATTAATCCCGAAACAATGGAGCCGGTTCCCGCTGATGGTGAAACCATGGGTGAAATTATGTTTAGGGGCAATATCACCATGAAGGGTTACTTAAAGAATGAGCACGCTACCAAAGAAGCTTTTGCAGGGGGGTGGTTTCATTCGGGAGACTTAGCTGTCATCAACCCCGATGGCTATGTAAAAATCAAAGATCGCAGTAAGGACATCATTATTTCGGGTGGAGAGAATATTTCCTCTATTGAGGTGGAGGATGTGCTTTATAGACATCCTGCTGTAATTGCGGCAGCTGTTGTGGCCATGCCGGACCCAAAATGGGGAGAGACCCCTTGTGCCTTTTTGGAGATTAAGCCCGGGGTCGAGGTCACCGCTGCCGATATAGTGACCCACTGTAAACAGCATTTAGCAGGCTTTAAAGTGCCTAAAGCAGTGGTTTTTGGGGATTTACCAAAGACTTCAACGGGGAAAATACAGAAGTTTGAATTACGCAAGAAGGCAGGTTCAACTGGCGCAATCGATGTTTGATATTGAATCTTAGTGATCAGTTAAAATAAAACGATCGTGCTTTTTGAAGTAGCTTTATCTTTATTACACATAAATCGAAGGAATTTCTTAGATGAAAATCTTAGTAGCCGTGAAACGCGTTGTTGATTACAACGTTAAGGTGCGCGTCAAGTCCGACAACAGCGGTGTTGATATTGCTAACGTCAAAATGAGCATGAACCCTTTTGATGAGATTGCCGTTGAAGAGGCTGTACGCTTAAAAGAGGCTGGCGTTGCTACTGAGATTGTGGTTGTTTCTGCAGGCCCCACTCAATGCCAAGAGACCTTACGTACTGCCCTTGCCATTGGCGCCGATCGTGCCATTCTGGTCGAGACTGAGTCTGAATTACAGCCTTTGGCAGTGGCTAAATTACTCAAGGCATTAGTAGATAAAGAGCAAGCTCAAATGATGATCCTTGGCAAACAAGCGATTGATGACGATAGCAATCAAACTGGTCAGATGCTGGCTAGTCTTTTGGATATTCCCCAGGGCACCTTTGCCTCTAAAGTAGTAGTTGCAGATGGAAAAGCTTCGGTTACCCGCGAGGTAGATGGTGGCCTAGAGACGCTTGCACTCACATTACCTGCGGTGATCACCACTGACTTACGCCTCAATGAGCCACGTTACGTTACTTTGCCAAATATTATGAAGGCTAAGAAAAAAGTGATTGATATTGTGAAGCCTGAAGATTTGGGTGTAGACATTAGCCCACGTCTCAAAACGATCAAAGTGGAAGAGCCGCCAAAGCGCTCTGCAGGCGTGATGGTTGCTGATGTAGCGGCCTTAATTGAAAAACTTAAAAATGAAGCGAAGGTGATCTAAATGGCTGCTCTTGTTATTGCTGAACACGATAATCTTTCTTTAAAGGCTGCAACCTTAAATGCAGTGGCAGCTGCTCTGCAGTGCTCTCCTGAGGTGGATATTTTGGTAGCCGGAAGCCAATCTGATCCTGCTGCTCAGGCGGCAGCGCAAATTGCCGGTGTTCGCAAAGTAATTCAGATTGACGCTCCTAATTTAGTCGATCAATTAGCGGAGCCGTTGGCTGCGCAAATCTTGGCATTGGCCTCCAGCTACACCCATGTCTTAGCACCTGCAACAGCAAATGGAAAGAATGTCTTGCCTCGCGTAGCTGCTAAGCTAGATGTGGCGCAGTTATCTGATGTTACAAAAATTGTCTCGCCCGATACTTTTGAGCGTCCAATCTATGCTGGCAATGCAATTGCTACTGTGCAGTCAAGCGATCCCATTAAGATCATTACGGTTCGCACAACTGGTTTTGACCCGGTATCAGCTGCAGGCGGATCTGCTGCAATTGAAAAACATGCCGCCGCTGCTGATGCTGGCAAATCTGCTTTCGTAGGGCGCGAGTTGACTAAATCCGATCGTCCTGAATTGACTGCTGCCAAGATCATTGTCTCTGGTGGTCGCGGCTTGGGTTCGGGTGAAAAATATCAAGAATTGATTGCTCCCTTGGCTGATAAGTTAGGCGCAGCTTTAGGGGCATCGCGCGCCGCAGTCGATGCGGGTTATGTTCCTAATGACTATCAAGTGGGGCAGACTGGCAAGATTGTCGCTCCGCAGCTCTATGTTGCTGTTGGGATCTCTGGAGCCATTCAGCACTTGGCTGGTATGAAAGATTCCAAGGTGATTGTTGCGATTAATAAAGATCCAGAGGCGCCAATATTTAGTGTGGCTGACTATGGATTGGTTGCTGATTTATTTACTGCAGTGCCCGAGTTAACTAAGGCATTAGGCTGAGGAATGAATAGCCTTTTCTTGAATCACTTTTTGCTGATGAATTACTAGGAGTTGAAATGACTTACGTAGCCCCGGTCAAAGACATGCTGTTTGTGATGAATGAATTAGCGGGGCTTGCGGATATCGTTGCTTATCCCTCTTATGAACAAGCAGGTGCTGACCTTGATTTAGCTCCAGCAGTCTTAGAAGAGGCTGCAAAATTTAATCAAGATGTTCTTGCGCCTCTCAATTGGATTGGCGATCAAAATCCAAGCTCATGGAAAGACGGTGTAGTTACAACTACCCCCGGATTTAAGGAGGCGTTTGAGCAATTTGCAGCTGCGGGTTGGCAAGGTGTTATTCATCCGACTGAGTTCGGCGGGCAAGGTCTTCCCAAATTGATTTCAACCGCCTGCTTGGAGATGATGAATTCCGCCAATCTCTCCTTTGCTCTTTGCCCTTTATTGACTGATGGTGCCATAGAGGCCCTACTTACTGCAGCAAGCCCAGGTCTAAAGGATCAATTTATTCCTAATATGGTTGCTGGAAAATGGACTGGCACCATGAATCTCACTGAGCCACAGGCAGGTTCTGATCTTTCTTTAGTGCGTACTCGAGCGGTGGCTCAAGCAGATGGTACTTATAAAATTTCTGGTACAAAAATTTATATTACCTATGGCGATCACGATATGGCAGAGAATATCGTGCATCTAGTATTGGCGCGCACCCCAGATGCACCTGAAGGTATTAAAGGTATTTCACTGTTTGTAGTTCCGAAGTTTGTAGTCAATACAGATGGCTCTTTAGGCGAGCGCAATGATGTGCAGTGTGTCTCGATTGAGCATAAGCTGGGAATCAAGGCTAGCCCAACTGCGGTCCTTCAGTTTGGTGATCATGGCGGTGCCATTGGTTACTTAGTCGGCGAAGAAAATCACGGCCTGGAATACATGTTTGTAATGATGAATGCAGCCCGCTTTGCTGTCGGCATGCAGGGTATTGCTGTAGCCGAAAGAGCATATCAAAAAGCGGTTCAGTACGCTAAAGATCGCGTACAAAGTCGCGACTTAGCAGGCTCACCAGGCCCAGTTGCCATCATTCATCAGCCTGATGTTAAACGGATGTTAATGACAATGCGTTCATACATTGAGGGTTCTAGAGCATTGGCTTACTATGCAGCGGCTGCTTATGATGCGCAACATGCATCCCCCAATAAGGTGAGTGCGAAAGAGAATCAAGAGCTCTATGAGTTTTTGGTTCCGATTGTGAAGGGATTTTCTACAGAAATGTCGATTGATGTAGCTAGCTTGGGTGTTCAGGTGCATGGCGGTATGGGTTTTATTGAGGAAACCGGTGCTGCTCAATACTACCGTGATGCGCGTATTCTGACGATCTATGAAGGCACTACTGCGATTCAGGCAAATGATTTGATCGGTAGAAAAACGGTACGTGATGGTGGCGCAGTAGCAAAAGGAATTGCTCAAAAAATATTGCAAACAGAAAAAGATTTAGCTGCTAGCGGTTCTGCGGATGCTAAAGCAGTGCTAAAGCAATTAAGCCCAGCGCGAGAAGCATTTGAAACATCGGTAACTTATATTGTTACCCATGCGAAGACCGACATAAAGGCAGTCTATGCAGGCAGCTTTGCCTACTTACGTTTGTGTGGCTTGCTTTTTTCTGCCTGGCAAATGGCCCGGGCTCTTCTGGCGGCTGAGCGCTTGCTCGCTGGAGATCCTAGTTTCTTCGACGCAAAAATTGCAACGGCGCGTTTCTTTGCTGAAAATCAGTTGCCCCAAGTGCAGGCTTTAGCAACCTCTATTTTAGAGGGTGGGCATTCAACCAATGCACTTGCAGTAGAGCAGTTTTAACTGTGCTGATATTGATGCATTAAAACTATCCCAAACTTACTGGGATAGTTTTTTTGCTTCGTAAATCTGAGAAATAAAGAATTGCTCAAAAGCAATTGCAAAAAAAGTCATCATTACTCCCGCTCCCAATACCAATGACAAAATCACAGTCAGGATGGTGAGCCAGCCAGATTGGGTTTTACTCTCTTCGCCCGATCTAAACTGAGCATCCCAACGTTCGTCTGGGCGCAAGCCAAGCGCAATCGTGGTCAGCCAAGATGCCTCTATTGCGATAAAGCCAAGGGTAATGAGCACCCAACCTGGCGCAGAGTTAAAGTGCTCTAGCTTTAGTAGAGACCAGCCTAGGATGCCGCAAAGAAGCGCCAATAATTGAGACCAAGCCCAAAATGATTTAAGGCCGAGCAAATAAAAACAGTTCAAACCAGTGCCTGGAAAAAATAGTCCTAAGGAGCAAAAAATGAGTTTAGAGTTTTTCATAAGGTAATCGTAGTGCTACTAGTGGCGTGATTCTGAATTTATTTTTTAATGGGATTGCGCTGCGCAAAGGTGAGTACTTCACGGTCATTGCCAATCATCAGCATGCGGTCACCATCACGCACGATGGTGCGGTAATCGTTGAGCTCGTATAGAAAATCATTTTCTAATTCCATACGCGGGGCTGCACATGCCATTTTTGTAGCTGCAATTTTGTTTAAGGTGAATCCGCGAGAGTCTTCATCTAGAGCTGCCGTGAAACGATTACAGCCTGTAAAACCACTCAGCTGTTGGCCTGAGCTATCAAAAGACATTTGAATTGGGTTGCTGCTTTCGCCTTGGGGTATTTGCCTGGCTCGCACCTCACCAGAGCTATTGGGTGGTAAATTCCAACGAATTAACTCCCATTTGGTATTTCTGAGCTCGCTGCTAGGAGGGCTGGTTTTCGCTGTGCAAGGGGGAATAATGTTGGCGCAAGCGGTCAAAAGAGACAATCCCAGGCAAGAAAGCATTAAAAAAAAAGCCATTTGAGGGGCCTCGATATGAAAATAAAGTATCTTTTTTAACGGACATTTTTATGTAAATTACTGTTTTTAAAGGTTAATTTAATGATACTGGGTATTTATTCTATCTACTGGAAGTCTTAAATAGGTAGAACAAATAGGGGTTTTCGTCTAGAATATGAGGTTTTCCGCTTTACCGTGCATTTGTTTTGTTGATTTGCTTGGTAACGGAGCCCAAGATTTTTTGTAGAAACTTCATTGGGTTGTAATCAACCTGTTTTCATTTTAGATTTTAAGGAATAAGTATGGTCGTCATTCGACTGGCACGCGGCGGTTCTAAGAAGCGCCCTTTTTATAGCATCGTTGCTACTGATAAGCGCAATCGTCGCGATTCGAACTTTATCGAGCGTATCGGTTATTTCAATCCACAGGCAGCTGCTACTGAGCAAGCAATGCGTATTGCTCAAGACCGCTTGACCTATTGGACTGGTGTTGGTGCTCAGATTTCTCCAACTGTTGTGCGTTTGATCAAAAACAATCCTGCAGTCTAAAAATCTTTTAGATCCAGACTTTTTCGTAATGATGAAGTCGCCAGTTGTGGGATTGCAATGTCGTGTTATCTGGGGAAGATGGGTAACTTCACTATGAGTACACCCTCCCTAGATACTTTAATTGAGCTGGGCGCAATTGCTGATGCTCAAGGCTTGCAGGGTCAAATTAAGGTCAGACCGCATTCGACCGACCCTGTAGCGCTTCTCTCCTCAAAAGAAATTTGGCTATCTCTCATCCCTCGTCGGGATGCGGGAGTCTCTGCTTCTCATGAGCAGGCCTCTTTGCGCGCCTATAAAGTGAAACAGGCCAAGATGCATAGTGGTACTGTGGTGATGGCTCTGGATGGCGTAACGGATCGAGATCAAGCTCTTGCATTAAAGGGCGCCAGAATTTTGGTGGGTCGTGAAGTTTTTCCAAAAGCGCAAGCGGATAGTTTTTACTGGGTAGACCTCATTGGCTGCCAAGCTAAAAATCTCCAAGATGAAATCTTAGGCGAGGTTATTGATATGACTGAGCATGGTGCCCATGGCGTTATTGCAATTGGTGATGCCTCTACCAAAGTCATCAAGCAATTGGCGCCTTTTGTAAAAGAGGTTGTCCAAAATGTCGATTTACCCAATAAAGTAATCATCCTAGATTGGCAGTCTGACTGGTAACTATGCGCTTTGATGTTGTCACCTTATTCCCGGAGATGTTTTCGGCGCTGACTCAGTGGGGGGTGACGGGGCGTGCATGTGAGCATAATTTGGCAAGTGTCCACCTCTGGAACCCGCGTGATTTTTGTACCGATCCTCGCAAAACAGTAGACGATCGAGCTTATGGCGGTGGGCCTGGCATGGTAATGATGGTTAAGCCGCTGGAAGATACCGTTTGTGCCGTAAAAGCCACACATCTTACAAAGGGTATTCAAGGCGGCCCAATTTGCCTATTAGCTCCGCAAGGTGAGACCTTTTCTCAAAAAATAGCTGAAGATATCCTCAATTACGGTAATTTAACCTTCATTTGCGGTAGATATGAGGCTATTGATCAACGTTTTGTGGATCGGAACGTCGATTTACAGCTTTCCATAGGTGATTTTGTGCTCTCTGGAGGTGAAATTGCTGCGATGGCAATGATGGATGCTGTTATTCGCTTGATCCCAGGGGTCTTGGGAGATGGCCAGTCAGCGGTTCAGGATAGCTTTGTAAATGGCCTTTTAGACTACCCACACTACACCCGCCCAGAAATATATGAAAATTTATCGGTGCCGGACGTGCTTTTAGGCGGACATCACGCTAAAATAGCGGATTGGCGTCGGCAGAAGTCTTTAGAGCTGACGTTCAGGTTAAGGCCGGATCTTATAGAAACGGCCAGAGCCAAAGGGTTGCTAACCCGAGAAGATGAACAATATCTTCGTTCACTGTAAGCAATTACGGTAACGAATTCAGAGTTTTAATTTTGGTTTAGTGAAAATTGTTTTAACTGCATCCTCTATCAGGTCCGTTGATTGATATCTCGGGATTAAACGCTGACAAGATGTTTAAGGATTAATAATGAATTTGATCGAAAAAATTGAGCAAGAAGAAATTGCTCGCTTAAGCGCCAATAAAACGCTTCCTAGCTTTGCTCCTGGCGACACCGTGGTTGTTGGTGTAAACGTTGTTGAAGGTACACGTAAGCGTACTCAGGCATTTGAAGGTGTTGTGATTGCTAAGCGCAATCGTGGACTCAATTCCAGCTTTATCGTTCGTAAGATCTCTTCTGGTGAAGGTGTTGAGCGTACATTCCAAACTTACTCACCATTAATCGCTAGCATCGAAGTAAAGCGTCGCGGTGATGTACGTCGTGCCAAGTTGTACTACTTGCGTGATCGTTCTGGTAAGTCTGCACGTATTAAAGAGAAGTTGCCGGCTCGTAAAGTGGCTGCTACTCCAAACGCTGCATAAGAATTACGATGAGCAAATAAAAAGGCGACCGAGGTCGCCTTTTTTGTTGGCCTAAAATAAGAATATGCCTAAGATTGATACCGCCGAAGAAGTGCTCAATGTTGCTGCGCCTTTAGGGTTTGATGCACAAGCTATTCCAATTGAATCAATATGCACTGGGCAAGTTGAGGTTCCAAAACAGATGCTGCAGCCCGAGGCTATTAGGGCACGTTTGGCAGCTCCTCCTGCTTGGGATCCCGAAATCACCGATGAGAATCGACATGTCATTGCAGCAGACATTATTGCCAGGCGGCAGGCAGCCGGCAAGGTCACTCGCGCTGCCGTATTAATCCCCTTAGTTTTGCAATCTGAGGGTCTAGCGGTTTTGCTGACGCAGCGCACCAATCATTTGCGTGATCACGCGGGTCAAATTAGCTTTCCCGGTGGACGTATGGATGAGGGCGATAAAGATGCGATTGATACAGCTTTGCGTGAGAGCCAAGAAGAGATTGGCTTGAGTGCAGATCATGTCGAAATTATTGGATGTTTGCCAGAGTATTTGACGGTTTCTGGATATAGCGTTACCCCGATTATCGGTTTGGTAAAACCTCAGGCAGAATACGTATTAGATGAATTTGAAGTGGCGGATGTTTTTGAAGTGCCATTACGTTTTTTAATGAATCCGGAAAACCACCAAGTGCGGGTTTGGGAAAGTGCGCAGGGCAGTCGACGTTTTTATGCCATGCCTTATGAGAATCGTTTTATTTGGGGTGCAACTGCAGGTATGTTACGTAACCTTTATCATTTATTAAAAGTATGACTTTCTTTTCTATCCTCTTCGCATTAATTGCTGAGCAATATCGCCCGGTCACTGCCAATCACTGGATTCGGAGGGTGAGTGCGCGCTGGTTAGATTGGGTCGCGGGTGAATTTGGTGGAAAAACAGAAGCAGGTGCAAGCCCGATTGGTGCGCGTCTGGCTTGCATGGTTGCATTCATATTGCCAACTTTTTTTGTCTTTGTTGTGTATGTCAGTTGTATGTTGACCTACCCAATACTGGGATTTTTATGGAACATACTCATTGCCTATCTTTTCTTTGGTTTTCGCCAATTTAGCCATTCTTTTACGGCAGTTCATGAGGCGATTGAGAATCATGATTTGCCTGCCGCCCGACTTGCTTTGGGCCAATGGTATGGAGCAGATTTGGATGTTTCGGATTTAACTGAAACAGAAGTCATTACTTTGGCATTGGAACGAGCGATTATTGGCTCCCAGCACCATGTGTTTGGTGTCCTCTTTTGGTTCTTGATGCCGATCGGACCAGCAGGTATTGTTTTATATCGTTTGGCAGATACAGCCTCTATGCGCTGGTCCGAAAGAGGCGATTTCAATTTAAGCGAAGCGTCTCGCCATTTCTTTTACGTTTTAGATTGGATTCCATCGCGTATCACTGCGATGGGATTTGCAATTGTTGGCAACTTTGAGGATGCCGTCTATTCCTGGCGTCATCTGACACAAAAATGGTCTGATCCTTTATCTGCTGTGATCCTGGCAAGTGGCAGCGGCGCCTTGGGTGTTCGCTTGGGCGAACCCTTGACTGAGCCCGATAGTGATGAGGCTTTGCGAATGGCTGAAGCTGGTGAGCCACTCATTTATGAAATTGGTCTTGAGCCTACTGAGCGAACGATGCGTTCAGCCGTTGGCTTAGTCTGGCGCTTGGTTATCGTTTGGATGGCTTTATTGCTAATGCTGACCATCGCTCTTTGGCTTGGCTAATACCTTGAATTTGGGTGTCTGCTGTTTTTGAGTCAGACCACAATTGCCTAAATAGCGCTAGTCTCTCTGGCGCTATTTCATTTTTATCTACAGCTTCGCGAACGGCGCAATCAGGTTCACTGAGGTGTGCGCAATTATGAAAGCGACACTTGCCTAGATAATCTTTAAATTCTCTAAAGGCATGTTGCAATTCGCTTACCGACATATGGGCTAAACCAAATTCCTGAAAGCCCGGAGAATCAATCAGCGCTCCTAATTTGCCAGCCGCATTACGACCCCAAGATTGTGGCAATTCAAAATAGCGGCATGCTGTCGTGGTGTGTTTGCCAGTATCGAGTCGTACCGAATATTCTTGGGTAAGGGCGGCGGCATTGGGAACCCAGGCATTTAAGAGGCTGGATTTACCCATGCCAGATTGCCCAACAAATACGGAGACCTTGCCTTGGAGGGCGGGGCGTAGAGCATCAATTGATGCCCGATCAAATTTGGCTGACACCTCGCTCACAGGGTAGCCCATGCGAGCGTAAGGCTCAATTATTTTGCGTGCATGCGCTAAATTATCTTTGAGATCGCACTTATTCAATAGGATATGCAGGCCAATTTGATTTGCTTCTGCAGCTACAACCGCCCTACCAAGCAGGTCAGGTGAAAAAGCGGGTTGGGTTGCCAGTACTACTAAAATTTGATCGACATTAGAGGCAATTAATTTGCTTTTAAATGCATCAGAGCGATAAAGCAAATTTTCTCTAGGTTCAATCTGAATGATGCGTGCTTGATCAATCGACGTCATCTCCAGCAGCATGCGGTCACCCACGGCGCCGATATGTTGTTTCGCTGGCGTGCTTACTTGAATCAAATCGCCCTGTGGAGACTCATGACCGGTAGAATCGGTCACCAAGCGCTGCGCTAAATAGTGTCTTCCATAAGAAGCAATCAATAGCGCGTGAAATCGGTCCATGCCAGATTAATGAGGGCGCGCGAGGTTGGCAATGCGCAAAGGGGCTGGTGGATGGGAGCTATAGAAGGCAGTGTAGATTGGGTCTGGTGTTAAGGTTGATGCATTATCTTGATATAGCTTTACCAGCGCCGAGATTAAATCTTGCGCAGAAGATTTTTCTGCAGCAAAGTTATCCGCCTCATATTCATGTTTGCGTGATGCCAAGCTTGATAAAGGGGTGAAGAAGAAACTAAATACTGGAGACACCAGCATAAAAAGAGCCAATGCTAGACCACCATTAAAACCATAGGGATCAGGCATGACACCTAGGTCTAAATAAAACCATGCTTGCGTACTGAGCCAACCTAATAGGGCAAACATTCCAAAGCTCAATGCAAATGAAACCAGCAAACGCTTGCGAATGTGATTGCATTTGTAATGACCTAACTCATGCGCCAATACAGCCTCTACTTCGCCGGGATTGAGCTTCTCAATCAGGGTGTCAAAGAAGACAATGCGCTTAGCTTTGCCCATACCGGCAAAAAATGCATTGCCATGTGCGCTGCGCTTACTGCCGTCCATGACAAATAAACCTTGACTAGCAAAATCACAGCGTTGCAATAGGGCCTCAATCTGAGTTTTTAAAGGACCGTCTTCTAGGGCCTTAAACTTATTAAATATGGGCGCAATAAAGCTTGGGAAAATCCACTGCATGAGCAGGCTAAAGCCAGTAATGACAGCCCAAGCCCAGAGCCACCAGAGACTGCCAGCTTTGGCCATCAAGCTCAAGATTGCCCAGAGTAATGGGGTGCCAATCACAATAGCAAGTGCAATGCCTTTGATCATATCGGTAAAGAATAATTTTTTACCCATGCGATTAAAGCCAAACCGCTCTTCTAGTTGAAATTGCTTGTACCAAGAAAATGGCAGATCAATTGCTCCAGAGATAAGGGCGATTGAACCAAGTAAAGCAATTTGCTGAATCATTCCTTCGCCAAGCCATTGGAGTAAGGCGAAATTCAGAATCTGTAAACCGCCCATGAGAGTAAAGGCAATCAATACAATAGCACTCACACCATTTTCTAAAATACCAAGACGTAATTTCGCGATAGTGTAGTCAGCTGCTTTTTGATGATCGGCCAAGGTGATCTTTTCCGCAAACTCTGTTGGTACGGATTCACGGTTTTTGGCTACATGGCGAATTTGTCGTTGAGCAAGCCAATGGCGTAGGCCAAAACTGGCGATAAAGGCGATTAGAAAAACAATTGTGAATGTCATGAGATCATTATAGATATGAGCGAAATAAGCACACCAAGCAACCCCAAAACCCCATCCCCCAGCGATAATCTCATTTGGGTGGATATGGAAATGTCAGGCTTAGACCCTGAAAAAGAACGTATTTTAGAGATTGCCATCATTGTTACGGATGCGTATCTGAATACTATTGCCACAGCGCCAGTATGGGTTATTCATCAAGAGGATGCCCTTTTGGATGGAATGGATGCCTGGAATAAGGGCACGCATGGACGTTCTGGTCTGATTGATAAGGTGAAAGCCTCTACTTTGGATGAGGCAACAGCCGAAGCCCAGTGCATTGCCTTTTTGAAGCAATATATCAAACCAGGTATAGCGCCAATGTGTGGCAATACGATCGGTCAAGATAGGCGCTTTATGGCGCGCTACATGCCTAAGTTAGAGGCTTACTTTCATTATCGAAATATCGATGTTTCTACCCTCAAAGAGCTTTGCAAACGTTGGCACCCAGAATTGGTAAAAGGCTTTACTAAAAAGCAGGCCCACACGGCTTTAGCTGATATCGAAGAGTCTATCGAAGAGCTGAAGTACTACCGCGATACATTTATTGTGCCTTTGCCTTGAGGGCACTTTTTGGTCGAAAGGCCTTGATGAATGCTTCATTGGTTTGAATGTAAGGTCCACCTATCAAATCAATGCAATAAGGCACTGCCGCAAAGATTCCTGGAACAATAGATTTGCCCTCGGCATTTTTAAGACCTTCCAGCGTTTCTTGAATGGCCTTTGGTTGCCCCGGCAAATTAATCACGAGGGCAGCATGCCCAGGGATTTCTCTGAGAACAGCAGTTTGGCGAGACAGGATGGCAGTAGGGACAAAGTGCAGGCTGATTTGGCGCATTTGCTCGCCAAAACCCGGCATCTCACGCGTTCCAGCGTCCAGGGTAGCCTCAGGGGTCACATCCCGTCTAGAGGGGCCCGTACCGCCTGTGGTGAGCACCAAATGGCAGTGATGCTCATCTACTAGTTCCATAATCGCTTTCGTGATGGTTGCACGTTCATCTGGGATTAAGCGCTCTTCAAAAAGAGATGGGTTACTGATGGCAGCGCCGAGCCAATTTTTGAGGGCGGGCAGACCCTCGTCAATATAGACACCCTGGCTTGCACGGTCTGAAATCGAAATCAGACCAATTTTGACAGTATCTTGCTGCTCGTTGTCTGGGGTTTGGTTATGCTTCATGTTTCTATTCTAGCTATTATTAGGGTATGTTCACATACACATCAAATCAGTTCCAAGAAATCATTGATTTCATGCTTAAAGAAGCGCGTCGCCGCGGAGCCTCCGATGCAGTTGCCGAGGCTTCTGAGGGTCAGGGTTTATCCGTTACGGTTCGCAAGGGTGAGGTAGAAACCATTGAACAAAGTCTGGATAAGCAGGTCGGCGTCACCGTTTTTTTGGGCCATCGTCGCGGCAATGCCAGTACCAGTGATTTCTCGGTCGATTCATTACGTGCCACTGTAGAAGCTGCGTACCATATTGCTCAGCACACTGCTGAAGATGACTGCGCGGCACCGGCAGAAAAAGATTTATTAGAAAAAAATCCACGCGATTTGGATTTATTCCATCCTTGGGCTTTAGATGCGGCACTAGCAATTGACATTGCACGTACCGCCGAAGGCGCTGCTTTTGCAGTTAGTAAGCAAATTAAAAATAGCGATGGCGCATCAGTATCAGCTCATCATGCGCATTTTATGATGGGTACCTCTCAGGGTTTTATGGGGGGCTATCCATTTTCACGTCACTACATTTCCTGTGCGCCAATCGCAAGTGAGGGCGGTAAAAAATCTCCCATGCAACGAGATGATTGGTATTCCAGTTCACGCATTCCTGAGCAGTTAGCTGAGCCAGCCTCCATTGGTACGTATGCCGCCCAACGCGCACTTTCCCGCCTAAAAGCAAGATCATTAAGTACCCGGCGTTGCCCAGTCATTTTTGAAGCACCTTTAGCCGCTGGATTGCTAGGTTCTTTAGTGCAAGCAGTATCGGGAGGCGCTCTCTATCGACACTCTAGTTTCTTATTGGATAGCTTGGGCAAACAAGTGCTGCCTAAACACATCAGTCTTTTTGAAAATCCCCATCTTAAGTCGATGACGGGAAGTGCGCCATTTGATGAGGAGGGTGTCAAAACCTCTCCAAGAACAGTGGTGAATAAAGGTATTTTGGAAGGTTATTTTTTATCAACTTACTCTGCGCGTAAGCTTGGTATGAAGACCACTGGCAACGCAGGCGGTTCACACCATTTAACTTTGCAGAGCCGCAAGACACCCCAAGGTGGCTTACCTGCTTTATTAAAAGAAATGGGTACCGGTTTATTGGTCACTGAATTAATGGGTCAGGGTGTGAATTATGTGACTGGTGATTATTCTCGTGGCGCATTTGGCTACTGGGTTGAGCATGGTGAAATTCAGTATCCCGTTGAAGAGCTCACAATTGCTGGTAATTTAAGGGATATGCTATTAGACATTGAGCTCATAGGAAGTGATTCTTTAATTCGCGGTACCAAAGAAACCGGTTCGATATTGATTGGTTCAATGACGGTGGGTGGTAAGTAGTGCCCTGGGAAAACTGAGTGGCTCAAAGGAGAAATGGACCCTGTTGGGCCCATTTTTTTATTTTCGCTCGAGGGTGATAAATCGAAAATGAATATCACCTTCAGACCCCGGCGTCCTCTCGATTTCTTGCCAATTTTCAGGGTCAGGGATTTCAAAAAAGGTATCTCCGTCTACAATATCAATATCGATTTCTGTGAGGTATAGGCGATCTGCTTTAGCAAAACTTTGCCTAAATAGTTGTTCCCCACCAATCACAAAAACCCGTGGTGAGTCCGATAAGCGATTGAGCGCTTCATCCAAAGAGCTGGCTACTTCTGCGCCAAGCAAATGCAAATCAGTGTTTCTGCTGACCACAATATTGCGACGGCCAGGCAAAGGTCGACCAATCGATTCCCAAGTTTTTCTGCCCATGATTACTGGGTGGCCCATGGTGACGCGTTTAAAGAATTGCAAATCAGCGGAAATCTTCCACGGCATCTGATTATCTTTGCCAATGACGTGATTACGCGAGCGTGCAACGATCATAGAGATAGCAGCTTGTGTCATCTTGTTCTTAAACTGCTACAGGAGCTTTAATGGGTGGATGGGATTCATATCCGACAATTTCAAAGTCTTCAAACTCATAATCAAATAATGACTCTGGTTTGCGTAAGATATTTAATGTAGGTAATGGATAAAAGCCACGCGATAGTTGTAAATCAACCTGCTCGAGGTGGTTGCTATAGAGGTGGCAATCACCGCCAGTCCAAATAAAATCACCCACTTCAAGATCGCATTGCTGAGCCACCATATGCGTCAGCAAGGCATAGCTTGCAATATTAAATGGCACGCCTAAAAAAATATCTGCACTGCGTTGATACAGTTGGCAAGATAGCTTCCCATCGGCTACATAAAATTGAAAGAAGGCATGGCACGGTGCTAAAGCCATCCGAGGAATATCGGCAACATTCCAAGCCGAAACAATAATACGACGTGAATCTGGGTTGGTCTTAATTGTCTGAATGACCTCGGAGATCTGGTCAATATGCTGCCCATTTGGCGCAGGCCATGAGCGCCATTGGTAGCCGTAGATTGGACCTAGGTCGCCATCAGGCGCAGCCCATTCATTCCAGATTGATACACCGCGCTCTTTTAGCCAGTTATTGTCGGTGCTCCCTTTGAGGAACCAGAGTAATTCATAGATGATTGATTTGAGATGCAGCTTTTTGGTTGTCACCATGGGAAAGCCGTCGGCTAGATTAAACCGCATCTGATGACCGAATACAGAGATTGTGCCAGTACCGGTTCTATCGGACTTTTGAGCTCCTTTGGCAAGGACTTCCTTCATGAGGTTGTGGTATTGGCGCATGGGACTAATTTATCAGTGATTAAGTATTAGCAAGAGCTTACTCGATATTGGGCGAACTAACACCAAGCGCCTTATGGAGCTTGGGCGAGGTCGTGGTGTACTGCAATGGAATCTGTTTTTCCGGTTGGAGATAGGCTGCAGCAGCAAAGGCGGCTAGAGCAGCTTCATGAAATCCTGACAAGATCAACTTCTTTTTTCCTGGATAAATATTGATGTCACCAACTGCATAGATTCCGGGAGTATTAGTTTGAAACTTTTCTGTGTCGACGGTAATTTGTTTGCGATCAATAGTTAAACCCCAGTCAGCAATAGGTCCTAATTTTGGTGAGAGACCAAAAAAGACTAGTAAATCATCGACGGGGATTGTTTGACTTAGCCCATCAATATCGGTGACTTGAAGTGCGCAGAGACGTCCATGCATCGTCTCAAAGCTGGAGATTTGACCAATGAGCAGCGCCATCTTTTGTTTGGCGCAAAGTCTGCGCATTTCGCCAATAGCCTTAGGCGTTGCCTTGAAATCGTCCCTGCGATGAAGGAGGGTAACGGATTTAGCTTTACCTACCAAATGCAGTGCCCAATCCAGCGCGGAATCACCGCCACCACAAATTACGATTTGCTTATCAGTAAAACGCTCGGGATCATTGACGTGATAAAAAAGTTGTTTACCTTCAAATGCTTCAATGCCCTCAAGCTTAAGGGTGCGTGGCTGAAAGGCGCCTACTCCAGCAGCAACAAAAACCGTCTTACTTAAGAATTGGTTGCCTTGTGAAGTGCTCACCAGAAAGCGCCCATCACCTTGACGCTCAAGGCTTGCAACTTCCTGTCCCAGATGAAATTGTGGGGCAAAAGGTTCAATTTGCTTAAGTAAATTATTGGTGAGTTCTCGTCCAGTGCAAACTGGAATAGCCGGTATGTCATAGATGGGTTTATCTGGATACAACTCGATGCATTGGCCGCCTACTGCTGGCAGGGAGTCAATGACATGGCTTTTTATTTCCAGCAAACCAAGCTCAAAAACTTGGAAGAGGCCCACTGGACCTGCGCCAATAATCAGGGCATCGGTTAGTGTGGGCTGATTCAAACTAAATCTCTTGGATATAGCTTAGTGGGTGGAGAAGTAAATAAACCTTACTTCACCAATTGATCTAATTTATTTTTAATATCTTTCCATTCATCGGCCTCAGGCAAGGCGCCCTTAGATTTGGTAATGGAAGTCCATGAAGAAGCTAACTCTGCATTGAGCTTGATAAATTCTTGTTGATCGCCAGGTACGTCGTCTTCGGCATAAATTGCATTGACTGGGCACTCGGGAACGCAAACGGCACAGTCGATGCATTCGTCCGGATCGATAACTAAAAAATTAGGACCTTCGCGAAAGCAGTCAACTGGGCAAACATCCACACAGTCGGTGTACTTGCAGCGGATACAGGATTCGGTAACAACGTAAGTCATGGCGGAGTAGTTTCAATGGCCCATTGAAAATGGGCTGACAAGTTATAAAAATACAATTTTAGCCGAATTAGCCTATTTTTTAGGTAAAGTGAGGGCTATTACCACTTCAATTGAATGCATATGAACACCTCAGCACAATCCCATTCCCTTCAAAAACCCAAAATTTTGGTAGCAAGAGCTATTTTTCCGGATCAATTAGCAAAACTAGAGGAATCTTTTGAGGTTCAGTCAAACCAGGAAGATCGCATTTATTCTGCAGACGAGTTAAAAAAAGCCCTGTCTGGTGTAGTCGGCGCCCTAGTTACCGGCAGCGAACGAATTGATGCAGGCGCCTTGGCCGATGCTAAAGATTTGAAAATCGTGGCCAATATTTCAGTGGGCTACAACAACTTTGATGTGCCAGCAATTACGGCGGCCGGTGTCATGGCATCCAATACTCCTGACGTTTTAACGGATACAACTGCAGACTTTGGCTTTGCTCTTTTGATGGCTACCGCTAGACGGATTACAGAATCTGAGCATTGGGTGCGCGCAGGCAATTGGAAGCAATGGTCGCTGATCAATAATCCACTTGGGATGGACTTGCACCACACTACCATTGGCATTATTGGTATGGGGCGGATAGGTCAGGGGATTGCTAAGCGTGCCTCAGGTTTTGGTATGAATGTCATTTATCACAACCGCAGTCGTTTGCCCGAGGCAGATGAAAAAGCATGTCGTGCTACTTATGTTTCTAAAGAAGAGTTGCTAAAAACTGCCGACCATGTGGTCTTGGTGCTGCCTTACACCCCAGAAAATCATCACACTATTGGTGAGAAAGAATTAGCCCTCATGAAGCCGACTGCGACCCTCGTCAATATTGCGCGCGGTGGTATCGTAGATGACTTGGCTTTAGCGCAAGCCTTGAAGGCAAAAAAGATATTTGCAGCAGGCCTAGATGTGTTTGAGGGTGAACCAACAGTTAATCCAGAATTGCTTAAATTGAGCAATATTGTGTTGGCACCTCATATTGCTAGCGCAAGCGAAAAGACGCGCAGAGCCATGGTGGATTTAGCGGTGAAAAATCTCACTGCAGCAGTTGCTGGAACTAAGCCACCAAGCTTAATTAATACTGAAGTCTTTAAGGGCTAAGTAAGAAATAAATCGAAGCCGATTTATTCGGTTTCGATTTCTTCTGGTAATTCTCTTAGGGCTACTTCAATGCCACCAAAGGTATCTGCAACCCAGTTATACACTTTGCAGGCAATCCATAAGAGCGCAAAGCCAAGCAAGGCATTCAGAATCAGGGCTGATAGAACGGTGAATCCTGGGATTGCACCATCACGGATGAAAGCCACAAATAGTGCCAAGAGCACAATTGGGAATGAGAAACAGAGATAAACCAGAACCAAGGTTTTGGCGGTATGGACTGGATCGACGAAGACAATTTCTTTTTTGGTGAGTTTCATAGCCGCAATCTTAAAGCAGTCCCTCAAAAAGTGCCACATCTACCCACTCTCCTGCGGCTACATTGCCTTGCTCGTGATTGAGAATGACAAAGCAATTTGCCTCACTCATGGAGCGTAATATGCCGGCACCTTGACTTCCAGTCAGCCTGACAGTTGGCCTGCCATCCTTATTGCGCCCTAGAATGGCGCGCTGAAATTCTGTTCGACCCGCCTTTTTGCGAATGGGAGCTTCAGCAATAGCCTGCATCAGCGTTGGTTCAGTTTGTGAGGCGCCATTCAGAGCAAGCAGCGCTGATTGCACAAATTGATAGAACGTCACCATGACTGCTACGGGATTTCCTGGAAGGCCAAAAAATAGCGTTCGTTTTTTATTGGCTTGCCCATCTACTGGCTTGAGTGTGCCAAAAGCCATGGGCCGACCTGGACGCATGGCAATCTTCCAAAAGCCAACATCACCCAGTTCTTGCATGATTTGTTTGGTGTAATCGGCTTCACCCACTGAAACGCCGCCCGATGAAATCAATACGTCTGCTTGTTTGGCTGCATCACAAAAGGCTTTTTTGAGAGAGGCGGGATCATCACGGACAATCCCGCAATCAATGATTTTGAAATTGAGGCGATTTAATAAGCCAATCAGACTATAGCGATTGCTATCGTAAATTGTCCCGGTGCTTAAAGGCTCTCCGAGTGGGCGTAATTCATCACCGGATGACAGAATTGCCACTTTTAATTGAGGGCGTAAGGGCAGCTCTTTGATACCAAGGGAGGCTGCCAAACCCAAATCAGATGGCCGTAATATTCTTCCTGCCGATACCGCAGCCTTCCCCTTTTGTAAATCTTCACCGCGCAGACGACGATTATCGCCAGCCTTGAGCAGCTTTTTCTCAAACTCAATAGTAGCCAGATTGTTTGATGACTCAATTATCAATTCTTGTGGAATGACGGTGTCGCATCCCGCTGGCATGAGTGCGCCTGTCATGATTTTGACGCATTGGCCACTGGAGACTACTTTATCAAATGGCTTACCAGCAAAAGCTGTGCCTACTATTTGGAGCCGAGCGAGATCGCCATCATCTTTGAGGCATGCGCCATCAAATGCATAGCCATCCATTGCAGAATTGTCTGCTGCTGGTACATCAATAGGTGAAAGTAAATCACTACCCAAGATGCGATTAATAGATTGATCTAGAGGTGTTAATTCAAAATTAAGGGGAGTCTGCTTTTGAGCCTCCTCGAGCAATTCCTTGACTAAGTCAGCGATAGCCTCGCGGGCCTTTTCCACTGGCAAAGCAGGGTTTAAAAGTGGGGGTCTGTTAGGGGAATGCGGTTCCATATAGCTTATTTTGCTGCATTCTCTAGTGCATGTAATTCTTCAGGCGTATTGACGTTGGCAAAAGCATCTTCATTTTCAAAGACAACGGTACTGGTGCGTAACTCTGTAAACCAGTGATCAATCTTTAAATCACCCTTGCTCAAGAAGGTGCGTAAAGAATCTGCCAAATCACTGCGCATCAAACAAAAAACCGGCTGAGCCCAATGTCTGCCATTTGCACTCTTGGTGGATGCATAAACTAGTTGTGCATTGGTCTTCTCCAGCTCTACGGCGAGCATCTGAGCTAGATCTATGGGAAGCAATGGAGAGTCACAAGGTGAAGTGAGTAGGTAAGGTGTTTGAGCTGCCTTGAGACCAGCCAAGAAACCCGCTAAAGGGCCCGCAAAGTCTGGCGTCTCATCGGCAATCACTGCGTATCCATACACTGAGTATTTTGTGATGTTGCGATTGGCGTTAATCATGATCGGCCCAACTTGCTCCTTTAGTCGGGTAATGGCGCAGTCAATTAAAGGTTTTCCTTGAAAAGAGATTAAGCCTTTATCAATACCGCCCATGCGTTGGGCACGACCACCCGCCAAAATCAAACCAGTAATCGCTTCTTTTTTAATCATTAGCCGCCAATATAAGACATCTCGACCTTGCGGCCATTGGATATCTTTTCTTCAGGGTGTGAGCCCCTCATTTCTGAGTAGTTATCCGTGCGCTGTGACCAAGTGCTCATAATGGCATTGGCTATTTCAAGATCTGATTTTCCCGAACGCAGTAGCGTTTTAAAGTCAAAACCGGAATTGGCAAATAGACAAAGATACATTTGGCCATCAGTGGAAATGCGTGCACGCGTGCATTCATGACAAAAGGTTTGTGTAACGCTGGAGATCACACCGATCTCTCCAGAACCATCTTGATAGCGCCAGCGTTGCGCCACTTCGCCAGCATAGTTTGCCTCAATGGGTTCAAGCGGGAAGACGGTATTGATCTGGGCAATCACATCTTTGGATGGAACAACTTGTGCCATATCCCAACCATTTGAACTGCCAACATCCATGAACTCAATAAATCTCAAAATGATTCCGCTGCCCTTGAAGTGTTTGGCCATTGCCAAAATTTGATGTTCATTGCAGCCCTTCTTAACCACCATATTCACTTTAATGTCGGTGAAGCCGACATCTTGTGCAGCCAGAATGCCATCTAAAACATCGGTAACAGGAAAATCGACATCATTCATTTTTTTGAAAATGGCATCATCTAAACCATCTAAGCTTACGGTGATTCTGTGCAGCCCTGCTGCTTTTAAAGCCGCAGCTTTTTTTCGTAAGATGCTGCCATTGGTTGTCAGCGTCAGATCAAGCTGTTTGCCTGATGGCGTGCGAATCTTTGCCAACATCGCTATCAGTACCTCGAGGTTCTTACGAAGTAAAGGCTCGCCGCCAGTAAGGCGAATCTTTTCGATGCCAGTAGTGGCAAAAATAGTGCTGAGCCGCGTGATTTCCTCAAAGCTCAATAATTCTTGATGAGAAAGATAGGGGTAGTTCTGATCAAAGATCTCTTTGGGCATGCAATAGGTGCAGCGAAAGTTGCAGCGATCGGTTACAGAGATGCGTAGATCACGTAGCGGTCTGCCGCGAGTATCTTGAGTGAGGTTACTTGTGGGAAGGAGTGCGGTTGGAATGGACGGCACAAGACCTGCACCTTCAGCAATTCGTATTGGGATTACTTTTTCAACCATGGGTGAATTATGGCTGTGAATGAATGTTTCTGCCAAACCGCCATAAATCCTTTTGAGATCTATGGCAGCCTGGAGAAAAGTTTAAATAGTTTTTTCTTGCCCGCCGGTTTCAACAAGAACCATTGGACCTTCTGGCAGGCTAGCAGCCGGTTTGGGGGCTCTTCCTAAGTTCAGAGAGATTGGCTCTGCACTAATCTGATTCTGAGCTTCAGCATGCTTATTCGCATCGGTAGCAACCCAAACCATGCCCGCTGATTGAACAACATGATGCAAAGGAGTTTCCTCAAGCGCCTGGAAGGACACCTTTGGAAGCTCTGGCGCTGGTTTAGCGGCCACTTCAATTGGTGCTATTGCGTCCACTACTTGGGCTGGTGCTGTAGCTGTTTCAGTTGGGCGATTGTTTTGACGGGGCGCGCGTGGCGCTCTTTCAATTTTTGGCTCAATCGCGGGCGTGCTGACATGAAAGCTCTGCACAATATCTTTGATTGGCATAACAGAGGATGCACCCGACATTCCGGCAGGAGGTCCTGAGAAGCTTGGCGCTACAGCATTGCTAGGCGCTGTAGCTACATTCTCGTTGCTCGCATCTGTGTTGCCTTCGGTGCGCTCACCACGTTCGCGTTGACCACGTCCACGACCACGACGATTGCGTCCACGACCACGACGCTCTTCTCCCTCGGCTGTTACTGGAGTTGCTTCGTTTGCTGGCGCAGCTTGTGTTGCTGGTGTCACTACTGCTGGCTGTTCTGGCTTTGGATTATTGCGGTTACCTTGGTTGCGGTTGCCATTGCGGTTGCGACCTTCTTGGCGAGCTTTGCCTTCAGTATTCGCAGCAGCTCCCTCAGCATGATTGGATGTGCCCTCTGCGTTGGCAGCTGGACGATCACCACGATCATTGCGTTCGCCGCGACGACCACGATTCCGATTGCGATCGCCGTTGCGGTTACTTTGGTTGCGACCACGGGGCGCGCTTGGGGCTGGTTTTGCTTCTTCCTCAGGAGCAGAGACAAAGAGGCGCTTGATAAAGCCAAATAGACCACCAGAGCTTGCAGCGCTAGCTTTAGGTGCAGTACGGGCTGGGCGTGGCTGGCTTACTGGAGCAGGTTGATTGGGAGTAATTCCTTTAACAGCTGCCTCAGGGCGAGCTTTTAATTCTGCATCTTTGCGACTAACGGTAGTGTCAGTTTCCAATTCACGTGCAGCTTCTTCCGCCATCACATAGCTTGCCTTTTGGTCATCCAAACGAGGATCATCATGGCGCAAGCGCTCGAGTTTGTAGTGTGGTGTTTCCAAATGCTTATTTGGGACCATCAACACATTCACTTTGAAGCGAGTTTCAATTTTAATTACTTCAGCGCGCTTCTCATTTAACAAGAATGCAGCGACTTCAACTGGTACTTGCGTATGAATCGCGGCAGTGTTCTCTTTCATTGCTTCTTCTTGGATGATGCGCAAGACTTGCAATGCGGACGACTCAGTATCACGAATATGGCCTGTGCCATTACAGCGAGGGCAAGTCACATGACTGCCTTCAGACAGGGCGGGGCGCAAACGTTGGCGCGACATTTCCATCAGGCCAAATTTGGAGATCTTGCCCATTTGTACACGTGCACGATCATGGCGCAAAGCATCGCGCAAACGATTCTCAACGTCTTTCTGTGCCTTGCTTGACTCCATATCGATGAAGTCAATGACAATCAAGCCACCCAAGTCACGCAAACGCGCTTGACGAGCAATCTCATCGGCAGCTTCTAAGTTGGTACGGGTGGCCGTTTCTTCAATATCAGAGCCGCGGGTAGCTCGTGCAGAGTTGACGTCAACTGAAACCAAGGCTTCGGTGTGGTCGATCACAATCGCACCGCCAGATGGCAATGGCACGGTGCGGGAATAGGCGGTTTCTATCTGATGTTCAATCTGAAAGCGAGAGAACAAAGGCACATCATCTTGATAACGCTTTACTCGGGAGAGGTTGTCTGGCATTACTACAGACATAAATGCCTGAGCTTGCTCGTAAATGTCATCGGTATCGATCAAAATCTCGCCGATATCAGGCTGGAAATAATCGCGGATTGCGCGAATAACCAAGCTTGATTCAAGATAAATCAATAAAGGAGCTGAGTTGCCTTTGGCTGCTTCATCAATTGCACCCCAAAGTTGCATTAAGTAGCTTAAGTCCCACTGTAATTCAGTGGCATCACGACCAATACCGGCGGTACGGGCAATAATGCTCATGCCATCGGGCACCTCTAATTGAGCCATTGCTTCACGCAGCTCTTGGCGATCTTCACCTTCAATGCGACGCGAAACACCGCCTCCACGTGGGTTATTGGGCATCAATACCAAATATCGACCAGCCAAGGAGATAAATGAAGTTAAAGCCGCGCCTTTTTGGCCGCGCTCTTCTTTTTCTACTTGAACAATAATTTCTTGCCCTTCGCGCAAGGCATCTTTAATGGACGCATTGCGAACATCGATACCTTCTTTGAAATAAGTACGGGCTACTTCTTTAAATGGCAGGAAGCCGTGGCGTTCCTCACCATAATTTACAAAGCACGCTTCAAGCGAAGGCTCAATGCGGGTAATAACACCTTTGTAAATGTTGCCTTTACGCTGTTCGCGTCCGGCAGCTTCGATATCAATATCGATGAGTTTTTGACCATCGACGATGGCAACTCGCAACTCTTCTTGTTGAGTTGCATTGAATAACATGCGTTTCATAACACTCTCCTATGGGGGAGGGTGTCGCTGCGGCGGTGCGTTAGGGGACAGGTTAGATCGCTTAAGGCAGGGCCCATGGGCGAATGGTGAGTGTGGGTCAAGCTAATCTGGGCATATCTTGCCCAGTCCACCAAGTTCAATGTTTGTTAAACCGGTGCCACACTTGACGATCGCCGCAGAGACCTCCTTTAGGTCATCAATGCAGGCGCTCGCCTGAAAACTGTCTTCTAATCGCGGGTCGCGGCATACGGCACACCAACCCTGCGCCTCATTACAACGGGGGAGGGGCAACCCCGGGAGTCTATTAAGGGCGACTCCAAGCTCCACGATTCAAACCTGACTTCAGGTTGGGATCAAGCTAATAAATTAGCTAGAGCGTTGATTATACGGCACAAGTTGAATGACAATGGGGTATTGTTAAGTCCCTCGCCGAGGTGGCGAGAGAGATAAACTATGAAATCAACACCCATTCCGAAGACCCCACAGCCAAAAACAGCCATACCTGCATCCGTTCATTTGCAGACGATTGGTCCCGAGGAGGCTGGGCAGCGCTTAGATAACTATCTTCTTCGCTGGGCCAAAGGGGTTCCCAAGAGCCACGTATACCGGATTATTCGTTCTGGCGAGGTGCGGGTCAATAAGAAGCGGGCTGAGCCGACTACTCGCTTGATTGAGGGGGACGTGGTCCGTTTACCGCCCGTTCGCTTGGCTGAACCAGCTCAGATGGCGGCAGTCAATACAGCTCAAACCAAGTCACGTGCCCGGGGTTATTCAGACAAAATGCCCATTTTGTTTGAAGACGAGGCGCTCTTAATCGTCGATAAACCACCGGGTTTGGCGGTTCATGGTGGTTCCGGGATTGCGTTGGGGGTGATTGAGACCCTGCGAATCACTCGCCCAGAGCTCAAGTTCTTGGAGTTGGTGCATCGTTTAGACCGAGACACCTCCGGGGTCTTGCTGTTAGCTAAGAAAAGAAGTGCTTTGGTTGAATTACATCGTCAAATCCGCGAAGGTCAGACCGATAAGCGCTATTACTTGATTGCACATGGTGAAATTGTCCAGACTGCAGGGGTAATGCAGTTGAAATTTCCTCTCCATAAATACCTACTCCCTAACGGTGAGCGCCGTGTGCGGGTGGATCCGGATGGATTGCCTAGCCACACTGCCTTGCGGATCAGCAAAATCATGAAACAGGGCGACCTTGCTATTACTTTGGCAGAGGCGCAATTGAAAACAGGCCGTACCCACCAGATTCGGGTGCATTTGCAAAAATTAGGCCACGCCATTCTGGGCGACGATAAGTATGGTTTTGAGGATGAAGATAAGAAAGTAAAGTCCAAGCGCCTCTATTTGCATGCGCATTTGGCTGGGTTTACCCATCCAAGAACTGGTGAAAAAATGCGCATTGAATCACCTTTGCCGGACGAATTTACTGCCTTGATGAGTCGTTTTGAGTCACACGAGTAACGTAGTATTGCCACCATGAATGTAGATAAAAAGCTCGCTAGACGCTACGACCTGATTGTTTGGGATTGGGATGGCACCATCATGGATTCCACCCCAACGATTGTTCAGTGTATTCAGCAGGCCTGTCGTGATTTGGGTTTTAAAGAGCCCGATGATTCTCTGGCGAGCTCCGTCATTGGTTTAGGTATTCATGATTCTTTACGTCGTGCAGTTCCTTGGATTGAACCCGCGCATTTTTCTAAATTGACTGAACGTTTTCGTTATCACTATTTAGCTAAAGACCATGAGCTCCATTTATTTAAGGGCGTTCGCGATTTGCTAGAAAAATTACGTGCAGATGGTTATCTATTGGGAGTAGCTACCGGTAAATCACGCGTTGGTTTGGACCGCTCTTTGCAGCACCATCAGTTAGAGCATCTCTTCCATGAGACACGTACAGCAGATGAATCCTTTTCTAAGCCTCATCCTGGCATGTTGTTAGAGTTATCCGATGCTCTCCAAGTGCCAATGCGTCGCATGCTGATGATCGGTGATACCACGCATGACTTAGACATGGCAGTCAATGCTGGGGTGGATGCGGTTGCGGTGACCTATGGCGCACATCCACCGGATACCTTGAAAGAATCTACGTCACTTGCACATGTGGATGATGTGCCTCAGTTAGCGCAGTGGCTTGATACCAATTTAGTTATATAAGAACTGGGTTAAATGAAATGAGCGATATGAATCGTAATAACAATGACAGTGCAAATTGGGAGCGCCAAGCACTAGAGCACTTATTGCTTGAGAACTTAAAAGAGACGCGTAAAGCACGCCGCTGGAAAGCGGTATTTCGGGTGCTCACATTACTGATTTTTATTGGAATTGTGTTGGCGGTTTTTGATTTTCATTTGCCAGGCGGTAGCATGAGTGTTGAAAGACACACTGCATTAGTTACGCTTGAGGGTGAAATCGCTGCAGGTTCAATGGCTAATGCCATGGACATTAATTCATCGCTTGATGCTGCTTTTGAGAATGAGCATAGTGCGGGTGTGATTTTGCAAATCAATAGCCCAGGCGGCTCGCCAGTCCAAGCCGGCATGATTAATGATGAAATTCATCGCTTACGCAAGCTTTATCCAAGTAAGCCTTTTTATGTAGTAGTTGAGGATATCTGTGCCTCAGGTGGATATTACGTCGCTGTTGCTGCCGATCAAATTTTGGTTGATAAGGCAAGTCTGGTTGGCTCGATTGGTGTGATTATGGAAGGCTTTGGTTTTACTGGCTTAATGGATAAATTAGGTGTCACACGCCGCATGATCACAGCGGGTTCCAATAAGGGCATGATGGATCCATTCTCTAAAGAAAATCCTCAGCAAGTAGTCATGATGAAAAATATGATTGATGAAATTCATCAACAATTTATCGCCGTTGTAAAAGAAGGGCGCGGAGCACGACTCAAAGATGTGCCTGATTTATTTTCTGGTCGAGTTTGGACTGGTGAGCAAGCCGTCAAAATTGGTTTGGCTGATGGTTATGGCACAGTAGATTCAGTTGCCCGTGACGTCTTTAAAGCACCAAGCGTGCTTGATTACACAGTGAAAGAAAATTTTGCTGAGCGCGTAGCAAAACGCTTCGGAGCTGAAGCAGGAAATGCGGCCGGTAAAGCCTTGCTGAAAACTCCCGACCTCAGATAAGTTTGCTTTGTAAATTAGCCCAACAACAGAAATACAGTTGGTCTATTTTGCAGGCCTACACACGCAGCTTCATTAGGGTAACGTTTGCGCCACTCGGCAATAGTCAGAGTGGTAGTCATCTCTGATTTGAGACTCAGGTCTACTCCAAGGCAAAGTAGTGTTTGCGGAGCAAGGGCGCTCAGGCAGGCCATCAGCATGGCGGTATTGCGATACGGTGTTTCAATCCAGATTTGTGTTTGCTTTAATTTGCGCGACTCAATCTCTAGTTGCTTAAGGCGGTTAATTCTTTCCTGAGCATCATGGGGAATGTAGCCTTGAAATGCAAAACGTTGCCCATTTAAGCCGCTGGCCATGAGCCCCAGTAAGATTGAGCTTGGCCCAACCATGGGCCTTACTTTTGCTCCCAGTTGATGTGCAGCCAATACCAGTTCAGCGCCTGGATCAGCCACTCCCGGGACACCTGCTTCCGACATCAGCCCCACGTCATGACCCGCCAGCAAGGGCTTTAGAAGTTCGCTAGGTTTGACTGCATCACCATACTTTGCGTTACGCGTTGCACCACGCCACTCGCTCATTTGCATGGTTTGAATCGAGCACGCCAAAGGGGAGATAGTGTCAACTGCTTTTAAAAAGGCGCGCGCTGTTTTAGCATCTTCCACAATCCAATGAGTCAATTTAGCTGTTTGCAAAATTGTTTCATTAGGCAGAACCCAGGGCAATTGCTCCACTCGAGAATCCTCTCCCAAGGTGTTGGGAATTAAATATAAGGTTCCAAGTGAATGACTCATGAATTTGTTTCTATATTGGATTTTTTAGGCGGAATGGAAA
Source organism: Polynucleobacter sphagniphilus (assembly GCF_001953355.1). GTDB lineage: Bacteria > Pseudomonadota > Gammaproteobacteria > Burkholderiales > Burkholderiaceae > Polynucleobacter > Polynucleobacter sphagniphilus. The sequence continues at coordinate 113,354 of NZ_MPIY01000001.1, forward strand.
ATCCCGCATTACGTAATAAACCACTTAAAGCAATCAGGGGCAAGCCAATGAGCGCCGTCGGGTCATCACTCTTAATGGACTCCAGCAGGGAAATTCCCAAGCCTTCTGATTTGGCGCTACCAGCGCAATCATAAGGCTGCTCTGTTAGCAGGTAGGATTGCAAAACATCATCCGGTAGTTTGCGAAATGTGACTGCAGTTGGCACGCATAAGGTGGTGTGCTGATCACCTTTCATTAAACATAAGGCTGTTTGAAAAGTCACATCCGAGCCACGCATAAGTTGTAATTGCGCCATAGCCCTCTCAAAATTGCCTGGCTTGCCAATTGCGGCGCCACAAAGATCAGCCACCTGATCCGATCCTATCACCCAGGCATCCGGATGTGATTGCGAAACGGCTGCTGCCTTAGCTGTTGCAAGGCGCATCGCTAAAGCTAGGGTGCTTTCCCCGGGTAGCGGGGTTTCGTCAACCTTTGGTGAGATCACTTCAAAAGTAATGCCAAGACGGCTGAGTAGTTCCCGGCGATAAACCGATGTGGAGGCCAAAATGAGCTTGGTTTGAGAGGAATTGGGCATAACAACTTCGACTTTCTTAGGTGGCTTCATTTAGACTAATGTCATGAATCGTAATCAAGTTTTACCTCAAGTTGCACTTCCAGCCGATCCAGGCGCTTTGCGAAGGGTCGATCTTTCGTCCTCTCAAGCCTATCGAGGCGAGGGTTTCTTGGCAATTTCAATGCTGGCAAGGCTGGCACAAGAGGTTTCTACGATTGACTCTAAAGACGGAGTTAAATGGGAGGCGGAAACGTATTTTGAGGATTCTCCTGGGGAAGAGCCTAAGCAGTACCTCAATTTAGCTCTAAAAGGGCATCTCCATCTGCTGTGCCAGCGTTGTTTGCAGGATTACCCTCTCGAGTTAACTGAAAAGCGGCAATTTGCCTTGGTGGCTAGTGAAGAGGAGGCAGATGAATACCCAATGGACGATGACCTACTGGAGCCTTTGGTAGCTAGTCAGCATTTTGACCTTCTGGGAACGATTGAGGATGAGATTTTGTTATCTTTACCCTTAATTCCCAAGCATTTGGATGGCCAATGTGAGGCATATATCACGACATTTGGCGATGAGGAGCTAGATTTGGAAGCATCCGAAAAGCCAGAAAATCCTTTTAACATATTGAAAGATATAAAGAAAAACAAATAAACCGCCTTTTCCGCCTGGCGGGGTGTCAAATCTATTTCAACAGTAAATCAAGCGCTTAGCGAGTTTTTCATGCTAGAATATTGCCTTGCTTAGGAGTTCAATATGGCCGTCCAACAGAATAAAAAATCACCTTCAAAACGTGGCATGCACCGTGCACACGACTTTTTAAATGCACCTGCTACGGCTGTTGAAGCCACAACTGGTGAGGCTCATTTGCGCCACCACATTTCACCTAACGGTTACTATCGTGGCCGTAAAGTTGTTAAAACTAAAAACGACTAATCCCTTAGTCTAAAAAGATCGAAGCGGCTCCCGAAAAGGCCGCTTTTTTCTTGGATAAATCACTTGCAGCAGCCAAAGATTTTATGAGTGTCACTCTAGCTATTGACGCCATGGGCGGTGATCATGGGCTCGTGATTACGGTCCCTGCTTGCTGCGATTTTCTAGAAAAACACAGCGATGTCAAAGTCACGCTGGTTGGAGATGCTGATTTACTCAAGCAAGCATTGAGTCAATTTCCAAAAGCACCTTTAGATCGCATTCAAATTATTCCGGCTAGTGAAGTTGTTCTAATGGATGATCCCATTGAAATTGCATTGCGTCGGAAAAAAGATTCTTCTATGCGAGTGGCAATCACTCAAGTGAAAGAAGGTCTTGCGGACGCTGTCATTTCCTCTGGGAATACAGGTGCCTTAATGGCAATTTCCCGCTATATCTTGAAAACCCTTGACGGCGTTGATCGTCCCGCTATTGCCACAGCCATTCCAAATGAATTGGGGAGTGGCACCACCATGCTTGATCTTGGTGCGAATGCTGATTGTGAGCCCATGCATCTGCTGCAGTTTGCGCAAATGGCCAATGTCATGGTGCAAGTAGTGGATGGAAAAGAGAATCCTACTATTGGCCTTTTAAATATTGGCGAAGAGGTGATTAAAGGCAATGAGGTGGTGAAGCAGGCCAGCGAGCTTTTACGTGCCAGCGGTTTAAATTTTTACGGTAATGTAGAAGGAAATGATATTTTTAAAGGCACCACTGACATTGTTGTCTGTGATGGTTTTGTGGGTAATGTAGTCTTAAAGGCGAGCGAAGGCTTAGCTAAGATGATGAGTGGTTTAATTCGCCAGGAATTCAATCGCTCATTGATAACCAAGTTGATGGCCTTTTGTGCAATGGTTCCGCTCTTGCGGGTTCGCAAGCGCGTAGATCATCGTCGCTATAACGGCGCTGTTTTATTGGGCTTACGTGGTTGCGTAATTAAGAGTCATGGCTCAGCAGATCGCTTTGCATTTGGCTTTGCATTAGAGCGTGCTTATGAAGCCGCTAAAAATCACATGGTTGAGCGGATTGCTACAGCCTTTGTTGTGGAGACAAAAGAATGACCGTGTACTCAAGAGTGCTAGGGACCGGCAGTTATCTTCCGGCTGAACGATTAACGAATCATGATTTAGTTGAGCGCCTTGCCAAGATTGGTCTGGAGACAAGTGATGAGTGGATTAAAACCCGTAGTGGAATTTCAGCGCGTCACTTTGCCGCTGCAAATGAGCTAACCAGCGATTTGGCAGTGAAAGCGGCCCAGGCAGCTTTAAAGAGTGCCGGTATTGAATCTAGCGATCTTGATTTGATTATTTTGGCTACCTCAACACCTGATCATTTGGGTGGTTTTCCCAGTACTGCTTGTGTAGTGCAGGATAAATTAGGTGCACACAATCATTGCGCTGCATTTGATGTCCAGGCAGTCTGCGCAGGCTTTACTTATGCCTTAGCAATAGCCGACGCATTTATTCGTGTTGGGACCTATAAAAAAGTAATGGTTTTAGGCGCCGAAACTTTTTCACGCATATTAAACTTTCAAGATCGCACTACATCCGTTTTATTTGGGGATGGCGCTGGCGCTGTGATTTTAGAGGCATCTGCCGAGCCCGGCATTCTGTCCGCAGCCTTGCATGCCGATGGAAGTCAACGCGACATTCTGTGTGTGCCTGGCCGAGCTACTAATGGCGGGGTTGAGGGTGCTGCATTTTTAACCATGGATGGTCCTGCTGTCTTCAAGCTAGCGGTCAAAGTATTGGAGCAAGTGGCGCATGAGGCATTGGAAAAAGCGAATCTCAAGTCCGAGCAAATTGATTGGTTAGTACCACATCAGGCGAATATTCGAATTATGGAGGGCACTGCCCGCAAGATGGGCATGTCCATGGATAAGGTAATTGTGACGGTGCATGAACATGGCAATACCTCTGCCGCATCGATTCCTCTTGCTTTGGATGCCGGTATTCGCTCGGGTCAAATAAAGCGTGGCCAGCACTTGCTTTTAGAGGGCGTTGGCGGTGGCTTTGCGTGGGGCGCTGTCACCATTAAATACTAAGTGCAGTCTCTAGAATTTATTCATTACTACATCCTTTAACCGATCTATTTATATGATATTTGCTTTTGTATTTCCTGGCCAGGGCTCCCAATCAGTTGGCATGCTCAATTCCATCGCAAGTCGCCCAGAAGTAAAAGCTACTTTGCAGGAGGCCTCCGATGCTCTTGGTGAAGATGTTGCAAAGTTAATTGCTGAAGGGCCAGCAGAGGCGCTCTCACTAACTACGAATACACAGCCAGTGATGTTGACTGCTGGTGTAGCTTTTTTTCGGGCCTGGGTTGCGGCTGGTGGTGCATTGCCTAAGGTGATGGCGGGTCATAGCCTAGGTGAGTATTCAGCCTTGGTTGCAGCCGGTGTTATTTCATTTAAAGATGCGGTACCGTTAGTGCGATTTCGTGCTGAGGCTATGCAAAATGCAGTTCCCGTTGGAACTGGTGGCATGGCTGCCATATTGGGCTTGGATGATGCCGCGGTTATTCAAGTATGTGCGCAGGCAAGTGACCAGTCAGGTAGTGTGGTCGAGGCGGTGAACTTCAATGCTCCCGGCCAGGTTGTGATTGCTGGTGCAAGTAGTGCAGTGACTAAAGCATGTGAGTTGCTCAAAGCTGCTGGTGCTAAACGTGCACTGCCATTGCCAGTATCCGCACCATTTCACTCTTCCTTGTTAAAACCTGCCTCTGAGAAATTAGATGCTTATTTGGCTGGGATTGAGTTTAAAGTGCCCGCCATTGCTGTAATTAATAACGTGGATGTGGAGGTGCTTAATGACCCTGCAGCAATTAAAGAAGCCCTAGTGCGTCAAGCCGCCAAACCCGTTCGTTGGCATGAAACGATTCAAGCGATGGCTAAGCAGGGCGTCACGCAGGTAGTCGAATGCGGACCAGGCAAGGTGTTGGCTGGTCTTACAAAGCGTATTAATGATCAACTTACTGGCGTGCCAGTATTTGATGAAGCCAGCCTGAATGAGGCCTTGGCTCATTTGAAATAGGAACAGAAAAATGAATATCGACTTAAGCGGACAAATTGCTCTAGTTACCGGAGCTTCACGTGGTATTGGTCAGGCCATTGCCGAAGAATTGGTCAAGTGCGGAGCTAAGGTAATTGGAACGGCAACCTCGCCGGATGGTGCAAAAGCAATCAATGCGCGTCTAGAGTCCAGTGGCGGTCGTGGCGAGGTTCTCAACGTGACTGACCCCCAAGCCTGCGAGCAAATCATTGATTCAATCGTCAAAGATTTTGGTGGTATCTCTATTTTGGTCAATAACGCTGGTATTACACGTGATCAATTGGCCATGCGTATGAAGGCCGACGAGTGGACGGACGTGATTGATACCAATTTAAGTGCGGTTTTTCGATTGTCTCAGGCGGTGATGCGCCCCATGATGAAGGCGCGCGCCGGCAGAATTATTAATATCACCTCTATTGTTGGCCATATGGGTAATCCAGGGCAGGCGAATTATGCTGCTGCAAAAGCGGGTGTCTCAGGCATGACCCGTGCCTTGGCGCGTGAAATCGGTAGCCGCAATATCACCGTAAACTGTGTTGCCCCTGGTTTTATTGATACCGACATGACCCGTGCTCTGAGTGAAGAGCAGCAAAATGCCCTAAAGGCGAATATTCCGCTAGCCCGCCTGGGTAGCCCGGAAGATGTCGCTCAGGCGGTGGCCTTTTTGGCCTCTCCTGCCGCAGGATATATCACTGGTAACACACTACACGTCAATGGCGGACTCTATTTAGCCTAACGGCAAAGCAAGGATTTATTCAATTTTTGGCGGATTTTTCTGATTTCTTCTGCCAAGCTGATAAAATCCTTCCATCGTTTTTACAACCCCTGGGGAAATTAATGGACAACATCGAACAACGCGTTAAGAAAATCGTCGCTGAGCAATTGGGCGTCGCAGAAGGAGACATCAAGAATGAATCTTCCTTCGTGAACGACTTGGGCGCTGACTCTCTTGACACTGTTGAGCTTGTAATGGCTTTGGAAGATGAATTCGGAATCGAAATTCCTGATGAAGAAGCTGAAAAAATCACTACTGTTCAGCTCGCTATCGACTTTGCTACTTCTAAAGCTCAGGGTTAATTCCCTTTGCTATAGCTAATTTTTAGTTATTACTGTGTCAGCATCAAATGGCCGACGCCGGGTAGTAGTCACCGGCTTAGGCCTTATCTCACCAGTTGGAAATTCGGTTGACGCCGCTTGGTCTAATTTGCTTGCGGGCAAATCAGGTATTGCGACGATCACTAAATTCGACCATGCTCCGCTAAGCGTTCATTTCGCTGGAGAGGTGAAGGATTTCAATGTTGAGGAATATGTTTCCGCCAAAGAAGCGCGCCACATGGATACTTTTATCCATTACGGTATTGCCGCTGGTACGCAGGCTATTCGCGATAGCGGTCTTCAAGTAACAGAAGAAAATGCTGAGCGAATTGGCGTGATGGTTGGCTCTGGTATTGGCGGTTTGCCAATGATCGAAGAGACCAGTGCTGAATTGTTGGCCCGCGGCCCGCGTCGTATCTCCCCCTTCTTTGTGCCTGGCTCAATCATTAATATGATTTCTGGGCACTTGAGCATCTTGTTTGGATTGAAGGGTCCCAATGTAGCTGCTGTGACCGCTTGCACAACAGGCTTGCACAGTATTGGCTTAGCTGCCCGCTTGATTCAATATGGTGATGCAGATGTGATGGTGGCTGGCGGCGCAGAATCCACTATCTCTGCTTTGGGTGTAGGTGGTTTTGCTTCGGCCCGCGCTCTATCCACTCGCAATGATGATCCGGCAACGGCATCACGCCCTTGGGATAAAGATCGTGATGGTTTTGTTCTTGGTGAGGGTGCTGGCGTAGTGGTTCTTGAGGAATATGAGCATGCAAAAGCACGTGGTGCAAAGATTTATTGCGAGCTTTTGGGTTTTGGCATGAGTGGTGATGCATATCATATGACAGCACCAAATATGGATGGCCCACGCCGTTGTATGGTTAATGCTATGCGCGACGCCGGTTTAAATCCAGATCAAATTCAGTACATTAATGCGCACGGCACTTCTACCCCTTTGGGCGATAAGAATGAGACCGCTGCAATCAAGGCTGCCTTAGGCGATCATGCCAAAAATACCTTGATTAATTCGACCAAATCGATGACTGGTCACCTTTTGGGCGGCGCTGGTGGTTTGGAATCTGTTTTTACAATTCTGGCTTTACATCACCAGAAATCCCCGCCAACCATCAATATCTTTAATCAAGATCCTGAGTGCGATTTAGACTACTGCGCTAATACAGCACGGGACGTAAAGATAGATCATGCCGTTAAAAATAACTTTGGTTTTGGTGGAACAAACGGCACCTTGATTTTTGGTAAGCTCACCTAATATTCTTTACATTGTTTATTAATTGGTTTTTACCAAGTGGGTTAATTAGCATGATAAAAAAGTACTTCATTGCACTCTTGGCGGCCTTAAGCCTAGGGAATTTCTCATTTATTTCCAGTGTATATGCGCAAAGTCCACGCGTTTCTATTCCTGATTTTGCTGATTTAGTTGAAAAAGCCAGTCCTGCAGTAGTGAATATTCGTACCACTGAAAAGGTGGTAGTGCAGCAAGCGCAAGGTGGTTTCCCTGGGATGCCTGATGATCAGGCAGAGTTCTTTAGGCGTTTTTTTGGGGTACCTATCCCTGGAATCCCAAGCGCTCCTAAGCAGCCACCCGCAAATCAAGGTCAGCCGCAGGAAGCTGATCGGGGTGTGGGCTCCGGTTTCATTTTTGATGCCAATGGTTTGATTCTGACAAACGCCCATGTGGTTGAAGGTGCTAGCACTATTTATGTGACCCTCACAGATAAACGTGAGTTCAAAGCCAAGCTCTTGGGGTTGGATAAGCGGACTGATGTTGCTGTGGTGAAAATTGAGGCACACGACCTCCCAAAATTGCCTTTAGGGGATTCATCTAAGGTTAGGGTGGGTGAGTGGGTGTTGGCGATTGGATCGCCATTTGGACTTGAAAACTCAGTTACCGCAGGTATTGTTTCGGCTAAGAGTCGCGATACCGGGGACTATTTGCCCTTTATTCAAACGGACGTCGCAGTCAATCCTGGGAACTCTGGCGGCCCCCTTCTAAATACCGCTGGTCAAGTAATAGGAATCAATTCGCAAATCTTTAGCCGCTCGGGCGGTTATATGGGAATTTCTTTTGCTATTCCAATTGATGAGGCAATGCGAGTGGCCGATCAGTTGCGCACTAACGGTAAGTTGGTCCGCGGCAAGATTGGGGTTGCATTGGGCGATATGACTAAGGAGGTGGCTGAGAGCTTGGGCCTTGGTAAGCCACGCGGCGCCTATGTACGCAATGTAGAGCCTGGCGGCCCTGCTGCATTAGGTGGGATTGAGTCTGGGGATGTCATTCTGAGCTTTCATGGCAAGGAGATTGCTAAGTCGACTGATTTGCCACGGCTAGTTGGGGAAATCAAGCCTGGCACAGCGGTGAATGTTCAAGTTTGGCGCAAGGGATCTACGCGCGATCTGACGGTCACTGTTGGAGGTGATTCTGAAGTGGCTGCTACAGCGAGCAAGAAGCCTGAAGCTGGAAGTGCTGCCGGTGGCAGCGCCAACGCTCTCGGCGTGAGCGTTGGCGAGCTCTCAGATGCCCGTAAGAAGGAATTAAATATCCATGGAGGTGTCGAGGTTATCGGCATTAATGATGGTGCTTTAGCTCGCTCTGGAGTGCGTCCGGGCGATGTCATAGTCCGCATTGCTGACGTAGATATTTCGGGAGTGAAGCAGTTTGAGTCCCTTGTGAAGGGGCTGGATTCCAATAAAGCGGTGCCAGTGTTTGTCCGACGTGCCGATAGCACTCTGATTATTCCAGTCCGGCCAAAGTAAGCTTAAATGCCCTAATTTAGGGCAAATAATTGGGTTCGGCGCCTGCAGGGCGCCACCCATTACAATCCTACCAAGACGACTTTTTGCAGCGCATCATTGTGGTGCGTTCTGACAAGGCGTTTTTTGAATGACCTAATAAGACGCCATGGATTTAATCCGCAATTTTTCTATCATCGCCCATATCGATCACGGTAAATCTACTCTTGCTGATCGCATTATTCAGTTGTGTGGCGGTCTTTCTGACCGTGAAATGGAAGCCCAGGTACTCGACTCGATGGATATCGAACGCGAGCGTGGCATCACCATCAAAGCGCAAACAGCCGCTCTGGCTTACAAGGCAAAAGATGGCAAAACCTACAACCTCAATCTAATTGATACCCCGGGGCACGTCGACTTCTCATATGAAGTGAGTCGCTCCTTATCGGCCTGTGAAGGCGCTCTCTTGGTGGTGGATGCGAGTCAAGGTGTAGAAGCGCAAACAGTTGCTAACTGCTATACGGCGATTGAGTTGGGTGTTGAGGTCGTGCCTGTATTAAACAAGATTGATCTGCCACAAGCAGATCCAGAGCGAGCAAAACAAGAAATTGAAGATGTAATTGGCATTGATGCATCAGATGCCATGACCTGCTCTGCTAAAACAGGTGTAGGTGTGATTGACGTGATTGAAGAGATGATTCGTCGCGTACCGCCTCCTAAGGGGAGTGCGACAGATCCCCTACAGGCCCTGATTATTGATTCTTGGTTTGATAACTACGTTGGCGTAGTGATGTTGATACGCGTAGTCAATGGCACCCTAAAGCCCAAAGACAAAATTACATTGATGGCCAATGGCTCGAGTCATCTTGTTGAACATGTTGGCGTCTTTAGTCCAAAGTCGGTAGATCGCCCGCAGTTATCTGCTGGACAGGTAGGCTTTGTGATTGCCGGTATCAAGGAGTTAAAAGCGGCCAAAGTAGGCGATACAGTGACCCATTCTCCAGGTCAACAAGGCCGCGTTCCAGCGAGCGAGCCATTACCTGGTTTTAAAGAGGTGAAGTCGCAAGTTTTTGCTGGCCTGTACCCAGTCGAGGCAAGTGAATACGATCAACTGCGCGAGTCGCTTGAGAAGCTACAGTTAAATGATGCCTCTCTTTTATATGAGCCAGAGGTATCGCAGGCTCTAGGCTTTGGCTTCCGTTGTGGTTTCCTGGGCTTGCTGCACATGGAGATCGTGCAAGAACGCTTAGAGCGTCAATACGGCATGAACTTGATCACCACGGCGCCAACCGTGGTGTATCAAGTTGAGCAATCGGATGGCACGATTTTGATGGTAGATAACCCATCCAAGATGCCTGAGACCAGCAAGATCAATACCATTCTTGAGCCAATTGTTACCGTCAATCTCTACATGCCGCAAGAGTATGTGGGCGCGATTATTACCTTGTGTGTTGGGAAGCGCGGCATTCAGACGGACATGAACTATTTAGGTCGCCAGGTCAAGCTTACTTATGAATTACCGATGGCTGAAATCGTGCTCGATTTCTTTGACAGGATGAAATCCATCTCACGTGGCTATGCCTCAATGGATTATGAATTTAAAGAGTACCGCCCTGCGGATGTCGTCAAAGTCGATATCTTGATTAACGGCGAACGTGTGGATGCACTGTCAGTGATTGTCCATCGAAGTAACAGTCAGCATCGTGGTCGCGAAGTCGTGGCTAAGATGCGCGGCATCATTCCAAGACAAATGTTTGATGTAGCGATTCAGGCGGCTATTGGTAGCAATATCGTGGCACGTGAAAACGTGAAGGCTTTGCGTAAGAACGTATTGGCCAAATGTTATGGCGGGGATATCTCTCGTAAACGCAAGCTTTTAGAGAAGCAAAAAGAAGGTAAGAAACGGATGAAGCAGGTCGGAAATGTGGAAATTCCACAGGAAGCCTTCTTGGCTATTTTGCAGGTAGATGATTAATGAATTTTGCGCTAGTTCTTTTTATTTTGGTCCTTGTGTCTGGTGTTGCCTGGCTTGCAGACCGATTTTATTTCGCACCACAAAGGCGTGTTGCAGGCATCAATCAAATGCCCTTATGGCTGGAATACACCGCTGGTTTTTTCCCAGTCATTTGTGCGGTGTTCTTGTTGCGTTCGTTTATAGCTGAGCCATTCAAGATTCCGTCTGGATCAATGATTCCGACTTTGCAGATTGGCGATTTTATTTTGGTTAATAAATTTACTTATGGCATTCGTTTGCCGGTAATTAATCAAAAAGTGATTGAATTAGGATCTCCTAAACGAGGCGATGTAGTGGTATTTCGTTACCCACGCGATGAGTCAGTTGATTACATTAAGAGAATCATTGCTTTGCCTGGCGACACAATTGAATACCAAGACAAGCGTTTAAAAATTAATGGCCAGCCATTGCAATATACCGGAGGCGAGTCTTATCTTGATCCGGAAAATATGCGCTATGCAAAGCGCTATACCGAAACTTTTCCAGCTGACTTGGGTGGCAACAGTCACTCCATTCTGAATGACCCAGAGCGTCCTGCGGGCAATTTTCCGAGCGAGCGTTTTCCTGGCTTTGAGAACTGCCAGTACCAAGCCTCTGGAGTGATATGCAAAGTACCTGAGGGTAACTATTTTGCAATGGGTGATAACAGAGATAACAGCGCTGATTCTCGTTACTGGGGATTTGTGCCGGATAAAAATATTGTTGGAAAAGCCTTCTTTGTATGGCTCAACTTAGGTTCTTTAAGTCGCATTGGCAGCTTCGATTAGGCATATGAACGCGCGCGCTGTTATCGAAACCGCACCATTGCAAGAGCGCCTCGGCTATAGCTTTAAGAAGGCTGAGTTGCTCAATCAGGCTCTCACGCATCGCAGTCATAGCAAAAAGAATAATGAGCGTCTAGAGTTTTTGGGCGACTCAATTTTAAATTGCGTGGTTGCTGAAATGCTCTACGAACGCTATGCAGATTTGGATGAGGGCGATCTCTCGCGCGTCAGGGCCAATTTAGTAAAACAACAAGCTTTATACGAAATTGCCCAGACACTTTCTTTATCTGACTACCTTCGCTTGGGTGAGGGCGAATTAAAGAGTGGTGGATTCCGCCGCCCATCTATTTTGGCTGATACGCTTGAGGCAGTTACAGGCGCAATATTTTTAGATGGTGGGTTTGATGCTGCTAAGACATGCTTGCGCAAACTGTATTCTGTCATTCTGGCTAATGTAGATCCAAAGACTCTAGGTAAGGATGACAAAACCTTGCTTCAGGAGTATTTGCAGGGTTATCAGTTGCCGCTGCCAACCTATAACGTGACTGGTACTACTGGTGCGGCACATAACCAGCAATTTGAAGTGGAGTGCCTTATTCCCAGTCTGAAAGTCAGCGTAAAGGGTGAGGGTGCTTCTAGGCGTGCAGCTGAGCAGGCGGCTGCCAAACTTGCTTTAATGGCAGTACTCAAGGCATTGCCTCAAGAGTCACGTAAACCAAGGAAAACTCGGTCGGCCAAGAAAAAGGCTGCAAAAAAAGAAGCGACCGAAGAGCAGTTAAATCTTAAGCTGAAGGGCTAATCGTGTTTAGATGCGGCACTATCGCCATTGTTGGGCGCCCCAATATGGGTAAATCGACCTTGCTCAATGCACTGGTGGGTCAGAAGATCAGCATTACTTCCCGTAAGGCTCAAACTACGCGCCATCGAATTCTCGGAATCCAGAATCGCGATGATGCTCAATTTATATTTATTGATACGCCTGGGTTTCAAACACGTTTGATGAATACCTTGAACAAGGCCTTAAATCGTACAGTGACTACTGCGCTGCAAGATGTCAATGTGGCCTGCTTTGTAGTTGAGGCTGGGTATTTTGGTGAAGATGACAAAAAGGTCTTAAAGTTATTACCTGCGGATTTGCCAATCGTGTTGGTGCTTAACAAGCTCGATTTATTTAACAGTCGCTTTCAGACCCCTTCTGAGCGAGATCAGGCTTTATTGAATTTCATGAAAGAAATGAGTCGCCCCTGGAGTGAATTGGGTGGTCATGAAGATCAGAATCAATGTGAGTTTGCTGAGATTGTCCCAATGAGTGCCAAGAGTCCACCCGATATTGCGCGCCTGCTCGATGTCTTGGAGGGATATTTGCCTGAAGGTGAGCCGGTTTACGATGGCGATACGATCACTGATCGTAGTGAACGATTTTTGGCGGCAGAGATTCTGCGTGAGAAGGTGTTTCGCTTTACTGGTGAGGAGTTGCCCTACACGAGTACTGTAGTGATTGATCAGTTCAAGATGGATGGCAAAATGCGCCGCATTGCTGCAACTATTTTGGTAGATCGTGATAGCCATAAAGCAATGATCATTGGTCAAAAAGGCGAGCGTCTCAAAAAGATTTCGACTGATGCGCGCATTGATATGGAAAAGTTATTTGACGGGAAAGTCTTTTTGGAGACTTGGGTCAAAGTAAAACGCGGCTGGGCTGATGATCGTGCAGAATTGCGGGCGCAAGGCCTAGAGTAAAAAATGGCCTCCATTCGTGTAACTGACGAACCCGCTTTTGTATTACACAGCATTCCTTATAAGGAAACTAGCTTAATTCTGGATGTTTTTACTCGCCAGCATGGCCGTATGGCTTTGATCGCTAAAGGTGCAAAGCGTCCACACTCAAGCTTACGTCCAGTCCTGCAGCGCTTCCAGCCGCTGCTCGTTTCTTGGAGTGGTAAATCAGAATTACGCACCCTCACAAAATCAGAGTGGGTTGGTGGTACACCTTCATTGGTAGGCGATGCTCTTCTCTGTGGTTTTTATCTAAATGAGCTCTTAGTCAAGTTTTTAGCACGTGAAGATGAGTACGACAGACTCTACGATCACTACACTAATACAATTCTAGCGCTCTCTAACTTAGAATTTGAATCAAAGGGCTTAGAAGAAATTTTGCGCCCATTTGAGCTGACTCTTTTGCAGGAAACTGGTTATGCCGCTGCCTTGGATCGTTGTGTTGAAACCAATGCTGCGCCGGTCGCACAAGAGAGGTATGTCTATCAGCCTGAGCGCGGCGTCAGGCCTGCGCAAAGCGATGACCCTGGTCATTGGCCTGTATTAATGGGCAAATCCTTGCTGGCAATCGCAGTTGGAGATTTTTCTGATCCAGAGACACTCTCAGAGAGCAAGCAGCTGATGCGATTTTTGTTGGGACTGCATTTACAAGATCAGGTTTTAACCACCCGCCAAATTCTGATTGATTTGAAAAAAATCTAGTAATCTAGCTAAATGAGTAAGAACTACCCCCTTGAACTTGGTATCAATATTGACCATGTGGCGACACTGCGTAACGCGCGTGGGACGATTTATCCAGACCCTTTAAAGGCTGCTTGCCTAGCAGAAGAATCGGGCGCGGATTTGATTACGCTGCATTTACGTGAAGATCGACGTCATATTAAGGATGCTGACTTAATTGCATTGCGTCCCTTGATAAAAACCCGGATGAACTTGGAGTGCGCGGTTACACCGGAGATGGTTGATATTGCCTGTCAAGTCAAGCCGCATGACGTTTGTCTTGTCCCAGAAAAGCGTGAGGAAGTCACCACGGAGGGTGGCTTGGATGTTGTGCGTTACTTTGATGCCATCAAGGAAGCTACTACAAAACTTGTGAATGCAGGTATTCGGGTATCTTTATTTATTGACCCAGAAGAGCGGCAAATCCAGGCCGCCAAAGATGTTGGCGCCACAGTGATTGAATTGCATACTGGCCGTTACGCAGATCTTTCTGGGGTTGAACAAGAGAAAGAGTTGGAGCGTATTCGTAAAGCTGCCCAGTTTGGTAAAAATATTGGTCTGCGGGTAAATGCAGGCCACGGTTTGAATGAGGGTAACGTATTGCCTATCGCCGGCATTGTTGAGCTATCAGAACTCAATATTGGCCATGCGATTGTTGCTGAGGCTTTGTTTAAGGGTTGGCAGCGGGCGATTACCGACATGAAGTTTCTTATGGCTCAGGGTCGAGACAAGTAAGCGCATGATCATTGGTATTGGTACAGACATTTTGCAGATTGAGCGGCTGCAGGCTGCTTATGATCGCACTCATGGTCGATTGGCTGAAAAAATTCTTGGACCTGATGAAATGATAGTTTTTAAGCATCGTCTTGCCAGAAATCACAAACGCGGCATCGCATTTTTAGCAACTCGCTTTGCAGCCAAGGAAGCTTTTTCTAAAGCAATTGGTTTGGGTATGCGCATGCCAATGACTTGGCGATCCCTGCAAACCTTAAATGAGCCAAGCGGTAAGCCGGTAACAAGTTATTTAGGCGCATTGGCAGGTTTTATGGCTGAGCGCAATTGGGAAGCGCAGGTCACGGTCAGTGATGAGCAGGATATGGCGATTGCCCATGTGATTGTAGTGCAGAAATAAGTTCAACAACAGATACAGCAGAAGGAATTCTGAGGAAAAAATGAGTAAGCTAAATATGAAGCCAGGCCCAGTTACTTTGGATGTTGTTGGTCTTGAATTAAATGCCCAAGATCGTCGACGTATTCAAGATCCTCTGACTGGTGGCGTCATTTTATTTGGTCGTAATTTTGCTAGTCGCAAGCAGCTTACTAAGTTAACCGGAGATATTAAAAAGTTACGCCCTGATGTATTGATCTCAATTGATCATGAAGGTGGAAGAGTCCAACGCGCTAAGCAAGATGGCTTTACACACTTGCCGGCGATGCGTAAATTAGGCGAACTTTGGTCGGTAAAAAATACCTCTAAGCATGCCGCTCAATCTGCTGCTTTAGCAATGGCAGCTGCTACTGCCTGTGGTTATGTGCTTGGTGCTGAGCTGCGTGCCTGCGGAGTTGATTTCAGCTTTACGCCTGTACTTGATCTGGATTTTGGACGCAGCGGTGTCATTGGCGATCGTTCTTTTAGCCGTGATCCCCAAATTGTCTTTGCTCTAGCAAAGAGTTTGAATGATGGCTTGCGCATGGCGGGTATGGCCAATTGCGGCAAGCATTTTCCGGGGCATGGATGGGCTGAAGCTGATTCGCATGTAGCCATTCCAGTTGATGAGCGTTCATTACAAGACATTCTCAATGATGATGCGAAACCATATGAGTGGCTCGATTTGAGTTTGGCAGCCGTAATGCCAGCCCATGTGATTTATCCGCAGGTGGATAGCTTACCGGCTGGATTTTCTAAGATCTGGCTGCATTCGGTATTGCGCCAAGAACTCGGTTTTGAAGGCGTGATCTTTAGTGATGATCTTTCGATGGAGGGCGCTAGTGTTGCGGGCTCAGTTGTGAAGGGTGCAGAGCTGGCATTAGAGGCTGGTTGTGATGCTGTATTGATTTGTAATCGCCCAGATTTGGCTGACCAGTTATTAAAAGACTTAAGGGTCTCAAAAGCGAAGCAGTCTGAGTCGATGAGTCGCTTAAACCGTTTAATGCCGCAGCCCCCCGCACTGGATTGGAATGCCCTGCAGAAAGAGGCTCAGTATCAGCATGCTAAAGGCTTGTTACAGCAATTTCAATTGATTGCTTGAGTCCTATTTTGATAGGGCTTCGGAAATAATAAAAAAGCCCGGCATGCCGGGCTTTTGCTTTAATGACAGACGCTGATTAGTTCGCGCGGCTGCGATACTCGCCTGTGCGTGTATCAATTTCAATCTTGTCGCCGGTATTGCAGAAAAGAGGAACTTGCAATTCATAGCCGGTGGCTAATTTTGCGTTCTTCAAGACCTTGCCAGAGCTGGTGTCACCTTTTACTGCTGGCTCGGTATAAATAATTTCACGAACCAAAGAATTTGGCATTGCTACTGAAAGCGCTTTACCTTCATAGAACACAACTTCACATGGCATACTTTCTTCTAGGTAGTTCAATGCATCACCCATGAATTCGGCTTCAACTTCGTATTGGTTGTAGTCGCCGTCCATGAAAACATACATTGGATCAGCGAAATAAGAGTAAGTACATTCTTTCTTATCAAGGATCACGACATCGAATTTGTCATCGGCCTTGTATACGCCTTCGTTTGGAGCGCCTGTTAACAAGTTCTTAAATTTCATTTTCACAACGGAAGAGTTGCGGCCTGAGCGGCTGTATTCGGCTTTCAAAACGACCATGGCATCGGTGCCGATCATTACTACGTTACCAACGCGGAGTTCTTGTGCTGTTTTCATCTTGCTATTCCTGGGTGCAGAGCTGATTTTCTGCGGGTTTTGTCAAAAACAAGATTGTAACCGCCCGCCCGCCTTTATTGCTTGGGATTAACCGACAAATGCCAATAAACGAGCTGCTAAACCACCACCCCCTTGTTTTTTGAGTAAATGGGCACGCCAAGCCTCGCCATGGGCGCTCCAAGCGTCGATAGCCCCAAACCACTGGCTCGGCATTGCCCAAGTCATAGCTGCAATTGTCGATAGCCTCAAATCTTGATTAGCCCCCTCTAGATAGAGGTCTAGGAATGCAGCTAATTTCACCTCATGGGCACGGTCTTCTTGGGGATAAATGTGCCAAATAAATGGTTTGCCTGCCAATTGCGCTCGCACAAAAGAGTCCTCACCTCGAACGATATTGAAATCACACTGACTTAAGAGCCAGTCGTATTCATCTTGTGACACAAAGGGAAGGGGGTGCAATTGGATGTGCTCGGGCAATTGAATTGCTTGGCCGGTATTGATGCCTAGCAGTTCGGCATGACCGTGCGTGAGCAGAATGTCAAAGTCCTGATCAAGACTAGCAAGATCTTCTAGCCATTTACGCAAAGGAGCTCCAGGATAGCAAAAGATACTAATGCGTTTGGCATGAGGGCGAAGCTGCGACCACACTTTCTCAAGACTTGCGGGAATGCTTGAAATGCTAGGAGGACTGCTTGGCGGTACTGGGTCTATTAAGATTCCGCCAGCCTGATCTTGAAAACCGGGAAAGAAAAAATACTTCGGTATGCCGTGAGATTGCGGCGAAGATTTGCCATGGAAATCCACAATCCATGGTTCAGCACTCAAGTACTCAAGATTAATAATGATCGGTTTTTTGGGGGCCACCAACAGGCCTGCTAGGTAGCGCTCGGGGAGTTGGCAGCCAAATGCCTCAATCACTACATCAGGCGCTTGCGCTTGGTGCCGATGGTTTTCAAAGCTACTCTCCCATGGCAATAGTTGGATTTTGTCTTTAATGTCTACATGAACCCCAGATGCGAGTAAATTGAGGGTTGGCAGGTTATCGCAAAAAATACGTACTGTTTGGCCATGAATGCTTGATAAGCTTCGGGCTAGGCGCCAGCAAACACCGGCATCACCATAGTTGTCCACGATTTGGCAGAAAATATCCCAACGCATGAGTAATTCGCTTTTTGAAAATCTACAGCAAGACGTTAAACGGCTGCCCGGATTGCCGGGGGTGTATCGCTTCTTTGATGAAGCTGGACAGATTCTATATGTAGGCAAAGCACGCAACCTAAAAAAGCGTGTTTCGAGCTATTTCCAGCGTACCCAGCTTTCACCTCGAATTGCTCTCATGGTGAGCAAAATCGCTCGTTATGAAACCACGGTCACGCGCACAGAGACTGAGGCCTTAATTCTGGAAAACAATCTGATTAAGGAGTTAGCGCCGCCATTTAATATCCTCTTCAGAGATGATAAGTCTTACCCCTACGTGATGCTGACTGGTCACGAATTTCCAAGGCTTGCCTCTTATCGTGGCAAGGTGGATAAGCGCAATCATTATTTTGGCCCGTTTCCAAACTCATGGGCGGTGCGCAATAGTGTGCAAATTTTGCAAAAAGTGTTTCGTTTACGCACCTGTGAGGATTCCGTTTTTAAGAATCGTAGTCGGCCTTGTTTGCTTCATCAAATACACCGCTGTAGTGCACCCTGCGTTGGTCGTTTGAGTGCGCAGCAATATGGACAAGATGTTGCGCAAGCTACTCGCTTTTTAGAGGGAAACCACAGTAGCGTGCTTTCTGAGCTTGAGAGAGAGATGCAAGCGCATAGCGATGCGATGGAATTTGAAATGGCTGCGGTCTTGCGTGATCGTATAGCCGATCTCTCCAGCGTCTTACAACAGCAGTCAATGGATGCGGTTGCTGAAGGCGAGGGTGACGTTGACATCATTGCGGTAGCGCAAATGGAAGGTATGGTTTGTGTTAACTTGGCGATGGTTCGCGGTGGCCGTCATTTGGGTGACCGCGCTTATTTCCCTAAGGGCTTGCGGACACACTCTGGGCAATTACCATTGCCAACCGAGATCTTAGAAGCATTCATTGGCCAGCATTATTTAGATGATCAAAATGAAGGTGAGGCAGCTACGGCCCAGGCAATTCCGCCAGTCATCATTCTCAACCACTCTTTGCAGTCAATAAGCGAAGCTGAATCTGATGCAGGGGATGAGCTACCCGAGAATTTGCAAGATTTGCTGAGCAATCAAGCGGGTAAGAAAATTACCTTCTTGCATCAGCCTCAAGGTCAGCGGCGTCATTGGTTGGCGATGGCAGAAGGTAACGCCAAGATCGCTTTGGCTAAACGTCTAGTAGAAACTGGTGGACAGTTGGCTAGGGCCCGCTCTTTAACTGACATCTTAGGCCTTGAACTTGAATCCCTGGAGCAACTTCGGATCGAGGGTTTTGATATTAGCCATACTTCTGGAGAGGCAACCCAAGCTTCTTGTGTTGTTTATGCAAAAAATGCAATGCAATCGAGTGAGTACCGTCGTTTTAATATCAACGATATCACCCCTGGTGATGACTACGCAGCAATGCGTCAAGTGTTGCAACGGCGCTATGCGAATTTCCAAGAGCTTCCAGTTGAGAAAATGCCGCAAGTGATTTTGATTGACGGGGGTAAAGGCCAGGTAGAAATGGCTCGACAAGTGCTTGCAGAATTTGGCATGGATGTGAGCTTGATTGTGGGGGTTGCCAAAGGAGAGGGTCGTAAAGTTGGCTTAGAAACATTAATCTTTGCTGATGGTCGAAAGCCTTTGGAATTGGGTATAGATAGCGCGGCTTTACTATTAGTCGCTCAAATACGAGATGAGGCTCATCGGTTTGCAATTACTGGAATGCGCGCTAAGCGTGCAAAAGCGAGAACAGTTTCCCGCCTCGAGGAAATTGAAGGTATCGGTGCTAAGCGCCGTCAAAAATTACTGGCTCGATTTGGTGGTTTGCGCGGGGTGGCCAATGCCAGTATTGAGGAGATTGCTAGCGTAGATGGAATTTCTACTGCGTTGGCAGAGCAAATTTATAAACAACTCCATTAATTTTTTTGGACATATCCAGAGTCATCAGATTCGTTTATGCTTACCAAATGCCATTTAACTTGCCCATCGCCTTAACCTGGTTGCGTGTAGCAGCAATTCCATTGCTCGTGGCAGTCTTTTATTTACCCACGAATTGGCTTAGTCCTGCAGAGCAAAATCTCATAGCGACTCTTATTTTTATTTCTGCTGCTGTGACTGATTGGCTCGATGGCTTTTTAGCTCGACGCATGAAGCAGGAATCTGCTTTTGGTCAATTCTTAGACCCGGTGGCGGATAAGTTAATTGTGGCTGCATCATTATTGGTTCTTCTTAACCTCGATCGTGTTCAGGTCTGGGTGGCGCTTGTCATTATTGGACGTGAAATAACGATCTCTGCATTAAGGGAGTGGATGGCATTACTGGGTGCAGGCAAAAGTGTTGCAGTACATATGGTTGGCAAGCTCAAAACAACTGCTCAACTCATTGCCATTCCTTTTTTACTGTTTAACGACACCTTATTTGGTTGGCTTGATTGCGCTAGGGTAGGCACTTGGTTGATCTGGGTGGCTTCTTTTTTAACGCTTTGGTCGATGTTTTATTACCTAAAGAAGGCATTGCCCCAGCTGGCTGAAAAGACGGAATAAGCCTAGAGGCCAATTGGCATCAGGCTTTGTGGGTCTAAGTAAAACAAATAATGCCTTCTTTGAAATTGTTTGTTAAACTATCGCCCTGTTATGCGGGAATAGCTCAGCTGGTAGAGCGATACCTTGCCAAGGTATAGGTCGGGAGTTCGAACCTCCTTTCCCGCTCCAAGTTCGATGGGAAGCCCTAAAAAGCTTCCCATTTTTGATTTAGGTATCTTTGGCGCGTTGGCCGAGTGGTTAGGCAGGAGCCTGCAAAGCTTCGTACGGGGGTTCGATTCCCTCACGCGCCTCCAAAATTTCTTGACGATTTTGGGGTCTCACCTAAAATACTTATAGCTAACATAAGTAGCATTGACTCTGAAAGATCGCTCTCATGATTCAAATCAAACGCATCCCATCTTTAGCAGCCATTTTGTTGATCTCTGGTTTGTTATTTGCTTGCGCCTCATCGGGTGATTCGCCAACCGGTACCCCTGCAGAAATTCAAGAAGTGCAGGCTCAATTACTTGGGGATATGCCGCTTCCACAGGGCGCTCGTATTTCCGGTGGTGAATCCATCATCATTGGCGGTGGATCCTCATGGGTTGGGCGTGCCGTGATTAATGCCCTGCAAGGCGCAACTGATGTCTACGCATTCTTCCAATCTGAATACCCTAAAGCAGGTTGGACCACTGTGAGTGCCGTGAAAGCAAAAACCAGTATTTTGGTTTTTACCAAGGGTGATAGAACGGCAACGGTTGAGATTACTGAGGGCTCTCTTGGCGGCCCTAAATCGGTTATTACAATTACCTCATCACCAAAAAATGCCAGCGTGACTGCGCCAGTTAAACGTTAATCCTTTAGTAAGACTGGGAATAAAAAAGGACTCACTAGGAGACCTGTTTTATTTGCAATAAACCTTGTTCAAAGACCTTCTGCTCTGATCAGCCCTACTGCTTGACCTTCAACGGCAAAGTTTGCTTGACGCGCATCTACTAGGATATTTTTGAAGTCGGGGTTCTCTGCTTGCAATTCAATTACGAGACCATTGGCGGTTTTCTTTTGATTCCAGCGCTTGACTGTGACTTCGTCATCCAGACGTGCCACCACAATATCGCCATTACGAACCTCGGTAGTTTTTCTCACGGCCAAATAATCTCCATCCAGGATGCCGGCATCACGCATGCTCATACCCTTCACTTTTAACAAGTAATCAGCACCCTTGCTAAATAAACTGGGATCAATCGGCACTTGTTTTTCAATATGCTCGACGGCCATGATGGGTGAGCCTGCCGCCACTCTACCAATGAGTGGAAGAGTGAGTTGTTGAAGTGCGCCAGACGGTAATGACATCTGGCGATATTGGTTCGGGTTGTGTGTTTGGTTAAACCGCTGGGCAATTCGAATTCCACGTGAAGTCCCTGGCGTGAGTTCGATATACCCTTTTTTAGCTAGTGCACGAAGATGTTCTTCTGCAGCATTTGCTGATGCAAAGCCGAGTTGAGTTGCAATTTCTGCTCGAGTTGGTGGTAGTCCGCTATCCTCGATTGCCTTGCTAATTAAGTCCAAAATCTCCCGTTGACGTGGGGTGAGCTTGGGGAGGGCAGTCAGCTCCTCCAAGAAATCAACTGTATTTATGTCCATACTGGGATTGTATACAGCACTTTTTGATAATTCAAGGGATTTTGAAGGAGATAATGGGGTATGAGCTCAACTTCTATAAGCGGTAATGAAAATATCCCCCATATATTGGTGCTTGGTATGGGGGGAACCATTGCTGGCGTCGCTGCCAACCCTGAATCTAAGCCGATGGAGTATGCGGCTGGCCAACTCGAGATTGGCTCATTATTGACTCATATTCAGTCCGCCATTCCTCAAGGTGTGCATTTGGTTTCCAAGCAGCTTGCCAACATGAATAGTCGCAATCTCACCGAGTCTTTGTTGACCCTGTTGGGGACGAGCGTGAGGGGGGCCCTTGAAAATACAATGGTGAGAGGGGTAGTGATTACTCACGGAACTGACACTATAGAAGAAACGGGGGTGTTTTTACAGCTGACTTGTGGCAAATTTGCCGAAAATTTAGGCAAGAGAGTCATCTTAACTGGTGCAATGCTGCCGGCAAATGCACCTGGAGCTGATGGACCATCAAACTTATTGGATGCAGTCCGTTGGGCCTGCCTCCCTATTGATAATTGCCCAGGCGGCATTTATGCAGTGATGGATGGAAGGGTCTGCATGGCCATGGATCTAGCAAAGCGCCATGCAACTGCCTTAAATGCCCCCATTCAAAGTGCACCTAGTGGTTCGGTGGGCTTGGTCAATCCCTCATGGTTATCCGGTGCGAAGGCGGTGCAGGCAGCTTGGAATGAGGATTTACCTATACCCGAGGAGGGTGAATGGCCTTGGGTGGAGATTTTGACAAGTCATGCTGGCGCACGTGCCAAGACTATCGATCTGTGGCTAACAAGCAATGTTCGCGGTTTGGTGCTTGCCGGCTCAGGCATGGGCGGCTTTCATGATGAGTGGCTTGCCCCACTCAAACAGGCGATCACTCAGGGAATTGCTTTGGTTCGCACTACCAGAACTGGCGCTGGCAGGACTTTACTGAACATTCCAGAAAAAGACCCGCCTGGTGGGTGCATGGCATCAGGCACTTTAACTGCCCCCAGGGCTCGAATTGCTCTCCAATTGGCATTAAATGCCGCAGATTTGGCTCAATCTGAAGGTAAACCACTGACTTGGCAGGATTTTTTTGCTAGAATAGCCAACTTGCCTGAAATCAGGTGAGTGTTTTAAAAGTCTTGTATGTTGTACCTACAATTTGTTACTACCTTGTCACACTGGCGCTAACTTTAACAACCATCGGAAGTTAGCAAGACGCCCAGGTGACTTTATCCTTAAGGAGTGTTTGATGCGTCATTATGAAATCGTCTTTATCGTCCATCCGGACCAAAGCGAGCAAGTGCCTGCGATGATTGATCGCTACAAAGCGACATTAGCAGCAGCTGGTGGAAAAGTTCACCGTATTGAAGATTGGGGCCGTCGTCAAATGGCTTACATGATCGACAAGCTTGCTAAAGCCCACTATGTTTGCATGAACATTGAGTGCGACCAGAAAACTCTGGAAGAGCTCGAGCATGCGTTCAAATTTAACGATGCTGTTTTGCGTCACCTCATCATCAAGACTAAGAAAGCGGAAACAGAGCCTTCCATCATGATGAAAGAAGTGCAACGTGAAGAAGCGCGCAAATCAGCTCAAGCCGACGCTCCTGTAGCGGCAGCCTAAGTTAGAAATTTGAAGAGGAATACACAGACTAGAGAACGTATCTGAGTGGCGGAACGGCGTTGAATCATTTCACCCTAACTGCATTCTTGGTAGCTAAAGACGCGATTCGATTTACACCAGCAGGAATACCGGTGATGCATTGCCAGCTAGAACATAGCGGCGTAGCAAACGAGGTAGGAGTGGCAAGGAAAATTCAGATGAGTGTTGAAGCCATAGCAATTGGTCCGATACAAAAGGATCTTGAGCAAATGGACTTAGGAGCCGAGGCAGTGTTTGAAGGATTCATGGCACCCAAGACCCTGCGTAATCAAAGACTTGTTTTCCATATTACCCATATTCAATTGAAAAATTAAAGAGGAAATCATCATGGCGTTTGGAAAGAAACCCGATTTCAAAAAGAAACCAGCTCAGAACCCATTGTTCAAGCGTAAGCGTTATTGCCGTTTCACTGTTGCTGGTGTTGAACAGATCGACTACAAAGATGTAGACACATTGAAGGACTTCATTGGCGAAAACGCCAAGATCACTCCTGCTCGTTTGACAGGCACAAAAGCAAAGTATCAGCGTCAGTTAGACACTGCTATCAAGCGTGCTCGTTTCTTGGCCTTGTTGCCATTCTCCGATCAACATAAGAAATAATTGGGAGCCCTCAATGCAAATCATTCTCTTAGAAAAAGTAACAAATTTGGGCAACCTCGGCGATGTAGTTCGCGTGAAAGATGGTTACGCTCGCAATTTCTTAATTCCACAACGCAAAGCGCGTCGTGCAACTGAAGCAGCAATTGCTGATTTTGCAGTGCGCCGTGCCGAGTTAGAAAAATTGGCCGCTGAGAAGTTGGCTGCTGCGCAAGCGGTTGGCGAAAAGCTCAAGGACTTGGTTCTTGAAATCAGTCAAAAAGCGGGCGTTGACGGTCGTTTGTTTGGTTCTGTAACCAATCATGACATCGCTGATGCTTTGAAAGCAAAAGGTTATGCAATTGAAAAATCTTCTGTTCGTTTACCTACTGGCCCATTGAAGATGGTTGGTGATCACCCTGTAGCAGTAGCTGTTCATACTGATGTAGTGACTGATATCACTGTCCGCGTAGCTGGCGAGCAAGCTTAAGTATTAAATCGGTACACTAGCCTGATGGCTGAATCCCGTTCACGTTCCGTTGCGTCGAATCCTGGCATGATGGGCTCTGGGGATCCAGTCGTGCAGGCTCTCAAAGTACCGCCGCATTCTGTAGAAGCCGAGCAATCTTTGCTCGGCGGTCTACTGATTGACAACACTGCCTGGGATCGCCTAGGTGGCATCCTCAACGAAAAAGATTTTTATCGCCCTGAACATGCTTTGATCTACAAGGTCATTGCTCGTTTGGTTGGCGACAATCATCCTGCTGACGTGATTACCGTGCATGAAGCGGTTAAATCAGAGCAGGGTGGTGATTTGGTGGGTATTGATTACCTCAATTCATTAGCGCAAAGCACCCCCAGTGCCGCCAACATTAAAGGCTATGCCGATATTGTTCGTGATCGCAGCATTCTGCGTCGCTTAATTGAAGTTTCAGACAATATTGTTAACTCCGCATTTGTGCCGGAGGGCCGTTCCGTCAGAACACTTTTGGATGAAGCAGAGTCCCGCATTTTGCAAATTGGTGAAGAGGGTAGTCGTAAAGCCGATTACCTTGAAATCGAGCCTTTATTGCGCACAGTGGTTGCCCGCATTGATGAGCTCTATAACCGCCAAGGTGGCAGTGATATCACTGGAATTGCAACTGGATTTATTGATCTCGATAAACAAACTAGTGGTTTGCAAAAAGGCGACTTAGTGATTGTTGCCGGAAGACCCTCAATGGGCAAAACGGCGTTCGCACTCAATATTGCTGAGAACGTGGCATTGGCCGAAGGTTTGCCGGTCGTGGTCTTCTCAATGGAGATGTCGGGCGAACAATTGGCGGCACGTTTATTGGGATCGGTAGGGCGTGTTGATCAAGGTCGCATGCGTACTGGTAAGTTGCAGGATGATGAGTGGCCACGTGTGACTGACGCGATTGCTCGCTTGAGTAATACCCAAATTTTGATTGATGAGACAGGTGCCTTATCTAGTCTAGAATTACGCGCTCGCGCACGTCGTATCGCTAGAAACTTTGGTGGCACATTAGGTTTGGTGGTGATTGACTACTTGCAACTGATGAGCGGCTCTGGCTCTGAAAACCGTGCAACTGAAATTTCTGAAATCTCTCGCTCACTCAAGTCTCTTGCAAAAGAGTTGCAGTGCCCAGTAGTTGCCCTCTCGCAGTTAAATCGTGGCTTGGAGCAGCGCCCCAATAAACGCCCAATCATGTCTGACTTACGTGAGTCTGGCGCTATTGAGCAGGATGCTGACTTAATTATGTTCATCTATCGTGATGAGGTATATCACCCTGATACTACTACTGACAAAGGTGTGGCGGAGATCATCATTGGTAAGCAACGTAATGGTCCAATCGGAACTATTCGTCTAAGCTGGCAAGGCCCATATACCAAGTTCGACAATCTCGCTGCTGGATCAATTGCTTATTCATCGGGTGGATATGAGCCCTTCTAATTGGCTCATTTAGATGCCTAGTAAAAAAGCCTCGCACTGCGAGGCTTTTTGCATCTAGGGTACATCTATGCTTCTGGACTTTGCTTTACGATCATATGCTGAGATGCTACTGGCGCTGGGAAACCTGCCGCATTTAAAGATTCACTCATCACTCGGTTAGTATCAAAATACACTTGCCAATAGTTTTCATTCTTACAGTAAGGCCGAACGGCTAATACAGGGCCTACTAAATTAAACTCAAGAATATTGACCTCAACTGCTGGTTGATCTAATACGTTTTCTATTCCAGAAACTTTTTCACGGAGCAAGGCCATGGCTGTAATCGGATCTGCTGCGCTGGAAATTTGGTATTTCATATCAACGCGACGATAGGGGGTGTTGGTGTAATTTTGAATGTTATCGCCTAATATTTTGGTGTTACCAATAATGGTGGCGATATTGTCAGAAGTGTAGAGGGTTGAAGAGAAGAGTCCAATCTCTTTGACGGTTCCGGTGATGCCGACCGCTGTAATGGTATCGCCGACCTTAAAAGGCCGTAGCACAATAATGAATATCCCTGCAGCAAAATTAGATAGTAGGCCAGCCCAGGCAGCTCCTATCGCAACGCCGGCAGTAGCAATCAGGGCGGCAAAACTCGTCGTTTGAATACCAAAGTTTCCAAGGATGCCAATGACTAGCAGAATATTTAATGTGACTGAAACTACTGAGTGCGCATAGCGCAAAATCGTTGCATCGATATGCTGGCGCTGTAATCCAAGCTTGATTACGCGTAGGGTTATGCCAATTAACCAACGGCCAATAATCCATATCGCAATCGCTGCCAGAATCTTAAGGCCAACATCGGTAGCGGCATTAATTAATACATCTTGAATATGGCCTAAATCGATTTCTTTCATTGCGCTCCTCAATGGATTGACTTAATTAGCAATTCGGCGAGCCTCAGTAAATTTAGCTGCCCAATAAGGGCTTGTAATATATTCAAGTCTTACTGTGCCACCTGTGCTGGGCGCATGGACAAATCGGCCTTGCCCAACATAAATTCCTGCATGGGAGTACTTCTCGCCTGTTGTATTGAAAAAGACTAGATCGCCAGGAGCGGGCGGCTGATTATCAACGCTCCTGCCCACAGCACTCATAGCTTGAATGGTGCGTGGTAGTTTAATGCCCGCGGCCTTGTTATAGACATACGCAATCAGCCCGCTGCAATCAAAGCCACCCCTGGGAGTATTGCCACCATAGCGATAGGGTATGTCGACTAAGCCAACTGCGGCAATAGAGATGTCTTCCATGCCAACGCTGGTGTCCTGTTTAAATTGAGAGACTTTGCTCGTATTGGGTTTAGAGCTGAAGCTACTACAGCCTGACAATGCCGATAGGATGCAAATAAAAATACCGCACCCTAACAGAGTGCGGCATGAGGGGGGCGACTTAGAGTGCGTCAGCAGCATGATCCGCAAGACGTGAGCGCTCCCCACGTGCCAAGGTCACATGTCCACCATGGCGCCAGCCTTTAAAGCGATCAACAACATAAGTTAAACCAGATGAACCTTCGGTCAAGTAAGGCGTGTCGATTTGGGCAATATTGCCCAAGCAAACAATTTTGGTTCCTGGACCCGCGCGAGTAACTAAGGTCTTCATTTGTTTAGGAGTTAAGTTTTGCGCTTCATCAATGATTACAAACTTGCTCACAAAGGTTCTGCCCCGCATGAAGTTCATGCTCTTGACTTTAATGCGCGAACGAATCAGTTCCTGAGTGGCAGCACGCCCCCATTCACCAGCATTATCTTCATTGCGGTGAAGGACCTCAAGGTTATCGTCAAAAGCGCCCATCCAAGGCTGCATTTTTTCTTCTTCGGTTCCGGGAAGGAAACCAATGTCCTCGCCCACTGGCACAGTTGCACGGGTAATAATGATCTCGTTATAACGCTTGCTATCTAATACTTGCTCAAGTCCGGCAGCTAAGGCTAGCAAGGTTTTACCAGTACCCGCTTGTCCCAATAAGGTTACAAAATCAACTTCTGGGTTCATGAGTAAATTCATGGCAAAGTTCTGCTCACGATTGCGAGCAGTCACACTCCATACATTATTTTTCTGGTGCGAAAAATCACGCAAAGTTTGTAGAAGTGCAGTTTTGCCATTGATTTCTTTTACCTGAGCATAGAACGGAGTAGATCCATCTGGATTCTCTTGGTAAACAAACTGGTTGACCAGCATACTAGGGACCGCAGGACCAGTGACTCGATAGAACATGGTTCCTGATCTTGAGTCAGCCCAGCTCTCCATCGCTTTGCCATGCTTGGGCCAGAAATCCGCTGCCAAGGCCATGACGCCTGCATACATTAAGTCACGATCTTCGAGCACTTGATCATTGAAATAATCTTCTGCGGGAAGGCCAAGGGCGCGTGCCTTAATGCGCATATTGATATCTTTCGATACCAAGACCACCTCTTGACCTTTGCGGGTTTTTTGAAGTTCACTCACTACTGCCAAAATGAGGTTATCCCCCTTGCCTTCAGGAAGGCCTTCTGGAAGTGCTTGAGTGGTTAGTTTTGTTTGAAAAAATAAACGGCCAGATACATCCTGGTTGCCGAGTTTATTGAGTGGAATACCTTCGTCTAAAGTACCGCTAGTACCAGCAACCAATTGATCAAGCGAGCGACTCACTGTACGGGCATTGCGCGCTACTTCAGTCATGCCTTTCTTATGGTTATCCAACTCTTCAAGCGTGGTCATCGGCAAGAAAAGATCGTGCTCCGAAAAACGGAAGAGGGAGCTGGGATCGTGCATCAACACGTTAGTGTCCAAAACAAATAAGCTTGGAGGGCCTGTACGAATCATGCGTTTAGGCTTTTCCGGAGCGGACGAGGCTTTGATTTCTGTTTTATTTGGGCGTGAAGCGGGGCGGTCCGCTTTGATTCGATCTAAAGCTACTTCAGCTGCTGAGAGGTCTTCAGGCGCTTCTTCAGTCCAGGAGGCAGAATGACTCTCCATTACAACCGGTTTTGCTGGTGCGGGACGCTTTTTTAAATTGGGGGTGTCCTTCGAGCTCAACTTCACTTGATCAGCAATTTGAGTTGGAATGGGGGGCAATGGCATGCAGACTCTCCTAAAAGAAAAAACCGCCAAGCAAGTTGCGTTGACGGTTTGTTGCGCTACTAATTAAAAAACAATCTAAAAAATTCAGGGGGTTGCTCATCAAGCCTGTCCTTGTGTACTCAGGCTCCTGATTGAAACGGATGAACTGTATTTCCCGTCGTTTACGGTGCATGTAAACCACTTTACCCCAATTTTTAGAGTTTGCAAGCACCCGCT
Organism: Polynucleobacter sphagniphilus; assembly: GCF_001953355.1. GTDB lineage: Bacteria > Pseudomonadota > Gammaproteobacteria > Burkholderiales > Burkholderiaceae > Polynucleobacter > Polynucleobacter sphagniphilus. The sequence continues at coordinate 142,763 of NZ_MPIY01000001.1, forward strand.
TACAAAATAATTAAAAAATTTATTTTGCTTCTTGAGCGGCCTGTAATACCTCTGTCACATGGCCCGGAACCTTGAGGCCGCGCCACTCTTTTACTAGCTTGCCGGAGGAGTCAAACAGGAAGGTGCTGCGCTCAACACCGCGGACTTGCTTGCCATACATATTTTTCATCTTCATGACTCCAAATAGCTGGCAAAGCACTTCTTCAGTATCGGCCACCAACTCAAAAGGCAACTCTAATTTGCTGCGGAAATTGTCATGTGATTTAAGGCTATCGCGTGATACCCCCACGACCAGGGTATTCGCTTTTGTGAATGCCTCAATATTGTCGCGGAACTCTCCTGATTCGGCAGTGCAACCTGGCGTCATATCCTTGGGATAGAAATAGAGAACCAACTTCTTGCCTTGAACTGAAGTTGGAGAAAAGGTGAGTCCAGAGGTTGCAGGTACTTCGCACTGGGGAATGGGTTGTCCAATTGCTACTGTCATGATCATCCTTTGATTGATTAATGTTGCCTCAGATCCCTAATAATTCTGATGTTAATTATTTAGGGTGATTCAATAATTAACTCGCCACTTCTATTTGGTATTTCGCCCCAGGCGAGGGGTAATACAGCTATTTTATCGAGTTGTTTCGTAGCCGCCCATGATTGGTGTAACTCCCCCATGGTAACTAGTTCGTGACCTTGATTTAACCAGCCTATCAGCAACTTCTCAAACGCAGGGAGTAGTTTCTGGCCCTCTAGTTCTGCGTGGAGGGTGAAAACCTGGTCATTTGGATTGCTACCAGTGATTTCTAGTAACTTGGTCACCGCGCCAAATTCATCAGCCCCATCAATACCAATTAATTCATCAAATGTCGGTAAGGTAGTGGGATATTGCACATGCTTTGCTTTCCCGGAGGGTAGCTGGAGGCGATATGGCATTAAGTTGGGTTCTGCCCTGCCATCCGAGGAATAGGTAATGCCCCATTGATCGAGTTGCTCAAAAGCGGCTTCATTCATTTGCCAACCTGCAGCACCATAGGTGGCGGGAGGGCGACCAAATATCTCTAGAAAACGATCCCAACTTTTTTGCATCTGAGCCTTAGTCCAGACTGCATCTTGCTTGCGCACATTATCTTGCCAGTCCACGTGGTCCCACGTATGGATTCCAGTTTCATGACCAGCCGCATCAATTGCTTGCATTTCCTTGGCAGCTTTTTTGCCAATATCAGGCCCTGGTAGCAGTACACCATACAGCAGGGTTTTGATGCCGTAATGCTCAAGCACAGAGGTACGGCTGACCTTCTTAAGAAAGCCAGGCCGAAAGACGCGTTTCAGGGCCCACCCGGTATGGTCAGGGCCAAGACTAAATAGAAAGGTTGCCTTAAGACCAAAACGCGCTAGGGCGCGCGCTAAGTTTGGAACACCTTCCTGAGTACCGCGTAAGGTATCTACATCTACCTTGAGTGCTATTTTGGCCATGAACCTCGGTGCTTACTCTTTATCGACCAGGTGACGGGCTTTTTCAACATCTTGACGGTATGCTTCAAAAATATTCTTGAGCGCTTCAGCCATGGTTGTCGTTGGCTTCCAGCCTAATTCACTCATGGTGTTGTCAATTGCAGGAACGCGATTTTGTACATCCTGATAACCTTCACCGTAATAAGCGCCTGAAGTCGTTTCCACGATCTTGACTGCGTTGGCTGTCTTTGCGTACTCAGGAATGCTTCTAGCAATTTCCAGCATTTGGTTGGCGAGTTCACGCACGGAGTGATTATTTTTGGGGTTGCCGATGTTGTAAATCTTGCCATTGGCTACGCCATCTTTATTGGCAATGATGTGCATCAACGCATCGATACCATCATCAATATAGGTGAAAGCACGTTTTTGAGCGCCACCATCTACTAAATTGATTGGTTCACCACGTACGATGTGACCGAGGAACTGAGTAACTACGCGGGAAGAGCCTTCTTTTGGAGTGTAGATACTATCAAGGCCAGGTCCAATCCAGTTAAACGGACGGAAGAGGGTAAAGCGTAAGCCTTCCATGCCGTAACCCCAAATGACGCGATCCATCAGTTGCTTAGAGCAGGCGTAGATCCAGCGCGGTTTATTAATTGGGCCATAAACCATATTCGATTTCGCAGGATCAAATTCGCCATCTTCACACATGCCATACACCTCAGAGGTGGATGGAAAGACCAAGTGCTTTTTATATTTGACGGCTGAACGAACGATTGGAAGGTTGGCTTCAAAATCGAGCTCAAATACTTTAAGTGGTTGCTGTACATAAGTTGCTGGGGTAGCAATCGCAACTAAAGGCAGTATGACATCGCATTTACGGATGTGATACTCAACCCATTCTTTATTGATAGTAATATCGCCCTCGAAGAAATGCATGCGAGGATGATTTATCAAATCACCCAAGCGGTCATTTTGCATATCCATGCCGTAGACGTCCCAATCGGTTGTCTCCAGAATGCGTTTCGAAAGGTGATGGCCAATAAAACCGTTTACGCCAAGAATGAGTACTTTTTTCATCTTTACTGCCTCGTATTAATCGAATCTGTTTGTGCCGCGCTAATTATTTTGTTTTGCTGGGAACCAATGGAGTATCTCTACTGCCTGTTGGTTGCCGCAAATCCCGAATACCCGATTATCAACCACTTGGATACCAGGCGCCCCAAGATTGAGCTGACTCGGAAATGGCCCTTTCAGGGTGGTTTTTGCAACGATTTGATCTTGCCCTTGCCACTGCGTGAACGCGCCCGGATACGGCGGGGCAACTGCTCTCACTAGATCATGGACCTGCTGGGCTGTTTTGCCCCAATCTATCCGCCCATCCGCTGGTTTACGGCCGCCAAAATAACTTCCTTTGGCCAGTTCATTGGGCTTTCTGGGAACCTTTCCCTGGATCAAGGCTGGCAAAACTTGCTTCATGACTTCAACGGCAGCTTTGCTCACTTTTCCAAACACATCTGTCGCCGTTTCATCTGGGCCAATACTGACTGCAATTTGACCAACAATATCACCCGCATCTGGCTTTGTTTCCATAACATGCAAGCTAGCGCCTGTTTGTATTTCTCCATGCAAGATCGCCCAATTGACTGGAGCGCGGCCGCGGTATTTTGGCAATAGCGAGCCATGCATGTTTAAGGCTGCAATCTTGGCGCAACTTAAGATCTCGCCAGAAATTATGTGTCTGTAATAAAAAGAGAAAATATAGTCGGGGGAAATTGCCTGAATTTTTGGGGTGAGAGTCTGTAATTCAGTGGCGCTCGGTGTGAGATAAGGGATTCCTTTTTCTTCACACAGCTTAGCAACACTTCCAAACCAAACATTTTCCTTGGGGTCGTCTTGATGGGTGAGAACGAGATCTATTGTGACGCCCGCTTCCAATAGTGCATTGAGGCAATTGACGCCCACATCATGGTAGGCAAAGACGACCGCGTGCAATTATTTTTTCTCTAAAACGGTTTGAACTACGTAGCGTGGTCGTTGCCTTACTTGTTGGTAGATGCGACCCACATATTCACCTAGTAAACCTAGGCCAAATAACATGACCCCAATTAGGAAAAAGGTGAGTGCGAAGAGGGTAAATACACCCTCTACTTCAGCCCCTAAAACAAAGCGACGAATCAGAAGGTAAATAAATAAACTGCCAGCAGCCAAAGATAAAAGCATGCCTAGACCAGAAAAAATCTGCAACGGCATTACCGAGAAGCCGGTGACCAAATCAAAGTTCAGGCGAATCAATTGATATAAGCTGTATTTAGATTCACCAGCAAAGCGTTCTTCATGCTTCACAGTAATCTCGGTGGGATTGGCTGCAAAGGTATAAGCAAGGGCCGGAATAAAAGTATTGCTTTCATCACACTGACGCACAAGATCAACAATACGGCGGCTATAGCCACGTAACATGCAACCTTGATCAGTCATAGTGATGCGCGTAATGTTTTCGCGTAAGCGATTCATTGCACGTGAAGCAAATTTTCTAAAAAAGCTATCGCGACGATCTGCGCGAATTGTTCCTACATAGTCGTGACCATGAATTAGTTGTTGAACCAGGGCATCAATTTCTTCGGGTGGATTTTGCAGGTCTGCATCAAGGGTAATGATGTATTGGCCTCGAGCATATTCAAAGCCAGCCATGATGGCCATATGCTGGCCAAAATTGCTGTGAAAGAGTACGGCCCGTGTGACATCAGGGCGCAACTCTACTTGTTTGGCCAGAATGCCTGCAGAACGGTCTTTGCTGCCATCGTTTACAAAAACGATTTCATAGGCAAGATTGCGCTTGCTGGCAAGGGAGTCCAAAGCAGGATAAAGGCGATCAAAAAGGGCTTGGAGGCCATCCTCCTCGTTGTAAACAGGTATTACAACGCTCAGCTTGGGTGTGCCGGTTTGGCTCTCTAAATTGGCAGTCATAGTGCAATTTTGCCTGATCTTCGATTTTCCCTTCATTTCTGCGGAAAAACAGGTTTTTGACGCTTATTGGACTTATTTTTTAGCGTGTTGCTGCAGAATGTTGACTAAGGCTTCAACTACTCGACCGATATCCTCATCTGCCATTCCCGGAAAGAGGGGGAGCGTCAAAATGGATCGGCCGATCCGCTTCGCAACGGGGGTATCACTCGCTTGGTAGCCAAGATTTTTGTATAGACTAAAACCAGTGATGGCCGGGTAATGAACGCCAGTACCAATCCCAAGCTCTTTGAGCTCGGTCATGACTTGGGCGCGATCGACATTTAATTGCTCAAGAGGTAAAACGACTTGAAACATATGCCAATTAGTATCAGTGAAATTCTCCACTGGCAACTCTAACTGGAGATGCTCGAGGCCAGCACTTTTTAATTTTGCACGAAATGCATCAAAGTATTGACGCGCCAGATTGGTTCTGCGAATTTGATAGCTCGGTAATTGTTTGAGCTGATGCAAACCAATGGCTGCATTGAGGTCAGTCAGATTATCTTTCCCGCCCAAGACCTCTACATCCATGCCGTCCATGCCTTGACGAGTAAGACCTTGCAGTCGCAGCTTTTCCGCTAGCAGCGCTTCCTTCTCATTATTTAATACCAGGCAACCGCCCTCTACGGTGGATAAGTTTTTGTTTGCCTGAAAACTAAAGCTCACTAAATCACCAAAGGCACCAATTTTTTTATCATTCCATTGGGAGCCAAATGCTTGGGCAGCATCTTCAATAACACGTAAATTAAATTGCTTTGCTATTGCGTAAAGCTCGTCCATGTTGACCGGCAATCCAGCTAGATATACCGGCATGATTGCTTTTGTTTGTGGTGTCACTGCTGCGGCGATCTTGGATAAATCCAGATTGCGCGTTCTTGGATCAATGTCTACAAAAATGGGCTTTGCACCCACGCCTAGAATGACATTGGACGTGGCCACCCAAGAAATAGGTGTTGTGATCACCTCATCACCTGGACCAATTCCGGCAACTTGCAGGGCAATTTTCATGGTAGCTGTGCCATTGGCAAAACAGCGGACGGGACGGCCACCAAAATAGTCGCTTAATGTTGCTTCAAATTCAGCTAACTTAGGGCCTGAAGTAACCCAGCCAGAGCGCAATACCTCGCCCACCGCATCAATCGTTTCTTGGTTAAAGCTGGGTCGAGTGAAGGGGATAAAGGGTAGTGCTGACATGGGCAACCTTCTGATTGACTGATTGATTATTGAGAGAAGCTTACCGCATCTGGATGCTTCACAATCACCCTTCGAGAATCGCGCCCAAGCTCCTGCATAGGTAGTCCGGTTTTTTGCAGTTCTAGATATTGTTCTGGAACCATGAGGGCATAAGCACTTTGATCCTCATTCCAGCGGACTTTAAAAGCATCTAAGGAGGGGATCCACAAATCGGGCTCTTGATTTACGCCGAACTCAAGTTCATCTGGAAACTCCACCATCACCATAGTTCTACCTAGGTAAAAAGGAACTGTGTGATCCAAGATACGGACAGAATAAATATTGGCGTTCTTGGGAATACTTGCTTTGACTTGATTAGCCAGATCGATGCCCGAAACTGCCCGACCCAGCACTTCATGGCCGGTGCCAGCAATAATCGCGCACAGAAAAAAACCACTCGCAAAACTGGTAATACTGGCCAAACCCTTGCGTTTACTTTGTACGAATGCGAAGAGATTAAAGCCAATGAGCGCAATCAGAGCGGCAATGACCCAGTGGGTGTATTGCGTATATGCCTCAATCTCATCGGGTCGAGCTTGTTGGCCAATTGCAGACAAAAAGAAGAATCCCACAAAACCCAACATTGCAAAACCAAGAGTCTGCAATTGCCAAGATTTAGAGAGTGAATTAATGAGACCTAAATTTCGATCTAGGCAATTGCCAACCAGCATTGCTAGTGCTGGAAAAATGGGAATGATGTACCCGGGCAATTTGGAGTGAGAGATACTGAAGAAACCGAGTATCACCAAAAACCAGCAGACCAAGAGCCAGCTAGGGGAGAAGTAACCACGTCGCTCGCGCCAGGCCTGTGCAATCGAGCTTGGGATTTGTGCTATCCATGGCAAGAAACCAATCAATAGCAATGGTATGAAATAGTAGATGGGGCCGGTACGACTATGGTCATCTTGGGTAAAGCGCTGCAAGTGTTCGTGAATAAAGAAAAATTCAAGGAATTCGGGATTGCGCCTCGCCACTAGCGCAAACCAGGGTGCAGTAATTGCTAAATAGAGTGCGATCCCACTGATGAGATACAGACGCTTCCAAATTTTCCAATCCCAAGCGGATATCGAGTACACCACAAAGACCATCGCCGGAATTGCTATGCCAATGACGCCTTTAGAAAGGGTGGCTAATGCCATACAAGCCCAACAAGCCCACATCCAATTTCGAGAAAGCGTTTTATTTTCCGATGATTGTGCAAATAGCAAACTACAGAGTGCAGCAACTAAAAAAGCGGAAAGACCCATATCGAGGGAGTTGAAGTGTCCCGCAATCACCCACATGGGGCTTGAGGCAAGTACTAATGCGCCTAACCAGCCGGCCCGCGCGTTGTAAATTCGCGCCCCAGTAAAACCAATACAAAGAATAGTCAGAAAGCCAGTGAGCGCAGTCCATAACCTTGCCTGCCAATCGCCAATGCCGAAAGCTTGAAATGCAGCAGCGGTCGCCCAAATTTGTAGGGGTGGTTTTTCAAAATACTTATAGCCGTTATAACGTGGGGTGATCCAGTCACCGGTGACCAGCATTTCACGAGCCATTTCTGCATAACGCCCCTCATCAGATGGAATAAGGTGACGATAGTTGAGTGTGCCAAACCAGAGTAAGCTATAGAGCAATACTAATAAAAGGATCTTGCCTGGATTTAAAGCGCTTGACTGCCGGATTTGCCCAAATTGCATTAAGCAGCGTCCACGAGTAAGGCCAGCATCACCTTGCGACCCTCGCCTACAAGGATGTTGTAAGTTCTGCAGGCAGCCTGTGAATTCATGATCTCAAAGCCAATTTTTGCGTTAATGAGGTCTTTCAAAAGCTCCGGTTTTGGGAATTGCTGACGTTTGCCGGTGCCAATCAGAATTAATTCTGGTTTCAAATCAATCATTTGTGTGAAATGACTTGGATTTAACTCCTCAAAAGCAGCAACTGGCCAACGCGATATAGCGCCATCTGAACTCAATAAAACCGCATGTTCATAAGGGATCTTATTAATCTCTACATAGCCAGCGCCGTATCCGGTAATGGCATTGGCTCCGAAGTGGGGGTCAGATTGAAGCTTCACGTGGACTCTCTGTCATAATTATGTCGATTATAGCTAGCTGTTTTTTCCTAGATTTCAAGAACTTACCCTTTAATTTATTGTGAAACCCATCCTAAAGTCCGAAAAACTCAATAACGTTTGTTATGACATACGTGGACCCGTGCTGGAGCTTGCTCAGCGCATGGAGGAAGAGGGTCAAAAAATCATCAAATTAAACATCGGAAATGTGGGGGTATTCGGTTTTGATCCCCCTGAGGAGATACAGCTCGACATTATTCGCAATTTGGCTAATGCCTCTGCCTACTCAGATTCCAAGGGTATTTTTGCTGCTCGCAAAGCCATCATGCAGTATTGCCAAGAAAAGGGTATCCAGGGCGTTACTCTGGAGGACATCTATACCGGCAATGGGGTGTCTGAGCTCATCGTATTAGCAATGAATGCCTTGCTCAATACGGGTGATGAAGTCTTGGTGCCTGCGCCAGATTATCCCTTGTGGACGGCGGCAGTGAGTCTGTCTGGCGGTACTCCAGTGCATTACTTGTGCGATGAATCCAAAGAGTGGGCTCCGGATTTAGACGATCTTCGTAAAAAAATTACGCCTCGTACTAAAGCGATTGTGGCAATCAATCCCAATAATCCCACGGGCGCGATTTACTCTAAAGAAATCTTACTTGAGTTGACGCAGATTGCGCGTGAGCATGGTTTGATTTTGTTTGCCGATGAAATCTACGACAAGATGTTGTATGACCAAGAGAAGCATATTTCGCTTGCATCTTTATCAACAGACGTAGTGGTGATCACCTTTAATGGCCTTTCTAAAAATTATCGTTCTTGCGGCTATCGTGCTGGCTGGATGGTGGTTTCAGGTGATAAGGAAATGGTGCGCGACTATATTGAGGGTCTCAATATGTTGTCATCTATGCGTCTGTGTGCCAACGTGCCAGGACAATACGCTATTCAAACAGCATTAGGCGGCTATCAAAGTATTAACGATTTAGTTGCTGAGGGTGGTCGCCTAGCAAAACAGCGCGATTTAGCCTGGAAATTGTTAACGGATATTCCAGGCGTTACCTGCGTGAAGCCAAAATCTGCCCTGTATTTGTTCCCGAAATTGGATCGCGATATGTATCCAATTGAGGATGATCAGCAATTTGTTGCCGATTTATTAAAAGAGGAAAAGGTGTTGTTGGTGCAGGGCTCGGGTTTTAACTGGGTCCAGCCAGACCATTTCCGTGTAGTGTTCTTGCCCCATGAGGATGTGTTGAAAGAGGCTATTAGCCGCTTAGCGCGATTCTTGGAGCGTTATCGTCAAAAACATGGCCGCAAAGCGGCTTCAACAGCAGCAAAGGCATCATGAAACCGATTCAAGTTGGACTGTTAGGTATTGGTACTGTAGGCGGCGGTGTTTTCACCGTACTTGAACGTAATCAAGATGAAATTTTGCGTCGTGCTGGTCGTGGTATTCATATTCATACTGTTGCTGATCTCAATGTTGAGCGTGCCAAGGAGTTGGTAAAAGATCATGCACAAGTAGTAAGTGATGCGCGTGCTGTGATTAACAATCCTGAAATTGATATTGTGGTCGAGTTAATTGGTGGTTATGGGATTGCCAAGGATTTGGTGCTTGAGGCCATTGCTGCTGGTAAGCATGTGGTCACCGCCAATAAGGCCTTGATTGCGGTTCATGGCAATGAAATTTTTAAAGCTGCTCATGAAAAAGGTGTCATGGTTGCCTTTGAAGCTGCTGTTGCTGGCGGTATTCCAATTATTAAGGCTTTGCGTGAGGGTTTAACGGCCAATCGGATTGAGTGGATTGCTGGAATTATTAATGGCACAACCAACTTTATCCTTTCTGAAATGCGTGACAAGGGCTTGGATTTTGCTACCGTCTTAAAAGAAGCGCAGCGCTTAGGTTATGCAGAGGCTGATCCAACATTTGATATTGAAGGTGTGGATGCAGCCCACAAAGCAACCATCATGAGTGCGATTGCATTTGGTATTCCGATGCAATTTGAGAAGGCGCACGTTGAGGGCATTACCAAGCTCGATGCAATTGATATTCGCTATGCTGAACAATTGGGTTACCGTATTAAGTTACTGGGTATTGCCAAGAAGACTGCTAGTGGGGTTGAGTTGCGCGTGCACCCAACCTTAATCCCTACCAAGCGTTTGATTGCAAACGTAGAGGGCGCTATGAATGCTGTTCAGGTATTCGGTGATGCAGTTGGAACCACTTTGTACTACGGCAAAGGCGCTGGATCAGAGCCAACTGCTTCAGCAGTGATTGCCGATTTAGTCGATATCACACGCTTATTAGGCGCAAGCCCCGAGAATCGCGTTCCTTATTTAGCATTTCAGGCTGATGCAGTGCGCGATACACCTGTTTTACCGATGGGTGAAATCACCACTAGTTACTACTTGCGTTTGCGTGTTGCTGATCAGGCTGGCGTGTTAGCAGACATCACAAGAATTCTGGCTGCGCATGGCGTTTCGATTGATGCCCTCTTGCAAAAAGAGGCTGATGAGGGTGAGAGTCAAACTGACTTAGTGGCATTGACCCATGAAACAAAAGAAAAGAATATGCTTGCCGCAATCAGTGAGATTCAAGATCTCAAAACAGTCGCTGGTGAAGTAGTGAAAATTCGTTTAGAAAATTTGTCTTAAATTACGAGTAGGCATCGAGCAAGTACCCATATATGCGTTACCAATCCACTCGTGGCAATAGCCCGCAACAATCCTTTCTTGAGATCTTACTTGGTGGTTTAGCGCCAGATGGCGGCTTGTATTTGCCAACGGAATACCCGCAGATTACGCCGGCGCAGTTAGATGCATGGCGTAGCTTGTTATACGCTGATCTTGCTTATGAAATTCTCAGTTTATATTGCGATGACATTCCTGAAGATGATTTGCGATCTTTGCTCCGTAAAACATACACTGAGCAGGTTTACTGCAATGGACGTCCTCAAGATAATGCAAAAGACATTACGCCTTTGCATTGGTTGGGTGAGGAGCAGGGAACTCGTATTGGCTTACTGAGTCTTTCAAACGGGCCTACCTTAGCATTTAAGGATATGGCGATGCAATTGCTTGGCAATTTATTTGAATACGCCTTAAAGCGCGCAGGTCAGAATCTCAATATTTTGGGTGCAACTTCTGGTGATACTGGTAGTGCTGCCGAGTACGCTATGCGCGGTAAAGAGGGTGTCAAAGTATTTATGCTTTCACCGCGCGGCAAGATGAGTGCATTTCAGTCTGCACAAATGTATTCCTTGCAGGATCCCAATATTTTTAATTTGGCAGTTGCTGGCGTGTTTGATGATTGCCAAGATATTGTCAAAGCAGTTAGTAATGATCACGCTTTTAAGGCTAACAATCAAATCGGCACAGTTAACTCAATTAATTGGGGGCGGGTAGTCGCTCAAGTCGTTTACTACTTCCAGGGTTATCTCCTAGCGACTAAGTCTAGTAGTGAGAAGGTATCGTTTACCGTACCTTCAGGAAACTTTGGAAATATTTGTGCTGGGCATATTGCTCGCATGATGGGTTTACCAATCGAACATTTAGTTGTTGCCACCAATGAGAATGACGTGCTTGATGAATTCTTCCGCACTGGCGTTTATCGTGCGCGAAAATCAGCGGAAACTTTGCACACCTCAAGTCCCTCGATGGATATTTCTAAGGCGAGTAACTTTGAGCGCTTTGTATTTGATCTGATGGGTCAAGATGGCAAGCTTACTGCTGATATGTTCAAGCAGGTGGACCAGTTTGGTGGCTTTGATTTATCCAAAGACTCTGTTTTTAAAGAGATCGGGAAGTACGGTTTCCAGTCTGGACGCAGTACTCATGAAAACCGCTTGGCAACCATTCGTAATGTAGATGAGCAATATGGCATCATGATTGATACCCATACCGCTGATGGTGTGAAGGTTGCTCGTGAGCATTTACAAACAGGTATTCCGATGCTGGTATTGGAAACGGCCTTGCCTATTAAATTTGAAGAGACAATTGAGTTGGCTCTAGGACGCCCTGCAGAATGTCCTCCAGCATTTAAAGATATCAAATCAAAACCACAACGCGTTGAAAATATCGATGCTGATGTGAATCAGGTCAAAGCCTTCATCACTCAGCATTTGAATTAAATCAATTAGCGCTTCCATTATTTAAGGTCAGATGAATAAGCCGCCGATGTTGACTGCGCAAGAGGCCTTGGACCATCTATTGGCTCATGCAAAACCAGTTCACGAAAGTGAGCTCGTTACAACCCAAGCTGCACTCGGACGTGTTTTGGCTGGCGATATTGCTAGTCAAGTTGACGTGCCTCCCTTGGACAATACGTCTATGGATGGCTATGCAGTGCGCTGCACCGATATCCTCTCGTCTGGCACTACATTGAAAGTGACTCAGCGCATTCCTGCTGGATCTATGGGTCTTCAATTACAGCCTGGAACTGCTGCACGTATTTTTACAGGAGCCCCTATTCCAGCTGGGGCTGATGCCGTAGTCATGCAAGAAGACTGCAGTGCGGTAGAGGTTCAAGCTGATCATATTCAAATTAATAGTGTTCCTAAATTGGGGCAATGGATTCGCCGACGTGGTGAAGATTTAAGTGCCAGCAAAACAGCTTTGCACGCCGGAATGATTTTGCGCCCACAAGAATTGGGAGTGGCCGCTTCAGCCGGTCTCACCCACCTCAATGTCAAACGGCGCATCAAGGTCGCCGCATTCTTTACGGGTGATGAGTTGGCTTTGCCCGGTGAGCCGCTAAAACCTGGTGGAATCTACAATTCGAATCGCGATACCCTGTTGGCCTGTTTGCGCTCCTTGGGTTGTGATGCCACGGACTTAGGAATCGTGCCTGACCGTTTGGATGCAACCCGTGAAGCTTTACGTAAAGCCAGTAAAGAGCATGATTTGATCATTACCTCTGGTGGGGTATCGGTGGGCGAAGAAGATCATATTAAGCCTGCTGTGACTGCTGAGGGGCGTTTAGATTTATGGCAAATCGCTATTAAGCCTGGTAAGCCCCTGGCATTTGGTGCTGTTCGTAAGTCAGATTCATCTGCGGATGGAGAGGCCTGGTTTATTGGTTTACCTGGTAATCCAGTCTCAAGTTTTGTCACCTTTTTATTATTCGTGCGACCTTTTATTTTGAAGTTAGCTGGACGCAATGACTTATTTCCACCAAGCTATCAAATGCGGGCTGATTTTGATTGGCTTAAAGCAGATCGCCGCAATGAATTTTTAAGGGCCAAAGTCAATTCCAATGGCGGCCTTGATGTGTTTCCCAACCAGAGTTCGGGTGTGCTCACTAGTGCTTCATGGGGAGATGGTCTGATTGACTGTCCTGCCGGACAAACATTTAAGGCTGGTGCATTGGTTAAATACATACCCTTTAGTGCATTACTATCTTAAAAGATGTTTTGAGCTTAAGTGATTACGAAAGTCATATGAACCTTCAATTACGTTTTTTTGCCTCATTACGTGAAGCCTTGGCTTGCTCCGAGGAGGCTATTGATATCCCAAGTCAGATTAAAACAATTTCGCATTTGCGTTCATATTTACGTGAGCGTGGGGGCCAGTGGGCTCAAGTGTTGGCGGAAGGAAAGCCGATTCGATGTGCGCTTAACCATGAGATGGTGCCTGAAGATACTGCATTACAAGAGGGTGCTGAAATTGCCTTCTTTCCACCAGTGACCGGGGGTTAAATTGACTGTTCGTATTCAAGAAGAAGACTTTAATCTCGGCACTGAAATTGCCGCCCTTCGCAAGGGTGATGCTCAAGTAGGTGCGGTAGTTAGCATCTTGGGTACGGTTCGCGATATGAATGAGGGTTGCCGGGTCAAGGGAATGACGCTTGAGCATTACCCACAAATGACTGAGAAATCACTAGAGAATATTGCCGCTCAAGCCAAAGCGCGCTGGGATATTCGGCAGGCCTTAATTATTCATCGGGTTGGTCCATTGCTTCCAGAAGATCAAATTGTCCTGGTTGCTGTGACTAGTAGCCATCGCGGGGAAGCCTTTGCTGCATGTGAATTCATTATGGATTACCTCAAGACTGCAGCCCCTTTTTGGAAAAAAGAAGAAACTCCTGGGGGTGGTCGGTGGGTGGATGCGCGCGTTACTGATGATGTGGCTATGGCACGCTGGGTAGAAAATAAGCCCAAGAGCTAAACGGTTATCAGATTAAAAATCATCAGAAAGGTATAGAATCTGAGTGATGCTACCGCGTTCTTCTAAAACAATCGTTTTAGGTATTTGCCTCTTTTTATTCGCCTTTAAGGTTGCAGCTTCAAGTATATTTATTGAGGCAGCCTTGGAGCGCGCCTATCAAACAACGCACTTCAATTTAAGTGCGGCAAGTCAAGGTGCTCATGCCAGTAAAGAGTCGGCCGATGATAAGCATCATCAAGTGAGTTCATTGAATATCATGAGTCATATCACAGCGCATCTTAGTGAGATGAACAATACGCTGACATTACCTGAATTTACACAGCGTAAGTACATTTTCGAGAACGACGATTTGAGAACGCAAAACTTTCCAGACTCTGCATTTAAACCCCCCAAAATAAACGCCTAATTTTTGGCGGGGTGATATATATCGCCCCTAATTTTTATAAGACTCATGTTGAGTCTCTTTTGGGAAAAATGATTATGTTGAAATTATTGAAAATTGTGCCTTTGGCATGTCTCATCTTATTTGTTGCCGCTTGTAGTACTGGTGTGAAATTGGATGACACCAACGGTGTGCCATCGGTCAATGCCGGGGGTGGAAGTGGTTACGATCCCATTAGCGATCCTAAATCAAGCGTCTATGGAAAGCGCTCTATTTATTTTGAGTTTGATAGCTACACCATCGATCCAAAATATGCTCCGGTGATTTCTGCCCATGCTGCCTATTTAAAGGCATTTGAAAAACAAAAAGCTTCGATCATTATTCAGGGTAATACAGATGATCGTGGGACAGCAGAATATAACTTAGCACTGGGTGAAAAGCGTTCTGAGGCTGTCAAAAAAGCCTTGATGGCTCTTGGAGTGAATGAATCCCAGCTTGAGGCGGTGAGCTTTGGTAAAGAGAAGCCTGTCAATCCTGCGCAAACCGAGGCCGCTTTTAAAGAAAATCGTCGCGCTGATATTGTTTATCGTTAAGCAACAGACTTTGTTAAAAAACAAATTAATTAGGAAAATGGATGAAAAATACTTACAAGGTCATGTGCTTGTTGCTAGTTGCTTTGACTGGTTGTGCTGGAACACAAACATCCGTATCTCAGCCCGCAAGTAATAATAGTGGTGAACAATTGCAAAAGCAGGTGAATGTCATTCAGAAAAAATTAAATGACTGTATTGCTAAGGTCAATCAATCGGATGATGCGAAATTTGTAGATGCTCACGTTATCTCGTTAACTGCAAATAATCCGAATGCGCAAGAGTTATTTAATTCAAGCGAGAAGATCACACCTGAACAAGCAATTGTTTTGAGCCGTTTTAAAGATTCCACTGTAGTCTGCAGGGCCATCTCGGATGAGTTTCCTAAGCCGGCTTTAGTAGCCGTTTATAGTGATTTTTATAAGAACATTGATGCTGTGTATGCAGATCTTTTGTCTAAACGGGTCACCATAGGCGTTGCCAATCAGGAGCGGGCAATGCGTATTCAGTATGCTAAGTCTCAGTGGGTAGAGACAATGCAGAAGTTACGGGGCAATTAAGAGCTTCGAATTTTTGTACTGTAATGAATAGTAAAAAAGCTGCGCTCGCGTGGCTTTTTTACTATCTAAAAAATAATTATTGCCAACCAAAGCGTTTTGAATAAAAGTTTTTCATTAGTTGAGTCAGTACGATATATCCAATTAAGATGGCTCCCAAGATTGGAAAATAAGTCAACGGTAGCGGCACCATTTTGAAGTAGGACGCTAGTGGGCCCATAGGCAGAAATATACCTGCCGCCATGATAGCTATTGTCATTGCTAATAAGGCGTTTCCCGGACGGCTTTGGATGAATGGAATTTTTCTAGTGCGAATCATGTGCACTACCAATGTTTGGGTCATTAGCCCCTCAACAAACCAACCCGATTGAAATAGTGATTGGTGTTCGGCTGAGTTCGCTGAAAAAACAAACCACATGACGCAATAAATTGTGATGTCAAAGATCGAGCTGACCGGTCCAAAAAAGACCATAAAGCGGCCTATATCACCAGGATTCCAGCGTTGAGGGAGTTTGACGGATTCTGGGTCGACATTATCAAAAGGAATGGCAATCTGAGAGATGTCATATAACAAATTCTGTACCAATAACTGCATTGGGAGCATGGGCAAGAAGGGAATAAATGCACTTGCAATCAATACGGAAAAAACGTTTCCGAAGTTTGAGCTGGCAGTCATCTTAATATACTTGAGCATATTGCCGAAGGTTTTGCGACCCTCAATTACACCCTCCTCTAGAACCATCAAACTCTTTTCTAGCAAGATGATATCGGCCGCTTCCTTAGCGATATCAACTGCAGTATCGACGGAGATTCCAACATCTGCTGAGCGTAAGGCTGGCGCATCGTTGATGCCATCGCCCATAAATCCAACTACATGACCTGCAGCCTTGAGTGAGCGAACAATTCGGTCTTTATGTGCTGGAGTCAGTTTGGCAAAAATATGATGTGACTCAACTATCGCGGATAGCGCCTCGTTATCCATGATCTCAATCTGGGATCCAAGGATAATTTCGCTGGCATCTAATCCAACCTCTTTGCATACTTTAGTGGTTACCAGCTCATTGTCGCCCGTTAATACTTTGACGGTGACTCCATGGTCGGCCAGCGCTTTTAAAGCTGGGGCTGTTGATTCCTTTGGGGGGTCTAAGAATGCTACATAGCCAATCAGCATAAGACCCGATTCATCTGCAACGCTAAATGTTTCTTTGCAGACATCAAAGGACTTGGTGGCTACCGCAACAACTCGTAAGCCATCCTCATTGAGGTCGGCGGTAACCTCCTTCACACTGGCTAACACTTCAGGGGTTAGTTTGCTCTTATGACCCCCTTGTTGCACTGTAGTGCAAATGCTGAGGATCTCTTCAACAGCGCCCTTACAAATGAGGATGTTTTTACCTTCGTGATTGGAGACGATAACCGACATGCGCCTTCTTTGAAAATCAAAAGGAATTTCATCGATCTTATGAAAGTTTACCGTGGGATTGAGCTCCTTATATACATGCTTGTATTCCAGCACGGCTACGTCGAGTAGATTTTTCAAGCCAGTTTGATAAAAACTATTGAGATAGGCAAACTCAAGCACATCATCTGAATCTTTGCCCCATGCATCTGTATGATTTGCTAAGAAAATTTTGTCTTGTGTGAGGGTGCCGGTTTTATCTGTGCAAAGCACATCCATTGCACCAAAGTTCTGGATGGCATCCAAGCGCTTCACAATCACTTTTTGCTTCGAGAGCACCACCGCACCTTTGGCTAGCGTCGATGTCACAATCATCGGCAGCATTTCTGGGGTTAGGCCCACCGCTACGGACATTGCAAACAGAAATGCTTCTGCCCAATCGCCTTTGGTAAAGCCGTTTATGAAAAATACGAGTGGCGTCATGACCATCATGAAGCGAATTAGCAGCCAGGCCACCTTATTAACACCCATCTGAAACTGTGTAGGCTCTTGATTAGAAGTCGTTAGATCCTTAGCCAATACTCCAAAATAGGTGCTATCCCCTGTGCTGATCGCAATTGCGGTTGCCGTTCCCGAGACCACGTTAGTACCCATAAAGGCGAGGTTCTCAAACTCCAGAGGGTTATTTGTTTGGGCTGATTTTGGAGATGCGAATTTTTCAACAGGTAGAGATTCGCCGGTCATCGCGGCTTGGCTGACGAATAAATCTTTAGCGCTCAATATGCGGCAATCAGCTGGAATCATATCGCCCGCAGAGAGCGCAATAATATCGCCCGGTACCAACTGATTTATAGGGATTTCCGTTCTTTCGCTCATCTCAGGGTGCGATTGAATTCCAAAATGAACCTGCGCTTCTTCCAAAATAGATTCACTCGGATCCCGCCTGATGACGGTAGCGGTATTGCTTACCATTGCCTTAAGTGCATCAGCAGCTTTATTGGATTTTCTTTCTTGCCAAAAGCGAATCAGAACGGATAGGAAGACCATGCTACCAATCACAACGGTGGCCTTCATATCTTCAGTAATATAAGAAATGATGGCTAGGACGGTCAGTAGAATGTCAAAGGGGGTCTTGTAGCAACGCCACAAATGCATCCACCAGGGAGGTGGTTTTTCCTGCTGAATTTCATTTAGGCCAACGAGCTCACGCACTGCAAATGCTTGCGTTTCTGTCAACCCATGTTCATGAGAGCCAAGTGTTTGAATGACTTCGTCAATAGTGCTGGTAGCTGCTAAGCTTAATTTATGAGAAATACTTGCTGGTATGTCTTTACTGGCACCAGACCCATGAAATGAGTCAAACATCGCTAGGCGACGAAAGTGTCTCCGCATACCTCGATTGCTAATGAACCGATTAAAGAATTCGCTGAGAAATGAGAGCTTCATATGCAATGCCCGATGCGATGAGGAGTATTACAAGTCTATGACATGAATAAGGCCGTTGCATGTAGCCAGTTGATGAATTTTATTGCCTTAGCTCTCAAAAAAGGCTATTTTTTTCTTTCGGGGTAGGCGTTTTAGCTTGGCCTCTGCCTTGGAGGCCTCTGAGCGGTCTTGATGGGCTTGGGTTGCCAGGAGAATCACTGGTCTACGTGAGCGGGTATAGCGCGCACCCTCCCCCGAATTATGGGCTTCCAGGCGATGCTCCAGGCGATTGGTAATGCCAGCATAAAAACTGCCATCAGCGCATTGGAGTAGGTATACGAGCCAGGACAAAATAAGTGGGTTCTTGAAGGAGTATTGTGAGAAGCCGGGCTAGGGGTTTTGCCTAAAGCGGGGCAAAAACCTTGAAATTGGTCATATTGTCCTTATATTCTATAGATAAGAATACATGGAATATGTGAGATAGAAAAATGAGAATAGATAAATTAACAACTAAATTTCAAGAGGCCTTGAGTGAGGCACAAAGTCTGGCTCTGGCCAAAGACAACCAATATATCGAGCCTGCCCATTTGCTATTGGCTATGTTGCGTGATTCGGATGGTGGAGCTAAGAGCTTGCTAACAAGAGCTGGTGTCAACGTACCTGGCTTGGAAAAAGCCACTGAAAAATTAATTGGCAATCTTCCTGAGGTACAGGGTACCAGTGGGGAAGTGCAGGTGGGTCGGGATTTAAGTAATTGGCTCAACTTGACTGAAAAAGAGGCCAATAAGCGTGGCGACCAATTTATTGCAGGTGAGCTGTTTTTATTGGTAGTCTCCGAAGATAAGGGTGAGCTCGGAAAAATTGCTCGTGAAAATGGTTTAAATCGGAAGTCATTAGAGGCGGCCATTGAATTAGTACGCGGAGGAGAATCAGTGAATAGTGCAGATGCCGAAGGCCAGCGTGAAGCCTTAAAAAAATACACTGTGGATTTAACAGAGCGTGCACGGATGGGTAAATTAGATCCGGTGATTGGGCGCGATGATGAAATTCGTCGCACTATTCAGATTTTGCAACGTCGCGGTAAAAATAATCCGGTGCTGATAGGCGAGCCTGGGGTTGGTAAAACAGCCATCGTCGAGGGTTTGGCCCAACGTATTGTCAATGGCGAGGTTCCAGAAACCCTCAAAGATAAGCGCGTCTTGGTCTTGGATATGGCTTTGCTATTGGCTGGCGCCAAATATCGAGGTGAATTCGAGGAGCGATTGAAGGCTGTCTTAAGTGATGTGGCTAAGGATGAAGGTCGCACTATCATTTTTATCGATGAAATTCATACAATGGTAGGCGCTGGTAAAGGCGATGGCGCAATGGATGCAGGCAATATGCTCAAGCCCGCATTAGCTCGTGGTGAGTTGCATTGTATTGGGGCTACTACGCTAGATGAATATCGTAAATACATTGAAAAAGATCCTGCCTTGGAGCGCCGCTTCCAAAAGGTGATGGTTGAGGAGCCTAGTGTCGAAGCAACCATTGCGATCTTGCGCGGCTTACAAGAGCGTTACGAATTGCACCACGGTATTGAAATCACTGATCCAGCAATTGTTGCGGCTGCTGAGTTATCGCATCGCTATATTACGGATCGCTTTTTGCCAGATAAGGCAATTGATCTGATCGATGAGGCCGGCTCACGTATTCGGATGGAGATTGACTCCAAGCCAGAGGTAATGGATAAATTAGAGCGTCGCTTGATTCAATTAAAGATTGAACGTGAGGCCGTGAAAAAAGAGAAAGATGAGGCATCCCAAAAACGCTTAGGTCTGATTGAGGATGAAATCAAGCGCCTTGGTGCTGAGTATGCCGATCTGGAGGAAATCTGGAAAGCTGAAAAAGGTGCCGTTTTGGGCGCTGCCAACATCAAAGAGGAAATTGAGAAGATCAAGGCAGATATCGCTAAATTACAGCGCGAAGGTAAGTTAGAGAAAGTCGCAGAGCTTCAATATGGAAAATTACCAGAGTTGGAGGCTAAGCTCAAATCCGCCGCCGCTGCAGAAGCTAAGGGCGATAAAGATGGTGTTGTGAAACATAAGCTCTTGCGCACCCAAGTTGGCGCTGAAGAGATTGCTGAAGTTGTTTCTCGTGCAACCGGTATTCCAGTATCCAAGATGATGCAAGGTGAGCGAGACAAGTTGCTGAAGATGGAGGAGTTGTTGCATCAGCGCGTTGTTGGCCAGGAAGAGGCTATTCGGGCAGTATCTGATGCTATCCGCCGCTCGCGTGCCGGACTGGCAGAAGAGAATCGTCCTTATGGCTCGTTCTTATTCCTTGGACCTACTGGCGTTGGTAAGACCGAGCTTTGCAAGGCATTAGCTGGCTTCTTGTTTGATAGCGAAGATCATCTTATTCGTATTGATATGAGTGAGTTCATGGAGAAGCATAGTGTTGCACGCTTAATTGGCGCGCCTCCCGGCTATGTTGGTTACGAAGAGGGTGGTTATTTAACTGAACAAGTTCGTCGTCACCCATACAGTGTGATCTTGTTTGATGAGATTGAAAAAGCGCACCCAGATGTATTCAACGTACTCTTACAGGTACTAGATGATGGTCGCTTGACTGATGGTCAAGGTCGTACCGTGGACTTTAAGAACACTGTGATCGTCATGACCAGCAACATTGGTTCGCATTTGATTCAGTCAATGACCGATAAGAAGCAATCTGAAATCAAAGATGCCGTATTTGAGGAGTTAAAGAATCACTTCCGTCCTGAGTTTTTGAATCGTATTGATGAGATCGTGGTATTCCATGGACTCGACAAAGGCAATATTGCAAATATCGCCAAGATCTTATTGAAGAACTTGTCAGATCGATTGGCTAAGGTAGATATGCAACTTGATGTGAGTGATGCCGCCTTAGGCAAGATAGCTGAAGTTGGTTTTGATCCCGTGTTTGGAGCTCGCCCACTAAAGCGTGCAATTCAGCAGCATATTGAAAACCCAGTTTCTAAGATGATCTTAGAAGGCAAGTTTGGCCCTAAGGATGTGGTGCCAGTGGATGTGGACTCTAAAGGTGACTTTAGTTTTACGCGCCAAGTGCATTAACAATTTTTGGGTAACAAAATGTCCTGATGGATATGGCGCTCTTTGAGCGCCTTTATTTTGGTTTCTCCAATAACATTTCATAATATGAAATGTTATTGCGCTGCGTAAAAAGCAATACAGCATTAGGGGGTGATTTGTATTTCATCGGTTGATTTTTATTTTCATAATGTAAAAAAATAATATAAGTAACTGATTTAAAAGGATTAAATATTTATTTAAATCCCATCAATTTAGCTTGCATCGTTTTGCAATATATCTAAACTCTTATATAAGACATAAGAGTTAATTGTCTAAATATTTCGATATATCAGAGGTACTTGTTTAACTTAGGGAGAAAAACATGGCAGATCGCAAAGCAGAAATCGCAGCAATTCAAAAAGATTGGGATACAAATCCACGCTGGAAAGGTATTACCCGAGGCTATACGGCCGAAGACGTTGTTCGTTTGCGTGGTTCATTAAAGATTGAACATACTTTAGCTAAGCATGGCGCTGAAAGATTGTGGGATTTAGTCAATAACGAAGCTTATGTAAATTGTTTGGGTGCATTGACTGGTGGCCAAGCAATGCAACAAGTTAAAGCCGGAATTCAGGCGATTTATCTTTCTGGTTGGCAGGTTGCGGCTGACGGTAACTCATATGCTGCTATGTACCCAGATCAATCTTTGTATCCAGTGGATTCAGTTCCAAAAATGGTTGAGCGCATCAACAACTCATTTCAACGCGCTGATGAGATTCAGACTGCAAAGGGCATCAATCCCGGTGATGCTGGTTATATTGAGTACTTTGCACCAATTGTTGCCGATGCTGAGGCTGGTTTCGGTGGCGTATTAAATGCATTTGAATTAAGTAAGGCGCTCATTAAGCAGGGTGCTGCTGGCGTTCACTTCGAAGACCAACTCTCTTCAGTTAAGAAGTGCGGGCACTTGGGTGGGAAGGTATTGCTGCCAACGACCGAATCTGTACAAAAATTAATTTCTGCGCGTTTAGCTGCAGACGTAATGGGTGTACCGACTATCATCTTGGCGCGTACTGATGCTGAAGCAGCTGATTTATTGACATCAGACTACGATGAAAACGATAAGCCATTCTTGACTGGCGAACGAACTCCAGAAGGCTTCTACAAAACTCGCAAGGGTTTGGATCAAGCCATCTCACGTGGTTTGGCTTATGCTGCATACGCTGATATGGTTTGGTGTGAAACTGGTACGCCCGACCTTGACTTTGCTCGCAAGTTTGCTGAAGCGATTCGTGCGAAGTTCCCTGGAAAAATGTTGGCTTACAACTGCTCGCCATCATTTAACTGGAAGAAAAATCTGGACGATGCAACGATTGCTAAATTCCAACGCGAACTAGGGGCAATGGGCTATAAGTATCAATTTATTACCCTCGCTGGTATTCACTCTATGTGGTACAACATGTATGACTTGGCACAAGATTACTCTAAGCGCGGCATGACAGCTTACGTAGAAAAAGTTCAAGAGCCAGAATTTGCAGCGCGTGATCGTGGTTACACTTTCGTTTCGCATCAGCAAGAAGTTGGTACCGGTTACTTTGATGATGTCACCACAGTCATTCAGGGTGGCAAGTCTTCCGTGACTGCGTTGACAGGCTCCACTGAAGAAGAGCAATTCCACTAAATCGAATCCCTAAGTAGTTTGTATTACCTGGGCATCTAAATTACCTCACAAGGGTGACTTAGATGCCTTTTTCATATACATTTCTATTATGACCAATTGCATACTTTGTAAAGAAGCATCTTCTACAGATGGGGAAACTCTGATTTGGCGCGGAGATGATTGCAGGGTGATCTTGATAAATGACCCTAATTTGCCGGGGTTTTGTCGTGTGATTTGGGCTGATCATGTGGCTGAGATGACTGATCTCACTTCTGCTGAACGTGGCCATTTGATGGATTTGGTTTTTGTGGTTGAGGCGGCGGTTCGTCATGTCATGAACCCTGACAAGATCAACGTAGCCTCGCTGGGCAATATGGTTCCCCACATCCATTGGCATATTATTCCCCGATTTAATGATGATCCATTCTTTCCTGGATCTGCCTGGTCTGAAAAAACCCAAGACACACCAAAATCAACTCTTGATGCCCGCAAGGCAAAGGTCTTAGAGTTACCGGCAGCCATTAAATCAGGTATTGCCGCGTTATTCTGATTGCATCTCCTTTGGACAAGTGCATCTGCTATCCAAGAGTTTATAAAAGGTATAATCAATTGAAAGATTAACCATTGTGACTATCAGCAAAATCCTTCAAAATAATTTATCAGAGATAGGCATCTCTTTCTTGCTGTATTGGGTTTTTTTTGGCTTTACTTTTTTGATTCCAGGCTTGCAGAGCAGTCCGATCACTTATTTCGTCTTTATGCCGGCAGGCATGAAGTTGTTTGCAATCTTAATATTTAACTGGCGTGGCGCACTCGGTTCTGGCATTGCCATTTTCAGTCGTTTAATGTTGATGAACTCAGTACAATTTTGGAGTGATTGGCTATTGCTAGCAATAGCTGTCAGTCTGGCCCTGTATCTATTAGTGGAATTGATGCTGTGGTGTTTTAGGATTGATCCTAGTCTTGATGGCCTCAGCTACTATCAAATAGTGATACTTGCCACCCTAGCTAGCATTTGCAATGGTTTTGTTTATGCATACACTTATAGCCAATTGGATATTGGGTATTTGGGTGGCGGGAACATTATCCACGCAGGCTATTTAACTATCATGGGTAACCTAGCCGGTAATGCCATTTTTGTCTGTGCAGCCGTGTTTATATTGCGCAATAAAGAATTGATCAAAGTCATTCTTCGCTTAAAAAAATAAGCTTACAATCATCTCTAAATAAGAGATTTATTAGAAAACATAGAACGAAATATAGCCATGAGTAAGATTAATCATTCTTCATACTTGCGTTTCCTGAATTGCTTAAGTGCAATGGATGCAAAAAAGCCAGAGAAAAAGTTGGATGCAATTGAGACGCAATTGCTCGATCAAGTTATGCTGGGGTATACACAGAATCGCGAAATTCTGGTGGGTGATTTATTGGTCTTGAGTCAGATTGGCTCTCAGGCAACTTTGCATGGCCGTATTAAAAAGCTTGATCGTTTGGGCTATATTAAGCTGGTAACTGATAGCGTTGATCAAAGGCGGAAGTGGGTGCAGCCATCAAAGAAAGCACTGCGTCATTATGAAAAACTTTCTCAGCTTTTGGAGATGGCTGTAGCAAGCTGAGATATTAACAAAGCCGTTTTAGGGCCTCGAGGTATTTCTCGGGGCTCAGTTGCCCCCCTTCTCGCTGCGCTTCCCACATTACTTGACCCAAGCATTCCATCATCTGGTGTTGCGCTTCGTGTTTTGATCCCAATTTTTTTGTTAAATCTTCAGCTATCTTGCGAATGCCAGGTGGCTGATCGATTGATATCTGCTCACTAATAGAGAGATGCATTGAAAGGTGCAAAAAGGGGTTGGTTTCGCCACGCTCTGGTGTGTAATCTTGCTCTAAGGCGCCCTCAGGATCGGCGAGTACTGCATGGTATTCCGGATGTTCGGTCATCCAATCTGCGGCCAATGTTTCCATCGGCGTCAGGATGTGATTCTCTATTTTCTTTTTCCAGGTATTGCAGAAAAAACGTCTAACTTCTTCACGGGTTGGGTTAAATATCGCCACGAACTTTTCCTTTGCCTGTTTTTTGCTTATAGCTGCATAAAGGTTCGACAATGCATTGTTCGCACTCGGGATTGCGAGCCTTGCATATATACCTGCCATGCAGAATAAGCCAATGGTGGGCATCTTGCAAAAATTCTCGAGGAACACGTTTCAGTAGCTGCTCCTCCACTTTGACTACATCCTTTCCAGGTGCTAGGCCGGTACGATTTGATACTCGAAAGATATGGGTATCAACCGCCATGGTAGGTTGACCAAAGGCAGTATTCAAAATGACGTTAGCAGTCTTTCTACCAACGCCTGGTAGCGCTTCTAACTCCTCCCTTGTTTGTGGAACGATGCCTTGATGTTTTTCTAATAAGAGGCGGCAGGTTTCTTGTATATGCTTGCCCTTGGAGTTGAACAAGCCAATATGTTGAATGTACGGCTTTACACCTTCCTCCCCAAGCTCTAGAAGGGCTTGGGGAGTATTGGCAATCTTAAAAAGCTGACGAGTGCCCTTATTGACAGAGACATCCGTTGCTTGGGCAGAAAGTAGTACGGCAATCAGTAACTCAAAAGGTGAGCTGTACTCCAACTCCGTCTCCGGATGGGGGTTGTTGGCTTTGAGTAATTCAAAGAAAGCGTGCCGTTTTTCTAGGTTCATCATTTTTGTTGTGCTGCTCTTGCTATGGCGGCTGCAATGATTGCCCGTTTGCGATCCTGCTCTTTTTTTGCTTCCTCGGAGTCAGGTCTTTCGGCGTTAACTACAGTTAATTTTGCCGCAGCTTTTTTAGCCAGACGCTCTTCGTTATCTCGAATTTCCCGATCTAAGCGCAATGATCTTGAATGATATCTAGAGCGAGCCTCATCAGCCAGTTCTGCAGACCATGCGTCCCATCCTGTTTGATGATTTGAAACTTCAATCATCGTGATGCAGTCTACCGGGCAAGGTGGTAGACACAAGTCGCAGCCGGTGCACCATTGATCTAGCACCACATGCATCTGCTTGGAGGCGCCAACAATGGCATCAACAGGGCATGCTTGGATACATAAGGTGCAACCAATACATTGCTTAGGATCGATAAAGGCAATTGCTCTAGTGCGTTCTTCGCCACACTCTGGATCGATTACAGGGTTTTGTGCAAATGCATCCTGAGGGAAAATTGGTTCCAATGCGGCAGATAGGCGTCGAATACCTTCTACACCCCCAGGTGGGCAACGATTGGGGCGCACCTCACCTGTCGCTAGGGCCTGAGCATAAGCTCTGCAGTCGGGGTAGCCGCATTTAGTGCATTGAGTTTGCGGAAGAATATCTTCCAGGCGATCGATAAGTGCGTTCGCTTGCTTGATCTTCATGGAATACCTGAGACACTAATTAAATAAGAGGCCAATTGGCCTCTTATTGTCTTGGCTTACTTTGCGTTTAGTTTTGGTAAGCGGGCTTTGGTTTTTCGCTGCGCAGGTTGATGCTCGCGAATGAATGATTTGATCTTTGGATAGACCTTTTCACGCCAACGACGACCTGCGAAGATGCCATAGTGACCTGCGCCAGCAACTTCGTAATGATCCTTACTTGTTTTTGGAATGCCGTCACACAATGCATGTGCAGAACGCGTTTGGCCACTTCCAGAAATATCATCTAATTCGCCCTCTACCGTCAGAAGAGCAGTTTTTTTGATATCTTGCGGCTTCACCAATTGACCAGCTACTTCCCAAGTGCCGTTTGGTAAAGAGTAATCCTGGAATACTGTTTTGATGGTATCCAAATAGAATTTGGCATCCATATCCAATACAGCGTTGTATTCATCATAAAAACGAATATGGGCTTCAGCATCTTGCTCGTCACCGCGCACTAGGTTTTGGAAATAATCCCAGTGAGACTGCAAATGGTTTTGCGGATTCATGGCGATAAAGCCAGTGTGCTGCAAGAAGCCTGGATATACCTTACGTCCAGCGCCTGGATATGAAGGCGGAACTTTATAAATCACATGACTTTCAAACCACTCATATGACTTTTGGTCCGCCAAGTTATTCACAGCGGTAGGCGACTTACGGGCATCGATTGGTCCACCCATCATGATCATGGATGCTGGAGTTACTTCACCAGCCGAAGCCATCAAGGAGATTGCCGCTAAAGTCGGAACTGTAGGTTGGCATACGGAAATCACATGCAAATCTTTTGCGCCAATCGTGCGAATAAAATCCTGTACATAATGAACATAATCATCTAGGCCAAAGTCACCCTCTGAAGTTGGTACGAGGCGGGCATCTACCCAGTCGGTGATGTAAACCTTATGATCCTGCAAGAGGGTGCGCACAGTGTCACGCAATAAAGTGGAGTGGTGACCAGAAAGTGGGGCAACCACCAAAACAGATGGATCTTCTTTTAATTTTTTAATGACTTCGACATCGTCAGAAAAACGTTTAAAGCGAATTAATTTACAAAAAGGTTTGGTAATCGTAGCAATTTCATGAATGGCGACTTCACGTCCATGAGCTTGCACAGAGCGAATGCCGAACTCCGGTTTTTTGTAGTCTTTGCCTAGGCGATAGAGTAGCTCGTAGCTTGCGGCTAAACGTTCTGATCCCGGAACCTTAGATGCTGGATTGGAGGCATTAATAAAAGCCTCTGAGGCCGCACGAGCCCACGAGCTCATTGGTTGAAGTAGCGCTTTTTGAAACTCATGTAACTGATAAAGCATATTACCTCCTGTAAAACAGTGATCCGCTTGTTACGCTATGACGCGGGCAATCGCTGTAGCTACTTTATCAATATTTTTGGTATTGAGGGCAGCTACGCAAATACGACCTGTTGAGAGGGCATAAATGCCGTCTTCTTTTTGTAAACGCTCCACTTGCTCTGGAGTTAAGCCGGAGTAAGAGAACATACCGCGCTGGGCATTAATAAATTCAAAATCTTGTTTGGCGCCGGCGGCCGCTAATTTGCTGACAAGCGCTTCACGCATCGATTTAATACGCTCGCGCATCTGCGCTAATTCATCTTCCCAAAGCTGGCGTAGTTCTGGTGAGGTCAGGACAGCAGTAGCAATTGCTCCGCCATGTGTGGGCGGATTTGAGTAATTGGTGCGAATCACACGTTTGAGTTGAGACATGACGCGCGCTGATTCATCCTTAGATTCTGTGACGATGGAGAGTGCGCCAACACGCTCACCATAGAGTGAGAATGATTTAGAGAATGAGCTTGATACAAAGAATGAGAGACCAGATTGGGCAAATAAACGCACGGCAACCCCATCTTGCTCAATGCCATCAGCAAAGCCTTGATAAGCCATGTCCAAAAATGGAATCAGCTCTTTGGATTTGCAAATATCAATTACTTGGCGCCATTGCGCTTCGGTCATATCTGCGCCGGTAGGGTTATGGCAGCAGGCGTGAAGCACTACAGTCGTATTTTTTGGGAAAGACTCCAGGGATTTCACCATGCCATCGAAATCAACACCACGAGTTTTATTATCGAAGTAGCTGTACTCAACAACATCAAAACCCGCTGCTTCGAAAATACCGCGGTGGTTTTCCCAAGTTGGATTGCTAATTGCGGCAGGGGCATTTAAGTTGAGACGCTTAATAAAATCTGCGCCTACGCGTAATGCACCGGTGCCACCGATACATTCAGCAGTAACAACGCGACCATCTTTAATTAAAGACGAGTCGTTACCAAAAAGTAGTGTTTGAACGGCCAGGTTGTATTGACTTGGGCCCTCCATTGGGATGTAGCCACGAGGCGCGTGTTTTGCAACTAGCGCTTCTTCTGCCTTAATTACCGCTTGCAAGAGTGGAATCTTGCCTTCATCTGTGTAATAAACACCCACACCTAAATTCACCTTATCAGCGCGTTGATCGGCAACATAGGCTTCGGTAAGGCCAAAAATAGGGTCTTTAGGGGCTAATTGAACAGAGTGGAAGAGAGTCATTTGGAGTCAGAAGGGGTAATTTATAGGTTATTTCAGGATTAATCGACGTTAAATTTGGCTAAATTGTTTAGTTTTGAGAACGTATTCAACTTTTTCCAAAGAAAAACGGCAAAATCAACGTTTATACAAAATTCGCTGTGAATAAAGCTCACAGATGAAATGATAGCTGAGATGCCCCCTAAGTCCCCTAAAAAAATCCCCCGTTGACCCAGTTGCTGAGATAAAAAAAGTTCCAGCGGTTGACCCTTTGGGCGAGGTCGGACATGATTTGGATCCAGCGAAATTCGTTACTTTTCCAGATTCGCCATATCAGCTCTACCAGCCCTTCCCACCTGCTGGAGACCAGCCAGGCGCCATTGATGCCCTCGTAGCGGGCGTTGAGGATGGATTGACGTTTCAGACGCTCTTAGGGGTAACCGGCTCAGGCAAAACCTTCACAATGGCCAATGTGATCGCCCGTACTGGACGTCCGGCCATCATTTTTGCTCCAAATAAGACCCTGGCCGCTCAGCTTTACAGCGAGTTTCGGGAGTTTTTTCCCCGCAATGCAGTCGAGTATTTTGTTAGTTATTACGACTACTACCAGCCGGAGGCGTACGTTCCCCAGCGGGATTTGTTCATTGAAAAAGATTCATCCATCAATGAGCATATTGAGCAGATGCGTTTATCCGCTACCAAGAGTTTGTTAGAGCGGCGTGATGTCATTATTGTTGCGACTGTTTCAGCAATCTACGGTATTGGTAATCCTGGCGACTATCACAGTATGGTGATGACATTACGCCCTGGCGACAAGATGAGTCAGCGCGATATCTTGATGCGCCTGATTGCGATGCAATACGACCGCAATGAAACAGATTTCAAGCGTGGTGTATTTAGGGTGCGTGGCGACACGATTGATATCTTTCCAGCAGAGCACAACGAGCTAGCAGTGCGCGTGGAACTATTTGATGATGAGATTGAAAGTCTGCAGTTTTTTGATCCACTAACAGGACGTATTCGTCAAAAGATTCCACGCTTTACTGTGTACCCAAGTTCTCACTATGTAACTCCACGTGAAACTGTTCTAAAAGCCATTGAAACGATTAAGACTGAATTACGCACGCGCCTAGATGAGTTTGTGAAAGACGGGAAGTTAGTAGAGGCGCAGCGACTGGAGCAGCGCACGCGCTTTGATTTGGAGATGCTCAATGAATTGGGTTTTTGTAAAGGGATTGAAAATTACTCCCGCCATCTTTCTGGTGCCGCTCCAGGGGATGCCCCGCCTACCTTGGTGGACTATTTACCTAACGATGCGCTCATGTTCTTGGATGAGAGTCATGTATTAATCGGTCAACTCAATGCAATGTATAACGGTGATAAGTCGCGAAAACATACCTTGGTTGAATTCGGCTTTCGCTTGCCATCGGCAATGGATAATCGACCGCTCAAGTTCACCGAGTTTGAAACCAAAATGCGTCAAACCATTTTTGTTTCTGCTACCCCGGCTGACTATGAGAAGACGCATCAAGGGCAAGTAGTGGAGCAAGTTGCAAGGCCAACTGGTTTGGTAGATCCAGAAATTGAAGTTCTGCCGGCAACTACTCAGGTTGACGACCTATTGCAGCAGATTCATGAGCGCGTCAATCTACATGAACGCGTATTAGTGACTGTACTGACAAAGCGCATGGCAGAGCAGTTAACGGATTATTTATCGGATAACGGCGTCAAAGTGCGTTACGTGCATTCGGATATCGATACAGTCGAGCGTGTCGAAATTTTGCGTGATTTACGCTTAGGCATTTTTGATGTGTTGGTTGGTATCAATTTATTACGCGAAGGTTTGGATATTCCAGAGGTTTCCTTGGTGGCCATTTTGGATGCTGACAAGGAGGGCTTCTTGCGCTCAGAGCGTAGTCTGATTCAGACGATTGGCCGTGCCGCAAGAAACGTTCGCGGCAAGGCCATCTTGTATGCAGACCGTATTACGGATTCGATGCGCCGCGCTATGGGTGAGACCGAAAGAAGGCGAACCAAGCAAATTGCTTTTAATAAGGAGCATGGAATTGAGCCCAGAGGGGTACAAAAGCGCATCAAAGATATCATTGATGGGGTTTACGACGTCAAAGAGAAGCGTTCTGAGATGCAATCTGAGCAAGAGCGCGCTCGTTATGAGGATATGAGTGAAAAAGACCTAGCGGCCGAAATAAAGCGTCTGGAGAAGCAAATGAACGCCGAAGCTAAGAACCTGGAGTTCGAAAAGGCGGGGGCAACCAGGGATCGCCTCGCTAAGGTAAAAGAAATGGCTTTTGGAGCGATTTCTCATGACTCTGTCTAGCGTTTTGGGATGAATGCCCCTTGGTTTTTTGGGATAATTCCCGAGCAAATTAGTGGGGAATGTGGTAAAGTTGAGTGGAATAGTCGGGTATTACCCATCCGACTGTTAGCTGTCCATAACAATCCATTACCAAGGTGACATATGAGACTTACAACTAAAGGCCGTTTTGCAGTAACCGCAATGATCGATTTAGCCCTGCGTGAAACGCATGGACCTGTAACATTGGCTGGAATTAGCCAAAGACAAAAAATTTCCCTCTCTTACTTAGAGCAGTTGTTCGGCAAATTACGCCGTTTCAACATTGTTGAAAGTACCAGAGGACCCGGTGGTGGATACACCCTAGCGCGTAAATCCGACGAGATTAGCGTGGCTGACATTATTGTTGCTGTTGATGAGCCTTTAGATGCAACTCAATGTGGTGGCAAAGGAAATTGCCATAGCGATGAAGACAATCAGGGTCGTTGCATGACTCATGATCTTTGGTCTAACCTCAATTCGAAGATGGTTGAGTATCTGAGCTCTGTTTCATTGCGTGATTTAGTACAACAGCAAGAAGGGCGGGGCATCGTTATACATGACATGCGCCAAAAGAAAATGAGAGGTGATGGTTTTAAAACGGATAAGCCAGCACCTATCATTGCAGTCAAAAAAGAGATCACGCCAAAGCGACCACTTATTAATTCTGTTTTTAATCTAGCGCAGCAAAGTTAAAGAAATCAATCAATCATGAACGCACCACAAGAAACCTCACTACAGCCGGTTCCAATGTTTAGTCCTAAGCATTTCCCGGTCTACATGGATTACTCGGCAACTACGCCAATTGATCCGCGTGTGGTTGACAAAATGTTGCCTTATTTGCGTGAGCAGTTTGGTAACGCCGCCTCTCGTAGCCATGCCTACGGCTGGGCAGCAGAAGAAGCGGTTGAGTGGGCGCGTTCAGAGGTTGCTCAGTTAGTACATGCTGATCCACGTGAAATTGTGTTCACTAGTGGCGCTACTGAAAGTATTAACTTGGCCCTCAAAGGTGCAGCGCACTTTTATAAAGAGCGCGGTAATCACATTATTACTGTGAAAACCGAGCACAAGGCTACGTTAGATACTTGCCGCGAATTAGAGCGCGAAGGTTTTGAAGTGACCTACTTGGATGTGCTGCCTAACGGCCTGATTGACTTTGCTCAGCTAGAGGCGGCTATGAAGCCTGGCACGATTCTTGCTTCTGTCATGTTTGTCAATAATGAAATTGGTGTTGTCCAAGATATCCCTGCAATAGGTGAACTTTGTCGTGCTCGTGGAGTGATTTTCCATGTAGATGCGGCCCAGGCTACAGGCAAGGTTGAAATTGATTTAGAAAAAATCAAAGTGGATTTGATGAGTTTTTCTGCCCACAAAACATACGGACCAAAAGGTATTGGCGCATTGTTCGTGCGTCGTAAACCGCGTATTCGTATTGAGGCGCAAATTCATGGTGGTGGTCATGAGCGCGGTATGCGTTCTGGCACGCTGGCTGTGCACCAGATTGTTGGCATGGGCGAAGCATTCCGTATTGCCCGAGTTGAGATGGTTGAGGAAAATAAACGTATTCGTGCCTTGCGCGATCGTTTGTTAGCGGGCTTGAAAGATATCGAGGAAGTATATGTAAACGGCGACATGGATGATCGCGTTCCCCATAACCTGAATATCAGCTTTAACTATGTTGAAGGTGAGTCGATGTTGATGGCGCTGAAAGACTTAGCAATCTCATCTGGTTCAGCATGCACTTCTGCTTCCTTGGAACCTTCTTATGTATTGCGCGCTTTAGGTCGCAATGATGAATTAGCGCATAGCTCAATTCGTTTTACCTTGGGGCGCTTTACAACGGAAGAAGAGGTAGATTTCACTATCAATTTGGTGAAAGAGAAGATTGCAAAATTACGTGAACTTTCGCCTTTATGGGAAATGTTTAAAGATGGTGTGGATCTGAGCACTATCCAATGGGCGGCGCACTAAGTAAATAAAAGAATTCGAGAGGAAATATCATGGCATATAGCGACAAAGTAATTGACCACTATGAAAACCCACGTAACGTTGGATCGTTTGCAAAAACAGACGAAAACGTTGGTACTGGGATGGTTGGCGCACCAGCTTGCGGTGACGTCATGAAATTGCAAATTCGCGTGAATGAAGCGGGCGTGATCGAAGATGCAAAGTTCAAGACCTACGGTTGCGGCTCTGCCATTGCCTCATCTTCTTTGGTTACCGAGTGGGTAAAAGGCAAGACTTTAGATCAAGCCTTGGAGATCAAGAACTCCTTAATTGCTGAAGAGTTAGCTCTGCCGCCTGTGAAAATTCATTGCTCAATTTTGGCCGAAGATGCAATCAAGGCTGCAGTTCAAGATTACAAAGAAAAACACCCAGGCAAGTAGAGAAGAGGGTAGGGTACTTATATGGCTATTACCTTAACTGATAAAGCTGCGAAACATGTGCAGCGTAATTTGGATAAGCGCGGCAAGGGCTGCGGTTTGCGCCTAGGTGTTCGCACTACAGGCTGCTCTGGTTTGGCCTATCAACTTGAATACGTTGATGAAGCCGCCCCTGAAGATACGATGTTTGAATCGAATGGCATTAAGGTATTTGTTGATCCAAAAAGCTTGGCCTATTTAGATGGCACCGAGTTGGATTTTGTGCGCGAGGGTTTGAACGAAGGATTTAAATTTCAAAATCCAAACGTCAAGGATGAGTGTGGTTGTGGCGAATCTTTCCGCGTCTGACAACTACTTCCAGTTTTTTGGATTAAATCAGCAATTCAAGATCGATTTGTCTGCACTGGATCAGGCTTATTTGGCAATCCAAAAAGAGGTGCATCCAGATCGTCATGCCCGTGGTAGTGATACGGACCAACGCTTAGCGATGCAGATGGCAACATTTGCCAATACTGCACTGCAGACGCTTAAAAACCCGATTCAGCGCGGACTGTATTTGTGTGGACTCCATGGGGTGGATGCCAAACTCGAAACGAATACTGCCATGCCAGCTGCTTTTTTGATGCAGCAAATGGAGTGGCGCGAAAGTCTGGATGATTATGCAAACGACTTGGCGGCTCTCGAGACATTGATGACCGAAGTAGAGCAATCTAAGCAAATTATCTTAAGTGAAATTGCTCAAGCAATTGATGTGGATAGTAGTTACGAGAAAGCAGCGGAGTTACTAAGGGGGCTACTCTTTATTGATAAATTTGCTGCTGAGCTCGACGATGCAATATCTGCATTGGTATAGCTTTAAACTAAGAAACTATGGCCCTATTACAAATTTCTGAACCCGGTAAATCCCTTGCCCCTCACCAGCGGCGCATTGCAGTTGGGATTGATTTGGGGACTACGAATTCTTTGGTTGCCATTGTGCGCGATGCCTTGCCTAAAGTCCTGCCAGATGAACAGGGGCGTGAGCTACTGCCCTCAGTGATACGTTATTTGCCCGATGGCAGAACGCAAGCTGGTTTTGAGGCTCTTGATAGCGTGGTGATTGATCCTAAAAACACGATTGTTTCAGTAAAGCGTTTTATGGGCCGTGGCTTAGTCGATGTCGAGCATCTTGAAAGTGCGCCATATGACTTTGTGGATGAGCCCGGCATGCTCAAATTGAGAACTGTTGCTGGTGATAAGAGTCCAATTGAGGTATCTGCAGAGATCTTGGCGCGTTTGCGTCAGTTGGCAGAAGATTCTGTTTCTGATGAAATTGTGGGTGCGGTGATTACGGTGCCTGCTTATTTTGACGATGCTCAACGCCAGGCAACCAAGGATGCCGCCAAATTGGCTGGTATTGCAGTATTGCGATTATTGAATGAACCAACTGCAGCAGCGATTGCCTATGGCTTAGATAATGGCTCCGAGGGTGTGTATGCCGTCTATGACCTAGGTGGTGGCACCTTTGATATTTCTATCTTGCGCATGAGTCGCGGAGTATTTGAAGTACTCTCTACTGGTGGTGATACTGCGCTTGGGGGCGATGACTTTGATCATCGTTTGTATTGCTGGGTGATTGAGCAAGCCAATTTACCGCCTTTGTCGATCCAGGATCATCGTGCTTTATTGCAGTGCTGCAAGAATGCAAAAGAGCACCTGAGTCATAGCCCATTGGCGCGTGTTCATCAAACTTTGAGTGATGGCACCTTAGTCAATGTTGGCATTAGCCAGGCGCAATTCTTTGAGATGACGCAAACCTTGGTCGCCAAGACTTTGGTTTCTTGCCGCAAAGCTCTCCGCGATGCGGGTCTGAAGGCTGAGGATGTGAAGGGTGTGGTGATGGTTGGTGGTTCAACCCGTATGCCTAATGTGCAGCGTGCTGTTGGTGAACTGTTTGGTACGCAGCCATTAAATAACCTCAACCCGGATCAGGTGGTTGCCCTGGGCGCCGCGATGCAGGCTGATTTATTGGCTGGCAATCAAAGCAAAGATGACGAGTGGTTGCTATTGGATGTGATTCCATTGTCTTTGGGTATTGAGACTATGGGCGGCTTGGTAGAAAAGATCATTCCTCGTAACACCCCTATTCCAGTTGCGAGAGCACAAGATTTCACGACTTTCAAGGATGGTCAAACTGCCCTTGCGATCACGGTAGTGCAGGGTGAGCGTGAGTTGGTTCATGATTGCCGTTCCTTGGGTAAATTTGAGTTACGCGGAATTCCTCCAATGGCAGCTGGTGCGGCCCGGATTCGCGTTACCTTCCAAGTGGACGCTGATGGTTTGTTGTCTGTCAGCGCTATGGAGCAAGGTTCTGGTGTACAAGCCTCAATCAATATTAAGCCGTCTTATGGCTTAACGGATGCTGAGATCACTCGGATGTTGCAAGATGGCTTTGCTTCAGCCAAAGAGGATCTTTTGTCTCGTTCTTTGCGTGAAGAACAGGTTAATGCGCAGCGTTTACTCGATGCCGTTCAGACTGCCTTAAATAGTGATCGTGCTCTGCTCAGTGAGCAAGAGCAGGCCGCAGTGGATCAAGAGATGGCTACTCTGGAGCGAATTCTCAAGGAAGAAACTGACAGCGCCGTGTTACGTAAAGCGGTAGACCACGCTGCTAAAGCCACTGATGAATTTGCACAAAAGCGCATGAATGCCAGCATCCAGAAGGCCTTAGCGGGCAAGAATGTGGCAGAAATTTAATCTATAAAAACAATACTTAATTAAAACACCATGACCCAAATTGTTGTTCTACCCCATAGTGAATATTGCCCTGAAGGTGCGGTTGTTGAAGTGGCACCTGGAACGTCAATTTGTGAAGCTTTGTTAGAAAACGATATTCCAATCGAACATGCTTGCGATATGGTGTGCGCTTGCACCACTTGTCATGTGATTGTGAAAGAGGGCTTTGCTAGCTTGAATGCCCCAGATGAAAACGAAGAAGATTTGCTTGATCGTGCCTGGGGCCTAAACCCTCAGTCGCGCCTGTCTTGCCAAGCCATTGTGGCAAGAGAAAATTTGGTAATTGAGATACCAAAATACTCAATCAACCACGCCAAAGAAAATCACTAATTTACTGCGCAGTCACTTCTCGAATCATGCCGGCTGCAACGGTGTGATTACTTGTTTCGTCAATCAAAATGAATGCGCCAGTATGTTGGGATTGTTCAAACAAGTCAGCAACAATTGGCTTTTGCAAAATAAAGTCGACCCGTCCAATTTCATTGGTATTGAGTGCGTGAATATCACTGGCGTGCGATAGCGTTTCAACATCCAGCACCCTTTGAATACCTTTTACTTTGGCACCTACCGTATTGGTAGTATGGCGCAGCGCATACTTACGACTCAAAGAGAGTGGCTCACTATCTAACCAGCATAAATCAGCAGAGAGTTGTTTGCTCAGCGTTGGTGGTGTTACGTCATCAGCGCTTACAAAGAGGCAGCCACGTGACACATCAATATCTTCAGATAGGCAAATTGCCACAGCTTCGCCAGTCTGAGCTGATTCAACAGCATTATTGCTATGGGCTTGATTGCGATCGGAACGATTACCGAGGTAAATTTCCGAGACGGTTGCCTCTAGGTTTCCTGGTAATACTTTAATTTTTTGCCCTTTGAGAATGCTGCCCGATTCAATTTGCCCTAGATAACCGCGGAAGTCATCAGAAGCACTGCCATCTTGACGTGCAACATACTGTACCGGAAAGCGTAGGGCAGTTTTTTCAGACTGAGGGCTGGTATCTAAAACCTCTAACCATTCGAGCAAGGTAGGACCTTTATACCAAGGGGTGTCTTTGCTAGCAGTCACCACATTGGCACCTAAGAGGGCTGAAACTGGAATGAGGGTTGGTTGAGGCAGACCAATTTTTTCGGTCAAATCCTCAATAGCCTCTTTGATGGAATTAAACACAGTTTCATCAAACTGAAAGAGATCCATCTTATTTACGGCAAACACCACATGACGCAAGCCCAATAAATGGACGATAGCGGCATGGCGTTTGGTTTGGGCAAGCAAGGTAGCGGGTTTGGTATTTAAATCTACGCGGGTTGCATCGACTAGTATCACTGCAACATCCGATTGTGATGCTCCAGTCACTAGGTTACGGGTGTACTGCACATGCCCGGGGGCATCGGCAACAATGAACTTACGTTTGGGTGTCGAGAAGTAGCGATAAGCTACATCAATGGTGATACCTTGTTCACGCTCCGCCTCAAGTCCATCGGTGAGCAATGCTAAATCAACGCCTGCATCGGATGAGGTCACGCGGGCATGTTTGGTTTTGGATAAGGACTCCAGTTGATCAACAAGAATAGACTTAGTGTCATACAGTAAGCGCCCAATTAAGGTGCTTTTGCCATCGTCAACGCTTCCAGCAGTAATAAAGCGCACTACATTTTGCTGTGCAGTTGGGTTGATATTTTGAGTCATCAGAAATAGCCTTCTTTTTTGCGGCGCTCCATTGAGGCCTCATTTGTTTGATCATCCATACGGGTTGCGCCACGCTCAGTGATTTCAGTAATGGCGGTTTCGGCAATGATGTCTAGTGGATTGGCTGCAGTACTCAGTACTGGGCAGGTGCAGCTAATATCGCCCACGGTACGGAAGCGCACGTCTAAAATTTCACTGACATCACCAGCAGCTTTGGGGGTGATATCGGTGACGGGCACAAATAAATTATTCTTACGTACAACCTCGCGCTTGTGCGTGTAGTAAATGCTTGGTAACTCTAATTTTTCGCGGGCAATATATTGCCAAATATCGAGCTCTGTCCAGTTAGAAATTGGGAACACGCGCATATTCTCACCTTGGGCGATACGAGCGTTATAGAGATTCCATAACTCAGGACGCTGTGCCTTTGGATCCCATTGACCGAATTCATCGCGGAAGGAGAATATGCGCTCTTTAGCGCGGGCTTTTTCCTCATCGCGACGGGCTCCACCCATCAAGGCATCGAATTGATATTCAGCAATTGCTTCTAGTAGTGTTACAGCTTGAGCAGCGTTGCGTGAATCAGTTGCCTTGCGTAGACGCACTGTACCTTTTTTAATTGAGTCTTCTACATGGCCAACGATTAATTTGACGCCCGTATTTTTAACCACCGCATCGCGGTAGGCAATGACTTCAGGATAATTATGTCCCGTATCAATATGCAAAATAGGGAAAGGCAGCCTCACTGGGCGATCGCCAAACTGGAAGGCCTTGCGTGCCAAGTGAAACATGACGATAGAGTCTTTACCACCTGAAAACAGCATCGCTGGATTGGAGCATTGAGCCACCACTTCACGAATGATGTAAATAGATTCAGCCTCAAGCCAATCTAAGTGATCATCTAATAATTTTTGTTCTTGCATTCTGTAAATCGATCTTTGCTAATGGGTAATTCGGTAACGATGTATTTTATCGATTGATGTGTAAGCCACATTCTTTGCTATCACTTTGTAGCCACCACCAGCGACCCGCGCGGATATCTTCACCTTGTTTTACTTGACGGGTGCAGGGCTCGCAACCAATGCTAGGGTAGCCCTTCAGGTGCAGTGGATGAATAGGCACGCTCTCTTGTTTGATGTAGGCCCAGATGTCTGCCTCCGTCCAGTCAAATAAAGGATTGAATTTGGCGATCCCTCTGGCTTCATCCATCTCCTCAAAATGCAATTCTGTGCGGGTGGTTGACTGTTCACGACGTTGACCAGTCAACCAGGCATCTGCGCCAATTAAGGCAGCATTGAGAGGTTTGATTTTGCGGGCGCCACAGCAGGCCTTTTTGGCTTCTTCACCATCGTAAAAACCATTCATGCCATATTGATCTACGAAAGCATCAATATCAACTTCATGAGGATAGATTTTGTCAATCCGCAATCCATACTGATCTTCAGTAGTCTTGACCATATCAACCGTCTCTTGATGTAAGCGACCGGTAGCTAATGTGAATAAAGCAATTGAAGTTTTGGTTTTAGAGATGGCGTCCGTTATCACCATGTCTTCAGCGGCTAAGCTTGTAGCAAAACGCACCTTAGAGAAGCGTGCACCAATGTCCTGCAATCGTTTGTAGAGCGTAGCTGACTTTTCAGCTAATTGTTCTGGTGTGAGGGTGCTTACTGGTATTGACCAAAGTTGCGGAGTCATCATGAACAAACTAATTTAATCCCGACTAAGAAGAGGGTGCTGGCGAGAGTCATTCTAGTGACTTTCTCTGAAAGGGTGCTCGAGAGTTTAGCGCCCAACCAAATTGCTGGTACTGAGCCAATTAAAAGGCCAAAAAGCAGGTCAAAATGGACATTGCCCAGCCACCAATGACCTATGCCAGCCAAAGCTGTAAGCGGAACGGCATAGGCTATATCCGTACCAGCAACTTCTGCGGCTCTGAGATGTGGATAGAGAATCAGAATGAGGGTAGCACCAATAGCGCCTGCGCCAATTGATGAAATGGTGACAAGAACCCCAATCACTGCGCCTACAGCAATAGTTGCAAGCTTTAATGCAAATCCACTAGGTAGGTAGTTCGGATTAGCTTGTACCCATTTGAGTATTTTTGCTCTGAATAAAAGTGAGGCCGCAGTTAGCAAAACCGAGACGCCGATTGAAAGGCTAATGAGGTGCGTGAAATCTTTTGAAACTGGACCCACATACTTTAAGGTCAAAATGGACAAGACAGCAGTGGTGATGCTGCCGATGCATAGTAAAGCAACTATATTCCAGCGTACATTTCCGTGGAGCCGATGTGCTGCAGTGCCAAACCCTTTAGTAAGGGCTGCGAATGCAAGGTCAGTGCCCACAGCAGTAGTTGGAGCAACACCAAAGATGATGGTGAGCAAAGGCGTCATCAATGAACCGCCACCTACGCCTGTCATTCCAACCAATAAACCGACGAGAGCTCCTGAGAGAATAAATTGTGAAGAATCAATAAAAAATTGGATCATGAGGGGCCACTGTTTAATTATGCAAATGATTGCTCAAACTCTTCGAGTTTGATGGCATTCATGAGAAAGAGAATTTGGCGCTGAAAAGACTTCCGCTCATTGACCATGTCATGCGGTAAGCAATCATGCTCGCGCAATAGTTGGGTGATAACTGGGTTGTAATGTTCTCTTACGGGTGACATTTCAAATCCTTGGTAAATAGCGTATGAAACACAATTTACCAAGGCTTCTATATATCTACAAGAAATATATAGCGATACTTATATGACTTTTAGATATATAGATTATTTCTCTACGAAGGCGCGTTCAAATACGTAGTCGCCGAGTTGGCCGAGGCTTGGCGAAACCTTGAAGCCTCTGGAGTCAAGCATTTCACAGGTTTCTTTGAGCATGGAGGGGCTGCCACATATCATGGCGCGATCTACTGCTGGATCTAAGGGGGGCAAGCCAATATCTTTGAAGAGCTGACCAGACTCGATTGCAGTAGTTAAGCGTCCGGTGTGCTTAAAGGCTTCACGGGTTACTGTTGGGTAGTAGATGAGTTTGTCGCGAATTAATTCGCCTAGGAACTCGTCTTGGGAGAGCTCATTCTTGATGTAGTCACCATAGGCTAATTCGCTTACAAGTCGAACGCCATGAATTAACACAACCTTCTCAAACTTATCGTAGGTCTCAGGATCCCGAATGATGCTCATAAATGGAGCAAGGCCAGTGCCAGTGCTAAAGAGATAGAGGTGCTTTCCAGGATTGAGATCGTCAATCACCAAAGTACCAACAGATTTCTCGCTAACCAAAATCGGGTCACCCACTTGAATTTTTTGCAGGCGCGAGGTGAGGGGGCCGTCTTGCACCTTAATGCTTAAAAACTCGAGATGTTCTTCGTAATTAGGGCTGGCTACGCTATAAGCTCGCACCAAGGGCTTGCCCTCAACCTCCAGGCCAATCATCAGGAAATGGCCGCTACGAAAGCGTAAACCCTTATTGCGAGTGGTGGTGAAGCTAAAGAGGGTATCGTTCCAGTGGTGAACGGTAAGGACTGTTTCGGTGTTGTATGCGGCCATGAGGAAAGCTTAGTAAATTAAGGTAAAACGGTGATTATCCTCATAATTTGCCTTGTTAGCCCGTGAAAGCCGGATTAACTTCTCATATCAAATCAATTTTTAGTTATAAGGACACCTCCCTTAACGGAGCTATCATTTACCCATGCGTCAGAGCCAATACCTTTATATCTCCCTTTTATCTCTTGGCTTAGTTGCTTTTGCCGTGATTCTTCAGCAAGTGGGCTATCAGGGGGTGAGCTTTATGCCCTGCCCACTGTGTATATTGCAGCGCGTTGCTTATTTGGGGGTAGCCCTTACTTGCCTCTTAGCTGCGAGATTTTCCTCGGCTAGAAAGTTGTTTCATGGGTTGGCTATTATTTCGGCGGGCTATGGAATATCGGTGGCTGGACATCAAGTCTGGTTGCTTTCTCATCCTGAAACCTCTTGCGGCATTGACCCACTGGAGACTTGGATTAATCAATTCCAGTTGGCAAATCTTTTGCCTTGGCTCTTTAAGGCGGATGGACTTTGCTCTGCAAAGCTTCCTGCCATCTTGGGCTTGCAAGTTCCAGAATGGTCCTTATTCTGGTTTGCGATTCTCTTTGTCCTGTTATTAATGAGCTTTTTAAGAAATCTCAAGCATAGATCAATTAGTGCTTAACTTATAACCAGAGCTTCTTTTACAAGAACCGACTCCTAGCCTAGTATCACTTATTCATGTTGTATACCTATTTTGCTTTAAGGAAAGCCTGATGACTTACTTTACCGATAATTCTCAAACCATTGGCCGCACACCTCTAGTGCGTTTAAATCGAGTGACTGATGGTGCTAATGCCACCGTTCTAGCAAAGATCGAAGGCCGTAATCCTGCCTTTTCAATTAAGTGCCGTATTGGTGTATCAATGATCAATGATGCACGGGAAAAAGGCCTGCTTGGGCCCGGCAAGGAATTGGTTGAGCCAACCAGTGGTAACACTGGAATTGCCTTGGCATTTGTAGCGGCAGCGCGAGGTATTCCGCTAACACTAACGATGCCAGAAACGATGAGCATTGAACGACGCAAGTTATTAACTGCTTTAGGTGCCAAGATTGTCTTGACAGAG
The DNA here is from genome assembly GCF_001953355.1 of Polynucleobacter sphagniphilus. Lineage (GTDB taxonomy): Bacteria > Pseudomonadota > Gammaproteobacteria > Burkholderiales > Burkholderiaceae > Polynucleobacter > Polynucleobacter sphagniphilus. Next base: position 185,487 of record NZ_MPIY01000001.1, read on the forward strand.
GGTCCTAAGGGCATGAATGGCGCCGTTGCGAAAGCGAAAGAGATCGCCGACTCCGATCCAGCCAAATATGTGTTGCTACAGCAATTTAGTAATCCTTCTAACCCAGCAATTCATGAAAAAACAACTGGCCCAGAAATTTGGGAAGATACCGATGGCAATATCGATGTATTTGTTGCTGGTGTCGGTACTGGCGGAACCATTACTGGTGTGGGTCGTTACCTCAAGAACACAAAGAAGAAAAATGTAGAAATAGTGGCGGTAGAACCCACTACTAGCCCTGTGATTACTCAAAAACTTAATGGCGAAGAAATCAAACCAGCTCCGCATAAGATTCAGGGCATTGGCGCAGGCTTTATTCCGGATAACTTGGATTTATCAATCGTAGATAAGGTCGAGCAGGTGAGCAATGAAGAGGCGATTGAATTTGCACGCCGTATCGCTAGGGAAGAGGGTATCTTGGTTGGTATTTCTTGTGGGGCTGCAGCAGCAGTAGCGGTGCGTCTAGCGAAGAAGCCTGAGTACGCTGGTAAAACTATTGTTGTGGTACTGCCAGATGCGGCAGAACGTTACTTGAGTTCTGCTTTATTTGAAGGCGTCTTTGATGAAAAGGGTTTGCCTGCCTAAGTGCATGCATGAGAGCTAGGAATAAAAAAAGCACCCTCGGGTGCTTTTTTATTGCTACTGAGAATTCGCTTGCCCAATATTTAAAATTACTCTTCCTCGCGACGTAAATGCGGAAACAAAATCACATCCCGAATGTTGGGTGCATCGGTAAGCAACATGACTAAGCGGTCAATACCAATACCGCAGCCGCCAGTTGGAGGCATGCCGTATTCAAGAGCGCGGATGAAATCATGGTCAAAATACATAGCCTCTTCGTCGCCCGCCTCTTTTTGCTCCACTTGCTTGCGGAAACGATTGGCTTGATCTTCAGCATCATTTAATTCGGAGAAGCCATTGGCAATTTCACGACCGGTGATGAATAGCTCAAAGCGTTCGGTAATACCTGGGCGTGTGTCAGACTCGCGTGCTAATGGGCTCACTTCAATCGGATAATCGATGATGTAAGTTGGCTCCCAGAGGTGCTCTTCAGCTACCAATTCAAAGAGGGCTAATTGCAAGGCACCAATACCGGCATTTTTAAGAGTGGGGCTATCTGGGTTCTCGCCACCTTTTTTCAGTTCAGTGCGAATGAAATCAGCGTCGTCTAATTGAGATACCTCATAGCTTTTGCCAGATTGACCGCAGTATTTTAGGATGGCTTCATTGATCGTTAAGCGTTGAAAAGGCTTACTTAAATCTAGTTCACGACCTTGATGCGTTAAGACGGCTGTACCTTGTGCATCGACTGCTGCTGCACGAATCAAGCCCTCAGTAAAGTCCATGAGCCAACGGTAATCCGTATAGGCTGCATAGAATTCCATCATCGTAAATTCGGGATTGTGACGTGGGCTGACGCCTTCGTTGCGGAAGTTGCGATTAATTTCAAAAACGCGCTCAAAGCCACCAACTACCAAGCGCTTTAAATAGAGCTCTGGCGCAATACGCAAGAACATCTGCATATCCAAGGCATTGTGGTGGGTGATAAATGGCTTAGCGGTTGCGCCACCTGGAATCGGGTGAAGCATTGGGGTCTCGACTTCCATGAAGTCAGCCTCAAGCATATGGCGGCGCAATGAAGCAATGGCATTGCTGCGTGCTTTAAATGTATTGCGACTCTCTGGATTCACAATCAGGTCAACATATCGTTGACGATATTTTGTTTCCAAATCAGATAAGCCATGAAACTTGTCTGGTAGGGGGCGTAGGGATTTGCTGAGAAGGCGTAAATTACTTGACTCTACTGAGAGCTCGCCTTTGTTGGTCTTGAAGAGCTTCCCTTCGGCTGAAATAAAGTCGCCCATATCCCAATGCTTAAATGCGCCATGGGTGTCAGCACCACTGATTTCATCATTGATATAAAACTGAATTTGTCCACTACGATCTTGAATCGTTGCAAAGCTGGCTTTACCCATTACGCGCTTTAACACCATCCGGCCCGCAACTTTGACGTGAATGTTTTTCTCAGCCAATTCTTCTTTTGAAAAGCCATCGTAATGGGCGTGCAAGTCTGCGGCTAAATGGGTGGGTACGAAATCATTTGGAAAAGCTACCCCGCCTGCGCGTAGTTTGGCTAACTTCTCGCGACGCTCTGCAATGATGTGATTTTCATCAACGGGTTCGTTTGCGGGGGATGGATGGGTTTTATCGTTCATGTCTTTAGCGCGATACGGGTAAGAGAATTCGGTTTAAACGCCTTGCTTCAGGCTGGCTTCAATAAAGGCATCAAGATCACCATCTAACACCTTCTGGGTATTGGAGATCTCAACGTTAGTGCGTAAGTCTTTAATGCGACTTTGATCAAGTACATACGAGCGGATTTGATGACCCCAACCAACGTCGGTTTTGCTAGCTTCCAACTTATCTTGTTCGGCACGACGCTTTTGCATCTCATGTTCGTATAGTCTTGACTTGAGCATGCTCATGGCTTCTGCGCGATTGCGGTGTTGGCTGCGATCGTTTTGACACTGCACCACAATACCTGTTGGTATATGAGTTAAACGAACTGCAGAGTCAGTTTTATTAATGTGTTGCCCACCCGCACCCGAGGCACGATAGGTATCAGTACGGATGTCAGCAGGATTGACGTCAATCTCAATCGAATCATCAATTTCAGGATAGACGTAAATACTGGCGAAGGAAGTATGACGTCCATTGGACGAATCAAATGGAGACTTACGTACTAAGCGATGGACACCTGTCTCTGAGCGTAGGTGTCCGTAGGCATACTCACCATCGACTTTAATCGTGGCGCTTTTGATGCCAGCAACGTCGCCATCAGACTCTTCCAAAATTTCAGTCTTGTAGCCTTTTCGTTCGCAATACTTGAGGTATTGACGATAGAGCATGCTCGCCCAGTCGCATGCCTCGGTACCACCAGCGCCCGCCTGAATATCAATAAAGCAATTGCAGGAATCCATTTCGTTATGGAACATGCGACGGAACTCGAGGTCACCAATGATTTTGCTATAGGCTTCTGAGTCCTGCTCAATAGCAGCGATGGTCTCAAAATCACCTTCTTCTTTGGCCATATCAAATAATTCAATGGCACCAGTGATATTGGTATTTAAATCAGTAAGAGTGGTAACAACACCATCAAGCAATTTTTTCTCTTTGCCGAGGGCTTGCGCTTTCTTCTGGTCATCCCAAATGGTGGGATCTTCCAGAATGAAATTAACTTCGGTAAGGCGGCGTGACTTTACTTCGAAGTCAAAGATACCCCCGAAGTGCTTGCTCGCGCACGAGCAGATCGGAGAGGGTGTTTGAAATACTGTTTAATTGTTCGGCTTCCATCCCCTAATTATAAGGTGGTTATTGATCCTTGCCCTGAAGTAGGGGGTTAGGCAATATCTTCGTCATGCGCTTCAATCATCAGCTGTACACGGGCTTGCCCCTGATAGCGGTCCGTGGCAATCCGATAGGCCAGCTTTGCTTTGGCTGGTAAGGTTTGTGTGCGATTGAACCAGACTCCCGTGAGGGGTTTCGAATCTAGAGCCCCATTTCCTAAGGGGCGAAGTTGTAGGCGCAGATGTTTTTCTTTCATGAGGCTTTGCTGTCCAATCTCAAACTCCCCATAAAAAATAGGCTGTGGAAAGCCTTGCCCCCAAATTTCCTCTGCTAATAGATCACCAATTTCTGGGGTAAAGTCTGCAGCAGATAAGGTGCCATCATGAATATGTTTACGCTCAAGCAGTTCATCGTTGAGCAATTCCTTTGATACCGTCTGAAAAAGGGTATCAAATTTTTCAAAATCAGCCTGACGAATCGATAAGCCTGCTGCCATGGCATGACCGCCAAATTTCAAGATTAAGCCTGGCTCACGCTTCGAAACAATATCCAAGGCATCTCTTAAGTGAAAGCCAGTGATAGATCTACCTGAGCCACGTAATTCTTCACCAGTAGCGCCATCGGCTGGAGCAAATACGATCGCGGGGCGATTAAAGCGCTCTTTGAGGCGAGAGGCAACAATCCCGACCACCCCTTGATGCCATTCTGAGTGCCATAAGCAAATACTGTTGCGTCCCTCAATACTCCCGGCAATCTGATCTTCTTGCAAATGGGCAAGAGCGGTCTCTTGCATACCCGTTTCAATGACGCGGCGTTCACGATTAATGCGATCCAACTCATGCGCTAGCTCATAGGCCTCTTCTTGTGTATCACTCAGTAATAAGCGGATGCCTAAAGTCATATCCGCAAGGCGCCCTGCAGCATTGAGCCTAGGCCCTACTGCAAACCCAAGATCAAATGTATTGGCTTTACGAGGATCTCGATTGGCTACTTGAAATAAGGCTTGCATACCGGCTTGCGAGATGCCGGCACGAATTCGTTTTAAGCCATTGGCAACTAGGATGCGATTATTACGATCTAGTTGCGCAACATCTGCCACAGTACCCAGTGCGACTAGATCTAACAGATTTTCAATTTTCGGCTGGTTCTCGCTGGTAAATTTACCGCGCTTTCGTAGCTCTGCGCGCAGGGCAACTAAAAGATAAAAAATAACACCTACACCAGCTAAAGCTTTGCTGGGGAAGCTGCAGCCGGGTTGGTTGGGATTGACTAGCGCACTGGCTTTGGGGAGCGTATCTCCGGGCAGGTGGTGGTCCGTAACGATAACTTCCATACCGAGTTCGCGCGCGCGATCTACACCAGCCACACTGGCAATCCCGTTATCAACGGTAATTAAGTAACGCGGTTTTGGTATTTGTTGCGCTGCCAATTCCACCACTTCAGGGGTCAGTCCATAACCCATCGTAAAGCGATTTGGCACCAGAAATTGCACGGGTATTTCAGGACCACCCAGCATTTTCAGCCCACGAAGCGCTACGGCGCAGGCGGTCGCTCCATCGCAATCATAATCAGCCACCACCAGTATGGGCTCATTCTTCTCAAAGATGTCCGCTAAAAGTGCGGCAGTGCTAATGCAATTTTTTAATTCTGTGGGTGAGAGCAATCGCTTCAGATCTAAAGGGAGGTCTTCCGGAGAATCAACGCCCCTTGCGGCAAATAGCCTTGCAAGTAGGGGATGTAAGCCGCTTTGCTGCAGCCAAAGTGCAGTGCGTTCGGAGAAGGGACGTGCTGAAAATTGACTCATGATGTGATGTTTATTCAGCAATTTCTTGCCAAGAGCGCATTGTTGGTTTATTCCAAATCTTCCAAGATCTCTTGTAGAGATCACCTATTTTGAAGATGCGTTGACGCAATTTACCTTTTGGAAAATCAATCAATTCAATTTCATCCAACTGCTTATCGATCAGTGCTTGAGTGAGTATTGGCCAAATACTCTCGGCCTGATTCAACCAGGCAAAAGTATTTATCAATTGCGAAGGGTCTAATTGCTCTTGATGAGTAATTCCCAGATATTTTGCTAAACCAGGCAAAAGTGGATGAGATCCACAAAGCATTTTCACTTCTTGCAATGGCATGGGTGTCTGCACATCTTGGAGTTTGCCAATGCCGCTAATCCACAGGGAATTGATGCTGGGAAGGCCGCGTGCGGTACGTTCCTCATTTGTGGGGTCTACATGCCAAAGCATCTGGATTTCATTTTGAAGTTTGCGCCAACGCTTGGCTACCCCTTCCTGATCAGTATCTCTGGGCATCCACCAATCTATATTGCGGCCATGAGCTTGATCAACGCTATGCGTGGCTAGGCTTGTAAATGGCCCAGCCTGAATAAACCAATCATTTCCGCCATTAAAAAGGAGGGGTGATTCAAAGTCTTCCTCAATAAATGGAAGTGCTGCTTGCAGTAATTGGGCGGATTCTGAAGCTGTCAGATTCACCTGAGATTGGCCTAAGAGAACCAAGTGGTCTCGGGTGGCATGAAAATGAACTGGCTGTAGGCAGGCAATCGATAGGTTTGGATCGAATGCCTGGTCAGACTGACCAAGCAGAAGAACTGGGGCGATTGGTAGCTTAGCGCCAAGCAGAAAGCGCTCATGCGGTAAGCCATTGGCTGGGGCGCCATCTAAGGATTCTTGGACGTCGTTATCCAAAAAGTCTTCTCCAGACAGCATGAGGGTAAAGCGTTTTAGGGTTGAATTTGCACTCATTCCCCTGATTTTAGGTGGCATTTAAGTATTCCATCAGATTGATGCGCAATTGTCTAAACTGTAGGGATGTACAAACTACCTCTTGAACTGGAAATCGGCCTACGCTATACACGCTCTAAGCGTCGTAAAACGGTCGGTAAACGGGATGGCTTCTTATCCTTTATCTCCGGAATATCCACTGCTGGCATTGCTTTAGGGGTTGCCTCATTGATTGTGGTCCTATCAGTCATGAATGGGTTTCAGAAGGATGTGCGTGATCGGATGCTCTCGGTGCTATCCCATATTGAGATCACCACCCCTGATGGCCTAGCTAATTGGGAGGCGCTAGCAACAAAAGTGGCTCATCAGCCCCACGTCATTGGTGTTGCTCCGATGGTCAATTCACAAGGTTTGCTGACCCGAGAAAATGTCATGCGTGGCGTTTCCATTCGCGGAATTTTGCCAAGCGAAGAAGCTAGGGTTTCAGATTTGCCTAGGCAGTTTGTTGCAGGCAGTGTTGATGATCTGAAACCGGGAAGCTTTGGCGTTGCCTTAGGTGCCCAGTTGGCCTCTATGGTTGGGGCTCATGTTGGTGATCGCATTAATTTAATTGTGCCGGAGAGCGATTTAACTCCTGCGGGCTCGATGCCTAGAATGCGTACCCTACAAGTAGTAGGCATCATCGATAGCGGTCATTACGAGTATGACAGCTCGCTTGCGGTAATGCATTGGAAGGATGCTGCTGCCTTACTGCGTCTGCATGATCCATCTGGGCTACGTGTGAAGGTCGACGATATGCAACATGCTCCAGAGATCGCAGCTCAATTGTCTGAAGTGGTTCCTCCGGAACTCTGGATCAGTGATTGGTCACGTTCTAATCGTAATTGGTTTGCTGCGGTTCAAACCGAGAAAAAGATGATGTTCATTATCTTGACTTTAATTATTGCAGTAGCGGCATTCAACTTGGTATCCACTCTAGTAATGACGGTCAATGAAAAACAGGCTGACATTGCGATTCTAAGAACGATGGGCGCGAGTCCTGGACTCATCCAGCGCATCTTTTTGGTTCAAGGTTTGGCTATTGGTTTGTTGGGTTCTTTGGCTGGTGTTGCTCTGGGGCTTCTGATCGCTTTGAATATTGATGTCATCGTGCCAGCGATTGAAGCTATCTTCAGGGTACGCTTCTTGCCTCGCGATGTTTATTTTATTAGCGAGTTACCTTCCGATGTCAGGTTTCATGATGTCTTAACCGTAGGCTTCATGGCTTTTGGTTTATCCGTTTTGGCAACGCTGTATCCGAGTTACCGCGCAGCAAAAGTACAACCTGCGGAGGCACTACGCTATGAGTAATTCTGTTGAGTTGGTGCTTAGTGCCAAAAACCTCGCCAAGCAATACGGCGAAGGAGATACAGTAGTTGAAGTTCTTAAATCGGTCGATCTTGAGGTTGCGCCTTCTGAGAAGGTGGCAATCGTGGGTTCGTCTGGATCCGGAAAGAGTACGCTCTTACATATCTTGGGTGGCTTGGATACAGCCAGTTCCGGTACGGTCATCTTGGCGGGATCGAATCTCGCTAACATGTCGGTTGCCAAGTTAGATCGATTGCGTAATCAAAGTTTAGGTTTTATTTATCAGTTTCATCATCTTTTAGATGAGTTCAGCGCACTGGAGAATGTAGCCCTTCCTTTGCGGATTCGGGGCTTAAGCGCTGATGAGTCAATGGACAGGGCAAGCAAAATGCTCAGTTTGGTTGGCTTGCAGGCGCGAGAACTTCATACTCCCGGAGAACTCTCGGGTGGTGAGCGTCAGCGGGTAGCAGTGGCTAGAGCTTTAGTTGGGAATCCAGCTTGCGTATTGGCAGATGAGCCTACCGGAAATTTGGATGCCGAAACCGCTGATGGTGTCTTTGATTTAATGTTAGATGTGGCGCGCGAACAAGGCACTGCATTTGTTATCGTGACACATGATCCCATCCGTGCAAGACGATGCGATCGCATTTTGCATTTAGAGCGCGGAGTATTAAAGACGTTTTCTCAATGAGCGTAAACCATCCATGGATTGATACCCATTGTCATTTAGACGCCTCTGAATTTTCCGAGGATCTAGATCGGGTGATTGCTGATGCCGCGCAAGCTGGCGTCAAGGCAATATTGCTGCCTACTGTCAAAGCGGCAGATTGTGAAAACGTTCGCAATGTAGTTAAAAAATACAGCAATGCGATTCCTGGCTTGGTTTATACCTTGGGTATACATCCCATATTGATTCATCAGGCTCAAGAACATGACCTTCAAACCCTTCGTCATGAAATTGAAACATCTCTAGCTGATCCTCGTTTTGTAGGAATTGGGGAAATTGGCTTGGATTACTTTTTACCGAATCTAGATCCCCAAAGGCAAGAATTCTTTTTCCACGAACAACTCGATATTGCCGCACAATTTCAACTGCCAGTGATATTGCATGTTCGTCGCTCGCAGGATGCCATTCTGAAAGCCTTACGTCGTCGCAATATCAATGGCGGTATTGCCCATGCTTTTAATGGCAGTCTTCAGCAGGCAGAGCAATTTATTGATCTGGGCTTTAAGCTTGGCTTTGGCGGGGCTGCTACCTATGAGCGTGCACTGCAAATTCGTCGGCTATTAACGAGCTTGCCTCTTAGTGCAATCGTTACAGAAACGGATGCCCCTGACATTCCCCCGGCATGGTTGAGTGCAGAGGGTTTGAGATACAACGAACCCGCATTTTTACCTCGTATTGCAAAACAATTGGCTCAAATCGGCGCTATAGATGATGGACAATTTGCAACTGCAGTATGGCGTAATGCGATGGACGCAATACCTCGCTGGTCAACCTTATTGACCTCACTCAATCTTCCTGTAGTTTCTTAAGAACTTGCGTTTCGCTATTGCGGCATTTATTGCCGGGGGTTCGCTTCTTCTATTTTTGCCGGTTTTACCCGGTTTATGGCTGGAGGGATCTCTCTGCGCAACTGTGATCAGCCTCTTTGGATGCACATTCAGTGGGAGGGTATTAAAACATAATCGGGCCCCTTACCAGTATTTCTGTTTTTGCCTCATATTTTTCTCGCTAGGATTTGCCTGGAACGCATATTACGCACAAGGCCGCCTCAATAATTTATTGCCAACAGAGCTTGAAGGTAAAGATTTGCAGATTGAGGGTAGGGTAAATTCACTCCCCCAAGGCAATGCCTCTGGCGCTAAGTTTTCCTTTTCCGTGGAACGAATGCTGCTTGCTCGTGAAGTAGTAGTTGATTTTCCAGAGCGCATCTATTTAAGTTGGCAGCCTGCTTGGCGCAATCCTGAGGATATTCCAGAAATCGTTCCTGGACAGCGCTGGAAATTACGGGTGAAGTTAAAGCAACCTTACGGCTCATTAAATCCATACACTTTTGATTTCGAGCGCTGGTCTTTTCATCAAAACTATGGCGCAAATGGTTCAGTTAGATCTGGAGAATTAATTTCCAAAAAAGATATTGGGGTAACTGAATTCCCTTTAGCTATCGAGCTCCAGAGATGGAAGTTAAGGAAGAAGATACAGCGTTTACTACCCAAGGGCGCCCCTTATGCAGGTGTGATTATTGCTTTAGTCATGGGCGACCAAAATGCGATTGATCAATCTGATTGGCGTGTATTTAATGCAACGGGTATCGGTCATTTGATTTCGATTTCCGGACTCCACGTCACGATGCTTGCTGGTTTAGGAGCCTCATTCGCTTCTTTTTTATGGCGGCGTCAATCCCTTCCTTTGATTATTCCGGTTAGCAAAGTAGCAGCGGCCTGTGGGTTTTTAACTGCTTTTGTTTATGCCTGGTTGGCTGGATTTCAAATCCCAGCGCAACGAACCATGTATATGGTTGGCGTGGTCGCTTTTGCTTTATGGTCTGGCAGAAATCCTAGATCTTTTGATATTTGGTGGTGGGCTTTAGCTTTAGTTCTGATCTTTGATCCTATGGCGCCCTACACCCCGGGGTTTTGGTTGTCATTTGGGGCGGTCGCGGCAATTCTATATGGGATGGGTAATTCGGATGGTTTATTGGGAATACCCACAGGCAGGGAATTGGAGCTAGGTAAACGAGAGCGTTTTTTGCAGGCGCTGCGAGAGGCATGTCGTGTGCAGGCAATAGTTACCTTTACTTTGTTGCCCGCCACGCTCTATTGGTTCTATCAGTTTTCAGTTATTTCACCAGTGGCAAATGCATTAGCAATTCCGATAGTGAGTTATATCGTTACTCCCTTAGCCATTGGGGGTGCACTTTTACCGGATTTTATTGGTCAATACTTATTGTTACCAGCTCATGCCGCAATGGAATACTTGGCCATGTTCTTGAAATGGCTTGCCGACTTTGATTGGGCGGTAGTGTGGTCTTCACAACCAAGATGGTGGGCTCTCATCATTGCTTTGCTTGGCATTGTTGTTGCTATTCGACCGGGAGAGTTGAAAACATCCTATTGCTCTAGATTGATAGGCCTTTCCTTGTCGACCTGTTTATTTTTCAATCCTGTGGGTTCTGTTCCCTTGGCCTCTGGTGATTTTCGCGCTCATGTGCTCGATATCGGGCAAGGCACATCGGTTTTAATTGAGACGGCGTCACATCAGTTGCTTTATGACACCGGACCCATACAAGGAAAAAAGGATGATGCTGGGCAAAAGGTAATCTTGCCATTCCTGAGAGGAAAGGGGGTAAATCAAATCGATCGCATGGTCATTAGCCATAGCGATAGCGACCATATCGGTGGTGCTACAACGCTTTTAAGAGAAATTAAGTTTAATTTAATGATGGGGTCATTGCCGAGCGGCAATCCCTTATTGCTTGATTTAAAAGGCAGGGGGATTGCCAGCATCCCTTGCCGATACGGCCAGCAGTGGAATTGGGATGGTGTAGATTTTTTAATCTGGCATCCGCAAGAATATACTTTATTTGAGGATCAATATCCCTATAAGCCAAATGAAATGAGTTGCGTGCTTGAAGTGCGCAATCAAAATCATTCGTTGTGGTTGACTGGAGATATAGAGAGACAGGGAGAGGCGGAGTTAGTTGATCGTTTAACGAGTAAACAGATAAAGCATTTGGACGATAAGCAGTTGGTTTTTATGGCGCCACACCATGGAAGTAAGACCTCTTCTTCTATCGAGTTACTGAGCAAATTAAATCCCAATAGGGCCTTTGCTCAAAACGGCTACCGTAATCGATATGGCCATCCTCATCCTTTAGTTACTGCGCGTTATGCCGATCTAGATATTCCCTTTTATCACACCCCCTTAACCGGTATGCAAGAGTGGACTTTTTCTAATCATGCGTATTCAAGGGTCTTATTTTGGAGAGATGAGAATGTCCGTTTATGGCATCGTTTCAGTGGCGAACAATGACTCTATTTGTCGGCAATTTGTTTGACATCCCAACCTCCCCCGAGCGCTGTAATCAAGCCTACATGGGCCGCAATCTGTCGATTTAGAAGGGACATCAATGTTCGTTCATTTGCGAGCTCAGACGCTTGCGATGTTGCCACATCTAAATAAGTGATGACTCCCTCTTTGTATTGGTTCATGCTAATACGTACTGCATCTTGAGCATGCTTGACTGCGCTGGCTTGAGACTTGCTTTCCTTTTGCAACAGCCGCAGAGCAACCAAATTGTCTTCGACGTTCTGAAAGGCTGCCAAAACAGTCTGACGATATTGCGCTACATTTTGGTCGTAGGCTGCCCCAGCTTGTTGATAGGCGCCGATACGAAGACCACCATCAAATAAAGGCTGTGCAAGAGCAGGACCAATCGACCAGTAGCGTAAAGGCATACTTAAGAGACCAGGTAAATCAACACCTTGATATCCACCACTTGCTGAAATCGTTAGGGTGGGGAAGAAGGCGGCGGTGGCTACACCAATTTTGGCATTTGCGGCAGCCATTTGGCGTTCTGCAGCGGCAATGTCAGGACGTCGCTCTAAGAGTGTTGAGGGGACACCTACGGGGACATCTGGTAATTCAGCGACTAATCTTGAGACCGGGCTTACTACCAGGCCAGTAACCGGATCAATTGTGCGCTCTTGAGCTTGCAAAGAGAAAGTTGATGGCGTTTGGCCAACGAGTACTGCAATAGCATGCTCGAGTTGTGCGCGTGCGAGTTGCACATCAATTGCAAGAGCAATTGTTGATTCGAGTAGTGTGCTGGCTTGGGCAACATCTAGCTGCGTTACTATGCCAGCGTTATATTGGTTTGTAGAAATCTGTAGAGATCTTTCGTAAGCTTTGATCGTATCTTCATACATCTTGATTTGCATATCAGCGATACGAAGCTGAAAATACGTTTGGGCTAATGTTGCTTGGGTTGAAAGTCGCACAGCATCTAATTGGGCGGCGCTAGCTTGAGCATTATCCCCACTAGCCTCTACATTGCGCCTCACTTGACCCCAAATATCGGGCACCCAACTGGCACCGATATTGGCATTGAAGGTTTGATCAATAGTTGAAAATCCACCATTAGAGTTTCCGTTAAGTGTTCCTCTATTGCCACTACCATTTGCGGTTAATGTGGGGAAGAGTGCCGCCCGTGCTTGGGTTAGAAGGGCAGTTGCTTGACGGTATTGGGCATCAGCAGCAATGATATTTTGGTTGTCAACATTGACCTTCTCCATCAACTGATTAAGTACGGGGTCTTTATAGATCAGCCACCATTTTGTATTCAAACCCGCTTCATTGGGCTGCGCAAGTTTCCAGCCATCACCGCTTTGCATGCCATCCAGCTCTTTATAGCTGGGTGCAGTTGCGCTGTCTGGTTTTTTGTAGTCAGGGCCAACCATACAGCCTGTCATTAGTGAAAAAAGACTAATCGCACATAGCGCCTTGAGTGCCGTATTGGGATGCATGATTTTGCTTGCGTTACTCATTTTCTTTTCCACTTCCAGGTACGAAAACGTTCCATGTAAAGATAAACCACTGGTGTTGTATAAAGCGTTAGTAGTTGACTCATGATGAGTCCGCCTACGATCGAAATTCCTAAGGGTCTATGAAATTCTGCACCATCACCCGATCCAATGGCCAGTGGGATAGCCCCTAGAATCGCTGCCATTGTGGTCATTAAGATAGGGCGAAAGCGCAATAAACATGCCTTGTAGATTGCATCTTGCGCCGATAAGCCATCGGTTCTTTGTGCGTGAATAGCATAGTCAATCATCATGATGGCATTCTTTTTAACAATGCCAATGAGCAAAATCACGCCAATTAAAGCAATGATACTAAATTCAGTATTGCAAATCATCAGCGCAAGAAGGGCTCCAACACCGGCTGATGGAAGAGTTGAGAGAATCGTAATGGGGTGAATCAAGCTTTCATACAAGATGCCCAAGACAATATACACAGTAATGAAGGCTGCCAATATCAACCAAGGTTGACTGGAGAGGGAATCTTGAAATGCCTTTGCGGTGCCCTGAAAGCTACCCCTGACGGTATTGGGAACATTAAGTCTATCCATCATGGCATAAATAGCATCGGATGCTTGTCCAAGTGATACACCTTGTGGAAGGTTAAAAGAAATAGTATTGGCAGTAAATTGACTCTGGTGATTGACTACCAAAGGCGTATTAGTTGAGGCGTATGTAGAGAAGGCTGCCAGGGGAACTTGACCTCCTACCACCTTTGTACCCGGGGCATGCACAGCATTAATGGGTATAGTTGCCGCAGTTATTGACTGAGCAGCCCCAACGGAGAACGAGTTCGGGGTTGGTGCTGAAGTGCTGACATAAATCTGCTTTAGCGTTTCTGGGTTCTGCCAATATTTGGGAGCCACCTCCATCACCACATGATATTGATTGAGTGGATTAAAGATGGTGGAGACTTGGCGCTGACCAAAAGCATCATTCAGAGTGGTATCAATGAGATTGGTAGTAAGACCAAGCTTAGCTGCCGTGTCGTGATCGATGGTGAGGGTTGTTTGAATGCCTTTATCTTGAGCATCGGTATTAACATCAACCAGTTCAGGCAAATCAGTCATAGCAAAACGAATCTTAGGCCCCCAGGTTCTTAGGTCCTCAAGGTTATCTCCCAGTAGCGTAAATTGATACAGGGCATTACTTGCTCTCCCGCCAATCCGAATATCTTGCACTGGCTGCAAGAAGAGTGTTGCACCTGCCACTACATTGAGTTTGCGGCGTAATCTACCAAGCACTTCATCCATACTGCTTTGACGAAGATCGAGTGGCTTAAGAACAATAAATAAACTTCCTGTATTGGTTTGACCGCCACCATTAAAACTGACTACTTTGCCTACATCCGGATCTTGCATGGCAATTTTCATAAATTGCGCCATCTTTAATTGCATTGCCTGAAAAGAGATAGCTTGATCTGCCTGGACGCTGCCAATCATTCTGCCGGTATCTTGTTGTGGAAAAAAACCTTTGGGTATGTTGATGTAAAGATAGATATTAAGTCCAATGACCGTAAATAAAATCATCATCATCATGCGTCGATGTTGCAGAGCGTATTCAAGTGAGCTCGCATAATGCTTATTTACACTGGCGAAGAACTTTTCAATTGCCAACATAAAACGGTTATGCGTTCCCTTATCGTGGGCTTTGAGTAATTTGGCACATAGCATTGGGGTTGCGGTGAGAGAAATTACCAGAGACACTGTAATAGCCACCGATAGAGTGATGGCAAATTCTCGGAAAAGCCGCCCAACAATTCCGCCCATCAATAGAATTGGAATAAATACAGCTACCAGCGAGATGGTGATCGATATCACTGTAAAACCAACTTCTTTTGCGCCTGCAATCGCCGCGGCTAGTGGCGTCTCGCCCTGTTCAATCCTGCGTGCAATCACTTCAAGAACCACAATGGCATCATCAACGACAAATCCAGTGGCAATCGTTAGGGCCATTAAGGAAAGATTGTTGAGAGAGAAGCCGCATAAGTACATCGCGGCAAAGGTTCCAACCAGCGAGACTGGTACGGCAATGCTTGGAATAATGGTTGCACGCGCATTACCTAAAAATAGGAACACCACCATCACCACCAGAATGACTGAGATGATTAGGGTGCGCTCGACCTCGCGCAAAGAGGCGCGAATGGTTGGCGTCCGATCTAATGCAATATCCATATCAATAGCCGCTGGTATGGAGGCCTTCAGTTGCGGTAGTAGGGCTTTAACACCCTCTACGGTATCGATGATGTTCGCGCCCGGCTGACGCCAGATGACCAGTAGTACAGCTGGCTTACCATTGGCTAGACCGCCATTGCGCAAATCCTCAACAGAGTCAACAACCTCTGCAAAATCCTGAATGCGCACCGGTGCACCATTGTGATAACCAACAATCACCGGCATATAGTCTTTTGCAGTACTGGAAGTGTCGTTTGCCACTAGTTGCCAGGCGCGATCGCCGCTTTCAATAACACCTTTGGGTCGAACCGTATTGGATGCCGCAATGGCGGTGCGGACATTCTCAAAACCAATCCCTAGTGCAGACATGAGGGTGGGGTTGATTTCCACTCGAACTGCTGGAAGAGAGCTGCCCCCCACCGTAACTTGTCCTACCCCTTTGGACTGCGAGAGCTTTTGTGCCAAGATAGTGGAGGCGGCATCGTACAGCTGCGCTCTGGGCATAGTGTCAGAGGTCAAGCTGATAATCAGAATCGGCGCATCGGCTGGATTGACTTTGCGATAAGTGGGATTACTTGGTAGTCCGGTTGGCAAAAGTGCGTGAGCCGCATTAATGGCGGCTTGGACATCATTTGCGGCACCATCAATATTGCGACTCAGATCAAACTGCAGGGTGATGCGGGTTGAGCCTAATGAGCTCGATGAAGTCATTTCGGTAACGCCAGCAATGCGGCCCAGTGAGCGCTCAAGAGGGGTTGCTACAGTTGCCGCCATCGTTTCTGGGCTAGCTCCAGGCAGACTGGCCGATACGGAGATCGTCGGAAAATCGACCTGTGGCAATGGCGAGACTGGCAGCAATCGAAATGCTGTAATACCTGCCAGCATGATTGCTAGCATCAATAGCGTGGTGGCAATTGGCCGATGAATAAATGGTACGGAGATATTCATCAACGAATTCGTTTATTCATGGATTAATTGTTACGACTGGCTTGGTAAGTTTTAATGCGCCTAGAGAGTCGATCAAAGGCTAGATAAATTACCGGAGTAGTAAATAAGGTCAGCACTTGACTTAACAGCAATCCACCGACCATAGTGATACCTAGGGGGTGGCGCAGTTCAGAGCCGGTACCCGTACCAAGCATGAGCGGTAAGGCGCCTAATAGAGCGGCCATTGTTGTCATCAGAATCGGGCGCAAACGTAAGAGGCAAGCCTCATAAATCGCCTCCCTCGGTGTTTTACCTTCAACCCGCTCGGCCTCAAGAGCAAAGTCAATCATCATGATGGCGTTCTTCTTCACAATGCCAATCAACAAGATAATGCCGATAACACCAATGATGCCTAAGTCATTACCAGAAATGATGAGTGCAAGTAATGCGCCTACACCAGCAGATGGTAGGGTCGACAAAATCGTAATCGGGTGGATATAGCTTTCATATAAAACACCCAAGACGATGTACATGCAAATAATTGCTGCAAAAATAAGGGTGACGGTATTGCCTAGGGAGGCATTAAATGCTTTGGACGCACCTTGAAAGCGTGTAATTAAGCTGGCAGGAACCTGCATGTCATTTTGCGCATCTGTAATTGCTTGCACAGCATCACCTAAAGAGGCAGTGCGACTAAGATTAAATGAAATGGTTGCAGCAGGAAATTGGCCTTGATGGTTAATATTCAGCGAACCATAGCGCTCCTCAATATCAGCCAGCACGCTCAATGGGATTTGTTTGCCGCCTGCACCTGGAACATAAATTTGATCTAGGGCATTGAGTCCTGGTTCCGGGCTTGGCATAGCTTCGAGAACAACACGATATTGATTGGTCTGAGTAAAGATAGTTGAGATCAGTCGCTGACCATAAGCGTTATAAAGCGCATTATCGATTGAGGCAATGGTTACTCCGAGGCGTCCAGCAATATCACGATCAATATTGATATAGGACTGCAAGCCCTTGTTCTGTAAATCGCTGGCAACATCACTTAATTGGGAAAGCGTCTTGAGTTTCTCGACAATCTTCGGGGTCCACTCATTTAATTCGGCAGCATTAGCGTCCTCAAGGGTAAATTGATATTGAGTGCGACTCACTCGATCTTCGATAGTGAGATCTTGTACCGGCTGAAGAAATAGTTTGATATCGGATAGTTGATCTACTTTGCTTTGCAGACGACGCAATACGGTTTTGACATCATCACGCGAATTATGTGCCTTGAGATTGATGAGCATTCGGCCATTATTCAAAGTGGCATTAGTGCCATCGACCCCAATAAATGAAGATAGACTTTCAACATCTGGATCTTTGAGGATGATGTCTGCCAAAGCTTGTTGGCGACTGGCCATTGCTTGATAAGAGATTGACTGGGGTGCCTCTGAAATGCCCTGGATCATGCCCGTATCTTGAATTGGGAAGAAGCCTTTCGGTATAAAGATATAGAGCAGAACAGTTAAAACCAAGGTCAGGACTGCTACTACTAGAGTTGATTTTTGACGATCAAGTACCCAGTTCAATCCGCGGCTATATTGATGAATGAGTCGATCAAACTGAGCGCCACTCCAGTGATAGAACTTCGATTGTTTGGATTCAGGGATATGGTGCAGCAGCAGAGCGCACATCATCGGCGTGAGGGTTAGTGACACTACTGCCGAAATAATGATGGCAACTGCTAAGGTCACAGCAAATTCTCTAAATAGTCTACCAACTACATCACCCATGAATAGCAGTGGAATCAGCACGGCAATCAGCGAAATAGTAAGTGAGATGATCGTAAAGCCAATTTGTTTCGATCCTTTGAGCGCAGCCTCTAAAGGCTTGTCACCCTCCTCGATATAGCGAGAGATATTTTCAATCATCACAATCGCATCATCAACCACAAAGCCGGTGGCAATTGTTAAAGCCATCAGTGAGAGGTTATTGAGCGAGAAGCCTGCCCAACTCATGATTCCAAACGTACCAATTAATGATAGGGGAACTGCAACGCTTGGAATGATGGTGGCTGGAACGCTTCGCAGAAATACGTAAATGACTAAAACAACGAGCAAGATGGAGAAAAGGAGCTCTATCTGGACATCATCAACAGAGGCGCGGATCGTGCTTGTTCTATCGGTCAGAATATTAACTTCTAGTGACTGGGGCAGCGTGGCTGATAGTTGTGGCAATAGCTTTTTAATTTGATCAACTACTTGAATCACGTTCGCGCCAGGTTGGCGCTGAATGTTCAGAATGATCGCCGGCTGCTTATTGGCCCATGCTCCTAGGCGAACGTTTTCAGGACCGCTCACCACCTTAGCAACATCCGATACCCTGACAGGGGCACCATTGTTGTAGGTGATGATCAGGTTCTCATAACCCTCAGCCGATTTAATTTGATCGTTTGCATCAATCGTTGAAGATTGGAATGGACCATCAAAACTGCCTTTTGCTGAATTGACATTGGCATTGCCAATCGCTACCCGGACATCATCCAAGCTCAAGCCTTTGCTCGCGAGCGCTCGAGGGTTAGCAATAATGCGTACCGCTGGTCTTTGGCCACCAGAAACGCTGACTAAACCAACGCCTGGAATTTGTGAGATCTTTTGTGCAAGGCGGGTATCGACTAAATCCTCGACGCGAGTTAATGGGAGCGTAGCTGAAGTGATCGCTAAAGTCAGAATTGGGGTATCGGCGGGATTTACTTTGTTGTAGATCGGGGGCGCAGGTAGATCGCCTGGCAATAAAGAGTTGGCGGCGTTAATGGCTGCCTGAACTTCTTGTTCTGCTACATCAAGACTGAGATCGAGTCCAAATTGCAGAACAATCACTGAGGCCCCACCGGAGCTCACAGAAGACATTTGATTTAAACCCGGCATCTGACCAAACTGGCGCTCAAGCGGGGCTGTCACTAATGAGGCCATGACATCAGGACTACCGCCTGGGTAAAGGGTGACTACTTGAATGGTCGGGTAGTCAACTTGAGGCAGGGAAGAGATTGGCAAACTGCGATAGGCCAGAATACCGCCCAATAAAATTGCCACCATCAATAATGAGGTGGCAATCGGGCGGAGGATGAATATCCTGGATGGATTCATGGGGACCTTAGAAGCTCTCTATGTAATGAGGTGGGGTAACTAAGGCTTACTGGCTTGACCGGAACCCTTAGCTCCTTTACCACCAGCATTTGCAGCCCCAGATGCTTGCCCAACCATGACTTTTGCGCCATTGCGCAACTTATCTGTGCCATCGACTACTACGATGTTTCCAGGCTCAAGACCTTCAAGTACCTGCACGTTATAGCCATCGACAGGGCCGAGCTTGACAGGCACAACTGAGACGGTATTGTTTGAGTTGAGTCGGTATACAAAGGTGCCTGGTGTACCACGCTGAACCGCGGGCACTGGAACGACCACAACATCGGATAGAACGTCCAGTATCACCCGAACATTAACAAATTGATTCGGGAAAAGATTCATCTCATCGTTAGAGAAAATGCCCCGTAACTTTACCGTTCCTGTGGTGATATCAATTTGGTTATCAATGCTTTCAAGATAACCTGTGGATAATTTTTTAGTACTATCACTGTTCCAGGATTCCACTGGAATAATTATTTTTTCAGGGGCATTGCTTGTGCTATCGGTTTTGGCGCTGCGGTTTTGCTTACTATGATCTGTATATGAGGCATTAGCTGGAGGCACGGTTTTAATGGTGTCAACGATCGCTATGACTTCAGGAGGCGGTGGCTCTTGTAAGAATTTTCTAAACGAAGGAATGACTTCCTGGGGAACTGAGAAAAGAACCGTAGTGGGTTGTAGTTGGGTAATAACAAATAAACCAGTGGCATTATTTGGTTGCACCAAATTACCTGGGTCAACTAGTCGCATACCAATTCGACCATTGATGGGGGATGTAATGTGCGCAAATTCGAGTTGCAATTTTGCGTTGCTGACCAAGCCTTCATCAGTGAGGACATTGCCTTTGTACTGCTCTACTAAGGACTTTTGAGTTGCGTAGACTTGCTTGGATATCGAATCTTGCTTGAGCAATGTGTCGTAACGCTTCAAGTCGAGCTCAGCATTGGCTAACAGGGCTTTGTCTTTACTTAAAGTACCTTCAGCTTGCTTGAGACTTGCCTCAAAAGGGCGGGGGTCAATCAGGGCTAGTAATTGACCGGCTTGAACCAGGTCACCCTCTTTAAAAAATACTTTACTCAAGATGCCACTTACTTGTGGAAAAACGGTCACAGTATTTCTTGGGGTAACGGTACCTAGCGCAGTCTGGACCACCGTAATTTTGCCAAGCTTTACCGGGGATGTGACTACTGAAACAGGGCGCATCCGGGCATCACGTGCTTTAGTGTCCTCTACAAATCCACCAATGAAATGCCAAAGGGTACTGAGCACAATATAAATGGCGATATAGAGAATAATTTGAGTAGCTTTAAAGCTGAGTGCGAACTCTTGATTTTTACTGACGCGACGAACGAGTGTTTCCAGCCTTGGTTGGGTGTAAGCAACCATCTTGAAGTTCGCCACCTTTAGTTTTTGGATGCCCAATAAGATCTTCACCTTGCAGTAATTGAAAGTCCTTAACCAAACAGGATTACTTTTCAGACGTCCCCATAAATTTTGACTGGCTGAAAGCAGTTTTTCTAATAATTTTTTCATTACATTCGCATTGTGAGCTACATCAAGTCATGCCTCAGGAGGACCGCTCCAGGCTTGACTTAGTTTAACAAGACTACAGGTACTGCCGGTGGCGCATCAAGGTATGTTTAGTAGCTCCGCCAAAAGTATCTAGTTGGGCGCCCATTTGCCATTATCGGCTGGAGGGTTGCCACCCATATCCGGCAGGTTGTAGCTCGACTGATTGGGGAGTTTTTGGGGGCTTGCGGCAATAAAGCTGCTTATTTTGCTGTCAAAAATACCTTTTTGTTCATTGCTTAGGAGTTTGTAGAGGGGTTTGGCGGTTTCCTCAACTTCTTTTAGGCTGGTATAGCGGCTTTTTGCATTTTCCTCAGCAGTATTGAGATACTTGAGGGCATCGCCTTGGGGTGCTGTACCACTATTGAGCCTAGCCCTTTCTTTGGCAACATCGCTGGCATAGATACGCACCTTGCTTGCAAAGTTATCCCAAGCTTTTGTTTGATCTTGCGTGAGCTTTAGGCTGGTTTCCAGCTGAGAAAGGCCTGCCTCCATTTGTTCATAAGTCAATAGATTGGCCCCTGGGCTTGGGGTATTGGCATGGTTATTCTGGGAGCCGGCATTGCTATTTGAGTTCTGGCTATTGGAATTGCCGCCACGTCTCATGCTGGACATGCCTGAATTGATCAGGCCGCCCCATTGCGCATTGGCCTCCTGTATGGGTGACAAGACAGTCAGTAGGGTTAGTATGAAAAGAGTGGATCGAAGTGAAAAAGCGGTCATGGCAGTTATGAAGTGATTAATCGGATGCAGCTCATTAGACTAATTGGACGCTTAAATACTTACGATCATGATGAAATATATTTTTGTACAAGCCATAAGTATTTCATAGGCTATCCAGTCTAAATGCCAACAAATAAGGAGAAATAGATGAAAAGAGCAATACAGGGTTTCATGATGGCAAATATTTTATTGGTTAGCACTATTGGGCTAGCTTCAGCGGCTTTGCCTGAGCCTCAAGACCCTCAGGTTGTGGCGAATATGACTTTTGAGCAAAGAATGCAAATGTCAAAGGATTTGCGTGAGCAGTTTAAGCAGGCGACCCCAGAGGAGCGTCGTGAGTACCGCCAAAAACTGCATGCCAAATTTAAGGCTTTAAGCCCCCAGGAGCGTAAAGCATTGCGTGACAAGATGCATGCGCAGTGGGAGGCCTTAACACCCGCCCAAAAGAAGGAGTTGCGTGATAATCGCAAAGCAATGATTGCCTCTATGACTCCTGAGGAACGCGCGGAAATGAAAAAAGAGCGGTCCGAGTGGATGCAGGCTCATCCAAATGCGCAAGATCATTGGAATAAGCCAATGAATAACTAGGAATCGGTTTGAGTTTATTTACCGGTAAACAATATCGGGCTGAGCAGGATTTACTGAAAAAAGCAGTAGCTGGTGATTCTGGTGCGTCGCAGGAGATTATCCGATCCCTTAGCCAGTCAGCCTACTCGCTTGCCTGGAAAATGCTAGGGCGCCGTGAAGATGCTGAGGACGTTGTGCAAGAGGCCTTCATCAGGCTTTGGCGCTCAGCAGCTAACTTTAATGGCAAGTCAGCTTTATCCACTTACTTTTATGCAATTGTGAGCAATCTGAGTTTGGATCGCTTAAAAGCAATGAATAAAACGGCTTTTGAGGTGTTTGACGAGTTAGAGAATCTGCCTGCCGAGTTGGTTCATGTCGATTTTTCGGACACGTTTGATTCTGGGCGAATTTCAGAAGCAGTGCGTTCTTTGAGTGTGAAGCAGAGGATGGCAATCTTAATGTGGGCATATCAAGATTTAACTGCGGCAGAAATTGCCAAGGTCATGGGGATGAATAAGAACAGCGTCGATCAGCTATTGTTTCGCGCTAAATTGAAATTGAAGTCTGAATTAGAAAAAGGTGGTGCATATGCGGACAACTGAAAACAAAAATCTACAAAAACTGTTGGACCAAATATCTGTCCCCTGCTCTTCTGTTCATTTTGAGAAAACTCTGCATCAGGATTGGCGCAGAGTGGTGCATCAGGAGGTTTACCCCAGTCATCGCATGTCTCATGTGCTGACCTTGGCAAAGTCGCATCGCCGCCTTACTGCTTTTATAGTGGCCGCTGCATTTTTGGCTTCAGCCCTGATGGGCCAACATTTACTGAGCTCTCAAGAAGAGGATTTACGTCAAATGGATACGCTTTCAGAATTGAGTCTATCGACTCTTTAGGCGGCTTAAAGAAGTCTCTTCCCTTTGCCCCTCTCCCGATTAAGGTTGAGGGGTTTTTTCTTGATGGGATCGTTGCGCGCTATAAATGCTCGAATGACCAGAGAATAGATAGCTCACCACGCAAGTAATGGCAGCATAGATGCCTACTTCCCCGCCAAACAATTCCATGGCCATGACCATGGATGCAAGAGGTGTGTTTGCGGCGCCTGCAAATACCGCAACAAAACCCACACCCGCTAATAATGAGAAGGGCATATCCAAGAGGGGGGCCAAGGCGTTCCCTAAGGTCGCCCCTATATAAAACAGGGGAGTGACTTCGCCCCCTTTAAATCCGCTGCCAAGAGAGGTGATCGTGAAAATCATCTTTCCTAAAAAATCGTACGGAGCGACTGGTTGATTAAAGGCCTCATAGATAGTGGGGATGCCCAACCCAATATAGCGATCTGACCCCATTAGATAAGTGGCAGCTATGATCGCTATCCCGCCAATGAATGGCCTCAGAGGAGCATAAGCAACGATCTTCTTAAAGTAGGCCGTAAGGTGATGGGTAGTCTCTGCAAAAGCTTTTCCAGTCAGGCCAAACGCTACGCCGGCAATCACCATGGCAAATAGTCCCCATGACGTTATTGCAGGGATTACTTGAATGCTGTATTGGGTGTGGTGAACACCCCAAAGTAAAGAAATCTGATCTGCAATGATGGCGGCAGTCATGCAAGGAAAAATCGCATCGTAGCGCATGCTGCCAACAATCAGGACCTCAAGGCCGAAGATGGCGCCAGCCAAGGGCGTTCCAAACACGGAGGCAAAGCCAGCGCTAATACCGGCCATGAGAATAATTTTGCGATCTTCGGAATTAAATTGAAAGAGATGGGTGAGTTGGTCTGCTAACGCGCCACCCATTTGAACTGCCGTTCCTTCTCTGCCAACCGATGCACCAAATAGGATGGAGATGATATTGCCAAAAAAGACGAAGGGGGCCATCCGAAAAGGGATGATTCTTTTAGGATCATGAATTTCATCGATCAGCAGGTTATTGCCTCTTTCGACATGTTCCCCAAACCGTAAATAGATCCAACCTACAGCAAAGCCAGCCACTGGCAGTAAAAAGATGAGCCAGTGATTTGCGGTGCGGGTATCGGATGCCCATTCCAAGGCAATCAAAAGAAATGCGGATGCTGTTCCTGAAAGAATTGCAATTGCCGTTGTGATTACCAGCCATTTACCCAAATAGGGAATCAGCTTCATTTGCTCGAAAAATGGTGGTTTTGGCATATGTGTGAATATTCTAAGTGAATAGGCCCTCAGTTAAGCTAAAAACTTCGTTTTCGGCCCAAAAGTCAGCGACATCACCCAGATTGACTTATTTTGTTTCTTGGAAATATGAAACAATGGGTTTTGACTGATTTGGCGCTATTGCCACATCCAATCTTTTATTCAAATTAAAGGCTTCAAAATGTACCGTATCGCTCTTTTCCTCCTGCTGACTATGAGTCTGGTTGCTTGTCATAACAACGAGAAGATAATTGAGGCGCAAGAAGCAAATGATGTTTACAAGGCAACCATGGCTTCGCCAAGCCCCCTTAATGGTGAGAAGGTGTATGTTGGGCCATCAATCAATACTATGGATGATGCCAACACATTTGAGATGTATAGCTTGGTAAGTGAGGCCTCTCCAAAGGGATCGAAGTCTTATCAGTTGATGGTATTGCTGACCTACTTTAAAGAGTGGCGTTACTACGATTCAGCTACCTTGGAGAATAATCCAGCCACTACCTTCAAATCCGTCTCCAGGGAGGCAGGGGTTTGTGATGATAGGGGTTGTATTTTCAAAGAGTTGATGTCCATTCAGCTGACGGATGCTTTTTTACGCGACCATCTTAAAAAAGGTTTTCAGATCAGCGTTTCATCAAAAGTTGGCATTAAGAGTGACCTCTTCGTGCCGCCCGAATACATAAAGGGCTACCTCAAAGCTGTAGATGGGCCTAGTAAGTAAGACCTCGAAGGCCCTTGCAAATGAGTGATGATTTAAAAAACACAAACAGAGTCAAATTCGAAAAAAGAGTGCAAATTGCCATATTTACACTCATTGTCTTGGTATTCGTGCTGGCCTACGTACCATGGTGATGTCCTTTACTAAAGAGATCAATTGAACAAACAAAGCACCCATTTCACTCTATTGATGGTATCGCTCCTACTTACCATTCCTATGGGCGCACATGCTCAAAATACTACCTACTCTCCTTATACAAAGGAGCAGTTA
This sequence comes from Polynucleobacter sphagniphilus, assembly GCF_001953355.1. Lineage (GTDB taxonomy): Bacteria > Pseudomonadota > Gammaproteobacteria > Burkholderiales > Burkholderiaceae > Polynucleobacter > Polynucleobacter sphagniphilus. Next base: position 210,832 of record NZ_MPIY01000001.1, read on the forward strand.
AAGGAATTCAATTCTCAACCGCTGGCACCCGCAGTTGCTGTAGATGAAGTAGATGGAGAATCAAACCCCAGAGTGCCAAAGATTGATAGTAAGTACTTTCGTCAGCCTGAGGGCGAGGAGGAAGCCGAAGTACTAGAAACTGGATCCTCAGATCCCTACACCCCAATACAACCGATGTTTACCTTCTAAGGTCAGAAAAGCAAAAAGGCTTCTGAGTCAATTGACCTAGAAGCCTTCTACTGTTTGGTTGCGGGGGCAGGATTTGAACCTACGACCTTCGGGTTATGAGCCCGACGAGCTGCCAGACTGCTCCACCCCGCGTCTGAAGCTAATATTCTACCATTTTTTCAACCCCTGTGTCGAGGCTTTCCTTCAATAAAGTAATAAATAAGGGGGTTTTGAGGGGTAAACTCACCCCTCAATCAGCTGGCATAAGGAGTAATATATTGCCACGCAACAACAGGGCGGAACATATTCATGTCAGTCAGTAATCCAGAGTTTTCAGAGTCATCCTTGCTAAGGCCAGTAGAGATCTCCCGCGAAGACCATCTACCTAAAAAAGGTGCCTCTCTTGCGCTAATGATGGCAGCCATTGGCGTTGTGTTCGGAGATATTGGCACTAGTCCTCTCTATGCCCTTAAGGAATGCTTCAGTCCTGAGCACGGTATTCCATTCTCGGCGGATGCGGTTTATGGCGTTATTTCAATGGTCTTTTGGGCCTTTGCAATCGTTGTGTCTCTAAAGTACGTCTTGTTTGTGATGCGTGCGAACAATAATGGAGAAGGCGGCATCTTAGCCTTAATGGCTTTGGCCTTGCGTACTGCACCAGCCGGATCCAAAAGAGCGTTTTTGATCATCATGTCAGGTGTCTTTGGTGCCTGTATGTTTTATGGCGATGCAATTATCACTCCAGCAATTTCAGTTTTATCTGCGGTTGAAGGTATGGAAGTGATTTCACCTGATTTCACACGCTATGTTCTGCCGACCACCATTCTCATTCTAATTCTTTTATTTTTTATTCAAAAAACGGGTACCGCGGTTGTAGGAAACCTTTTTGGGCCAGTCATGTTGGTATGGTTTGCGGTGATTGGCCTGATGGGTCTCAATCAGGTGGTTCAGAACCCGGCCATCTTCGCCGCTGTTAATCCCTTATATGCGGTGCGTTTCATGCAGGAGAACGCTCTGCAAGGTTTCATTGTGCTTGGCGCTGTTTTCTTGGTGCTGACAGGTGCTGAAGCGCTCTATGCAGACATGGGTCATTTTGGGGCTAAACCAATTCGTATGGGCTGGTTCTTCGTGGTCATGCCATGCTTAATATTGAATTACTTTGGCCAAGGCGCAATGTTTTTAAATAATCCTGAAGCCATTCAAAATCCATTCTTTTTGATGGTTCCAGAAGCCTTTGTTTTCCCTCTCGTAATCCTGGCAACTGTTGCCACGGTGATTGCTTCGCAAGCCGTCATTTCTGGCGCGTTCTCGATGACTAGTCAAGCTATCTTGTTGGGATTTGTACCGCGCATGAAAGTGCAGCATACCTCTGATAAAGAGATTGGCCAAATTTATATGCCATTGATCAATTGGACCTTATTGGTTTTGGTAGTAGCTGTTGTATTGGCTTTCAAGAAGTCTGAAAACTTGGCGGCTGCCTATGGCATTGCTGTGACGACCACTATGATCGTGACAACATTTTTAGCGGCCATTGTGATGCGTGTGGTGTGGCGCTGGAACACGATTTTAGTATCTTTGGTTATTGGCGCCTTCTTGGTAGTGGACTTTGCTTTCTTGCTGGCAAACTTATTAAAAATCATGGAGGGTGGTTGGTTCCCATTGCTATTGGGTGCCGCCTGCTTCTTACTCCTAATGACTTGGTATCAAGGGCGTCAATTACTGCGCCAACATGCGACTGATAACGGTATCGAATTAAAAGGCTTCATTGACAGCCTGATGAAACATCCGCCCCATCGGGTGGAGGGTACTGCCATCTTCTTAACTGCTCACGTTGATTATTTGCCAGTGTCTTTCTTGCACAATCTCAAGCACAATCATGTCTTGCATGAGCGGGTCTTCTTCTTAAAAGTGAGTATTTGGGATGTACCTTATGTGAAAGACGATGAGCGAATTACTTTGCGAGATCTAGGTAATGGTATTTACGTCGTCCGTGCCGTATATGGCTTTAATGAAACGCCAGATATGTTGAAGATTTTGGAGTTGATTGAGCATAATTCTGATCTGAAATTTGACTTAATGAATACCTCCTTCTTCTTATCTAGGGACACGATTGTTTCTACGGAAATTCCAGGAATGGCCATGTGGCGTGAACGTTTATTCTGCTGGATGTATCAGAATGCTGGTCGCCAATCCGATTTCTTTAAGATTCCCACCAATCGTTTGGTTGAACTGGGCGCGAAGGTAGAAATTTGAGAGTCTGTTTTTCATTACGTGCCAAAGTATTTTTATCAATACTGCTTTTGGTTTGCTCTTTTAGTAGGGTGGCATTCGCTACCCCCGAAGAGGACGCCGAGTTAGTGCGCTTGGATAAAATTGACCAAGAGCTTGAATTGCAGCGAGATTGGGCTAAGTACCGCTGGGGTGCTGCCCAGCATGATTGCTATAGCCTTTATTTGGTGAACCGCTGTTTGCGTAATGCACGTGCTCAATATCGCAAAGAAATTGATCCCATTCAGGAGCAGCAGGTAGCACTCCATGCAGTGCAGAGAAAGCTAAAGGCGAGTGTCAAAGATCAGAATGATGCTAAGCGTGCAGCAGATCTGGCATCTCCAGAAAAGGCTGCAGAGCGGGCGGATAATCAACGTGAATTCGAGCAAAAACAAAAAGATGCGGCAGCACGTGCAGCAGATTTAGAGCAGCGTCGTAAGGATGCGCCAAAACGCTCGCAAGAAAATAAAGCGGGCACCCAGCTCGATTGATCTGTTTCCACCGACCCTCATTTAATTAGGTAAAGCTTTGGCCAAGGTAAAAACGATTTATATCTGCCAGTCCTGCGGTGGCACCTCTGCTAAGTGGCAGGGACAATGTCCCTCTTGCCAGGCCTGGAACACGATGGAAGAGGGTTTGCCGGAGGTAAGTGCCAATTCGCGTTTTCAGGGATTGGCCCAAGCACTACCAAGACAAAAACTATCTGCCATTACGGCAGAAGACTTGCCTCGCTTTTCTACAGGCGTTGAGGAGTTTGACCGCGTATTGGGCGGTGGTCTCGTTCCCGGTGGAGTAGTCTTGTTGGGCGGGGATCCTGGTATCGGCAAATCAACTTTGCTATTGCAAGCTCTGGCTGAGATGAGTTCTGCAGGTATGAATGTGCTTTATAGCAGCGGCGAAGAATCAGCAGCCCAAATTGCGCTGCGAGCAAAGCGGATTGCACTCGACGCACCTCAGCTAGAGGTGCTTGCAGAAATTCAGCTCGAAAAGTTGCTCTCCATTATGGATACCGTTAAGCCTCAGGTATTGGTGGTGGATTCGATTCAGACCTTGTATTCAGAGGTGCTGAGCTCAGCGCCAGGATCGGTTGCTCAGGTTCGTGAGTGTGCCGCACAACTTACCCGAGCAGCTAAGTCGAGTGGTATTTGCGTATTAATGGTTGGCCACGTCACAAAAGACGGTCATTTAGCTGGGCCGCGTGTGCTTGAGCACATTGTTGATACTGTTTTGTATTTTGAGGGTGACACCCATTCTTCATTCCGTTTAGTTCGCTCCATTAAGAATCGCTTTGGAGCCGTCAATGAACTTGGCGTTTTTGCAATGACAGAGAAGGGTTTGCGCGGTGTTGCCAATCCTTCAGCAATCTTTTTATCCCAGCATGCTGAAATGGTCCCTGGCGCTTGCGTTCTTGTGACCCAAGAGGGTAGTCGCCCCTTGTTGGTGGAGATTCAGGCTTTAGTGGATACTGCCCACATTCCCAATCCAAGAAGGTTGGCGGTTGGACTTGAGCAGCATCGTTTAGCCATGTTGCTGGCGGTATTGCATCGTCATGCTGGCGTTGCGTGTTTTGATCAAGATGTCTTTTTAAACGCCGTAGGTGGTGTGAAGATTTCTGAGCCAGCAGCTGACTTAGCAGTGTTGCTGGCGATTCAATCGTCGATACGTAATCGCGCACTGCCAAAAGAACTCATTGTGTTTGGTGAGGTTGGCCTAGCTGGAGAAATTCGTCCATGCCCTCGTGGTCAAGAGCGCCTTAAAGAAGCGGCAAAACTTGGGTTTACGGTGGCGATTATTCCGAAGGCGAATATGCCGAAATCTAAAATTCCTGGTTTGCGTGTGATTCCAGTTGAGCGGATTGATCAAGCCATTGCCGCTGCTGCCGAGCTAAGTTAACTTCTAATGCAGATCTTCCGCCTGAATTAAGAGAACTTGCTCTTCGCCGGCAGAAACCTCCATCCAGATGACTGGGATTTGTGGAAAGGCATTTTTGAAGTTCTCATATTCATTGCCAATTTCAAGAAGGAGTGCGCCGCGTTCAGTGAGGTAGTCAGGTGCGGCGGCAATGATGCGTCTAATCAAATCCATGCCATCTTCACCACCGGCTAGTGCAAGCTCAGGCTCTGCGTGATATTCAGCAGGCAAAGTATTCATCGAGCTGGCATTCACATAAGGAGGATTGCAAATAATTAAATCAAAGCGATTGTCATCATTCGCTTCAGGCAAGGCATCCCACAGATCGCCATCTAATAAATCAATCTGGGAGCTAAGACCATGGCGATCTAGATTGCGTGATGCAACCGCCAGCGCAGGAAGACTAATATCACATGCGGTTACCTGAATATCTGGGCAGCTTAACGCTAGCAAAATCGCTAGTGAGCCATTACCAGTGCAAAGATCAAGCGCCTTGCCATCGGCGGGTAACCAGGGTTCTAAGGAGCCATCGGTAATCAGTTCGGCAATCCAAGAGCGCGGCACAATGCTTTGCTCACTGCAGAAAAAGGGAACGCCCATTAACCAGGCTTCACCCAGAATGTAGGCAAGTGGTTTGCGCGTTTGAATCCGCTCCTGGGTGATTTCCAATGCTTTAGCTTGATCTGTTTCGCTGATCAAGTCATTCAAGTGATCAAGTGCCTCTGCAGGGCTCATATCCAGTTGCTTGCTAACTAGCCACAAGGCTTCGCTGCGAGCATCGATAGCGCCATGACCGTAGTGCAAATCAGCAGCTTCTAACTGCTGTGTAATATGATCAATAAATTGGTTAATGCTGATTACTTGGGCAGGCTCAGGGTCCATGATGGATTAGTTAGATTTGAGGAAATTAAGCAACAAGTTGCTCAAGGGTCTTGCGATAAATATTTTTCAAGGGTTCGATGTCATCAACAATGACGCTCTCATCAATCTTGTGACTAGTGGCATTGAGTGGGCCGAATTCAACTACTTCTTTGCAGATCTTGGCAATAAAGCGACCATCACTGGTGCCGCCAGTAGTTGATAGCTCAGTATCAATTTCTGTTTCAGTTTTGATGGCATAGCGCAGAGCATTAGCCAGGGCACCATCCCCAGTAATAAATGGGTTACCACTTAAAGACCATTCGATTTCAAACTCAACCCCCGCAGCCTTCAGTATTTGCTCTAAGCGTTCGCGTAATTGCTCAGGCTTACTCTCGGTAGAAAATCGAAAGTTGAAATCAATGGCAAGTTCGCCTGGAATCACGTTGTTGGCACCAGTACCAGCGTGAATGTTGGAGATCTGAAAACTAGTCGGCTGAAAATATTCATTACCTTTATCCCACTCGGTCTCTACCAGATTCTGAATAGCAGGCGCTGCTAGGTGAATTGGGTTTTTTCCAAGATGTGGGTAGGCAATATGCGCCTGAATTCCTTTGATCTTGAGCTTGCCAGATAGGGAGCCGCGACGACCATTCTTAATCATATCGCCCAAGTAATTTACAGAGGTTGGCTCACCAACGACACAGTAGTCAAGCCGCTGACCGTGTTTTGCAAGACGTTCACACATGATGACAGTGCCGTCGTGTGCAGGCCCTTCTTCATCGCTGGTAATTAAAAAGGCGATGGAACCTTGGTGGTCGGGGTGTTTGACAACGAATTCCTCTGCGGCAACTACAAAGGCTGCGAGAGAGGTTTTCATATCAGCGGCACCACGACCATATAAGTAGCCATCACGAATACTTGGCTCGAAAGGATCGCTGGTCCATTTTTCCAGTGGGCCAGTTGGAACAACATCAGTGTGTCCTGCGAAGAGAAGAACCTTCCCCTGATCGCCAGACTTACCTTTTTTGATTGCCCACAAATTAGTTACTTGGAATGATTCTGGTCCACTGACCACGCTCTCAGTATGAAAGCCGATCGCTTTGAGGCGATCGGCAATCAATTCTTGGCAGCCGCCATCTACTGGCGTAACAGAACGACAGGAGATGAGGGCTTGAGTTAGCTCAAGAGTGGCGCTCATAAAAAGTCTTAGTCGCGGAGTAATTCATTGATGGCAGTTTTTGCTCTGGTTTGAGCATCCACTTTCTTCACAATGATTGCGGCATAAAGACTGTACTTGCCGCAAGCAGATGGCAGTGAGCCAGGAACCACTACGGAGCCAGCAGGAACGCGGCCGTAATGAACCTCGCCAGTTTCGCGATCGTAAATTTTGGTACTTTGACCAATGTAGACACCCATTGAAAGCACAGCGTTTTCTTCGATAACAACCCCTTCAACAACCTCGGAACGAGCCCCGATAAAGCAGTTATCTTCAATAATGACTGGACCAGCTTGGATCGGCTCTAAAACGCCGCCAATGCCTACGCCACCAGAAAGGTGTACGTTTTTACCAATTTGAGCGCAAGAACCCACGGTCGCCCAGGTATCAACCATCGTACCTTCGCCTACATAAGCACCAATATTGACATAGGAGGGCATTAAAACAGCATTTTTGCCAATAAAGGAGCCGCGACGGGCTACTGCAGGAGGTACTACGCGAAATCCACCTTTGGCGAAGTCCTCAGCAGTGTAGTTTTCAAACTTGCTTGGAACCTTGTCATAGAACTGGGTAAATCCACCCGCGGACATTGGTTTGTTGTCTTCAAGGCGGAATGAAAGCAAAACAGCTTTCTTGACCCACTGATTGACTTCCCATTTGCCAACGCTTTGGCGTTCAGCCACGCGAATCGTGCCTGAATTAAGGCCTTCAAGTACCGCATTGACTGCATTGCGGATTTCCGCTGGGGCAGCCTCTGGAGAGAGGTTTGCGCGGTTTTCCCAGGCTTGTTCGATGATGCTTTGTGGTGATTGGCTCATGCTTTTTAGTTAACTATCAGATTGTTAAGGGATTTTGACCCTGAAGGTAGATTTATCATTATATCGGTGGGGCAAAATCCCGTCCGAGAAGCCCTAAGCTTGCTATCATCTTCCAACTTAAGTTTTAAATAAATTACCTCCTTTCTGACCCTTTTTCCCTACAAAGTCCGCCGTGCAACTGAAATCCATCAAACTTTCCGGCTTTAAGTCTTTCGTTGACCCAACCCATTTTGAGATGCCAGGCCAATTAATTGGCGTAGTTGGTCCAAATGGTTGTGGAAAATCAAACATCATTGACGCTGTTCGTTGGGTCTTGGGTGAATCCCGCGCCAGCGAACTGCGCGGCGAATCCATGCAAGATGTCATCTTTAATGGTTCTGGATTGCGTAAACCTTCAGGGCGTGCCAGTGTTGAATTGATTTTTGATAATTCAGACGGTCGGGCACAAGGGCAGTGGGGTGCATTTACCGAATTAGGGGTCAAGCGCGTTTTGACTCGTGATGGCAACTCTAGTTACTACGTTAACAACCAAGTAGTGCGTCGTAAAGATATTCAAGATATTTTTCTGGGCACTGGTATGGGCCCGAGAGGTTATGCCATTATTGGTCAAGGCACCATTAATCGTATCTTGGAATCTAAGCCTGAAGAATTGCGCGTCTTCTTGGAAGAGGCCGCTGGTGTTTCAAAATACAAAGAGCGTCGCAAAGAAACTGCTTCACGATTGGAAGATACCAAAGAGAATTTAGTTCGTGTAGAAGATATTTTGCGCGAGCTTGAGCAGCAACTCAATCGCTTAGAAAAACAAGCTACCGTAGCAGAGCGTCATGCCGAACTTTCAGCGCAGATGAAGTCGCAACAACAGCTCTTGTGGTTCGTGCGTCAAACTGAGGCAGGTAAGGAGCAAGAGCGTCATGCCAATGGTATACGTGATACTCAGGTGAGCCTTGAAGAGCAAACCGCCAAGCTACGTCATGCCGAGGCTGAATTAGAAACCATGCGTACTCATCAGTACGCGTTGCAGGACAAAGTATCACAGGCCCAGGGCGATCTCTACCAAACCAATTCTGATGTAAGTCAAGTCGAGTCTCAGATTCATTATGTGCAAGAGGCGCGTCAGCGCTTACAACAGCAAACCCAGGATTTACAGGCGCAGCTCCAACGTTGGACAGTGCAAGAGCAGGATGCAGCGCAAGCACAGCGTTCTGCTGAACACGAGTTAAGTCTGGCTGTAGAAAAGGAAGAGTCTTTGCTTGCTGATTTGGCCGGCTTGCAAGAGCAAATGCCTGGAAGCGAAGAGATGTATCAAGTCAATATGCGTGAGTTAAATGAAGCACGCAATCATTTGGCTTCGATTGATCAAAGATTGGCTAGCTTAGGCGAGCGCACTCGCTCTTTGAGTGCGCAGCTGGATGAATTAAAGGGTCGCGAAACCCGTCTGAATGGTGAGTTAGGCGGTATGCGTAAGCCCGATGCGGAAGCCTTGCAAATGGCGCTTGATCGTCATGCAATGGCTCAACGTAAAGTCGAAGAGACGCGTAACCGTGCGATTGAAACCCAACAGCGCGTTCCAGCGGCTGATGAGGCGCGCAGTACTGCCCAGCAACAAATTCAATCTGCTAATCAAGATTTGGCTCAAACAGAAGCCAAATTGACAGCCTTAACCGCTTTGCAGGCCAGCGTGCAAGCACAAGGCAAGATTGGTCCTTGGTTAGAAAGTAAAGGTCTTAAAGAAAGTAAGCGCCTTTGGCAAGAGTTAAAGGTAGAGAGTGGCTGGGAAGCCGCTCTGGAGTCAGTTCTGCGTGAACGCTTGGCAGCCATTACTGCTAAGAGCGTTCAGGAAACGTTAGCACTTGCACAAGAGGCGCCACCAAGTCGCTTGGCTATTTTGCTCACCGATGAAATTATCCCCGCACATACCGCGATACCCGCTAACTTCATAGCGTTGCTTACTCGCGTACAAAGTGCAGGTGCGCCTGGAGTGGCTGCTGTATTAGAAGAGTGGCTTGACAATGTTTATATTGCTGACAGCATAGAAGATGCTTTAAACCGTCGTGAAAAATTACCAGCCGGCGGTGCCTTGGTAACTCAGCAAGGTCACTTAATCAGTCGGGTTGGTGTTCAGCTCTATGCAGCTGATTCTGAGCAAGCTGGCATGTTGGCGCGCGCTCAAGAAATGGAAAGTCTTGAGAAGCAATTACGGGCACAACGATTAATGCAAAGTGAATTGCAAGGTGAGCTGGATCAATGCGTCGCCAATTATCAAGCTGCCCATCAAGCGGCGGAACAAGCTCGTATCGCCGCTGAACAAGCTGTGCAAGAAGCGCATGGCTTTGAAGTTGAAAGAATGCAGTTAACTCAGGCTGAAGAGCAATATAGTCAGCGCGCCACGCAAATTCAAGGTGAGTTGGGTGAGCTACGTGAGCAAATGGAACAGCTTGGCGTAAACCAAGAGCAGTCTGCTGCTGAATTGATTCAAACCGAAGAGACTAAGCAAGCTTGTGGAGAAGGTCTGGCGATTGCTCAAGAAAAATTAGAGCAGGCCAGCCAAGAGCGTGATCATTTACGCGAATCTCTGCGTATTGCTGAGATGGCAGCACAAGAAGCAGCCTTTACGACTCGCTCCCTGCAGCAACGCATCGCTGATTTGCAGCGCGATCAAAGTACTGCACGTACTCAGATCATGGAGATTCAGGATAAGCATGCTTTGGCCGAGCAAGAGCTTGAAACTTTGAGCGATGTTGAGGCGCAAGAAAAATTACAGGGTTTATTGGTTACCCGCAGTGAGCGTGAAGGTTTGCTTGCGAATGCCCGTACGGAACAAGATGCTTTATTGCATCAACTGCGTGAAGCTGATGAAGTGCGTATGCAAATAGAGCGTAGCTTGCAGCCCATGCGCGATAAGGTGGTTGATTTGCAATTGCGCGAACAGGCTGCTCGTTTGAACTTTGAACAGTTCGCAACCTTGCTGGCAGATGCAGAGGCCGATTTAATTGCGCTTGAGGCCAGCTTCAGTGCTGACCTCAAGGTGGGTGCATTGCAGACTGAAGTAAATCGCTTAACGAGTGAAATTCAATCGCTCGGACCAGTCAATATGGCAGCCTTGGATGAATTGGCTAGCTCACGTGAGCGCAAGCAATTCCTCGATGCGCAATCAGCTGACTTAAATGAGGCCATGCAAACCTTGACGGATGCCATTGCTAAGATTGATGCTGAGACACGTGACTTATTGCAAGGCACATTTGATCAAGTAAATGGTCATTTTGGACGGCTATTTCCTGAGTTATTCGGTGGCGGTCATGCTGAATTGGTAATGACCGGGGAAGAGATCTTGGATGCGGGTGTTCAGGTAATGGCTCAGCCGCCTGGCAAGAAAAACAGCTCTATCTACCTGCTTTCCGGTGGAGAAAAAGCCTTGACTGCCATTGCCTTAGTTTTCTCATTATTCCTTTTGAATCCAGCCCCATTCTGCTTGCTTGACGAGGTTGATGCACCATTAGATGATGCGAATACCTTGCGTTACGCGCAAATGGTTGCCAAAATGTCAGATAAGACCCAGTTTGTATTTATCTCGCACAACAAGATCACTATGGAAATTGCTCATCAATTAATCGGTGTGACCATGCAGGAACAGGGCGTATCTCGAATTGTGGCTGTCGACATTTCCTCTGCGGTGTCGATGGTGGAGGCTGCCTAAGTGAATTTAGAGCAAATCATGACAAGCCTTGGATTGTCTGAATTGCAATTTGCTTTGGCGGTCATTGGCCTCCTGATATTGCTGTTCGTGCTCATATTAAATATTTACTATGCTCACGCCCGTCGTAAAGCGGGCTCTCAAAGGGATCTTGCACTCGATGAGCTTTTTGTAGCAAGAGAGCCCAGTTTGAATGCGGGTTTTGCACAGGCAGCAAATCAAGAGCGTGTAGAACCTTCATTGGGTGAGTCAACAAGCAATACGCCACCCGCAACGATTTTTACAATTGATCCTCGTATTGATTGTGTGATTACCTTGCGCTTTGATGAGCCTATTAGTGGCGTAGAGCTTTTATCTGAAATAGAGGCTTTGTCAGATGAAGGGGGTGCGCCACACTTACCTTGGATCTGCGAAGGTTTAAATGCGGATGATGGTGCACCTGAGGATTGGGAGCAATTAAAAGCAGATGCAAGCTACGCCGAATTACAGCTTGCGATGCAGCTAGCTAATCGACGTGGTCCGATTGGAGTGCTCGAGTTATCCGATTTTTGCTCCCGCGCGCAAGCACTTGCAGAAACTCTAGGGTCACAAATTGATATGCCTAGCGTGAGCGCTATGCTGGAGAGTGCCAAGGAGTTAGATGTATTGGCTGCTGAAAGTGATATTCAATTAAGTATCAATGTGGTGTTTGATCAGCCACTTCGATGGGCGAACTTTGATGCTCTTATGCGTCAACGTAGTTTCCAATTGGCGCGAAATGGAAGGCAATACGATTTTTTCAGCAATGGTAGTCTTATTTTTAATAGTGCTGATGTGGATCCTAATAAACCCGTTGCTCAAGTAACCCTCTTATTGGAGGTGCCCTTGGTAAGTCATGAAGAACGTGCCTTTGAGAGAATGTTAAGTGAGGGCGTAGAGATTGCGCAGGCTGTTCATGGCCGGCTAGTGGATGACAACGGCATCAATTTAACTGAAAACACTGTCATCACTATTCGTCAGCATTTAGACATCCTCTATGCCAATCTTGAGAAGGGTGGCATTGCTGCTGGCTCTTCTACTGCCAATAGACTTTTTAGTTAAGGACCACCCTGTTGTCCTCAAGTTCGCCAAATTTAGCGGAGCGCTACGCTTTTTTACAAGGTGAGTTAGCCCGTCTAGAGCATGCTTACTACGTGCTCGATAACCCCCTATTGCCTGATAGTGAATATGATCGCTTGTATCGTGAGATGCTCGAGATTGAAGCAGTTCACCCAGAGTGGGTAAGTCCCCAATCCTTATCCCAGCGTGTTGGTGGAGTCGCCTTAAAAGAATTCGATACCGTTGTGCATGTAGTGCCCATGTTGTCGCTCAATAATGCCTTTGAGGATGCAGAGTTAATTGCCTTTGATCGCCGTTGTCGTGAAGGATTGCATGTAGATCACGTGACGTTTGCTGGAGAATTGAAGTTTGATGGCTTGGCGATTTCATTGCGTTATGAGGATGGAGTCTTGGTCCGCGCTGCAACTCGTGGTGATGGGGCAAGTGGTGAAGATGTAACGGCTAATATCAAAACGATCCGTGCAATTCCGCTTCAGTTGCTTGGCAAAAATATTCCGAAAGTCCTTGAGGTGCGCGGTGAGGTCTTCATGTATCTCAAAGATTTTGAGAAGATGAATCAACAAGCAGCAGCTCTGGGGGAAAAGGAGTTTGCCAATCCTCGTAATGCTGCAGCAGGCAGCTTGCGCCAGTTGGATTCTAAAATCACCGCTAAGAGACCCCTGTCTTTTTTCGCCTATGGCCTGGGTGCATTAGAACCCCAGTCTTGGCTACCAAGTACGCATGAGCAGTTATTAAATGCATATGTCCGGCTTGGTTTACCTGTATGTCCAGAGCGGCGGCTATTGCATTCGGTGGCAGAAATTCTGGATTTTTATAACGAGATTGGCGCTAAGCGCGATTCACTCCCCTATGACATTGACGGCGTTGTCTATAAGGTGAATTCTTTTGCAGAGCAAGCTAAGTTGGGCTTTGTTTCAAGGGCACCTCGTTTTGCTTTGGCTCACAAATATCCAGCCCAAGAAGCCTTGACAACTGTTTTGGGAATTGATGTTCAGGTTGGTCGCACCGGTGCAATTACCCCAGTAGCGCGTTTAGCCCCCGTTGAGGTTGGCGGCGTCACTGTTACTAATGCCACCTTGCATAATGAAGATGAGGTGAAGCGCAAAGATGTCCGTATTGGTGATACGGTTTCGGTTAGGCGTGCAGGGGATGTCATTCCTGAGGTTGTTTCGGTAGTTAAAGAGCGTAGACCGGTAAATGCCCAGCAATTTGTCATGCCAGTTCGTTGTCCGGTATGTGATTCTCATATCGAACGTTTGAGTGATGAGGCAGTGGCTCGTTGCAGTGGCGGCCTCTTTTGTGCAGCCCAGCGCAAGCAAGCCTTAATTCATTTTGCACATCGTAGGGCGATGGACATTGAAGGTCTCGGCGAAAAAATAGTGGATCAATTAGTTGACCTCAATTTAGTCAGAACTCCAGCAGACTTATATCGACTTGGCTTTACCGCCTTAGCTAATCTTGAGCGTATGGGTGATAAGTCTGCAGACAATCTCATGCAAGCAATAAATCAATCCAGAAACACGACCTTAGCTAGATTTATCTTTGCCTTGGGCATTCGCCATGTGGGTGAGACGACTGCTAAAGACTTGGCCAATCATTATGGCTCTATGCACTCCTTAATGGATGCTTCTCTGGAAGACCTTCTCACAGTCAAGGATGTCGGTCCTGTAGTAGCTGATTCCATTACCAGTTTTATGCAAGAAGCCCATAACCGTGAGGTAATTGAGCAGTTGCTTTTCTCGGGTATGCAACTTTCAGTGGAAGAAAAAATCTTCAGCGCAGCTGTTTCTGGAAAAACCTTTGTACTGACAGGCACATTCCCAACTATGACGCGCGATGAGGCAAAGGATCTCTTAGAAAAGGCTGGCGCCAAGGTAGCGGGATCTGTCTCTAAAAAGACCGATTTTGTTGTAGCGGGCTCTGATGCTGGTAGCAAGTTAATTAAAGCAGAAGAGCTTGGTGTGCCCATCATTGATGAAGCTGCCATGCTTGAGTTGTTAAGCTAGAGCCGCTCTAGGAGTCTTAAGCTACCAAAGCCTCTAAGAGTTCAGTCTCAAGCTGTATTTGTAATTTCGGATTTTTACTCAGATTCACAGCGTCTAATAGCAATACGTCCTCTACGCGCTCACCTAGGGTATTAATGCGCGCAGTGTGAAGTGAAATGTGGTGTTTCGCCAGCACTCTGGAAATTGCATATAACAAACCAGTGCGATCACTAGCAGAAATCGACAATGAGTAATAGCGACCCCGATCATCAGGAGTCATGTGGACTCGAGGCTGAATTGGGAAGGTGCGAGATTGCCTGGAGAGACGACCCATACTTGCATTGGCGAGCGGTTCAGCGTTCGTAAGAGCTTCGGTAAGCTCGTACTCAACTAACTGAATGAGGTCACGATATCCACCACCTTCGCTTACTAAATTACCGCCTGATATCTGGAAAGTATCCAGTGCATAACCACTATTGGTTGTGTGAACTCGGGCATCCCAAATGGAGAAGCCGTGACGCTCAAAGTAGGCGCAAATGCGTGAGAATAAATCCTCTTGGTCTTTGACATAGACGGCAACTTGTAGGCCTTCGCCTATGGGTGAGAGGCGCGCACGTACGACTGGTTTATCACTATCGACTTTATTAAACAGATGGCGTGTCAGCCAGGCGATGTCTGCTGAATCCTGGCGCAAGAAAAATCCAACATCCAATTGCTTCCAAAAATTTTCATAAGCAGAATCTTCGATGCCATAGAGGCGCAATTTGGTTCTGGATTCTTCTTGGCGCTGAGCAAACTCAGAGGAGGCATCTGGTTTAGCACCGCCAAGCACTCTGAGTGTCGCTCGATATAAATCTTCGAGTAATTTGCCTTTCCAGGCATTCCATACTTTTGGACTGGTTCCCCTGACATCAGCAACAGTGAGTAGGTAGAGTGCGGTTAAATGACGCTCATCCCCAACCTTCTTGGCAAATGCCCTAACAACATCTGGGTCAGTAATGTCTTGCTTTTGAGCAACCTGACTCATTTGTAGATGTTCAGCAACCAACCAGATTAACAATTCTGTATCGGCCTTGTCTAGGCCATGCTCTTTAGCAAACTTACGGGTATCGGCTTTTCCGAGAAGGGAGTGATCACCACCGCGTCCTTTTGCGATATCGTGAAAAAGAGCGGCAATCACTAGCAGCCATGGTTTCTCAAAGTGCGCAATCAGGCGACTGCAAAAAGGAAATTCATGTGCATGTTCAACCACCATAAAGCGCCGTACGTTGCGTAACACCATCAGTATGTGTTGATCAACGGTATACACATGGAACAAGTCATGTTGCATCTGACCGACAATTTTTCTGAAGGCTGGTAAGTAACGCCCCAGCACACTAGTGCGATTCATTAGCTGAAAAGCTCGGCTCACACCCTCTGGTTGCTTTAAGAGCTCAATGAAGAGTTTCCGATTGCTAGGATTATTACGCCACTGCGCATTCATTCTGTGGCGTGCGTTATACAGGGCTCTGAAAATTGTGGCTGACAAGCCCTTGACGCTGGAAGTTTGTGAAAAGACTAAAAAGGTGCGCAGGATTTGATCGGGATCTTTTTCATAGAGCTGCGGATCTTTAATATCAAGTACGCCTTGGCGTTCAATGAAATGTTCATTTCCTTCGCCTGGTATGGGGTAAGTGGTTTTGGATTCTTTAGGAAAAAGCAGTGCCTCAATATTTTGTAAGAGCACATCATTGAGCTGGGTTACCGCTTTTGCAGCCCAGTAGTAGCGCCGCATAATGGCTTCACTAGCAAGGCGTGAAGAGTTCTCTTTGATACCCATAGCTGCCGCTAAGCCTGCTTGCAAATCAAATACAAGTACATCCTGTCTACGGCCCGCTAACAGATGCAGGTTAGCGCGCAAGGTTTCCAGGAAGCGTTGATTGCGCGTGAGCTCTTTAAGTTCATGCTCAGTAATCAAGCCTTCTAGATTTAAGTCTTTAAATGTATTCCCTAAATGTGCAGCTTTACTTACCCAGGAGATCACCTGAAGATCACGCAGGCCGCCGGGGCTTTCTTTGCAGTTGGGCTCCAGTGAGTAGGGGGTGCTTTGATATTTGTAATGACGTTGTATTTGCTCTGCTAACTTTGCCTGAAAGAATGCTTTCGGGTCGAGTGTTTTTGCAAACGCAGATTCAAATTCTTTAAATAAGATTTTTTTGCCACAAATTAGGCGTGACTCCAGCATGGCAGTGCGCACAGTAATATCTTGTTCTGATTCAGAAATGCACTCCGATACAGATCGAACGGATGAGCCAATTTCAAGGCCGGTATCCCAGCATTTAGCTATAAAGGATTCGATCTTGGTGGCTAAAATTTCTTCAAAGAGTTTTTTATCACTAGGAACCAAAATCAGAATATCGATATCGGAGTAGGGGAATAGGCTGCCTCTACCAAACCCACCTACAGCAATCAGTGCGGCCTGATTATTCAAGCCACATGTATCCCACAGGCTAATCAGTAATTGATCGCTTAATTTTGTTAAGGTCTTTGCTAGCCTACCAACAGATTGTGTTTTACGAAATTGGGCATACGCTTGCTCGCGTGCAGCTCGTAGCTGGGCAATATCCGTAATGTGATTGGCTTGTGTTGCGGCTTGCATTGCCTAAGCGATGACAGGCGTAGGTCGGAAGGATAAGCCTTTGACGCAATCGGGTGGGGGATTGCTGCCCTCTGACCAAGTAAGCACCTCAACGCCAGTTGCCGTAACTAAAAGTGTGTGTTCCCATTGCGCCGAGAGGCTACGATCCTTAGTTTTCACGGTCCATTGATCTGGCATCGTGCGAATTTCGCGGCGACCAGCATTAATCATTGGCTCAATCGTGAAAGTCATACCTTCAACCAATTTCTCGCCCGTGCCGGCGCGACCATAGTGAAGAATTTGTGGATCTTGGTGAAACACCTTGCCAATGCCATGACCACAATATTCTCTGACGATGGAGTAGCCCGCATTTTCAGCATGTCTTTGAATCACATAACCAATGTCACCCAATGTAGCCCCAGGTTTCACTTGGGCGATGCCAAGCCAGAGGCATTCGAATGTAATTTGAGTCAGGCGCTTGGCTAAAACTGAAACATCGCCAACCATAAACATGCGGCTGGTATCGCCGTAATAGCCATCTTGGGTAATTACGGTGATATCTAGGTTTACGACATCACCCGATTTGAGGACTTTTCCCCCGGGAATGCCATGACAGATGACATCGTTTACGGATGTGCAAATGGATGCTGGAAATGGGGGGTATCCAGGGGGTTGGTAATTTAATGGGGCAGGGATGGTTTTTTGGACGTCACGCATATATTCGTGGCAAATCCGATCAAGCTCACCGGTGCTCACCCCAGGCTTTACATGGGGGGTCACATGGTCCAAGACCTCGCTGGCTAAGCGGCCAGCCTCACGCATCCCTAAGATGTCTTTTTCGGCAGTAAATACACTATTCATGTCTTGATTATCAACGACTTGACGAATTTTAGTTACCCATAATTGCCTAAATATTAGGCAAAAAACCTCAATTTACCCTCTCCAGCCCCTATACCTCCAGTGACAGCGACTAGATAAACGTCGCTAGAGTACTGATATTTAAGCTATAATTCGGTTCTCAAGACTTTTTTGACTTGAAATCGCGGGTTAAGCCTTCCAGGGTGGCGTTTTTTAGCGCAGCTAGGACTTAACCTTAGAACACAACCCTTAGGAGAAGTTATGTCAGTAACTATGCGTCAAATGCTGGAAGCCGGTTGCCATTTTGGTCACCAAACCCGTTTCTGGTCCCCAAAGATGGCCCCTTATATTTTCGGCCATCGCAATAAAATCCACATCATCAACTTGGAAAAAACATTGCCAATGTTTCAGGACGCCCTGAAGTTTGCAAAACAAGTTGCTGCCAATCGTGGCACTATTTTGTTTGTTGGTACAAAGCGCCAGTCCCGTGAAATCATTGCTGAAGAAGCTGCACGTGCTGGTATGCCTTACATCGACAGCCGTTGGTTGGGCGGTACGCTCACCAACTTCAAAACCGTCAAGGGTTCGCTCAAGCGTTTGAAAGATATGGCAGTTGCTAAAGAAGCGGGCGACTGGGAAAAGCTTTCCAAGAAAGAAGCTTTGACAAACGACCGTGATCTCGACAAGTTGCAAAAAGCACTTGGCGGTATTCAAGATTTGAATGGCGTTCCTGATGCTATTTTTGTAGTGGACGTTGGGTATCACAAGATTGCTATTACTGAAGCCAACAAGCTTGGTATTCCTGTGATTGCTGTAGTGGATACTAACCATTCACCAGAAGGTGTTGATTACATCATTCCTGGTAACGATGACTCCAGTAAAGCTGTTCTTCTGTACGCTCGTGGAATTGCTGATGCAATCCTTGAAGGTAAAGCAAGTTCAACTCAAGAGATCTTGACTGCTGTTAAAGAGGGTGAAGAGGAGTTTGTTGAAGAAGGGAACGCAGAATAATGGCCGCTATTACCGCTGCAATGGTTGGCGAGTTACGCGCCAAGACGGATGCTCCAATGATGGAGTGCAAAAAAGCTTTGACCGAAGCCGATGGGGATATGGCGAGAGCGGAAGAAATTCTGCGCGTCAAATTAGGTAGCAAAGCTGGTAAAGCAGCTTCACGCGTTACTGCTGAAGGTGTTGTAGCTTCGTTTATCAATGGCACTACTGGCGCTCTGCTTGAAGTAAATTGCGAAACTGACTTCGTATCTAAGAACGATGACTTTTTGGCTTTTACTGCTGACTGTGCAAAGTTGGTTGCTGAAAATAATCCTGCTGATGTCGCTGCTTTGTTGGCCTTACCTTTGAATGGCTCTACTGTGGATACGATTCGCAGCGCCTTGATTGGTAAGATCGGTGAAAACATCATGCCACGCCGCTTCAAGCGTTTTGCTGGTAGCAATAAGCTGGTTTCCTACCTGCACGGCACACGTATCGGTGTAATGGTTGAGTTTGAAGGCGATGAAATTGCCGCTAAAGATGTGGCTATGCACATTGCTGCGATGAAGCCAGTGGCTTTGTCGATGGCTGATGTACCTGCTGAGTCAATCGCTATTGAGCGCAGCGTTGCTGTGCAAAAGGCGGCTGAATCTGGCAAGCCACCAGAGATCGTTGAAAAAATGGTTGAAGGTTCTATCCAGAAGTACCTCAAAGAAGTATCTTTGTTGAACCAAACTTTTGTGAAGAACGACAAGCAAACCGTTGAACAGATGCTCAAGGCTGCCAATACAACTATCAAAGGATTTACGATGTTTGTTGTTGGTGAAGGTATTGAAAAGCGTCAAGACGACTTTGCAGCTGAAGTAGCCGCACAGGTTGCTGCTGCGACTAAAGCTACAGCGTAATCGTTGCAGGCTCTGGCCGGACTGAAATGCTCAAAAGGGCATAGAAACCTTGGTTTCTATGCCCTTTTGTTTTATTGAGCCCAAGCCCTTTATAATTCAGCTGAGATATTAAAAGTACTTAAAGATCAATAAGCTAAGAGAGTAAATTGCTTAGCAAATTACGGAAAAGATAATCATGCCAACCTACAAACGCGTCCTACTAAAACTATCAGGTGAAGCCCTTATGGGGGATGATGCTTTCGGTATCAATCCAGTAACCATTGACTTAATGGTGAAAGAAATTGCCGAGGTGGTGAATAGTGGGGTCGAGTTGGCAATTGTGATTGGCGGTGGAAATATTTTCCGCGGAGTGGCTGGTGGGGCAGCAGGCATGGATCGCGCTACAGCTGACTATATGGGTATGTTGGCAACCATGATGAACTCCCTTGCCTTGCAAGATGCCTTGCGTCAAAAGGGTGTCGAGGCACGCGTTCAATCTGCTTTGCGTATGGATCAGGTAGTTGAGCCCTATATTCGCCCGCGCGCCATTCGCGCCTTAGGTGAGGGTAAGGTGGTTATATTCGCAGCCGGTACGGGCAATCCTTTCTTTACAACAGATACTGCCGCCGCTTTGCGTGGCGCTGAAATGGGTGTCGAAATTGTTCTGAAAGCAACTAAGGTAGATGGCATTTATACCGCTGATCCAGTGAAGGATCCGAGCGCCACTTTGTACAAGACCATTACTTTTGATGAGGCCATCATTAAGAACTTGCAGGTTATGGACGCGACGGCCTTTGCTTTATGTCGCGATCGCAAACTACCAATCAAAGTGTTTTCGATTCTTAAACCAGGCGCTCTCATGCGCGTGGTCCAAGGAGAGTCTGAGGGCACGTTAGTACACGTTTAATAGGAGGCTTGATGTCTGCAGCAGAAATTAAAACCAATACCGATCAAAAGATGCAAAAGTCTCTTGATGCATTGAAAACCAACTTAGCCAAAATTCGTTCGGGTCGTGCAAATCCAGGAATTTTGGAACACATTCAGGTGGACTACTACGGTAATCCAACGCCCTTGAGTCAGGTAGCTAGCTTAGGCTTGGCCGATGCCCGCACCATCAATGTTCAACCCTTTGAAAAAACAATGGTTGCAGTCATTGAAAAGGCTATTCGTGATTCTGATTTGGGTTTGAATCCAGCTTCTCAAGGCACGGTTATTCGTGTTCCAATGCCAGCCTTAACTGAAGAGCGCCGTCGTGACTTAACAAAGGTAGTAAAAAACGAAGGTGAAGAGGCCAAAATTGCGATACGTAATTTACGTCGTGACGCTAATGAGCATCTTAAACGCCTAACCAAGGATAAGGAAATCTCTGAGGATGAAGAGCGCCGTGCAACTGACGAAATCCAAAAGATGACTGATAAGGCGGTTTCGGATGTGGACAAGATTGTTTCTGAAAAAGAAAAAGAGATCATGACGGTTTAGCCGTCGCCGATTTGATTTTTACTTTTACCCCATGACGAGCCACGCTAGTTCCACGCAAACTATTCCAGAGGTCAGTGCGATTCCACGTCACGTGGCAATCGTCATGGATGGTAATGGTCGCTGGGCAAGCAAACGCCTTATGCCTAGGGTAGCGGGTCACTCAGAAGGTCTTGGTGCTGTCCGCAAGATTGTTGAAGAATGTCGCAAACTCGGCGTTCAATACCTCACTGTGTTTGCATTTAGTTCCGAGAATTGGCGCCGCCCACCCGAAGAGGTGGGCTTTTTAATGAAGCTGTTTCTGAAATCGTTGAAGGGTGAAGTATCGCGCCTTGCAGAAAATGATATTTCATTGCGGCTTATTGGAGACTTAAGTCGTTTTGATTCTGCCATCCAAGAGATGGCGCAATTTTCTGAAGAAAAAACAGCTGGCTGCAAAGGTTTGACTTTCACGATTGCTGCTAACTATGGCGGACGCTGGGATATTTTGCAGGCGATGCGTCAATGCCTGGCAAATAATCCAGGCTTACAGCCTGAGCAAGTGACAGAAGATTTGCTCACCTCTTATTTGTCGATGGCTTATGCCCCTGAACCGGATCTATTTATTCGTACCGGTGGCGAGCAGAGGGTCAGCAATTTCTTGTTGTGGCAACTCGCTTATACCGAGTTATATTTCACTGATGTCTTATGGCCTGACTTTGATGTAGCCCATTTACATCGCGCTTTCGACTGGTTTTCTCAGCGAGAGCGTCGTTTTGGCCGCACCAGTGCGCAGCTTGCATCGGCGGGCGCTGACAATCCAGTCTGACCTTCATTTACTAAACTCCCCTCATGCTAAAAACCAGAGTGCTTACTGCCATTGTTCTTTTGGCGGTTCTTTTGCCGATCTTATTTTTCCTGCCGCCCATTTACTTGAGTATATTTTTGTTGATTGCTGTTGTTGCTGCAGCCTGGGAGTGGAGTCGTATGATTGCACCCAATGCTAAGTACTCCGCTTGGATTTATGCCGCCTTATGTTTATGTATTATTTTTGCTTTGTTTGGCTTGAATGATCCGACTTGGCAGTTTGGCTTGCTGTTTATTGCTGTTTTGTTTTGGTTTTTTAATGCACCTTTTTTGCTTGCCAGGGGGATGAGGCTATCTTTAGAGAAGTGGCGTTATTACTATGGAGTCTTGGGTTTAATTCTTTTGCCAGCCACATGGTTTGCCCTGATTTTCTTACGAGAAATCGGCCTTATTTTTATGCTTTCCACTATGGCTTTGGTGTGGATCGCCGATATTGGTGCTTACTTTGTCGGCAAGGCTTTTGGAAAGCGCCGCTTAGCAGCTCAAATTAGCCCTGGTAAGTCAGTGGAAGGGGCCTTGGGTGGCATGGTGCTCTGTTATGTATATGCACTTGCCTGCGTATTTTTTCTCCCTTTGGACGCCACGTTATTTGGCGCCTGGGCATTTCGTTTTGGTTGGATTCCGCTTTGGTTGATGGTCACTGTACTGGTAGCCTTTAGTATTTTTGGTGACTTGTTTGAGTCCCAGTTAAAGCGCTTGGCAGGAGTTAAAGATAGTAGTCAGCTTCTGCCTGGTCATGGCGGCGTCTTAGATAGGGTAGATGCCTTATTGCCGGTCATGCCTATTGCTGCCTTGTTAGCTGGATTTATTTGATGGCTATTCAGCGTGTAGCAATTCTGGGCTCTACGGGCTCTATTGGGGTAAGCACTTTAGATGTGATTCGAGCTCACCCCGATCGCTTTCAAGTAGTTGCCTTAACAGCAGGTCGGCAGGTCGAACGCTTGGCTGAGCAATGTCTTGAATTCAAACCCCTGATTGCGGTTGTGACTGATGCGGTAGGGGCGAGCCGGTTGTCAGACTTGCTGCGCGAGCAACATTGCACAACAGGGGTTTTATACGGCCCAGAGGCATTAGTGAGTGCAGTGCTAAATTCTGACTGCGATACGGTAATGGCAGCCATTGTCGGTGCTGCCGGTTTGGCCCCTACATTAGCGGCAGCCAAAGCGGGGAAGCGGGTATTGTTGGCAAATAAAGAATCATTGGTAATGGCTGGCGATTTATTTATGCAAGCTATGAAGTTGGGTGGTGGCGAGTTATTGCCAATCGATAGTGAGCACAATGCCATTTTTCAATGCTTGCCAGCAGACTTTACGAGTGCCCCGCAGGCAAGTTTCGGTGTTGAAGAGCTATGGTTAACTGCTTCTGGTGGCCCATTTAGAAACACCCCCCTTGCAGATTTGGCCATGATTACTCCCGATCAAGCTTGCGCCCATCCCAATTGGGTGATGGGTAGGAAGATTTCGGTGGACTCTGCCACCATGATGAATAAAGGCCTGGAAGTGATTGAAGCTTTATGGTTATTTGGCCTACCTTTGGAAAAAATTAAGGTGGTAATTCATCCACAAAGCGTAGTGCATTCTATGGTTCGGTATCGAGATGGTTCTGTCATTGCTCAAATGGGCCAACCTGATATGCGAACACCGATTGCATACGGACTTGCATGGCCAGAAAGAATCGACGCAGGAGTCGCGCAGTTAAATTTGACGCAGCTTTCTGCTTTAAATTTTGCCGAACCTGATCTTGAGCGTTTCCCGTGCTTGAATATGGCATTTACTGCAGCCCGGGCTGGAGGTACAGCTCCCACGGTATTAAATGCGGCCAATGAAATTGCTGTCGCTGCATTTTTGGATCAAGGCTTGCCTTATTTGCAGATACCCGCAATCGTAGAGCAGACTCTTGACCAAATTCAAGTCAGTCCCGCCACTTCCATAGAGCATCTCTTGGAGATGGACGCTCAAGCTAGACAGTTGGCGGGTAAATTGGTTACGCAAGTCAGCTCCCGTTGATGGGTTCTTTAAGGAGTCCCTTTTCTTGCATCCCTTGATCACGCTACTAGCATTTATTGCAACCCTCGGTATCCTGGTAACTTTTCATGAGTTCGGGCATTACTTGGCTGCTCGCTGTTGCGGTGTGCGGGTTTTGCGCTTCTCATTGGGCTTTGGCAAGGCAATTTTTACCTATCGTTTTGGAGGTAATCAAAATGCAACCGAGTGGGTGATTGCTTCGATTCCCTTGGGTGGCTATGTCAAGTTATTGGATGGTCGAGATCGGCAGCAGCTTATTTCAGAGATCGATCGAACTAAAGCATTTGATCTTAAGCCCTTATGGCAACGCTCAATCATTGTGGCTGCTGGCCCCCTAGCTAATTTTGTATTGGCCATTCTTCTCTTTGCGGCAATTTACCTTAGAGGTGCTCCCCAGGTGCCATCCTTTTTACAAGCTCCTCCCGAGAATTCGGTAGCAGCCAGGTTGGATATACAGGCGGGGGATCGGGTAATTGGATGGAAAGAGTTGGGTGCAACCCCTGGTGCCAATGAAGAAGAGGGTGGCTTTGACCCGATTTTGAGTTGGAATGCCCTGCGCTGGAATCTCCAGGATGCCATCACTGCTCGACAGGGCTTTGTGCTGGAGGTGCTAGCGCCATCTAAAGACATTTATATCAAGGTCATTCAGAAGGCTGATTTACCCAGGCTGGACCCCGATTCAGACCCATTTTTGACTCTTGGGCTCCTGCCAGCCCCGATCTCCGCAGATGGGATGCAAGTGCTCAAACTGGGCCCTGTTGACGCTTTGGTTTATGCGGGCAAAAGGGTTTGGCAAATCACCAAGGTTTCTACTCGGATGATGCTTGGATTTTTGACTGGAAATACCTCATTTAAGCAGCTTGGAGGCCCCTTGAGCATTGCTGATATGGCTGGGAAGTCAGTCCAGGTTGGCTGGCAGCCTTTTTTAGGGTTTTTAGCGCTTCTTAGCATCAGTATTGGCCTATTAAATTTGGTGCCTTTACCAATGCTGGATGGGGGTCAGCTACTGTATGATGCATGGGAGTTGGTTTCCGGTAAGCGGATTTCGATATCCATGCAAGAGCATTTTCAAAAAATTGGCTTTTTCTTGTTGATTTCGATGTCTCTTCTGGCTTTGTTTAACGATTTGCAACGCTACTTTTTATCTTGAATTTTTTAACCTCTTCATTCCGCGCTGTTACCCATTTTGCTGTGCAGGCTGCTTTTATATTTTTGGCTACCCTCAGTGTTAATGCACATGCAGCTGATACCTTTGTCATTAAGGATATCCGCATCGAAGGTTTGCAGCGCGTTGAGCCTGGAACCGTATTTAGTTACTTACCAGTTCAGGTTGGTGATACATTCAACGAAGAGAAAAGTGCTGAAGCAATTAAAGCTTTGTACACCACCGGCTTTTTTAAAGACGTTCAAATTCAAGCTCAGGGCGATGTATTGATTGTCATCGTCGACGAGCGCCCAACGATTTCCCGAATTGAATTTACCGGCATGAAAGAGTTCGACCAGGAAACGGTACGCAAATCTTTGAAGGCGGTAGGGGTTGCAGAAGCCCGCTTCTATGATAAGGCTCTGATTGATAAAGCCGAGCAAGAATTAAAGCGTCAATATGTCGGTAAGGGAATGTATGCCGCAGAAGTCGTGGCGACGGTTACTCCTGTTGAGCGTAATCAAGTGGCTATCTACTTCAATATTGATGAAGGCCCTACAGCAAAAATTCAAGAAATTAAATTTATTGGCAATCAAGAGTTTAGCGAAAGTACCTTGACTGGCATGATGCAGTTAAAAACGGGCGGCTGGCTGTCTTGGTACAGCAAAGATAATTTGTATTCCAAGCAAAAGCTGACTGCTGACTTGGAAACAATCCGTTCGTATTACCTCAATCGTGGCTATTTAGAGTTTGCCATTACCTCCACTCAGGTTTCTATTACGCCCGATAAAAAAGGGATTTACCTGACCATTAGTGTTAAAGAGGGGCAGAAGTTCACCGTGAAGGATGTTCGTCTGGCTGGTGATCTATTGGGCAAGGAAGATGAGCTCATGCAGTTAATTACCCTAAAGCAGGGTGATACTTATTCTTCAGCCAAGTTAACTGAGAGCACTAAAGCAATCGCAGAAATTCTGGGTTCATATGGTTATGCGTTTGCAGTTGTTAATCCCCAGCCCGATATTCGCCGTGAATTAAGCGAGGTAGATCTCACTTTGGTGGTTGATCCTGGTCGACGTGTATATGTCCGTCAAGTGGTCATTACTGGCAATGCAAAAACACGCGATGTGGTTATTCGTCGCGAGATGCGCCAATATGAGAGCTCTTGGTTTGATAGCTCCAAAATTGACTTGTCGAAAAAGCGTGTAAATCGCCTTGGTTACTTTACCGAGGCTGAAATTACCACTGAAGATGTCCCCGGAGTGTCTGATCAAGTGGACGTTAAAGTAAATGTGAAGGAAAAGCCCACAGGATCGGTATCTGTTGGCGCGGGCTATTCTTCTACAGAAAAAATCATGCTTACCGCCGGTATTAATCAGGACAATGCATTCGGTACTGGAACGGCTATTGGCTTGAACGCTGGCCTGGGTAAGATTAATCAAAGCTTAACCCTGTCGCAGTATGACCCATATTTCACGGATGATGGTATCAGTCGTTACTCTGATGTCTACTACCGCTCATCTAAACCGCTTTATTACGTAGGCGATCCCGACTATCAAATTAAGTCCGTTGGTACGAGTCTGAAGTTTGGTGTTCCGTATACCGAAGTAGATCGTGTGTTCTACGGTACAGCGTTTGAGGCGTTCCAAATTAGTTCCACAGTAAATACGCCTCAACCCTATCTCAACTACATGCAGAGTTACGGGGTGGCTGCTCCTGGTTATCCAGCTACTTTGAATACCTATAACGTTCCAGTGACCGTTGGTTGGACAAGGGATGGCAGGGATAGCGCTTTAATTCCTTCTACAGGTTCTCTCGAGACATTATCTGCAGAAGTGGGTACTCCAGTTGCTAATATGGAATATTGGCGTCTTTATGGCAAGTATCAGCAATATCATTCCTTTGATAAAGGCAATATCTTGTCTTTCAATGGAGAGGTCGGTTATAGCCAGGCTTATGGTAGCAACCCCTTCCCGATTACTAAAAACTACTATGTTGGAGGTATCGGTTCCGTTCGTGGCTATGCGCCAGGCTCATTGGGCCCCACCTACTACAACACACTTGCAGGAATTTGGATGCCAACAGGTGGCCAATCAAAGATTGTTGGTAATGTGGAATACACTGTTCCAGTGCCGGGGACTGGTGTTGACAAGACTCTGAGAACCTTTGTCTTTACCGATGGCGGTAATGCTTTTGGAAGCAATCTTAATCTGGTCTTGCGCTACTCTTACGGTATAGGTTTAGAATGGATATCACCGTTGGGACCGCTAAAATTCAGTTATGGTATTCCGATCAGCCCACAGCCTACGGATAATATTCAGCGGTTACAGTTCCAGATCGGTACAGCGTTTTAATTGTTTAAGGAAAGTTTTATGAAGCTGCGTCAATCCTCTAAGTGGATTCAATTGAGTTTGGTAGCCTTTGCCTCTGCCCTTTTGGCATCACATGCATTTGCTCAGGATGCTGGTACGCGTGTTGCAGTGGTTAACTCAGAAAAAGTGTTTAATGAGTCAAACTTGGCAAAGGCGATGCAAACGCGTTTGCAGAACGAATTTACCAAACGTCAAAATGACTTACGTGATAGTGCTCAAAAAATTAAGAGTGCCGCTGAGAAATTGGATCGTGATGCGGCTGTCATGACCGAGGCAGAGCGTATCCGTCGTCAACGTGAATTGGCAGATCAAGATCGCGAGCTGCAACGTAAACAACGTGAGTTCACTGAAGATTTGAATCAGCGTACTTTTGAGGAGCGCGCCAAAATTGCTGAAAAGGCTAATGCGGTTCTCAAGCAAATCGCTGAGCAGCGCAAAATTGATCTCATCGTGCAAGAGGCAGCATATGCCAATCCAAAAGCTGACGTAACCGATGACGTCATCAAGGCTTTGAACAGCCAGAAGTAAGTCTTATGCCCACTGCCATCCAGCTGGCCGAACAGTTTCACATCAGCTTGGTGGGAGAGGGCTCTGCGGTGTTCCGTGGGTTAGCCCCCTTGGAGCAGGCTCAAGCAGATCAAATCTCTTTTCTTTCAAATCCACTTTACCGTACTCAAGCTCTAGACAGTGCGGCTGGTGGTTTAATTCTTAGTCAATCAGACTATGAGTTTCTTAATGCGAACTCAACTAGCGCTAGTTCTAAGCGGGTTTATTTTGTTGCAAAAAATCCCTATGCAACTTTTGCTAGAATGGCGCAGTATTTTGCTAAAGCCTCTGCTAGAGAGCATATGCCAGGCATTCATGCCAATGCAGTAATTGACCCTTCAGCAGTCATTCCTGACTCTTGTCATATTGGCCCCTTTGTCCAAATTGGATCGGGAGTGCATTTGGGTGAGCGGGTAGTCATTTTAGGAAATGTCTCGATTGCCAATGGGGTAGTTATTGGAGGTGACACAACCATTCATCCAGCGGTATCCATTTACGCTCAAACACAAATTGGTGAGCGTTGCATTATTCATAGTGGAGCTATTCTAGGCGCGGATGGTTTTGGTTTTGCCCCTGATTTTTCAGCAAGCGGCGGTGAGTGGGTCAAGATTCCTCAAACTGGTAGGGTTGTCATTGGTAATGATGTGGAGATTGGCGCCTCTACTACGATTGACCGTGGCGCAATGACTGACACTACCATTGGCTCCGGAACCAAGATTGATAATCAAGTTCAGATTGCACACAACGTGATTATTGGTAATTGCTGCGTGATTGCTGGATGTGCTGCAATTTCAGGGAGCACCAAGATCGGTAATTTTTGCATCATAGGTGGGGCAGCCAATTTTGCTGGTCACCTGACGATTGCTGATAGAACAACAGTTTCTGGAAATACATCTATTATTCGCTCCATTACAGAGCCTGGACAGCACTTCACAGGTGTTTATCCCTCCATGCTGCATGCGGCCTGGGAGAAAAATGCCGCAATTTTGCGTGGGCTCGATAAAATACGTCAACGCTTACGTTTGCTAGACAAGAATAAAGCGACAGAGTCATAGGCTGTTAGCAGTCATTTCATCATTCATCTTTTTATGTAGGTAAGCTCATGAGTAAAGCAATCGCAATCGACATCAATCAAATTTTGAAGTTATTGCCACATCGCTACCCTTTTTTATTGGTTGACCGCGTACTGGAGTTAACTCCACGCGAAAGCATTACAGCCTTAAAAAATGTCACAATGAATGAACCTTTTTTTCAAGGACATTTCCCTGATTTTCCGGTGATGCCTGGCGTCTTAATTATTGAAGCCCTTGCTCAAACTGCTGCTTTACTGACCTTCTCTGAAGAGCGTCAAGAGGATGCAATTTATTACTTTGCTGGGATCGATGGCGCACGCTTTAAAAAGCCTGTTTTACCTGGGGATCAGTTGATCATGACCGCTAAATTAGAGCGTGAACGCGCTGGAATCTATAAGTTTCAAGTCCAAGCAACTGTAGATGGTGAATTAGCGGCAGAGGCTAATATTACTTGTGCGGTACGTACGAAAGGCGCGTAATGACTCGGATTCATGCATCCGCTCTTGTAGATAGTAAAGCTGAGTTAGCTGACGATGTCGAGATCGGCCCCTATTCCGTAATTGGTCCTAATGTCAAAATTGACTCTGGCACTAAGGTTGGCTCTCATACAGTCATTGAGGGTTACACCACAATCGGCCGGGAGAATAATTTTGCTCACTTCGCTGCTATTGGTGGCGCGCCGCAGGATATGAAATATCGTGGTGAACCAACCCAATTAATTATTGGCGATCGTAATACGATCCGTGAATTCACCACCATTCATACTGGTACCTCACAAGATGAGGGGATCACGCGTATTGGTGATGATAATTGGATCATGGCTTATGTGCATATTGCCCATGATTGTCAAATTGGTAATCACACTATATTTTCAAGTAATGCGCAGATTGCGGGTCACGTGCAAGTCTGTGATTGGGCGATCATGGGTGGTATGTCAGGCGTACATCAATTTGTGCGCGTTGGCCAACATGCCATGCTAGGTGGGGCATCTGCTTTGGTACAAGATATCCCGCCATTTGTCATTGCTGCTGGCGATAAAGCATCACCACATGGCATTAACGTTGAGGGTTTAAAGCGTCGGGGATTTTCTAGCGAAACCATTTCTGCATTACGCCAAGCCTATAAGGTGCTTTACAAAGATGGTCTCAGTTTTGAAGAGGCAAAAGTAGAAATTCAAAAAATAGCCCTTGCTCATTCAGCCGATGCTGCTACTGCAGAAAAGCTTACCCAGTTCCATGATTTTATTGCCGCCTCAACGCGCGGCATTATTCGTTAACGATAGGTAAGGCTTTGCCAAAATTAGCCTGCGTAGCTGGTGAGCCATCGGGTGATTTACTGGCTGCCCCTGTTTTAAATGCGCTTCAGCAAATTCCAGATATGTCTGGAATAGAAATGTATGGCATCGGCGGCCCTCGGATGCAGGCGGAAGGCTTTCGTTCCGATTGGTCAATGGAAACACTCAGTGTGCGCGGCTATGTTGAGGCTATTAAACAATTACCTGCAATTCTGAAATTACGTCGACAACTCATTGACAATTTAATGGGGGAAGGGCGCCCTGATGTTTTTTTAGGAATTGATGCGCCTGACTTTAATTTGGGTGTGGAGTTAAAGTTGCGTGAAGCAGGTATTCCTACTCTGCATTTGGTATCCCCTTCGATTTGGGCATGGCGTGCTAGCCGCATCAATAAGATTGCACGCGCTGTAGACCGAATGTTGTGCATCTTCCCGTTTGAAACGGAAATATATGCACGTGCTGGTGTCCCGGCAACTTATGTCGGTCATCCGCTAGCCAGTGATATTCCACTTCTCCCGGATACAAGTAGCGCCAGAAATAAAATTGCCTCACTAATGCATATTGACCGTCCTAACTTAGATGGGACTGTCATCGCTGTGTTGCCTGGTAGCCGGGGCTCGGAGATAGAGCATATCGCGCCAATATTCTTTGAAACCATGAGTCTGATAGCCCATAGAATGGCTGGGCAAAAACTACACTTTTTCATTCCAGTTGCTACACCACGCCTTCGAGAGCCGTTGGAGGCTTTACTTGTTCAAGTTAAAAAAAGAAATCCTGACATTCGGATTCACTTGATAGACGGTCATGCGGACCCTATCTTGGAGGCAGCGGATGCTGTTCTGATTGCTAGTGGCACAGCCACCTTACAAGCTGCTTTATGGAAAAAGCCAATGGTAATTTCTTATAAGGTGCCTTGGTTAACGGCGCAAATCATGAAGCGTCAAGGCTACCTGCCATATGTTGGGTTGCCTAATATTCTTTGTGGTGAGTTTGTTGTTCCAGAGTTACTGCAAGATGATGCTACGCCAGAAAATTTAGCCAATGCGGTAATGAACTGGTTAGATCATCCCGAGAAGGTATTGCAGTTGAAGGAGCGCTTTATGCAGATGCATGAAACCTTGCGCCGACCCACTGGCTTGCTGGTTGCGCAGGCTATCACTCAAGTCATTCAAGCTGGTCATAGCACATGAGTGCTATATGGATATGTGGGGTAGATGAGGCAGGTCGTGGCCCCTTAGTGGGGTCGGTAGTTGCTGGCGCCGTAGTATTGGATTCGAATCACCCGATTGAGGGTTTGAGGGACTCCAAAAAATTGTCCCCTGCAAAGCGAGAGTTTCTCTTTGAGCAAATTGTTAGCAATGCCAAAGCCTGGGGAATTGGTGAGGCTAGCGCGCAAGAGATTGATCAAATCAATATATTGCAAGCTACTATGCTGGCTATGCGTCGTGCAATAGAGGACCTGACTACCCGTTTAGGTGCTTGGCCGGATAAAGCCTTAATTGATGGTAATCGCTGCCCTGAGTTGACGATTCCAGCAGAGGCAATTGTGAAGGGTGATTCAAAAGAGCCTGCTATTTCAGCGGCATCTATTTTGGCTAAGGTAACGCGTGATCGGCAGATGATGGTTTTACATGAGCAGTATCCACATTATGGCTTTGCGCAACATATGGGTTACCCCACAGAATTTCATTTTGCTGCTTTAAAACAGTTTGGTGCATGTGACCAACATCGCCGCAGTTTCTCGCCCGTAAGAAATGTTTTAGAGGTGAATGCGTGATGGCGTTTGATTTAATTTCATCAAAAGAAAATTCTTTATTTAAAGAGCTGCGTCTCTTGCAGGCTACGGGTTCAAAAGGTCAGAAGGTACGCTTGGCAAGTGGCCATGCTTTGCTTGAGGGCATTCATTTAATTCAGACTTGGGTAGGCGATCCTGCCCTTAAAACACTCTTCACTTCAGAGTTTGGATTGCAAAATCCCGAAATCTCAGAGGCAGTTTATTCTCACCTTGAGATTTGCCCAGAAACCCGAATATTTCAATTGGACTCGAGTCTGTGGGATCAATTAAGCGAACTGGCAAATGCACCGCACATCGCCGGCTTACTCAATCTTCCGGCTTCACGCCTTAAAGCGCCGCAATCGATTTCAAACTTAGAGGGTGATCTAGTCATCTTGGATCGGATTCAGGATGCAGGCAATGTAGGTTCTATTCTACGCACAGCCGCAGCGGCAGGTTTTACACAGGTTATAGCCCTATCGGGATGTGCGCACTTATGGTCTAGCAAGGTATTAAGAGCCGGTATGGGCGCTCATCGTCTTTTGGATTTATATGAGGGCTGGTCCAATCAGCAACTCTTGAGTGCCGTGACAGCACCTTTGCTTGCAGCTGCTGCCGATGCTCCGCAGGATTTATTTGATCTTCGAGAAGAGCTCATGCATCCAGTGGCGTGGGTAATGGGGAGCGAGGGGCAAGGTGTTTCAAGTGATTTGATGGCGCAGGCCAAACCCGTCTCCATCCCAATTGACCCACGGGTTGAATCACTCAATGTTTCTACAGCAGCTGCTATTTGTCTTTTTGAAACAGTTCGAGTTCGACGCTCTTAAGTGACTCTCATCCCAAAATCGTTTTATCGGATTTAATGGCCTGAAGAACGGTTGTCGCGATTTCTTCGATTGATTTGCTAGTGGTTGCCACCCAGGGAATAGATTCCTTTTTCATCATTGCGGTAGCCTCATTGATTTCATAGCGACAATTCTCTAATTTGGCATAGTTACTGCCTGGACGTCGTTCATTGCGAATTTCAGATAAGCGCTCAGCATCGATCATCAACCCAAAAATTTTATGGCGGTAAGGTGCTAAATCTTTAGGCAATTGACCGCGTTCAAAATCCTCTGGGATGAGGGGGTAATTAGCCGCCTTCATGCCGTACTGCATTGCCAAATAGAGGCTGGTAGGGGTCTTACCAACACGGGAAATGCCCACAAGAATGACATCTGCATCAGCTAGATTTTTATTCGACTGCCCATCATCGTGAGCCAGGGAGTAGTTAATCGCTTCAATACGGTTTTTATAGGCCGCAGTGTCAGCATTGTGATGCAAGCGGTTCATTGCATGGGTCGATTTCAGGCCAAGCGCTTGTTCGAGGGGCGCAACAAAGGTTTGGAACATATCCAAAATTAAGCCATTAGCCCGAGCAACAATGGCATTTAATTCAGGGGTAATAAGAGTAGTAAAAACAATGGGTTGGACACCATACTTAGAGGCAGCCTGATTAATCGCTGCAACGGCATCATGGGCTTTATCGACGCTATCTACAAAAGGCACCCGAATATGCTTAAAAGTGGCCTCAAATTGCGCCAAAATTGACTGGCTGAAGTTCTCGGCAGTAATGCCAGTGCCATCGGAAACAATAAAAACAATGCGGGGGTCGTTGGACATAGGATTTGGGCTAAAAGTCATGGTCAGCACTACAATATGAGGTTATTGAAGTATGCCGTATTTTGTTCGGCCGCTCGACCAGTTTCCTTATCCTTAGAGAGTTTTATATGTCCAACCAACAGCAGCAAAATAGCAATGTAGCAAACGCCTATGTTCTCCCTTTTGAGCAACTCCGCATGACCGATGTTGAATCGGTTGGCGGTAAGAATGCTTCTTTAGGAGAGATGATTTCTCAATTGGCTACTACCGGTGTGCGTGTGCCAACCGGTTTTGCAACCACAGCCTTAGCCTTCCGTGACTTCTTAGAGCACAATAATTTGACTGAGCGCATTCAAAAGCGCTTGGAAAATCTCAATATTGATGATGTGCGTGCATTGGCTGAAGCCGGTAAAGAAATCCGTCATTGGATCGAAACTGCACCATTTCAGGAGCGCTTGGATCAAGAAATCCGTGAGGCATTCGCTAAATTAGACGATTCTGGTAAAGGCTCATTTGCAGTGCGCTCCTCTGCAACAGCGGAAGACTTGCCAGATGCTTCTTTTGCTGGTCAGCAAGAGACCTTCCTGAACGTGGAAGGTATTGATGATGTTCTAAAGAAGATTCGTGAAGTATTTGCATCCCTTTATAACGACCGCGCTATTTCTTATCGCGTTCATAAGGGTTTTGCTCATGCCGAAGTTGCCTTGTCTGCAGGCATTCAGCGCATGGTACGTTCTGACTTAGGTGCAGCCGGTGTGATGTTTACTCTGGATACTGAATCTGGTTTTGAAGATGTCGTGTTTATTACTTCTAGCTATGGCTTGGGTGAAACAGTGGTGCAGGGCGCGGTTAATCCGGATGAGTTTTATGTATTCAAAACCACTTTAGCTAAAGACAAAAAAGCGATCATTCGCCGTTCTTTAGGTTCTAAGTTAATTCAGATGCAATTTGCTCCAGCAGGCTCGACTGAAAAAGTGATCACCGTTGATGTTAGCCCAGAGAAACGCAACCGGTTTTCTTTAGAAGACGCAGATATTACTGAGTTAGCTAAATACGCAGTCATTATTGAAAAGCACTATGGTCGTCCAATGGACATCGAGTGGGGTAAGGATGGTCAAGATGGCCGTATCTACATCTTGCAAGCTCGCCCAGAGACCGTAAAGAGTCAGGCAGCTGGTCAGGTAGAGATGCGCTATAAATTGAAGGGCAGCTCTAAGGTTTTGGCTAAAGGACGTGCAATTGGTCAAAAAATTGGTGCGGGCCCCGTTCGCGTGATTCGCGATCCAAGCGAAATGGATCGTGTACAACCTGGCGATGTATTGGTTGCCGATATGACCGACCCGAACTGGGAGCCGGTGATGAAGCGTGCTTCAGCGATCATTACTAATCGCGGCGGCCGTACTTGCCATGCTGCAATTATTGCCCGTGAGTTGGGTGTGCCAGCGGTTGTAGGTTGCGGTGACGCTACTGAACATTTGCAAGATGGCATGATGGTGACCGTTTCTTGTGCAGAGGGTGATGAGGGTCACATTTACGATGGCTTGATTGAGACTGAAGTCACTGAGGTTTCTCGCGGAGCTCTCCCAGAGATTCCTGTGAAAATCACCATGAACATTGGCAATCCTCAGTTGGCATTTGATTTCTGTCAGATCCCCAATGCTGGGGTTGGCTTAGCCCGTCTTGAGTTCATTATCAATAACTACATTGGTGTTCATCCGCGTGCTGTTTTGGAGTATCCAAATATTGATGCTGACCTGAAGCGTGCCGTTGAAAGTGTTGCGCGTGGTTATGCAAGTCCACGTCAGTTTTATGAGGATAAATTAGTTGAGGGTGTTGCTACCATTGCGGCTGCTTTCTATCCAAAGCCAGTGATTGTGCGTTTGTCTGACTTTAAGTCAAACGAGTACAAAAAGCTGATTGGTGGTTCACGTTATGAGCCGGATGAAGAAAATCCAATGCTTGGTTTCCGCGGCGCATCCCGTTATGTGTCTGCTGATTTTGGCGAGGCTTTTGCTTTGGAGTGCGCTGCAATGAAGCGTGTTCGTGAAGATATGGGCCTGGACAACGTTGAAATCATGGTTCCATTTGTGCGTACGATCAAGCAGGCTGAGCGTGTCATTGACATGATGGCTAAGTTAGGCCTCAAGCGTGGTGAAAATGGCTTACGTCTCATCATGATGTGCGAAATTCCTTCAAATGCTATTTTGGCCGATCAGTTCTTAGAGCATTTTGATGGTTTCTCCATTGGCTCTAACGATATGACTCAGTTAACTCTGGGTCTTGACCGTGACTCTGGTATGGAGCTGTTGGCGATCGACTTTGATGAGCGTGATCCTGCGGTTGAGTTCATGATTGCGCGCTCTATCGAAGCTTGCCGTAAGCAAAATAAATATGTTGGAATCTGTGGTCAAGGACCTTCTGATCACCCTGACTTTGCTCGTTGGTTGGTGGAGAAGGGCATTACTTCCATCTCATTAAATCCTGATAGCGTAGTTGCTACATGGGAAATGCTTGGTAAGCAGTAAG
Source organism: Polynucleobacter sphagniphilus (assembly GCF_001953355.1). Classification (GTDB taxonomy): domain Bacteria; phylum Pseudomonadota; class Gammaproteobacteria; order Burkholderiales; family Burkholderiaceae; genus Polynucleobacter; species Polynucleobacter sphagniphilus. The sequence continues at coordinate 246,910 of NZ_MPIY01000001.1, forward strand.
CAGCAAAAGAAGTTTGATCAAGACCTCTCAATAAGGTCTTGATCCCAAGGCGGTTTGTTTAGGCTTTTGCCTTTACAGCCGCCTTTTTCTTTTTAGCCGGCGCAATGGCCTTAACTGACTTTTTTCCTTTGGTCATACTTAGACTCGGTTTATTGATTGGCACCAAGCCCATTTTCTTTGCAGGTGCCGAGATAGAGCCACCCGGCGTGCTAGTTGACCAAGTGGGTTCTGCAATGGAGTTAAATGCAGACCGCAATTTTTCTCCCCAAAGCTGATGAATCATCTGGAAGTAGGGGTTGGATTCATCCAGGGTGACGAGCTTATTGGGTTTTAAGGAGTTCTTCTCATACACCAATAAATCAAGTGGTAGGCCTACGGAAATATTACTGTTGAGCGTTGAGTCCATTGAAATCAGGGCACACTTAGTTGCTAGGTCTAGTGAGGTATCAAAGCCCAGGACGCGATCTAGGATGGGTTTGCCATACTTAGATTCACCAATTTGGAAATAACAAGTCTCAGGGGTAGCTTCAATAAAATTACCAGCTGAGTAGATGTTAAAAAGTCTTGGTCTTTCGCCTTTAATTTGACCGCCAAAAATTAAATTGCAATTAAAGTCAATGCCGGCTTTTTCTAGGGCCGCATGATCTCTCTCGTAGACCTGCTTTACTGCATCTCCAACCACTACGGCTGCATCATGCGCATTTTTGATATTCCACAAGTTTTTGCCATTGAGCAATTGACCCTGAAGCAAGATTTCTTTTATGGCCTGAGTAATAGCTAAATTTCCAGCACTCATCAGCGCAAAAAATCGATCGCTGCTTTGAAACAATGACATCTTTCGAAAGGTGCCGATCTGGTCAACGCCAGCATTGGTGCGTGTATCAGATAAAAAAACTAAACCATCCTTTAGGCAAAGCCCAACACAATATGTCATACAACAACCCCTTCAATTAATTTCCTAGAATTATCTCTTAATTGTGGGGTACTTAGTCCAACTTCTGAATAGAGATATTGGCGGTTAATTCTTCACCGCCGCCGCCTGATCGAACGCCCTTCACAGGGGCGGCAGAGTAGTAGTCGCGGCCAATTGCTAGGCGAATATGGCGTGCGTCTACTAAGCAGGCATGAGTGATGTCTACGCTGTGCCAGATACCTTTGGCGATGTCACTACAGAAATCAATCCAAGCATGGCTGGCAAGATTAGGTGATTCTTCTGCAAAGAAATAGCCGCTGACATAGCGTGCTGGAATATTGGAGGCGCGACAAATGCTAAGCATGACGTGGGCGTGATCTTGGCAAACTCCTGAGCGCATTGCAAATGATTGAGCTGCTGTGGTTGCGAAATTAGTTTGTCCTGGATTGTATGTAATGGCTCCTTGTACTGCTCCAGCAAGCTTTAATACTGCATCCACCGAGTTTGTCTTTGGAAGGTGTGGGGCAAAATATTCGAGCATGGCTTCAGAGGGCTCAGTCAAATTAGTTTGCTGTAAAAGATAAAAGGGCGACACAGCCTTAGCATCATCGATAAACTCAGATGCCCCTTCTGTTTGTACTTCACCCTCGGCTTCAATCATCATTGAGGTGTATGGCGACTCCTGAACAAATACGCTATAGGTGTTACCAAAAGCGTCTATTGAGTTGCTGGCCTTGATGGGCGTGCTAATTTTCCACTTATCAATTTTTTGACCTGCCACATTGGCAGGCGTTAGGCGCAACTCTTGAATCGAGTAGTGAACCGGTGTTTCATAGCGGTACTCGGTGCGATGGCGAATTTTTAGGTGCATATGTTCTTAGGCTACCGCTAAAGGTATGAGATAAGCATTACTAAATTCATCAGCAATGTGGTTGATGCGAGCCAAAAATTCCTCAATATATTCTTCAAGACCCTGGGCAAATACTTCATCGATATCGGAATAATCTAAATTGGCCTTGAGCTTTCCTAGCAGACGTTCAATTTCTTTGGATTGAGCATTTTTGATTTCCGCTACCAATGGAATGAGTTCATTTACGCAGCAAACCAAGGAGCGCGGCATTTGTTTATTGAATATCAATAATTGAGCGACTTGTTTGGGTGTTACTTGATCAGAATAGATTTGGCGGTAGATTTCAAAAGCGGAGACGGAGCGTAGTAAGGCAGCCCAGTGATAAAAATCAAAGAACTCACCATCAGTGCCATCATCCGCGCGCTTCTCATTTGCGCCTAAAACCTTTGCGCTCTGACCTTCATATTTAGTTTGCAAGATGCGGGCGGTATTGTCTGCGCGCTCTAAAAGAGTTCCCACATTCATGAAGTAGAAAGATTGATTCTTAAGCATGGTGCCATGCATTACCCCTCTAAAGAGGTGGCAGCGATGTTTTACCCATTCGAGCAATCTACTAGGGTCGGCTGAGTTACGCGCCTCCACAATCCTCTGCCATTCGAGCCAAGTGGTATTTTGAGTTTCCCATACTTCCGAGGTAATTTTTCCACGTATAACGCGTGCATTCTCACGGGCGGCAAATAGGCACGAAGCAATGCTAGAGCTATTACTGGTTTCATAAATCATAAAATCCAATACATTCTCACGATTGATCACTTCATATTTTGCTAAAAAACTATCTTCGAGTTTGGAGATGGTCAGCAATTTTTTCCAGCTTTGCTCTAAAAATTCTTCGGGCTGGGGAAGCAATGACGTCTGGTGATTGACATCAAGCATGCGCGCGGTATTCTCAGCGCGTTCTGTGTAACGGGCCATCCAGTAAAGGCAATCAGCGGTGCGACTCAGCATATTTTTTCTTCGCTCTTCTTTTATTCTTCTAGAACCCAGGTGTCCTTCGTGCCGCCACCTTGTGAGGAATTCACCACCAAGGAGCCTTCTTTTAAGGCAACTCGTGTTAATCCGCCTGGAACCATTTTGATGGTTTTTCCTGAGAGGACAAATGGACGTAAATCAATATGACGAGGTGCTACACCAGACTCAACAAAGGTTGGGCAAGTCGATAGCGCTAAGGTAGGCTGAGCAATGTATTTATCTGGATTGGCTAGCAAGTGAACTCTAAATTCCTCAATCTCTGCTTTGGTAGATGCTGGGCCAACCAACATGCCGTATCCGCCGGCACCATGCGTTAATTTAACGACTAGCTTATCGAGGTTGGCTAGGGTGTATGCCAAGTCATCTGACTTACGACACTGAAAGGTGGGAACATTATTGAGGATGGGCTTCTCGCCCAAATAGAACTCAATCATATCTGGTACGTAAGGGTAGATTGATTTGTCATCTGCAACACCGGTACCAATTGCATTGGCTAGGGTGACATTGCCTGCGCGATGTGCTGACAACAAACCAGCAACGCCTAAAGTAGAGTCTGAGCGAAATGCCAGGGGATCTAGGAAGTCATCATCCACGCGGCGGTAGATCACATCAACGCGCTCTGGGCCTTGGGTGGTGCGCATAAAGACTTGCTCATTCTTGACAAATAAGTCTTTACCTTCGACCAACTCAACTCCCATTTGCTGGGCAAGATAGCTATGTTCAAAATAAGCTGAGTTGTACATCCCCGGGGTGAGCACAACTACATTGGGTTTTTTAACATCATCCGGCTTGACTGACTTCAAGCATTCGAGCAGTAGATCGGGGTAATGCTCAACCGGTGCAACCCGATATTTTTGAAACAAATCTGGAAAGAGGCGCATCATCATCTTGCGATCTTCAACCATATAAGAAACGCCGGATGGTACGCGCAGATTATCTTCTAATACATAAAACTCACCTTCGCCTGCCCGCACAATATCAATACCCGCGATTTGCGCATAAATATCTCGAGGCACATTCACGTTGCGCATTTCTGGGCGATATTGCGCATTGTTATAAATTTGCTCGCCAGGAATAATCCCAGCTTTAATAATTTCTTCGTCGTGATAGACGTCGTAAATAAAACGATTGAGTGCTTTTACTCGCTGGCGCAATCCGGCCTCAAGTTGCTCCCATTCTTTGGCTGTAAAGATGCGAGGGACCTGATCAAAGGGAATGGTTCTTTCCGAGCCAAGGTCGTCGCCATAAACTGCAAAGGTGATTCCAACTCTGCGGAATATGAGATCAGCTTCAGCACGCTTCAGACCCATCAGGGTATCGCTCTGCTGTTTTAGCCAGTTATGGAATATTTGGTAATGTGGCCGCGCTTTACCGCTGGCATCGAGCATTTCGTCAAAGGGCAATTTCATAGTTACAAAATAACGCCTTTTGGATGGCTGCATTGAGGTCGAGGTAGCGGCTTGGTGCTTATATGCACTAAATTAGTGCATAAATGCCTACTTAAGCTTCCCTAGTGGGTGTTTAGCCCAGTTTAGGCGTTTAAGTCACCTCTGGCAATACGACCTTTTTGCACCTCCCACTCCCGCTCTTTAGTGGCTGCACGTTTGTCATGTTGCTTTTTGCCTCGAGCCAAGCCAATTTCGCACTTCACATTCCCCTTGGAGAAATGTAGGTTTAAGGGGACTAGGGTGTAGCCCTTTTGTTCCACTTTGCCAATCAACTTTCGGATCTCAATCGCATTCAAAAGTAGTTTTCGGGTGCGTGTGCTATCCGGAACAATATGGGTGGAAGCAGATAGCAGGGGGGTGATGTGGCAACCTATGAGGAATAGCTCCGCCTGGCGAATGACGACATACGCTTCTTTAATGTGCACGCGACCAGCCCGGATTGCCTTAACCTCCCAGCCTTCCAGAACCAGCCCTGCTTCAAAGCGTTCCTCGATAAAATAATCGAAGAAGGCTTTTTTGTTATCGACGATACTCATATTTATTTAGCTTCTCAAGATCGATTATGGCAGACGTCTATAAGACCGTTTTAATTGGCCAATCCGCTGACCGGATGTACGGCCTAGTAACTGATGTTGCGCGTTATCCAGAGTTCTTGCCTTGGTGTGGAGGAGTAGAGATTTTTGAGCAAACCGAGACGGTGTTAGATGCCAAAATCAATATCCAATTTAAGGGTATTTCTCAGTTTTTCCATACCCGCAATGTCAATCATCGTCCAGAAACCATTGATATGGTTTTTGTAGATGGCCCATTTAAGCAATTTTCAGGGCAATGGAATTTCATTCCATTGGGCGAGGATGCCTGTAAGGTTGAATTCAAGCTGCACTGGGAGTTCAAGAGTGTCATTCTGGACAAGATCATCGGCCCAGTTTTTAGCCACATAGCGGGTACGTTTGTGGACTGTTTTGTAAAGCGGGCTGAAACACTCTATGAGTGAGAGCGCTCTCGAGATTTTGCTGTGCGATGCGAGGGGGCGACAGCCCATCTTGAGGCCTTTCAGGCTTGAGTTGCGCCCAGGAGAGCTTGCCACGGTTGGCTTGGCACTGTGTAAAGCGGGGATTGCCAGTGGCCCAGAGGACCCTGTTTTAGAGCGAAAAGGTAGTTTTGGTGTCTTTGGGAAGCGCAAGGATTGGGATAGCCCACTGTATTCCGGGGATCGCTTGGAGCTGTACGCCCCACTGTTGATTGATCCTAAGGCGGTTCGTCGAAAGAAGGCCAATCAGAATCAGGATGCCAAATTTCAAGCTGCCGCAGCTAGAAGGAAGGCTAGGAGGCTATAATCTGTTTTTGCGACTAGGGGTTTTGCATGCGACTCATTCAAAAAGCACTCACTTTTGACGATGTGCTCCTCGTACCGGCTTATTCATCGGTACTTCCTCGAGATGCCAGTTTGGCAAGTAAGTTAACTCGAGACATTTCACTCAATACACCATTGGTTTCAGCTGCTATGGATACTGTGACCGAGGGTCGCTTAGCGATTGCTATGGCCAGCGAGGGCGGTATTGGGATTATTCATAAAAATTTAACGCCAACAGAGCAAGCTCGTGAAGTAGCTAAAGTAAAGCGTTATGAATCTGGTGTTCTGCGTGATCCGATCACCATAGGGCCAGATGTCACACTGCGTCAGGTTATTCAATTGTCGCGCGAACATGGATTCTCGGGATTTCCAGTGTTGATTGGTAAAGAAGTTGTCGGAATCATTACCAACCGAGATTTGCGCTTTGAAGAAGATCTTGATACTCCCGTCAAAACTAAAATGACACCCCGTGAGCGCTTGATTACTGTAAAAGAAGGTTGCTCTCTTGATGAAGCCAAGCGCCTCATGAGTCAGCATCGCTTAGAGCGCGTATTGGTTGTCAACGACAAGTTCGAGCTGCGTGGCTTGATTACAGTTAAAGATATTTTGAAGGCGACTGAGCACCCAAATGCCTGTAAAGATAGCGAAGGAAAGTTACGCGTTGGAGCGGCAGTTGGCGTAGGCCCCGACAATGATGAGCGTATTGAGCTCCTGGTTCGTGCAGGTGTGGATGTCATCGTGGTTGATACTGCGCATGGTCACAGCCAAGGCGTATTGGATCGCGTGAAGTGGGTGAAAAAGAATTACCCACAAGTTCAGGTAATTGGTGGAAATATTGCCACTGGCGATGCTGCAAAAGCATTAGCTGATCATGGCGCTGATGGGGTCAAAGTAGGTATTGGCCCGGGATCTATTTGCACTACTCGTATCGTAGCTGGTGTTGGAGTTCCTCAAATTAGCGCCATTGTGAATGTGGCGGCAGCCCTAAAGGGTACAGGGATTCCTTTGATCGCTGATGGCGGCGTTCGTTACTCTGGTGACGTGGCTAAAGCATTGGCAGCAGGCGCAAGCTCTGTCATGATGGGTGGCATGTTTGCTGGTACAGAAGAAGCGCCTGGTGAGGTATTTTTGTATCAAGGGCGTTCATACAAGAGCTATCGTGGTATGGGTTCATTGGGCGCGATGGCCGATGGTTCTGCAGATCGCTACTTCCAAAGCGATATTGTTGCTAATGCTGAAAAACTGGTTCCTGAAGGTATTGAAGGTCAAGTGCCTTATAAAGGCAGCGTGCTTGCAATCTTGCATCAATTGACTGGCGGCATTCGCTCATCAATGGGTTATTTAGGATGCAGAACAATTGACGAATTGCATAAAAAAGCCAATTTTGTGGAAATCACTTCTGCTGGTGTGCGCGAGTCGCATGTCCATGATGTGAAGATCACTAAAGAAGCGCCAAATTACCATATTGATTAAGACTTAAATTAAGGCTGTTTCTTTCGTGCACGACAAAATACTTATTCTCGACTTTGGATCACAAGTAACCCAGTTAATTGCGAGACGCGTACGCGATGCAAAAGTGTATTCAGAGATTCACCCATACGATTGTGACCCTGAGTTCATTCGTCGCTTTGTAGGGGAGCAAGGTTGTAAGGGAATCATTTTGTCAGGAGGCCCAAGCTCAGTGACTGAGGATGGCAGCCCACGTGCACCCCAAATAGTGTTTGAATTAGGTGTTCCCGTTTTGGGGATTTGCTATGGCATGCAAACCATGGCAACTCAGTTGGGTGGCGCAGTTGCTTCGGCGGAGTCACTCGGTAAAGCCCGTGAGTTTGGTTACTCTGAAGTGCGTGCGCATGGACACACCGAGTTGCTCAAAGGAATTGAAGATTTCGCGACTAGTGAAGGTCACGGTATTCTGAAAGTATGGATGAGTCATGGTGATTCAGTCACCACACTGCCGCCCGCATTTAAATTAATGGCCTCTACGGAGTCATGTCCCATCGCTGGTATGGCTGACGAAGACCGCCGCTTTTATGCTTTTCAATTTCATCCAGAAGTAACGCACACCATACAAGGCACAGCCATCCTTGAGCGTTTTGTTCATCAGATTTGTGAATGCAAGGCCGATTGGGTGATGGGCGATTACATTGCTGAAGCGGTCGAACATATTCGTCAGCAAGTTGGTGATGACGAAGTCATTCTTGGGCTTTCTGGTGGCGTTGATTCTAGTGTTGCAGCAGCACTGATCCATCGGGCAATCGGTGACCAGCTGACCTGTGTGTTTGTCGATCATGGTTTGCTTCGCCTGAATGAAGGCGATATGGTGATGGAAATGTTTGCACGCAATTTGGGTGTCAAAGTGATCCGGGTAGATGCTGCCAATACTTTTATGTCCCAATTAGCTGGTGTGGCGGATCCAGAGGCCAAGCGCAAAATCATTGGCAAAGAATTTGTGGAGATTTTCCAAGCAGAATCTGGAAAAATTCAGAACGCTAAATGGTTGGCTCAAGGCACCATTTACCCTGATGTTATTGAATCGGCCGGCAAAGGGAAGAAGGGTGCGCACACCATTAAGAGTCATCATAATGTCGGCGGCCTCCCCGAAGATATGCATCTGAAGTTACTTGAACCATTGCGCGAACTCTTTAAAGATGAGGTGCGTGAGTTAGGTGTTGCCTTAGGGCTGCCACGAGAAATGGTTTATCGTCATCCATTCCCAGGTCCAGGCCTTGGTGTTCGTATTCTGGGTGAAGTGAAGGCTGAGTTTGCTAGTTTGTTGCAACGAGCTGATGCTATCTTTATTGATGAGCTGCGTAGTAACTTTGATGAAATTAGTGGCAAGTCTTGGTATGACTTAACGAGCCAAGCTTTTGCTGTCTTTTTGCCAGTTAAATCAGTTGGTGTGATGGGCGATGGACGCACTTATGAGTATGTAGTGGCTCTGCGTGCTGTGCAAACTCAAGACTTTATGACTGCGCATTGGGCTCATCTACCACATGAATTACTGGGTAAAGTATCCAATCGCATCATCAATGAGGTGCGCGGCATTAACCGAGTGGTATACGACATTAGCGGAAAACCGCCGGCCACAATAGAGTGGGAATAAGCAACTTAAGCTTGTGATGAACCATGCTTGAGTTACGAGAAACCGCCCTCGCAATACTGGCAAGCACTGACGCGCAATCAAAGGTAAAGCAGCTGCATCATTTATTTGATGAGTATCAGCTTGGGCGCGTTGGCTTGGTAATCTCTCGCACGCTTGAGGATCGAAGTCTGAATCTGCCGGGACGCCCTTCCAAACCTGAATTGGTTCCGCCCTTGGAGGTGCCAAAAAGAAGAATGGATACCCTTGAAGGAAGGGCTATCCTATTGCACTCACTTGCTCACATTGAATTTAATGCTATGAATCTGGCCTTAGATGCGATTTGGCGATTCTCTGATATGCCTCAAGCGTATTACGAGGATTGGTTGAAAGTAGCCAAAGAGGAGTCATATCATTTCAGCTTAGTGAACGAGCATATGCAGTCTTTAGGTTACTGCTACGGCGATTTTCCAGCGCACAATAGTTTGTGGGAAATGGTTGAGAGAACATCAGATGCAGTGATTGCCAGAATGGCCTTGGTTCCAAGAACTATGGAGGCCCGAGGCTTAGATGCGGTTCCAGGGATTCGTGATCGCTTCAAGCAAGTTAAAGAAAGCAGGGCAGTAGAAATACTAGAGATTATTCTTCATGATGAGATAGGCCATGTCTTAATTGGTAATCGCTGGTTTAATTTTTTATGTTCCAAGGCTGGCCTATCTCCAATCGCCACCTATCGAGATTTGGCGAGAAAATATTGTGCACCCACTCTGAGGGGGCCATTTAATGTGGAGGCTCGTAAGCAGGCTGGCTTTACCTCTGAAGAGTTAAGTATTCTGGGGGTGATATGAAGGTTCTGAGTCTCATTCCTCCGATGACTCAATTAAATACGCCGTACCCATCGACTGCCTATCTCACTGGTTTTTTACGTTCAAGAAAAATCAATGCCGTTCAAGAGGATTTGGCACTTGCCTTAGTTCTTGATTTTTTTACACCCGCTGGCCTTGCTCAAATAAGAGCGCAAGCCTTAAGCCTGCCTGAGCAAGAGCGTTCTGCAAGCGTTCATTTTTTCCTAGATTATTTTGAAGATTATCAAAGTACTATCGCGCCAGTCATCGCCTTTTTGCAAGGTCGTGATAGCACCTTAAGTCACCGAATCAATAGCCGAGACTTTTTGCCAGAAGGACCTAGATTTACAGTCATTGATGCTTTTGATGATGACTCGGGAGATTCTTTAGCTTGGGCTTTCGGCGCTTTGGGTTCACAAGATAGAGCGCGCCACTTTGCCACCCTCTATTTAAATGATTTGTCAGATGTGTTGCACGATGCGGTGGACGATCGCTTCGAGTTTGTACGTTATGCCGAATCTCTAGCCAGCAGTCAGCCAAGTTTTGAGCCATTAGCCCAAGCTCTGGCAGCTAAGCCAACATTAATGGATGAATATCTTCGGCGCTTGACAATCGAGGCGCTCGATAAACATCAACCATCTTTGGTATTGCTCTCAGTACCTTTTCCTGGTGCAATGTACGCAGCACTTCGCATCGCTCAAACGATTAAGGCCAGCTACCCAACAATCAAAATAGGTTTGGGCGGGGGCTATGTTAATACAGAGTTACGCGAGTTAGATGAGCCAAGAATATTTAATTTCGTTGATTTCATTACCCTCGATTCTGGGGAGAGGCCTTTACTCTCGTTGTTAGAGCATCTTGCCGGCAAACGAAGTGCCGATCGCTTGGTAAGAACATTTATTCGAAATGAGCAAAATCAGGTTGAATATAAAAACTGGCCCGAACCAGATATTCCTTTCGAGGATGTCGGAACGGCTACCTGGGATGGTTTGCCCTTAGACTCCTATTTATCCCTATTGGATATGCTTAACCCCATGCATCGACTTTGGAGTGATGGCCGGTGGAATAAGCTCACTGTAGCGCATGGATGTTATTGGAAAAAATGCAGTTTTTGTGATGTGAGTTTGGATTACATCTCCCGCTATGAAACGGCATCAGCCTCTTTGTTGGTTGATCGTATCGAGGCCATTATTGCTGAGACTGGGCAAACCGGTTTTCATTTTGTGGATGAGGCAGCACCACCCAAAATACTCAAAGCCTTGGCAGAGGAGTTGTTGCGCCGTAAGGTCCTGATTTCTTGGTGGGGAAATATTCGGTTTGAAAAAACCTTTACCCCTGAGCTTGCGCAACTCTTGGCCAAAAGTGGGTGTATAGCCATGTCCGGTGGGCTGGAAGTGGCCTCTGATCGATTATTAAAATTGATGAAAAAAGGGGTTTCAGTTAATCAAGTTGCACAAGTGACCAAAAGTTTTTCGGATGCAGGCATTTTGGTACATGCTTATTTGATGTACGGATTTCCAACGCAAACCGTTCAAGAGACGGTTGATTCACTTGAATATGTTCGTCAATTATTTGCAAATGGCTGCATTCAAAGCGGTTTCTTTCATCGCTTCAGTTGCACAGTACATTCACCTGTGGGTCTGAATCCCCAAGAGTACGGCATCAAATTAATTCCACTTCCCCCAGTCAGTTTTGCTAAGAATGATATTGGCTTCATAGACCCCAGCGGGGTTGACCATGTGGCGCTTGGTCTTGGATTGAAAAAGGCAATTTATAACTTTATGCATGGCATTGGTCTTGATGAAGATATTCGTGCTTGGTTTGATATCTTGGTGCCAAAGCCTTCTGTCTCGCGCCAGCAAATTGTAAAAGCCTTGCGCATGTAGTAATTTGGTGAAATGATTGTTTAAGATTTCGATTACAGGGTAACTTCATGAACTTATCTAGACGTGCATTTATCACTTCAGCCGCTCTGGCACCGGTTGCCTGCGGAATGCCACTTTCCTATGAAAACGGTACCCCAGTTCCCCAGCCGAGTCCTTTGCCATCCGTTCGATTACCCCAAGTGGGTCAAGAATGGACCTATGTCAAGCGCGACGTCTTTAATGGAAAAACACTTGGGGTGCTTACTGAGCGTGTTGCTAAGGTTGGATCTGCCATTGTGATTGAGCGTAGCTTGGCAGACGGAGCACAATTACCCAGTGAAATTCAGAGTGCATGGGGGATGGTGACGACTGATCCGCAATGGCCTCGTTTGCTTCACTTCAACCCCGCTTTACCCCTTTGGCCGCAAGAGTTATCTAGCAAGTGGAGCAAGCAATTTACTACGCATTACACCATCGGAGATTACTCTGATTCAAAGCTAGGCTGGCAAGAGTACATGAGTGCAGAAGGTTGGGAAAAAATTACGGTACCTGCAGGAGTATTTGTTGCTTTGCGTTACCAAACTCAAATTCATTATCAAAGTGATGATGACAATAAAGTGGATTGCATGCGCAAAGAAACAATGTGGTTTGCTCCAACAATTGGTCGCTGGGTTGCACGCGAAGCCTCTGGTTCTTATGAAATACAAGGCCAGCTAGGTGAAGTAATTAATGAGGGGAGCTATCGTTGGGAGCTGACAGCCTACAAGTAAGTTTAGTGAGTGTATTTTGGCGTGGCCTCGTTCTGGTAACACAGCTTTTGCTAGTGGGTTGTATTTCATCGCAACCTTTCCCAGCTGGCGCCCCATTACCGCAACCTCAACCACTTCCCCTGCTTAGGGCACCTCAAGTTGGTCAAGAGTGGGTGTATGAGGTGCGAAATGTATTTAACCAAGCTATTGTTGATACGGTAACTGAAAAAGTTGTATCGATTGGAGAGCAAGTTCGCATAGCAAGAGCCAGTGAAAAATCTGGTCCATTGCCAGATGAAATCCAAGAGCCTTGGGGATATGTTGTGCAGGATCCCCATTGGAATCCACCGCAAGTATTCAACAAGCCGTTACCTTTGTGGCCAGAGCAGCTCTCTATAGGACCATCTTCATTCATTCGCACCCGTTATCAAGTATTAGGCTTCCCAGATAACTCCTATTACTGGGGTTTCAGTATGCAGGCGATAGAGTGGGAAACAATCTCGGTCCCAGCAGGTCAATTTACTACTTTGAGATACCACAATGAAGCGCCAACATTCCAAAGTAATGATTTATTTAGATTGGCCAACATGCGCCAAGAGGATGTTTGGTTTTCTCCCGAAGTTGGGCGATGGGTTATCCGGAGGTCATATGGAAGATATCTTTTGGGTGGAATGGCCTGGAACAACGCCTTATGGGAGGATTACTTTGAATCGCGCTTGGTGTCGTGGAAGTAAGCAACTTGGCATTAAGCGCTTAAAATAGCGAATCTATTAAAAGCTGCTATGTATACCGTAAAAGAACTCTTTCCCACCCTTCAAGGCGAAGGCGCACATGCTGGTCGCGCTGCTGTATTTTGCCGTTTTGCTGGTTGTAACTTATGGAGCGGCCGCGAAGAGGATCGCCAAACTGCGATCTGCCAATTTTGTGACACTGATTTTGTGGGAAGCGATGGTTTTGGTGGCGGCAAGTTTCAGACTGCGCAAGCTTTAGCTGATGCGATTGAGCTCTCCTGGAAATCTACCTCAGCTGGCCCTCAACAGCGGTATGTTGTTTTTACAGGCGGCGAGCCGCTACTTCAAATCGATCAAGATCTGATTGAGGCAGTGCATGCTAAGGGTTTTAGTATTGCTATAGAAACCAACGGAACAATCAAGGTTCCCAAAGGAATTGATTGGGTTTGTGTCAGCCCTAAGGCGGGTGCTGATTTGATTGTTTTGCAGGCTGATGAAATTAAGCTGGTGATCCCTCAGGCAGGACACGATGCACTAGAGACTTTACTGGCGCGCTTTGAGAAGATGGATTATCGCAATCGTTTCTTGCAAGCTATGGATGGACCCAATCTAAAAGACAATATACAGTTGGCGGTGCGGTTATGTCAGAAACGTCCTTTGTGGCGTTTGAGTGTGCAAACCCACAAGGTTATTGGTATTCGCTAAACAAACCTGAATCCATTTTGATTGTTGATAAAACTATGAAGTCTTCCCCTATTTCAATTACACGTCGCCTCGAATTTGATTCTGGCCATCGCATACCAAATCATGATGGCCAATGCCGTCATTTGCATGGCCATCGCTATGCAATTGAAGTTACCTTAACGGGTGATGTGGCAAATCATCCGGGCAAAGCCGATGATGGGATGGTTCTCGATTTTGGCGATATTAAGCGCCTTACTAATCAATACTTGGTTGATTTATGGGATCACGCCTTTTTAGTGGCGCAAGAAGATCAGGGTTTGGTTAATTTTTTAGCCACTATGCCCAATCACAAGACAGTCATCATGGAGCATGTACCTACTGTTGAGAATCTTGCAGCAGCAGCATTTGCTATTTTGCAGCCTATATTTGAAAAAGCTTTCTCTGGATCTTTGCGCTTAACGAATATCCGTTTATTTGAAACTCCCAATTGCTGGGCTGATGTAAGTCACCCTTAAATCATGCAAGCGCAGCTTGACCGTCAATTTATGCAAGAGGCCCTAGAGCAGGCTAGATTGGCTGCACTTGCTGGAGAAGTGCCAGTGGGGGCGATTCTGGTGCGCGATGGACAAGTGATTGGAAGAGGCTTTAATCAGCCAATAGGAAATCATGATCCTAGCGCACATGCAGAAATGCTGGCCTTACGAACTGCCGCTCAAGGCGTTGCCAATTATCGTTTGCCGGGAGCAACCCTTTACGTTACCCTGGAGCCTTGCGTGATGTGTTCGGGTGCGATGCTCCATGCGAGAATTGATCGGGTTGTTTTTGGTGCCTCTGATCCTAAAACTGGCGCTGCAGGGAGCGTTTTAGATATTTTTGCAAGTAAGCAGATTAATCATCAGACGCAAGTCGAAGGTGGAATATTGGCTGAAGAATGTGGCCAGATATTGCGTGATTTTTTTAGGGGGCGACGTTGAAGTCTATTCATTTGATTGCCCCGTCTGGAGCTTGCTTGGATAGCCGTAGTCCTGCTAATGGGATTGACTGGCTAAAACGACAAGGATTTAGTATTTCAAATGAGGCTTGTGCGCAACGCATTCATCAGCGCTTTGCAGGCACTGATATCGAGCGTTTATCGGAACTGAACCAATTGAGTCAGCTAAGCCCCGACTCATTAGCAATGGCAACCCGCGGAGGATATGGGTTACAGCGCTTATTGCCAGGTATCAAATGGGATGCTATTACCAAAGCCATCCAAAATGGCGCGCAAGTGTGCGGACATAGCGATTTCACGGTATTTCATTTAGCTTTGTTAGCTAAAACAGGGGCGATCAGTTTGGCGGGCCCGATGCTGAACTTTGATTTTGGATGCCTTGATGAGCAGGGGGGCTTAATAGAGCCAAGTCCTTTTATGTGGCAGCATTTTCAAAATGCTATAGAAGATCGCAAGCTAGATATTGCTACCCAGCACCCACAGAATTTTCTTGGAGAAAGCCTACAAGGACTTACCTCGGGCATATTGTGGGGTGGTAATTTAACGGTACTTGCCGGTCTAGTTGGTACACCTTATTTTCCGAGTGACAAGCAAATAAGTGGCGGCATTTTATTTCTGGAGGATGTCAATGAGCATCCATATCGAATTGAGCGGATGCTGATGCAATTGCTTGACTCTGGAATTCTCTCTAGTCAGGCGGCGATTATGTTGGGTGGATTTTCAGCATACCGCTTGTATGAGAATGATCGTGGTTACAACTTGAATGCCGCCATTGAAATGATTCGGCAGCGTCTGCCCAAGGCTATTCCAATGATTACCGGGCTACCATTTGGTCATCAGGCAGACAAAATTACTTTGCCCGTGGGTGCTCGGGCTCAATTAAGTTATCAATCATCCGGGTTTGCTCTGACAGCAAGCTGGTAGCAGCCCCCCAGTTTATTTAGCCTCGAAGCTTTTCAGTAAAAAATTTGCGCCAGTATCTTGAGCTAGAGCCTTTGTTAGGATCGGTAACGCTTCTGCCAAGTCTTTCTCTAGCGTCCAAGGTGGATTAAAAATGAACATGCCGCTCGCCTGAAGTCGGCGCTCTCCAGGAGCGTTCTCCACTCTCAGTTCTGCTTGTAGCCATGATCGGTTGTGCGCTGCTGCAATTTTTTTCATCCTACCCGGTAAATCCGCTGCCTCTCTACGAGATAGCATGGGATACCAGATTGCATAACATCCCGTTGCAAATCGCTGCAGCGCTTCTTCCATCATGACTTCTAAATTTCGATAATCTTGTTTATCCTCATAAGAGGGATCAATTAAAACAAGCCCGCGTCTGCTGGGTGGTGGCATCAGACCCTTCAGTCGCGCAAAACCGTTTTCCGCATAAATATCAATTTGCTTTGATTGCTTTAACTCACCAATATTGTGGCGCAAGATATCAATTTCTTTTGGGTGTAGCTCGAAGAGTTTTAAGCGGTCCTGAGGTCTAAGTAAGCGTGCCAGAATAAAAGGGGATCCGGGATAGATGCGGGTGTGCTCGGTGGTATTTTCTGCATCAATGCAGGCCAGATAGTCGTTAATGCTTTGTGCAAGCTTATTCCCCTCGCTGCCACATTCATTTGCAAAGCGCTGTAGACGCATAATCCCGTTATCCGCCTCTTTGCTGACAGCAGCAAACCCATCTTCTAGGTTGTAGATGCCAGCGCCTGCATGGGTATCTACAATGGTTAGGGCGCCCGGCTTTTCTTGAAGATATTGAACCAGGTGAACGAGGGTGAGATGCTTCAAGATATCGGCATGACTACCGGCATGGAAGGCATGGCGATAACTAAACATGGTCGACTGACTTTGCGTTTTGCGCTTTTATAAAAAAGAAGAGGGTAATCGCAATGAAGGCAACACATACATACTGTAGTGGGGCATTCAACTTGATATCAATAGTTTGTGTGAGGAGTATGTAAGCGGCGATGAGGCCACTGCTTGCGATGAGTCGAGCCCAGATACTCTTGGGTATTAACCAAGACTCAGGTATAGCGCATGCTACTTTTGCACCCAGCATGCCACACCAAAGACCAATGCCCATGCCGGCTAGAACATCGGTCAACCAATGAGCACCAACAGCAATGCGCGATAAACCTATTAATAGAGCAAGCACAAAAAGAGTGGAGAGGTATTTACGATGTTGTGCATTGCATACAAAATAGATGGCACCCGCAATCGCAAATGCAGTCATTGTGTGACCTGATGGAAGTGAATTGTTAAAGAGGGGTTCACCTATCCTGTAAAAAGAGCCATCATTCAATACTCCCGCTGGTCTGGGAAGATCAAAAAAAGGCTTCAGTATTTGAGCGGCTACCCCTGAGATCAGGCCGCCAAAAATTCCTGCGCTTAATAAACGTGGCGCCAGCAAGAGTAGTGGCAGGGTCACTGCAAGGGCGCCCCAACCGTTGCCAAGAAAAGTGAGTCCCGCCCACAATCGATCAGGCAATAGCTGAGTAAAGTGATTAATGAATAGAAAGCTACTTACTTGCCAATCTGCTTGATAAATCAAAAAAGCCAATGCAAGTAGTAGGTATGGGAAAAACCAAGCAAATAGAGGGAATGGTTTTTCATGCATGGCGATTAACGTGCTTTAGCCTGGTCAACGCCCTGTAACTGGATTGCTACTTTCTCTAAGACTTGCTCAACGGTAATGGCTTGCATGCAAACATTGTCATGACAAGGTGTCTTGCGGTGGTTGGCTGCACTAACGCAAGGGGAGCAAGCCAGATTGGCAGTAATGGCGATTGAATTACCAACCGAGCCGTACAGCGCTGGTGTTTCAGGACCAAATAACACCACTGTTCTAAGAGGTGTTACAGCGGAGAAATGTCCAGGCCCAGAATCGTTAGTTACCATTACATCTGATAAGGTGTAAAGGGGAGGTAGCTCAGCAAAACTGACTTGCCCAGCAAAATTGATTGCTTGCTTCACATTGGCTACAGAGCGAACTTTTTCAACGTATACAAACTCTGCTGGAGAGCCGGTAATTAAAATCAGATCATTTGGATAGCGCTGATGAATTGCTTGGATTAATTCGGAAAAACGTTGTTGTGCCCAGCGACGTTGTGGAAGGAGATCGCTGGCATTAGGGTTAATTAGAATGATGCGGTCTTTTCCAAAGGCGTATGGAATATTCGCTTCCTTAGCTTTTTTCTCAATTCGCTCTTGCACTTTTCTTAATGAGATTGGGTCAATGACTGCTTGCTCCAAACGCACTTCTGAATCAGGAATGTGAATTTTGCTAAACGGTACCTCGATCTCTTTAGCAAAAGCAGCATGAATTAAGGATAAGAAATTCTTTGTGATGTGAATATGTGGGTTGTAGTGAACCTTGCGCGTCAACATAAAACCACGCCAGAGACCTTCCCCATGAAAAATGTGATATCCCACACGACGACGCGCACCACACAAGCCCGTTAAGAGGGCGGTAAAACGCGAAAAAAGCTCTAAGTCAATTGCAGTATCAATTTTGTGACGACGCGCTAAGATTAAAAAGCGTAAGGTGTCTTTAATTAAGCCGCCTAGGCTAGATGAATCAATCGTGAATATATTCTCAGGCTTAACAGTGTTGAGTAAAGTTAAGCTCGCACGATTGCTTTTAAATATCAGGAAAAATATTTCAGCGCCTCTGGCCTGTGCATTCCGCATGGCTGGATCAACCAAAATAGCACTACCCATTTCAGAGAGTTCTATGAAGAGCAGTTTTTTGGGTTGAGCAAGATCAGGGCTCACCAAGCTCTTGATGCGATCGACTAAAGCTACCAGTGGGCTTACTAGAGCGCATAGTGGCACACCGACCCAGTGATCGATGGCACGCATAGTGTTGACGCTAATACTCATAGTTTGTCTCTAAAAGAGTTATTTTCGTTTAAATAAAAAGTAGGCCCCTGGCAAAACAGAGATGACACTAATCGCGCCATAACTAATAGATGCTAATACGGTAAGCGAGGGGTTGACGCCCCAAAGCGCCAGAACAGAAGAAAGGGTTGCTTCACGAAGTCCCCAGCCTGAAATGCTAATGGGCAGCATGAGGAGGAGGCTTAACGCTGGCAGGCCAATCATGAGGCTTTGAATAGGGGCATTGACTCCATAGGCTTTTAAGCAGCAAAGGAGAGTCAAAATAGTGAGGAAGTGAATGCCGATACCGCATATGCCTTGAGCAATATTATTGGGCCATGAAAAAGCAAAGCGAATACCCAGAATCGCATTAGGCATTTGCAAGCGCTCTAATAATTTTTTAAGAAGGAGTTGGGTGCTACCCCACGCCAAGGCAAGGGCGGTGACGATTGCCGCAAAGACCATGATGGCAATGACTAGATAGCCTAAGCTCGGCCCCCAGGCCGCTAAAGTAGCGCCGCCGAATACCAGTCCAATGCCGCCTAAGAGATTGTTACCTGCCAAGCCAACCAGACGATCGACTAGAACCATGGCAAAACTCAGACGTAATTTTGGTGCCGAATGCTCTAGATTAATAGGGTGATGTAGTTCTGAATCTAATTCTTTGATATGGGTATAGCCACCGGCATGGCTGAGGTGGGTTGCTGCAATGGCGCGATAACTATCACCACCGAGCGTACTAGGTAGACCCTGATTGATCAGGCCGCCAGCAAAATACAGGCCAATATAGCTCAGCGGGCGTTTGGGGAAGCCTACGGATTGCATAAAAAGGGCCCAGCGGTAGCCACCAAACATAAATGCCAATGCCATGCATCCAAGGGCTGCCAAAAACCAGATCGGCTGCATCTGAATTTCAGAGCTCAAGAGGGATTGCCAATCGATTCCGCTAGTCGCTTTCCATAACAGCGCAATGGAAAGCAACACCCGAATGCTTGGCCATGCGCGCTTCAGAATGGACTTCCACCCTGCTGATGCTGTGGGGGTGGCTTGGGGTTGTGAACTCATAGGCGTAAGGATAATGCCTAGCGCTCCTAAGGTCTTGAATTTGGTGAATTACTGACCTTGCCAGTTGGAGCACAGACTGAAGTCAAACCGAGATAAAAATTGCCCAAATCGGACAATTTCAAGGGTATCTATGATTTTGCATTGCTCAAAGCCTGATTTAGTACCAATGGGGGCATTAAATGACATGCCAGACCAGTTAATGAGGAGGGTGCTAGCCCCTGGGCTTAATTGTCCAAACCAAATATCAAATTGATCTTGGCGTTGGTCTAGAACAAATACAGGCAGCGGTCTCGCATACCATGCTGCACGACTAGCCAAAGTCCAATTTTGGACGGCAATACTCTCAACGTGATTGGTTTGGGCTATTTGTGCCGCCTTTTCTCCTGCGATCTTCCAGCCATACAGATCAGCAATAGGATTGGATTTAACGGCGATCGAAGGGATGCCGCCAGCAAGAACAAAAGCAAAGCCAAGCAGGCAAAGCAGTACCTGTATTACTAGCAGAGCGCGAATGGCTCTCGAGAGGATCCGGTGGCGCATTGGCCATGCATTTGCAAGACCAATGCCTGCAAATGGTGCCAAACAAAACCAGGCTGGTGTTGTCCAGTGAGGCAGGCTGCCACCGCCAGAAAGGGCCGCAAAGATCATGAAGGGAATCAAAAAGAAGCCAAATAGGGCACCCAAAACCAGTTTTTTACTGTGGCAATATTGCTTGATAAAGAGCATGGCTCCCAAAGTGAGGGCGGGGCCAAAGCAGGCAATTTGGATGCCAATAAAAGCTGCGACCCTACGCCAGGCCCAAGCACTGCCACCGCCATGGGCTAATTGATATCTAAATGAGATCCAGTCATGTGTCGCATTCCAATAGAGCACCGGGCAGATGAGTAGTAATGCAATGCTTGCTGCTAGCCAAAATCCGCTGCTATTAATCCATGGCTTCTTTGGAGTGCTTAAAAAAACAAATAGTAGGGCTAGGGCTGTAAAAGCGGCGGTGTATTTGCTCAGACCTGCTAGTCCAAGCAAGATGCCAAGCAACGCCCATTCCGCTTGATTCAAGCGATCTTTGCGCAGCCAGCGCAAGGCCATCATCATCAGTCCCAGACTAATGGGGGTGAGGATGGTATCGGGTAATAAGCCAATTGCTAGGACATGTGGCAAAGGCGATGCAATGATGGTGAGTACTGCCATCAATCCACAGGTTTGAGGCAATGGGAGTGCTTGGGTCAAATAGTCGCTATTGCGCTGTTGTAATAAGTGGTGGATTTCCAAAGTGACTTGGTAAACCAGGTAGCTTGATAGAACCCAGAGCAACTCCGGAATGATACGGATCAGACCTTCAGATGAAGTGAGGTGAATGAGTGGCCACTGAATCCAGCCTACTAATGGAGGGTGGTCAAAATAGCTCCACGCCAAATGATAGGCATATAGAACGTAATGCGCTTCGTCTACCGAAAACTCAATGGAGAAGCCTAATGCGAAGTGCACCACTGCGGCAATGAAGACGCAAATCGCTGCCCAAGTAGAAGGTGAGTGGTGTCGCATCTTTGTCTTTAGGTAATAGGCTCAAGCTAGGCTGAAATGATTTTAGACTCACTTGTTGCTTACTTTGAGACAATTGTGCATATGTCTAGTAAATCTGGCTTCCTGCTCATCTTGACGCTCTGCTTATTGGCTGGCTGCGCGGGTTTTTCAAGAAACTCCATTCAGGATGAATCAGGCAAGACCCTGCAATTGGATCAAATACCGGCGCAAGAGGCGATTCCTAAGTTTTCAGCTGAAACAGCACGCGATGGTATTCCGCGGGGTTGGCAGTTTTATCGAATTGCACCATATAAGAACAATACGGTGTATCGCTTGGAAAATATTCAGGGGAAAACAGTCTTAAGCGCCAAGGCAAACACTTCGGCCTCTGGTTTAGCAGTCAATCTGCAACCACGTCCAGCAAAAAATCTATGGCTGAGCTGGAAGTGGATGGCGTTTAGCGCTATTCCCCAGGCAGATAATGCTGAGCAAGCACAAGACGACTCTCCGTTGCGAATTTTGGTGGCATTTGAAGGTGATAAATCAAAATTGTCTATGAAGGAAAAGTTAAATTTTGAGATGGCCAATCTCATTAGTGGGGAAGAGATGCCCTATGCCACGCTCATGTACATCTGGTCAGGCAAGACACCAGTCAATACAGTTTTAGATAATGCGCACACCTCGCGCGTCAAAATGATTGTGGTTGATTCTGGTTGGGACGATTTAAATGAGTGGCGTGCGCACGATCGCGATCTGGTTGCTGACTATCAAATGGCTTTTGGTGAAGTGCCCGGGAAGATTATTGGCGTAGCCATCCTTACTGATACGGATAACACTAAAACAAAAACAAGCGCCTTTTATGGTGATATCGAATTGATTAAGAAGTCACCAAAGTAGATGTTTTGCTTAATGTCGTGCCTGCCAACGGGTTAATAACAAGGCATTAGACAGTACGCAGAAGCTCGATAGTGCCATGGCGCTGCCAGCTAACATGGGTGATAGGTAGCCAAAAGCTGCAAGCGGAATGCCAGTAGCGTTAAAGATAAAGGCCCAAAATAAGTTTTGCCGAATCTTGTCCCATGTTTTTTTGGAGATATCGATCGCGTCTGCTACTAGACCGGGGTCGTCTCGCATTAAGGTAATTCCAGCAGCTTGCATTGCTACATCTGTACCGGTTGACATGGCCATGCCAACATCGGCAACAGCGAGTGCAGGTGCATCATTGATGCCATCACCCACCATGGCTACCCATTGTTTTTTCCCGGTTGACTCTGAGCTTTTGAGTTTCTCAATAATGAGTGCTTTATCACTGGGTAGGCTTTGGGCAAATACTTCGTCGATCCCAATGGAGTGGGCTACACGTTCTGCGGCGGACTTGTTATCTCCTGAAAGCATCACGGCACGAATACCCAACTCTTTTAAAGCTTGAATAGCTATTCCTGCATTGACCTTTAGTTCGTCACCAAAAGCAAAGGCGGCTATTGGGGTGGATGAAACTACATTGATCAAAATAGAAACGGTCTGACCCGCCTCAAAACAGGGTTGTACTTTTTTCATCACCATTGGAAGAGCAGGATTTTGCTTCAGTGACACAACGCCTTGTAAGCTCAACAACATTCCATTCCATGGTCCTAAACCTGGGCATCCTTCAATGCCAACGCCGGGTAATGCTTTGCTTTGTGAGGCTTTAATAGGAGTAAGTCCCTTTTCTGTGGCTGCCTCGATTAATGCTTTAGCTAGAGGGTGTTCACTACCGAGCTGGAGTCCTGCAGCTGTCATCAATGCAAAATCAGCATCTATGCTTGTCTCGAATGTAATCAGATCTAAGAGTCTAGGCTTACCAATTGTCAATGTGCCAGTTTTATCAAAAGCCACGATACTGAGGCGATGCGCTAACTCTAAAACCTGAGGGTCTTTAATCAGAATGCCAAATCGAGCAGCTACCCCAGTACCCGCCATAATGGCTGCAGGTGTGGCTAAGCCCAGAGCGCATGGGCAAGCAATGACCAAGACAGCAACCGATCGAAGAACAGCGATTGCTACCGAGTGGTAATAAAACCAATTACTCAGGCCCGTAATAAGCGCAATCACAATCACTGCGGGTACAAAAATGGCGCTCACATGATCTACTAATTTTTGAATAGGCGCTTTTTGTACTTGAGCATCTTCTACCAAGGAAATAATTTTTGATAGAACGCTTTCTATGCCAACTGCCTGAGCCTCTACGACTAAAACGCCTTCGCCATTTAATGCGCCACCAATTAGCTTTGCACCAAACTCTTTTTTGATGGGCTCACTTTCACCGGTGATAAGTGATTCGTCAACATGACTGCTTCCAGAAAGGATGACGCCATCAACAGGGATGCGCTCACCGGGTAATACCAAGACACGATCTCCTGGCAGCACCTGGTCAAGCGGGAGGTCCTGATAGTGGTCGCTTGTAGCTGCTTGATGATCGAGATTGAAGTTGGTATTGAGTACCTTGGCGTGCTCTGGCCATAGTTTTTGTAATGCACGGATTGCTTCGCTCGTTTGTTTTTTGGCGCGCGCTTCCAGCCATTTGCCAAGTAAGACCATGCAAATGATGACGGCTGAGCCTTCAAAATAAAGCTCATGATGTTGATGGGGAAAGGCCAGGATTTGATACACACTCAGGCCATAAGCAGCGCTGGTGCCTAATGCCACCAATAAATCCATATTGCCCACGCCGGCCCTGAGTGATTTAAAGCCTGCAAGATAGAAGCGCCAGCCTAGAATCAATTGTACTGGTGTGGCTAGGGCTAATTGCCAGTTGGGCGATAAAGACCAATCAATACCAAATGGCATGAGCAGCATTGGCAGAAACAGGGGCGCAGAGAGAGTAAAGCTGAGTAATACTCGGCCTAGACCATCCGCTTTCCAGAATGATTGCACTTGCTTGCTTGCCGGCGTTCCTTGCGGCGCACTGATTTTGGCTTCGTAACCAGTTTTTTGAACTACTTCAATCACGTCCGCAAGGCTTGGTCCCGAACCGGATTTAATGCGTATGCGGGCCTGTTCAGTCGCTAGGTTGACGGTTGCTGCCTGCACTCCAGGAATCTTGCTTAAAGCCTTTTCTACGCGCCCCACGCATGAGGCACAAGTCATTCCCCCAATATCCAGGGAATAAAACTCGGAATTTGTCTGTTTTGGGCTATTCATATCGACGATAATCTACTTTAAGCCCTAAAAAGGCTAGATAGTGCGATTTCAATAGAGGATAGGAAAGTTAATGTTAACTCTGACAGTTTCTGGGATGACCTGCGGCGGCTGTATTAAGGCCATTACCCGCGCTTTACAGGTGCAAGATCCTGCTGCAACTGTAAAGGCAGATTTGGCAAGCCAAACTGTCGAGGTTCAGTCCAGTCTGAGTCCAGAGTTAACCCGCCAAATTATTGGTGATGCTGGTTTTCCGGTAATTGATTAAATTTTTTGTATTTGGCAGGGAATTTATTCGCTTTGAGCAAATATTTCTTTATGGGGTTAATCTACGCCCCATTCATTCAATTGTAGGAGAGCGTTGTGGCGGTTACTGAAGAGCTTGTAAAGAATGTATTGAAGGATCTGATTGATCCCAATACGAAGATTGATTTTGTCACAGCCAAAACAATCAAAAACCTCAAAATTGAGAACGGCGATATTAGTTTGGATATCGTTTTAGCTTATCCAGCCAAAAGTCAATTTGATTCGATTCGTAAGTCGGTGATTAATACCTTACGCAGTATTGAAGGTGTTACCAATGTCAGCGTGAATGTTTCTAGCAACATCGTCTCTCATGCGGTTCAGCGCGGCGTTAAATTGCTACCAGGCGTTAAAAATATTATTGCAATTGCCAGTGGTAAGGGCGGCGTTGGAAAATCCACCACTGCAGTCAACCTGGCGTTGGCACTAGCTGCTGAAGGGGCTCAGGTTGGCATCTTGGATGCTGATATCTATGGCCCTAGTCAGCCGATGATGCTTGGCATTACCGGCAGACCAGAATCGGTTGAGGAAAATACGATTGAGCCAATGGAAGGTCATGGTCTTCAAGCAAGCTCGATTGGATTTTTGATTGAAGAGGATAGCCCGATGGTGTGGCGCGGACCGATGGTCACCTCTGCGTTGGAGCAACTTCTTCGTCAAACCCGCTGGCGTGATTTGGATTACCTCATCGTCGATATGCCACCTGGTACAGGTGATATCGCTCTGACTTTATCGCAGAAGGTGCCCGTTACTGGCGCAGTGATTGTCACTACTCCGCAAGACATCGCCCTATTAGATGCGCGCAAGGGCCTTAAGATGTTTGAGAAAGTGGGTGTGCCCATCATTGGCATTATTGAAAACATGAGTACCTACGTATGCCCGAATTGTGGCCATGAAGAACATGTCTTTGGTTCTGGCGGTGGTGAAAAAATGGGCAAAGACTTTGACGCACCGTTTTTAGGTGCGCTACCCCTCAATCTTTCTATTCGGGAGCAGGCCGATGCAGGTAGGCCAACCGTGGTGGCCGATCCAGATGGTGCGATTAGTGCAATCTATAAGGGTATCGCAAGGCAAGTCGCCATCCGGGTTGCAAGCTTGTCTAAAGATATGAGCAGCAAATTCCCAAATATCGTGATTCAAAATACCTAAGCAAATATGCGTTTTGCAGTCTTCATGCGCAAGCAGAACATCGACAATCCTTGGGTATCCTACAAATGGATTCCTCAGGAAGTTCTGCCAGACCATGGGCAATTTTCTGTGCTTGAAGCGGGCTCAAAAGCGATTGTTGGTGAGTATCTGGGTAGGGATACTGATGGTGAAAATTGGATTTTCACTGGCTATGAGCTCAATCTTTTTCCAGATGAAGCCGAGGGCTACTACTTAAACATCGCTGCCGATAATCCATGCTGGTTCGTGATGTGGCGCCTTGAAGAGGACTTTGTTCAATACATTGACAGCCAATCGCTTGCCATGGCGAAAGACTCGGAAACGATTGCAGTGCCACATCGGATTTGTCTGAGCTATAACGAGGCGGCTCGCTTAATGGATGGCGGTGAGTCAGTCGATGCGGTGCCCTTAAGTATTGAGTGCGCTTCATGGCTGCAAGATTATGTAAATACCCATTACAAACCTGAACCGAAAAAACGCCATCGACCCGCCTCTTTCAAGGGTGCCGAGCGTCCAGCGGAGGAATAATGTCAGAGGGATTTCTGAAGCGCTGGTCGCGTCGCAAGACTGAAATAGAAAGCTCAGAGGTAAAGCCGCTGGAAGATTCTGCGCAGCAATCTGATATCGCTAAGCCGTCTCAGAATGTGAATGAGTCAGCATATGGTGATCAAAAACCGCCAGTAACAATGGACGATGTCGAAAAGATCGATGCATTTGCCCCAGATTTTTCTGCTTTTATGAAGCCTGGAGTTGATCCTGCGATACAGCAGGCTGCCTTGAAGAAGATGTTTACAGACCCTCATTTCAATGTGATGGATCGCTTAGATATTTACATTGATGACTACTCCCAGCCCGATCCATTGCCTACTGAGACGCTCAAAAGAATGGTGCAGTCCGATATGCTTGAGCTGTTTCGTAAGGATGAAGTGAGTCAACCAGCAGAAATTGAAGAATCTATTCATGCAAAGCAAGCCTTACTATCAGATAGTGAGGGCGATAGCTCTATTGCTGATAGCACTATTAAGACAATCCACAAAGAAGAGTAATGAGTCAGAAATTAATTTGTAACTGCAACGAGACAATGCCTTTGGACTCGAAGGCCTTGGGCTTGCCTATACACACCTCCTTATGCAGACAAGAGGTGGGCTCCTTCTTAAAGGCTCTTGATGGTGATGATGCTGTGCTGGTTGCTTGCACGCAAGAGGGTGCATTGTTTGGTGAGCTAGCTGAGCAGTCTGGTAAACCATTGGTGGCGCCATTGCGCTTTGTCAATATTCGCGAATATGCTGGCTGGACTCAAGAGGCAAAACAATCGGGCCCTAAGATTACGGCATTGCTTGCTTTGGCAGATATGCCTCAAGCGGAACCAGTTCCTGTAGTCTCTTACGAAAGCGGCGGGAGCTTATTGATCATTGGCGCAGCAGAGCAGGCCTTACCTTGGGCCGACAAACTCAATACTGCCTTGGATGTTTCTGTCTTATGTACGAAGGCTGGTGATCTGCCCTTGTCACGTACTTTTCCAATTTACAGCGGCGAAGTATCTAAATTAGAGGGATTCTTGGGGTCTTTTTCAGTAGATTGGAATTTACAAAATCCCATTGACCCTGAGATGTGTACACGTTGCGGTGCTTGTGTTGAGGTTTGTCCAGAGCAAGCAATTAATGCCTCTTTTCAGATTGATCTAGATAAGTGCAAATCACATCGTGCTTGCGTAACAGCGTGTGCGGGTATTGGTGCTATTGCATTTGATCGTATAGATACTAAGCGCAGCGGTGAATTTGATCTGATTTTGGATCTTCGCTCTGATCCAAAGATGCCCATGAGCCAAACCCCCCAAGGTTACTTTGCCCCTGGCCCAGATCCATTTGATCAGGCTCTGGCTGCCAATGAATTGCTCGGCATGGTTGGAGAATTTGAGAAGCCTAAATATTTCGTCTACAACGAAAAGATTTGCGCTCATGGTAGAAACGGACAGGTTGGGTGTAGTGCCTGTATTGATGTTTGTTCAACTGGCGCAATTCGTTCTATTTTCAAAAGTGGCCAAGGCCATGTTGAGGTGAATCCTAATTTATGTATGGGTTGCGGTGCTTGTTCAACAGTTTGCCCATCCGGTGCCATGCGCTACAACTACCCGAGCGTTGCCCATCAAGGTAAAGAAATAAAAGCGCTCGCTACTGTATTTATCACTGAGACTACCAAACAAAATCGCACGGTAGCGCCTACTTTATTGCTCCATACCCTAGAGGCTGGCGCTCAATTACTCGATGGCTTAGGGCGCGCCGCCCATATTCAGTCAAAGCAATTTGAAGGCTTACCTTCCTATGTATTGCCATATGGTATTGAGCATATTGCGTCGACTGGAATGGAGTTCTGGTTGGGCGCCTTAAGTTATGGCTTTGGCGAAGTTGTATTGCTTCTGAGTGGTGAAGAGGATCCTGCATATCGTGCCGCACTTGAAATACAGGTGGATGTTGCCAATACGGTTCTGCAGGCCTATGGATTCACTCCTCGTATTCAGATGGCATGCGTCAGTTCATCAAAGGACTTAAGTGCAGTCTCAGTGGTGATGGGGCAATTGCGTCAACGCGGCCCATTGCCTTCCTTGGGGGCTCCAGCCAGTTTTGGTTTGAGTATCCAAAAGCGAGAGACTTTAGAGGTCATCCTGGAGTATTTGCAAAAACATGCCAAGACACCTCTGCCAGATCAGGGCAGCGCTCTACCAAAAGCATCCCCCTTGGGTGGCCTACAAATGAATTCCGAGGCATGCACTTTATGCATGTCTTGTGTGGGCAGCTGTCCAGAGGGCGCTTTATTGGACAACCCGGATGAACCTAAGCTCTCTTTTATTGAGAAGAATTGCGTACAGTGCGGTATTTGCGTGAAGACTTGCCCAGAAGAGGCTTTGTCCTTGCTTCCCCGTTTAGTGAATGTTGAGCAACGTAAGCAACGCATGGTTTTGAATGAAACCCAGGCATTTCACTGCATTAGCTGTGGCAAACCGATGGGCACTCTGAAAATGGTCAATTTGATGTTATCAAAGCTATCAACCCATGGAGCCTTTTCTGGCTCCGCCCTGGATAGACTCAAAATGTGTGGTGACTGTCGTGTAGTTGATATGGTGAAAAAAGAGCTATGAAAGAGTTAAGGAAAGAAGAAAATGCGATTGAGGTAGGTGAGATTGGCTTGCCCGAGGATCTTGCCCGTGCTGATCTCTATGGCTTGATTGCACGCTTCTTTTACCAACCGCCAGATCAGGAGTTGCTAGATCAAATTGCTGCTTCAGCTGCAGATGAGGCTTCTCAGTCCTCTGAGGGGAATGCCCCTCTTGCACAGGTATGGTTGAGTGTCGTTGAGGTGGCTAAAAATAATTCAGCAAAAGCTTGGCATGATGAGTTTGATTTGAATTTCATCAGCGTTGGTCGGCCCAATGTGATTTTGAATGGATCTTTTTATATGGCTGGTCATTTAAATGAAAAGCCTCTCATCGAAATTAGGCGAGCATTAGACGCTTTTGGGCTTGAATCTGCCCAGGAAATTACCGAGACTGAAGATCATATTTCTTCCCTTTGCGAAGTCATGCGTTATTTGATTGCTGGAGACGACGTCGAGGTTTCTAACCTGACCAATCAGCAAATATTCTTCAATGCCCATATACGGCCTTGGTACGAGCAATTATGTGAAGCTATTGAGGAAATTCCGGAAATGCATCTGTATCACCCAGTTGCTGCGCTCACCCGAGAATTTTTGGATATCGAGGGCCACAGTTTCGATATGTTGTAATGTTGCAGTGCACTAATAAATGCCCCGGATTTTGCTCAAAAACTGCAAAAAATACCAATAGCCTATAAAATTGATGCAAATCAATTATTAATAAAAACGGATACGCCATGAGCTCAAAAAAGCCCGCCTCAGCAGCAAAGGGTAATCAAGCTTCACGCCGCCAATTTTTCATTGGGGCGGGAGCAGCAGTCGGTGCTGCAGCCATTATTTCTCAAACTCCTGCAGGTAAAGCAGTGATCAAAGAGGTGACTTCTACTGTCACGGATAAAGTCGATGGTTATCAAGCATCTGCACACATTCGAAAATATTACGCAACAACCTTGATTTAATTCAAGGCTTGGTTTTTCAAAAAAATAAACATATAAAAAATTCCCTAGGTACGCCACATGAGTTTGACTCGTAAACCGAATACCCCTCAGAGCAGTCGTAGCAGCTCATCTTCTCGTTTAATAGGTAGCCTATCGCGAGGTCTCAAGGCTGCTGTCCCAACCATGGACCGCCGTACCTTCTTAAAACGTTCAGGCATTGGTGTTGGTGCGGGTATTGCTGCTGCTCAACTTAGTATGGTGCAAAAGACAAGCGCCGAGCCAAGCCAGGCGATGCTCGATGGCAAAGCAGGAAAGATTGAAGTAAAGCGTTCTGTATGTACCCACTGCTCAGTTGGTTGTGCGGTCGATGCTACTGTTGAGAATGGTGTTTGGGTCCGTCAGAACCCCGTCTTTGACTCTCCAATTAATATGGGTGCACATTGTGCCAAAGGTGCGGCTCTGCGTGAGCATGGTCATGGTGACTACCGCTTGCGCTATCCCATGAAACTGGTTGATGGTAAGTATCAGCGTATTTCTTGGGACCAGGCTTTAACCGAGATTACTGCGCAGATGAAAGATATTCGCAGTAAATACACGCCAGACTCAATGTTTTTTATTGGCTCCTCCAAGCATAACAATGAGCAGTCTTATTTATTGCGTAAATGGGTGTCTTTCTTCGGTACTAACAATACCGATCATCAAGCGCGTATTTGCCACTCAACGACTGTTGCTGGTGTAGCGAACACGTGGGGCTATGGTGCGATGACCAATAGCTTCAATGACATGATGAATTCCAAAGCAGCTCTCTATATTGGCTCGAACGCTGCTGAAGCCCATCCTGTTTCGATGTTAAGCATGTTGCATGCTAAAGAGAGCGGTTGCAAATTAATCGTTGTCGACCCGCGCTATACACGAACTGCTGCAAAGTCAGATCAGTATGTACGCATTCGCTCCGGAACTGACATCCCATTTTTATTTGGCGTTCTGTATCACATCTTTAATAACGGCTGGGAAGATAAAAAGTACATTGATGATCGTGTTTACGGTATGGATGAAATCCGTAAAGAGGTCATGGAGAAGTGGACTCCCGCTAATGTAGAAGCAGCTTGTGGTGTGCCTGAAGCGCAGGTTTATAAAGTGGCGCAGACAATGGCCATGAATCGTCCGAGCACCATTGTTTGGTGTATGGGTCAAACACAACATACAACGGGTAATGCGATCGTACGCGCCTCCTGTATCGTGCAATTAGCACTTGGTAATATTGGTGTATCTGGTGGCGGTACTAACATTTTCCGTGGGCACGATAACGTTCAAGGCGCAACTGACGTAGGCCCCAATCCAGATTCATTGCCAGGCTACTATGGCCTTGCAGCGGGCGCTTGGAAACACTTTGCTTCTATTTGGGGTGTGGACTACGAGTGGATCAAGGGTCGTTATGCACCCGACATGATGGAAAAGTCTGGGACGACAGTCTCTCGCTGGGTTGATGCAGTACTTGAGAAAACGGATCTCATTGATCAGCAAAATAATGTCAAGGGATTATTCTTCTGGGGTCATGCGCCAAACTCCCAAACACGTGGTCTTGATATGAAACGTGCTATGGATAAATTAGATCTATTGGTAGTAGTTGATCCATATCCAAGTGCGACTGCGGCCATGGCTGCGATGCCTCCTGCAGAGGGTGGGCAAGTAAATCCAAAGCGCAATGTGTATTTGTTGCCGGCAACCACTCAATTTGAGACGCATGGTTCAGTAACCTCTTCAAATCGCTCTATTCAGTGGCGTGAGAAAGTAATTGATCCGCTATTTGAATCGGTGCCTGACCATGTCATCATGCAGGCCTTTGCTGATCGTCTTGGTTTTGGTCAAGAGCTCTCGCAAAACTATCAGATGCTCGATTCAAAATATGCTGGTACGCAATGGAGAGAGCCAGAGATCGAATCGATCTTGCGCGAAATCAATCGTGGCATGTGGACCATTGGTTACACAGGCCAAACGCCAGAGCGCCTGAAAGCCCATATGCGCATGATGCATGTGTTTGATCCTAAAACTTTGAAGTCACGTGGTGGCGTAGATCTAGTGACTGGCTACGACACAGCGGGTGATTACTTTGGCTTGCCATGGCCTTGCTATGGAACAGCTGCAATCAAACATCCTGGCTCACCGAATTTGTATGACACTAGTAAGAGTGTGATGGAGGGTGGTGGTAACTTCCGCGCTAACTTTGGTGTGGAGCGTGATGGCAAGAGCTTGTTAGCTGCTGACGGTTCTTACTCAAAAGGGTCTGCAATCAAAACCGGTTATCCAGAATTTGATGCAACCCTAGTCAAGAAGTTGGGCTGGTGGGATCAGCTTACTGAGGATGAGAAAAAACTCGCAGAAGGCAAGAATTGGAAGACTGACTTGTCAGGTGGCATTCAGCGCGTAGTGATGAAAAACGGTTGCATGCCTTTTGGTAATGCAAGGGCTCGGGCAGTTGTTTGGAACTTCCCGGATCCGATTCCGACCCACCGTGAGGCTCTGTACAGTACGAACGAGCCAATGATGCGCAAATATCCAACGATTGCGGATAAGAAGAATTTCTGGCGCTTGCCAACGCTCTATAAGACTGTCCAGGATAAGAACTTGAATGACAAGCTGTATGAGAAGTTCCCAATCACTCTGACTTCTGGTCGCTTGGTTGAATACGAGGGCGGTGGTGATGAGACGCGTTCCAATCCATGGTTGGCTGAATTGCAGCAAGAGAACTTTGTTGAAATGAATCCAGCCGCTGCTGCCGCACGTGGAATTAAAAATTGGGATTATGTTTGGGTGAAGTCTCCAACCGGGGCTCAGATTAAGGTTCGCGCTTTAGTAACTGAGCGCGTGGATGCGAGTACGGCATTTGTGCCATTCCATTTTGCTGGATGGTGGCAGGGTGCGAACTTGCGCAAATACTATCCCGACGGTGCGAGTCCCGTGGTCTTGGGAGAGGCTGTGAATACAGCCACTACTTATGGTTACGACATGGTAACTATGATGCAAGAAACCAAAACCACAATGTGTCAAATCGAAAAATTTGCCTAAGTCAAAAATAAGATCAGGAAAATAAAATGGCAAGAATGAAATTTATCTGTGACACAGAGCGTTGCATTGAGTGCAATGGTTGCGTGACAGCTTGTAAAAATGAAAATGAAGTGCCTTGGGGCGTCAATCGTCGCCGGGTGGTTACGGTAAACGATGGCATCATCGGGCAAGAAAAGTCGGTATCAGTGGCTTGTATGCACTGTACTGATGCGCCGTGCATGGCCGTGTGTCCAGTCGATTGTTTCTACCGCACCGATGAAGGGGTGGTATTGCACGATAAAGATATTTGCATTGGTTGCGGCTATTGTTCATTAGCCTGTCCATTTGGCGCCCCTCAGTTTTTGAGCAAAGGTGCATTTGGTGTCCGCAGCAAGATGGATAAGTGCACATTCTGTAATGGTGGCCCTGAAGAAAATGGTAGCGTAGAAGAATTTGAGAAATACGGTCGTAACCGTCTGTCTGAAGGTAAGTTGCCATTGTGTGCAGAGATGTGTTCTACCAAGGCTTTAATTGCGGGCGATAGTGAAGTAATCACCAGTATTTTCACGAACCGTGTAACTACCCGTGAAAAAAATGGCCACTACCCTGGTAGTGAAGCATTTGGTTGGTCTACTGCCTATGGTGGACCGGGTACGCCAGGCCCAACGCCAACCCCTGGCGCTCAAGTTCCTGGAGCGAAATAATGAAATGTAATTTCAAACTGCTGGGCTTATGTCTTGCTGCACTGACCTTATTGTTAGCTTGTTCTGAGCCTCCTGAGATTGCTGCCAAAGCTTCGAAGCGTCCCGATATGGCTCCATATATGGGCGCGAACGATGGCTTCATGACTAAAGATTGGACGCCTGGCAATCGCGAGAGCTGGATTGATGCGCTCAATAAGCGTAATGAAAACCAGAATGAATATGCCCGCCTGAAGTGATTAGCGATACAACAATAAATAAAACAAAATCGTTCAAGGATATCTTTATGACCCAATCATTTATTCGAGTCGTGCGCCCGCTGATCTTGGCGCTAGGTTTAACGCTTACTCTAGCTAGCGGATTTAGTTTTGCAGAGCGCGCACCGATGGCGCCCCTTCCAAGCCCGAGTGGTGTGGATGTGCCGCGCAATCCCAATAGTTTGGCCAATGGCACGCAAGCTCAATCACAGCCGGCCAATAGCCCACCTGCCAGTGGCCCAATTTGGGAGACGGCCAATAGCGATCCCCTGAACTATGTCAGCATTCCGGATACGCAGGCTGGTGTTTTGATTCAGCGCTCTGGTCAGCAATGGCGACTGATTCGCAATGGTATTGTGACTGTCTATGGCGCATGGTTATTGGCGATCTCTGTATTTGGTATTGCAGCGCTCTATCTACTAAAAGGCCCGATTAAATTGCATGAACCGCTGTCAGGAGTAATGATTAAACGTTTTAGTAGGTTTGAGAGGTTTGCTCATTGGACAATGGCCTACAGCTTTGTGGCATTGGCATTCACTGGATTGATGATCCTGTATGGTAAATATTTTGCCATGCCTGTGATTGGTGGCTTGGCTTACGGCAAATTCTTATTTGTATGTAAGAACATCCACAACTTCACTGGACCTCTATTCACCCTCAGCATTATTGTTTTCTTCTGCCTCTTCGTGCGCAAGAATCTTCTGGATAAGGTTGATATTGAGTGGCTCATGGCATTTGGCGGCATTCTATCTGGCAAGCATGTACCATCAGGCTTTTTTAACTTGGGTGAAAAGATTTGGTTCTGGTGTGGCATGGTGATCTTAGGTTTAACAATTTCAGCATCGGGTTGGGTGCTAGATATGATCGTGCCATTTATTCATATTGAATATTGGCGTGGCACCATGCAGCTCGCTAACCTAGTACATGCTATTGGTGCCTTATTGATGACTGCGATGGCGATGGGTCATATCTATATTGGAACGATTGGCATGCAAGGCTCAATCGATGGCATGAAGACAGGCTATGTTGATGAAACTTGGGCTAAAGAGCATCATGAAATTTGGTACAACGAAATTAAGTAAAGGCGAAGTAATGAAAAACATCGGTATCTTCGCTATTTGTGCCTTGGTGTGTGTATCTTCGTACGCTGCATTGCCGCCATTGTCTGAAGAGGCGCAGCTTGCAGTTAATTTAGCGAAGGCAAAGGCTGCTTATGGCGATAAGGTAGCTGCTTACCAGCTATGTCAGGCGCAAAATCGCGTTGCTGATCACTATCGGGTCGCTGGCACTCCTTCGCCAGCTGCCTGCATAGCGCCACCACCATTTGAGGCGCCAGTGGTTCAGGCTGCAGAAGCGCCAAAAGTAAAATAATTAGCTTATTGCTAACTCGTGATTTAAGTAGTGCTGCGCTGCAAGGGTTTGGGGGTTGGAGAAGAAGGCGTCAACAGGCCCAATCTCTTTTATCTCCCCCTCATCCATAAAGATCACGTATTGCGCTACACGTTTCACTTGTGCCAGTTGATGCGAGGAGAACAAGACTTCTGCGCCCCGATTCTTAAGCTCCTGTATGAGCCTCTCAACTTGCGCGCTTGAATTTGGGTCAAGATTGGCTGTTGGCTCATCCAATAAAACAAGAGCCGGTTTTTGCAAAATAGCTCTTCCAATGCATAGCTTTTGGCGTTCACCCGCTGATAATTGAGTCGCTGGGCGATCGGCATGATCGCTTAATTCAATTTCTGCAAGCACTGCGTCAACATCTGCATCGGTAATGCGTGAATCAACATCTTTTACCATACTTAAATTGGTTTTACAGGAAGCTCGCACCATCGGAGTGTGATGAAGTACTAGGGCAGTTTTTTCATGACCATTTAAATATGTGATGGTTCCGCAGTCAGGTTTGATGAGTCCGGATAGCAGTTTTAAGAGCGTAGTTTTACCTGCTCCATTTGGACCAATGCAGGCTATGATTTGCTGATTTGGGATGATGGCGTGCTCAATGCTTAAGATGGTTTTGCCATTGCTGCGGACCTGAATATCTTTGAGCTCAATCAATTTATCCATAGCGCCGCTCCGATATTTGCCGTACAGCAAAGATAAACAGGTTAGCTAGTAAGACGATGCTTAAAAGGATGATTCCTAGGGCAAGAGCGAGTGGCAAGTCACCCTTACTGGTTTCCAATGCAATTGCAGTCGTCATCGTGCGGGTTGCATGATCAATATTTCCGCCTACGATCATGACTGCACCAACTTCTGAAATTGCCCTTGCCAGACCTGCCAAAACTGCAATTGTGAGGGAATAACGGCAGTCCCAAATCAGCCATTTGAGACGGGACAATTGAGGAAGGCGAAGAGCCAAAAAGGAGTCGCGATGAATTCTCCAGGAATCCTCTAGGATTTGCCTGCTCAATGCGGCGATCAAAGGGGTTGTGAGCAAGATTTGAGCCAAAATCATGCCCTTGACTGTGAATAGCATGCCCCAAATGCCTAACGGTCCAGAGCGTGAGAGAAGTAGGTAAACAATAACACCTACAATCACCGTTGGAACGCCCATGAGGGTATTGAGGGTCACAATGATGGCCTTTCTGCCGGCAAACTCTTCAGTAGCTAAAAATGCACCAATTGGCAGCCCCAGCACAATGCCAATGAATAGCGCGCTCAGGCTCACCTCTAGTGAAACCAGCACAATCCCCATCACACCTTGATCTAGATGTGCCAAAAGGAAAAGAGCAGCTTGAAATGCGGTAAACATGGGCTTGATTCTATCAAGGCGGTGGCAAAATAGGCCTAATGCTATTAAATACATCCATTTACCCAAATGTCTGAAATCATTTGCCTTTGTAATGAGGTCCATGAAGCGGATTTGCGTGCCTATTTAGATGCAAACCCCGTGAACTCAATTGATGAGTTACGTGAACAAGCATCTATTTGCAATAAATGCATGCAGTGCCAAGATTTGGTGGAGGGCGAGATCTACTTGGCTCGTCTAAGACGTCAACAGGCGGGCAGTTAATTTAAATGCATAAAAATAAGCCTGGGCAATTCAGCGTCATGACTATGAATGTGCATAAAGGTCTTTCCCCATTGCATCGGCGCACAACGATTTATGAGTTGCGTCAAAAAATGCGGCATCACCATCCCGATCTACTTTTTCTGCAGGAGTTGCAGCAAGAGCACCGGGGCAGAATACGTCGGTATGGGCAATGGCCCTTGACTGAGATGACCCATTTCTTGTCAGAGAACTTTTGGCAAGATTGGCATTACGGTAAAAATGCAGAATATGCTGATGGGCATCATGGCAATGCCATTTTGTCAAAGCAACCTTTGTTTAAAGGACAAAACTACGATATTTCTGCCTATCGTTTTGAAAAGCGTGGTCTGCTTCATAGTGTGATGCAGTTGGAGGGCCTCAGTGCATCTGTTCATTGTTTCTGTGTTCATCTAGCCCTTTTTGAGAGAGGCCGGGAGCGTCAGCTTGAAGAAATTATTCATTACATTGATACGCTTGCTGCAGATAGACCGGTGATTGTTGCTGGCGACTTTAATGATTGGCGCAATCGGATGAGTGTGCCGATGCAACAAGCTGGCTTTGCAGAAGTATTTGAAATCCTAACCGGCGCACCAGCTAAAACCTTTCCAAGTGTTAAGCCCATACTCCCCATGGATCGAATTTATGTCCGGGGTTTGCGTGTACGTTCGGCCAGTATTTTGCATGAATGGCTTAAGCTCTCAGATCATCTGGGTATCACCGCTCAATTGGAGCTAATATGAATTCTCTTCTCGCGCCTCTATTGGAATCAATGACCTCATTCCATCTACATTGGTTATTCTTGGCCCACATTACTTTTGTGATCCTTTTCATTGGGGTGATTATTTCCGTCAGAAGGCCAGTAGGAGTGGCATTCGCTTGGATTTTTATTGTGGTAGTCTTCCCTTTGATTGGAATAAGCCTATATATCTTGATAGGCGAAAGGCCGGTAGGGCGTAGTTTGAGACAAAAAATTACGCGTATGAATGTCCCTTACGCAAAGATTACTGAATTATTGCGTCAGGAGTACGCTGCCGATCGAGAAAAACTCCCGGCTGAAGGTAGAGCCTTGAGTATTTTGGCTGAAGCAAGCAATGGCACACCAGTAATGGCCGGCAATAAAATTGAATTGCATACGGACTCGTTAAAAATTCTGCAGCTCTTTGTCGATGAGATTAATCGGGCAAAAGTCAGCCTGCATTTGGAATTCTATATTTGGGCTTTGGGTGGAGATGCTGATCGTGTTTGTGAAGCACTCATTGCAGCTGCTAAACGCGGTGTGGCTTGCCGTGTTCTATTGGATTCCTTGGGAAGCAAGGATTGGTTCAAATCAAGTTGGCCAAAACGTTT
Source organism: Polynucleobacter sphagniphilus (assembly GCF_001953355.1). Classification (GTDB taxonomy): domain Bacteria; phylum Pseudomonadota; class Gammaproteobacteria; order Burkholderiales; family Burkholderiaceae; genus Polynucleobacter; species Polynucleobacter sphagniphilus. Next base: position 285,014 of record NZ_MPIY01000001.1, read on the forward strand.
TCGTGAGATTGGCATTCAAGTAACTGAGGCCTTACCAATTCAAGTGGGTCGCTTTCAATTTCGTAGAGCTGATCTGAGGCTGCATCGCAAAATCTTTGTAGTCGATGGATCTGTAGTGTGGTCTGGCAGTATGAACATGGTCGATCCAAGAACATTTAAGCAGGGCGCAGGGGTGGGTGAGTGGGTAGATGCCATGGTGCGCGTTGAAGGCCCGGTTGCATCCCAGTTTGAACTGACATTTGCATTTGACTGGAGTGTTGATAATCCTGACATTACTAGCTTTGATGATCGTATGCCACCAGCTTCGCCGGTTGAGGGTGGAGCGATTGCTCAGGAGTTTTCTTCTGGCCCGGTATATCGAGACGATATCTTGTATCAGGTCCTCCTATCTGCAATCATCGATGCCCGTCAAGAGTTGACAATTACCACCCCATATTTTGGCCCTGATGATGGTCTGTTACAGGCTCTAATGGCTGCTGCTCGGCGGGGCGTGAAGGTAACGCTTATCGTGCCTAAACTGAATGACTCTAAATTAGTGGCCTGGAGTAGCAGAAGCTACTATGAAGACCTCATGAATGCAGGTGTTCATATCGCTGAGTTTCATGGTGGCTTGCTGCATACTAAAAGCTTGTTGATTGATAAGCGGATTGCTATTTTTGGCTCAGTTAATTTTGATCAACGCAGCCTACGCCTGAATTTTGAGATTAGCTTAATTATTTATAACGAAGATTTCTGTGCAAAACTAGAGGGCCTCATTGGAACCTATTTAGCACAATCCGAATACGTTGATTCACAAACTTGGGCTAAGAGACCTAGATGGCAGAAATACTTATGTAATGCCGCCCACCTTACCTCACCATTACTTTAAAGGCGCAAACTGATGGAGCATTTTTTAGGATGGTTTGCATTACCTTCGATTGGTCTTCCTGCTGTATTTGTAAGTGCCTTTTTATCGGCTACCTTAATACCTGCTGGATCTGAGCCGATTCTATTTGGGTATACCTCGGTTAATCCTCAAATGTATTGGATTGCTATATTTTTGGCGACGATAGGTAATACTTTGGGTGGAATGGTCGATTGGTGGATGGGTTTGCTCGGCAGAAATGGCTTTGAAGCATTTAAAGGGCATACGGGGGGCAAACTGCAGGATTGGCTAAAGCATTGGGGGCCTAAGATTTTATTACTTGCATGGCTCCCAGGGGTTGGCGATCCCCTCTGCTTGGCGGCAGGCTGGCTTAAGCTCCCTTTATTGCCTTGTACGATCTATATGTTTTTTGGCAAGCTATTTCGTTACCTGGCCTTGACTTGGCTGCTAACCCTAGTTCCTGAGAGTGTTTGGCACCAACTAGGACATTGGCTGCATTTAATTTAAGCCACTCTATACGGCGCAATATTTTTGTTGAATTTCATCATTGGCCAATAAATTTTGGGCTGTGTCATGAAAAACAATTTCGCCTTGATCAAGAATGTAGGCTCGATCAGAAATCTTGAGGGCCTGTTGAACATTTTGTTCAACCAACAGTATGGTCAGACCTTGCTGTTTAAGCTTTGCAAATAATTCAAACATTTCTTCAACCAAAACAGGCATGATGCCTTCGGATGGCTCATCTAGCAAGATGACTTTGGGCTTACTAATCATAGCCCTTGCAATGGCCAGCATTTGCTGCTCACCACCTGACATAGAGGTGCCGTCTTGATGAAGACGCTCTTTTAGTCTTGGAAATATCTCGGCGATTTCATCAACCATGGCACTCATGTTGCCGCGATCCTTTTTAACAATGACCCCAAGTTCTAAGTTTTCTTTTACAGTCAATCCAGGAACAATTCTGCGATCCTCTGGAACATAAGCCAAGCCTAGGTGAAAGCGTTCATGTGCAGGTAAGTCTAAAAAAGAGGCTCCATCGATTGATGCTTTTCCTTCCCTTTTGCTTAATAAGCCCATTAAGGATCGGAGTGTGGTCGTTTTACCTGCGCCATTGCGACCCATTAAGGTGACAATTTCTCCTTTATGCACATTTAAGGAAATTCCCTGGAGGATATGACTACGGTCATACCATGCGTTTAAGTTTTCTACGAGCAACATATTTTTAACCCTGTCCTAAGTACACGCGGCGTACTTCTGCATTATTCTGAATGTCCGCTGGCGTACCCTCAGCCAAAAATTCTCCATGATGGAGGACGATAATTCTTTCGCATAGTCCCATAATGAGTTTCATCTTGTGCTCAACCAAGATCACTGTTCGCTCTGTAGCTAATGTACGAATCAACTCCATCATGACAAGCGTTTCTTCAGGCGACATACCAGCGGTTGGTTCATCTAAAAGCAAGAGGCTAGGATTACAAGCTAATGCCATTGCAATTTCGAGGGCGCGTTGTTGCCCATGAGCTAGATCACCAGTTTTTTTATTTCTTAGATGCTCTAGATTGACGCGCTTTAATAGCTGATCTGCAAGCTCAATTGGACGTGGATAGTGTTTTGCATTCGTTAAAAAGTTGTAGCGACTCGTTTCCATTTGTGCCGCTACCCGAACATTTTCATGAACTGTTAATTGCTTGAAGACATTGGTGATTTGAAAGCTTTTGGAAATTCCTATGCGGGCAAATTCATGCTGTGCAAGACCTGTAATATTTTTGCCATTAAATAAAATTTCTCCACTGGAAGGTGGAAAGGCACCGCTGAGGACGTTAAAGAAAGTACTTTTACCAGCACCATTAGGACCAATGATGGCAGTTAGTGTGCCAGGCATAAAGCGGGTGGATACATCTTTTAGTGCCTGAAATTTTCCGAAGATTTTGCTAATATTGCGAGCCTCAAGAATGGGCATCTCATGCTTACTGGTCATTGTGATGAGTCCTGCGAAATATGTAATTTACTTAAAATGCTGCCCCAAATTCCCTTAGGAAAAAAGAGGACGAAGAACATAAATACGATGCCAACGACTGCCATCCAATGCTTGGTATATCCGGTAACAATGTCCTCCAAAAATAGCATGACCGCAGCGCCAACAAAGGGGCCAAAAAAAGTCCCCATACCACCCAAAATACTCATCATGACCGCTTGACCAGACTGCAAGTAATTCAGGGAATCTATGGGAACAATGGATAAATGTAGAGCGCGCAGAGATCCTGCTAAGCCGCAAATTGCCGCAGACAAAATAAATACTAGTAACTTGGTGCGCGCAACATCATAGCCGCAGGCAGCCGCCCGCTTTTCATTCTCTCGAATGGCTTCCATTACAGCGCCAAGCGGAGAATTCAGGATACGAGAAATCAGCCAAATTGCAAGAACGACAAAAAATAAAATGACGTAGTACTTCGCTAGGGGATTGAGGAGGTCAACTGGAATCCCAAATATTTCAAAATTATCTACTCGCACCCCTCTCAAGCCATTTTCTCCGCCCGTAAGGCTCTCTGCTTTATAGAAGATGAAGTAAACGATTTGCCCAAGCGCTAAAGTGACCATCGAAAAATAAATGCCACGAGTCCTTGTAGCCAGGAAGCCCATCAAAAGACCCCCAATCGCAGCGCCAATGACTCCAATCAGAATCGCCAAGCCCCAAGGTAGAGAGTAATGAACAATGCTGATTCCTGTCAGATAGCCGCCAATGCCAAGAAATGCGGCATGCCCAAACGATAGGAGTCCCATATAGCCAAAGAGGAGATTAAAACCCATGGCGAATAAACCAAAAATCAAGATATTTACAGCCAATGCTTCGTATGGCATTAAAAATGGAAAGATCATCAAAAACAGGCTACTTGCCAATACGCGATGTCTTGCAATGAGTTGAAAGAATGAGTTCATATTGATCATTGGGCTTAACCCATTGCTCCCGCTTTACCAAATAATCCTTGCGGACGAATAATGAGAACCACTGCCATTAATACAAAAATAGAAAGTTCTGCAAAGTCTGGGAAGAACAGGGAGGTCATGCTGTATACAATCCCAACGAGAAGTCCGGCAACTACCGCTCCAACTGGTGAGCCCATTCCGCCTACCACCGTAACTACAAAAGATTCCGCCAAAATGGGAATGCCCATCTCAGGGTTTACAGAACGAGTGGGCGATGCCAAAATTCCAGACAACCCAGCAATCGCACAACCTAAAGCGAATACAAAAAGCCATACTTTCGCAATATCAATACCCAATACCTTGACGATTTCTTGATCAGCTGCACCTGCTTTAATGATCAGTCCATATTTAGTCTTTTGGATGAAAAACCAAACAGCAAAAAGAATTAGTGCAGTTGCGCCAATGAGGAATATTCGATATTTTGGAAAATAACCAAATCCAACATTCATTGCGCCACCCAAGCCTTCTGGCGTAATGGAGGGTAGGCCTTCAATACCAAAGGTCACGCGCATTGCTTCGATCAGCACATACGACAGCCCAAAAGTAAGGAGAAGAGGGTAGTCGATGCCGCGTCCATAAAGAGGGCGAACCAAAAACCGCTCTGTAACTAAGCCAATGCAGCCGGTTAAAAGGGGGGTAATAACGAGGCTTAACCAAAAGTTACCTGTAATGCCTAAGAAGTAGACCCCTAAAAAGGCGCCAACCATAAAAAAGGCGCCGTGCGCAAAATTAACGACATTGAGCATGCCGAATATGAGGCAAAGCCCAAGCGCCAAAAGTGCATAGATGCTACCCAGGGAAATTCCAGTGAGTAACTGCATGCAAAAAAGTTCGAATGAAAGTCCGGTCATAAGTATGTGTGATAGGCGTCTTGCTTAAACGCGATAGAAAAATGAATCGGGGTAAATAGATCATTTACCCCGAAATTCTAGATTTAAGCTTTGAAGCCCAACTCAGTGCACGAGCGCATATTCTTATCGGTGGTTGGTTCGATCGTCAAAATATTAAATATGTCGTACTTATCCTTCATATTCTTCGATTTTGATTCAATGATGATCACCGATTGCACCGCCTGGTGATCGCATTTGCGATAGTATTCAGGACCCTTATACCAGTCGTACTTCATGTTCTCCATTGCAGCAATTACTTTTGGAGTATCGATTGATTTAGCAATCTTGACAGCAGCCAATACGCTCTTGACGCCGGCATATCCGTAGGAGCCGTAATCCGATGGAACTGCCCCGTTATACATTTTTCGATAGGCGTCATTAAATACTTTGGCGCTAGGAATGCGATCTTCAAGGCCCCAGTAGTAAGAGGTTCCACCAATAATTCCTTCAAATGCTTCGGGACCACCAGCGAGGCGAGCGGTATAGAGTAGTACAGGCGTAACTATTTTCATACTAGACTTCAAGCCAAAGTCCGTACATTGTTTGGCAGCATTGACCAAGTCGCGACCAAAGTTGCATAACACCAAAATATCGGGATTGAGTGCTTTGATGCGTGGCAAAAATGCCGAGTAATCAGAGGCACCCAGTGGGTGGCGAATATCGGCAAGAGTCGTAGCACCCATTTCTTTACCGGCTCGCTCAAAAGCGCGCACCATTTCATGGCCATACGCATAATCCGCAGTTAAGAATACGATCTTTTTTCCATAGCGAGGGATGGCGTAGCGGGCGACAGCGCCAGCAGTCATGGTTGGGTTAAGGGCCTCATGAAAAGTGTAAGTGCTCCAATCTTTTGCTTCATTAATGGCATCGGATTGACTGATGGAGTTAAAAAGCACCTTACGCTCTTTACATACCGCATTAATGGAAAGCTGGGTGGCTGCGGATACAGAGCCAACAACGAAGTTAACCTTATCTTTTTCGATTAACTCAAGGGTTCGAGTAGCTGCTTCACCTGAGTTTAATTTGTCATCGCGAACTAGTAACTCTGCCTTGCGACCATTAAAGCCGCCGGCATCGTTAAATTCCTTAATGGCCAGCTCCGCTGCTTTTACTTGATCCTGCGCTTCTGCAGAAAAGGGCCCAGTCAGCGGTGTTGGAAATCCAATTTTGATAGTCTCTGCTTGCGCCTGCGCTAAATTAATCCATAGCGGTGTTGTTGCAGCAGTTGCCCCACCAATTAGTAACTTTCTTCTGGTTTGATTCGTTATCTTTTGTTTCATGGTTGTCTCCTCCATATAAAACAGTTGGTTAAATAAGTTTGTTGCTCAATACACCATTAATGCTTTTATTTATAGTTAACTTAAAGTGTTGCTGCTGCTACTGGTACTGCTTTTCCTGCTGCTAATAATGAACTAATATCTACAGCCGTTTCTGCCATTACCGTATCGGCATTTCGCTTAAGACTTTCTCCATCGCGATTACCTTTGGCGCCCTGAGCTTGCATATATCGCCCTAGATATTGGGCCCTGGCAACAACCTGCTGACCAAGATGCAGTCGCTCTACGCTGTAGGCATCTAAGGCTGCCGGGACTGCGCCTAATAGAGAGATGTGTTTGGCAATACACATGGCCTCATCACCTGCTTTAGTGACCCCCATTCCAACATGGGGTCTGCCTACAAAAGCCGCATCACCCATGAGCGCGATTCTGCCAAACACTATTTGCTCCGAGCGCACGTCATAGATAGCCTGCAGGAAAGGAGCGGGCGTCTTTTCTAAAATCTCTGCATATTGTGGGGCCAGTATTTCTCGGGCTGCAGATCGCATGGAGTGAATATGCTGCCAGGATACTTTTGCTGGCGGAATACCTGTGGGGTAATGGTGGCCATCAGCATCGCTCAGTAATTTAATGAGCTCATCCTCTTCTGAGGCAGGGCGATACCAGACAAAGTTGTAACGACGACTGCCTACACGGGTGTTATTTCCCGAGCCGGCGACAGGGTAGCCTAGCATTTGCTCGCCATTTGGTAAGCAAAAGCCAAAGTAATTAAAGAGGGTGTCTAATGTGTATTTGGATAAGCAGCCCTCATCACAAACTCCGCGCCACGCAATGTAACCCGCATACTCAGGACCTACGGCAGGAGCAACCTGCGCACGTACCGCAGATCGAATGCCATCCGAAGCAATTAATAGGTCAGCGCTGTAATTGCTGCCATCTTCACAGTCAACATATACTTTGTCGGCGTCTTGTGAAACAGTCTTGACAGTTTTCCCTTGTAGGTAACGCTCACTAGAAAAATTTTCTTTTAGCAACTGATACAGGCGGCTCCAAGAGGTGAGGGTTTGCGTCAAATCCATTTCGCCTAGGCTGGAGCCATCGGCACCGAGTGTGACGCGTTTGCTAACCTTTACCCCGAGGTTTTCATCTATCCTTATACCGGCTTCGCGTAAGGCGTCTGCTAGAGCATCATGGGTCACAATTCCAGCGCCACGACCATCTAGTGAGCCACTTGCCTTTTCTAGCAACAAGACATCTTGACCTTGACGTAGCAGGATATTGGCAGCAAATAAGCCTCCCAAAGACCCGCCGACGATTAATATCTTTGCCATGGCTTACTTTTGCGCTTCCTTGGCATCCAAGGCAGCTTTTTCTGAGGCTGGGTAATTTAATTCAATCACTATCCCATTGGGATCATCCAGAAAGATTTGGTGTAGTTTCAGAACGGGGACGGTACGCTCTCTATACTTGGCGCCAAGCCTTTTGAGTAATTGAATTTTCTCTTCCAGGCCGGTTGCAAAGAATGCAACGTGGTCAATAGCACCTGATCCCTTTAAGCTTTCAGGATCACGCTCTCCTAGATATTGTTTGAGCCCATTGGGATCATTTTTATCTATGGCAATCAGATGCAAGACTGCATTTGCCCAGTCGCTGTCATCCCCGTTGTACATCCATACACCTGGGAATGGAAATTCTGGTCTGGGTCCTACAGTTAGCCCAAGGTAATCGCTATAGAACTGGGTTGTTTTTTCAATTTCCAGACTACGAATTGAAAAATGATTGAGGCTTAAATTTGACATGGATACCTTATTGACTGGTAAAAATAGATTGGGCTGAAAGAAGATATGAGCGCACGCGGTCTTGAATAATTTCTTTATCAGTATTTTGGTTATCTGAAACATAAATAGATTGGCCATAAACCCATCTACGCATACCGATATAAAAAATTCCGCCATGCAAGCCCATTAATAGCTCAAGCTCCCTCTGGCTGGGCTTGGAGCGTGTACTACGCTTACAAAATTTACGGGTTTCTCGAATCAATCTGGGCAGAAGTCTTAGGCGCAATAGCTCAAAGAATCGATCGCTAATGGAATGCTCGCTAAGACCTGAAAAAAGCAAGATTCGAACAAAGTCATAAGTCAGAACAGTGTTTGAATAGTCAATATAAAAAGCGTTCAACTTTTCTTCTGGTGAGAGCTTCTTGTCATCGAGCAACTCTTCCCACTGTGGTTTCCAGCGTGACTCAAAGACCTCTCGGTACACTTCTTGGATGAGGGCCTCTTTGGTCGGGAAGTAGTGGTAGAGCAGAGTGTGTGTAACACCCAATTCCTTGGTGAGATTTCTTAACTGACCATCTATGCCATTTTTGGCGAAAAATTGGATGGCCCCATTCAGAATTTGGCGCTTGCGTTCAACCGTATTCATTCTGCGCCGAGTTGGCTGAGCGGATCCATCAATGCTATTGGGCATTTCTGTATTGAGATGGTTGTTTTGAGAAAAGCTCATGGATGCTCAGGGTTTATCCGAATTTAGGCTTATTGACCAAAAGTTAAATAATGGTACATTGTTGAGCAGTTGGTAGATAAGACTCTATTCGTATAAACCCCAAGGAGATGACATGGAATTAAATGGCGAGCAACTCATTGCCGCTCCCATACCGGACGTATGGAGGGGTTTGAACGATATTGATGTACTGGCTAAATCCATTCCGGGCTGTGAAGAAATTAGCAGAGTCTCTCCAGAGGAGATTCACGCTAAGGTCATGTTCAAGATCGGTCCTGTAAGAGCCCGTTTTTCCGGCAAGCTCCTATTGAGCGACGTGATTCCAGAGCAAGCCTGTTCAATGGCTTTTGAGGGTTCTGGTGGCGCTGCGGGATTCGCTAAGGGTCGCTCTCGCGTGGAATTGAAGTTGGTTGATGGCGGAACCTTGGTTTCTTACACGACTGAAGCCTCCATTGGTGGCAAATTAGGGCAAATTGGAGGGCGCTTAATTAGCGCTTCAGCAAAAAAAATTGCCGATGATTTTTTTCAAAAGTTTGCCAAGGAATTGGGTGGTGAAGTCATTCCGCTTCAATCCGCTCCCGAAGATTAAACCTACGCCACACGAAACTAAAGCAATCCAAGTCAGACGACTTGGTAAAAATAAAGCAGTGGAGGAGACCTTATGAAAGCAGCTCAATTTGATTATGTAAAGCCCAAAACCCTTTCGGAGGCGCTGGACTTGCTGGTCGAGACTGGTGATGATGCTCGCTTAATGGCGGGCGGACAAACATTGTTGGCAACCTTAAATATGCGACTTTCAGAGCCAAGTATCTTGATTGATATCACTGGCATTGCTGAGTTAAAAGGCATATCTGTGCAAGGTGAGAGCTTGCGTATTGGTGCTTTGGTTACCCATACAGAGATAGAGGATTCAGATCTGGTGGCCAAGCATGCTCCACTACTAAAGCTGGCTGTTCCACATATTGCTCACCGCGCTATCCGCAATCTTGGTACTTGGGGCGGCTCATTGGCGTATGGCGATCCAGCCGCAGAGTGGCCAGCGTGTAGCATTACTTTGCAGGCTACCATGATTATTCGCGGGCCATCTGGCGAGCGACGAATTGGCGCCGAAGATTTTTTTATTGATCTCTACACCACATCCTTGGAGCCTGATGAAATCTTGGTGGCTACTGAAATTCCAATTGCTAGCAAGGATCAAATCAGTTATTTCAATGAACTCGCCCGTCGCCATGGCGACTATGCCGTTGCTGGAATTGCAGCAGTTGCAAAAAAGAGTGGTGACGTGCTCAGGGACTGTGTTTTTACTTTCTTTTCGGTTGGCGCAACTCCGGTAGTAGCGACTAAAGCCCAAGCACTCATTGATGGACAAGAGCTCAACGATCAATTGATTAAAGAGGCCGTAGAGATTGCCAGGAGTGAGATTGAGGCAATCGCTGATTTAACCAATAGCGCAGAGGCGAAGCAGCATCTCATCGGTGTATTGCTCGAGCGTTGCCTTAAAGACATGCTAGCCCAGAGATAAAAGAGGGTTTGGAGAACAAAATGAGTTTGAAGAAAAAAATTTCAATGACTGTCAACGGTGAAGCAGTCTCAGCGGAGATAGATCCACGCAGACATTTGGTAGATTTTCTGCGAGAAGATCTTTTTCTTAAGGGCCCTCATTTGGGTTGTGAGCAAGGCGCTTGTGGCGCTTGTACTGTCAAAGTAAACGGTCAAATTATTCGCGGCTGTTTATTCTTGGCCGTTCAGGCTGATGGCAGCATTGTAGAAACTATTGAGGGCGCAACTAAAAGTGGTGCCCTAGAGGACCTTCAGAATGCATTCATGCGCCATAACGCAATGCAATGTGGATTCTGCTCCTCTGGCATGTTGCTTGCGGCCGCTGAGCTCATTGAAAAGCAACCTCACGCTACTCGCGCTCAAGTGCGTGAATGGATCTCAGGAAACTATTGCCGCTGTACTGGTTACCACTCGATTGTTAACGCTATTGTTGACGTCCTCAGCGCTCGCGCTAACGCTTAAGAGAGTACCTCATGAATAAGCCCTTTGAATCAACAGTTATGACAAGCAATCCCATCACTAATGATCAACGCTATATTGGTGTGAGCGAACCAAGACATAAAGCCCGTCGCCTTCTTGAGGGTCAAGGTACCTATGTGGACGACATCGTATTGCCGCGTATGGGGCATGTGGTCTACTGGCGCTCGCCTGTTGCACATATGAAAGTTGTCAATATTCATAGTGAAGTAGCCCGTAAGATGCCAGGGGTATTGGCCGTTATTGATGGCGTTCAAATGGCAGAAATTTGTAAACCCTGGGTTGCTACTTTGGGTCATATGGTGGGCATGAAATCAGCTCCTCAATATGCTCTGGCAATTGATCGGGCTTGCTGGCAAGGTGAGCCAGTCGTAGCAGTGGTTGCAAAAACCAGAGCGCAGGCTGAAGATGCCTTGCAATATATCGACGTGGAATGGGAGGAGCTGCCGCCAGTAGTTTCTATGGAAACTGCTTTAGATCCAAGCACTCCATTGATTCATCCAGAGTTGGGCGACAATCTGTGTTTCACGCGTAGTCTTGATGTTGGCCAAGTGGATGAGGTATTTGCCAATGCTGATGTAGTGGTTGAAAAAACCTTCGGGTTTGGGCGTCATACTGGAGTTACCTTAGAGCCTCGCTGTCAAATTGCTGACTACAATCCGGGCAATAAAAGCTTGACGGTATATCACTCGCAACAAGCGCCGCATATGATGCAGGATTTGTATTGTCGGCAATTTGGTCTATCGGAGTCCGATGTTCAAGTGATTTGTAAAGATGTCGGTGGATCTTTTGGAATCAAGGTACATGCTTACCCAGATGATTTTGCAACGGTGGGTCTTGCTGTTTTGTTAGGGCGTCCAGTCAAGTTTGTTGCTGATCGACTAGAGTCCTTTACCAGCGATATTCATGCGCGTGAGCATCGAGTCAAGGGTCGAATTGCAGCAAATCACGCTGGCGATATTCTTGCATTTGAAATCGATGACTTGACTGGCATTGGTCCCTACTCCATGTTTCCAAGAACGAGTGCGATTGAAGGCAATCAAGTTGTTAATCTAGTGGGTGGCCCCTACAAACATCAACACTACCGTGCAAAATTAAATGTGGTGTTTCAGAACAAAGCCCCAACCTGTCAGTATCGTGGCGTAGGTCATCCCATTGCATGTGCGGTAACCGAAGGTTTAGTTGATTTAGCTGCGCAAAAATTACAGATCGATCCTTTGGAGTTTCGCAAGCGTAATGTGATTCCAGATGATGCATATCCTTGCACTGGTGCATCTGGAATCAAGCTTGAAGTGCTCTCTCATGAGGAGTGCTTAAGAGTGATTGAAAAAATGATGGACTATCCCGCTTTACGCAAAGAGCAAGATGAGCTCCGTAAGCAAGGAATCTATCGAGGCATTGGTTTTGCAACCCTGATTGAATTAACTAATCCAAGCCCTGCTTTTTATGGCGTTGGTGGCGCCCGTATTGCATCACAAGATGGTGCTACCGCACGATTGGATCCCAGTGGGGTGGTTACAGTGCTGATTGGGGTTGGCGAGCAAGGTCAAGGCACTGAAGCAATCTACGCACAAATTGCCGCTGATGGGGTGGGCGTATCTATTGATGATGTTCGCATTGTCACTGGGGATACTTCGGTTACTCCATATGGTGGCGGCACTTGGGCATCGCGTGGTGCTGGTGTTGGTGGGGAAGCTGTTCTGTTGGCTTGCCAAGCATTGCAGGAAAATATCCTTAAGTTGGCTGGCGCTATTTTGAATCGCCCAGTCGACGATTTAATAGTGTATCGCGGCACTATCTTAGATAGGGCTACAAAAGCAGAGTTACTGCCTTTTACTGAAATAGGTCGTATTGGTTATTTCAGAACGGATACTTTGCCTACTGGATTTTCTGCTGATCTCATGGTGACTCGGCATTACACCCAAAAGGAATATCCATTCATTTTCACTAATGGCGTACAGGCTTCGTATGTTGAGGTTGATCCGGAAACCGGATTTGTAACCTTATTGAAACACTGGGCTGTAGAAGATTGTGGGCGCGTACTCAATCCGATGTTGGTTGATGAGCAGGTGCGTGGCGCTATTGTGCAGGGTATTGGCGGTGTGCTTTTTGAGGAATGTCTCTACGATGAAAGCGGTTTATTGCGTAACGGCAGTATGGCTGATTACTTGGTGCCTATGGCAAACGAGATGCCTGATATTGAGGTGGCTCATGTACAAACACCAACACAGTCATCAAAACTGGGTGCTAAGGGCGCAGGCGAAGCTGGAACCGCAGGTGCCCCAGCAGCCGTTCAAAATGCCATTAACGACGCGCTATCAGCTTTTAATGCCTCTGTATTTGATCAGCCAATTACACCAGAAAAGATACTGCGCGCGCTCGGGAAGCTTTCATAAAACTGACTTAATCAGATTGGTGCATCCCCCATATTGCCATTGGGGATGCATCCTGTAATATCTGGAAAACGGTCTAGCGCCTAACTGCCCCCCACTTTATTAAATGGTAAATCTACGTATGTCTACATTAAAAGGTAAAACAGCAATCGTGACTGGTTCGACCAGTGGTATTGGTTTAGCAATGGCTATTGGACTTGCTAAGCAGGGCGTCAACATCATGGCCAATGGTTTTGGTGAAAAAGACGCCGCTATTGCCCAAATAAAAGCATGTGGTGTTGAAGTGGATTATCACGGTGCTGATATGAGCAAACCCGCCGAAATTAAAGATTTAATAGAGCAGACTGAAAAGCGTTTTGGTTCCATCGATATCTTGGTCAATAATGCCGGCATTCAGTACACGGCAAACGTTGAAGATTTCCCGGAGGATAAATGGGAGTCGATTATTGCAATTAACTTGAGTTCGGCTTTTTACACCTCTCATTACGCGCTCCCTGGTATGAAAAAACGCAATTGGGGTCGCATTATCAATATTGCTTCAGTGCATGGCTTGGTGGGATCTGCACAAAAGGCTGCCTATGTAGCTGCGAAACACGGTATTGTTGGCTTAACAAAAGTGACCGCTTTGGAGAACGCAAAAACCGGCATTACTTGTAATGCAATCTGCCCAGGGTGGGTTTTGACTCCGCTCGTGCAGAAACAGGTTGATGCGCGTGCAGAGCGTGATCATGTCTCAAATGACGAAGCTAAAAACGCGCTGGTTTCTGAGAAGCAGCCTTCAGGTGAATTTGTTGCTCCGGAACAGTTGGCAGCTTTAGCGGTATTTTTGTGTGGCCCTGATGCTTCTGAAGTGCGGGGCGCAGCCTGGAATATGGATGGGGGCTGGACGGCTCAATGAAGTGCTGGGTAGATGATTGAAGATTTGGGGGTCTTTGGGCCCCCATTTTTGATGGTACCGCTGAAAATATCAGAATAGTCTATAGTTGCAGAAATCCTAATTAGTCACTCTTGACTCAACACTACTTCGAAAGGAAAAAAACAATGGAACATACATTGCCACCATTGCCATATGCTCTTGATGGCTTATCCCCCTATATCTCAAAAGAAACGCTTGAGTACCACTATGGTAAACATCACCAGACTTATGTAACCAACCTGAATAATCTCATCAAGGGTACTGAGTTTGAGTCTTTAGGTTTGGAAGATATTGTTAAAAAATCTACTGGAGGCATTTTTAATAATGCTGCTCAGGTCTGGAACCATACCTTTTATTGGAATAGCATGAAGCCAAATGGCGGCGGTGTACCAACTGGTGCTTTAGCTCAAGCTATTGATGCTAAGTGGGGATCTTTTGATCAGTTCAAGGAAGAATTTACTAAATGCGCGATTGGCACATTTGGCTCTGGTTGGGCATGGTTGGTCCAGAAATCGGACGGTAGCTTAGATCTCGTTTCCACCAGTAATGCAGCCACCCCATTAACGGGTGACGCAAAACCTTTGCTCACTTGCGATGTATGGGAGCATGCTTATTACATTGATACACGTAATGCACGTCCAAAATACCTAGAAAACTTTTGGAATTTGGTAAATTGGGAATTTGCAAGTCAAAATCTTGCATAAGTAGTAATTCAACATCAATTAGGAGACTTCTAATATGGCTTCAATTCTGTCCTCTTTAGGGCGCACCGTTTTAGCAGGTTTTGTGCTGCTCGTTTTGATCATTTTGGCTTTGGGTGGCAACTTTTCCGCTCCTGAATTGCCATTTGTATTCCGTTGGTTGCATGTCATGTGTGGCGTCATGTGGATTGGTTTGCTCTGGTACTTTAACTTTGTGCAAATTCCTTCCATGCCAAAAATCCCTGATGAGCAAAAGCCAGCAATTGGCAAGGTAATTGCTCCAACTGCTTTGTTTTGGTTCCGTTGGGCTGCTTTATTTACCGTGATTACCGGTTTGATTGTTGCAACCTTAAACGGATATGTGCATCAGGCAATGACTTTGCAGGCTCCATTCCGTCCAATTGGCTTGGGTATGTGGATTGCTTTAGTAATGGCGTTTAACGTTTGGTTCATCATTTGGCCAAATCAAAAACGTGCCCTTGGCATTGTTACCGTTGAGGCAGATGTCAAAGCGAAATCAGCTCGCGTAGCGATGTTGACATCCCGTTTGAATACATTGTTATCCATCCCAATGCTGTTCTTGATGGTGGCTCAGTCACACAATACAACTTGGTTCATCATTGATGTGATTGCTCCTGTGGTGCAATAAGAATCCAGTCGTAAGCAAAAGGCCCGCAATGCGGGCCTTTTTTTATTACGCCCCAATTGAGGCAATATCTTTACTCACTGCAGTACTGGCGGCAATTCTTTCGTTAGGGAAGCGCGTTGTGCGGTAGCTGCCCCTAATAGAACAAAGCCCAATAAGCTACCATCTGCAGACTCGAAACGCGCCTCCAAGCCATCGTCAATGGGGGTGATTTTCCAGTCTCCCTCGCTGCCTTGAGCTGGTGGCGAAACAATTGTTGGAAAGGCGGGCGTTTTGACCATCACTGGCATTGCTGGGTAAGTGAGTGTTGTCACTCTCCCGAGGAGTGTATTTGCTAAAGCCCGCGCCGCTTGCATGATCGGCATGACGTAGGGCAGCACAAGACCATCGACTTCGGCGCAGTCGCCTAGAGAATAGACATTAGTCGCACTAGTTTGTAGCTCGCGATTAACGGCAATGCCGATATTGGTAGAAATTCCCGCTGCCTTGGCAAGATCTAACCGAGGCTTTAAGCCAACGGCAGACAGCACAACATCACTCAATAATTTTTGGCCATTTGTCAGCTCAACTATCAAGCTGTCATCACCATTGCTAATTGATCCCACTGTGGTGCCAAAATGCCAGCGCACTCCCGCCTTAGTGAGTCTGTCTTGAAGTTCATGCGCAGCTGCTTCTGGGAGTAAGCGGCCCAATGCTTGGGGCGCAAGATCAATCACATCAACCTCATACCCGCCGAGTACCAGATCATTAGCAAACTCACAACCAATGAGGCCGGCCCCCAAGATAGATACCTTTTTCTTGCCGGAGATCGCCTTGCGAAATGCAGCATAGTCCTCTAGGTCATTAACTGTTAGTACTTGAGTTGCCGCGTCGCCTTGCAAGGGTATGCGAATTTGATCTGCACCCAAAGCCAATACCAATTTGCCATAAGATAAATTGCCCTTCGTGGTGACAATCATTTGCTGATTTGTATCTATTGCATTGACATCAGTTTGGCTGAGAATGTTGATGTTTAATTGGGTAGCCATGTTCTCACTGGAATTAGAAATGAGATTTTCTGGTTCTTTCTTGCTTGCTAGTGCAGTTGAGAGCATTGGCTTGGAGTAAAGGTATCCTGGTTCGCGTGTCACCAAGGTAATAGGAGCTTCTTTATCAAGCTTGCGAATTTCACGAATCAGGGTGTAGCCTGCCAATCCGCTACCAATAATGACGATAGCGGATGGCGTTGGATTGGCGTTTGGATTCAAAGTGCAACCATTTCAAAATCAGATTTTGCAACGCCACAATCAGGGCATTCCCAGTCCTCGGGAATATCAGCCCAAGCTGTACCTGGTGCAATACCATCTTCCGGTAAACCCTTTGCTTCGTCATAAATAAAGCCGCATACGATACATTGCCAAGATTTCATGTTTTTTCCTTAATGAGTAGATACTGATTTTAAATTTAAATGGTGATTCTTTCTTGCCTTACTGTGCTGCAAAGGCTTTTGCATGTTCGAGCGCCTTTTTGTAGTGATTCGCGTGACGCTCTTCTACATTGGCCAGGGCTGCAAACCGTTTTGCTGCTTTAGTTAATACCGCTTGGAATTGCTCAGCATGCTCTTTTGATTCAGCAATTTGCTCATCCATTTCTGCGATGGCAGCTGCATTACCTTCTTCTACAGCAGTTTTACGAAAGGAAGGGTACATTTCCGTATATTCATAAGTCTCACCTTCAATCGCGATTTCTAGAGCGCGAGTAGGGGTAATGGAATGAGCGGGGTAGAGTAAATCCAAGTGGCCAAAAGCATGCATGACCTCTTGATCGGCGGTTGCTTCGAAGATTTTTGCTGTTTCTTCATCACCGGCTGCACGCGCTAATTTTGCAAAATAGCGGTATTTGATATGAGCCATTGCTTCACCAGCAAAGGCGGACTCGAGATTTTGAATGGTTTTGATTTCAGGGCGTGTCATTTTTTTATTCCTTTGTAATTAATATTGAATTGCTTGCGTTGCCATGTATGCATACTGAACTTAAAATAATTATCAGTCCAATGAATAAAAATGATACTATTTATCTAATAAATCGATATATGGAAGAAAATGGCTCAATTACCCTCATTGAAGCAGTTGCGCTACTTTATGGCCCTAGCCAAGGAGCTCAATTTCACTCGTGCAGCTGAGGCCTGTTTCGTCGGTCAGTCAACCCTGAGTGCAGGCTTAAAAGAATTAGAGGATGGTTTAGGCGTTCGCTTGGTGGAGCGCGACCGTCAAAATGTATCGATTACCCCGATTGGTTTAGAAGTGCTTGAGCGAGTAAAGATTATCTTGGCTGCATCCGAAGACTTGGTTGAGTATGCAGATGCAACTTCTAAGCCGATGTCTGCAACCATTCGACTCGGGGTGATACCAACCATTACCCCTTTTATCTTGCCAAAGGTGTTGCCAGAGATCCGGGCGCGTTTTCCTAACTTGAAGATTGCCCTACGCGAGGATTTAAGCGCCAACTTGCTCACCAGGCTTGCAGATCATCAGCTTGACTTTGCTTTAATTGCCTTGCCTTACGACGTTGATGGTTTTTTGGTTGAGGAGTTATTTGATGATGAGTTTTGGTTGGTAGCGCCTGCAAATGATCCTGCGCTCAAGGGCAAAGAGGTTCATATGCCCACCAAATTAACAGAGAGACTCTTGTTGCTAGAGGAGGGCCATTGTTTGCGCGAACATACTCTTGCTGCCTGTAAAAAATCAGATGTGATGAAGGTGGATGGTATGGAAGCAACCAGCTTACTCACCTTATTGCAAATGGTGGAGTCGGGCATGGGTATCGCTTTGTTGCCAGCGATGGCAGTGAAGGGGGGATTGCTTAATGGCAGTGAGCTGGAGGCTAGGCCTTTGGCTGCGCCTGCGCCAAAGCGGGTGATCGCTTTAGTTGCAAGGCCGTCTAGCGCCCATCTTGAAGAATTTCATTTGCTGGCACAGTGCATTAAAGAACGTTTTAAAGATGGCTAAACAGCTTACGGCAAGAATTGCACATTCTTGTTAAAGTGAGTCCTCTCTATTTTTTATTACCTCAAGAAAGTGCCTTATGTCCGCAACAGAGATCTTATTTACCCCTGTCAAATTGGGTTCCATTGAGTTAAAAAATCGCCTCGTCATGGCTCCCCTCACTAGGATGAGAGCGGTTGCAGGCGACGTTCCCAATCCTTTGGCGGTTGAGTATTATGCGCAGCGCGCCAGTGCAGGCCTCATCATTACTGAGGCGACCCAAATCTCTCCATTAGGGATGGGTTACCCCGCAACCCCAGGAATTTATTCAGCAGACCAAACTGCGGCATGGAAAAAAATTGTTGAGGCTGTTCATGCAAAGGGTGGGACTATCGTTGCACAGCTCTGGCATGTGGGCCGTATCTCCCATTCATCTTTGCATCCAGAGCAAGGGGTGCCTGTGGCCCCGTCAGCTATTGCCCCTGCAGGCCAAACCTACGGAGCGGATTGGCAGCTGCATGACTACGAGACCCCGAAAGCCATGACCACTGAGGATATTGCGAGTCTTATCAAGGATTATGAATTGGCTGCAATCAACGCCAAGGCTGCTGGATTTGATGGTGTTGAGATTCATTCGGCCAATGGCTATCTCTTAGATCAATTCCTGCAAGACAAAACGAATCAGCGCGTTGATCAGTATGGCGGCTCGATTGAAAACCGTTTACGCCTATTGGGTGAAGTGATTGATGCTGTTGCTAAAGTATTTTCAACAGATCGTATTGGTGTGCGCTTATCTCCCTATGGCACCTTCAATGACATTGGCGATAGCGATCCAATCGCCTTATTCAGCGCGGCCATTGAAAAATTAAATGGCTATCAATTGGCATATGTACATATGATTGAGCCTCGCTCTACAAGCGCTGGTGGTAATGATCAAGTGTATGAAGATGCACCCCTGACTTCAGAGATTTTCCGCAATGCATATCAAGGTAAATTCATCACTGCTGGCGGCTATGACAAAGCCATGGGGGAGAAGGTATTAGAGGAAGGTCTGGCTGATGCAGTGGCTTATGGACGTTTGTATATCTCTAATCCGGACTTGGTAGAGCGCTTTAAAGAAAATGCACCACTAAATCCATATAATCGTGCCACTTTCTATGGCGGTGCTGAGGTGGGTTATACCGACTATCCAACGCTGTAAATTAACAGCAATCTTAGGGTTAAAGGGCCTGGGTTCAACAAACCTAGGCCTTATTTTTACCCAACATCCGCAGTAAGCATTGATTCTGAAGGATGTAATGTTGGCTCAATGCTGCTAGTGCGTGCAGCCCAATCAAAAAGTACAGGGCATTGCCAAGCCATTCATGAAGTGCTTTTAGCGGTTTGCGAGCGGAAGCTCCGGACTCAATCATTTGTGGTAGCGCCCAATTGAAGGGGGCAATTTCTTTGCCTCCAGCCTGTAGAAAAAGTGCCCCAAGTATTGGAAGGCCGAGTAATAGGATATAAAAAATCGAATGCATGCTTTGCGCTACTATCGCAGCCGCTTTGGAGCGGGCGAGAGGGGTGGGGACTCCATATATTAGGCGAATGATGAGGCGCATCACCATCGCTATAAATATTAATTGACCCACAAATCCATGGATGGTTTTACACAATTCTCTTGGCTCACTTCCTTTGATAAATTGCCCTTTTAATTCAATGCTGATAAAGGCAATTGCAAGTAACACTACAAGCAGCCAATGAAAGAAGATAGATGCGCGGTGATATTGAATGATCTGAATGAGTGAACGAGATAATCGATCACTCATCATAAATAAAGCAAGTAACTATTTTGAATTTAGGGGATCATGGATCCCCGGTAGAGCAAAGGGTTATAGGCTGAAGCGAACTCGAGCGCTGAGCTCATTTGCCGGGCCGCGTTTATCCAGTTGTGAGAGTCTAAGAGCTTCAACCTCAAAATCAACTTGCGCAGGATGAAATTCCACATTACCGAGGTGGATTACATAGGTCCAAATCAGTTCACGCCCTCGGTTTTTATACACATCGACTACACGTTTCATCTTGCTCGCCTATTTAGACTGCGCTGCTTTTGCTTGGGGCGCTTGAACTTCGATCAGTTGACTCAAGCTCTTTTTTAGTTGTATCAAATTGCGCGGCTCCACTTTAATAATGCCGCCTCGTGGACTATCAATATCAGCAATAAGAAAGAAGGAGGTGGCAATCACAAAGGGCAGCAGCATAAAGAGCCCGACATTGCCTTTAAAGTTCTGCGCACCGTAGCCAACTACTAAATTGGCGCAGATCGCTATGGCTGCCATTAAGCCCCAGGCCATTAGAGGGATACGATTCCACCAGGCTGCTTGGGTATACCCTTCAGAGTTAATGACCTCATTCATGCCGCTGGCAATCAACACATGCATGGCATTTGTTTGGTTTTTCATTACCGGAAGTAGATCATTCCATAAGGTACTTTGTAGTTCACTAGTGCGCTGCTTGATGATCTTGCCAACTTCCTGTTCTTGATAGGAGTAAAAATTGATGCGCTGATCCACATAGTCTAGTAATGATGCTTTAGTTGTTGCAGCTAGTTTGGGGGGTAGCAGGTCTGCTCTTAAGAACTCGGTACCGATTGCATTTGCCTCTGCCTCTTCCAGCACTTTTCGCTGGTCGTAACGTGCAATCGCCATTGAAAAACTAAAGCCAATGATCAGGCCAAGAAGCGTTAATGTTGCTGTCTGAATGATTCCCAAGTCAGCGGTTTTTTCGGCATTCTTTGGGCGGAATCGTCCAATGATGGCACTGCCGAACCAAACAGAAAAAGCACAAGCAAAAAACGTCAGTGCGAAAATAAAAAGAGGGTGGTTTAGTAGGTGCTTAATTTTTAATATGTCCCTGGGTACAAAATGTCTTTGCTTACATTCTGGATATCACGATGCCCTGTAAACGCCATCGTGATATCCAATTCATTATGAATAATCTCCAGGCACTTTGTGACACCGGCTTCACCCATGGCGCCTAAGCCATACAAGAAAGGGCGGCCAATCATCGTGCCGCGCGCACCCAAAGCCCAGGCCTTCAGAACATCTTGACCAGAGCGAATGCCGCCATCCATCCATACTTCAATATCTTTGCCAACGGCATCGACAATCCCCGGCAGGGCTTTAATGCTAGAAATTGCGCCATCCAGTTGACGACCGCCATGATTGGAAACAATTAAGGCATCAGCACCTGAGTCAGCTGCTAAGCGTGCATCGCCTTCATCCAAGATGCCTTTGATAATCAGCTTGCCACCCCACAGTTTTTTAATCCACTCCACATCACCCCAATTGAGGCCTGGATCAAACTGTTCTGCAGTCCATGAGGAAAGGGATGACATGTTGCCTACGCCAGTAGCATGCCCTACGATATTGCGGAAGGTTCTGCGTGGTGTCATCGCCATGCCGATACACCAGCGAGGTTTAGTGGCCATATTGATCATATTGGCAATGGTCAATTTTGGAGGGGCAGACAAACCATTTTTTAAGTCTTTATGGCGTTGGCCCAAAATCTGCAAATCCAGAGTAAGAACCAAGGCGGAACATTTGGCTGCTTTAGCGCGCTCAATGAGACGCTCGATAAAGCCTCGGTCTTTCATCACATAAAGCTGAAACCAAAATGGTTTGGTGGTGTGCTGCGCCACATCCTCAATAGAGCAAATACTCATGGTGGAGAGGCAGAAGGGCACACCAAACTTTTCAGCGGCCTTGGCTGCAAGGATCTCGCCATCGGCATGTTGCATGCCGGTCAGGCCCGTTGGCGCTAGTGCAACGGGCATCGTCACTTTTTGGCCAATCATAGTGGTTTTGGTGGTGCGGTTGGTCATATTGACTGCCACCCGTTGGCGTAACTTAATTTTCTGAAAATCAGATTCATTGGCGCGATAGGTTGACTCAGTCCAGGATCCCGAATCGGCGTAGTCATAAAACATCTTGGGGGTACGTTTTTGATGTAGTACCCGGAGGTCTTCAATATTGGTAATAATTGGCACGCTAGTCATCCTTCGTTTTGAGGCAAGTAAGCTCTATCTTAGCAATACCGGGCATTTGTTTCTACAATAAGCGAACGGGCCTTGTTTGGGCCCACTTCAGTTACCCCTTCTTCCTATCCCCATTGCATGCCGCAACTTAATTTTCTTACTGCGTTGTATTTGGTCATTACCACCGCTCTTTGGGCTGGGAATGCGGTTGCTGGGCGCTTATTGGTTGGCAGCGTCTCCCCAATTACCCTAAGCGCTGTCCGTTGGGGCTTAGCTGGAGTGCTGCTGCTGCCTTGGAGTTGGCGGATCCTCAGAAAAGATAGCCCCCTATGGCAGAACAAGGCCCGCTTTTTGGTATTGGGGCTCTTTGGGATAGGCAGCTATAACGCTTTGCTTTATTTGGCCTTGCAAACCTCTTCACCCATTAATGTCACTCTGATTGGGGCAAGCATGCCTATATGGATGCTATTAATCGGGGCGGTCTTCTATCAAGTTCGACCGAACCTCCTTCAAGTGATTGGCGCAGTGGTTTCCTTGTTAGGGGTAAGCATTGTCTTGACGCGCGGCGATGTGACCGCCTTGGTATCAATGCAGTTGGTCAAGGGTGATCTCCTGATTATGTTGGCCACCATTTTATGGGCCGCCTATAGCTGGATGCTCACCAAGCCGGGTAAAAGTCCCGAGAAACAGTGGACCTGGTCTGATTTTTTGATGGCTCAAATATTCGTTGGTTTTTTGTGGACCCTTTTGTTTGATGGCTTCGAAATCGCATCGGGCAATGCTTACGTACATCTAAGTCTTAAAACCGGGGCGCTGATATTGTTTATGGCAATTGGCCCATCCCTAATTTCTTATCGCCTTTGGGGGGTTGGGGTAAGTAGAGCAGGCCCAACGGTGGCAGCTTTCTTTGCCAATCTCATTCCTTTGTTTACAGCCCTCCTATCGGCACTTCTGTTGGGTGAGCCACCTAGGCTCTTTCATGCGCTGGCATTTGCTTTGATTGTTGTTGGGATTGTTGCCTCATCGACCAAACGCGAGCCCCAAAACCGTAAAAGCCCCTAAAAAAGCCTGATTGACTGATTTCAGGGGTGATTTAGCGCTAGCTTCACTCGAAAGTCTTTAAATCAGTATCATTTAGGTCTATTTAAGTTTTCTAGGAAATTACTATGCCAGGCCTGCTTCCCAATGTTGATCCCGATGGATTGTTAGAGTTCTCGGTTGTTTATACCGATCGCTCTTTGAATCACATGTCTGAGGATTTCAAAAAAGTGATGGTGGACATCTCTAGTGTTCTTAAAGATGCCTACAACGCTACCTCAGCTGTGATTGTTCCTGGTAGCGGCACATTTGGCATGGAGGCGGTTGCTCGTCAATTTGCCAATAAGGAAAAATGCCTGGTATTACGCAATGGCTGGTTCAGTTATCGCTGGACGCAAATTTTTGACTTAGCCAATATTACTGATGACGTGACCGTGATTAAGGGTCGTCAGCTAGATGATTCTGCGCAAGGCGTATTTGCTCCCGCCCCAATCGAAGAAGTGCTTGCTTATATTAAAAATGAGAAGCCAGCAGTGGTATTTGCGCCGCACGTAGAAACTTCGGCTGGTATTTTGTTGCCCGACGACTACTTGAAAGCAATTGGCGAGGCTGTTCGCTCTTACAACGGCTTATTTATTTTGGACTGCATCGCTTCCGGTGCCACTTGGGTGGACATGAAGGCTTGCAATGTGGATGTGCTGATCACTGCACCACAAAAAGGTTGGAGTAGTTCACCATGTTGCGCACTAATTGCAATGGGTGAAAGAGCCCGTGAACGCATTGAAAGTACGCAAAGCAGTAGCTTCTCCATGGACCTAAAGAAATGGCTCCAAATCATGGAGGCTTATGAAAAGGGTGGTCATGTGTATCACACCACGATGCCGACAGATGCACTAAAGATTTTGCGTAAAACGATGAAAGAAACCCAATCATTAGGCTTTGCGCATTTGAAAGAGAAGCAAGCTGAGTTGGGTGCTAAGGTGCGCGCACTCTTGGTTTCGAAGGGCTACCCTTCAGTAGCGGCTCCTGGATTTCAGTCTCCAGGTGTTGTTGTCAGCTACACCAAGGACCCAGAAATTCAATCGGGCAAGAAATTTATGGCCCTAGGTCTTCAAACTGCGGCCGGCGTGCCTTTGCAATGCGATGAGCGCCCAGATTTCCGTACTTTCCGCTTGGGCTTATTTGGTCTAGAGAAATTGCAACATGTGGATCGTACTGTAGAGCATCTTGCTGCTGCATTGGAAAAAATGGTGGAGACTGAGGCGCAACCCGCTTAATCTTCCATAAAGCAAAAAATAAAAGGGCCATCTCAGGATGGCTTTTTTATTGCTTCTAAAGCGAGTGGATTGGGGGTTGCCTCACCGACCTTTGTAAGGGTATTGGTATCAACATGATGAAACGGGTCGGCTTGTCCGGCAATGGCCATCACAGTATCTTGTTCATATGACCAACTACCATCATCAAGGAACGTCACTAAGATCCGATATTCAATCGTTTTAAATGCGTAGTCTAGAAATGGATTAGATGAGATACCAGCAGTGGGGTCTCCTATTTTCGCAATGCACTCAAATTGATCAGCTTGGGCTGTTGCCTTACCGCTTGCCATTGCAATCATGCCCCGCGGAATGGTGAGGGTATGCAAGATGGTCTCGGTAGCGGGCTCCCAAAGCCAATAGCCCACTTGATCATGATATGTTTTATTCTGATCGGGCTTGGTGATATGGGTGTGGTATCGGAGGCCATAAAATAGTTGGGGGCCATTGGTTTGCGGGTCAATGGGCTGTAACTCGATACGCTCAGTAAAAACTTGTTTTTTAGGCCCCGCTGCTTTGGGCTTCACATCCAAACCTTTTTGACCCTCCCAGATTCCAGCCATGCGGCGCAAGGGGCCAAGCATATCAAGGGTATTTACTGAATACCCAACTGGCTCGGTATAGATGTCTTTAGGAAATGCCTGCATGATGAATCCTATTAATTAAGATGGAAAAAGGCATATTTATTAATTTTTTCGGTATTATTAAATTATCCACCCATCTTATTGGAGAATTAAATGAATTCAAGTATTGCGCGTCTTAGCTTAGCTACCCTGGTTGCTGCTGCTATTGGTTTATCTTCGGTTGCAGTAATGGCTCAACCAGCGCCTGCTCCAGCAACAGCCCCAGCTGCAGCACCTATTGCCGCAGCTCCTGCTGCAGCGCCAATGGAACAAACTAAAGCAGAGAAAGCCGCCCAGAAGAAAGCTGCTAAAAAAGCGAAGAAGGCTGAAAAGAAAGCGGCTAAAAAAGCCAAGAAGGCTAAAAAGAAAGCTGCACAAGCCGCCGCTCAGTAATTTAAAAAGCGCTTATTGAAAGGAGTGTTGAGTTCATTCCTATATTTCAGTAGGGCTTTCAGTACGAATAAGGCCATCGGATTTTTCCAAGTCCGATGGTTTTTTTATCGGCGCATCATTACGAACTAATAACCACATGGCACCGATTACCAATCCCATGCCTGCAATTTGCATCATCGTGACGGGCTCATTGAGAAAAGCGTAACCCATAAAGATCGTTGATACGGGACCTAAGATGCTCGCTTGAGAAACTAGCGGAGAGCCGATACGGTTAATTGCAACCATAATCATCAACATGGGGATGACGGTGCAAAAGCTGGCGTTTAAAAGACTTAGTCCATAAATAGGCGGGCTTTGTTCAAAAACTGAATGGGGATTTTGAATCAAAATTTGTACCGTGCTTAATATTGCAGACGCACTGCTGGCGAGTACGACTAGACGAACACTTCCTACGCGCTTCACCATCTCCCCAGAGCCAATCAGGTATGCAGCATAGGCACAGGCTGCTCCAAATACAAGAAACATGCCCAACCAGGCATTGGCACCAGTTGAGCTAGCATCTTGAATAAAAACAACCATGACGCCTAAATATCCGAGAACTAATGCATACCATTGCAGTTTGGTAATTTGTTTGGACAAAACAAAATAAGAGATCAGCAATACAACGGTGGGTGTTAAGTAAAGGACAATTCTCTCTAGGCCAACTGAAATATATTGCAGCCCCAAAAAATCCAGATAGCTTGAAAGGAAGTAGCCTAAAAAGCCTAAGACAACAATTTTACCCAAGTCCATGCGAGATAAAGGGTTCATTACTTGTTTGCGTGCTTGCCACCAGTAAATTGCCCAAAACATCGGCAAGGCCATGAGCATTCGCAATGCTAGAAGTGTGGCTGCATCAGTGCCATAGCCAAAAGCGAGCTTGACCAGAATGGCTTTGCCAGAAAATAGAATGGATCCCATTCCGGCCATCAAAATGCCAAGCAGATAGCGACGGTGATGGATTGCTAGACTAGGAGATTGCATGCGATTTATATCAGTCTATTTAATAAATTTCTCATCTCTAGGATGACTTCGGTAGGGGTTAGACCAATGGGTCCAATATGTCTTGCGACTAGGGAGTCAGCCGCGCTAGCGTGAAGCTGAACGGCAATACCCGTTGCCTCCCATAGGTCAAGGTGATGCTCAATGCCTTGTGCAGCTATCGCTGCGATCGCGCCAGTTAGCACATCGCCCATTCCGCCGGTACCCATCCCGGGATTCCCTTGCTGACAGACTAATGGCGGATGATTGCTTGAGCCAACCAAGGTATGATGACCCTTTAGCACAACGATGGAATTGGTGAGTTTAATTAATTCGTTTATAGCATGGATACGATCAGCCTGAATAGCTTGAGTTGAAAGTTGCAAAATCCGCGCAGCTTCACCAGGGTGGGGGGTGATAACAGAGCTGTTGTGGAAGGTTCGATTGCGCGCTTGGAGTAGCTCAAGAAGATTCTTATCTTGGGCAATTAAATTCAGTGCATCTGCATCAATAACAAGCGGTATTCTTGGGTAGAGCAGACACGCCCTCAAGTAATCTTTTGCAAGCTCAGAAGATCCTAGCCCTGGGCCAATCGCAATTAAATCTGGCTGAGTGTTTGCAATCAATTGCCCCGCATCTTTGCTGGCTAAATGAATCATTAACTCAGCTTGTTCAGCGTTGGCATGCGCGGATGCTGGGTCAAGCATCTCGAGAATTGTCCAACCAGCACCAAGGTGAAGACAGGCGTTGGCTGCTAGCAAAAGAGCGCCAGCCATCCCGGGCGCACCGCCAATGAGTAGTGCTTTGCCAGCGTTTCCCTTGTGCTCTGTTGCTTGTCGCCTTAATCGACTGACTAATTCAAGCGTATTTAAGGGTGGGAGCTGAATCATTGTGCTACCTTGGCGCCCTGAATGCTATGCCTTTGCATGGCCGCCAAAATAAATCCAGAGGATTTAAGGTCATCGATGATGTGCGTTAAATAAGAAGTTGTATTTTCAAATTCTGGGCGCGCCTTCGGAATCCCAATCGCTTGATTAATTACCATAAATCGACCTGGCAACATCCGTAAATCGCTATACCGTTTTGCATCAACCTCTAATTGCTGCTTGACTCCTGCAGCGATATTTCCTTGACCACTCATGAAGTCATCGATGACTGCTTGTGAGCTAGCAGCGCGAATAAGGCTAGCTTGTTTGATCTCACGACTCAGATATAGGTCATAGGCGCTGCCTTTACCAACTACGATTTCATTCCCGGGTGAATCGACCTGTTCATTGCTCATGAGGGGGGAGTTTGCCTTCACCATATAAGCACCTTCAATTTGAATATAAGCGGGGGTATAACTAATATCTGCGCCGCGTATGGGATCAATGGCAACAAATATGAGGTCGATGTTTCCTTCCTTAATAGCATCAACTGTTGCGCCGGCGGTTTGAAAGGTCTTGAGTTCAATGGGCAGGCCAGTACGTTTACCAATTTCATTGGCGATATCAACCGTGATGCCTTTGGGGAGTTTTGTTTGAGCATCCGTTCCCGCTAAAACGGGGTTGCCTAGATTAATGCCAACGCGCAGAGTGCCGGTTGGTGCAAAAGAATGGATGCTGGCCTGATCAAGTGAGCGCATAGGAGGTATAGGTGTATTAATTGGGTTGGTTTGACTCAAAGCGAATTGGGAAGCGCAGCACAGCAAGGCGCCGATAAGGAATCTCATTTTTGTGTACCGAAAGGTAGGTCAATCCTTATATTAACTGTAGATCTTTATGGCATACAAGCAATTGCATCATTTCAGGGGCTCCAAGGGTTAAGATAGAGTCACTCTTTTGTTTGTAAAGGCTTGGTCATGAGTCCCAAACTTCCGCAGAATAACTCCCAAACCATCACGGAATACTTTAATCTTCATAAAAATCAATTACAGGGCGAAAGCGCCGAAGATTCCTATAAATTCGCTTTTAATGATCGAGCTTTTTTGGCTCGCAAAGAAACTTTGGGTATTCGTTTTGAGTTGGAACTACTAAAGCCCGATATCTTGCTGCGAGAGAATGATATCGAGCATACGATTACGGTATTTGGGTCTACTCGTTTTGTTAGTAGCGACAGGGCCTATGAGATGGAGCGTGAGGCCAAAACAACAGAGGAAAAAGAAGAGGCGCAAAGAGCCCTGCTGCATTCTAAGTACTATGACTCGGCTCGAGAGTTGGGCAAGCTAGTTGCTGGCTATAACGCAACTCAAGCAGATAAGCATAATAAATTGCACATTACGACAGGAGGTGGTCCTGGCATCATGGAGGCTGCTAATCGCGGTGCATTTGAGGCGGGAGATAAAACCATCGGCTTTAATATTAGTTTGCCTAGGGAGCAGAGTCCGAATCCTTACATCACCCCCGGATTGAACTTTCGCTTTCATTATTTTGCGCTGCGTAAAATGCACTTTATGTTCAAGGCTCGCGCAATTGTTGCCTTCCCTGGGGGTTTTGGTTCTTTTGATGAGTTATTTGAAACGCTCACGTTGATGCAAACCAAAAAAGTAGAGCGCTTCCCAATCATCCTGGTGGGGAAAGACTTTTGGTGCGACGTGATTGACTTTCAGAAAATGATTAAACATGGAGTGATAGAGCAAGCCGATGTGGATCTCATGCATTTTGTAGAAACCGCTAAAGAAGCCTGGACGGTTATTAAAGATTGGTATGACTTGGCTTGATGCCCTTGTAGAATAGTCAACAAACTACCCATCATCTATCTTTATATGAGCAATTCAACCACAGCACTTCTCACCGATTTGGATTTGCCTGGTTATCTCCTAGGTATTTTCATGTTGATGCTGGTGATGTTGATTCATGGCATTTCCTTGTTGCAGATCGCTAAGCGCTATGAGGTTAAATCTTTCTTATATTTATCTGAACATGCGTATTCATCCGTTGCCCTGATTTTTTACATCAGTGTTTTGTGTTTATTTCTCACCCATATTTTTGAGATCATTATTTGGGGCGCTTCACTCTATGTATTCAAGTTGCTCCCAGATTTAGGTCAAAGTATTTTATTTAGTGGAAGCACTTATACTGCTATGGGCTTTATGGATGATCTATTGCCAGCAGGCTGGAAAATGTTGGCGATCATTATTGCCTTCTCTGGTATGTTTTCTTTTGCTTGGACTGCTTCAGTGATGATTTCGATGACAAAAAATTTCCGCCAAGCCTACACTCGTCTTCACATGCAAAAACTGAATTTGCCTGCTGATGTCATAGAACGGTTTAAGTAACTCATGAGTAAATATTGGGACGCCATCATCATTGGTGGTGGTGCAGCCGGTTTATTCTGCGCCGGAATTGCTGGACAGCTCGGCAAGAAGGTCTTGGTGCTAGATCACGCAGATGTCTTATGTGAAAAAATTCGGATTAGTGGTGGTGGACGCTGTAATTTCACCAATCTGCACAGCAGTCCCGCCAACTTTCTTTCACTCAATCCTAATTTTGTAAAAAGCGCCTTAGCGCGCTATCCAGCTAAAGAATTCATTAAGCTAGTGCAGTCCTATCGGATTGATTATCACGAGAAGCATCAAGGACAACTCTTTTGCGATGAGTCTGCCCATCAGATTATTCAAATGCTCCTTTCTGAATGCAAGAAGGGTGGGGTTATTGTCAAGCATCCTGTCACCGTACAAGAAATCAAGCAAGAAACTGGCGGATGGTCAGTAAGCACTAGTGCGAGTATTGAAAAATCCAAGTCGGTAGTAATGGCTACGGGTGGCTTGCCCGTGCCAGCAATTGGTGCTACCGCTTATGCATTAGATATTGCTAAGCAGTTTGAATTAAAGGTAGTTGATCCACGCCCAGCATTGGTGCCGTTGTCATTTACAGCTGATGCCTTTGCAAACCTCAATGAGCTGGCCGGCCTGAGTTTGCCAATCCGCATTAGCTCTGGCTCCAAAGGCGCTCGATATGGCGCCTGTCGCTTTAACGAAGATGTATTGCTGACACACAAAGGTCTATCAGGTCCAGCAGTCTTGCAGGCCAGTAGTTACTGGATTGAAGGCGAAGCAGTTCACATTGATTGGTTGGGGGCTGTAGAAGTCGGGAGTCATTTTAATTGTGATGAGCTATTTAACAATAAGGACAATCGCCTGAAATTAACCGAGACCATTCTGGCATCGGTATTGCCACAACGTCTGGCACGTTCTTTCGCGCAGCAGAAAAATCTACTCGGACGTAAGTGGGCCGAGGTATCCAAAAAAGATCGTCAAGCCTTAAAAGAATTAATTACCAATTGGTCAGTAAAGCCTGCGGGAACCTTGGGTTGGAAAAAGGCTGAAGTCATGCTAGGGGGCGTTGATACCAAAGAGCTTGATGGCCAATCTATGATGTCCAAAAAACATCCGGGCTTATTTTTTATTGGAGAGTGCGTTGATGTCACCGGTCATCTTGGCGGGCATAACTTCCAATGGGCATGGGCTAGTGGTCATGCCTGTGCTCAGGCTCTCTAAAAGTAATTTGATAATTAGTGTTTTTGCTTCTTCTTCTCGCGCGCACGAATATTCAGTAGCTCAACGAAGAGTGAGAAAGCCATGGCAACATATATGTAGCCTTTTGGGATATGTATCCCCATGCCTTCTGCAGTTAACACAACACCCACCACCGTCAGAAATGAAAGCGCTAGTACTTTGATAGAGGGATGGCGATGCACAAAATCTCCAAGCGATTTTGCTGCTAAGAGCATGACGAGGACGGAAGCCATGACTGCAGCAATCATAATGCCAATATGATCAACCATCCCCACGGCTGTAATCACGCTGTCTAGCGAGAAAATAATATCAAGCAAGCCGATCTGTATTACGGATGTCAAAAAAAGTCTCTGCAGTGATTTGGCTTGCTTGATTAGCGTATCACTGGGTTTTGCCAGGTCTTCGCCTTCCTCAACTTCTAGATAGATTTCTTTAGAGGCTTTCCAAATCAAGAAGAAGCCACCGAGTAGCAAAATCAGATCTCTACCGCTGATGGCATGCTCCCCGATGACGAGCAAGGGGTGAGTGAGACCCATTACCCAGGAGAGGCTAATCAACAGGAGAATACGTGTAGCAAGTGCGAGTAGTAAGCCAATGCGTCGAACATTTTCTCGAATCTCGGTGGGGAGTCGGTTGGCAATGACGCTGATAAAAATAATGTTATCAACGCCTAAAACGACTTCTAAGGCAGAAAGTGTTAGAAAGGCAATCCACGTATTTGGATCGCCTAATAGCATTAGCGTAGATTCAAGCATGGTTATTCTGAATGAAAAATATAAATATCACTATACCTAGTAAAGCTGCTTTTAAGCCCAATCAAAGAATCCCCACACTTTAATTAGGTTGATTACGCATCCAGTCAGCCGTCTTGAGAAAGGCTTCCTCCAGTTGTGTGGCCACTTCCCCTGTAATGCCACAATCTTCCATGGCTTTGTACATGCACACTAGCCACTGATTGCGCTCTTTTATGCCAATCTTGAAAGGTAGGTGCCTTGCTCTGAGCATAGGGTGGCCATATTTGGGGGAGTAGACATCAGGACCGCCCATCCAGCCGGTGAGGAAAAATTTCAGTTTTTCACGTGAATCTGATAAATCGGGTGGATGCATGGCCCTCAATTCTACTAGGCCGGACTCCAAGGCCATTAAATCATAGAAGCGATCCACGAGTTCATCAACCTTGTCGATACCGCCAATAGCTTCATAAGGGCTTTTTCTCTCACTCATGGCTACATTCTAATAGTCATTGAATTGACAATTGGCAAGTGCATGATTTCGGTATAGAGTGATCTATGCGTTACCCAATATCAACCCAAATAAGGAAGAGATGATGGATAAGAATGATTTTCAAGCATGGCAACGTGAAAAAGCAAAAGAGCTTTTTGCCTACTCGCATAAATTATTAGAAAGCGCTAAAGAACTAAGTGATCACCATATGGCGGAGATTGAGTGGGGCATGAAAAATGCACTCGATAGTGCTAAGTCAGCCGCAAAAAACGATCTTGCTAAGTTAAAAGATTTGCAAGAGGAGGCTGGTAAGCAAGCTAGCAAGCGCGCTGCTGTGTACCATAAAAAAGTGAAGTCACTACTAAAAGATTTAGGCGAAAGCGCTGCAGACGAAACGGAGAAGCATCTTGAAAAAGTACGTAGCTCGCTAGTTGGTTGGCTTGAAGATGCCGAAAGCAAGCTGCCTGCTCATGCCGATAAACTTTCGAAGGTGGTTCATGAAATGTCCACTACCGGACAAAAGATGTTTAAAGAAGGTCGCAAGATAGTCAATCAAGTTGCCGATGCCGCTGAAAAGAATTTAGAAGCGCATACAAGCAAAGCTACTGCAGCCAAAAAAACACCTGCAACCAAGCAATAGACAGTGCCTTTGCAATAAACCAGCCGCCTTGATGGGCGGCTTTTTATTTCCAGCCTTGTATCCACAGGCTAGGATCGCTTAATTCTCGCCAGGCAATCTGAAAAATATTTTTGCTGTAAACCGCCTCTAGTTCAATGTATTCAATCTTTTCCGAAGGGGGTTCGGGCAGAATGACTTTTGATACCAAAAAATGCTTCTCTTTTTTCAGCGGCTGAACGGCGGTCCACTTGGTTAGCAATAATTTTTTTGGACTGATGGGGTTCTTTTGTTTAGAGTGCGTCACAGCGATATTCTTGATGGTTCATTTGAAGGGCTCCGCTTACTGGGACAAAGAGGATGGAGCTATTTTGGATGTCTGTGGGGCAGCTCTCATCAAAATAGCTTTTTTCACCCAAGCTGCCGCAGTAACTAAAATTCTTTTCTTGGAGCAGCATTTGCGCCTTTTTGAGCACCATGGCAGTTTTGATGCCTTCCGGACTTTTGCAGGACCAGCTTGTATAGCTATCCCGCTCGCAGCCCACCATCAAGATGGAAGAGCATGCTAGTGCAATGAATCCATAACAGGAGGAAGTTGATCTCATGTCTACAAGCATATCGGCAATCCGCTTTTTCTGCCAACTGATGCGTTTGTATTAAGATTTGACTTACAAATACTTGCCAGTAATAGGCGAATCTAAAAATAAAAGGAGATGTTGTGGATACAAATCGCAGGGATGTGCTGAAAATGGGTTCAACCGCCGCTTTAGGAGGTATGTTTTTATCGCAGGCGGCAATGGCTGGTCAAGAGCGCCAACCAATTATTGTGGAGCCTTTGACTGGCAAGGCGGGTTTTCGGGTTGCGAATTACTTGCCGAAAATGGGTGCATCCTCCAGGCTCGGCTTAGTGACAAATGATGGTTTGGTAGTGGATATTCCCGCTGAGGCTGCCCGTCAGAAATTGACATTGTCATTTGACCCCACATCGATGATTTCCTTGGCTGGATCTGGTAACTCAGGCTTACTTGAGTTGGCGGCTATCTTCAAGAACCGTGGTGCAAATTTACAAAATGTAAATCAGGTAATTTTGTTATCACCCATTCCAAAACCGCAGAGCAACATCTATTGCGTTGGCTGGAATTACCTTGACCACTTTGAAGAGGGTAAGCTGCATCGCGCTGATAAAGGCGTTACTGAATATCCAAAGGTCCCAGTATTTTTTAGTAAGGGCACTCAAACCATGAATGGCCCCTTTGATACCATTCCATACGACGCTAGCAATTCAACCATGATTGACTGGGAGGCTGAGCTTGCCGTTGTCATTGGCAAGAAGGGCACTAATATCTCCGAAGAAAATGCCATGAATTATGTTTTTGGCTACTCTGCCTTCAATGACACTACTGCGCGTGATATTCAGCAAAAGCGTCACTCAGGTCAGTGGTTCAAAGGCAAGAGCTTGGATGGCCATGGACCAATGGGTCCTTGGGTGGTTACTGCAGGTGGCGTGAACTTGGATGATGTGCGTGTGATCTGCCGCGTCAATGGCGTTGAAAAACAAAATGCCAGCTACAAGCAAATGTATTTTAAGATCCCGACCATTATTGCCGAGCTCTCACGTGGCTTAACCTTATTGCCAGGCGACATCATTGCTACTGGTACTCCCTCTGGCGTTGGTAATGGCCGTACACCTCCAGAGTTTTTAAAACCAGGCGATGTCATGGAGACTCAAATTACTGGGGTTGGGATTATTCGCAATACGATTGCCCCGAGCGCTTTTACTAAAGATCTCTAAAAATACCCCCTTAAAGGGGTATTTCTAAGAGTTTTCCCTGATTTAGAGGGTGAACCCTTCTAGTTTTTATGGATATATACTGGCTCCGAGCTGCGCGCTTAAGCAAATAAATTAAATCCATTCATAGGAGACAAGATGTCACAACACGATACATTGCTAGCTGCTTTTGAGGCATACAAAGCGGAAAATGAGAAGTTCATTGAGAAGGGCATTAAAGCTTCTGCTGCTCGTGCACGTAAAGCCTTGCAAGAAATTGCTGGTGCATGCAAAGAGCGTCGTAAAGAAATCACTGCTACTAAAGAGGCGATGGAAGCCAAGAAATAATTCTTGCGATCCAATAAAAACAAAAGCCTGGTTTTTAAAAAGAACCAGGCTTTTTTCTTGTACATCTTTAATTTGAGATGGTGAGCAAGTGAGCTGCTTGGGCGGTTATATGGCCAATAACACTTGCATTCATGAATTGGTGCTTTTTAAAGATTTCTAAAACAGCATCAACACTAGCGGGGTTGCATGAAACTAATAGGCCACCACTAGTTTGAGGGTCGCTCAATAAAGCCTGTTGAGCTTGCGTAAAACCTGCTGGAAGTTTTACATCGTTGCCATAACTTAACCAATTGCGTCCAGATGCACCGGTGATAACCCCTAGATCAGCAAATGCCTGCACATCTGAAAGTAGAGGCACTGCTTGCCATGAGATCTGAGCTGAGCATTGAGAGCCTCTTGCAAGCTTTAGGCATGCACTCCAGGTAAATTGGCTAAGTCTAGTCCAGCAGTGTTGAGTTTGGTGGTGGTGAGCGTTATGAAGGTATTAAGCCATTTTAAACGGGCGACTTATTACCGACTAAAGCTTTTCTTGGGCGGGTTAGAGCGATGAGTGGGCGCCTTTCCCTGACTGGATTTGGGGGCGCTACCACTGGCCGGTCTAGTTTTACGAGATTGCTGATGTTGCTGACTACGCAATTGAATGGGTTGCGCAACGGCATTTGGATCAGGCTCAAATCCAGCAATGATCTCTTGCGGTAGCTTTTGCTTAATCAGCTTTTCAATATCTCTGAGCATTTGGTGTTCATCAACGCACACGAGCGAGACTGCTACTCCGTTTGAGCCAGCTCTACCCGTTCTGCCGATACGGTGAACATAATCTTCAGACACGTTGGGTAGATCGTAATTCACAACATGGGGGAGTTGATCGATATCAATCCCTCGGGCAGCAATATCAGTAGCAACTAAAACGGTGATCTTGCCATCTTTAAATTCAGCTAAGGCTTTGGTGCGAGCGCTTTGGCTTTTATTACCATGAATTGCCATGCTGGTAATGCCATCTTTTTCTAGTTGGGTAACTAATTTATTGGCACCATGTTTAGTGCGGGTAAAGACCAATACTTGTTTCCATTGCTTGGTTTGAATGAGGTGTGCTAACAAAGGATGCTTTTGGCCTCTATCGACCGGATGAATTAATTGAGCAATTGCCTCATTGGTGCTATTGCTTCTCGCCACCTCAATTAAAGCGGGTGAATTGAGTAAACCATCGGCTAATGCTTTAATCTCAGTAGAAAAGGTGGCGGAGAATAAAAGATTCTGGCGTTGCTTAGGCAGTGCCGCCAAAATCTTTTTGATGTCACGTAAGAAGCCCATATCGAGCATGCGATCGGCTTCATCCAGAACAAGAATTTCAATGGCATCAAGGGATACACATTTTTGCGACATCAGATCTAGTAAGCGTCCGGGAGTGGCGACCAAAATATCTAAGCCAGCAGCAATGGCTTTGATTTGTGGATTGGCACCAACGCCACCAAAGATGACTGTCGACTTCAGACCAGTGTATTTTCCGTAGGTCACAACCGATTCTTGAACTTGTGCCGCTAATTCACGAGTAGGCGTCAGAATGAGTACACGCAGCTGGCGCTTGCCAGAACTCGCTTTTGTATTGCTTGTAAGGCGTTGCAGAATGGGGAGGGTAAAGCCTGCAGTTTTACCAGTGCCGGTTTGTGCGGCAGCCAAAAGGTCGCCCCCTTTGAGTACTGCCGGAATAGATTTTTCCTGGATAGGGGTGGGACTAGTGTAGCCCTCTTCCTCTATTGCACGGAGAATGGACGGAGATAAACCTAAATCTGTGAATAACATATGAGCCAATGAAAAATTGGCCCGTATTCAATTAAACGACTATCCCGGCCAATGGGGTGAGCTGCCGCACTAGTGTGTTTGCAGTAAGAGTCTCTATTTTAAGTCATTGGCCTGTGGGCTCTAGAGGAAAGAGCCAATCCGGCAATGCTTTGGGCTTCAAGGTAGTGGCATCGACCCCCACAATATGGATGACAACAGTCGCAATGAGCTCTGGCTCTATGTTTGGATCCTCTGGGTGAGTGCGTTTGGCGGTTTGACGTACTTTAATTTGGGTTCTACTACGGTGTTCGATGAGCTGATCAATGGCCAATACATCATCTAGGCGCCCTGGTTTATGAAAGCTCATGGTGAGTTCGCGCACGGGCAACAACAGGTTGTAATCTCTCACTAATAGGGAAGGGCTTAGATTGCGCTGATAAAGCCACTCTGCTCGACTGCGTTCAAACATCTCCAGATAGCGGGCATGGTAAACAACACCAGCAGCATCCGTATCAGAGTAGCAAACACGAAACAAAAAAGGAGCATCGGCAGCAGTAGTCATCTTTTTCTTAATATGTGTGATTGAGTTACAAAGTCATATTTTGATGCAAGATGCCTGCCTCTTCATAAAGCAGACCTTCTGCTATAAAACCATGATGTTGATAAAAAGAGCGCGCGCTTACCTGAGCATGCAAATGAAATTGTTCAATACCATTAGCGCGTCCAGTATTTATTAATTGGGTAAGGATTGCGCTTCCAATCCCTTGCCCTCGAAACTCGGACATCACTGCCATTCGACCAATTTGTCCCTGAGTACCATTTTTGATCAACCGGCCTGTGCCCACACATTGCTTATTGTCAAAGGCTAAGGCATGGCAGGCAATAGGGTCAAATTCATCAAGCTCTAAATGCTCTGGCACCCCTTGCTCTTGAATGAAAACCAGGGCGCGAATTGGATAAGCAGCTTTTTGAGCTTGCTCCCAGGATTGAATCAAAATATTCAAGCAATTCTTTGTATAAGTTGGGCGTAATTTAATGGAATAGGGTTTAATTTACCAAATAGGCGCAAGCTAAAACCTAGTAAAACCCCTAGCTTGTAAAAATAGCTAGCAAAAAGGTCTTATTTGATGGTTACAATGAAATGACGGTATTTAATATAAACCCCGCTTTTACCAACCCCCTCTTTATTTAGGAGTTATCTTGAAGAAATCCTTACTTGCTGCATTAGTTGCTTCAATTGGTATTTTTGCTGCATCCTCTGTTTTTGCTCAGGCTCCTGCCAAGATGCTTCCTTTGGCTGCTGAAGCTGCCATTATTACCGCAACGGTTCAATCCGTTGATGTAAGTAAGCGCATCGTTGTTTTGCAAGATGCTAATGGCAATATGTTGCAAATGAATGTATCCAAAAAAGTAAACGATTTGGATCGGATTAAAAAAGGCGATATTTTTGCTGTAGAGCATGCACAAGCGATTGCAGTTGGCTTGATTAAAGTTTCTAAAGATCAAAAACCAGGCGTATCTGGTGTGCGTTCAGTAGTTATTTCTGGAAAAGGAACATCGAAGCCTTTCGAAGAAACTACCGACACAATCTATGCAACAGTCAAAATTGGTACTATTGATTACAAGACACGCGTAGTGACATTCACAATGCCAAGTGGCGAGAAGCAAAAAGTGAAGGTTGACCAAAGCGTATTAGGCCTTGAAAAATTCAAGACTGGTGACGACGTCATGGTTGAGTTCGTAGATGACACCATCATCGGCTTTATGGCTCCTCCAAAGAAGTAATTGCATCAACCTCAATAAATAGCGGCCTCAGGCTGTTATGAAAAAATGCCTATCAGACTGATCTGATAGGCATTTTTATTTATGCCAATTTAATCTTCGTAAGCAAGCTTATTTTTTGGCATTAGGAAAGAAGAGTTGCTGACCATCAATTTTGTAGCCTGCAATGGCATCCTGTCCCTCTTTAGAGACGAGCCAATCAATAAACAGCTGGCCCTCCACTTTTTTGACTTGAGGAAATTTGATTGGATTTACCAACATGACGCCATATTGATTAAAGAGTTTTGGATCGCCTTGAACCAAAATAACCAAGTCGCCTCGGTTTTTAAAGCTCAGCCAAGTACCTCGATCAGCCAAGATATAGGCATTCATGGCTGATGCAGAGTTTAGTGCGGGCCCCATGCCTGATCCAGTCTCTTTATACCAAGGGCTTGAGGATGAGACTGCAATGCCCGCATCTTTCCAATAGCGCAACTCCGCAGCATTGGTGCCACTCTTATCGCCTCGGGAAATGAAGGGCGCTTGGCTGGTAGCAATTTTTTGGAAGGCAATTTGAATATCTTTGCCACCTCCGATTTTGGCTGGATCTGATTTAGGTCCAATGAGGATGAAATCGTTGTACATGACCTCACTACGTTTGGTGGAGTAGCCTTCTGCAACAAATATTTCTTCGGCAGGTTTGTCGTGCACAAAGACAACATCAGCGTCTCCACGGCGGCCAATATCCAATGCTTGACCGGTACCTACTGCAACCACTTTGACCTTAATGCCAGATTTCTTTTCAAAGATAGGGAGGAGGTAACCAAATAAGCCAGATTGCTCTGTGGAGGTGGTTGAGGAAACAATGATGCTTTTTTCTTCCGCTGCATGTGCGCTGCCCCAGAGGATGCCAAGCGCAAGAAAGAAGGGTGCTAGTTTTTTCATGATTGATTCCATTTAAAAATTTGATGGACATCATCTCATAAACTAGCTCAACATGTTGCGATGCACCAATTTTCGTGGGGATTACCCCGACTTACAAATAAGCTATTTTCATTTATACAGTAATGAGCTTTGAGCATATAAATATAAAAAGTAATTAGTCAAAAGATACGCCAATAAAGGAGATGGAATGTTTGCATTCTTAGATAAAGAGAGAACGATTGCGGGGCCAGGATTTAATCGCTGGCTAGTACCACCGGCGGCACTAGCAATTCATTTATGTATTGGTATGGCTTATGGCTTTTCTGTATTTTGGCTTCCCCTATCCAAGGCATTGGGTGTATCTCAGGGTGGCACAGAGGCAATTAAATGTGCTGCTGACGTTGGATTCTTTGCTCAACTGTTCACCACAACTTGTGATTGGCAAATATCCACATTGGGTTGGATGTACACCCTGTTCTTTGTATTCTTGGGCATTTCCGCTGCAATTTGGGGTGGCTGGTTAGAGCGTGCAGGCCCTCGTAAAGCTGGAGTGGTTGCAGCTTGCTGTTGGGGTGGTGGAATGATCTTTTCTGCCTGGGGTATTTACCTTCACCAGTTTTGGATGATGATTTTGGGTTCAGGCGTGATTGGTGGCATTGGTCTAGGTCTTGGCTACATCTCACCTGTGTCCACCTTGATTAAATGGTTTCCGGATCGCCGCGGTATGGCAACTGGTATGGCGATTATGGGCTTTGGTGGTGGCGCTATGATTGGTTCGCCACTAGCAGCAATGCTCATGAAAAGCTTTGCAACCTCCACATCAGTTGGCGTGGCGCAAACCTTTGTGGTGATGGGCGTTATATATTTTATTTATATGATCGTCGGTGCAATGAGTTACCGTGTCCCTGCTAGTGACTGGAGGCCAGTGGACTGGAGCCAACCAGCTGCTGATGCATCTAAGGCGATGATTACCACCCGAAGTGTGAGCGTTAAAAAAATCTGGGGCATCCCTCAATTTTGGTTGGTTTGGCTGGTGCTCACCATGAACGTCTCGGCAGGTATTGGCGTGATTGGTATGTCATCCCCAATGCTCCAAGAAATTTTCGCCGGTAGCTTGATTGGTAATGCGCTCAAATTTAGTGAGTTAGATAAAGGTCAACTTGCTGCGATCGCTGGGATTGCTGCAGGCTTTACCGCCTTACTGAGTCTATTTAATATTGTTGGCCGCTTCTTTTGGGCAAGCATCTCTGACAAATTGGGTCGCAAGCTAACTTATAGTGTGTTTTTCATCTTAGGTGGTGCGCTATATTTTAGTATTCCTTCTAGTGCAGCTGCAGGTAGCTTGATGCTCTTTGTTGGGGCTTTTTGCATCATCTTAAGTATGTATGGCGGTGCTTTTGCGACAGTGCCTGCTTACCTTGCCGACCTATTCGGCACACAAAACGTTGGTGCGATTCATGGGCGCTTGTTAACGGCATGGTCTACAGCCGGCATCTTGGGTCCAGTGGTGGTCAACTATATGCGTGACTATCAGCTGAGCTTAGGTATTCCCAAGAGTCAGGTATACAACCAAACTATGTATATTTTGGTTGGTATGCTGGTGATTGGTTTGATTGCAAACCTATTGATTCGCCCGGTTGCCGATAAATGGTTTATGACTGATGCTGAGTTGGCAGAAGAAAAGCGTTTGGCTCATGAAAAGGCATCAGGCGCATTGGTGGGGGGTCAAGCCGGCCATGAGCACACATCCACTTTTACAGTGATATTGGCATGGGCTTTTGTTGGTGTCCCATTAGCTTGGGGTATTTATAAAACATTCCTAAGTGCCTTGAAATTATTTGCGTAATTGATTTGTGGTTTACTTGAAGTCGGCTCCTATCCATGGGCCGACTTTTTTATTGCCCCAACAACAAATGATGCCATTGTTTAAATTACTCCTGATGCTCATTGCTTTGGCATTTAGTCAAATGACATTTGCGCAAAATATAACTATTGCGGTTGCTAGCAATATGAAGCCAGCATTTGAAGAGATGTATGCTGATTTTTCGCAGGCGCATCCGAATAAGATGCGTATTGTTTATGGATCTTCTGGAAACCTGAGCGCTCAAATACGCCAGGGCGCACCATTTTCTTTATTCATTGCTGCTGATGAATCCTTTCCCCAGCGTTTATCGCAAGAGGGTCTTACTCGGGATGGTGGTGTGGTCTATGCAATAGGCCAGTTGGCATTAATTGTGAGCAGAGTAAGCGGTACTCACTTAGAAAAAGGTGTCACCTTTGAGTTTGTATTGGCAAAGGCAAACAAAGTGGCGATTGCTAATCCAGATTTAGCGCCTTACGGCAAAGCAGCAGTTCAGTACCTAAAGGCTGCCAAGCTTTGGGATGGCGTCAAGGATAAATTGGTTTTTGGGGAGAATATTTCTATTCCCACAGTCTATGTCAGTACTGGGGTTGCAAGTGCGGGCTTTACGGCGCTTTCATTAGCGCAGGCGCCTGAGTTGGCACAAACGATTCAATTCATTGCCTTGCCGCCAGACATGTACCAACCAATTAAACAGCGTATGGTTCTGCTAAAAAACCCGCCAGCACCAGCACTTGAACTTTATGATTACATGCAAAGTGCAGCTGCAAAAAATATCTTAATTAAGCACGGATATCTAGCGCCCTAGATTATTTTTGATTACTCATGTAGCTGAGCATCTCCTGCAGTATTTGATCGGGTGATTGCTCTAGATGGGCTACGACGCCTGCATAGTCTTCTGCAGGTCTGTTCTGACTGAGTTTGAACTTGCCGGTAAGTCTTGTAACGTTAATTTCAATGCCCACAATTGAATTGAGCATCATCTGAATATATTCTTCAGGGGCATCACTTACTTTCCAGCTTGATTGATAGGTAGGTTCATGTAGATTGGTTAATGTAGAAACGTGATCAAGTAACCAGGCAGAATCGTTTATTAACTTCAATTGACCGTGAGCATGGGCCACTGCATAGTTCCATGTCGGTACTACCTTGCCAGTCTCTTTTTTAGAGGGGTACCAAGAGGGCGTGATGTAGCCGTGTGGACCATGAAAGATGGCGGTTAATTCAGGTTGACCTTGCGATGCAATTTGGGCAATTGGATTTGTTTTGGCTATATGCCCATGCAAACGTGTTCCATCCTCGCTGAGCATTAAGGGGAGGTGATTAATTTCACTTTGACCATTCAAAATACCAACCACGGTTGCAAATGGATATTTACGGATAAATGCCCCCAGTAGCGCGGCATCTTCAATTTGAAAAAGTTTTGGTAGGTACATATCTCACATCGCAAATAGGTGTTGTTATTGACAGCACCATATCAGAAAGCTATGGGCGAGTCGACATAGCCATACCCAATTTTTCCCTTAAATAGGGGGTATATAATGAGAATCGTTCTTATTAAATTAAAAAGTGACCGCTTTCCATGAACTTGGATCAAGTCCAATTAGGCAATTTATACCGTGTTAGCGGGATTCATGCCCCTAAGGGTGCCCCTCAATTAAAGGGGCAGCTTGAAGATATTGGTTTTTTGCCAGGAGAACAGGTCACATTACTACGCAAAGGTTTTTTGGGTAAAGGCCCTTACATGGTTCGTGTTGGTGCGTCTACTTTTGCATTGCGTCAGTCTGAAGCAAGTATGATCGCAGTGGAATCTATTCCAAATGCCTGAATCAACTATCCACTTTTTTCCAAGCGAGCCTTTGGTTGCCCTGCTGGGTAATCCAAACTGTGGGAAAACAGCCTTATTTAATTTACTCACCGGCAGTCGGCAGAAGGTTGCCAATTACTCTGGTGTCACCGTTGAGCGTAAAGAAGGCCGCCTGACGCTTGCCTCAGGAAAAGTGCTGCGCGTTTTGGACTTGCCCGGAGCCTACAGTCTGTATCCCCGGTCCTTAGATGAGCGCGTGACCTGCAATGTCCTTATGGGTAGAGCGGAGGGCGAGAAAAAACCGAACTTAGTGATTTGCGTTTTGAGTGCAATGAACTTGCGCAGAAACTTACGACTTGTTTTGGCT
Source organism: Polynucleobacter sphagniphilus (assembly GCF_001953355.1). Taxonomy (GTDB): domain Bacteria; phylum Pseudomonadota; class Gammaproteobacteria; order Burkholderiales; family Burkholderiaceae; genus Polynucleobacter; species Polynucleobacter sphagniphilus. The sequence goes on from NZ_MPIY01000001.1 coordinate 328,541, forward strand.
GCTAAACGTCTGGGGATTCCTTGTGTCGTCGTTCTGAATATGCTTGATATTGCTAAACGACAGGGCTTGGAAATTGATACTACTGCATTGTCAAGAGAGCTTGGTTTGCCGGTCTTGACTAGTATCGGTATTCAAGCAAATGGCGCGGATGATATTAAGCGCTATCTCAATGAATTGGATTGGCGCAATTTGCATAGCCTTCATTCAGGCGTGACTGATTTGGATCAAGAAAAGATCGGGGAGCACATTGCGCATGCGGAGACGGATAATGTCTCGGTTCAAAAAATTCTGCGTAATTTGAATTTGGATCAGGTAATTCCCGATCGTTTTAGTGACCGCTTGGACTCTGTTCTATTGCATCCAATCATCGGCCCCATTATTTTGGCCGTACTCTTATTTTTCATATTCCAGGCGGTTTTTAGTTGGGCCAACTTACCAATGGAGCTGATTAAATCATCCGTTGAGTATCTTGGGGGAGAGTTAAGTGCTTTATTGCCGAATAATTGGTTTCGGAGCTTGTTGATCAACGGTATTTTGGCAGGCTTAGGCGGGGTAGTCATATTCTTGCCGCAAATTTTGATTCTATTTTTCTTTATCTTGTTGCTTGAAGAATCGGGTTACTTGCCACGCGCCGCATATTTGCTTGATCGAGTGATGGGCTCAGTAGGTCTCTCGGGTCGATCATTTATCCCACTCTTATCGAGCTTTGCCTGTGCCATTCCTGGAATTATGGCTACCAGAAGTATTTCTAATGCACGCCATCGTTTGGTGACCATTTTAATTGCACCCATGATGACCTGTTCAGCGCGTTTGCCCGTTTACGCTTTATTGATTTCGGCATTCATCCCCGATAGAAAGCTTTGGGCTGGCATTGATTTGCAGGGCCTAGTGTTGTTCATGCTTTATCTTGCTGGCATTTTTGGAGCCATGGCAGTTGCATGGATTCTCAAGCGTTTTACAAGTGAGCAATTTAGGATGAATGCCTTGATGATGGAGTTGCCTAGCTACCATCTGCCGCGCCTAGGCAATTTAGCGATCAGCTTGTGGCAGCGTGCAGAAATATTTTTGCGTCGGGTGGGTGGAATCATTCTGGTCATGACCATTTCTTTATGGGCTTTATCGAGCTTTCCTTTGCCGCCTGAGGGTGCTACGGGTTCTCCGATTCAATATAGTATTGCGGGCATGATGGGTGCCGGCTTGGCTCATATCTTTGCGCCTATTGGCTTTAATTGGCAGATCAGTATTGCCTTGGTGCCCGGAATGGCAGCGCGTGAAGTGGTTGTGAGCTCGCTTGCAACTGTTTATGCCTTATCAAGCTCGAGTGCGGATGCGGCCGATGCTTTGATTCCTCTCATTTCTAGCGGATGGTCCTTAGCAACCGCACTTTCCTTGCTGGCTTGGTTTGTGTTTGCACCACAATGCTTGTCTACTATTGCAGCCGTTAAGCGGGAAACAGGAGGCTGGAAAATACCTGTGATTATGCTCGGCTACCTATTCTTTTTGGCTTATTTGGCATCCTTTATCACCTATCATGTGGCGCTAGCATTTGGTTTGGGCTAACCCCCCCCTGGGTGATTCTCTGGATCTGTTTTTTCTAGCGCAACATTTTCAAGTGCAGTACTATCTCAAAAGTAGTCTAAAAATATAAAACAATATTAGGAGATAGTAATAATGGGTTCACGTCGTCAATTTATTAAAACCGTTTCTGCATCCGGTGCTGGTCTCGTAGCAGCTTCTGCAATGGGTGTGATGCAAGAGGCATCCGCACATCCAACTTCAGTGTGGGGCGGGGATATTTACAGTGGTCCACATGAGATGGTTAAAAACAGCAAAATTCTTTCCATTAAAAATCCCGACGGCACTGAGACCCTCGGAGTTGTGACTCCTAAGGGCGTCATTGATGTTCGTGCCGTGGCAAAGAAAATGAAAATTTCAGCGCCTTTGACGCTCGATCAATTGCTTCAAGAAGGTAATGCAGCCGGATTTAATAAGGTGGTGGCGAGCGCTGATAAATCTGGCGTACCTTATTTGGATGAGTCCAAGATTACGTATGGCCGTCTCTTTAAGAATCCAGGAAAAATTATTTGCGTAGGCTTGAACTATCGCCAGCATGCTGATGAAGTTGGTATGGCGCGTCCAGCAGTGCCGCCACTCTTTAATAAGTACAACAATAGTTTGGCTGCCCATAACTGTGTCTTAGAAATCCCGCCACCGGAGATTTCTTATAAGCTTGATTATGAAACTGAGCTATTAATTGTGGTTGGTAAGCGCATGCGTAATGTTCCAGAGGCGGAAGCCTTGAACTATGTAGCGGGGTATTGCACTTCAAATGATTTTTCATCACGCGATCTGCAGCTAGAGCTTCCAAGCGGTCAGTGGATGATTGGTAAAACTTTAGACCAGTACGCACCCATTGGACCTTATTTTGTTACTAGCGATTTGGTGGGTGACCCCAATAACCTGAAGATTCAGACTTGGGTCAATGGCGAGATGCGTCAAAACTCGAATACATCTGACTTTATCCACAATACCCAACATATGCTTTCTTACATCAGTAAGTATTGGGCCTTAGAGCCAGGGGACATTGTCTTTACAGGCACTCCACAAGGTGTGATTTTGGGCATGCCAAAAGACAAGCAAGTTTGGCTGAAAAAGGGCGATAAGGTAGTCAGTTATGTTGAGAAACTGGGTGAGCTTAAATTCACCTTGGGCTAAGTCTTCATTTCACTTTTGGGTCAGCCACCTTTGGGTGGCTTATTTATTTAAAACCGAGGAATATCGAGTGAGTAGAAATACCTTATTAAGAAATCTTTTCTTTGGTTTTGCATGTTTGGTGGCGACCATCAGCAATGCGGCTACAGTGCAAGAGCAGATGGATCAGTTTCCAGCGGTGAAGCTCGCAGTTGAAGAACTTGTGTTAGCCAATCATATTTTGTATCAGCAAAATGCGGTCGACGGCTATGGGCACATCAGCGTTCGCAATCCAAGCAACCCAAATACTTTTTTCTTATCTCGTAGCATTGCACCTTCGGTTGTCCAGGTCGAAGACATTATGGAATTTGATATGAATGGACGCCCCCTTAATGGAGATGCTCGCACTGCATACGGTGAACGATTTATTCATAGTGGCATTTTGCGCAATCGGCCTGATATTAATTCAGTGGTGCATGGCCATGCTTCTGCACTGCTACCTTTTGGCCTAACCGGTACAACTCTGAAGCCGGTCTACCACATGAGTGCTTTTTTGGGTGAGGGCGCCCCATTGTTTGAGATCCGTCATTTTGCAAAGCCGACCCCAGACTCAGATATGTTTGTTGGGAACCCCGACCTAGGCGATGCTTTGGCTAGCACATTAGGATTACAGTATTTTGTCTTAATGCGAGGTCATGGTTATGCAGCAGGAGCAGATTCAATCAAGAAGGTTGTCTTCCGTAGTATTTATGCCATCCAGAATGCGAGCATCCAGTCCGAAGCGATGAAGATGGGTACAGTTCAGTACCTCAGCCCTGGCGAGGCTCTAGCGGCACAAGAGACCATTGAGAAAACCATAGGGCGCCCTTGGCAACTTTGGAGTGAGCAAGTCAAAAAACCCTAATCATTGTTAAACTCTTGCCGATGCAAGCCCGCCTACTCCTTAGATTATTTCTGATTGCCTTTTTGGTGGTAATACCATCAATCAGTCAGGCAGTTCTGCAAGATGAAATTCAGGTCTATGACGATGAAATCAATGCCAAGGGAGAGCAGAGCCTCGAGTTGCATTTGAATAACACCCCAAGAGGTGTTAAGACTCCCAGCTACCCTGGCGAGGTCATGAACAATAACAATACCCGCATTACCCCGGAATATGCCTATGGTCTTGGTCATGATCTTGAAGCGGGCTTGTATATCAACTCGGTGGTGAACAATAGCACTTGGAATTATGCTGGCGCTAAGGTGCGGATGAAGTGGTTGCCTTATCACGAAGAGAAGGGCGACCCCGTGTTTGCTGGTGTCAATATTGAGCTTTCTAATACGCTGCCTCAGTATGAGCAATCTCGTTATAACTCAGAGGCGCGCTTTATTTTGGGCAAGCATATTGATGAGTGGTTGTTTGTGATCAATCCGATTTTTGACCAACAGTTATCTCAGCCATATGTTCATCAAGGCCCGGACTTCAATACAGCAATTAGGATCTCTAGGGAAGTTGCTCCAGATTGGTCTGTGGGAACTGAGTTCTATTCGAACTACAACCAAATTGGCTCGGGCCCGATTTCCTATCCAAATACCCAGCAATTGGTTTTTCTCAAAGTCTATTGCGATGGTGGTCCATTACCATTCCAAGCGGGTATAGGCAAAGGATTTACCAATAGCAGCGATACCTTAACGGTTATGGCTATTCTCTCTATTCCATTGCCATAACCATCATGGTCTTAGAGGCACATCATGTAGAGCTGATTGGTTACTGCGCCGCTTTTTTAACTACCATTGCATTTGTGCCACAAGCGCTACAGTCTTGGTGCACCAGGGATCTCTCAGGCATTTCTCTTGGTATGTATAGTCTATTTACTGCCGGTGTAGGTTTATGGTTGGTATACGGCTTGATTATTGAAAAGTGGCCACTGATTCTGGCCAATGCCCTCACTTTTGCATTAGCATTAAGCATCTTATTTTTGAAATTGAGCAACATCTCTAAACCCAAGTAATCTCAGCAAAGGACTGTAAATGAATTCAACTTACGTGATTGATCCTCCAGCCATTGTTTCTTTACCCGTTGTGGGAGAGACTCGTCGATTTGCTGTTAATCGAATTTTTTGTGTTGGCAGAAATTACGCTGACCATGCCCGTGAGATGGGCCATGATCCGGATCGTGAGCCACCTTTCTTTTTCATGAAGCCAGCTAGTTCGATTGTTGCTGACGGCAACAATATGACTTATCCAGATCTGTCTAATGACGTGCATCATGAAATTGAGATGGTAGTTGCTATCTCTCAAGGTGGAGCAAATATTCCTGCCGATAAAGCCCTTGAGCATATCTATGGTTATGCGGTAGGACTAGATATGACGCGTCGTGATCTGCAAGGGGAGGCCAAAAAAATGGGTCGCCCTTGGGATACTGGTAAAGCCTTTGATCAATCTGCTCCTTGCGCTGCAATTACGCCAGCCGCAATCTATGGTCACCCCACGCATGGCTCTGTGCAGCTCATGGTGAACGGTGAAGTACGTCAGTCTGGTGATCTCAATCAATTGATCTGGAATGTACCTGATACGATTGCCTATCTTTCGACTTTATTTACATTGGAAGCTGGCGACCTCATTTTCTCTGGTACACCAGCAGGTGTTGGGCCAATTAAAAAAGGTGATGTTTTGGAAGGTTTGGTTGAGGACTTGACCCCTCTCAAATTGACGATTATTTAACTCGGTTATTTCACAAGAAAGTGCATATGCTTAAGCTGTTTATATTGTTTGCAATCAGTCTTGGAGGAGGCGTTCTTCTGTCCTCTTGTGCGAACAGTACTGCATCGAATTCTCAGGCGCAGCTTCAAAGCCCAAGCCACAATCTTTTTGAGCAGGCAGCCCCCTTGGATCTGGGCTTAAGCACTTGGCCCTATCCTTACCCAACGCATGAATTTAAGACGCAGCTCCAGGGTCAAGCGGTCAGCATGGTGTACATGGATCAAGCGGCCCAGGGAGAGCAGAAGGGTGTCGTGGTTTTATTTCATGGGAAAAATTTCTCGAGCGATTATTGGGCGCAAACTATTGCTGCTTTAACGCAAGCCGGTTACCGTGTGATTGCACCCGATCAAATTGGCTTTGGTAAATCATCTAAGCCCGATGTGGACTACCATTTTGATGAGTTAGCTGCCAACACTAAGGCATTGCTCACCTATTTAAAAATTAAACGCGTCAATGTGATCGCTAACTCAATGGGTGGAATGTTGGGCGTACGGTTTTCTATTCTCTATCCGAGTATGGTGGAAAAATTGGTTCTTGAAAATCCCCTGGGCTTGGAGGATTACAGTAAAGATATTCCTCCGCAAACCAATGCCAATCTTTTAAAACTAGAGATGGCTCAGACCGAGATGAGTTACCGACGCTTTTTGCAAAGCTACTTCCCAACATGGAAACCTGAGTACGAGCGCTTTATAGAAGTGTATGTGCGCGTACAAAAAGGGGCTGATTATCCTGCCTATGCCAAGGCATCCGTTTTAACGTATCAAATGATTGATCGCCAGCCAGTAGTCGGTGATTTACCTAATCTCAAGATGCCGGTTCTGCTGGTTATCGGTCAAAAAGATAAGACCGTATTTGGGCGCCGTTTTGCTCCACCCGAAGCAATTAAAGCGCTTGGTAATTTCCCAGAGCTTGGTCGCAAAGCGGCAGTAGCAATTCCAAATGCCAAACTAGTACCGATTGAGAATATCGGCCACGTTCCTCATATTGAGACCCCAGATTACTTTAACCAGATTGTTCTGCAGTTTTTAAACGGGCGCTCTTAACTTATTTTCCTTGCCATTGCGCAGGCCTTCCTTCTAGGAAGGACTTCACGCCTTCTTTAAAGTCTGAACTGTTATACGTCTCTCGCATGATGGCAGCACAGTCTGGCAAATTGCTTTCAATCAATTGGGCCAAAACAATTTTGGTAGATTTTTGCGTCAAAGGGGCGAGAGCGGTCATTGTGGCTGCTAGTGCATCTCCCGCCTGAGTGATTTCTTCAGCCGAAGCAATTTGATATAGGAAGCCTGAGGCTAGTAATTCAGGTGCCTTGATTAATTCGGCAGTGAGCAACATTCTCTTGATCATTGGAACACCCAGATGGGCACTGAGCCAAGAAAGATTGCTTGCTGATAGACAATTTCCTAAAGTCTTCGCGACTGGAATACCGAAGCGGGCTTCCGGCGTTGAAATTCTAAAATCACATGCCGTGGCAATTAAAAGTCCGCTACCCGTTGCAACCCCCTCGATGAGAGCAATCGTTGGAAAGGGGAGGTGTTGAAAAGCGCGAAAAATATGATCAACTGCTTCTTCGTAGGCAACATTCTTTTTCAGGTCGACAAATTGCTGTATGTCGCTACCGGATACAAAAGCGTGATTACCAGCGCCCCTCAAGATGGCAACGCGTATTTCCGGCATTTTTGTAAGCTGATCGCAAATGGCCTTCAATTGCTCGTACATTGGCCAGGTCAATGCATTGCGTGCCGAGGGATTATTAAAGGTAATGCGAGCCATCACCCCGGTTACCTCTAGTTGAAGACAGGGTGCATTATGAGTGCTATTAGGGGTGGTATTCATGGGCCCATTCTATACAAAAGCACCCTCAAAACTGTCTTTCTGGCTTATCCCCACATCCTGATATAGAATTCCCTTATGTATATGTTCCTCCCTTTCCTGACAGCCTTTATCGGACTGGTCTTTGTCTGGTTTGAGAAACGCCTGCCCGCTTTAACTGCAGTGGCCATTACCGTTGCAATTCTGATGTACTGGTTCCATTTCCACGCTACTGATCACTTGAATATTAGCCTGTGAGCAAACATTCCTTCCCCTCGCTTGCAGCCCTAGGCAACCAACTCTGCTTGCTGGCAATTATTGGTGTTCTTTCTTATGCATTCGTAGATCAGTTTTATTTTGGTGAACTACCTTGCCCGCTATGCCTTTTACAACGAGTTGGTTTTGTCGTGATAGGAAGCGCGATTGCTTTAAATATTCGTTGTGGCGCACACTCTGCTCACTATGGGTGGGGGATATTTGGTGGCTTGGTTGGCATGATGGTTTCCTTGCGCCAGATCCTCTTGCATATTGCTCCTGGCGACCCTGGCTATGGAAGTCCTTTTTTGGGCTTGCATTTCTATACCTGGGGATTCATTGGTGCCTTGGGTCTTCTAGGTGGCCAAGCGATTTTGTTAATGTTGCCTAATCGTGAAGTGCGTTCACGCTCTTGGTTTGCCAATGCGCTGATTTTGATTTTCATGCTGCTTGTTTTTGCCAATCTGCTTTCTACCCTCTTAGAGTGTGGCATGGGTCCTTGTGCAGATAATCCCATTGCTTATGATGGCTTGATTGCATTGCGAACTCGCTTCGGTTTTTAATACCACCTTTTTTGCTCATGCTGCAATATCCTAAGGCAGCGAGGATCTTCCTTGCAGCTGCATGCATCATCCTTATCAATCTCGCACATTGTCTTTGTGCCCAAGCCCAGAGCGCAAACAACCCCCTAAAAGCTTGGCCCAAACAGCCTATTAAAGTGATTGTCAGTTTTACCCCAGGTGGAGCACCAGATATCTTGGCTCGTGTCTTAGCTCAACATTGGCAGCAAGCACTGGGCGTTCCTGTCTTGGTTGAGAATCGACCTGGATTTGGTGGGAATATTGGGGCAGATCTAGTGGCCAAAAGTGAGCCTGATGGTTATACCTTGTTAATTGGTACCGTCGGTATACACGCGATTAATGGAGCTCTCTACGAAAAGATCTCTTTTGATCCAGTGAAGGATTTCACGCCAATTAGTTTTTTGGCAAGCACACCTAATGTATTGGTGGTCAATAAACAGCTCGGGGTAAGTAATCTACAAGAGCTCATTGAATTGGCTAAAGCTAAACCCAATCAACTGACATTTGGTTCTTCTGGTGTGGGCACCTCACTGCATATGTCAGGTGAGTTATTGAAGGAGATGATTGGAATCGAGATACGTCACATTCCTTATAAGGGACGCGCGCAATCACTGCCGGATTTACTGAGTGGTCGCATATCCATGCTGTTTGATAACCTATCTTCAGCCTTACCTTTAATTCGCTCTGGAGACATTAAGGCGCTGGGCGTAACGACCTTAAAACGTTCACGCTCTGCCCCAGAAATTCCTACGCTAGCAGAGCAAGGCCTGCCAGGGTTTGAGGCGGTCTCTTGGTTTTCCTTAATGGCTCCAGCGCATCTGGGATTACCGCTCCAAAAGCGCTTAAATGAGCTTACAAAGCAAGCCCTCAATGATCCAGAAGTTCGCAGTAAACTTTTAGCGAATGGTTTGGATCCAGCCCCAGGAAGCCCTGAGAGTTTGTCAAAATTGATTGAGTCTGAGGCGCTCAAGTGGGGTAAGGTAGTGCACAAGACAAGGATTAAAGCGGATTAAAATTACCACAAGCCGTAAGTATTTATGTGGCAAAAGGAGTCTAATGGATAAGGAACGGTCAATGAAGAATATGAAGAAAATTATCCCCTTATTTTGGATCTTATGTGGATCCTTAGCTAGCCTGCTGCCAAGTGCGGCATTTGCAGGGCCTTATGTAGGTTGGAATGTTTCGGTAGGTGGCGGCGGCTGGTACCCAGGCCCTTATGGCGGCCCTTGGCGACCAGCCGGTTACTATGGTGGCTACCCATATCCTGTAGTGGGATATGCCCCACCTGTAGTGTATGCAGCACCCCCTGTTTATATGGCGCCTCCTCAGCCAGTGGTATTGGCTTCACAACCACAACCATCTGTATGGTATTACTGCGCTGAAAGTGGGAAATACTATCCTTATGTAGAATCCTGTGCTGGTACCTGGAAAATTCAGCCGGCATTGCCGCCAGCGAACCAATCTGGGCCACCACCAAGTAATTAATTTTTTGTGTTTTTATAGGATTTAAAAATGAAGCGTGTCATCTTATCGGCAGGATTAATTAGTGTCTTGGCAGCGTGTGTATCTGCCCCAACTGGTCCAACGGTTGCCGTTATGCCTCGTCAAGGCAAGCCATTTGAGGTATTCCAGCAAGAAGATCAGCAATGCCGTGAGTTCGCTGCAAATGCGGTTAAGGACACCTCGAATGCCGCTTTAAAAGATGGTGCCACTAGTGCACTGGTTGGCGCTGCCTTAGGTGCGGCTGCTGGCGCTGTGATTGGTGGGGGTAGTCATACCAACGTCGGTACTGGTGCAGGTGTTGGACTCTTAGGGGGAGCTGGTTTAGGTGCGATCAATGCTTCCGGTAAGGAAAACCAGGCACAAGGACAGTACAACATTGCTTATCAGCAGTGTATGTATGCTAAGGGGAATCAAGTACCCAGTTACAAAGGTAATTAATTTTTTAGAAGAATTTAAACCTGAATGGGCGGATGCGTAGCTTCAAAGCGCGCAGCCGTTCTTCTAAAGAGATACAGCAAGAGGGTGGCTGCAAGACCGAGGCTAATACTGTTAGCAGCCCAAAAGCCGCTGGCACCTTGTAAAAATTGCGGCGTATTGCCAAACACATTAAAGCCCAATAAATAACCTCCCACGAGGCCAACACCCCACAGGGAGCCTGCATAAATGATCATCGGCCAAAAGGCAATTCGATAGGCTCGCAGAATAAAAGCTGCGGTGACCTGCAAAGCATCAAACACTTGATAAAAGGCGATGAAGAAAAAGAGCGGCACCGAAAATACCTTCACAGCCGCCGGGGGATCATACAAATCTAGCAGTGCAAACTTCGAGAACCACACTGCACAACCAATGAAGACACACAGGCAGGTGGTAAAGAAAACCGCAGACCAACCAATCTCCTCCGCACGCTCTTGCTGGTTGGCGCCAATCGATTGAGATACCAGCGTCATCGTTGCTATCGAAAGTGAGAGGGGCACCATGTAGATGACGGTTCCCATATTGGCAATGATCTGGTGTCCTGCTAAGGCAGTTGTCCCAAGCCTAGCGATAAATAAAGACATGAAGGTGAATGAAGTAACTTCGATCAAGTAACTAAAACCAATTGGCGTGCCTAGCTTAAGAAGGGTCCAAATGCGATGCCAATCAGGCATGCTAAAGCGGCTGAAGATTTGGAAGGGCTGATAGAAGCGATCAAGTAATACAAAGCTGAGGGTAATGATGAGCCAAAACCAATTGACGATGATGGTCGCGACAGCACAGCCTGGACCGCCCATTGCAGCAATTCCAAAGCCGCCATAGATAAATAATAAATTGAGGGGGAGCTTTAATCCCAGTCCAATCAGTTGTACAACAGTAATCACAGCTGGGCGAGATACGGCATTGTGAAGCGCCATCAGAATGCGCATGCCCATGCTGGCAGGTAAGCCGTATGCCAAGATGTTGAGGTAGAAGCGAGCCTTGCCTTCAATGTCGGCAGTCATATGTGAAATCTTCAGAATTTGCTCTGCATTAGTCAGAATGAGGCATCCGAGCAAAGTCAGTCCGATCGCTAGCCAGCCTGCCTGACGTACCTCTTCACCAATTTCATCAAAGCGCTTGGCTCCAAAAAGTTGCCCTGCTATGGGTGCTAATGCCGATATCACTCCAGTAAGCCCAACATAAATGCTAATAAAGATAGCGGATGCCATGGCAAGAGCGGCAAGATCATCTGCGGAATAGCGTGCGGTCATTGCGGTATCGAGTACACCGAATGCAATTACTGCTAATTGTCCGACTAATAAGGGGGCGGCTAATTTGAGAAGGGCGGGGATATCTTCGCGTAAACGCGAGAGCTTAAAGTGCAGCACGACTTATTCCGGACGCACTTGATATAGTCTGAGTCGCTCATCTCGGTCTGCTGCTCGACGATCTTCCCAAAGCAAAATGAGTTTCTTGTTGTTCAGGCTAGCGTAGGCTTTAGCATCCGATTGATTGTGTGTCAGTACCCATGGGCAACTCGGATCATCGCGCAAAGGTAAGTTGGTGAAGTAATCAAAGGATGCGAGTTGGGCTAGTCCAATATTGCTGCTATCAATACAACCAGCATGTTTGGAGCTCACATAAGCTAGTCGCTGCGCAACATAGCGATAGGTTTTTGCGTAGTTAATCGTTGGTAACCACAGCGTCATCAATAGAACCCACATCAAGGTTGTACCAGAGGCAGAGATGATCAGGCAGCGCCAAATTTCCTTAGGGGCGCGTGAGGTTCTCCAGCGCACGACTGCTAACCAAATTCCAGTAATGATGCTTGCCACCACAAAACTGCGCCAATGAAACTGCCCTTGGAAGCCTGGCAATAAACGCTCCATATTGGCAGCAGTCGATTCTGGAAAGCCCGTTACCTTAGCCAACCAAATCACCCAAATTGCAATTGCAATCAAGGTAAAACTGAACATCGCAAACCAGTCTATAAAGCTGATGAGGCTGCGCTTTAAGATCGGCAAGCTGAAGGCAGCAATAATCGATAAACTGGGAATCAAAATAATCAGATCATGTTCATTCGCCTCGAGACGGAAGAGTACATAAATCAAGCCGCCAATAAATAGACTCAATGGAATGCATAGATGGGGGGCGCGCCAACCACCCGCCTCCCTAGTCTGACCCCAGTGGGCTAGAGAGATCGCTGCTAAAGGCCAAACGGGCCAAGCATAGGCCCAAAAGTTCACGCTAAAGAAGGCAAGCGACTCAATCGATGGGCTTGCTTGCATCTCAGGCATGTTGCGCCAACCTGCTTGTGCAATGTGGCGCCATTCAGGAGTGAGATTGAAGTAATGCCAAAGCGCTGGCCAAACTGCAAAACCAATTAAGCCAAAGACAATGCTAGTCAATGTCCACCGAAAGCGTAGTTTGGCATTGCTGGCAATCACTGCCACGATAGTAGAGCTCACTACGATCAGCGATAGAGTGAGGTTGCTCGAGAGTGCAACAATCAGAATGCCAAGACCTGTCCACAAACCACCTTGCCAGGGCTTATCTAAGCCGCGTACGGTGCCATACAAGACAATGGAGAGCCCCATGAGTTGCGCCATCATTGGTGTTGTCTCATGAGCACGTTGCGCTAAGCCTACGCAAGCCAAAAAGATGAGTAGAGCGCCATCGGCCAAGGTCATGCCATAACTCTTGCGATCGGGTTGTCCGCCTACCGCTAAGGCCATGGGCTGGACTTCTTGGCGCCGACCTAAAAGATAGGTCGCATACCAAATAGCTAATGCAGATGCAAAAAAACAAATCGCAGAGTAGAGGCGTGCAGCATTGGCATCACCAATATAAGGACCAAAGAGGTCTATGAGGGTAGCGCCCATCCAATAAGGTAAAGGGGGGCCCAGCGATAAATCACGTCCCGCTAAGTGCGGCACGATCCAATCAATAGTATTGCCGTGATGCGCATTCCACATGGCGCCAAAACCAATGGCATCCTCATTTTTCCAGGGATCCCGAAGAAACAAACCGGCAAAGCCATAGACCAAGGTCAACGCAAAAATAATGATGCGTGGAATAGATTTTGTGGCGGCGGCGGTGAGTTTAACCATGTATGAATTAGTAATAAAAAAGGCAGCAAACGCTGCCTTGATTATCTCGTAGGGAAAGGAATTCCCAAAGCCCTACAAAGTGACTAAGTAAATTAAGCCTTTTTCTTGGCTGGCTTTTCAGCAGCTTTCGCTTCTGCAGCAGCTGCTTTTTTCTCAGCAGTTTTTGCAGCGCCATCACCAGTAGACTTGGCAACGGACTTGCTACCGAATTTCTGACGGAATTTCTCAACACGACCAGCTGTATCCATAATCTTCTGGGTACCGGTGTAGAAAGGGTGAGATTCAGATGAAGTCTCGATCTTGGCCAATGGATATTCATTGCCATCCTCCCACTTGATTGTCTCTTTAGTGGACATGGTGGAGCGAGTCTTGAAGCTGAAGTTATTAGAAACGTCTACAAAGACGATTTCACGATATTCGGGGTGAATGCCAGGTTTCATTGTTAGTCCTATTAGCGAGCAGCCGTTTAAGTTAATCAAAGGATTAAGCTAAATACTTACCCAAGTTAAAAGCAAATTAGTAAAGCGTTAAAGGCGAAATTATGCCATGAAATCAATGGGAAAGAGCGCTTTTGCTACTTCCCCAAGGGTAAATTAGCCGCCTTTACGCATTAAATCGAAGAATTCACCGTTATTTTTAGTTGATTTGAGCTTATCGACGATAAAGTTCATTGCTTCAATATCATCCATGTCAGCCAATAATTTGCGTAAAACCCAGATTTTTTGTAGGTTTTCCGCTTTAACCAGCAATTCCTCACGGCGGGTACCGGATTTATTGAGGTTAATCGCAGGGTAGACACGGCGTTCAGCCAAACGACGCTCTAGGTGAACTTCCATATTGCCAGTTCCCTTGAACTCCTCATAGATCAAATCATCCATACGGCTACCAGTTTCGATCAAAGCGGTTGCCAAAATCGTGAGGGAGCCGCCTTCCTCAACATTACGTGCCGCGCCGAAGAAGCGTTTTGGGCGTTGCAATGCATTGGAGTCCACACCGCCTGATAGAACTTTTCCTGATGATGGAATTACGGTGTTGTAGGCACGCGCCAAACGGGTAATAGAGTCGAGCAAAATAATCACGTCTTTGCCCATCTCTACCAAGCGCTTGGCTTTTTCGATGACCATCTCAGCAACTTGTACGTGACGCACGGCTGGCTCATCAAAGGTTGAGGCAACTACTTCACCGCGAACCGAGCGCTGCATTTCAGTAACTTCTTCTGGGCGCTCATCCACGAGCAGAACAATCAAAATAGCATCTGGATTGTTGGCAGAGATTGCATGGGCAATATGCTGCATCATCACGGTCTTACCGGATTTGGGTGAGGACACAATCAAACCACGCTGACCAAAACCAATGGGCGAGATCATGTCAATGATGCGGCCAGTTAAATTCTCTTCAGCTTTGATATCACGCTCTAAATGAATAGTGCGATTTGGGTGCAGCGGCGTTAAATTCTCGAACATGATGCGGTTCTTGAGAGCCTCTGGAGCTAAGCCGTTGATCTTGTCCACTTTCACCAAAGCAAAGTAACGCTCGCCATCTTTGGGGGTACGTACTTCACCTTCTACGCTGTCACCAGTGTGCAAGTTAAAGCGGCGAATCTGCGCAGGGGAGATGTAGATATCGTCTGGAGAGGCCATGTAAGAGGCTTCAGGAGAGCGCAAGAAACCAAAGCCGTCAGGCAATACTTCTAATGTGCCATCACCAAAAACAGTCTCACCGCCCTTAGCGCGTTTTTTCAAAATCGCAAACATCAATTCTTGTTTGCGCATCCGTTGGGTATTTTCAATCTCCAAGCTGGCTGCCATTTCAAGCAGGGCGGATACGTGGAGGGCTTTGAGTTCGGTTAATTGCATATGGTTCTCGGGTATTAATTAAAGGTGTAGGTGTGCTGAACGCTTGTTTGGGGATATGGCCGTCATGAAGAAAATCAGACGGATTGGGAAAAACAGAATTTGGGGGATTTTGCTAAAAAGAAGGGGGGTAGATTACTGGAAATTGGGGCACTTCAAGTGCGCTGAATAACTTATTAACGCCATACTACACTAAAAAACCACAGGCTCAACTGGCGAACCTGTGGTCGAGGACTATTTACAGATGACTATCGATAAATGCAGTCAGCTGGGATTTAGCAAGGGCGCCTACTTTTTGAGCGGCAACCGTGCCGTTTTTGAACAAAATCAGAGTAGGAATGCCGCGAATATTGAATTGGGCGGGTACGCCTTGGTTCTCATCAACGTTCATCTTAGCGATTTGGAGCTTGTCACCGTAATCAGCAGAGAGCTCTTCTAGGATAGGGCCAATCATTTTGCAAGGACCGCACCACTCCGCCCAGAAGTCGAGCAACACAGGTTTGTCAGATTTGAGGACGTCCTGCTCGAAAGAGGCGTCAGTTACGTGTTTAATGCCGGCACTCATGAAAATTCCTTATTTAGGCTTATTTAGTTATTGCAATACAACGCTTATATTAGCAATAAGCCACACTTTCTGCCTAAAAATCAAAATTTACCTCAAATAAACTCAAAAGAACCCAAGCTAACCCAAGCCCTCATGTCTGCCCCATTTCCTCAAATCACCCCGCAAGATGGCCCAATTGCCTGGGCAATTACGCCTGATGCTTCTGCTCTGGAGCAGTTGGCAAAGGGAATTTGGGATTGTGCCAAGCAAACGGGGCAGCGTCCCTTGGTCGTCTTGAGTACCGCAGGTCCTCTCATGGGTGTGAGATCGGCCCTGGAGAAGTATCGCCCCCCACTTGGCGAACTGAATCCAAAAAACGCCTTCTTACCGCAAGTGATGAGCTTCAATGATTGGCTTGAGGCGGCGCCAGGCGCTTGGAGATTTCCTAAGAAGCAAACGGATTTAGAGCGTTGGTTAGGTGTCTTTGCTGCTATCCAAAAAGAAAAGGATCTGCGAGTTTGGTTCAAGGCGGAGAGTGAGGCGGGTGCTTGGGGATTGGCGCAAGCCATTATTGAAGCTTGCAACACCTTATCCGAAGCCCTGAGCCCACGTTTGCAAAAACAAATTCATGCGCTCATGGAGCAGGGTGCTCAATTCGCAATCGGTGAGGCTTGGATTGATCAAGTCAAAGAATTGCTTGAGTTGAGCATCTACCAGGTCTATCCGGAGCTATCTCGTAAAGTAGTGGATAGGGAGGCTAAGGTCTTATTAGCATTCTGGCGCTTCATTGCAAGTGCAAGTGATCCAGCCTTTCGTAAACAGTTTGCGATGTTTGCCCACCTTGATGCGGCTGCTCAGGCTCATCGGGCCGGTGAGCTTAGGCCCTTGATTTGGGTTGAGACGGCAGACCCAACGCCAATCGATCAAGAGATCGTGAGTTCACTCTTGCGGCAATATGCGCACTATGCACCCGTAGTTGAAGTCAAAATGAATTGGGAGACAGTGGGTCTTTGGGCTGAAGCGATTGGCGGTGAGATAGCTTGGGCTCAAGCCATAGCAAACGATAAGAAAGCAGACCCTACAAACTGGCGCCTCATTGCCGCAAAGCGCTTTGAAGAATTGGCGTGGGTAGCAGCAAAAGCAATTGAACAACACCTGATTGCGGGCAGGAAAAACATTGCCTTGGTGGCGCAAGATCGCTTAGTTGCTAGAAGAACCCGTGCACTACTTTCTCGGTTTGGTCCTGTATTAAATATCCGCGATGAGACTGGCTGGAAGCTTTCCACCACCCGCGCAGCCGCCGCATTAATCAGTTGGCTGGAATTAATTAAATCGCCCAAAGATGGGCCAACTACCAAAGTTTTATTAGAGTTTTTGAACAATCCATTTTTGGATTTAGAAAACGAGCATTTCCTAAACCGAGAAAAGGGTTCCTGTGTTGGTTTAATTGCCGAGCTTGAAGATATTTTGATTGCCAGTAAAGCAGGTTCTGGATGGAAAACTTTCCATTTGGCGATAGAGGGCGTTGGAGCGAATGCTTTAAAGACCTCAAGTGCCCCACCAAATCCTGCCTTATTCCAGCTGATCCAATTTTTGCGACAGCGTCACTATGAGTGGCTAGCAATCAAGGGTGATTGCAAGAAGGCTTATGAGCTTTTGCAAAAGAATTTAGCCGCTACTGGCATGGCAATTGGTTTGGAGTTTGACGCGGCTGGTAAGCAATTGTTGGAGGTGTTGGAGTCGCTTGATTTGGGTGAGTCAGAGCAGCAAGCAGTGCCGATGCGTTTAGCGGAGTGGCTGAGTTTACTTAGAACGATCCTTGAAAATGCCAGCTATCAAGAGGGTGGCGGAGAAGCGCAAGCCAGTTTGAGTGTATTGCCCCTTAGCTCTACGCGCTTACGCGATTTTGATGCTGTCGTGATGGTTGGTTGTGATGAGCAGCAATTACCTGCGTATTCAGAGCCGCCATTATTTTTCTCGGATGCGCTGAACACTCTGCTCAAGACCTCCACAATTCAATCGCAGTTTGTCCAGCAAGCTCGTGATTTATCTGGCTTACTTGCATCGTGCTCTTACGTCGATCTTCTTTGGCAAAGTACCAGTAAAAACGGCGAGCCACTGCGACCGGCGGCATGGATACAGCGTCTACAAAGTCAAATTCAATGGGAGGCGATGAGTCTGCCACTACCTAGGCACGAGTTTGCGGTTAAACCAATGGCCATGTCGGTTGCACACTTTGAAGAAGATGTGCCATTACCGCTGTCGATGAGTCCCAGTGCATATAAGGCATTACGTGATTGCCCATATCGCTACTACGTTCGTAGTTTGTTGGGTCTGCGTAAAGCCAAAGGTTTGGACGAGGGATTTGATGCCTCTCTAGCCGGCCAAACCTTGCATGCTTTATTGCAACGTTTTTATCAAGCGCTCAAAACCCAAGAGCACACTATGCCAACATTAACAAGGGATATTGAGTTGCGCCGTGCCTGGATGCAAGAGCATTTGTTGATGTATTCGGAGCAAGAGTTTGCGGGGTTGATTGAAGGCGATGCTCGTGTCATGGGTACTTTGCGCGATTGGCAAAAGCAAATTCCGAGTTTTATTGATTGGCAACTCCAGCGCGAGGCCCAAGGTTGGGAGTTTTTGGTGGGTGAGGCCAAAGTAGGTTTTGATTTGCCATTTAAAACGCCTGGGGGCGATCTAAAACATCTCCGAATTGAGGGCTATGCAGACCGTTACGATGTCCAGAGTGAAAATAAGAAGTTAGCTAGCGTGATTGATTACAAAAATCAAAGTTTTGGAAAAGTCAAAAAGCGCGCTGAGCGTCTCTTGGATGATCCGCAATTATTGATCTATGCTAGCGCAGCCAATCAGCGCCATGAGGATCATCGCATGGCCGGTCATGAGGTTGTGAATGCCGAGTGGGTTTCACTAAAGGCTAGTTTAAGTAAAGGCGACGAAAACGCGGTACGCGCTCAAGTAGTGGAAGATTTGTCTGAACAGATGGCGCGCTTTAATGCACAGATCACTGAAGATGTGCAGGCGCTATGGGCTAAAAAACCGATGGCAGCATTTGCACCAGATGGTGTGTGTCAATTCTGTGAAGCCCGTGGTGTTTGCCGCAAGGGGGGCTGGTGAATCCCGAGTTAAACACCTTAGCGGCAAACGATGCAGTGCCAAAGCTGCCATATTCAGCAGCATTAGCTTGTGATCCTCAGCGATCAGTTATCGTTTCGGCCTGTGCCGGCAGCGGCAAGACATGGTTATTGGTTGCGCGCATGATTCGTCTTTTGCTTGATGGTGTTAAGCCACAAGAGATCCTGGCGCTGACCTTTACACGTAAGGCTGCCCAAGAGATGCGTGATCGACTCTATGGCTTGCTCGAGCAATTCTCAAAAGACGATGATGTGCAGTTGCATAAAGAGTTAATTGATCGAGGGGTAGATCCCACTCAAGTTGCTGTCTATTTACCCAAAGCAAGGGTGCTCTACGAGCAAGTATTAGCCAATCCTCAGCCAATCGTGATTGATACCTTTCATGGCTGGTTTGGTCGCTTGCTTGGCTCAGCTCCTGTATCGCTCGGAATTCAACCTGGATTTAGATTGCGTGAAGATGCCAAGCGTTTGCAGGAGGAGTGTCTCAGCGATTGGTGGGGTAATTTAACAGAAGAACTAAAGGTACATTACGACGTGCTACTAAAGCACCTGGGCGCACATGAGACCCAAAAGTTCTTAATGGGCAAAGGTAGTCTCTTTAAACAAAGAGGCGCATGGACTTTTTTTGCGAAAGAGTGCAAAGAACAGGGCTCAACACCGATTGAGCGCTTTAAAAAAACCTTGTTTCGATTAAATGCACCCAATCCACTGCTTGCGCTTTGGGATGCTCCCAATGCCCTCAAAAATTTGGAATTTTTAGCTCTCTGTTTGCAAAATAGCAGCACAAACGATCAAAAGCTGCTTCCTTATCTCTTACCAGCACTTGTCTGTAAAAAGCGCGGTGGCTCAGTCATGGAAGTGGCTGGAATTTTTCAATATACATTTTTGACAAAGGATCCGAAATATCGCGAGAGCAATGACAAGATATTGGGCGACTTAAAAACTTATTTAACAAATGAAGGAATGGCTCATCGGATTGAAGAGCATATTTCCTTTAAGCAAGCTTGGGGCCATGCTTTTGAAGAATACCTGCAATGGCAAGCAGAGCAAGATATTTTTGCTATCAACCAAGCTTGGTTTGCACTGACTGAATCAATGATGGCATTCGCCGAAGCGCAAAAAGAGAATATGCGTGTACGTGACTTTGATGATCTGGAAATTGGGGTCAGCACTTTAATGGCTGACTCTACCAATGCAGCCTATTTGCAGGCGCGCTTAGACGCCAGATATAAACAGATCTTGGTGGATGAATTTCAAGACACCAATCCATTGCAATGGCAAATTTTGCGCTCCTGGTTGGCAGGCTACAGCGAGGGGGACGATAAGCCAAAAGTATTTATTGTGGGTGATCCTAAGCAATCGATCTATCGTTTCCGTCGTGCTGACCCGAGACTCTTCGCAAGTGCCAAACATTATCTCCATTGGGAGTGGGACGCTGTCTACATAGAGCAGGATAAAACCAGGCGCAATGCGCAGGACATCAATGAAGCGGTAAACCGTATTTTTAAGAGTGAGTTACTGCCTGAAAAATATCCTTACTCGCGACAGGAAACTTTATGGACTGCTGGTGATGAGGGCAGGCCACACGAGGATTATGCAAAAGTAGGCGAGGCCTATATCTTGCCTTTGGTGGCTTACGAGCAACCATCGGATGAACAGCGTAGTGGCAGTGCCTTTGATGATCCGATCATCGACCCAGGCAAGACAGTAGCGGATGTTCAGCGTATGCATGAGGGCAAAATGATCGGGCGTTTAATTAACCATCTGCTTGCTACTCGTCAGGTTGCAGATAAAGACGGCGGTAAGGATATTTGGAGAAAGGCTAGGCCAAGTGACTTCTTGTTGCTGGTCAAGCGCCGCAGCTATTTGTCTCAATACGAGAAAGCCCTGCAAGATGCAGGTCTGGCTTATGACAGCTCCCGTCTAGGTGGTTTATTAAACACCCTAGAGGTCGATGACCTGATTGCCTTGCTTACGGTATTCATCTCGCCGCGCCATGATTTACCTTTAGCCCAAGTTCTGAGAAGTCCGATCTTTGGATTTACAGAACAGCAAATGCAAAAACTGGCTATAGCGATGACTACCGAGCGTTATCGTACTTGGTGGGATGCACTGCAAGATAGCGCAGATGAAAAAATACAAAAAGCAGCACGCTTTTTACTGCATTGGCAAGTCTTGAGCGAGCGTTTGCCGGTGCATGATTTGCTCGATCGCATTTACCAAGAGGGTGATGTACGTATTCGTTACGCCGCCATCTGTCATGAGCGTTCACGAGCCCAAGTCTTGGCTAACTTAGATGCTTTCTTGGGGTTGGCTTTGAATCAAGATGGTGGTCAATACCCCAGTCTGAGCCGTTTTATTAATGAGATTAATCTCAAGCGCCGTGGCGATGATGATGAAACCCCTGATGAGGGTGATGTGGATACTACTAGCGAGGACAATTTAGTTGAGCTAGATGAAGATAGCGAGCTATCTATCGAGGAACAGAATCAGCGCGTTCGCTTGATGACGATCCATGGTGCCAAGGGGCTGGAGGCGCCTTTTGTGATTGTCCTTGACTCCAACAATACGGATACCTACGTTGATCACAGCGGAGTCCTCATGGAATGGGCGCCCGAGGAGGCTAGCCCAAGTCATCTTTCCTTATTTACCAATAAAACATTGACTAGTCCTCGCACCGAAATCAACGATGAAGAGAAGAGAATTGGTGAAAACGAAAACTGGAACTTGCTGTATGTGGCAATGACGCGGGCGCGTCAGGGTCTATGGATCAGCGGTGACGCACAAAAGCCAAGCAAAAAGAACCCCGATGGTTTGGATCCATCCTCTTGGTACGGCAAAGCACTTAAAGCAGAACTCCCTCTTTATAAGCTGCCCAATGACATGCCGGTAGAAGAAGGGTTACAAACCTGGAAAATTGCTCAAGCAGAAAAAACAGTAGCAGCAGATACAAATAGACTAGCCAGCGTGGATGATTTTGTGATTCATTGGAGGCCTGCTATCGAGAGTCACGAGCAATTGCTCAAAGATATTGAGGGTGGTGTGACGGCCCAGGTATGTGTCGATGATGATCGGGTCAAAGAGTCTGACCCTGAGATCTTGGAAGAGGGTGTGTACTTTCATAAATTACTGGAGTTCTTGGTGCCGCATTCCGGTAGTACGCAGCAAGACATTGCTATGCCAAGTGAACAAGAAGTGATGAGCTGGTTAGGGGTTGATCAAAGCATTGCTCAAAAAGTCTTAAAGCGCGCACAGACGGTGCTGGATTCTGTAGAGCTGACAACTTATCTCAGGTCGGGTCCATGGATACAGGCCTGGAATGAGCTGGATATTGCCGATGAAAAGGGCAGAAACTTCCGCATAGATCGCTTGGTTGAGTTCGATACATGTTTAGCGATTCTTGACTACAAGTTAACCATTCCAGATATCGATACCGAGAGCTACAGCAAATATCAGGCGCAGCTTGCAAACTACCAAAAAGAGTTGGCACGCATTCGGCCAGATAAGCCCAATAAGGCCTTTTTGATATCAGCTGAGGGCAAAATCAAGCAAATCGGCCAGACCCTTGAAATACCCCATTAAGTCCCCCTATAGTCGGTATTGGATTGAATTCCAAGATCCCTCAAAGTGGGGATAATCAGAAATCACCCCTAAAGGAGTTGCAATGAAGACGTATGGTTTAACTAAATCAGTAGTCAATCTATTTATTGCGAGCGTATTGCTGTGTAGTGGTTTAGCAATGGCAGAGCCCACCTTGCCAGAGGTTTACCAAACCATTGAATCAGGGCAGTTGGCTAAAGCCGATGCCATGATGAAGGAGGTTTTGCAAAATCATCCCAATAGCGCTAAAGCCAATTACATTGCTTCTGAGCTTTACCTGAAGGAAGGTAAGTTAGATGAAGCAAGAAGTGCATTTGCCCGCGCTGAAAATATCGCGCCTGGACTGCCATTTGCGCAGCCTGAGTCAGTCCAGAGATTAAAAGCCCAGCTTACTACTCATAGCGCTTCTGTGCCAATGCAAACAGGTGCAAGTTCTATTTTTGGCAATCCGATCTTTTGGATTTTGATTGCCGTCTTGGTGGGCGGCGTTTTCTTTTTCTTGCGCAAACGCCCTCAGCCCGTTCAGGTCTATAACGCCCCGAGTGCTGGTGCACCAGGCGCATATCCTGGAGCAGGCTATCCCAATGGTCCATACCCTGGTAATCCAGGAATGGGTGGGAGTGGTTTGATGGGTAGCTTAGCAACCGGCGCCGCATTAGGTGCTGGTATGGTTGCCGGCGAAGCCTTGGCCAGCCACCTCATGGGTGGACACCCCAATGCTGGAAATGTGAACTCCGACTTTAATCAGGTAGGTGGTCAAATGCCTGATCAAGCTAACTTCGGTGTCAACGATGCCAGTTCCTGGGATGATGGCGGTGCTAGCTCCTGGGACGACAGCGGCGGCGGCGACTTTATGAGTGATGTGTAATCACTTCACTGCCATGAAGCCAATCAATCAACCTAATTCAATTAACTCAAAGTAACCCAACCAACAGCAACTCAACAGAAAGCAATCCATGTCATTAACCATGTATCAAGCATCAGCACCGCAAATTAAAAAGATGTTACTCAACCTTTCCGC
This sequence comes from Polynucleobacter sphagniphilus, assembly GCF_001953355.1. Taxonomy (GTDB): domain Bacteria; phylum Pseudomonadota; class Gammaproteobacteria; order Burkholderiales; family Burkholderiaceae; genus Polynucleobacter; species Polynucleobacter sphagniphilus. Next base: position 351,861 of record NZ_MPIY01000001.1, read on the forward strand.
GCTTCTTAAAAAGGGCGAGGCTTTTGCTGCTAGCAAAAACATCAATGAGAGCGTATTGGTGGATGGACGTTTATTCCCTGATATGTTCCCCTTGAGTAAGCAGGTGCAAATTGCCTGCGATCAAGCTAAAGGCGGTATGGCCCGTTTAGCCGGTCTTGAGCCACCGAAGTTTGACGACAATGAAACGACCTTGGCGCAATTGCAAGAGCGTATTGCTCAAACGGTGACATTTTTAGATACGATCAAGCCAGAGCAGATTGATGGTTCAGAAGCCAAAGAGATTAAGTTCTCCATTAAAGAGTGGAACTTCGAGTTTGTAGGTCAGCAGTATCTATTGACTTGGGTTATTCCGAACTTCTATTTCCATGTCACGACGGCTTACAACATCTTGCGTCACAACGGCGTTGAAATTGGTAAGTCAGATTTCTTAGGGGCTTAAAATAAAGTCATGGAACGTTTCACTGAACTAATCGATACGATGAGCCCCTGGTTTTACCGGGCTACTATCTATTTATCGGATAGCTTCTTAGATGATCCCGCTATTTTGGCGTTTGCCTTTTGCTAAAAACCACCTCCGGGTGGTTTTTTCTTGGGTCTAGTGGTATTTCTCTATAAAAAGGCTTGCCAATTGGGAGTAGATTGAATCAGTCTTACTCCTCTCGCATTTCAAGATTGCACAATGCGATTTAGCGCCTTAATTAATCGAAGGGAAGCTTCATGAAATCCAAGCCATTGAATCTCAATGCGACAGCTCAGCAAACTAGGGTGCTTGAAGCATCTAAAGCAATGGGCGCGGTAGCAGCCAGTAAGGCCAAAGAGATTATGAAACTCAATTCGCAAGCTGCTCAAAAAATGACGGCGCTCATTCAAGAGAAGGTCACTGAGTTACTGCAGACCTCTAATCCCAAATCGGTATTCGATATGGTGCACGCGCAAATCTTGCAAGATGCTGCGAAAGAGGTGGTGGAGTATCAAACCGCTGTACTGAAGACCTTGGGCACTGGCAATCAAGAGTTGGTGCAAATTGCCCAAACCATGGTTGAGCAATCCAAAGAAGATCTCATCCACTTTGTCAATGAGGCTACCGAGAATGCCCCGATTGATGCGGCAGGTTTTAACTCCGCCTTTCAGGATCCCTTTAAGGCAGCCCTGCAAAACTTTGAATTGATGCGGGCCGCCATGGCAGACTCTTTTGGCTCTTTTGAGAAGAATGTGGAGAATATGACCGCACTGGCCAAGGCTCCTGCCCAGAAGCGGACAGCCAAAAAGGCCTAAAAACCACACTCCAGGGGCTTTAAAGGAGGGGTAATGCAATAGTGCTTGATATACTGTATGGATATACAGTATATTGGCACTTATGGTACTTATTCCCTCAAATATCACCGCTCCAGAAAGCACTCTAAGCCAGGCTCCACAAGCCTTAGGGGCGCATTTTGATGCTTTTGAGCTCAAGTTACTTAGTCACCGTATTTCCGCTGGATTTCCGAGTCCAGCTGCTGATTATGCAGAAGAGGGTCTGGATCTCAACCGCTACCTTGTAGAAAACAAACCAGCCACCTTTATGTTTACCGTGAAGGGTGATTCGATGATGGGCGCTGGCATTTGTGACGGCGATAAGGTGGTGGTCGATAAGGCCCTCAAGCCAAAACATAAAGACATCGTTGTTGCCGTAGTTGACGATGAGTACACCATTAAGCGTCTGTATCAGTTGCGCGGCCGCATTGAACTTCAACCAGAAAACCCAAACTACCAACCCATCACTTTTAACGAAGGTAGCCAGTTACAAATCTGGGGTGTAGTTGTGGGGGTGGTGCGCAAATACAGTCACGCCAGTAGCCGAGGGAGTCATCAATGAACTCCACCCCAATCATGCCCAACAAAACTGAGCAGCTCTTTGCGTTGGTGGATGTCAATAATTTCTATGTCTCCTGTGAGCGGGTCTTTGCTCCCAAGTTAGAAGCCGTGCCGATGGTCGTGCTCTCCAATAATGATGGCTGCGCAGTAGCGCGCAGTGCTGAGGTAAAAGCGCTTGGTGTGAAGATGGGTACCCCTTGGTTTCAGATGCAAGAGTTGGCGAAGAAGCATGGTATTCAGGCTTGTTCGTCTAACTACACCCTCTATGGCGATATGAGCGAGCGCGTGGTTCAGGTGCTACGCAAGTTCACACCGAACCTAGAGGTTTACAGTATTGATGAAAGCTTTCTGCGGATAGAGACGGTACTTAAGCAGTACGCCAGCCCAGGTGATCTAGGTAGCAAGATCAAACAAACCGTCAAAGACACCACAGGTCTGCCTGTTTGCGTGGGCATTGGCGCGAGCAAAACCTTGGCCAAGTTGGCTAATCATCTGGCTAAGAAGCATGCTCAATTTGCTGGTGTGTGTGATGTTGAAGCCATGCCCAAGGAGGTGCTTTATCAATGGATGACTGAGACTGCAGTGAGTGAAGTCTGGGGCATTGGCAAACAAATGACCAAGAAGCTCAAGGCATTGCAGATCAATACTGTGTTTGATCTTCTGCAGGCCTCCCCACAATTAATGCGTCAACAGTTTGGCGTGGTAATTGAGCGTATTTGCTATGAGTTGCGTGGCGTCTCTTGCTTGGAGTTGGAGGAGGTTGCCCCCGCTAAACAGCAAATCGTTTCATCACGCAGCTTTGGCAGGCCAGTTACCGCCCTAGAGGAGCTGATTGAATCTGTCGCAATGCATGCCGCCAGAGGTGCTGAAAAATTACGCGCTCAGAACTCAGTAACGGGCGCGCTGGTGGTATTTATTCAGACCAATCCATTTAAGCAGAACGAAGAGCAATATCACCGCAGTGTTTCAGTACCGCTGAGCGATCCAAGTGATAACACCTTAATGCTCACGAACGCCGCTATTGCGGGCTTAAAGCAAATCTATAAAAGCGGCTTTCGTTACAAGAAGGCGGGCGTGATGTTCACGCTATTGGCTGATAAACCTACTGTGCAGCAATCATTATTTGAGGATATGGAAGTGAAAGGCAAGTCTGCTGGATTAATGAAAGCCATGGACTCGATTAACACTCGGTTTGGTAAGTCTGTGATTCGTTCTGCAGCCGCCGGCACTAAACAAGACTGGCAAATGCGCTCAGGCAACCGATCACCCAATTACACCACCCGGTGGGATGAATTACCCGTAGTCCAGTAATCAATTAAATAGATAAACGTAGTAACCCAAATTAACTAGGAGAGAAAAATGACTTTACTCAATAACTTCAACGGCATTTCACTCGTACTCATCATGATTTTTTCATATTGCGTAGTTTTAAAAAATACGAGTCGTGGTGAGCGCTCAAAGACATCCTTCTTTGGCAAAAATTACCAATAAGAAAAATGCATTCAAGAATTGCAGTAGCAATAGCAGTGCGCCTAGATGGGGGATAAGGAAATCACGGATTCCTTATTCCCTAGTACAGGCTTTATTTAGCTTCGAGTGCTTTGCGTAAATGTGGCGAGACGTTGTCTTGCCGCAGCATCCACTGCTTGTAGTCAGTCGGCACTTGGCTGATAAGCTCACCCTTGTGCTTGCCAAATGGCATCACCGTCGGAATGCGTGCTTTCTCGGACATTTCCCAAAAGGCTTCCAGAGAAGTGGGGTGTAATTTATCAATAATTTGCGCAACAATCTTCGAGCAGATCCAGACATCGGCTAAGGCGCTATGGGCATTGCGTAATTGTTCTCTGGCGCTACTGCGTTCAAAGTGATAGAGCAGGGCGCTTTGCGTGTGGCTATCAAGCTCAGGCCATAGGCTACGTGCCAAGGCAAGCGTACAAATCCGTTTGACCTCGGGGCTGCCAATGGCGACCCAATCAAAATCAATGTTGTGACCAATCAGGTACTTGGTGCCAGCCGGCAGTCTAAAAGAGCTGCTCGATGGGCAATTGACTAATTCTTCATCCATGATGTGATGCGTAGCTAGAGCACCAAGACTAATTGGCTTGCCTGGGTTGTAACGCTGTACCCAGGGGTTGCCCACTTCAAATGGAGTAAGCGAGATCACATCGAGAGATGCTGCCTCAATAATGACTGCATCGTTCTTATCGGTGGCTTCAACATCAAAAATAATGGCTTGGGGCATAAGTACTCGGTTTGGTAATTTAAAGGCTATTGTGCCTTGATTAACCGGCTTATGCGACTTGAATGAGACAGAGGATCATGAGATCTCAGGCCGCCTTTAATTCAAATTTAATCGTTTTCCCAAGCGCTGTAGCTGCGCGAGCCAATGTAATGAGGGTTAGGCTGGTATCACTCTCATCGAGTAGGCGGTTTAAGGCTGCTCTACTGGTATGCATTTTCTTGGCCATGAGTGTTTTTGTGAGTTTTTGTTTCTGCATCTCTTGTTCAATTTGCCATGTAATAACCCGTTTGACGGCTACCGCAGTGGAGCGTTCAAGAATTGACTCTTCTTTTAAGAAGGAGTCAAAGTTGCTACCAATATGTTTTTTCTTCATGAGTGTCTCCTTAACAACTTAACCCTATTTTTTGCTAAATCCATATCCGACTGAGAGATCTTCTGCTGCTTCTTGATAAATCCGTGAACGAGAACGATGGATTTGCCATCAATAACAAATAACACCCTTGCAATTGCACTTCTTAAGTTGCATCTCACCTCCCAGATATCACTTTCAAGGTGTTTAATCAGAGGCATGCCTAAGGGCCAGCCAAATTGGACGGTTTTAATGTCCTCACCAATACGCTTTTTATCTTCTAGGTTCAATGATTGAAGCCACTGTCGGACCGGCTCATTCCCAGCTTCTGTTTTATAAAAGTAAACCTCAAGGATTGGATTTTTCATCCAATGATCGCATCAATAATGGTACGTATATTACATCAGATATTACTTAATAAGTAACAAGAAAGGGGCGCTTTTGCATCAGTCAGAAGCTTTAAAAGCTGGTAGGTGATGAACGGATGTAATGATTATTGAGATAGGGTAGGGTGGATGAGCCAAACCCCCGGCACTGGCAGAAATTGGGTTTGGCTGCTTCGTTCCCGACCTGACCAGGTTATCCAACCCACCATGCGGGGAGGCCCATCCAATTCTATTTTAGCCTTGTTAGAATGGTGACTATGACATCTTTGGCTTTAGCCCGTTCGTGGCGCCCTAAAACCTTCTCCCAATTGGTAGGACAAGACCATGTGGTCAAAGCCCTGACCCATGCCTTGGATCAAGGGCGACTGCACCATGCTTGGCTCTTTACAGGTACTCGTGGTGTGGGTAAGACGACCATCGCCCGCATTATGGCAAAAGCCCTCAATTGCACCGGGTCGGATGGCTCGGGGAAGATGACCTCAGAGCCCTGTGGCAAATGCCCCGCTTGTCTTGAGATCGACGCAGGCCGCTTTGTTGACTATATTGAAATGGATGCAGCGAGCAACCGTGGTGTTGACGACATTGCTGCACTATTAGAGAAGGCTGCCTACGCACCAAGCAATGCGCGTTACAAGGTGTACATGATTGACGAGGTGCATATGCTCACCAATCACGCCTTTAATGCCATGCTCAAAACACTGGAAGAGCCACCAGAGCACGTCAAATTTATTCTAGCAACTACCGATCCCCAAAAGATCCCAGTCACCATTTTGTCGCGTTGCTTACAGTTCAACCTCAAGCAAATGCCAGTACCGCTCATCGTGGAACATTTAGAAAAAGTACTGGCTGCTGAGAATGTGCAATACCAGGCCAACGCCCTACGTGTATTGGCTAAAGCAGCGCAAGGCTCGATGCGCGATGCCTTATCTTTAACTGACCAAGCGATTGCATATGCGGCCGGTATCGTTTCTGAAGAAGCGGTACGAGGCATGCTGGGCACCCTTGATGATGCTTATCTAGTGCGCATTCTGGATTCTTTGACTGCCAAAGATGGTGCCGCACTGTTAGCAACTGCAAATGAGATGGGCGAGCGCAGTATGTCTTTCTCATTGGCCTTAGCCGATCTGTCAAGTCTCTTGCAAAAGATTGCCGCCGCACAAGTAGTACCCGAGTCTGTATTGGAAGATTGGCCGGAGGCGGGCGATATTCGCCGCTTGGCCCAATCTCTGTCTAGGGAAGAAGTGCAACTCTTCTATCAAATTAGCATCACCAGTCGCCCAGACTTATCGCTCGCACCAGATGAGCAAACTGGTTTTGCGATGACACTCTTGCGGATGTTGGCCTTTCGTCCTGGATCTGAAGCGGTAAGAGCGGGAGGTGGTACTGTGCCTCCGCCCCCATCAGCAACTCCAAGACCAAGCGCTCCAGCGCCTGCTACAAGGCCTGCGCCCACTACTTCAGCTGCCCCACTTGCGCCAACTGTGTCTGCTCCTGCAGCGCCAGCAGCAGCGATGGCAACTGCTCATGCTGCCGATCGTCCCGACTGGCACGCCTTGATGCGTCAGTTGCCAGTGCGCGGTTTAGTGCAGCAATTGGCGTTTCAGACTGAGCTACAGGTTTGGGACGATTCTCCTGCTGGAGTGCGCGCCACGATCGTGACACCCATGCCGCAATTGGCCTCCGAGGCTTCAGTAGGTCGCTTGGCAGATGCCTTAACTGCGCACTTCGGTAAACCTGTAAAGGTACTCGTTGAAAAGGGTGAAGTAGAGGGCAAGACCGTTGCCAAGGTTGATGCGCAAATACATCAAGAGAAGCGCCAGAATGCAGAGCAAATGATTGCTGCTGATCCATTTATTCAGCAACTCGAGAAAGAATTCGGAGCCAAGGTAGTTGGCGGCTCTGTTAAAGCGCTTTAAGTAATGAATCAGTAATACAAAATAAATGAAGAACTAAGGAAAAGAAGCGATGATGAAAGGTGGACTGGCTGGCTTGATGAAACAGGCTCAGCAGATGCAAGAGAAGATGAAGGTAGCGCAAGAGCAATTGGCTGCTCTTGAGGTGACTGGTCAAGCCGCAGGCGGCGTAGTCAAAGTCACCATCTCTGGCAAATACGATATGAAGCGTGTGCAAATTGATCCAGCCGCCATGGATGATCGCGAGATGTTGGAAGACCTCATTGTGACTGCCTATACCGATGCTTTTAAGCAAGTGGAAGCTGCTAGTGCCCAAGTGATGTCTGGTGCTACTGCTGGTATGCCAATGCCCCCTGGATTTAAGTTGCCCTTCTGATGGCGCGTCACGAAGCACCTCAAGATGCACTTGGTCGTTTGATTGAGGCCTTACGCGTATTACCAGGAGTGGGACCAAAGTCTGCGCAACGTATGGCTTTCTACCTACTTCAACATGATCGCAATGGCGCAGCTGTCTTGGCCAAGTCATTGGGTGAAGCGGTCGAGACCGTAGGCCACTGCGCCCGTTGCAATACCTTCTCCGAAACGCACGTATGTGGCACCTGTGCCGATGAGCGTCGTGATCCGTCATTGCTGTGTATTGTTGAAACACCCGCTGACCAGGTGATGGTAGAGCAAACCCTGAGCTTCAAAGGCAATTACTTTGTATTGATGGGCCGCATTTCACCGCTTGATGGCATGGGTCCGAATGAAATTCATTTTGATCGTCTGCTCAATCGCATTGAATCTCCTGATACGGGTGTGCCCGTTCGAGAGGTGGTTCTAGCAACCAATTTCACCAGTGAGGGTGAGGCAACCGCCCATTACATCGGAGAAGTGCTGAAAATTAAGGGCATTAAAGTGACTCGTATCGCCAGAGGTATTCCAGTGGGTGGCGAGCTTGAGTATGTGGATGCGGGTACTTTGGCGCGTGCTTTGATGGATCGCCGTACCGTCGGCTAATTGGTCTGGGCCCGCTATAAATAGAGGTCGAAAAGAAGATGTCACAAATATGACATCGTCTGCATTTATTGTTCCATCTTTAAACAGGTTTTGAGTATGGGCTATTTCTTACGCCTATTCCCTGCGGCTGTATTGCTCCTATCCATGGGGGCCGTTCCTTTTGCTCACGCTGATTCAGAAATCGACGGAGTAGGGGCCACCTTTCCAATGCCCATCATGCAATCTTGGGCAGAGGCTTATCAAAGTCAAAAAAATATCAAGGTGAACTATTTAGGAATCGGTTCTGCTGAAGGCATTAAGCGCATTACTGCGCGCACAGTTGATTTTGCTGTAACTGATATTGGATTGACTCAATCCGAGTTATCTCAAGATGACTTAATGCAATTTCCCTTGGTGGCAGGGGGCATCACTCCAGTAATTCATTTGCCAGGCATTTCATCGGGTCAGTTGCGCCTCACCGGCTCAGTGCTGGCGGATATCTTTTTGGGTAAGGTCACTTATTGGGATGATGTAGCCATTCAAAATCTCAATGCCACCATCTCTTTGCCGCACTTAGCAATTACAGTCATTCATCGCAAAGATGGTTCGGGCACCAGCTTTACCTTTACTGGCTACCTTGCAAAGGTAAGTCCAGAATGGGATCAGCGTTTTGGTATTGGCTCGAGTTTGCAATGGCCGGTAGGTGAGGCAGCAGCAGGTAATAGTGGGATTGCCAAAACTGTTGCACAAACAGAGGGTTCGATTGGCTATGTTGAGTTTCGTTATGCGCAAAAGTCTAAACTGACAACCATCAATCTAATTAACCGCGACGGTAATAATGTTGCCCCAAGCCTCGATACCTTCATGCAAGCCTACAAACAGGCTCACTGGCATAAGGCAAGTTATTATCAGTCCCTGACAGATTTACCCGGCGCCAATAGCTGGCCTATCGTTGCTATGTCTTATGTGCTTATTCATGCGACGCGTAATGAGCGTGAAGATGCGCTACAAACTTTGCATTTCTTGGAATGGATTTATGCCAATGGGGCGCTTGCTGCGCAAGAAGCTAGCTATATTCCCATTACCGATGAAGCGCTTATTCAGGCCTTTGCTGCCCGCTGGAAGCAAGTCAAGGACGAGCAGGGTAACGCCGTTTTGAAATAATATGCAAAGCAAACGCCTATTCTCTCTATTGATGCTCGCTGGTCTATTGATGGCTAGCTTATCGCCATTATTGGTTAATGCAAAAGGGGCGCCAGTCTCACTCAATCTATCGAAGAATTTTAGAAATCTGATCATTCAGGGCGAGCGCTCAGAAATTGTGGCTTGCATGGTGGCCAGTAATCGCTACTTCAAAAATGCACCTGATTTTGCAGAAATGCGCTGGCTCGATTCAACTTCTCAAACGGCTTTAATGCATGAGAAAGAAGTCGATCATCATTTGACTCGCATCATTGCACTGCATGCTGAAGCCATTCCAAATACCAATACCTTCTTTAAACCATGGACGCCAGTCAAGATTGAATGTATTCAGGTGGATGAAGGTGATCCTCAGGTGAAGGTCGCTGTGGCTATAGAGGCTAAGTAAGCCGGTGACTTTATATAAATTACCCCTCTCGCTATTGTGCTTTGCCCTTTGTGCTGCAATCTTGCCAGCTACTGGCTATGCGCAAGTCCAGTTCGCGATAGGCTCCAGTGTGGATGATATGGAAGGCGCCAAGGTAGCAGTAGAAGGCGAAACACCTCCAGCAGATCAGCGTTGGAATATTCACGGGCAGGCAACTTGGGTAGATCAATATCACCCTACCTTTAATGCGCCTTATAGTGGCACGAATAGTTTGACGCCTCACAGCAATAGCGCCGAAACCTTTGATGCGACACTCTATTTAGGGGTGAAGTTATGGGATGGCGGTGAGGCCTACTTCAATCCGGAAATTGACCAAGGCTTTGGCTTAAGCAATACCTTGGGTCTGGCAGGCTTCTCCAGTGCGGAAGCATATAAGGTCGGCAATAACAACCCATACTATCGCACGCCACGGGCATTCATCCGTCAAACTTTTAATTTGGGTGGCGATTTAATTGAGCTCGAAGATCAAGCGAATCAATTGGCCAAAACCATCACATCCAATAATGTGATTATTACTGCTGGTAAGTTCTCGGTGGTTGACATCTTTGATACCAATACCTATGCCCATGACCCAAAAGGAGACTTCTTGAACTGGGCTGGTGTGGATGCGGGCGCATTTGACTATGCGGCGGATTCTTGGGGTTATACCTACGGCGGTGCGATTGAGTGGAATCAAGATTGGTGGACTTTGCGAGCTGGCTACTTTGATCTATCGATTGTTCCAAATAGCGAAAATATTGATATTGGGTTTAAGCAATACGAGTTGGTCACTGAGCTTGAAGAGCGTCATGAAATTGATGGCCATAAAGGCAAATTCAAGGTTTTGGGATTTGTAAACCGCGGCAATATGGGTTCGTATAGCAATGCGGTTGCCTTGGCGCAGCAAACCGGCACGACCCCTGATACTTCATTAGTGAGACGCATGGCTTGGCGTCCTGGGATTGCGTTGAACTTTGAACAAGAGATCAACCCCAGCGTTGGATTATTTGCACGCGCCAGCCAAAATAATGGCGCTCAAGAGGCCTATGAGTTTACTGATATCAATCAGTCAGTCACCGCGGGTCTCTCATTTAAGGGCGATCTTTGGAATAGACCAATGGATAGTATTGGCGTTCAGGGCATCGTGAACGGAATCTCTAAGGAGGCCCAGCAGTATTTTGCAATGGGTGGTCTTGGAGTGCTGGTGGGTGATGGTGCTTTAACTTATGGTTTGGAGCGTATCTCTGAGGTGTATTACAACCTGGGCGTAGCTAAGCACCTCGCTTTTGGATTTGACTACCAGCACGTGGTTAATCCTGCATACAACGCGGCCCGTGGCCCAGTTAATATCTTCGGTATTCGCGTACACGCAGACTTCTAATGGATTGCTTGATGGTTTTTAGTTGGCTAAGGGCAAGCGAACAATAAAGCGAGATCCAGCACCCTCTTTGCTTTGCACCTGAATATCACCTTCGTGCAAAGAGATTGCCATTTTTACTAGATGTAATCCTATGCCAGTACCGCCAATGCCAGTCACGTTACTGCCGCGGTGATAACGCTCAAAGAGTTGTGCCATATCTTTTTCTGGAATACCAATTCCCTTATCCTCAATGGTGATCACAGCAAAATCCCCTGCAGCATAAGCGGTAACACGGATCTCTTTATCGGCATTGGAGTACTTAATCGCATTCGAAATGAGATTGCTAAAGATCAAAAATAAAAGATCTTGGTCGCCAAATACCAACATCGGCTGCTCGTCATAATCAAAGCGAATCTGGCATTGAGGATTGTTTTCTTCGTTGATGCGACACACGTCGGCAATCAGCTTACACGGATCGAGTTTCCTTGGGGCAAAGGGAAGTTGTGATGTGCCATCGTAAAGACTGCTCGAGGTGATGATGTTTTCCATCACCTTGGTTACCCGCTTGACGGAGTTGCGAATCTTATGGGCACGCTCGACAATGTCATGTGAACTAATGGGTTCACGTAACTTAATCAGGCGCTGCGCCTGACCGTCAATAATCGTGAGCGGAGTGCGAAACTCATGGGAGACCATGGAAATAAAGTTACGCTGCAACTCCGTCATCCGCTGCTCAAGATGTAGCTTCTCTTCGAGTGATGAAGCTTGTTCAATCAGTTTGAGTTGGCTCTGAGAGAGGGCAATCGCATTTTTTTGGAAGATCACTACCGCACGACTCATCTCACCGATTTCATCTGGGCGATCAGTGCCCTTAATTTCAATATCGGTTTGATTGGCCGCTAAGGTGCGCATCTTGTCAGCTAGAGCCAGCAAGGGTAGGGCAATCTTAGTGCGGATGTAATACAGTAAATAAGCGATACAAAAAATCGTAACTAAAAATGCCAGCAATATCAGCTTTTGAGCCTGAGAGTAAATATTGGCCGCGTAATCACTGGCGCTACTAGCACCTTTAACGGTCTGGGAGGTGAGGGTGCTCAATGAAGTGCTCGCTGTTGCAAAATCAATCCGAGATTGACCCATATAGAGTTTGCGCGCTTGATCTGCTTTACCGTTTTTATACAGACTTAACACTTCATCTGAAGTCTTTTTATACCTCTCCCAGTCTTGTTCAAACTCCTGAAAGGTCTTTAATTCTGCTGGACCATGTTTCATAGTTTGATACTTCTTTTCTGTCAAAGAAATAATTTCCTTGAGGGTAATAATTTCTTCGCGAGCACTTTTTTCCACGCTAGGATTTTCAGAAAGAATCAGGTTTGCCTCAGCCGCCCGGTAGTCGGAAGTATCGTTATTTAAGTCACCCAGGAAGAGTGTGCTTTGGAGCCAGTGTCCGCGGATATCAGCCGAAGCTTCATTCACCTCATTGAGTTTGCTAAAACTAAAGAGCCCTAGCCCCAGCGTTAAAAAGAAAATAAGCAGAGAAAACAGAATAATTTGCGTTCTGAGGGATCTCTGGACTAACAAGTTAGAATTCACTAGGGCATCACTGAAGTAGGGATTAAGAGGCTGTTTTTACTCACAGGACATCTTAATACACCATAAGTGTTTGGAAAACATGGAAGCAGATAAAAAGACCATCAAAATCCTCTGTATTGAAGATGAGGAAGAGACTGCCAAGTTATTGGAGGAAGATCTTTCTGAGCGGGGCTATGAAGTGGCGCTTGCTTTTAATGGTCAAGATGGCTTAAAAGCCATACTGAATAATTCCCCGGATCTAGTGCTGTGCGATATCGGTATGCCCGTCATGTCGGGTTTAGAGGTTTTGGAGAGACTCACGGCAGTATCCCCTCGATTAATGCACGTTCCCTTTATCTTTTTAACGGCATTGAGTGATCGCGATAGTGAGCTAAAAGGCCGTAAATTAGGCGCTGACGATTACGTTACTAAGCCAATTGACTTTGATGTATTGGCTACGATTATTGAAGCCCGCTTATCGCGGGTCGCCAGAATGGACGTCTGGCCTAAAGAGGTGCAGCTCAATCCGCGAGAAACAGAAGTACTGACATGGTCGGCGCGTGGCAAAACCTCTGATGAAATCGCCTCGATCTTGGGTTTAAGTAAGCGCACAGTTGACTTCCATTTTGATAATGCCCGTACCAAATTAAACGTATCGACCAGAACCCAGGCGGTTGTCAAAGCCATGGCAGGGCGCTTAATTGATGCTTAGCCTACTTTTGATACTTTGCCCTATGAACATAGGATAATCAGGTCATGCACATACTTTTATCAAATGACGATGGCTATCTAGCCCCAGGAATCTTGGCTCTCTATAAAGCCTTACAGCCTTTGGGTCGAGTTACTGTGATTGCGCCTGAGCAAAACCATAGTGGTGCCTCAAATTCTTTAACCTTGTCACGCCCGCTCTCGATTCATCGCGTTGCTGGTGGTGAGCGTGATGGCTTTATGTTTGTGAATGGCACACCAACTGATTGTGTGCATATTGCCATGACAGGTTTCTTAGATGAAAAGCCAGACTTAGTCGTCTCTGGAATTAATCAGGGTGAGAATATGGGCGAAGACGTTCTGTACTCAGGCACTGTCGCCGCTGCGATTGAAGGTGTCATGTTTGGCGTACCAGGTATTGCATTTTCACAAATTGATCGCGGCTGGGATCGCATTGATGACGTCGCTAAGGCAGCTCACGATATCGTTGCTCAAGCATTAGTTTCCCATTTGCCACATACCGATGGCACCGCTCCTTTGCTCAACGTTAACATTCCTAACCGTCCTTATGCTGATTTATATCGTTGGCGTGTCACCCGCTTAGGTACGCGTCATCACTCTCAGCCGGTGGTAATTCAAAAAAGTCCACGGGGTGAAGACATCTATTGGATTGGTCCAGCAGGTGACGCTAAAGACAGTTCTGAGGGAACGGATTTTCATGCAATCGATGATGGTTGCATCTCCATTACGCCAATGCAGTTAGATCTAACGCACCATGCCCGCCTAGCAGCTATGCGTGCCAATGGTTGGGATCGCGGTTGAAACCAGCGGCTGAACGATTTTCTGGGCACCGCCAAGCACTTGCTGCAAAGGTGCTTGCCGCAGGGGTAAAGCATCACAAAACATTGGAAGCCATTGCCACCGTGCCACGCCATGCATTTATGGATGCCGGTTTGCATCCCCAAGCTTACGAAGATTCTGCATTGCCAATTGGGCACCAACAGACTATCTCCAAGCCTTCAGTGGTCGCCCGCATGATTGAGATTTTGCATAAGCCCAGACATTCATTAGGCAAAGTCCTGGAAATTGGCACTGGCTGTGGTTACCAGGCTGCTGTCTTGAGTCTTTTGGCAGAAGAAGTCTATTCCATCGAGCGCATTCGCCCACTACATGATATGGCCAGGGCTAAATTGCGACCTTTTCGGATTAATAACTTGCGCCTGATTTATGGTGATGGCATTTTGGGCCTACCTCAGGCAGCCCCATTTGACGGAATTATTCTGGCTGCTGCTGGTTTAGGCATCCCAGATGCCTTATTAGATCAGTTGGCGATAGGGGGGCGTTTGGTAGCGCCGGTGGTTAAAAACGAAAAAGAGCAGCAATTGGTAATGGTGGAGCGGATGAGTTCCCAGCGCTACCAAAGAACTGTGCTGGACGAGGTCTTTTTTGTCCCCTTACAATCAGGGGTAGTATGAGATTAAACGTCTATTCCATGCCTAAATTGATGCCTAGAGTACTTAGCCTCTTATTTGTAGCGAGCCTACTAGTTTTGGCGAGTGGGTGCTCAGCACCTCGCACTAAACCAGCCAATGTGACTGATCGCACTGCTGGTAGTTCTGATGAACCAGCACCTGCTGGTTATTACCGCGTGAAGAAGGGTGATACCTTGGCGCGTATTGCAATCGATCATGGGCAATCACCAAAGGATGTCATTGCTTGGAATAACCTAGCAAACCCCAATCAAATTGAAATAGGCGATCTGATTTTGATCAAGCCGCCAGCAGGATCTAAACCGGTGGCCAAACCGATTGCTAAGCCAGCGGTAATCAGTGCTCCTGATGCGCCTACACCGAAGGCCAAAGAAATTAGTAAGTCCGACGCTAAGGCAGACGTGGCGTCAGAGGCCGTTGTGGCAGAGCCCGGCATTCGCTTGTCTCAACCCGCTAAGGGCTCTGTTACTGGAGCCTATTCTGAGACCAATAAAGGTATCGATATAGCCGGTAAGTTAGGTGATCCAGTGCTGGCAGCTTCAGGCGGTAAAGTCGTTTATGCCGGTAATAGTTTGCGCGGTTACGGTAACTTGGTCATTGTTAAGCATGACAACACCTATTTAACAGCCTATGCCCACAACAGCAAACTCTTGGTGAAAGAGGGTGATACTGTGACTAAGGGTCAAAAGATTGCCGAGATGGGTGATACCGATGCGAATGCAGTCAAATTGCATTTTGAGTTGCGTGTGAATGGCAAGCCGGTTAATCCTCAACCATACCTACAACAATAAGTAGCGGATGTTGAATTGGCATTAGCAACAGCGCTTGTATTTGATATTGAGACTATTCCTGATGTAGCGGGATTGCGTCGTCTGGAGGATTTTCCAGCATCCGTGTCAGATGCGGAAGTTGCTGAAAAAGCAATGGCCGCTCGAGTCGCTAAGACTGGTAGTGAATTTCTTCCTCTCTACTTGCAACGTATTGTGGCGATTTCTTGTGTGATTCGTCGCACGACCAAAGAAGGTGCTCCACAAATTAAAGTCGGCACGCTCGGTACGCCCGAAGATGATGAAAAGGTGCTCATCCAAGCCTTCTTCGATCTGATTGAAAGGTACACCCCCCAACTGGTTTCCTGGAACGGTAGTGGCTTTGATTTACCGGTGCTGCATTACCGCGCACTTGTAAACCATATACAAGCACCGCGCTATTGGGAAATGGGTGAGAGTCACGAAAACGATAGCCGTGAATTTAAGTGGAATAACTACATCAGTCGTTATCACATGCGCCATCTGGATTTGATGGATCTCTTAGCCAAATTTAACGGCAGAGCCAATGCCCCTTTGGATAGTTTGGCTAAGCTCTGTGGTTTTCCGGGAAAGATGGGAATGGATGGTAGTCAAGTTTGGCCGGCTTTTCAGGATGGCAAGATTGATGATATTCGCCGTTATTGCGAAACTGATGTGGTTAATACTTATTTGATGTATTGCCGCTTTCAGTTATTACGCGGTGGTTTCTCTTTAAAGGAATACCAGGATGAAATTGCCTTTGTCAAAGCCTACCTAGAACAAGAATCCAAAGAGCCTCATGGCTCACAATGGCAAGAATACCTTTTGGGCTTTACTCCTGATGCGTAGAGAAGAAAAGCCAGTCAATATTGAAGTGCTTGAGCCAATCCGCGTTGAAGCCCTCGATTTAGATGCCCAAGGAATTGCACGCCTGGTGCCAAATGAGGAAGAGGCGGTGCAAGGCCATAGCGGCAAAGTCATTTTTATACAAGGTGCGTTACCGACTGAGTTGGTGAGTTACACCATCACGCGTGATAAAGCGCGTTTTAGCAAAGCCAAGGTCAGGCAAATTATCAAACCAGCAGTCTTTCGTGCGCAGCCCAAGTGTGCTGCCTTTGGGGTGTGTGGCGGTTGCACTATGCAGCATTTAGATATGCGCGCGCAAATTGCGATGAAGCAACGCGTCTTAGAAGATGATCTGAGCCATCTTGCCAAAGTAAAGCCTGAAGAAATTCTCCGGCCGATGGGCGGTCCTGCTTGGGAGTATCGCCATCGTGCCCGCTTAAGTGCAGTCAACCGCTCGATTAAAAAAGGTACGGTATTGATTGGCTTTCATGAGGGAAAGAGCGGCTATGTTGCTGACATGCTCGCCTGTGAAATCCTTCCCAAACATGTCTCTGATTTATTGCCAAAGATGCGCACGCTCGTAATGGGTTTATCCATTGTCGATCGCATGCCGCAAATTGAAATCGCCGTTGGCGAGCCTGAGGACCCCCATTCTGATGATCCAATGAAAGCTCGGCCAGTAACTGCTTTAGTGTTTCGTAATCTACAGCCCTTAACGCCAGCCGATGAGCAATTGCTAAAAGACTTTGCCGATGAACATCATGTATGGATTTGGCTTCAACCCAAGGGCATTGAAACAGTTGCTCCATTCTATCCATTGACCGGTAAGCTTTGTTATCGCCTACCTGAGTTTGCAATCGAGATGCCGTTTAAGCCAGCGGATTTCACGCAAGTCAATCACATGATGAATCGTGCGCTCGTCAGTAAAGCCATTCGCTTGTTAGAGATCAAGCCAGAGCACCGTGTCTTAGATCTCTTTTGCGGTATTGGTAATTTCACCTTACCTTTAGCAAGACGGGCTCGCAGCGTCTTGGGTATTGAAGGTCTAGCAAGCTTAACTGTGCGCGCCAAAAACAATGCCGAGCACAATGGCCTCGTAGACAAAGTGAGCTTCATGCAAAGTGATTTATTTGAAGTAACAACAGAGACGATTGCATCTTGGGGCAAAGCAGAGCGCTGGTTGATGGATCCACCTCGCGAGGGCGCGATGGAGATATGTAAGTCTTTAGCCTTACTGCATCAAATTTCTGCTCAGCCAGCAAATGCGCATTTAAATGAGTTAATGCCAGAGCGCATTGTGTATGTCTCATGCAATCCCAAAACACTGGCTCGCGATGCCGAGATTTTGTGTCACCAAGCCGCTTACACTCTGAAGGGTGCGGGGATTGTCAATATGTTCCCCCATACCTCACACGTAGAATCAATTGCCATCTTTCAGAAGACCCTTGTTTAAAGGCCTCTAGAGCCAATTCTGCACGTATTAGCTGTCTCGTTTATGCTCTTGTTTTACGACATTCACCCCCCATTTCAAGTTATAAAGGTATCTAAATGAGTTTGCTTTTCTCCGAATACACCCTAGGTTCACCAAGAGGACCTTTAACTTTGGCCAACCGCATTGTGGTTGCCCCAATGTGCCAATACTCAGCTGTCAATGGAGAGGCCCAAGACTGGCATCTAATGCATTGGGCCAACTTGCTCAATAGCGGTGCTGCGCTGTTCATTATTGAAGCTACCGGCGTGGTGCCAGAAGGTCGTATTACTCCAGCATGTTTGGGTTTGTGGGATGACCGCACTGAAGCGGCTTTAAAAGATAAGTTAATGCGTGCTCGCCAGCTTGCACCAGTCACTCCAGTGTTTATTCAGTTGGCCCATGCCGGACGCAAAGCCTCGAGTGCTACCCCTTGGAATGGTGGACAGTTATTGCCAGTAGAGAAGGGCGGCTGGGAAACTGTTGCCCCATCTGCTATCGCTCAGTTAGATGGCGAGCGCCTTCCTCACGAGTTATCCAAAGAAGAACTCCAAGGCTTGATTTTGGCATTCGTAGAATCGGCTGTGCGCGCAGATCGCATTGGTGTGGATGGTATCGAATTACATGGTGCCCATGGTTATCTCTTGCATCAATTCTTGTCACCCATTGCCAACCAACGCACCGATGAATATGGTGGTTCATTTGAGAACCGCATTCGTTTTCCGTTGGAATTATTCAAGGCTGTAAGAGCGGCATATCAAGGTGTTCTAGGCGTTCGCATCTCAGCAAGCGATTGGATTGAAGGTGGCTGGACTCCTGAAGAGACGGCTGATTTTGCTGTGCAACTGAAAGCAGTTGGCTGTGATTTTGTGCACATCTCTTCGGCAGGTATTTCTCCAAAGCAAAAAATTGCAGTTGGTCCAAATTACCAAGTACCTTTTGCCAAAATTGTTAAAGAAAAATCTGGCTTGCCAACCATGACTGTGGGATTAATCACAGATCCACAACAAGCGGAAGATATTTTGCAAAAAGGTGATGCTGATTTAATCGCCTTAGCGCGCGCATTCTTGTACAACCCACGTTGGGGCTGGCAAGCTGCTACTGCTCTAGGGGGTGTAGTGAACTCCAATGAGCGTTACTGGCGTTGCTTGCCACGCGAAGCCCAAGCCATATTTGGTGATGTCAAAATCGGTCAGCGTTAATAGGAATTTATGAAGCAACATTCATTAAGAGAGGCCTGGCTAGAAGATGCTGTCCGGCATTTAGAGCCCATCTTTTCCAAAGCGGGATATGCCATCCCACCAGTGCGCGTTTCTTGTGGATTCCCGGCATCGAGTAGCCCCAGAACTACCCTGGGTCAATGCTGGCCTCGTGAGCGCTCAGGTGGTGGGGTCAATGAGATTTTTATTTCCCCAAAATTAGATGAGCCCGTGCAATTGTTAGACACTTTGGTGCATGAGTTATGTCACGCTGTAGATGATTGCTTTAGTGGCCATGGTGCTGACTTTAAAGGAATTGCACAAACTGTGGGCCTGGAAGGCCCTGCACGGATGGCGCATGCTACTGAAGAATTGACTGTGAAGTTAATGATGATTAGTCAAGAATTGGGCCCTTATCCGCATCAAGCGATTGTGTTCCCGCCACCCCGCCCAAGTAATGCCAGTCGCAATAAAGCCAAGTGCGGCCAATGTGGCTATGAAGTGACTTTATTAAAACGTTGGGCAACTTACGGTGCGCCTATATGTCCCAAGGACAATATTCGCATGCAAGAGACTGAGCCCGAAACAATTGAGAACACTACCGAGCACGATAGCGAAAGTATTAAAGACACTAAATCTACCAGGGATGAAATCCGTCGGGCTATTAGCTAATTCTTAAAAAATAAACCCAATATGAACATACAAAAAATCGTCAAGAACCCAAAAATTGCTGTTATTCCAGGTGATGGTATTGGTAAAGAGGTGATACCAGAAGGTCTGCGTGCTTTAGAGGCTGTAAATAGTCAATTTAATATCGGTATGCAGTTTGATCATTTTGATTTTGCAAGCTGTGACTATTACCTCAAGCATGGCAAGATGATGCCCGATGATTGGTTTGAGACGCTGATGCAGTACGACGCCATCTTCTTTGGTGCGGTAGGGATGCCTAGCGTTCTACCGGATCATATTTCTTTATGGGGTAGCCTCATTCAGTTCCGTCGTTGCTTTGACCAATACGTTAATTTGCGTCCGGTGCGTTTATTGCCTGGTGTGCCATGCCCACTAGCGAATCGTAAGCCGGGCGATATCGATTTCTTTGTCGTACGCGAAAACACTGAAGGTGAGTATTCTTCTCTTGGTGGAAAAATGTTCCCCGACACAGATCGTGAATTCGTGGTGCAAGAATCTGTATTTACACGACATGGCGTCGATCGTATTTTGCAGTATGCATATGATTTGGCGCAAAGTCGCCCTAAAAAGCACCTCACTTCCGCCACTAAATCCAATGGCATTGCAATCACCATGCCATATTGGGATGAGCGCGTTGAAGAAATGGCTAAGCGGTACGCTGATGTGCGCACTGACAAGTATCACATCGATATATTGGCGGCTCACTTTGTCATGAATCCCGATCGCTTTGATGTAGTCGTTGCCAGTAATTTATTTGGCGACATTCTCTCGGATTTGGGTCCTGCCTGTACGGGGACGATTGCAGTAGCGCCATCAGGCAGCATTAACCCAGAGGGTAAGTTCCCCTCTTTGTTCGAGCCAGTGCACGGTTCAGCACCTGATATCTATGGTCAGATGATTGCTAATCCGATCGGGCAGATTTGGAGTGCGTCGATGATGTTGGATCACTTGGGTTACCCGGAGGCGGGTAAGACAATTTTCAAGGCAATTGAGTCTGTATTGGCTGAAGGTCCAGCGAATTCACCTTTAACGCCAGATTTGGGTGGAAAAGGAAAAACCGATGATCTAGGTAAGGCAATCGCAGCAGCGATTTAAGATTTGCTTTAACTAGCTAGACTTGAAGAACTCCATACGGGGTCCTTTTTGCTTGCCTTAGCAATTTCAGCGAGAATCTTTTCATGTAGCCGGCAATCTTCTGCGCTTGCGCTCATGAGCTTGAGATTGGTCGGCAGTGGTTTGGTATGACCAGAGGCATCAGTGCCTACCGTGTAGTCAATCAGATCAATCGATAGGTCTTCTTGGCCACGCGTCATCGCTACATAAACTTCAGCAAGTAGCTGGGCATCTAATAAAGCGCCGTGCAAAGTGCGGTGCTGATTGCTAATAGCAAAGCGCTCACAAAGTGCATCCAAGGAATTGCGCTTGCCTGGGAACATCTGCCGGGCATCGAGCAGGGTGTCGGTAATCTTGGCGGCTAGCCCCCTAAATGCAGGGCGCTTGAGTAGGGCGAACTCATTGTCTAAAAAACCCAAGTCGAACGCTGCGTTATGAATGACGATTTCTGCCCCATCCACAAATTCAATCAGCTGTTCAACAATATTGGCAAAGACCGGCTTATCAGAAAGAAATTCTCGTGACAGACCGTGAACCGCATAGGCGCCTGCATCAATATCGCGCTCTGGATTGATGTAGTGATGAAAGGTGCGATCTGTTAGGCGTCTTCCGATCATTTCTACGCAGCCGATTTCAATAATACGATCGCCAGTGGCGGGATTCAGACCCGTGGTCTCGGTATCCAGAATAACTTGACGCATGATTGATTTGCCTAGTGGAGGGTAGAGTATTGCTTCATCGATTGGATGAATTTTCTCACAGCAGGGCTCTTGCCTATGGAAGAAATTCTTCAACACCTTTATTGGCCAGTTGGTCGGCTAATTCGTTGCCTGGGTGGCCATTGTGACCTCGTACCCAATGCCAGGAGATGGTGTGATCTGGAAGCAGGGAATCTAACTCTTGCCATAAATCCGCATTTTTAACGGGGTCTTTGCTGGCCGTTTTCCAGCCCCGTTTTTTCCAGCCCTCAAGCCATTCGGTCACGCCCTTTTGCACATACTGTGAGTCGGTCCATAGTTCTACGGAGCTGCGTTGTTTAAGGGCCCGCAGTGCATGAATCACGGCACTAATTTCCATACGGTTATTAGTAGTTAGTTCGGCCCCGCCATGAATATGCTTTTCATGTCCGCCAGAGCGCAAGACCGCACCCCAGCCTCCGGGCCCAGGATTGCCCTTGCAAGCACCGTCGGTATAAATAATGATGTGGGGGAGGGTTTTGGTATCAGTCATGTGGTGTGCGATTTATGGTGCTTACTGTACTTTGTCTGGTGGTGACTTGAGTTGATTGCGTTCGGTGGCAGGACTCAGTTGCGGCATGACCGACAAACGCTTAGGTTGGATCTGCCCAATGAGGCGCACCCCTTGGTGGCGCTTAATCGCCGAAACCAAAAACACTGCACCAAAAATAGGCCACCAGCGGTTACCCATTTTTTCTAAAAAATCCATGCGCGCCATGCTGGCCTCCCCTTTTAAGGGTAGTTTGTAACAGCCAAAATGACCACGATCTAAGGAAAAATTCAATAACTGCAACCAGTCTTTGATGCGGAGTAAATTGATAAATTGCCCATCCCTGGGGAGATAGGGTGAGCCAATTAAGCGACTGAGGTATTGGCGCCCACCCCAAAGGCTGGCGGGATTAAATCCGGAAATAATCAAACGGCCCTCGGGGCGCAATACCCGGTCAGCCTCGCGCAGAATTTGATGGGGGTCTGCGGCAAATTCTAAGACGTGCGGTAAAACCAATAAATCAATACTTTCACTGGCAAATGGAAGTTCAGTAGGGTTTCCTTCAATTAAATGCCAGTGAAAACGTTTGGCCAACTCTTGATGATCATGCTCATGAATGAGTAGGGCATGCAGGGGCATCCGATTCTCGGATAGGGCGTTGATTTGGGGTAAACCGATTTGGACGGCATAAAAACCAAAGACATCAGCGACGATTTGGTCAAAACAGCGTTGCTCCCAGGCCAGTACATACTTTCCAGGGGGGGATTGCAGCCATTTTTCCCATGAGCTCCATGGTGGTGCGGGCAACTGGGAAGGGGTTGAAGGGATTGGTATCATCGGTCTATGGTGAAGAATACTTTATTGCAAGTTTGGCCCATTCCGGCCTTTGATGACAACTACATTTGGTGCATCCATGATGGCCATTCTGCACTCGTGGTCGATCCAGGCGATGCCACCCCAGTTTTGCAGTATCTGAGCGATCAGAAGCTGACATTAAAAGGAATTTTGATTACCCATCACCATGCCGATCATACAGGCGGGATTTTGCAGCTTCTAGCCGCGCTTGACCCCAAGGTTCCAGTATACGGACCAGCAACCATTGACATTCCTGGAAGAACCCATGCTTTGATGGAGGGTGACAAGATTGAGATTGCAGCACCTCGTATTACTTTTTCCGTTAATGAAGTTCCTGGGCACACCCTGAGTCACATTGCATACTTTGCCAATATGCAGGCTAACGTAGTTGAGCCCATGCTGTTTTGTGGTGACACCTTATTCGCTTCTGGGTGTGGTCGATTGTTTGAGGGCACGCCAACGCAAATGACGCAGTCGCTTGCCAAGTTTGCGGCTTTGCCAAAAAATACCCTGGTCTATTGCACACATGAGTACACCTTATCAAACATCCGTTTTGCCTTAGCGGTAGAGCCAAACAATATCAATCTTATTACTTGGGCGGAGACTGCCGCCGCATTGCGTCAACAACACCTACCAACCTTACCGACAACCATTGGGCAGGAATTGCAAGTCAACCCCTTTATGCGCTGCGATCAAGCAGAAGTCATTGCAGTAGCAAAAAATATTTCCGGCGAGAAAGACTTGCCTACTCCTGCCCATGTGTTGGCGGTGATTCGGGCTTGGAAAGATCGCTTCTGATGCGTTTGGTCTATGCGGCAATCCTGATTGCCGCCTTTCTGTCTGGTTGTGCCAGTACGGGTGATTGGTCCTCAGATACGCCGACTAAAACCAATCCGCGTGCTTCTAAAGCGGCGCGCGTCAACCTGAAGAAGCAATCGGTTAGCACTATCTACGCACCATCCAGTAATTTATGGATTCGCATTCGGGATGGCTTTGAGATGGAGCCCTCTAATAGCCCTTGGGAGGGCGAGCAACTGCGTTTGCTTACTGCGAAACCAGAGTACGTTAATCGTTCGATGGCTCGTTCATCGCGCTATTTGTTTTACATTGTGCAAGAGGTCAATGCCCGCGGCATGCCAACGGAAATTGCGCTACTTCCTTTTGTGGAGAGCGCCTTTAATCCACAGGCAAAATCGGGCGCTAAAGCTATGGGTATCTGGCAATTTATGCCGGCAACCGGTAAAGATTTTCAGCTGACTCAAAATATCTTTCGGGATGAGCGGCGTGATGTACTGCAGTCAACTGATGCGGCGCTTGATTACTTGCAGCGCTTGCACGATCAATTTGGAACCTGGGAGCTTGCTTTAGCGGCATATAACTGGGGTGCCGGAAATATTGCTAAGGCACAGAAAAAAAACTTGGCCGCGGGGCTTCCAACTGACTATGAAAGCTTGCAGTTGCCTAAGGAAACCCGTAATTACGTACCCAAGCTGATGGCATATCGACAGATCGTGCTTGATCCAGGGGCTTATGGTGTCACCCTGCCCGATTTGGAGAATCACCCTTATTTTGTGGCGGTAGATGTTGGCAGTGATATTGATGTGGCACTTGTGATTAAGTTGGCGGAAATTCCTGCTGAAGAGTTTCATGTGCTCAATCCGTCTTTTAATAAGCCGGTGATCTTGAGTGCAGCTGGTCAACAAATTTTGTTGCCTTTTGGTCATGCCGAAATCTTTCAGGAAAATCTGAAGAATTATTCCAGGCCTTTATCGTCTTGGACAGCAGTGCAGGTGGGTAAGACCGAGAGCGCTGATCAAACAGCCAAAACCTTAGGGGTTGATCCTGATGTCTTGCGTGATGTAAATGGCATTCCGAAAGGCATGCGCATTAAAGCAGGCTCTACCGTGATCATTCCTAGAAATAGTCGGCGCTTAGGCGATATTTCAGCAAATCTGGCTGACAATGCCAGCTTGAGTCTGGAGAAGCCACCTCCACCGCCCCCTCCAACACCGAAGTGCAGCAAGCCAACCAAGGGAGCAAAAGGCTCTAAAGCGGCTAAGGATTTGAAGTGCACCCCTCCAAAGTCGTATAAAGATGCCTCTAAAGTGGTCTCTAAGGGTAATTCTTCGGTAAAAACTGCCTCCACTCAGCATAAATCCGAATCGACAGTAGTTGCAAAATCTGCGAAAAATGGTAATGCAAAGCCATCCACCAAGAAGGAGGCTAGCAAAACTCAATAAATTTTTTTCTCATTAGGTTGACTATGTCATACAAAGCAGAACACGAGCGCTCCATTAAAGACCCTGACGGCTTTTGGGGTGAGCAAGCCAAACTGATTCATTGGGAAAAACCTTTTGATCATGTTCTGAGCTACGACAAGCCACCATTTGCAAAATGGTTTGAAGGAGGCTTAACCAATCTTTGTTACAACGCAGTCGATCGTCATCTCCAAGATCGTCCTGATCAGATTGCTCTAGTTGCTGTTTCAACTGAAACCAATCAAGAAAAAACTTACACATTTAAAGAGCTCTATGAAGAAGTGAATCGGATGGCTGCGATTTATAAGGCCAACGGTATCGGCAAGGGTGATCGTGTTCTGATTTATATGCCCATGATTGCTGAGGCCAGCTTTGCCATTTTGGCTTGCGCTCGGATTGGTGCAATTCATTCAGTGGTATTTGGCGGGTTTGCTTCACACAGCCTAGCTTCTCGGATCGATGATGCTAAACCAAAATTGATTGTGACTGCTGAAGCAGGCGCACGTGGGGGCAAAGCAGTTCCTTATAAGCCTTTGCTCGATGAGGCAATTTCTCTAGCAACTTATAAGCCAGAAAAAGTCTTGATTGTGAATCGCGGTTTAACTGAGTTCGCCACTGTTGCTGGACGTGATTTAGATTACGCGACTGAACGTCAAAAGCATCTCAATGAACTTGTGCCGATAGAGTGGGTTGATGCTACGCATACCTCGTACATCTTGTATACCTCTGGTACAACAGGCAAACCCAAAGGAGTGCAGCGTGACACTGGGGGGTATGCGGTAGCGTTGGCTGCTTCCATGAAACATATCTTTTGCGGCAATCCTGGCGAAACAATGTTTACTACCTCCGATATCGGCTGGGTAGTAGGTCATAGCTACATCATCTATGGCCCTTTGCTTAACGGTATGGCAACCATCATGTATGAAGGCACGCCGTTACGTCCGGATGCGGGTATTTGGTGGGAACTTGTTGAGAAATACAAAGTGTCAGTGATGTTCTCTGCGCCAACAGCTGTACGCGTATTGAAGAAGCAAGATCCCGCTTTCTTAACCAAATATGATTTGTCCAGTCTGCGTGCCTTGTTCTTGGCTGGTGAGCCTTTGGATGAGCCAACGGCAACATGGATTCATGGTGCAATCAATAAACCCATTGTCGATAATTACTGGCAAACAGAAACTGGTTGGCCAATGCTCGCTATTCAACGCGGTGTGGAGGTCATGCCGCATAAATTTGGCTCTCCAGGCGTGCCATCGTTTGGCTACAACATGAAGTTGCTTGATGATGCGACCTCTGCTGAGTTGGGCCCAAATCAAAAGGGTGTGATTGCAATCGAAGGCCCGTTGCCACCCGGCTGTATGCAAACTGTTTGGGGTGATGACAAACGTTACATCAGTGCTTATTGGGAGACCATTCCAGGTAAGCTAATCTACTCAACCTTTGACTGGGGCATTAAGGATGAAGATGGTTACTTCTTTATCTTGGGCCGTACCGATGACGTGATTAACGTGGCCGGGCATCGCTTAGGCACTCGCGAGATTGAAGAAAGTATTTCCAGTCACCCAAATGTTTCGGAGGTGGCAGTTGTTGGTATTGAAGACAAGCTGAAAGGGCAAGCAGCAATTGCCTTTGTCATTCCAAAAGATTCATCCAATTTCAGCACCCTAGAGGCGGAGTGCATGAAAACCGTCGATGGTCAGTTGGGCGCGATTGCGCGCCCTGGTCGCGTGTATGTGGTCAATGCCTTGCCGAAGACCCGCTCAGGCAAGATCGTGCGTCGAGCCCTGCAAGCTGTTGCGGAGGGGCGTGACCCGGGCGATATTAGCACCATGGAAGATCAAGCTGTTTTGGCGCAAATTAAGGGGATTATTGAGCAAAATCCAAGTAAATCTTAAGAAAAGCCCCCCTTTAGCTTGATAGTGTAGGAGGCATATCACCCGCTAGGCCTCTAGCGTTAGGGATCGAGGGTTTTGAATGGCAAAAATGGTATCATTTGGGCATTCGAAACTTATTAATTACCCTAGCGCTTAAAGACACTCACCTCCCGCACAAACAGTCCTGGGTTGGTCTTTTTGGGGTTGTTGAGCGTCGGATGGAGCAGGGACTGGAGATGGTTTGTCACCCTTGCTTCCTTCTTTTCCCCCAGCTGTCTTGGCTTTAGCCGACGGCACTCTTTTCCCTGGTTTTAGTATTGGTGCCGCTGGTCATACCAGTGGTGAAGTGGTTTTCAATACCGCACTGACCGGCTATCAAGAAATCATTACCGATCCAAGTTATTCGCGTCAAATTGTGACCTTGACCTATCCACACATAGGAAACGTCGGTGTCAATACGCAAGATGCTGAATCCGACCAAATTCATGCGGCAGGTTTGGTGGTGAAAGACCTCTCTAGACGCGTTTCCAACTTCCGCTCAGAAAGCAGTCTAGATAACTATCTGACTAATGCTGGTGTTCTCGGTATTGCTGGCATTGATACGCGCAAGCTCACCCGCATCCTGCGTGACAAAGGCGCTCAATCAGGCGCCATCGTGGCAGGTAAGATAGGTGATGATGTACAAGCCCTTGGAAAACAGGCTCTTGAGCTAGCAAAAGCATTTCCTGGAATGGCTGGCCTTGATCTTGCTAAGGTGGTTACCACTAAAACTGCGTACCCATGGCGCGAAGCCGAATGGGAATTGCATGGCGCGGATGGCAAACCTGCCTACAAGACTGTAGATCAAAGCAAGCCGCTTAAAAAAGTGGTGGCCTATGACTTTGGTGTGAAGCGCAATATTTTGCGCATGCTTGCAGAACGTGGTTGTGAGTTAACAGTAGTGCCTGCACAAACCTCGGCAGCCGAAGTGTTGGCGATGAACCCCGATGGCGTGTTCCTCTCAAATGGTCCTGGCGATCCTGGTCCTTGTGATTACGCAATTGCTGCCGTTAAAGAAATAATTGAAAAGGGTGTTCCTACCTTTGGAATTTGCCTGGGACATCAAATCATGGGCTTGGCCGCTGGCGCTAAAACCTTGAAGATGAAGTTTGGCCATCATGGTGCCAATCACCCTGTCAAGGATTTGGATACTGGGCGCGTCGCCATTACCTCGCAAAATCATGGTTTTGCAGTGGACGCCAACACCTTGCCGAGTAATGTACGTGTGACTCACGTTTCCTTATTTGATGGATCTTTGCAAGGTCTTGCTTGGACAGACAAGCCGGCTTTGTGTTTTCAAGGGCATCCTGAAGCATCACCAGGACCGCATGATATTGCCTATTTATTTGATCGTTTTGTGGCGCTGATGAATGCTACTAAGAAGGAGGGCAAATAATGCCTAAGCGTAGCGACATTAAGAGTATTTTAATTATCGGTGCCGGTCCGATTGTGATCGGACAAGCTTGTGAATTTGACTACTCAGGTGCGCAGGCTTGCAAAGCCTTGCGTGATGAAGGTTACAAAGTCATCTTGGTTAATAGTAATCCGGCAACCATCATGACTGACCCAGAGATGGCCGATGTTACTTATATCGAGCCAATTACATGGGAAGTAGTAGAGCGCATCATTGCCGTTGAAAAACCAGATGCAATACTGCCAACGATGGGCGGTCAAACTGCGTTGAACTGTGCTCTAGATTTGCATCGTCATGGTGTACTTAAAAAATATGGTTGCGAGCTCATTGGCGCTTCACCAGAAGCAATCGATAAAGCAGAAGATCGCCAGAAATTTAAAGATGCCATGACCAAGATTGGTCTAGGTTCTGCAAAATCAGGCATTGCGCATTCGATGGACGAGGCGCACGAGGTGCAACAACGCATCCAGAAAGAGGCTGGTAGCTCCGGTTTTCCAGTAGTGATTCGTCCATCATTCACTATGGGTGGATCAGGCGGCGGCATTGCTTATAACCGCGAAGAATTTGAAGAGATCTGCAAGCGTGGTCTCGATTTATCTCCGACCCGCGAACTGTTGATTGAAGAGTCTTTGTTGGGTTGGAAAGAGTTCGAGATGGAAGTGGTGCGTGACCGCGCAGATAACTGCATTATCGTTTGCTCGATTGAAAACTTAGATCCAATGGGCGTGCACACCGGCGACTCGATTACAGTAGCCCCAGCACAAACTTTGACTGACAAAGAATATCAATTGATGCGCAATGCCTCGATTGCAGTCTTGCGTGAAATTGGTGTAGATACAGGCGGTTCGAACGTGCAGTTTTCGATTAATCCGGTGGATGGTCGCATGATCGTGATTGAGATGAACCCTCGGGTTTCACGCTCATCTGCCTTGGCATCCAAGGCTACTGGTTTTCCAATTGCAAAGATCGCAGCTAAATTAGCAGTGGGTTATACCCTGGATGAATTAAAGAACGACATTACGGGCGGAGCAACTCCGGCGTCATTTGAGCCTTCAATCGATTATGTGGTTACGAAGATTCCGCGTTTTGCTTTTGAGAAATTTCCACAAGCAGATTCACGTTTGACTACGCAAATGAAATCCGTTGGTGAAGTAATGGCGATTGGCCGTACTTTCCAAGAATCTTTCCAAAAAGCCTTACGTGGCCTGGAAGTTGGCGTGGATGGTTTGGATGAAGTTTCTACCGACCTAGATGACATCATTGCTGAAATCAATGAGCCTGGCCCAGATCGTATTTGGTATCTTGCGGATGCATTCCGTATGGGTATGGGCTTGGATGAGATTTATAGCGAAACCAAAGTAGATCCATGGTTCCTAGAACAAATCGAAGAACTCATCACCATCGAAACTGAATTAAAGCAACGCAAGATCGATAGTCTCTCAGCTCCTGAATTGCGCTTTATTAAGCAAAAGGGTTTTTCAGATCGTCGCCTGGCAAGGCTATTGGGCGTAGATGCTTCCTCGGTACGTGCTGCACGCCATCGCTTAAAAGTGGTACCAGTCTATAAACGGGTGGATACCTGCGCAGCTGAATTCTCAACGAACACCGCTTATTTGTATTCCACCTATGAAGCTGAGCATGGTGAGTGCGAATCAGAGCCAACGAATCGTGACAAGATCATGGTCCTTGGCGGTGGTCCTAACCGTATTGGTCAAGGTATTGAGTTTGACTATTGCTGCGTTCATGCTGCTTTGGCAATGCGCGATGATGGTTATGAAACCATTATGGTGAACTGCAACCCTGAAACAGTCTCAACTGATTACGATACCTCCGATCGCTTGTATTTTGAGCCATTGACCTTGGAAGATGTCTTAGAGATTGTTGCTAAAGAAAAGCCAAAAGGCGTGATCGTGCAATACGGTGGACAGACTCCATTGAAGTTGGCTTTGGATCTCGAGGCAAATGGTGTGCCAATTATTGGTACATCACCAGACATGATTGATGCAGCAGAAGATCGCGAGCGCTTTCAAAAGTTACTGCATGAATTAAATCTGCGTCAGCCGCCAAATCGAACCGCTCGCGCAGAAGATGAAGCTCTCAAGCTTGCTGATGAAATTGGCTATCCATTGGTGGTGCGTCCTTCCTATGTATTAGGTGGCCGTGCTATGGAAATCGTCCATGATGGACGCGATCTTGAGCGGTATATGCGTGAAGCTGTCAAGGTTTCTCATGACTCACCAGTGCTGCTCGATCGTTTTTTAAATGATGCAATTGAGTGTGATGTGGATTGCATTAGCGATGGTGAGGAAGTGTTCATCGGTGGGGTAATGGAGCATATTGAGCAGGCCGGGGTTCACTCTGGCGATTCAGCATGTTCATTGCCGCCATACTCACTCTCAGATGAAACGGTTGCAGAGATCAAGCGTCAAACTACCGCCATGGCCAAAGGCCTTAATGTTGTTGGCTTGATGAACGTACAGTTTGCTATTCAAAATGTTGATGGCAAAGATGTTATCTATGTACTTGAGGTGAACCCACGTGCTTCACGTACAGTGCCATTTGTTTCTAAAGCCACTGGTTTGCAATTGGCGAAGATCGCTGCACGTTGTATGGTTGGGCAAACTCTTAAGCAGCAGGGTATTCAGGCTGAAGTGAAGCCTGCTTACTTCTCAGTTAAAGAAGCCGTTTTCCCCTTCAATAAATTCCCAGGGATTGATCCGATTCTTGGGCCAGAAATGCGTTCTACTGGTGAAGTCATGGGTGTTGGGAAAACCTTTGGTGAGGCACTCTTTAAATCTCAATTGGGCGCTGGTATCAAGTTACCTGAGAGTGGTACTGTTTTATTAACAGTAAAAGATAGCGATAAGCCAAAGGCAGTTGAAGTGGCCAAGTTATTACACCAATTGGGCTTCCCTATCGTTGCGACTAAGGGTACTGCCGCGGCCATTGAGGCTGCTGGTTTGCCAGTGCGTGTTGTCAACAAGGTAAAAGATGGTCGTCCGCATATTGTTGATCTCATCAAGAATGGCGAGATCTCTTTGGTCTTTACTACCGTAGATGAAACCCGTACTGCCATTGCTGATTCTCGCTCTATTCGTACCAGCGCTCAGGCGCAGGGTGTGACTTACTACACCACGATTAGTGCAGCCAGGGCTGTAATGGATGGCTTATTGGCTTCGCAAAATGGTAACAAGCAGTTGCTGGAAGTTTATTCAATACAAAACTTACATCGGTCGCTTAATTAATCTAAAATTAACTTTTACACGCAATTTCTAAAAAGATTTGCATATTTAAGTTAGGTTAGTTGCATGAGCACAATTCCGATTACTAAGCGCGGTGCAGAACTTCTGAAAGAAGAGCTGCACCGCCTCAAGCACGTTGAGCGTCCAGCCGTCATTTTGGCTATTGCAGAAGCTCGTGCACAAGGCGATCTCTCTGAGAATGCTGAATATGATGCTGCTAAAGAAAAGCAAGGCTTTATCGAAGGTCGTATTCAGGAGTTAGAGGGTAAGTTATCTGCCGCGCAAATTATTGATCCCGCTGCTTTGGATGTGAGCGGTCGGATTGTGTTTGGCGCTACAGTGGATTTGGAAGACCTGGAAGATGGTACTAAATTGACCTACCAGATTGTTGGTGATGATGAGGCTGATATTGCTAGTAGCAAAATCTCCATTAGCTCTCCAATTGCACGCGCATTGATTAGTAAAGAAGAGGGTGACGTAGTGGTTGTTCAGGCTCCCGCCGGTAGTCGTGAAGTTGAAATCTTAGCAGTGCGTTATATCTAATTTCTGGATGAGCAAACTACTGCAAACTGACAATCTACAACGGGTTTTTACCTTGGTCTCCGGTTTATGGATTGGGGCTTTGATTGCGGTTGGGTTTTTAGTAACCCCAGTCATATTTTCAACTTTGGGTGATCGTCAGGTTGCCGGTGTTGTTGCTGGCCACATTTTCAAGGTGCTAGCTATTGGCAGCGTGAGTCTGAGTGTGATCTTAATGATTTTGGCTAATCTTCTAGTGAGTCGTGGACTAAATGCATTTCGCCTGACTCGCTGGGCATTGCTGGTGATGTTGGCTTGCGCGTTTGCGGAGGCCTACATCATTATTCCCTGGATGGATTCATTGCGCGATGAAGCGATTGGTATTGGAATGTCCGTCATAGAATCTGCATGGGCTGATCTCTTCACTCGTTTGCACAAAATCTCGAGCATCTTATTTATTGCACAAAGCATCTTAGGGCTTTTCTTGATTTGGCGTTCCACTAAACCTCAATCCCAATAAGCAGTCGAGAATAGAAAATAAAAAACGCCGATCAACGGCGTTTTTGTTTTAGAGTACATTCGTTTTATGAGCCAAGAGACTTCTTCTTGGTGCTGCTCATACGTACCTTACGTTTTTTGATTGGGGCAGGAGCGGCCACTGCTTTGCGATAGCCTGGTGAGGACCAGCCAATTTTGGATTCAGCGGCATCTGCACGCAATGTCCGCTTCTTAGGAGCAGTAGCCTTCACAGCAGCAGCTCTCTCAAAGGGGGATTTATTTGAAGCTGAGCGGCGATCTGAACGCTCTGATGAGCTAGTACGTACACCCGCTTTAGGGGCTGCACGATTTGGTTGACGCTTAGTGCGAGGCGCTTGCAAGGTCTTCTTAGATTGCTTGCTAGATCTGCCTAAATTAAGGAGGGCGGCATCAACAACATCTTTTGGTCTCCAGAGCACCAGTAATTTGCCAATATGCTGAACTGGTGCTGCATCTAGCTTGTCGCAGAGCTCTTCATAGATGGCAATGCGAGCTTCACGGTCATCGCCAAAAACGCGAACCTTGATGAGTCCATGGTGTCCAATGGCAGATTTAGCTTCTTTAATTACTGCTGGAGTGAGGCCGTCGCCACCAACCATGACAACCGGATCTAGATCATGCGCTTCGCCTTTGAGGGCTTTGCGCTGGGCAGGGGTAATAGTAAGTGCAGTCATGGTCTCGATGATAGAGCATTAAAAGCCTTAAATAAGACAGCAATCGCCAATTTAGGCTGTTTTAGGTCGATTCTTTTTGCCTAAAGGCGCAGAAACAAGGAAAATAGACCTCGAAAGTGGGTAAGTGTTGTGGCAAAGAATAAATTCAATAAAAGTTGGTTGCAGGATCATCTGCAAGATCCTTACGTCAAGATGGCTCAAAAAGAGGGCTATCGTGCGAGAGCGGTTTACAAGCTGAGCGAGATCGATGAGCAAGAGCATTTGATCAAGGCGGGCATGACGGTGGTTGACTTGGGGAGCGCTCCAGGTAGCTGGTGTCAGTACGCTCGCAATCGCCTAACTGAGCTTGGTAAAGGCAATCCCAAAATAGAATCCGGTAAACCCGATGGCATCATCATTGCAATCGATATTTTGCCGATGGAAGATATTGCAGATGTGAGCTTTATCCAAGGTGATTTCCGGGAAGATGAAGGTTTGCGGGCTCTTGAGGCTCTGTTGCCTCGGGATGCTGATGGGAAGGTAGATCTAGTCCTTTCTGATATGGCTCCAAACCTTTCCGGAGTAGGCGTAGCGGATGCTGCCCGTATGGCTTTCTTGGCAGAAATTGCGCTGGATTTTGCATTGGCCCATCTAAAGCCCGAGGGTGCTTTGTTGATCAAATGTTTCAATGGCAGCGGCTATAGCCAAATTGTGGAGTCTTTTAAGAAGGTCTTTAGGAATGTCACCTCTAAAAAGCCTAAGGCCTCCAGAGCGCGTTCATCAGAAATTTTTCTCTTGGGACGGAACTTGAAACCCCTTAAAAACACTCAATAACCCCCCAATTACAAGGGTTTATTAAATATATATGCCATTAGGCCTTGAAAAAGCCTAGTAGTAGAATCAAATACTTAGCTATAGATAAGCTTTTACTCCCGGATTAATCCGGCAAAGGTCTCGGTTTGAACAGCAATATGTTCCAAAAAATTGGTGTGTGGCTCATTGTGGGCCTGGTGCTCTTTACGGTTTTTAAGCAGTTTGATAAGCCGAAGGATCAGAATCAGGTCACGTATTCTCAATTCATGGATGATGCCAAAGCCGGCAAAGTCAAGCGAGTAGACGTGCAAGGCCGCACATTACAAGTTACACCCGCTGATGGTGCTAAGTACTCCATCATTTCTCCAGGTGATATTTGGATGGTAGGGGACTTGATGAAGTATGGAGTTCAGGTAACCGGAAAGGCAGAGGATGAGCCTAATATGTTGGTTTCTGCTCTGTACTACCTTGGACCTACTTTATTAATTATTGGTTTCTGGTTCTTCATGATGCGTCAGATGCAGGGTGGCGGCAAAGGCGGCGCATTCTCTTTTGGTAAATCTAAAGCACGTCTGATTGATGAGAACAGCAACACCGTAACATTTGCAGATGTTGCTGGTTGCGATGAGGCAAAAGAAGAAGTCTCTGAACTGGTTGACTTCTTAAAAGACCCTCAAAAGTTTCAGAAGCTTGGCGGACGCATTCCGCATGGCGTTTTACTAGTGGGTCCGCCAGGTACTGGTAAGACCTTGTTGGCGCGCGCGATTGCTGGTGAAGCTAAGGTACCTTTCTTCTCTATTTCTGGTTCAGACTTTGTCGAGATGTTCGTGGGTGTTGGTGCATCGCGTGTGCGCGATATGTTTGAGAACGCCAAGAAAAACTCCCCTTGTATTATTTTTATTGACGAGATTGATGCGGTCGGTCGTCATCGTGGCGCAGGTATGGGCGGCGGTAATGATGAGCGTGAGCAAACACTCAATCAGATGCTCGTTGAGATGGATGGTTTTGAAAGTAATAGCGGTGTGATTGTGGTTGCCGCTACCAACCGTTCAGATGTCCTGGATAAGGCTTTATTGCGCCCAGGTCGCTTTGACCGTCAAGTACATGTTGGTTTGCCAGACATTCGTGGTCGCGAGCAAATTTTGCAAGTGCACATGCGTAAGGTTCCAATCAGCCCTGACGTGGATGCGGCGGTATTGGCTCGTGGCACTCCAGGTTTCTCCGGTGCGGACTTGGCTAATCTAGTGAATGAATCTGCTTTGTTTGCTGCCCGTCGCAATAAGCGCGCGGTTGACATGAAAGATTTTGAAGACGCTAAAGACAAGATTTACATGGGTCCAGAGCGCAAATCGGCTGTGATGCGCGAAGAGGAGCGCCGCAATACGGCTTATCACGAGTCTGGTCACGCAGTGGTTGCCAAGGTTTTACCAAAGGCAGATCCAGTGCATAAAGTAACGATCATGCCTCGCGGTATGGCGCTGGGTGTTACTTGGCAATTGCCTGAGTTTGATCGTGTCAATCTGTACAAAGATCGCATGTTGGAGGAGTTAGCTATTTTGTTTGGTGGCCGAGCTGCCGAAGAGGTCTTCTTGCACTCCATGAGCACTGGTGCATCTAATGATTTTGAGCGTGCTACCAAAATGGCGCGCGATATGGTGACTCGCTACGGTATGAGTGATAGCTTAGGAACAATGGTTTATGTTGATACCGAATCGGAAAGTATCTTTGGTCGCAATAGTACCAAGACTGTTTCTGAATTGACTCAACAAAAAGTTGACGCAGAGATCCGTTCTTTGATTGATAGTCAGTATGCATTGGCTAAATCGATTCTTGAGCAAAATCGCGATAAGGTTGAGGCCATGGTTGTGGCCTTAATGGAGTGGGAAACCATTGATGCTGATCAGATCAATGACATTATGGAAGGTCGCCCACCGCGCGCACCATTACCACCAGCTGCAACTACTTTCGGTAATTCTGCGGGTGGTGCGCCAGATGCAGCACCTGGTAATGCTCCCGCTACTGCTTAAGTGCTGATGAGTAAAGATCTCTCGCCCGCGACATGGTGTTGCGGGCGTTTTCTTTTTGACTTTGAGAAACAAACCAAGCCTTTGGTGATGGGCATTCTCAATGCTACCCCTGATTCTTTCTCAGATGGTGGTCAGTTCAGAACACCACAAGATGCTATTGCTCAAGCTGCCCTGATGATAGAAAACGAGGTGGACATCATCGACATTGGTGGCGAATCTACTCGTCCTGGTGCCCAGCCCGTTTCCTTGCAAGAAGAACTCGATCGCGTACTCCCAGTAATAGAGGCTCTTAAAGATTGTGGTGTGGCTTTATCGATTGATACTTATAAAGCTGAGACGATGCGTCAAGCCTTGCTTGCAGGAGTGGATTGCGTCAATGATATTTGGGCGCTTAGGCAAGAGGGTGCATTGGAGGCTGTTTCTGAAAATCTAAATTGTGGTGTGATCCTCATGCATATGCAGCGCGACCCACTTACAATGCAATTTAATCCTGAGTATCAAGATGTGGTGTCTGAGGTTGCAGCATTTCTAAGTGAGCGTGCAGAACAATTGGTGACAACCGGGATTGATGCAAATCGTATTGCGATTGATCCAGGTTTTGGTTTTGGTAAAAGCTTGGAGCACAACTTAGCTATGCTGGCGCAGTTTGAGGCGTTCTCCAATTTGGGCTATCCCCCCTTGGCAGGTATTTCTCGAAAATCGATGTTGGGTAAAGTCACTGGTCGCCAGACCAATGAACGCATTCCTACGAGTATTGCTGCAGCTGTTTTGGCTGCAGATCGTGGGGCTAAGATAGTGCGGGTGCATGATGTTCCCCAAACCGTCGACGCCTTAAAGCTCTGGGAAGCGATCCAGTAATAGTCAGTTTTATAATCAAATCCATGAAAAAACAATACTTTGGTACTGACGGCATTCGCGGCGAAGTGGGGCAATTTCCGATTGTTCCTGAGTTCATCATGCGCCTTGGCTATGCCGCTGGAAAAGTATTGAGCAAAGATGCTAAACCCGGTCAACGTAGCAAAGTATTGATTGGTAAAGATACCCGTGTTTCGGGCTACTTGCTAGAGGCTGCACTAGAGGCCGGATTTGCTGCTGCGGGTATGGATGTGATGTTGTGCGGTCCAATGCCAACCCCTGGAGTGGCCTACCTAACTAAAGCATTACGTCTATCTGCTGGTGTAGTCATTTCGGCTTCGCATAATCCTTATCAAGATAACGGGATTAAATTTTTCTCAGCTAAAGGCGATAAATTATCTGATGCTCTTGAGCTTGCCATTGAGAAAGAGTTAAACAAACCCATGGGTTGTGTTAACTCAGAAGAATTGGGTAAGGCTTTTCGTTTGGATGATGCCGCCGGTCGTTATATTGAGTTTTGTAAATCTACCTTTCCTGGGGACTTGAATCTCAAGGGATTGAAATTGGTGGTTGATTGCGCCAATGGCGCCGCATATCACACAGCCCCACATGTATTTCATGAGCTTGGCGCTGAAGTGATCTCGATTGGTATTAGCCCAGATGGCCGCAATATTAATGATGGCTTTGGCGCTACTGCACCTGCAGCTTTGATTGCCAAGGTAAAAGAGGTAGGTGCTGATTTGGGTATTGCGTTAGATGGTGACGCCGATCGACTGCAAATGGTAGATGCCTCCGGCAGACTCTTTAATGGCGATGAATTGCTCTATGTGCTTGCGAAAGATCGTCTTGAGCGCGGTTTTGAGCTGGGTGGGGTGGTTGGAACCTTAATGACCAATTTAGCCGTTGAGAATGCAATCAAAGCCTTGGGAATCTGTTTTGAGCGCGCTAATGTGGGCGATCGCTACGTTCTTGAGTTGCTCAAGCAAAAGAACTGGCTGATTGGTGGAGAAGGATCTGGTCACTTACTTTGCTTAGATCAGCATTCCACTGGAGATGGCACGATTGCTGCCTTGCAGGTGCTGGCCGCCATGAGTCAGCAAAAGAAGACTTTAGTCGAACTCCTAGATTCAGTCAGTCTCTTCCCTCAGGTCCTCTTGAACGTCAAATTCAAGTCGGGATATGACTGGAAGGGTGACCAAGCCCTTATTCAACAGATTGCTCGAGTGGAGGCAGACCTCAAAGGTAGGGGTAGGGTCTTAATACGCGCTTCTGGAACAGAGCCTGTTTTGCGGGTTATGGTGGAGACAGCCGATGGCGATATCGCTATGAGTGCTGCCAAAAGTATTGCTCATTTAGTACCCACTTTATAAAATCTAAGTATTTGTATTTAAAGGTTTATTTTCCATAAACCAGATGTTGTCATAAAAGGGTCACACACCATACGTATCGTCTCGGTATCGCATTCTTTTGTTACACCTTTAAGGACAACACCATGAAACTTGTTTTCAAAAAAGCCCTAGTTGCGGGTGCGGTTGCAGTAGCCATGAGCACCTCTGCATTTGCTGCTGAGATGACTGGCGCAGGCTCTTCCTTCATCTATCCAGTTTTAGCCAAATGGGCTGAGGCATATAAGGCAAAAACAGGCAACAGCTTGAACTACCAATCGATTGGTTCTGGTGGTGGTATTAAACAAATCAAAGCCAAGACAGTCGACTTCGGTGCAACCGATGCCCCAATGAGTTTCGGAGAGCTTGAGGCGGGTGGCATGGTTCAGTTCCCTGCCATTATCGGCGGCGTAGTTCCTGTAGTAAATATTGAAGGTATCAAGCCAGGCCAATTGAAATTGTCTAGCGATGTTCTCTCGGATATTTTCTTGGGCACAATTACCAACTGGAACGACAAGCGTATTGCGTTGTTGAACCCAGGTTTGACAATTCCTGCTGGCGATATCACAGTGGTAAGTCGTGCGGATGGTTCAGGAACTACTGCAATCTTTACAAATTACCTCACTAAAGTAAATGCTGGCTGGAAAGAAAAAGTCGGTTTTGGTGCAGCGGTGAAATGGCCTGCAGCATCTACAGTTAGCGGCAAGGGTAATGAAGGTGTTGCGGCTAACGTTTCTCGGATTAAGAACTCAATCGGTTACGTTGAATTTGCTTATGCCAAGAAAAACAACATGAGCGTGACTCAGATGAGAAACGCCGCTGACAAGTTTGTTTCTCCAAATGCCGCATCTTTCGCTGCCGCTTCTGCCGGTACAGATTGGTCTAAGTTCCCAGGTATGGAAACTTTCATCACTAATGCCCCCGGTGCTGGTGCTTGGCCAATCACTGGCGCAACTTTTGTAGTGCTGTACAAAAAGCCAGAGAACAAAAACTCAGCAGCTGAAGTGTTGAAGTTCTTTGACTATGGATTTACCAATGGTAAGCAAATGGCTGCAGATTTGGACTATGTGCCGATGCCAGATGCAACTACCAACTTCATTCGTAAGAATGTTTGGTCACAAGTTCAGGTTAAGTAATTCTTAGATAAATCGCAGCAGGCCCCAATACACATTGGGGCCATTTTGCTTAACAGATACCTTTAAAGACATAATGGAATCTTCTTTTTCAGCGGGTTTGCCCTCGGCTAAGGCAGTCAAAATTGCCCGAATTCAACGAATCCAAGACTTCTTGTTCCATAGGACAACGCAGTTTTTTTCTTTGACTGTATTGTTTGCTTTGATGGGAATCATCATTTCCTTATTTATCAATGCATGGCCCGCTTTAAGTGAGTTTGGCATTGGATTTTTCTTTAGCGATGAGTGGGATATTATCGGCGGCCAGTTTGGCGGCTTGATTGCCATTTACGGTACATTAGTTTCATCCTTGGTTGCTTTATTGATTGCTGTGCCTCTGAGTTTTGGTATTGCAGTTTTCTTGACAGAAATCTGCCATTCCAGCCTAAAGCGTCCTTTGGGGATTGCAATTGAACTCTTGGCTGCGGTGCCATCGATCATTTATGGCATGTTCGGCTTATTTATTTTTGCGCCAATTTTTGGTGACTATATTGAGCCGGCGCTGCAAGCTACCTTAGGTAAGATTCCACTGATTGGTATTCTGTTTTCTGGCCCAACGAATGGTATTGGTATGTTGTGTGCCGGTTTGATTTTGGCAATGATGATTCTGCCTTTCATTGCCTCTGTGATGCGCGATGTATTTGAAATCGTGCCACCGGTATTAAAAGAATCCGCTTATGGCATTGGTTGCACCACTTGGGAGGTAGTCCGTAGAATCGTTCTACCCTATACCAAAGCAGGTGTGATCGGCGGTGTGATGTTGGGACTGGGCAGGGCGCTCGGGGAAACCATGGCCGTGACCTTTGTAATTGGTAATGCAAGACGAATCTCTCCCTCACTATTTGCTCCTGGCAGCTCCATTGCTTCTACCTTGGCCAACCAATTCGGAGAGGCTGAAGCGGGCTTGCATTTCTCTTCATTATTCGCCCTTGGTTTAGCTCTGTTCTTTATTACCTTCGTGGTGTTAGCGCTAGCTAAATGGATGTTGATTCGCATGGAGAAAAGCCAAGGATTGAAATCATGAGTCAAGCAATCAATATCGATAAAGCAGTATTTGCGCGTCGCAAGCGCGCCAATAAAATTGGTTTAGCTCTTTCCATGTTCGCCATGGTATTGGGCATGGTCTTTTTAATCTGGATTCTGGCAGTGCTGTTTATTAAAGGTTTTTCTGCGATTAACCTGAATTTATTTACGCAGAGTACTCCAGCGCCTGGATCTGAGGGCGGTGGCCTGGCCAATGCCATTGTTGGCAGCTTAATGCTAATTGTGAGCTGTACCCTTATTAGCACCCCCGTGGGAGTGTTGGCTGGTCTGTATTTATCGGAGTACGGTGATCGCAGTAAGGTTGCATCGGTTACTCGTTTCGTAACTGACATTATGTTATCGGCCCCATCTATTGTGATTGGCTTGTTTGTTTACGCTTTAGTGGTCGCTCAAGTAAAACACTTCTCGGGCTGGGCTGGCACGATTGCCTTGGCCTTAATTGCAGTCCCAGTGGTAGTTCGCACCACTGAAAATATGTTGCGACTAGTGCCGGGCAGTTTGCGCGAAGCTGCTTATGCTCTCGGTGCACCTAAGTGGAAAGTGGCCTTCATGATCACCTTGCGCGCTGCACAAAGCGGCATCATGACCGGTATATTGCTGGCTTTGGCACGCGTTAGTGGCGAAACTGCACCATTACTCTTTACTGCTTTAAGCAATCAATTCTTCTCTACGAATATGAATGCACCGATGGCTAATTTGCCGGTGGTGATATTCCAATTTGCAATGAGCCCCTACGATAACTGGGTCAGCCTTGCATGGGGTGGCTCACTCCTAATTACTTTTGCTGTTTTAGGGCTCAACATCTTGGCGCGAGTGGTCTTTCGTGAGAAGGTGCAGGGATGAGTAATATGAAAACTAATTTTGATTTAAATCAGATCGACCGTCTTGGGGGTAGTGTGAACGTGGAAAATAATCAGCAACCACAATCAGAAATTCGTAATGCATTAGAAGTGCGTGATTTGAATTTCTTTTATGGCTCCTTTCAGGGTCTAAAGAACATTAATTTAAATATTGAGGAAGGCAAGGTAACTGCCTTTATTGGACCCTCGGGTTGCGGTAAATCTACTTTGCTCAGAACACTCAATCGTATGTATGACCTGTATCCAGGTCAGCGCGCTGAAGGCGAAATCAACTTCTATGGTCAAAATATCCTAGAGCAGGGTCAAGACCTCAATTTATTGCGCTCCCGAATTGGGATGGTTTTCCAGAAGCCAACTCCATTCCCAATGTCTATTTATGAAAACATTGCATTTGGTGTGCGCTTATATGAAAAGCTTTCTCGCTCAGAGATGGATGAGCGCGTAGAGTGGGCCTTGAATAAAGCGGCTCTTTGGACTGAGGCCAAAGACAAGTTGAACCAAAGTGGTTTATCGCTCTCAGGTGGCCAGCAACAGCGTCTTTGTATTGCTCGTGGTGTAGCGGTCAA
The DNA here is from genome assembly GCF_001953355.1 of Polynucleobacter sphagniphilus. Lineage (GTDB taxonomy): Bacteria > Pseudomonadota > Gammaproteobacteria > Burkholderiales > Burkholderiaceae > Polynucleobacter > Polynucleobacter sphagniphilus. The sequence goes on from NZ_MPIY01000001.1 coordinate 393,757, forward strand.
GCCATCAGTGATTTTGCTCGATGAGCCGACTTCTGCATTGGATCCAATTTCAACTGGAAAAATCGAAGAGCTTATTAATGAGCTCAAGCATGAGTACACGATTGCCATCGTTACTCATAATATGCAGCAGGCTGCGCGCGTATCCGATTACACTGCCTATATGTACTTGGGCAGCTTGATTGAGTACGGCAAAACAGATGAAATTTTCATCAAGCCTCAGCGCAAAGAAACAGAAGACTATATTACCGGCCGCTTCGGTTAATTGGAGACAGTAATGCCAGATAAACACCTATCATCCCAATTTGACGCTGACTTAAACGCCTTGTCTAGCCGCTTGTTAGAAATGGGCGGCTTGGTAGAGTCGCAAATAGCAACCGCTATGCGTGCCTTTACGCAGATGGATATAGATACTTGCAACATCGTGATTGAGAACGAGAAGCTAGTAAACGATATGGAAATCCAAATCGACATGCTCTGCACTGAAGTGATTGCACGTCGCCAACCTGTTTCTCGTGATTTACGTTTAGTAATGGCGGTATCCAAAGCCATTACCAATCTTGAGCGCGCAGGCGATGAGGCTGAGCGCGTTGCTAAACGCACTAAGCGCTTGATTGAAGCTGGTGCAATTAATAACATCAACGTTGCAGAGATTCGTTTATCGGGTCAAATGGCCATTTCTTTATTGCGCAGAAGCTTGGATGCTTTTGCACGCCTAGATACCATTGCAGCAGCAGAAGTGGTTGAAGAAGACCGCCAAATTGATGAAGAATTCCGCGGTTTTGTACGCAAACTGATTACTTATATGTCAGAAGATCCGCATTTGATTTCTATTGGCTTAGACATGTTGACAATAGCAAAGGCAATTGAGCGTATTGGTGACCATGCTAAAAATATTGCTGAGTTCGTGATCTATATTGTTAAGGGTTCTGATGTGCGTCATATTCCGCATGCGGATTTGGTGCGCGAAGCCAATAAGATTTAACTGATTACTTAATTGAGCCAACCGATGACTCATCGCATATTAATTGTTGAAGATGAGCCCTCCATTGCGGAGCTAATCGCCATCAACTTATCTCATGCTGGATTTGAGGTGGAAAAGGCCATGCAAACTGAGATTGCATTGGTTAGTATGCGCGAGCAATTGCCCAGCCTGGTGATTTTGGATTGGATGCTGCCTGGTAAATCAGGTGTTCAGTTTGCCAAGGAGTTGCGTGCTAATGAGCGCACCCGTTCTTTGCCAATTTTGATGCTCACGGCCAAGAGTGAAGAGGCAGATAAGGTGCTTGGCCTTGATTCTGGTGCAGATGATTACGTAACCAAACCTTTCTCTCCCAAAGAGTTGGTGGCTCGTGTAAACGCTTTATTGCGCCGTCAAACCCCATCTCAGGAGTCAGGCCCGCTGGCTGTAGGCCCGATACGCTTAGATCCAGTTTCCCACCGTGCCACTGCCGTATGGCCAAACGAACAGCCCAAGATTATTCCATTAGGGCCGACTGAATATCGCCTATTGCAGTTTTTGATGTCCAATCCAGAGCGTGTGCACTCTAGAACCAATTTATTGGATCAAGTATGGGGTAGTGAGGTTTATATTGAGGAGCGTACTGTAGACGTCCATATCAAGCGTTTAAGAGCTGCTTTGGCACCCGTCGATTGCGATCGATTTATTGAAACGGTCCGGGGCAGTGGCTATCGCATTACCAAAACCCCAACTCACACCTAATCTGGCCCTTCATACCGGTTTTTTCTACTGTTTTACACAGATGCTCTAAGATTGCTGCATGCTCTCTGCCTTAACCCGTTTTTTTCTAATTATTTGTCTGGCCCTTGTAGTTGCCTCTGTCACCCTTCCTAATTTTGGTGCTAGTTGGGCAATTTGCTCAAGTCTGGCTATTTTGGCGGTGCCACTGGTCTATTCCTACGTCAATTTGGCGCGCCTGAGAGCCTACGCATTGGATAACAACATTGAAAATATGCCTCTACCCAGCGGGTTTTGGGAGGAGGTTTTTTTTCGTCTCCAACGTTTGGTCTCAAACTTAAAGCAGCAAATTCGGACAATTGAAAAACAGCACGAGCGCTTTATCGAAGCTTTTCAGGCTTCACCGAACGGCATTGTGATGCTTGATGATCAAGATCAAATTGAGTGGTGTAACTCCATTTCTGAGCGGTTCTTTGGTTTGATTTTTAAGCGGGATGTGATGCAACGAATTAACTTCTTAATTCGTAGGCCAGAGTTTGTCCAATATTTGGCCAAGCGTGAATTTGACGAGCCCCTATTGCTGGAGCGTATGGGCGTGAATAGCAGTCTGAGTTTGATGCTACAGGCCTTTCCCTTTGGTGAAAAAAGACATTTACTGTTGATTCAAGACGTCACAGACTTACAAAAAGCGGATGCGATGCGCCGCGACTTTGTGGCTAATGTATCCCATGAAATGAGAACTCCAATTACGGTATTAATGGGTTTTCTTGAAACAGTGCAATCTCTCAATTTGGAGAAAGCACAGCAAGATCAATATTTTGAAATGATGATGGCTCAAGCTAAGCGTATGAAGAGCTTGGTTGAAGACCTATTGACTTTGGCCAACTTAGAGGCAAATACCTTGCCAGCGCCGATGAATGTCGTTCAAGCTCAAACCCTCATGGCCCTGCTGAAGAATGATGCTGAGGCGCTATCGCAAGGCAGGCATGCATTTCATTTTGAAACTAAATCATCTATGAATTTGGTTGGAGATGAACGTGAGTTGTTATCAGCGTTTAGCAACTTAGTCTCAAACGCTATTCGCTATACCCCAGATGTGGGCTCGATCAACGTCAAATGGCAGGTGGATGCTCAAGGGCAAGGGGAGTTCTCGGTTACGGATTCAGGCCCTGGGATTGCCTCAGAACATCTGTCACGTCTTACAGAACGTTTCTATAGGGTGGATCGGAGTAGGTCAAGAGATACCGGGGGGACTGGCTTAGGCTTGGCGATTGTGAAGCACATTGCCAGTCGCCATCAAGCCCAACTTCATATTGAAAGCACGCCTGGGAAAGGTAGTTCTTTTGCGATTCGCTTCCCAAAAGAACGGGTTACTGAATAGCTAAATTAGCTCAGTAATTAATCCTTTTTCTTTTTCTTTTTCTTCTTTTTGGATTCTTTAGGCAGCTTATCTGCTGCGCCATTAGCATACAAGCACCAGACTTTGATCTCTTCAAGCAGCTCATTGAGATCATCGTAGGCTAATTTTTTGAAGTCCTCTAGACTGATAGACCCAGATTCTTGTAGTTGCTTTACAGCGTCTTCGTAATCGTATTTGCTCATGACTTAGCTTGTAAAAGTATCAATACCGCGAATCCTACCAAACTAATATGACAAAACCCCTTTTTTGAGGTTTTGATACTTAGCTATCCTGATTGGTGGGTGGGATTTCTGATCCCTGATGGATGCCTGAAAGCCTGGTTGCTAAACGTTCTAGTGGCCCACCGATCAGAAGGGTGATCAAAATAGCGCCCACCGAAAGGCCCCCTAAAATGTATTCACCAGCCCCAAAGGCCGCCCCAATCAAAGCGCAGGCCCACAGGCTTGCCGCCGTTGTTAAACCATGAATCCGTTGTGAATTTCGCTCCCGGATAATAACGCCTGCACCCAAGAAGCCTAATCCAGTAATGAGGCCTTGTAGAACGCGGCTAACAGATTGCGCATCATCATGCGCCAATTGGGCAATCAACAATACTGCAGTGGCTGATCCTATGGAGACCAGGGAGTGGGTGCGTATCCCTGCGGACTTATGATGCAGCCAGCGATTTACCCCGAGAATAATCCCGGCAATCAGGGCACAGCCTAGCCTAAGCCCAATAGTCGAATAAATGTCCCAGTCTTGCATCTTAGATCCCGGTGAGAATAATTCCTGATGGATGCTCTCAGTGTATTCCAGGTGGATATCGTTACAAGCGGATAGGCACTTGAATGCGTTTAATCTGCCTGAATATTCTCTTTAATCAGCAGTGGATGGAATCCATAGGGATTTGCCTCCTTGGGATTTATCTCAATTTCTACAGCTTGAACTTGATCTGATCCCATCACCTCGAGGCGATATACATTCTCCAGGGTTCGTTTTTGATTATTAAGCAGTGGCTGGTCAATTTTCAAGCGATGACTATCGCCATGAATGAGCAGGATGGGCAAGTTAGTGCTACCCGCTAGACTACTGAAGAGCTCAAGAGTGTCACGGTAACCGCTACTTCGACTAGTTGCTTGATCTGGGGAATAAAACATATCCGCCTGAAATGCAAAAATAATGCCTACATATTTTTTCTGTTGCGCTTGGTCGAAGGCGTATTCGATCCAGGCAAGATTCGCAGCATTACGTTTTTTATATTCCTCATCGGAGCTTGCATTGCGACGGAAATTATTGTTGGAGCCTGGTAAATGTATGCTAACAAACAAAAAATCGTTTTTCACCCAAAGGGAGTTTTCAACAAAAGTAGTAAATGCAGGCATCACATCACCTTGACGTGTTAAGACCAACTTTTGTTTGCCAAAACTCAGCTTATTAGAAAATTGATGAGAGCGAATGTAATCTAAGCGCTCTATGGGGTCATAAGAGCCCGCTTGAGGTCGGTGACAGTCGGTCCACTCATTGTCACCAATGCTATATATCAATGGTTTTTGAAAGGTATTGAAGTAATTTGAGATCTTCTGGACATATTCGTCAGAGCAGGGGGTGGAACCTGATTTTGTATCGCCAACAAAAATACTAAATGATGGATTTTCAGAATTAATTTTTCCAATTAAACGCTCGTATCGCACAAAATCACCAGGCAATGTATAGGGCATGTCTCCTAGTGCGACAAAGCGAAACGATTGCGCATGAACTGAGTTGAAAAAAATACAGCAAAGGAGAAGGATCCCTCCCGCAGTACGTTGAAAGAATGGTGTATTCATCTAAAACCTCCATGTAACGCCAACTTCTGTTCGAGTGGTATTGGCTCCTGATCCAGAAGTCACAATGCCAAAATTAGCTGCACTACGCATATAGGATAAGCCAATATCAATCGCTTCTATTGGAGAAAAAATGGCCGCTACTAGACCGTAATTACTTAAGTATTGTTCTGTAGTGGGTGGATTAGTAGTAAGACCCATGTCCAGTGCTAGACGGATTCCTGGACTTACAGTCCAGACTGGTGCAATTGAAAAAAACAGTATGTTGGTTCTGTTGGGGTCTGTATTCTGACCGGTAGGGTAATTCGTGTTGTAGCTTGCTTTTGCATAGGCTACATTAGCGTGAATTTCCACTGCATTCCAATAGACTGACCCAATAAGGGTGGCACCATAATTGAGGGCGCTATAGCCTAGGCCAGCCACTTGCTGTGATGGTGTGCTTGGCAAACGAACACTTGGTTTAATTGCTAGTGCCCAGTCGCCATCCTCACTTTCTGCGAAGCGCCATTTCATTGCCACAGCCGAATTGGAGACTGGGGAGAATGCCCCCTTTGGCTGAGCATATACCGCGCTACCGATTGAAGCCTCTATGTTATCGCCAATACCCCTTGTGTAGGTCACTGGATAAGCATGTGCATATTGCGTGTCCACATAATCTTGATCGGGGATGGGTAAATCAACCGCGTTTAATGCGTTACTGTCATGCTGGTTAGTAGTAAATGAATAGATCTCAACTTGATTCCCATCCTTTTTTACTGTTCCTGCATCATCGGTGTTTAAGGGTTCAAAGGCCAGACTATAGCCGGGGATGATTGCCAGGGAGATTAGGGCGTAGTGAAGTCTGACATGCATATCTAGGATTATCTTCATTTACCAAAATAGCACCTACAAATGACGTATTAAAGAATTTGAGTATGGGAAAAGTAATTAAATTGTCATGTTTGATGGCTATATTGGGTTCATCAGTCATGCACTGATCACGATAAAGCGCTCCTCCTTTTTAAGCCCACTTTGCTGGGCTTTTTTCTTTTTTATTCGTTATTAATCAAACTGAAATAAACGCCCAGTAGCATCTAACTATCCGACTAACTGATGAGTTCAAGGAGAGATGGATGAATACCCCTCTAAAAAAAGACTGGGTTGATCTTTTGGAGAAGGCAGCCCTCAAGTTAAGATCACCTGCGCCAGATTTAAAAGAGCAATTTGTTCAATCAAAAGGGTGGACCACAAATCGCCAAGAAAAATCTTTTTTGGTTGATACTAAATTTGCTTTAAAGTTAGATGAAATAATTTAACGTTTTACCCATTTTATTGAATGAGCCCTACCTACAATATTCTCTTTTTGTGCACCGGAAATTCAGCAAGATCTATTCTTGCTGAAGCGCTTGCAACCACCCTAAGTCATGGTCGATTTATTGGATTTTCCGCAGGCTCAAAGCCGACGGGCGTTGTCAATCCGATTGCGCTCAAATTAATTGAGCAAATGGGCTATCCGCTTGAATTGGTGCGTAGTAAAAGTTGGGATGAGCTAGGTAGAGAGGGGGCTCCTCATATGGACTTTATTATTACTCTTTGTGATTCAGCTGCTGGAGAAGAGTGTCCATACTGGCTTGGCCATCCTGCAACAGCGCATTGGGGTCTACCTGATCCGGCAGCAGTTCAAGGTAGCGAGGAAGATCGGTTAGCTGCTTTTAAGGCCGTAGAAATGGGTCTGCGCAATCGAATTGAATTATTACTCGATTTGCCGGTCGATAAGCTTGATCATCTAGAGCTGAAGACGCATCTTCATCATATCCACGAGGGATTTAAGTTTAACTAAGCTTACCCGTTGTAGTATAGGGAAAAAGATTTCCCTCTGGAGTGGTAATGCCTCAAAAAAAGAATGCAACTCTTGCTGCTGTAAAGCCTCATTTAAAAGATAAAAAATTTGCCGTTCTGCACTCCGTAGAGTCTTTTAAAGATCCCCGCCCCAGTATCAAAAAACGGATGCAAGATGGTAGGGCACTGCGCAAAGTAGTAAGCTTGGATGCCCAAGGATTGTATACACCCCCAAAACATCGCATCGATCCCATTACCATTTTGGAACGTCAAGCTCAATCTCGGATTACCGCTTTAATGCCAATCCGTTACGAGCGCATGCTGCAATCACCATATACCTTTTATCGTGGTGGCGCTGCAATCATGGCTCAGGATTTAGCCAATCAACCAACTACTAATATCACTGTACAACTTTGTGGGGATATGCACGTTTCCAACTTTGGTTTTTTTGGAACCGCCGAGCATCGTCTCGTTTTTGGAATTAATGATTTTGATGAAACATTGCCAGGAAGCTGGGAGTGGGATATCAAGCGTTTGGTTGCCAGCGCGATTATTGCCTGTAGAAGCATTGGTGGTGACCAGAAGACTTGCAAGCTTCTAGTCCAGCAGATTAGCGGGGAATATCAAGCTCAGATGGCGCGATATGCGCAAATGCCCTACCTCGATCTAGCGCAGCAATTTATTGGTGAAAAGGATGTGCGCAAGTACTTTAGTAAGTCGCATCAAAAAAAGCTCAATGCCTATCTGAAGTTAACCAAGGCGCAGAGTAATGTACAGATTTTAGAAAAACTCACCACATTAGTGGGTAAGGATCGAAAGTTAATTAATAATCCACCGCTGATTGAGCACTTTGATAAAAAGACGCATGGCATACCTTTAATTAATCTAATTGATAGGGCACTCTTAAATTACTCGAGTAGTCTGCTGGCTGATAGAAAGATTTTATTTCAGCGCTACTCATTAAAAGATTTTGCTCGCAAGGTGGTGGGTGTTGGTAGTGTTGGGACTAATTGTATGGTGATGTATTTTGAAGGCGATAGTGAAAATGACGCCTTATTTTTGCAATATAAAGAAGCCCAAAAATCAGTTCTTACTCCTTACTTGGGCGAGTCTATTTACGCTGATATGGGTAGGCGGGTAGTAGCCGGACAACGCTTATTACAAGGCGCCCCCGATATCTTTTTGAATTACGGGGCAGTGGCATTTGACATTGACAAGATGCAGGGCTTTTATATGCGCCAGCTGCGTGATATGAAGGGCGGTATTGTGATTGGCGGTCCTAATGGTGTGTCGCTGAAGAATTTTCCTGACTATGCCAAATTATTTGGTTGGGCTTTGGCTTTGGGGCATGCACGTTCAGGTGATGCAGCAATGATTTCCGGGTATTGCGGTAAATCTAAGCAGTTTGGCGAGGCGATGTATTCCTTTGCGAAGGCATATGCTAAGCAAAATGATGCTGACTATGCGCTATTCTGCAAGGCAGTCAAAAGTGGTCGCCTGCAGGTGGCCAAGAAAAATACAATTTAGGTGGGAAGCTTTTCATGGAAGCGTTGAACAATATCAACTTAGCCTCTTTAATTGATACCTCGATTAGCTTGAGCGCTGCCTTTGTGTTGGGCGGCCTCATTGGTTTAGAGCGTCAATTTCGGCAGCGTACAGCTGGCCTTCGGACAAATATTCTTGTGGCATTAGGGGCTGCCATCTTTGTGGATGCTGCTAATCGCTTAACAGGTCATGAGGGTGCTGTGCATGTCATGGCATATGTTGTTTCTGGGATTGGATTTCTGGGTGCCGGGGTCATCATGCGTGAAGAGGGTAATGTGCGCGGTATCAATACTGCAGCTACCTTATGGGGTTCTGGGGCAGTAGGGGCTTGCGCGGGTGCTGACTTGCTCTTGGAGGCGTGCTTAGGAACAATTTTTGTGCTTGCTGCCAATACCTTATTGCGTCCAGTGGTTACCTTGATTAATAAACAGCCATTGGATATGGAGTCCGTAGAGGTAACGAATTCCATTTACATCATTGCGCCCAAGCATGCCCAGAAGATCGCACTTAAGCAATTTATTGAAAAGCTCGAGTCAGCTGGCTATCAGACACAAGATGTCGAGGTGCATCAATTTGGCGCAGATGACGTGGAGATACAAGCGGTCTTAACGGACAGCGCAGTCGAAGGCGCACAAATGGACGCTTTGATTGAAGAAATAAGTAATATGGATTATGTGACCCAGGCCTATTGGAGTCCAAGTACCACTGATTAAATCCTGACTTATTTTTGCCATATTGACAGTGCAAAATGCCAGTGTGAAAAACCATATTGAAAATCAGCACTCAACTATTACGTGCCCCCATTGCCAAGCACAAGAGACCTTAGAAATTGCAGGCAATTCCTCGCATTATTTGCATCGCTGCAAGGCTTGTAGCGGCATTCTGAAGACCAAGTCAGGAGATTGCTGCATTTTTTGCAGTTTTGGCAATGTAGATTGTTCTCGTTCCGAGCAAAATTTAGCGTCTTAAGTATTTCCCAGTAGACTAGCTTCTTTTTAACGAATATGTCATCGTTCTTACATAAAATAGACATATTCATTTAAGCGCTTGTTTTAACGGGAAACACCTTGGCAATCAATCACCCAGATTTATATTCCCAATCCGCTGATTTGGTAGCGGCAGTGGATTTAGGCTCGAATAGCTTTCGGATGCTGGTAGCCCAGGCTGTCAATACGCCATCTGGCACTCAATTAAGACCCATTGATACCTTGCGTGAGTCAGTCCGCTTAGCTGCTGGTTTAACTGATAACAAGCTACTCGGTAACGATGCCTATCAGCGTGGTTTAACCGCCATTCGTCGTTTTGGCGAGCGTATTCGGGGCTTTGATCCATCCAAGGTGCGTGCCGTTGCTACTAACACGCTGCGCGTGGCTAAAAATGCCCAGCAATTTGTGAAGGACGCTGAAGAGGCGCTTGGGTTTCCGATTGAGGTGATTGCTGGGGTCGAAGAGGCGCGCCTGATTTATATTGGCGCAGCGCATGAGGTATCGGCGGTGCAGGGTAACCGTCTGGTGGTAGATATCGGTGGCGGCTCGACTGAGCTCATTATTGGTAGAGGCTACGAGCCTAAATTAATGGAGAGTTTGTACATTGGCTGCGTATCTCACAGTATGCGTTTTTTCCCCAATGGCAATATTGATGCGCATGCCTTCAAGGAGGCTGAACTTGCAGCCCGTAGGGAGATTCAGGTTATCGCAGGCTCTTACTTAAAGAGCGGTTGGAAACAGGTGATCGGGTCCTCAGGCACGGCTCGTGCATTGGCAGAATTGATTACGAACAACTTTAGTGATGAGCCTGAGCCGCTCACCATGGGGCGCGTGAATGGATCGAGTGGATTAATTACGCGCGATGGCCTAAAGGCCATGAAAAAGCATCTCCTCAAGTACGAGCATATTAGCCAAGTTGAGTTGGACGGCTTAAAAGAAGACCGCAGAGGTGTTTGGCCGGGCGGCCTAGCCATTATGTTGGCGGTATTTGATGAGCTAGGCATTGAAAGCATGGAAGTCACTGATGCCGCCTTGCGGGTTGGCGTACTGTATGACCTCTTGGGCCGCTCCCAACATCACGATATGCGTTATGTCACTGTCGAGCAGTTCATGCAACGCTATTCAGTGGATCGAGAGCAGGCTGATCGGGTTGGTAAATTGGCTGGAGAATTTTTAGCGCAATTGCCAAAGCCTGATGTCGAGGATCGGGCTGACAATATTGCCTTATTACAGTGGGCCGCCAATCTTCATGAGATTGGTTTATCCATTTCTCATAATGGATATCACAAGCACTCAGCTTATATTGCCGGTCATGCGGATATGCCTGGATTTTCTAAGAACGACCAGGCACGGCTCTCGGCCTTATTGATTGGGCATGCTGGTAAATTAGGTAAGCTAGCCAATAACAGCAGTTTTAATGACTGGCGTATGCTCTTTTGCCTGCGCTTGGCACAGGTCTTATGTCGCGGCAGGAGTGATACAAGTCTGCCTAGGGTAAAAGTTTCTGAGCACGGCGGCTCTTACTTGGTGACGCTCTCAGAAGACTGGATTAAAGAGCATCCTTTGACTGAATTTAGCCTGCAAAAAGAAGCGGCCGAATGGGAACGCATCGGCCGAACTTATCGCTTGGGTCTGAAGTAATCATTTGATTACTTCGAGGATGTATAGGCGCTTAGAGCCCTAAAAAATGCTTAGCGTAGCGTGGATTAATATCCGAGAGACGCAGCATCGTTAGTAAATCAGCAGTATTAAAGTCAGGATCCCAGGCTGGAGCGCTACAGATCTTTGCGCCTAATTTGAGATAGCCCTTAATCAATGGCGGCGGCTCCACCTCAAGACCGCCATTCAGGCGATCTAATGGCAAAGGTAAGCGTGGAAAGGCATGGTTTTCAATGGGAGCCATTTGATCATTGCCTAGCGAGTTATATAGGCTAGCAGCAAAGTGGCCGCCATCAGCCATTGGAATGCTTGCGCAACCAAGCATGATTTCATAGTCATGCTTTTGCATGTACTGCGCCAAACCACTCCACAAAGACATAATGACTGCGCCAGAGCGGTAATCTGCATGAACACAGGATCTGCCCAGCTCAACCATCTTAGGACGTAAGTGATTAAGGCGAACCAAGTCAAACTCCGCATCCGAGTAAAGGCGACCAATTTCTTGGGCTTTATGCGGTGGCAGCACGCGATAAGTTCCTACCACTTTGAGAGTTTCTTGATCGCGAATCAATAAATGGTCGCAATAGGCATCGAATTCGTCGACATCTAAATTCTCTGGGTGGGCAGGAAGGTGGGCACCCATTTCTTCGGCAAATACCTTATAGCGCAAACGTTGCGCTTCTTTAATTTCATCAGCGTTACTGGCCCAAGTAATCAGGAAGCCAGCTTTTTTGACTTTTTTAACTTGTTGATCGATTGGCGCGACTTCATGGGACGTCAATTCAGCGCGAGTCTTCAAGGCAAACTTTTTGCCAAATAGTTTTTTGGCAACTTTTTTAGAAAATAATTTCTTGAGTGGATTTGCTTTTGCTTTCTTTTGTTTTTTCTCATCTACTCGAGCAGAGAAAATATCAAAAGCAGCTAATGGGTTAGGAATATCTGACATAGAGAGCCTTACAAATTAAATAAAAGGGGAATACACACAATTGCCCAAAACAGCATTGCGATTACAAGGGCGAGCATGACTGCGGCAGAACCATAATCTTTGGCGCGTTTAGAAAGGTCGTGATGTTCAAAAGAAATGCGATCGATTGCAGCCTCCACGCTAGAGTTGAGAAGCTCAACCACCAAAACTAACACCAAGGAGGCAATCAATACCATTTTTTCCAAAGGGCGCACTGGAAGAGCTAGTGCAATGGGGCTAAAGATGCATAACAAGAGGAGCTCTTGTCGAAAAGCACTCTCTTCTTTAAATGCGTACACCATCCCAGACCATGAGTTCTTAGCCGCGTGCCATGCGCGGGTCAGGCCCCGATTGCCCTTATGCGGATTTTGATCGATGTGATATTTGGTATTCAAAATCAGGTCGATTTACGCTAATGCTGTGAGGTGCACATCTGGAGAGGGCACCGGTCTGAGATGATTGGCAAATTGCTCAGAAGCTGCTCTCCAAGAAAACTTCTCTGCATGTGCGCGGGCAACTTCACGAGGGATTTTGAGTGCCTGTAAGCAAGCTTCCCGTAAGTCTTCATTCATTGCCCCGGCAGGGGAGTTGCCAAGGACATCAATTGGACCGGTTACCGGATAGGCTGCTACTGGTGTACCACATGCCATCGCTTCAAGTAGCACTAAGCCAAAGGTATCGGTTTTGCTTGGAAAAACAAATACATCCGCTGCTGCATATACCTTAGCCAATTCTTCTTGCTGAAGAACGCCAAGGTAGTTCACCTCAGGATATTTTTCTTTAATACCAGCCATGGCTGGCCCATCACCCACAACCCATTTTGATCCGGGTAAATCAATTTCTAAGAACGCATTGATATTCTTTTCAACCGCAACCCGACCTACATACAAGAAAATCGGGTGTGCCGTATTGAGGGCTTTGGATTCTTGTACTTTGAAAATCTTGAGATCGACTCCACGTGACCATAGGACAACATTAGTAAAGCCGTATTTTTCAAGATCTTGTTTTACAACAATCGTTGGTGCCATCACAGCCATTGAAGGACCGTGGAACCAGCGCAAGAAAGCATAAGTGAGGCCAAGTGGAATGCCTGTGCGAGCCTTAACGTACTCTGGGAAACGGGTGTGATATGCGGTGGAGAAGGGCAGTTTATTTCTGACTGCATAGGCGCGGGCTGAAAGGCCCAACGGGCCTTCTGTAGCAATATGCATGGCATCAGGCGCGAACTCTTTAATCTTTTTCGCAACCAGCTTGCCTGGAAACAATGAAAGTGAAATATCTGGATACGTAGGACATGGAATAGTTTTGAACTCTTGCGGCGTAATCATCTGCACTTCGTGACCCATCCCAATGAGCTCGGCACGCGTTTGCTTCAGGGTTCTGACAACACCATTGACTTGAGGTTCCCAAGCGTCGGTAATGATCATGATCTTCATAATGTGGCCTCTTTAATGAATAGTTCAGCAGCAGGTAGGTTGCGAGTCTCTAATGCTTCTAAGGGCTCGCCTTTAATATGGGGCCAGTGAATAATTTTGAGTTCGCCGGTTTGCGTTTCTACTAAGGCGGTCAGACTCTCGACCCAATCGCCGTCATTGCAGTACAGCAAGCCATCGATTTCGCGAATCTCTGCTTTATGGATGTGTCCACAGACCACGCCATCACAACCACGCAGCCTGGCTTCACGCGCCATGATGTGCTCAAAGTCCGCGATGTAACTTACCGCATTCTTCACTTGGTGCTTGAGGTATTGGGATAGAGACCAATACTGCAAACCCATCCGAATGCGAATCATATTGAAGTAACGATTGATGTACAGAATGAAGGAATACAGCGTATCGCCCACATAGGCGAGCCATTTGGCATATTGCATGACGCCATCAAATAAGTCGCCATGAGTAACCCAGAGCTTCTTGCCATCAAGAGTGGTGTGGATTACCTCTTCAACCACCTTGACATCGCCAAAGGACATTCCAAAGAACTGGCGAGCACTTTCGTCATGGTTGCCGGGAACGTAGATGACCTCTGTGCCTTTACGGGCTTTGCGTAATAGCTTTTGGACAACATCGTTGTGTGCCTGAGGCCAGTAAAATGATTTCTTCAGCCTCCAGCCATCGATAATGTCGCCAACTAGGTAAAATCGATCGGCATCGTTATGCCGCAAGAAATCGAGGAGGTAGTTTGCCTGACACCCTGATGTTCCTAGGTGTACGTCTGAAATCCAGATAGCTCTGTAATGCATCATGAGTTGTTATTAGGCCTGTGGCTTGTGTAAAGATCATGACAATTTAATGTCAGTTTTGTGACTCAATTTATGTTTATCATCTTTAAATGAATGAGCAAAAACCACTTCAAGCAGAGCAGATCTCATTTTTTCGCTTGCTGGGGTCATGGAGCCGAATTGGAGTCCATGTATTGGCGGGCATTTTTACGCTGTGTTTTATATTCCCATGGATTGATGCCCAGTCAAAAAAAAGACATATACAAAAGTGGTCGGCTCACTTATTGGCTATTTTTGAGATTGAGCTTAAGGTATATGGTGGGCAATTACTCCCCAAAAGCCCTTATTTATTGGTAGCAAATCATATTTCCTGGTTAGACATTCATGCGATCAATTCATATCACCCCCTCCGATTTGTTGCAAAGTCAGAGGTAGCAGGCTGGCCTATTTTTGGTTGGATGGCAAAGCAATTAGGTACTGTCTTTGTTCGGCGCGAAAGTGCGCGTCATGCTAGAGCGGTAGTGGGGGAGATTGCACAGGTTTTGCAGAAAGATTCTATTTGCATCTTTCCGGAAGGAACATCTAGTCTCGGAAATATGGTGTTGCCATTTAGGCCTAATTTATTTGAGGCTGCTCTAGTTGCTCAGGTGCCGTTATATCCTCTGGCGATACGCTATGTATCGAGAGTAACGGGAGAAAAAACGACCATACCGGCATTTGTAGGTGATATGGGGCTCTTGGAGTCGATGGTTCAGGTTCTTAAAAATCCCCGATTGGGTGTGGAATTACATTTTTTACCACCCATTAGCCCCACCGATGAAGATGCATTGGATCGAAAGCAATTAGCGCTCTATAGCCAGGAGTGCATCTCCCGACAGATCTAATAGCGCCTTAATTGGTAACAAAATTGACATATGCCTACGATACAAATGAAAATAGGTAATTCGTATTAAGGACTGCAATGACCTCAAAGCATACAGAGATGGCCGAATGGTATCGGCGTGCTCAAGAAGAAATTTTAGATAGCATGGATGAAGAGCTCGAAATGGAGCTCGATGATGATCGTCTTGCCATTGATGGCGAGTCTGGATCAAGCATGCCTCGCCAAGAGTACTTTAAAGAGCTTTTCCGCTTGCAAGGCGAGTTAGTTAAGCTCCAAGACTGGGTGGTGGCAAATAAGGTCAAGGTAGCCGTTTTGTTTGAGGGTCGAGATTCAGCGGGTAAGGGCGGCGCAATCAAGCGCATTACCCAAAGACTGAATCCCCGGGTTTGTAAGGTAGTCGCCTTACCAGCACCCAATGAGCGTGAAAAAACCCAGTGGTATTTTCAGCGTTATATTTCACATTTACCGGCAGGCGGAGAAATTGTTCTTTTTGACCGCAGTTGGTACAACCGTGCAGGTGTTGAAAAGGTAATGGGTTTTTGTACCGATGAAGAGTACGAAGAATTCCTGAAAACCGTGCCTGATTTAGAGCGCATGATGATTAATTCAGGGATTATCCTCATTAAGTATTGGTTCTCCATTTCGGATGAAGAGCAGTACAACCGCTTTATGATGCGTATTCATGATCCATTAAAGCAATGGAAATTGAGTCCAATGGATTTGGAAGCGCGTCGCTTATGGGAGGCCTACACCAAGGCTAAAGAGACGATGCTTGAGCGCACCCATATTCCTGAGGCGCCATGGTGGGTTGTGGCCGCCAATGACAAGAAAAAGGCACGTTTAAATTGCATCACTCATTTGCTCAGTCAGATTCCCTATCAAGAGATTGAGCACCCGGTCATTACCTTGCCTGCCCGCGTCCACAATCCGGACTACCTTCGTGGCCCCGTACCCCCCGAGATGTATGTGCCGGAGGTTTATTAGTGGTAATCTCTTTGTAATACAGAGAGAACGCCATGAAATTACACCCCTCAATTACTAACCGGGAATTTAAGTTGCTGATCAAGCCCCAGGGCTTGGATCGGCGTTCGCAAATTGAGAAACTAAGTCAACAAATTCTCAACTTTTGCCATAAAAACAAGGTTGAGTTTTTCCACCTCGATAATGCGACTACAGGTCTTCGCAATATCTATTTTTGGGATACACCGGGGGAGCATTTTCGGCAAAATAATATTATTTTGCGCGTAAGAGAATCACGTCAAAATGTATGGGTTGATGACTTTTGCGAAGTCACTTTGAAGTGTAGAACGCATGACCTTGAAGACTCCTTCAAATTTGATCCAAAGCCTAAGAAAAAAATTAAAGCTCGCCTGAGGCTAAAAGAAGAGATATTACGAGGCGATGGGCTTGGCACAAAGCGACTTATCTATTCAAATAACGCCATTCTTGATGCAGTACCCCTGGATAATATTTTTGAGCGGACGCATGCCAGCCTGACAGAATTTTTCCCTACGCTCAAAAAAATATTGATTGATAAAAAAACGCCCATTCGTATTGTGGGTGGTAGTACTAACAAAATTCTGGAAGCCTGCTTACCCTTGGGTAACTTGCAATTCGGCGCTGGTGTGCAAGCGCATTGCGATATTGCCATTTGGATGAAAAGCGTTGGAGAGCCAATTGTTGGCGAGTTAGCCTTTTCATATCGTGTCAATGATGAAAATCGCGAGGCCATTAAGGCGCACAAAAGGGCTGATAAATTTTTTAAGAATCTACAAATTGAGCTTAAAGATTGGCTAGAAATTGGCAGCACGAAGACTGCGCTGGTATACGGTAAGCCAGAGTAGGCTTTCTTATGGCAGATAAAAAAAGCGGTGCAAACCTTTGGGATATCTTTCTGCAATTTCTGATCATTGGCGCCATTAGTTTTGGTGGCGGTATTATTGCCTATGAACGTATTCTTTTAGTTGAAAAGCGCAAATGGTTAAACGCTGATGAATTCATGGCCTACTTGGCGATTAGTCAAACCATGCCAGGCTTAAATTCAGTGAATCTAGCAGTGCTTACAGGGGATTTCCTGCGAGGTGTTACGGGCTCAGTGTGCGCAGTCCTGGGCTTACTTCTCCCTGGATCGGCATTTATTCTCGGTATTGGTATTTTATATTCCAGTAATTCGAATCATCCTATGGCCAATATCATTTTGGCGGGAATAGCGGCGGCTGCGACTGGTTTATTGGCAGCCATCACCTACCGCATAGGTGGCGATCACTGGCGGCACATGAAGTCTTTGGCGATTGTGCTGGCAACCTTTGTATTGATGAGTCTATTTAAGCTTTCCCTTCTGGCGGTGCTTGCAATCATGGCTCCGATTGCGCTGTATGTGTATCGTCCTGGTAAATCAATATGAATATATTGCTTCAGCTGGGGCTGAACTTTGTCTTGCTTTCACTTTTGGCGGTGGGTGGCGGAACGGCAGTTTTACCTGAGATGCAAAGTATTTTGTATGCGCATTTTGGCCTAGACCATACCCAGTTTGTTCATATGTACAGTATCGGTCAGCTGGCTCCTGGCCCCAATATGTTGATGGTGCTGATCATTGGCTATCAAATCGCTGGCTTGGCCGGAGCAGGCATAGTTTTGCTGGCATTCTTTCTGCCATCGAGTATTTTGTGTTTTTATGTTGGCCGTTTGTGGGTGCGAATAGGGGAGAGTCCTTGGCGCCGTGCAGTACAAAATGCTTTAGAGCCCATCTCAGTCGGACTCATGGCATCGGGTGTTTATGCCGTTGGCAAGGCTTCGATTGTTAGCTCGCTAACTGCTGGACTGGCGCTGATTACCCTCTATCTTATTTTGCGTACCAAAATTAACCCTGTCATTGTGATTCTGGGCTCGGGTTTGGTGGCAACCCTCATCACCAAGTTCCTTTAAAAAGCAGCTCGAACCCCAATCATGGCGCTGCGACCCGGTTGGGGTGCGTATAAGCGTACCGTCTCTGGCGTTGTGGCATAACGAATATCTTGATTCAATAAGTTTGTCAGACGCAGATAGCCTGTCCAAGAGATGCTGTTAATTCTTTCAGTGTATGACACGCCTGCATTGAGTAGGTTGTAGCTCGGCGTGGGGCCAATCTCAAAGCTAGCTAAGCGCGTCTGCTCAAAAGCATGGATGTAAGTAGCATTCATTTTCCATTGATTTACTTGTTGGGCAATTTCAGCCCCTAAGCGTGGGGCTGGTTGCAGGGGTAAATTACCGCCACTATTAAAAGTCCCTTGAGAGGCGTCACCAAATAGGCGAGTGCCAACGCCATTTTGCTGCCAGTTGTAGGTTAATTCTCCTTCAACCCCTTTAATGGTGGCATTTGCTTGTTGGGAGACTACTACTGGATAGTTGGTATATCCATCACCAGAGGCTGTATTTCCAGTGTAGAAGCCATAAATGTAGTTACTGAACTGATTTTGATAGATGTTGGCTTTACCTTGGATGAGTCCACTTGTTTTTTGTATACCCAATTCAATGTTGTGCGAAGTCTCTATTTGTAAATTGGAATTACCCACTATGTATGTGGCGGTAGCATCGTGTGGACCGAAGGCGTAAAGCTCGGGTGCACTTGGTGCCCTTTGTGAAACGGTGTAGGCTGCAGCTAGTCCATAGCCTTTAGTCACTTCGTAAATAGTTCCCAAAGAGTAGGAGCCCAAATTAAACTGACGGTTAATTAATGAAGGTGGGCTATAAGTAGAAATCGAGTCGGCGTAAACGCTGGCCTGATTGGGGTTCTGGGTAACATAGTTGTAGCGCAAACCAAGACTATTTTTAAAGTCACCAAAATTACCTTGCTCCACCCAAAATAGCGCATTGGAATTGGTGACTGTTTGCGGAACGATATCTGCATTGCCACTAGCGATATCGGTTGCCGTTAGTTTGGCGGTAGAGGATTGCAAGCCAACACTACCTTTCCAGCCCATCCAGGATTGATGATCTAGTACCGCGCGTAATTCTGTTGCATCATTTACCCAATTAGTTTGCGGCACGCCGTTGTTATCAAATTCATTGTGCATGTAATGGCTATTAGAGATGCTGAATTTGAAAGCGCTAAAACCATCCATAGGATCGCGGGTTTCATGCTGCAAATCATAGCGATTTTGCGATTGGTTAATAAATCCGCCATCAGCAGTAGGAACGCCATAGTCATGATTAAGGCGCAATAGTGAGACCCCGGTATAACCATGATCACCAATATAAGAAGCGCCCAGCCCTAAGTTATTCTCATTATTAAAGGAGAAGGGTAGCTTGCTAGAGTAGGGCACATTTTGCGGAACGCCGGGGCTGATTGCCCAGTTAGCATTCGGCCCACCTTGCTCTGCGTAGCCAGGGATTTGATAGTTATTGGCATTGCTAATGGCGGTATCAATATGAAAGGCAATTGGTCCGGTGGATGTATCGACTACTGCGCTGGCGGTCTTGTCTTGATTGACGGTTTCATAGCTCGTATTTACTGACCCCGTTGGCTCCCCTGGGAGGGAGGTGGCAATGCGATCATTAATCACATTGACCAAGCCGCCGCTCGAGCCAGACCCATACATCAATGCAGATGCGCCGCGTAGGATTTCAATTTGACGCGTACTTTGTAAGGGGTTGGCGGTAGCATGATCTGCCGAAATACTCGATACGTCACTCACCGATAGGCCATTTTCTAAAATCTGTACCCGCGCACCTTCGAGCCCACGAATGACTGGTCTGGAAGCGCCCGCTCCAAATCCGGTTGCAGAAACCCCCAGTTCATTGGAGAGGGTGGCGCCCAGGTTGTTACCCAGCTTATTTTGCAACTCATCGCCTGACAAAACTTTGCTCGGGCTCATAAGATTATTTTCGGAGATGGCGTTCGATTCAATCACTAAGCCGCCATTCGGATCTTCCGCTCTTGCGGAGTAAGGAAGGCTTACGCCCAAAGCGCTTAATAAAGCCAATTGATAGGGGATTCTAAATTTCATACTTCACTCTTAAAACTATTGAACTATTTCAACAGGTAAATGCACATAAATTCGCTAATAAGGCGAGGGCAATGTAATTAAAGAGTGATGCTGGGGGGAGCTCGAGATTGATAGGGTGAGGCAAGAGCCTGGAAAACCGTTACCACTAAGAGCGGGGTAAAAGTGCCTGAATAAGAAAGCTCCCCGATAGAAGATTGAACATCTGGCGCAATAAAACTGGCGAGGGTTAAGGCATCAAATAAATGGCAATCGGCTGCAGCATGAGATATGCCAAAGGAAGTGCGATCGCCAGTGTTGAACTCTAAATTAACGCCCTGGAAGCCGGCATGCGAAACGCTATGTGCAAAGCCTAAATACTGGGTGCCCAAGAGGCTAAATAGCAAAAAGCCAAGAGCGATTAACGCTCGCGTTTGCTTGCTAACTTTGCCGTTAAAAAGGGTGCTCATGGGCCTGAATATTACAGGATTTGGCCCTCAGCAACATGTCGGTGTACAATATCTATTCCGTCGGAGTGTAGCGCAGCCTGGTAGCGCACCTGCTTTGGGAGCAGGGGGTCCAAGGTTCGAATCCTTGTACTCCGACCACTTTCTCAAGTTTCACCATTTAGTCCCAGTACACACATACTGCCTATAGCTCAGCTGGATAGAGCAACGCCCTTCTAAGGCGTAGGTCGCACGTTCGAATCGTGCTGGGCAGGCCAAAATTTCATATTAGTTCATATAAAAGTAGGCTTGTTGATTGTGTTCGATTGTGGCTGATCATGATCAAGCTTGAGTAGCTTTGGGTTCTCCTTGGGTCTAGCGTGGCGGATCCAGGCAGACTATCGGCGACCCTGCGACTGGGACAGGCTAGATAGAATTTTGACCCTGGCGATTTAGTGTCGGTTCGACCCGACTTTCGAGCGTCCGGTTACGTGACGGTCAGGTGGCTCTTATGGAGTGCCTTGGGGATTCTCAGAGTGGTTAATTGGTTGTGGCTGGGTGCCTCATAAATTTTTGAGCACCAGCTTTTTAATTTATCCACTACTTTTTTATTCCATCGAGCTATGAATTGCCCTGACAAAATCTGACTGTGTGATCATGCCTGCTAATTTCTGGTGTTCGTCAATAACTGGAAGGTGATGATGGCCATCGCCTTCAAATATCGTAACTAAATCGAGAAGATTGCGATTCGTGCTGATAACTCGAACAGTTTTTTGCATAACTTGCCCAACAGCATTTGGGTAGGCGTCAGATAGCTTGACTGAGGCCCTGCTAAAACTCTGGCGCATAAAACCTTGTAGGCGCTGCCCAAAAGTTTTATCAAAATCAACTGCTGCATATTTTAAAAAATGTTCTAAGGTGATAATTCCAACTATTCGATCATTTCTATCAACCACTGGTAGTGATTTAATGTGATTTTTTCTTATCCTTATCCAAGCCTCCTCCAGAGGGGTTGCCATTTCAACGGAGATGACTGGAGAGCTCATGATGGCGGAACAAGTAATGGACTTTAACTTTTGTTGGTATGCATGTAATTCAACATCGCGAATAATATTTGCTAAGTCCCCTGGATTGATGTCAATGAATTCTTTGTATTTCGCTAGCACTTGAGCGATGGCATTCTTATCCTCAATTAAGCTCATTGTTTCAGCGGATGGGGATTTGCTGGATATGTTGCCAGGAGATTTTTCCGTATGGGGGTATTGTTTTCCTGTGATACGGTTATAAAAGATGCCGGCTAGTACAAGCAATAGGGAATCCATCAGCACTGGAAATAAAGCAAACCTATAGGTAACGATATGTCCTAGTATCGCGCTAAGTGCTGTAGCTGCCGCAGGAGCATGTAAGCACTTGAAAAAAAGCATGCCTAAAATAGATACGCCAATCGCTATCGGTATACCAAGTCTAGGGTCAGGTATCAGGATTGCGCAGGTAACGCCTACAAGTGCAGAAACTATATTCCCGCCAATGACTGCTTTTGGTTGCGCCATTGGACTGGATGGAAGAACGAAAACAAGTAGTGCGCTTGCCCCCAAGGAGGCCATTGCCCATTCATTAATTTCGGTGTATTCGCTTGCAAATTTGGCTATAAAGGCAACGAACCCACCGCCAACGATTCCGCCAATAGCAGAGCGGAAATGTTCAGACCACGGAACATGTGGGTTTTTATTTTGCGCCATTTGTTTCAAAATTTGCTTAAAGCTCATCATCAACTCCAAAAAATTAAATAAGTAGGCTTCATCAATATTGGTGAAAATTACTGGTTAGTACTTTTTTTGACCAACCTGGACTCGCTTATTTTAAAAGCAATTGCCAATTTCAACATACCCATGATGTCTTGGTTGGGCGCCTACTTTTATGGGCAGCATGTTTACCTATGAGATTACTTTTAATTATTTCCCCATTAAGCGATCATTTTGGGTTAATAAATTCTCACCAATCATTTCCACTCGTGAAAACCATTTTTCGTCTAAGTCAGCTTTAATATGAGAGCTAATAACCGTTCTAAATAGTTGCTTCCAGTCCTCTAGCAGCTCTGCATTAAAAGCGGCAGAAAAATGCTTCCCGACAGGATCATATCGGTAGGATTTCTGTGGTTGTCCACCCAATGCTACCCACCAAAAATGAGCAATCCTATCTTTGTGGTTTGGCCAATCATCTACGGATGAGAATGGTTTAGCCAAGGTTGGATGTGTTTGAACAAGGCTGTAGAAGACATCAACAACTCTATCTATTGATATTTTTCCGATTTGATCGGCAAGGGTAACCTGATTGCTCGGTTTATTTATGACGATGGAGATTATTTGTTTGCACCCTCTAACTCAAGTATTCTTTTCCGTAAATTTCGTTCATCAGAAAATCGAGCGGTGTCATCTCGAATGACGGCTGCCACGCCAACTGTTTTCTTCTCAGCATCAAAAATCATTGATACCGTAAATGCAATCGATAAAGGGCGTCCAGATTTATGTGTAGCTGGCACAGCAAGCAATTTATCTCCATAGCTGGTAGTTCTCGTTTCCATGGAGTGGTTATATCCATCGTTATGACGTTTCCGTAGCCGTTCTGGAATGATGAGATCCAAGCTTTGACCAAGAGCCTCGGATTGCGTAAACCCAAATATACGCTCGGCTGCTGGGTTCCAGTATACAATCGTGCCTTGAGCATCAGAAATGACCATGCCATCGCCAAGAGAATGCACTAATTCTTTGAAATTGATATGTAGGTCCATTTGACCAATATCCTTCGCTTAGTTGATTAAATAGCTTTTTTGGGTGATAAGTGGCGAGTAACCTCGCTTGCTTCTTTTAATCTTTGTGAATGAGCCGACAAGAGATCACTCCGGGTAATAATTCCAAGCATGCAATTTGAGTCGGTATCTTTTGTAACAATTATCCTGCCTGTATCATGTTTTAGCATCTGATCAGCAACCTCTCTTGCGGTATGGCTTTCTGGAATTGTTAGTGGGCTTCGAGCAATCAAATCGCCAATAGAGGCGTCTGGAGGGATCGCTGATTTCATTAAGTCTTTGCGGGTTACGACACCAACGACATCATTGCTCTTATTTAACACTGGATACCCTTGGTGTTGTGCTTCTGTAGATTCTTGCGCTAGCCAGGTCCGCACTTCGCCAACCAATTGAGAGCTTTGCAAAGAAATAACATCTTGACTGCTGATTTCTCCAGCTGTAATTCGCTCAAGGTAGTCTGCGCTATATTCGGACGGCACTCTAACACCGCGCCGAATCAATTTTTCGCTCATGATAGTATTTCGCATTATTAACGCCGATACAAGATACGCAGCCGTACAGCCTCCAAGCAAAGGAAGTAAGCCATGGGGCTGCAAAGTAGTTTCAAATGCAAATACAACGGATGCAAGTAGAGCGCGAGAGGCGCCGGCAAATAGGGCCGCCATTCCAACCAAAGCGGCGATGCGAGGATCTAAATTAAGCCAAGGTAGCCAATGGACAATGGCTAAGCCATAGATTGCACCCAAGGCACTTCCAATTGTAAAGAGGGGTGCTAGTGTACCGCCGGATGTCCCGCTTCCCAGGGCAATAGACCAAGAAATAAATTTTAGAAAACAGAGGGTAATTAGTGCATCTATTGCTAATTGCCCATTAAGTATGGAGGCAATATTTTCATAGCCAACACCAAGCGTATGGGGATTAATATAGCCAATAATGCCAACTGCAAGACCGCCTAATGCGGGCCACCACATCCAGTGGATAGGTAGTTTCTCGAAAATATCTTCAATGCTGTAAATGGATTTACTAATCCAAATACTAATCAAGCCAATTAAGCCACCCAGAATGGTGTACGCAATAATTGCCCCAATACCAGGGATGGCAAAATTGGACATGGCAAATATTGCACCATCACCTTCCAGTTGGTAGCGGATACTAGTTGCGGTTACTGTGGCCAATGCAACTGGTACAAGTGAGCGAGCGCGGCGCTCAAAGAGAAGTAACTCTATTGCTAGCAGCACTGCAGAAACGGGCGCTGCAAATATTGCAGCCATTCCTGCTGCTGCACCAGCAGCTAACAATACCTTGCGCTCATCAGCTGTAACGTGAATTAGTTGACCCAATACAGACCCTAGCGCTCCACCTGTGGCAATAATCGGGCCTTCTGCGCCAAATGGACCACCAGTGCCAATTGCAATGGCGGAAGAGAGTGGTTTAAGCCAAGTAATGCGGGCGGGAATTCGGCTTTCATTGCGTAGAACTTGTTCCATCGCTTCAGGGATGCCGTGACCGCGAATAGCTTTAGAGCCCCACCTTGCCATACCGCCAACAATTAACCCTCCAATCATTGGTATGGGAATCACCCATAACCCTAGATGATTGGCTGCGGGACTAATAAATGATGTGCTGAGTCGCCCATAAAAAGTGATATTAGTTATTAATCCAATTAATTCAATAAGAGCATGCGCTGTAAATGCCGACACAACCCCCAAAACGATACACAAACCGCTAATCCACAGTATTCGTTGATTCAATAATTTTGGTTGATTTCGCACTCTTGCCCCTTAAGATTCTTTCAATTATATCATAATATGATGTAATAATTTAGGGACGAGATAGGCTATTCTTAAACTATGAAAAAATTTAAGTATGAAGCGCTATCAGAGTTTCGCTATCAGTTAAGAAGGTTTCTTCATTTCAGCGAAGAGGCTGTTAAATCGGAGGGTTTAACCCCTCTACAGTACTTATTACTTTTGCACGTTAGAGGTTTTCCTGGGCGTGACTGGGCAACGGTGGGGGAGATTGCCGAAAGGTTGCAGATTAAGCATCACGGCACCGTTGCCTTGCTTACAAGATGCGAGGGCCTTAAATTGGTAGAGCGAAGAAAGAGTGACGTAGACCGCCGCCAAGTAGAGGTGCATCTACTGCCCGAGGGTGAACATCGACTTAAGCGTTTAGTATCATTGCACGAGGCTGAATTAGGTTCTTTGAAGAATGTTTTTCAGGTAGCGCAAATTACAGCCTTCAATAATGAGGATGGATGACATCAGGAAACCTCGAGCGTTTCATTTAACTCTTTTGATTGTTTTCCATTAAGGCTATGGCCGCTTATGGGTCGATCTCTGCCTGCAATACTCAATTTAGGTGAAGGTCTGCTGTGTGATAAGCAACAGTCCATCACAGCCCTGATCCCGAAGTGTCAGGTATAACGGACCGTAAATAATTCAGGTCGCCCAAACGTAAATCTGAAATTAAGCTAACAAGTGTCGTGTTTCGAGACACTTGTAATGAATAATTTATCCCTATTATTTTCCACTGCTACCACTGATGAAGAGCCCATCAAACTGCTTGATGGTGCCATCACCCTCTATAAAAGACCCCATAGTCACCAATGGCAATGCCGTTTTAAGCTGTCTACGGGTGCTTGGCATTCCGCCAGTACTGGATCTGATCAAGTAGCTGAAGCCACCACCCAAGCAATTGCCATATATGAAACCGTTAAGGTCAAGCTAGCCAGCGATCTAGCCATTAAGACACGAACCTTTCGCCAGCTAGCCGCGCAAGAACTAGCTGCTGCTGCGCGAGTGGTCCAAGCCAATCCTAATAAACGTACTCATGCGGACTATATTCATATCTATACCAAGTACCTGATCCCGTTCTTTGGTAATTACCAGATTAATGACATTACCCAAGAAGTAGTTGATGACTATGCGGCTTGGCGCATATCTCAGATGGGTAAGGATCCCAAGTCTTATACGCAAAGGCGCCATGCTGGCTTATATAAGCGGGTGATTGAACGGGCTAGGGCTCAGGGTTTAATTCACCAGCAACGAACTATTCCATTATTAGAAGTAGCCGGAGATAAACCTGAAGCCAGACCAGCCTTTAATCAACAAGAGGTCAGTTACTTATTGGAATACATGCGGGACTGGGAGCGTTTTGGGCGTAATCAACGCAGTAACCATATGCGTAGACTTTGCCGCGTGTATGTGGAGTTCTTGTTAGGCACAGGCATTAGGCAGGGCACCGAAAGCATGCCAATCCGCTGGAAATCGTTGCAATGGCACTGGATAGGTGAGCAGCGGTATTTAAGAGTTTGGGTATCAGGTAAGACCGGCCCTAGGTATCTGATTGCCAAGCATTTTGTGGTTGAGGCCTTAGAGCGATTAATTGCTTGGCAGGCTTTACCTTATCCGAACCTAGATTCTGTTATTGAAGCCAAGCTAGATCGCAGGGTATTCGTGTTTCCGGAGGGGGATGCTCCTCATAGTCTAGATAGTGTGTTTGAGAGGCTCATGGTTGAATCTGGTTTATTCAAAGATGCTACTGGCAAGAATAGAACCTTATATAGCCTGCGTCATACCTATGCCACATTCGCACTAGCTGAAGGTGTTGATATACACACCCTAGCTAGGCAAATGGGCACTTCGACTTTAATGATTGAGCGTCATTACTCAAAACTTACTCCTATGATGGCAGCTGAGAAGTTAGCTTAAAACTGTTCCAAATGGAACAAACTACAAAATAACGGCTACCCCTGCAGTGGTAGCGGTCGTCTTAAACAGTAATTACGGTGCCTTGAGCTGGATTGACTGTACGCTCTGCCACTTTATAAGCGGCATTGGCCTCGGCGCCTAAGTCCCAAAGATCAGGTTTGAGATCAATGCCTTTGCTCTTTTGTTTGATCTGCTCGTAGCGTTGATCGCGACGAGCTTTAACAAACTCCGCAGCCTCCTTGTTGATCACAAACTTGATTGGCAAGCGAGCAGAGATCTCCGCCAACGCTTTTTCCATGGCACGCCAATCAGTGTCATCGGGTTTTTTGGTAAATAAGAGCTTGGCAAATACATAACCAGCGTTTTTACTATCAAAGCTTAAGGGTTCTTCAATCCTGTTGATGTCCTTTGTGCTTTTGACCAGCTCATCTAGCTTTGCGCCTGTTAGCTTATTTAATGCATACCCCTTTGTCACACATTCCTCAAACGTATCTGCTGGAATTTGAGTAATCAAGTAGATATTGGTCCAACTTGCTGGCAGTTGATCCACATATTGAATAAAGCGTGGATATACCCGACCAATTGCAGAAAACTTGCGAACAGTACTGCTGTAGTCCTTAAGTCCGACTTCTTCGCAAAAAGTTTTAAATTGAAACTTATCTAGCGATTGCTCTGCCTCATAAACCACACGGCACATCTCTAAAGTGCTACGAGCAGTTTTCTCAACACCAGCTTTAAACGCAGTTACATACTCTTTGCGCTCTTTTGGGATGATTGCTGTTGTCTCTGCTGTGGCAGCCTCTACGCTGAGCTTACGCTCATATTGCACTAATCCAGTGTTTGCTTTGGATTTTTCCAACTTCACTTTATCCAAAATCGCTTGCACTCGCACCGCCTTTTCCTGCTCAGCTTGGGTAGGTTGCGGTGCTTGAGCAGGTTTTTCTTCACCCTCTACTTCAAATACCTCATCAAAGGTGGAAGTATCTTCTGTCAGCACATTCGCATTCATGCCACGAATATCGATAGAAGGTATTGCTACTTCAGTTGCCGCAGTACTTACTACATTATTAGCGGATTGGTTATTCACTGCAATTGCGTTTTCCATTTTTAAAGCTCCTTAAAAATCAACTTAGCGGTAATGGCGAAAGTGCCTTGGTTTTGCTTTGTTGATGGAGTCAGTATATTTTTTTTCGTATTTTTCGCGCAAATTTGAGCGTTGTTTTATTTCCTTGACACAAAAATACGAAAAATCTAAGCCATATAAATAAAGGCTTTGCAGGCGATTTTAATTTTTCAGAAAAATCACTACATTTTTGTAATTAAGAAAATATAGTGATTTAATTCTTAGCCATAGATCAAATTAATTCCATCGCATTGCGACACATTTCAGGGTTGGCATCAATATACTTTTGCGTTACTGCAATCGAACGATGACCTGCAATCTCAGCTAAGACTCTCACACCGATTCCTTTTTGTGCGAGTGAAGTGATCATCGAGCGTCTTCCCGAATGGCTGCTGGCACCACTGATACCAGCACCTTTGTAAAGTGAAAAGAACCAGACGCACAAGCCATTGGGCGTAAATTTGAGCTTATTGCCCGTATGGAAGAAGTGAATTGTTGGGTCTTTGATGTGTCTAGTGCGTAAATAAGCCTCTAGTTCAGCTTTGAGCTTGGTAGAGATAAAGACAGTACGGGGATGCCCGCCTTTGGTTTGCGCTGCCGATAGCTTTACTTCATTTTTGATGGTGCCATCCTCGTTAACTACATCACCCATCTTTAGTGAGGCGATTTCGGCGACACGCATTCCAGTTAAAAAACTGGTGAGGATGATGGCGCGATTGCGCTCGGGGTATTTCTTGGTACTGGCAAACCGCAGTACTTGATCTAGTTCTGCTTGGGTTAGGGTTTTTGCTTGAGCCATTTGTTATTACCTTTCATAAATAAAAAAGCTCATATAAGTGTGTTTTCTTATTGCAAATAAAGCGACCGAAAGCTTTTTAATAAAGATCTTCCAAGAATCAATGACTTAGCAATTAGGGTTAAGAAAAGTGTGATTTTCTTAACCTTGCTTTGCTTTAAATATTTATGTCTTTTGTCGTCTTTAGACGACGAATTTGGGCAGTAGCTCAAAAAAGCCCTACACGCTATTTGACTGGCGTCCAGCAGCTAGGCGCTGTGATACTCGAAGATCAGTGCTTGTAGGGCTTTTTTGAGGGGTTTTGCATAATTACTGCTTGGTGTTTAAATCCACATTGGTAGCAACAAATACAGGCTTATTGGCACCTATAGCCTTGCAGTGATGGGCTTTTAAGTCCCATTCATCCTTTGTTCCATTTAGAACATCATCAATTTCAATATGGACTTCACCTGTTGATTGCAAATAGATGCAATATCCATCAACCAGTTCTTTAGATTTGGTTAAAGGCTCGTAATGCACAATCCACGACATCACCAAGTCTGGTGTGTTGCCAATACCGCAGGCATCCAATTTCTTAAGTGTTCTGATTTGATCATCCGTTTTGGCAGTATGTTGAAATTGTTCATAGTCATAAAAGTCCACTAGATACTTTTGGTTTGGATTATGAAGCTCCACAGAGCCGTTATAGATGGCTCGTCTAAATAATCCCTTGCCAAATAGGGTGTTGTACTTCTCGTTGATAAAGCCTCTGATTGCGATTTCTCTCATTTATTTTCTCCTTGAGTTCTCGTTGCTAGTTGCTTTGTTGGTTACAAGAGAGATCAGAAGAGATCAGTTGCAGTAAAAGTCGCAGATCTCAAAAGAGGAGTTACGAAGTTGTGTTGCTTAGTCAGAGTTACTCATTTGCCACTACGAGTAACTTAATAGCAACTACTCAAACTCAACTTTGCAACTTCTTTTTCTTTATGCGACATCTACTTTGTAACCAAGCAACTCGCAAAAATATTTATGACTGCCACAGAAAAACCATATTTTTTCTATCCAAAATGAGCCGTTTTCCACTAATAGCCAAAAAGAGGTCGACCAAAATACTTGATTGAAAACAAACTGCTTGTGCCCATTAACAAACAAGGAGAAAGCAATGAGCACATTAAGTACATTGAAGTTAGTAGCAGTTAAAAAACCAACCCATATGCCAGCGATTGTTGTGCGCCGTCATAAATTAGCAAAGAAGCTTTGGGAGCAGATCCAAATGGCCAAAAGCCAAATGGACGGAACCCCGTTTGTTGTTACCAAGTTCAAGACTATTAAAGACAAAGAAACAGGCCTGCGTAAGCAAGTAGAAATGCCCAAGAGATTAAAGCCTTGGTGGTTTCAATCAGAACAAGGCAAAGTCTGCGTTTCAGTCAAATACGGAAGTTGGACTATTGAGCTGGCAAAAGGCAAACCCAGTGTGGAAGTAGCAAGCGGAGCAGAACTTGTAAAAGCATTGGAGTCAATTAAGACGGCTGTTGAAGCTGGTGAGCTTGACGCTCAAATAGAAACTGCAAGTGCAAGCTTGAGGAGTGGATTTAAGCGATAGCAACATAAGCGTCCAGCTACTAGACGCTGGACGCTAAATACTTGTATGAAAAGATATAAGGCAACAGTCAATGCGGCGGGGATGTGGGTAGAAACCATTCTCTATGCACAGAATCAAGCCCAAGCATATGCACTCTTCAAGGCAATCTTCGGGAGCGGTAATGTTCCACATCAACCTCTACAGATTGGTTAACTATGAGATTCGATGAAATTGCTCCGCAAAAGCCACTAAGCCCAGAACAAGCTAGGCTTAAATCAATGAAGGATCGTGTAAAGCGTGATCAAACGGCTGTCAAGGCTGAGCGGGCTAGGCAAAAGATTAAGGCAGGGCAGAAAGCCCTAACTCAGTTAAGTTGAGTTGGATTAAATCCGTCGCGCAGTTCTAGCGGCATCCTTGTTTGTGTAGGTATAGCCACCCCAGTACTCTTCATCATCATACTCAGACACAACCAAGGCTATTGCAATTGCTTGAGTTGCTGCCTTGAGCCAATTGCAGTCTGCAAAGTTTTTAGCTGCTTCCAACTCTTTTGCTTCCCAAGGGGGAATCATCCCATATTCATAATTTAAATAATATTCAGCCTCTGCAATCAGTAAGCGTGTGGCTTCCTGATTATTTTCATAACCTCGAGTAAGTTTGAGATCTAGTTTTTCGAGTTTCTCCAGGATGTCATTAAACATGCTTACTTTCCTTATGAATTGTAGTGATAACGGTATTAATGCATTCTAGGCTACCTGTATTGAACTTTTTTAAGGGATATTGGATCAATAAAAATATTTTCAGATTTTAGGTAAAAGAGCCTGCAAAGTAAGGATTTATTCCTTATAGTTAATAAATCAAATTTCAATGGGTGGACTATGGAAAAGTATAAAAATCTGAGTTGTAACTCAAGTATTGATGCATTTGAGCTTGCGGATGGTTCGATCACCATATTATTTGATGATGGCTGGCTGTATCAGTATTCAAGCGTAAAGGCTGGTAGCGCAAATATTGCTCAAATGAAATTGTTGGCAAAAAACGGCCAGGGCCTCAATAGTTACATTATTAAAAACGTAAGAAAACTTTACGACAAAAAGTGGAGGTGATTGAGAGTATCGCTAAACCATCTTGAACTCATAGATTACTTATAAAGGTCTCATATATGGCATTACCCCCAATTCTTGATGATCTGATTCGATACTGTCAGGTTAAAGGCTTTCCAATGGAGAAAGTTACTGAATTTGTAGATCAGTGGGAATGTAGTGATGACCCAGGCTCTTTAGTGGCCATCCCCATCCCTTGCCCAGAGTGCTTTATGAATAATGTCAAAGATTCAAGAGGACTTTATCAACTAGGATTAGATCAGGCTGAGCAGCAATATATGAAGTGCCATACCTGTAAAGTTAAGATTCCAGTCACTGATGAGGATGATATTTAGATCTTCTCAACTGTCACTTAACAGGACACCATTTAGTGTCGGTTTAACCGACTCCACACCTGCGGATGCCACACACCACACGGTCAGTTCCACATGATTCCACGGATCTCGGTGCGTATCGAACACCTGATCTTGTAAGGCTTATGTCATTGTTTCTGCTATTGATTTTGCTCATTTTTTAAGCTTCTAAGGCGTAGGTCGCACGTTCGAATCGTGCTGGGCAGGCCAAATTCTCCTAATCAATAGTGTTTCAAGCCTTTTCATTGCGCCTAGTTGGTTTGATGATTGCTATGAACTTTAGAGAATACCCCCGTCGATGAATCCGACGCATTCTTAAGCCTACTCGACATTCCTGGAGTAAATCACTTTGCCATTTTTGATAGTGTTGACCACCTTAATATCTTTGATTGCATCTGGATCAATCGTTAAAGGATTTTGATCCAACTCCACTAAATCTGCCAACATGCCAGGCAGGATCTTACCCTTCGTATTCTCCTCGCGATACACATAAGCAGCATTACATGTGAACGCCTGCAATGCTAGGTAAGGATCCATCTTTTCCTGAGTACCCAATGTTTTTCCAGACATTGTTTTGCGATTGACTGCACTCCAAATGGTAAATAAGCAATCTGGCCCAGAAGAGGGGACATCATTATGGATGCCGACTACTATCCCTTTGTTATGTGCTGTCACCATGGGGCAAAAATGATCGGCGCGTTCTTCGCCAACGATATCTAAATAGATATCTCCATACAACCATATATGATTGGATAAAGTAATGGCAATAATATGATTGGCTTTGTAGTCGTCAAGCTGATCTTCCCTTGCAAAAAATGAATGGGAGATAGTCGAGCGGCGATCTTCCGTAATCCCGGTTTCCGCAATTGCTTTTTTAATGGCGGCTAGGGCCATATCAATGCCTGCATCACCATTGCTGTAGCAAAAGAATGGGATATTTTTTTCGTAGGCCAGCTTAGTGTAGTGATCAACCTGATCTTGCGTGTAGTAAGCCATACCCCGCCAGCCATCCGGGAAGCCTGTAGTATCGCTGTAGGGTTTAGAGAGGTAAGCAAGCTTGAGCTGCGGCCCTCCATCTGTTGACATCAATATGCCTGCAACCTTAAAGCCTCGATCAACGTTGCTGTAGGCACCAAAGGAATAGTTGGGATTCCCTTTTAGTAGGGTGTCTACCGTATCGCTCATTGGGAGGGCAATTAAATCAATTGAAATAACACCGCTATCAGATGCGAGACGCATCAATTGAATGTCTTCAGGACTGGCTTGATAGTGCTGGGCAGTCGTAGTGCCATAGGAGGCATAAATTTTCTCTGCGCTTTGATAAGTCTTAAAAGTGAGATCCTGAGAAAATTGGCCATAAGCCGCCGCTACTGCGTTCAGATAGGGTAGCCCAATAATGATGCCCGTCATTTGATGAGTAGTGGGATCAACTACGATCGTGCCAGACTCAACTTTAGTATCTGCAGTAATACCTAGTTTTTTTAGGCCCGCTGTATTAAATAAGCCCGCTAGTGTGGAAATGTTTTGAACAAGTACCGGCGTATCTGGAAAAGCAGCATCTAAATCAGCAATGGTTAAGGGCCCGTCTTTCATCAAGCCATCCATGTACTCAGCTGCGATCAACCATCCATTTAGAAGCTTGCCGTCTTTTTTCAGTTGTGCAATCAACTCGGGTCTACTACGTGGAGGATTGTCAGCAAAGTAGCCAACATTCAAACTTAATGTTTGTTGAGCAAACAAACCAAAGTGCCCCCAAGTGTCAATAAATCCCGGAGTTAGGGTATGTCCTTGTAAGTCATGCATCTTGACATCTGGGCTCGCTAAATCGCTTGCTTCTTGTTTGTTACCAGTGAAAGCAATTTTTCCATCTGTCACCAATACCGCTTCAACATACTCAGGTTGATCGCCAGCCATGGTCAAAATATTGCCGTTGAAGTAGAGGGTTTGATTTGATGTCATGAGGTTTCTTTAAAAGGTATTAATGTGAAAAAGCATATGTAAGCCCGATGCGCCCACCCCAACCTTGCGCGCCACCTTGGTTGGTATTGACGGTGTAATAACGAGCACCGATTGTAAAAAGCAGAGGGAGGTCACCCACTTCAATCAATTTGCTGCCCATTAAATTGATTGGATAGGCGTGAGCACCAGTATCAATATTCGTGATCGATTCACAATCAAGAGTAATGTTCCCATATCTTTTGGTGATGTAGGTGATAAAAGGTTGAAATCCAACATTATTGGCACTAGGGCCATTGAGTGGCATTGCTCCAAGGCCAAACGATTGGTATGCATAAGCACCCACAATCCAATCCTCGCTTCGATGAATGGCACCCATGCTGTATCCCACAGCATTTTGTGAGCTCCCATACATGGCGGGCATATTGGTGCCGATCTGTACCATTGGACCAAAACCAAATGAGTTTTTTAGTCTAGTCTCATTGGATTCGGTAAAAAAACTTTCAATAATGACTGGTTTAAATCCCGAGCTAGAGTAACCATCGAAATTATTGAAGGATTGATAGGTGATCTGGGGATGCACTACATAGCTGTAGTCAGAATTAATACGATAAGGAAGCCAGGGCTCTATTTGGGTGTATTGAGTTGAGCCTTGATGTCCTAGGCCTACTTTTTGGTCAAAGTTGATATAAATTGGTACTGAGGCGACATCATCCTGAGCTTGTAATTGCCGTTCAGTAGAAATAAGCCGTTCTTTTCCCGGGGTGAGTGTGTCGAAAAATGTATTTGCATCTTGAGCGAGCGCAAGCTTGAAGTTAGACAACATCAGGACGGTCAGTAGTGCTTTGAATTGATGCATCTGCATGATGTTTAAGGTAGGGCTTCGCAGACTTGAAGGATCAAAATTATTCTAATAATAAGGTATTATCAAAAAAAATTGCAGTAGATTTAGCTATGTAATTCCCTGTTTTGAACGGATCTTATATGAAATTTAGCTTTTTAGGACACATGAAGGAAATGTTAAGGGAGCTGCCAATAGTAGCTACCTACCTATCACTCTGGTTTATTGCGATTACTTTTTATAATCAAGCTGCCGTTCATATGCCAGAAAAAGGAATTGAGTCCTATGGGTTTGCGGTGATTCAGGCCTTGGTGATGTCAAAAATCATGCTCACCGTAGAAATGATTGTTCCTGTTGGAGTGATATTCAACCCTAAGGTGAAATTCACTATTTATTTAGCAGTTTTAGTTCGTACAACCCTCGCATCTATCGTTGCTCTTCTGCTGCGTTACTCTGCTGCTGGAGCAGAGGGCTTTTTTAAACATGAGGGATTTATTGAATCCATGCGAAATTTTTGTGATGGGGACATTGCCCATATTTTGGCGCTAACATGTTTCTATTGGCTGATTATCTTGCCCTATATCGCTTATCGCTTTCTTTTGCATCTTGCAGGCAAAAATGACTTGGCATCATATTTATTGGAAAAAAGATCCCAGAATTAATTTCTTAAAGATTGTTTAAATTCCTTAACGATATTTATTAAGACCTTAGTGGCCTCATGAGCGTCACGTAACGCGACACTATTTAGTGTCGGTTCGACCGACTCCACACCTGCGGATGCCACACACCACACGGTCAGTTCCACATGATTCCACGGATCTCGGTGCGTATCGAACACCTGATCTTGTAAGGCTTATGTCATTGTCTAAGCTATTGTTTTTGCTCATTTTTAAAGCTTCTAAGGCGTAGGTCGCACGTTCGAATCGTGCTGGGCAGGCCACTTATCTACCATTTATTGTCATTCTAGGCTTGTTTCAGGCTGGTTAATTGTGCTCAATTGGCTCAATCATGGCCAGAGCTTGGCCGGTGTTAGTGAGTGGCCTTGGGTCTAGCGTGGAGAATCCTGGGGCACTATGTACTCAGGATGACCTCATAAGGCTCGGGGCAAAGCTTTTAGTATATGTTTGACCCGACTTTAAGGTGTCCTGTTACGTGACGGTCAGGCGGCTCTTATAAAGAACCTTGCGGACGCTCGAGGCAGGGTAATTAGAGGTATTTGAGGGGCAGAGAACGGCCAGGAGCAGTCTGTCGCCGGAAGCCCATAAGCAGTCAGATAAGAGAGCTATTAGCCTGGCAGGTTATAGTTATTAATATTATTTTGTTACCACTCTAAAAGCACATGTGTCGACCTTCAAAGATTTGGCTATGCCTACTGGCTGCATGGACCTGCCTAAGTTTTGCACAGAGCAGTGAGACTTCCCCGTACCGACCTTCTTTCTTTTTAAGCCCATATCAAGTTGAATGGGACTCAAATATTGATAATATCCGTACGAATTACACCATCAATTCTCCTGTTTTAAAGAATTCTGCGAACTCAATCAATAATAACTATGCGCAGAAAATTGCAATCGGATTGCCTGATAATTACTCGGTAGGTATTTCAGATCTATATGTTCAGTCTATCGTCTCTAATCCTTTGAATATCAACGCGGCTACACCTGGGTTTAAGAATCCTGTTGTATCGGCCGCCAAAATATGGACTATTAATAGCGATGTTTTATTAAAAGCACTTGGAAGTGTTCAGCCCAATTTGGGAGTTAAGGCTGGCGTTAGCACCTATAACCTGGGGATCTCCGCAATTTTTATTGGCCCTAATGACTGGCAAACAAGTCTTGGCATTAATGAAACAACGAATGATGCTGACTATGGCGGCGCTCCCACGCTATCTGGGACAATTTCTAAGCAAATTGGTTTATATGTAATTAATGCTACGGCTGGCGTTACACATTTTCCATCGATCTTAATGACTACTGGGTATGCATCATCATCTTATCTATATTCAGGCACTTTGGAGCTTAGTCGCCAACTGACTGATCAGCTTTGGCTAGGCGCAAGTTACAGCATTGGAAGCAATCAATACACCTACACCCAAAATTTTATGAGCATTCCTTTTAACAACAGAACGCTATATAACTCAGTTGGCGCAAGCCTAAAGGTACTTTTCTAGCTGTTAACAATAGATAGGGGTAGGCATAGCTGATAGCCTGTGCCCCAAACGGATCGTATGATACGGCTCTCTGCCCCACTCAACATAGGTTGAATTTTCTTTCTCAATCTACTGATGATATTTTCCAAGGAACGCTTTGTCATCGCCTCGGACATTAATTGTTCGGAGAGTATTTCGCAAATGCTTTCTGACTCTAGGCAATGATTGGGCGCTTGGGATAGTGTCGACAATAAGAGGGACTCAGCAGCTAATAAGGGGATCTTAGACTCTCCATTTGGCGGGATGAGTTGACCTGATTGGAGTTGCAAGATCCAGCCAGAAGGTGTTGATTCCACAACCCGTCTTGATAGGCCATGAATTGCGGCTAATAATTCCTGGGATGGGGTTGGCTTGGGAAGGTAAATATCTGCGCCATGCTCATAACTCTTGATGCGGTCAGCCAATGCGGTACGTGCCGTGAGTATTACAATGCCAATTTTTGGATGTGTTTTTCGAACAGACTGCGCAATTTCCAAACCTGACTGTCCTGGTAAGTTCAGGTCTAAAATAATGATGTCTAAAACCTCCATAAGTAGAAGGTCATTTAAACCAAGGCTATTGTTCGCCTCATAGACTTTTAATTGATGTGCTTGTAAAAATTGACTTAATTCTTCACGCAAAATGGCATCATCTTCAACAATCGCAATCTTTATTGGATTTGACGACTTGTTCATGCTGGTAGCTCTACAAGAAAAGTGATTTCATTAGTAATATAGCGATATTCAATTGTTCCGCCAAGAACATGACAAAGCTCTTTGCAGATATAAAGCCCTAAACCAGAACCCCTGGTTTTTTGGGCCAGGGGATGGCGATAGAAACGCTCAAATACAGATTTTGGATCTGGTGCCAAGCCTGGATGAATGGTATTGGTAATCGAAATACAAATCCTAGGCTCAGTATTTCCAGTCAATTCCTCGGCCATGACTTTAAGCGTGGTCTTAGCTGGTGAGTATTTCAAACCATTCTCGATGAGGTTACTCAGAATAATTTGTAAAAACTGCGGATCTGATCGAATGCTCAGATGGTCATCTACATTGAAATCTACTGCTTGTTTGCCTTGGCGGTTTTCAATGAGAGCAGAAAGCATGCCCTTAATATTGACTTCTTCTAGTCTTAACGGAAATGTTTTTTGATCTATTAGATTCATTAAGCTGCAGCGCTCAATAATGGCATCCATATTTAGTATCGACTGGTTAATATTGCGTAAACGTTGCCGGTCATTAGGGTTGCTCGTATTAATAGATTGGCCAAGTGTATCAACCGCTAGACTAATTGAGGCTAAGGGATTTTTTAATTCATGGGCGAGCATATCAATAAGTGTTGTGCGCTCCTTGAGGAGTTTGGTCTCAAACTCGGATCTTAGGCGAGTTTCTGTTAGCGCCGATTTCACCTCTACTAACTCTTTGCGGACCAGGCGATTTTGATAAACAATAATCGAGAGCATCACAAGAGGACTGACAAAGTCAGTGATGCGAGCTAGATAAACAGGGGTCTGGGTATAGCCCTGTAATGGGAATAGTACCGCTATCACGGCTAAAAGAATCAGGACAATGGATATGCAAAATCCGGCAATTAAAACAATTTGAAATGATTTTTCTATATGAGGCGTTTTGGTGATGGCAATAATTTGAGCTACCGGTGCAATGAGGATGCCGATCAGCATGAGGGGGTTGGAGATATTATTTTTCTCAGCGCCAACCAGCAATAAGCAGGCAACTACCAAAATGTAAATCGTCCAACAAGAGGGCTTGTACCAACCCGGAGTTTTGTAGGGTAATAGAAAAGCTTGGGATACCCAAACCCATAACCCTAGCCTTAGGCAAAGCGCCCAATTAAATATGAGCCCATTAAGTAGAGGCTCTTGCTTGAATATATAAAGCGCCAAAATGCCACTTCCAGCAAGCGTGCATAAGATGAGATTGGCTACAGAGACCCCAAATCTTGCCATAACGGCACTTGGATTTAGGCCAAAGCTCACGATTGAAAAAACCAGGATGGCAAAGAGGATGCCAACTTGAGCGCCAATGCCCAGAAGTCGCTCTGAAACTTGTATTCCAGAACTTGGCCAGGAAGACGCTGAAATTACTATGTGAGTTAGGCTGGAGGCATCGATTTTGAGATAGTAAGTATTGTGGTTTTCTGGAGTGGGAGACGCAATGAAGAGGTGTGCACCAATATCCCTATGGGACCCATCATTAGCTAATCGGCTGCCTGCTTTTTGAGATGTCCAGCCTTTACTGGTGAGTTGAAAGAGTTCAATTTTTTTTAAGAAATAAGGCCCCACCCGAATGGCAAAAGCAGCTCTATCGATTGGTTGATCAAAAATTTGTACTCGTATCCAGCGGGGCGACTCGGCAAGACCGGAATTTAAGGGGGAGTAATTGGGCTGGTAATCGCATTGAATAGCCTGCTCAATTGTTACTGGCGCAGTCTTTGCTTGACAGTAATCAATACGGTAATTTGGAGTACTAAGACTACCAGCAGTTGCTTCTGCAGCAATCACCAAGCAGGCTGCCACTGCGAATAAGTAGCAAAGCAGGTATTTGCTTATATTCCAGATTGATCCCTTTTTCATGGGACCTAGTTTATTTCATAAAAACAACATTTTCGACCCCATTGAAAAAGGAATTCATATTTATGGAGCTGAATGAGAGGAAGTGAGAGGAACATAAATGATGTTCCTGTAAAAAGACAAACAACGTAAGTGGTTTATGTATCGCCAAACTTAAAGGGTCAAATTGAAAAAAAATCAAGCAATTACCAGCGTAGCGGCCTTACTGATGCTATTAAGTATTGGAATAGCGAACGCTGACAGTAATAGTAATTATTCAGGTTTAGTCACTAATGTAACGGATCAAGTGACGGATTTACTCTCTGCTGCATCCTATCAGGGCGGAAATATCAGTAATATTGCAATTAATACAGCGGATATTAAGTCTAGAGTAGATATTACGGGTGCAAATATCACCACTGGTGGTTCGGGTGCATCCGCCTGGGCAACCTCTACTCAAACTTTAACCAGCTCACAGTCGAATACAAATGATTTAAGCAATCAATTTTCTCAGAGCAAAATAAATCAATTGAGTGGGGCTGGGAACTCTAGTACAACGAATAATATTGCTTCTACTGCTTCTACTGCAAGTGCCAATATCACCGCTACTGCAATTGATAACAACTTTAGTGCAACATCTATTGGTGCCATGAATAGTGGCAATATCGATATTACTCAGGCTAGCACGAATGGCAAGGCAGGGAACCTTAGCATTGAAGGTCTTAGTCTTGATTCGCATAGCCAGTCAGTTTCGGCTGGTCAATTAGAGCTACTTAACGGATATGCAACTTTTAATCCAAGCGTAGCAAATTTAGCTATCAATACGAGTGCTATTTCATCTGAAGTTAAGGTAAATGCATCATCTGATATCAGTTTGGCGAATACAAGCATATCCGCTGCTTCTGTTGGAGCAATGAACACTGGGAATATTACAGTTACAGCACCAACACCTGCCGTATCAACTGGTCATCATTAATATTGTTTAGTGAGCCTCATGAAAAAAGCACGTCACATATCATGTCTAGGTTTCTTGCTGACCTTAGTTCTGGTGAGTATGGCGCAAGCTGTTTTTGCAGCTGGTGCTTCAAATGATTGGAATAATTCCTGGGGCTCAAGCCTAGACTCTTCCGCAAGAGCTGTGATGATTCAGCAGGCTAATGCTATTGCACTACGGGAGTCTGATTACTATGGTAGTTTTGGCCCTGCCACCTCAAACTATGTGAATTCTGGAAACAGTAGCTATGTTAATAACTCCACAAATAATTCACAAACAAGTAATACCAATCCTCTCACATACAGCACGACTTCTGTAGGAGTAATGAATTCTCCAACTGCTACCATTAATGGAAATAATAGTAGTTTGAATACTACAAACTCTACGAGTAGTAGTGGTGGCATGCAGAGCACAATTAGTCATTAGTTCTTACAACGGTCTTCAATGACGGGGAAAAGGCCATGTTACCTAATAACGCTCTTTGTGGCAGTCTTGCTATCGGGCTGTCAGGGCTATTCAATTATCACTACTACACGTAATGAGGATGTGCCCTTAGTAAAAGGCCCTCCCATAAGAGATATCGTAACTCCATTCGATAGGGCTCTAATATGTCTTCGTCCTAAGGTTAATAAAAATATTACTTTTTCAGTCGGGGCAGTTCTTGATCAAACTGGCAAGGAGCAGTTAACTGATGGAGGGCTCGGAAAATTTGTGACTCAAGGGGCTGGTGATATGTTGCAATCTGCCCTTTATGAGGGTGGTGTAAGCCTTTTAAACCGGAGGGATCCCAGAGTCCTTGAGGCCGAATTGAAGTGGGGTTTGCAAGACCAAAGACGGATTATTCCGTCGGATTACTTCATTACTGGGAGTATTAATAGTTTAGACATCATGCCTGGTGGTGGAGTTCAAACTGAAATTGGTGGCATGGGCCCCACGTATAGTCAAATGCGAATGTTGGTGGGGATTGATTTAGCCCTAACAAGTTCGAAAACTAGTCAAATTATTGCTAATGTAGCATTACAAAAACAAATCTTTGCTACGGACTTTAATGTTGCAATGGGGAATTTTATAGGGGTGACCTTATTCAATGTTAACGCCGGATATAAAGAGCGGGAAGCAATCCATTTCGCATTAAGGCAGATGATTAATTTGGCAACCTTTGAATTATTAACTCAAATTATGAATCCTAGAGATTACTCAGATTGTAGAAAGTTGATTGACAAAGTCTCCGACGGCTCCATTGAGAATACAAAAACTGCCAAACTTTCATATGAGTATGAGCAAAGCTTGATTGCAGTAGCCAACACCAAAGAGTCAAATGTAAAATCTTTTACACCGCCAGAGCAAAATCAGGATTTGAGTGACCAATCCATTCAGAGGGCAGTCTCTCCGAATGCATATAACCCGAGTAATAGTGCAAATCAGCCTAATAAGGCGCTAACTCCCGATGGTTCAGGCGGGACTGATTTTTTATTAAATAAGCAGGAAATCATACAATTTTCAAAGTAAGTTTGTAGTATTGATTGAGCTAGAAAAAATAAAAACCAAGGTCGCCTATGGGTCGTATTGAGTCTGCCATTAGCAAGTAGGGTGATGGCTGCTTTGCATCAGCATTGACCATTCGCACCCTTTGAAGTCTTGGTGTCGGTTTAACCGACTCTAAATCATTCAGGTCGCCCAAACGTAAATCTGAAATTAAGCTACAAGTGTCACGTAACGAGACGCTTGTAATGAATAATTTATCCCTGTTGTTTGCTTCTACTATCGCTGAAGAGCCAATCAAACTCCTTGATGGCCTTCTGACCCTCTATAAAAGACCTAATAGTCACCAGTGGCAATGTCGATTTAAGCTCTCTACAGGGGCTTGGCATTCCGCTAGCACGGGATCAGATCAGATTGCCGAAGCCACCACCCAAGCCATCGCCATTTACGAAACTGTGAAGGTCAAGCTAGCCAGTGATCTAGCCATTAAGTCCAAGACCTTTCGTCAATTAGCCACGCAAGAGCTTGCTGCAGCTGCCCGAATAGTCAATGCCAATCCCAATAAACGTACTCATGTTGATTACATTCATATCTACACCAAGTACCTTATTCCATTTTTTGGCGCCTATCAAATTAATGACATTACCCAGGAAGTAGTAGATGACTATGCGGCTTGGCGCAGATCTCAGATGGGTAAGGATCCAAAGTCTTATACACAAAGGCGCCATGCTGGTCTATATAAGCGTGTAATAGAGCGAGCCAGGGATCAGGGATTAATTCACCGGCATCGAACCATTCCATTGTTGGAGGTTGCTGCCGATAGGGCAGAGATCAGGCCAGCCTTTAGCCACCAAGAGATCAATTACTTGCTGGAATACATGCGGGACTGGGAGCGTTTTGGCCGTAATCAACGCAGTAACCACATGCGTAGACTTTGCCGGGTTTATGTGGAGTTCTTGCTGGGCGCAGGGATACGGCAGGGCACTGAGAGTATGCCAATCCGCTGGAAGTCTCTGCAGTGGCATTGGATAGGTGAGCAGTGCTACTTAAGAGTCTGGGTATCGGGCAAAACTGGGCCTAGGTATCTGATTGCCCGACATTTTGTGATTGAAGCTTTAGAGCGGCTAATTGCTTGGCAGGCTTTGCCTTATGCCAATCTCGATGCAGTGATTGAAGCCAAGTTAGACC
Organism: Polynucleobacter sphagniphilus; assembly: GCF_001953355.1. Classification (GTDB taxonomy): domain Bacteria; phylum Pseudomonadota; class Gammaproteobacteria; order Burkholderiales; family Burkholderiaceae; genus Polynucleobacter; species Polynucleobacter sphagniphilus. The sequence continues at coordinate 436,825 of NZ_MPIY01000001.1, forward strand.
GAAAGGTATTTGTGTTTCCCGAAGGGGATGCCCCTCATAGCCTAGATAGCGTGTTCGAACGCTTAATGGTTGAATCGGGTTTGTTTAAGGATGCCGCTGGTAAGAATAGGACCTTATATAACCTACGTCATACTTATGCCACATTTAGATTGGAAGAAGGAGTTGATATTCATACGCTAGCAAAGCAAATGGGAACCAGCGTAGGGATGATTGAGCGCCATTACAGCAAACTAACCCCAATGCTTAGTGCAGAAAGATTGGCAGGGTAGATCATGTAGTGTCGGTTTTACCCGACGCTACATCTTGCTTAGCCACATGCCTTGAGGGTGATTAAGTGGGTTTCGTGTTTTTCTCTTACCTCTTGGTTAACACTCATCACAATGTCGGAAAAAATACTTCGAGCTGAACCTCTGCCAGCTTGAACTACTTGATCAAGAACGGCATCGGGCGGCGCTGGTAAGCCGGCATTCTCATATACTCGAGGCAAGATAGGCCGCCAGTCGTTAATAGGTGGAACATTCATATCAATTAAAACTGATCGATTCTGAATGCCTTTATCAATCTGATCCAAGTTATTGCTAGTCATAATGAATATGACATCCTTTCGATTCATGATCGATTTGAAACCAGCTTGAGCGGCAGGGGTTAAAACATCTGTAGTATCCCCTTAGATTCGTACATTTAAGAAGTTGAGTTTTCTGTTGTTTATGGCAGTATTTACAACAGGAGAATCAATATGAAGAAGTCACGATTTACAGAGACCCAAATCGTTGGGATTTTGAAAGAAGCCGAGGGCGGGATTGCGATGGCAGACATATTGCGCACGCATGGGATTAGTGGCGCCACCTTTTATAAGTGGCGATCTAAATACGGCGGCCTAGAAGCTTCTGAGCTCAAACGGGTTAAGGAGCTAGAGCAGCAGCTATCAGAATATAAAACGATGGTTGCTGAACTGACCCACGATAACCGAGCGCTAAAGAACCTTATCGAAAAAAAGCTCTAGCGCCAACCGGTAAAAGAGAGGCAGTCGATTACCTGGTTGGCGAAGAAGCAGTACCCATTACTAGAGCTTGCGCTCACATGGGGCTAGCTAGGTCATCGTATTACGAGCGCCCAGCAAGTAGGGCTAAAGCTGATGAGCCCGTCATTGAGGTGCTTAATCAGGTGGTCGCCAAGAATGGTCGCTGGGGTTTTAGATTGTGCTTTGATTGGATGCGCAACCATGGCTATGAATGGAATCACAAGCGGGTATGGCGTATTACGACCAAAGGAAGTCCCTTTAGGGGCAAGGAGATGGGCTTGAACTTACCCAGAAGAACTAAGAAGCGTATCCCCAAGATGCCAAGGGTTCCACTTGTTGCCCCGACCGAAGCCAACTCGATGTGGGCGCTCGATTTTATGTATGACACGCTGCATTACGGCAGACCTTTTAGGACCCTCAATGTCATTGATGAATCTAATCGCGAGATCTTGGCTATTGAAATTGATATTAGCCTGCCAGCAGCCAGAGTAGTGCGAACCCTAGAGCAATTGGAAGAGATCCATGGCCTACCTCAGGCGATACGCCTGGACAACGGGAGTGAACTTCGGTCTGCTGTCTTTATGGGTTGGTGTGAATCTAAAGGGATTGAACTCAAATTTATCCAACCCGGAAAGCCACAGCAAAATGCATTTATTGAACGATTTAATAAAACCTACCGTCATGAGGTACTCAATGCATACTTATTTGAAAACCTCAGGGAGGTACGTGAAATTACAGAAAACTGGATCACGATTTATAACGAAGAAAGACCACACAGTTCCCTTGGCAGAATATCGCCTAGAGACTATCGAGCAAAGGCAGAAAACAACACTTTAGGAATGTCGGCTTGACGGGGGATACTACAGTCTTAAGCGGGTAAGTTACTTATTTGAGATTAGTCACCCCGATGTCCGTAAATGGACCTTGGCCTATCAAGCACATGGCCATAGTGGTCTTATTCCCAGCTACCAACCATTGGCTGCAGTGGTGAGCTTCCCGCTACCGTAATTTCCAACAGCAAACTTTTGATTGTTTTTATGGATATAGATATTTGAGCAGTAGTTATTGGAGTCATCACTCAAAATCAACTCTAAATAGGCTTCATTGCTATTGGTCGCATATCGCTCAGTCAGGCTCGATGATGGCATCAACTTAGAATTCTTATTGGCAAGCTCTCGTATCAAATCCATTGGATTATTTACTAGAGATAGATACTCCGAATGCAAGTCAGGATTGTTAATCGCTAACTCATAAACGGTAATGTTGTGCAATGTATGCAATATCTGAGCCCTCCGAAAGGTACTTTGATAAATGCTATATGCGTTTTAACGAAATTACCACTAAACCTCCAATTAAGCCCTTAAGTCCAGAGCAAGCTAGACTGAAGTCAATGAAGGATCGCGTAAAGCGTGATCAAGAAGCTGTTAAAGCAGAGCGGGCTAGGCAGAAGATTAAAGCAGGGCAGCAAGCTCTAACTCAGTTAAGTTGAGTTGGATTAAATCCGTCGCGCAGTTCTAGCGGCATCCTTGTTTGTGTAGGTATAGCCACCCCAGTACTCTTCGTCATCGTACTTAGACACATCCAAGGCTATTTCAATTGCTTGAGTTGGCACTGATCACCGTTGGCGTGTGGAACACTTAGGCGCTGCCCGCGCGGATCAATTTAAGCGTGCAGAAAGTCTGGGTGTCACTGTTTCACTAGCTCCATTCCAATATATCTATTGGGGTGATTTATTAGATGGCACGATGTTTGTACTTGAACTGGGATCAGAATGGCAGCGTGTTGGTGATGCCTTTAAGGCGAACATCCATACTACGTTCCATAATGATGGTTCGGTATCTCCACCGGATACCTTAAGAAACATTCAGCATATGGTGACCCACACAACCGATTCTGGAAAAGTGCATGGTGCTGATCAAGCGGTCACTATGGAACAAGCATTGAAGGCCTCCACTATCAATGGTGCATATCAACTCAAGCGTGATAATGAAATTGGCTCACTTGAAGTGGGTAAATATGCTGACTTAGTAGAGCTTTCGGCAGACCTGACTGCTGTGAAGCCTGAAGAAATTACTGCCAAAGTGAAGGTGCAGGGCGCTTGGCTTGGCGGCAAGAAAATTGATACCGCTAAGTTCTTAGAGGAGATTAAAGCAATTGATCCAACCGAACACCAAGACTTAGCGGGCGCTGCTTTGAAAGTGGTGCATAGTCATTAAGTGAGATGTGACCTAAGCAACTAAAACCACCTTCGGGTGGTTTCTCTTTGTCTCTTTTGCGGCAAGCACTAATTTATTGGTCTTGGATGTTTTGTCTCTGATACGGGCACGACTTTGCCGCCTAATACCGTGGCTACGATGGGGACATCTTTGATCTTAGCTGCTGGTACAGTCTGAGGATCATCATCTAGAACGGTAAAGTCTGCAAATTTACCGGCCTCAATGGTTCCAACCTTATCCTCAACCCCCAATGTAAGTGCGGCGTTAATCGTGATCATCTTCATCGCCTCATGGGCAGAGACTGCTTCTGCGGGCGCCCAAATTTTTCCATCGTTGTAGACATCCTTGCGGGTAACGGCCGACCAAACTTCCCGAAGTGGAACTGGCGCTGATACAGGGGCATCGGAGTGGATTGAGGTAATCACGCCGGCATGCACGAGCGTTCCAAGGCGGGTTGCATAGGAGGCGCGATCGAAGCCTAATGCGGTGTACTCTAATTGTGCTCTCTCTGAGATATAGGACATATTGGCACTCACTACTGCACCAAGCGCTTTGATTTTCATGACCATAGCGGTAGATGGAATGCCAAAGTGATTGACTGTAAAACGGTGATCAAATCGAGGCTTTTGATCCTGAAGTAGTTGTAATGCGTTCAAGGTATTTTGATTGCCTACATCTCCATTGCTATGAATATGAATATGAAAGCCAGCATTCCACCAAGGCTTCATTGCATCTGCAAAATCTTGCGCACTTTTAAAGTTTGATGCACCGATAGTGCCATTGGTGTAGCTTGGATGTTCCATGCGCATGGTTTCAGGTAGGTAGCCTTCATCGCTATAAAACTTGACCCCTTGAAAAATTAAGCGGTCGTTGTCTTGTTGCTGTAAGTTACTCGCCTCTTGAATCGCTTGAGCACCATACTTTTGGATGAAAGGATCCGCATAGACAACCGGAACTATGCGTAAGTCACCAGCGGGAGAGGTGGTGAATGCCTTAATGGCCTTAGTTTCCGCTTCAATACTCAGAGTCCCAAAAGCCAGGTCTCCTGAAGTAGTGATGCCGCCTTGCTGCATTAAATCATTAATGTAGAGGTAAGCGTTCGGAATTTCATTTGGTTTGAGAATATCTTTACCAGCAACACTGAGAATGTAAGTGATGGCTGGTATCTCCAAAAATTGACCGTTCAATTGGCCATCCTTATCAAGACCAACGCCTTTAATATTTTTTACTTTTTCAGGTGTGATTTGATAATGCGCGATTGCAGCGCTATTGAGATACATGTTGTGGCCAGAGTTGTCCCACACAATAATAGGGCGCGTTGTAGATGCTTGATCAAGCAATTGGCGATCGGGCGTCTTGCCCATTGCTGTTACATCGTAACCCCACGCCAATAGCGTTTGGCCTGGATCTTTGATGGCAAGCGAGTATTTTTTTAATTGATCTATCGCTGCTTGTAAATTAGGTACGCCTGGAAAGGCTGGTCCCCATGGGTTTGGCATGGGGGAGGGTGTTAATAAGGGTTGATTAAATAGTATGCCTGCGAGCAAAGGGTGTGCGTGCGCCTCAATAAAACCAGGGTAGATCACCTTATTTGCAAACTGTCTATTAATGGAGGTGGGGTAGCGATCAGTCCACGGCTTCATTTCCTCTAAAGTGCCAACGGACAGAATTCGACCATCTGCAACGGCAATTGCAGTCGCGCTTGGTATAGCTGGATCCATAGTGACTACCTTCTTGGCTAAAAAGACAGTCACATTCGAGATGTGTGGTGAAGAGGGGGGTTCTAGTAATTGGGTGGCAGATACAGCGCTTGATAGAAGGCTGGCTGCAGCCAGATAAATCAATTTAGATTTAAAACCCACGTGTACACCCCTTGAAATGATTTATTGAAGAATTTTTTTGCTTCATGCTGATGCATGCACTCCTCTTGAGAATATAAAGGATTTGTTGTTTTTTGAGTCGTCAAAAAAGACTATCTAGTAGGTATTTCTCCTAGTTGAGCCCCAAACGTCACTCATCATCTTTATTATGGGACTTTTGTAAGTTAATTATAGGATTTAGTATGCTGCGGCTTCTCAGAGTTTTATTTGCATTTTTATCGCTCGCCGTCATTTGCGCATCACTTGCTCGTGCTGAGGATGTGAGTCCAATACCTCAGGTTGCCGATCAATGGCGTTTTTCAGTTACTCCATATGCTTGGCTGCCGTCTATTAATTCGACCCTAAGCTACAAGGATCGATATATTGATACGGCCCATGTCACACCAATAATATTATTAGCAACCTGAAGTCCGGTGGAATGATCGCGGGTGAAGCTCATTATGGCAACTGGGGGATCATGGGCGACATGGTGTCTGCTACTTTACAAAAAGATGGTTCATTTCCAGTATCTCCGGCACCTGGCATGGTTGTAAGTGTGTCTGACAAAGCGACGGTTCAAGCAACGATTGTGACGGGCGCGGCAACCTATACTTTTTTGAATAATCAAGATGCTTATGTCGATGGATTGCTTGGTGTTCGATGGGTTGGAATGACCGCTACTCTCGGACTGGCTGCGAGTTTTGGTGGCCCACTTCAACAGGTCGTAGATTCAAAAGCAATGTCTACAGCAGATCCTATAGTTGGCTTTAAAGGCCGTTATCGGATTGCCGACTCAACTTGGTACATCCCTTTTTATGCTGATATTGGTAGCGGTGGTGGCACTACTAATCTCACTTGGCAGGCGATGCTGGGTGTTGGTACCACTATTAATAAATGGATAGACGTGTCCTTGGTGTACCGTAATTTGTACTACGACATGGATAGCTCAAAAACTAATGGTGCAGGCCTCTTGCAGAAAACGACCTTCCAAGGCCCGCAACTATCTGCAACATTTAATTTCTAAAAATACAAACAATTGCTATGAATAAATATTCCCAAGCCCTTGCTGTTGCATTATTGACGACCAGTCTGAGCGGTGCTGTTTTGGCTGCCGATGTGACTGTTCAGGCTACAGATGTGCAAAGCCTTAATTCCGTTGCAATGGCTAAACCGGCAGTAGATAAAGAAGATGTGGCTAAAAAATTAGCAAATCCAATTGCCAATATGATTTCTGTACCGCTGCAGTATGAGTTCAGCCGTGGCTTAGGTAAAAATCAAGGCGGTTCTGAGCAAACAGCCCTGTTACAACCAGTAGCCCCCTTTAATCTGGGTGGAGGTGATACCTTCATTGTGCGTCCGATCATCGCTGGGGTGAGGGAAGTCAGTATTGAAGGTGCCAATGGCCATCCTTATTCTGGCTATGGAATTGCTAGCGTTACCTTGGAATCCTTTTATGCCCCAGAAACAGGTTCCTCATGGGTTTGGGGTGTTGGACCTTATGCCCAATCACCATCAGGTAATAGCGGTCATTTTGGTTCACAGCAAACTGGAGCGGGTGTAACAGCAATTGCTCTTAATCGCGATGGTCCGTGGACTTATGGCCTCCTGGCATATCAATCATGGAGTGTAGGCGGCAATCCAATGTATGGCACTCAAAATGCACTCTTTGGTGAACCATTTATTGCCTATACGACTAAAAGCGCTTGGACCTTTTCATCCAACATGGAGGCTAACTACAACTATGATGCGCATCGCACGACTAATCCACTTTATGCAGGCGTTTCCAAAGTTGAGGTATTTGATGGTGTGCCAGTCTCCTTTGCCGCTGGTCCGATCTATTATGTAAGCAATGCGCCTGGAGGTCCTTCAGGTTGGGGTGCACGTGCAACAATCACACTGGTAATTCTTAAATAATTTCAATTCCGAGGAAAAATAATGAATGCAAGAATGATGAAAAAAATAGTGGCAGGCTCTTTATCGCTTGCCTTGGTATTCACACCATTGCTTGGCAATGCCTGTACTAGCTTCATGCTCAAAGCCAATGATGGCGGCTTTGTTTATGGCCGCACAATGGAATTTGGCTTAGCCCTCAAATCCCAATTAATGGTGATTCCACGTAACTTGCATATGCTTGGCGTAGGCGTTGATGGCAAACCCGGAACGGGTCTGAATTGGGATGCAAAGTATGCCGTTGCTGGTATGAATGGCTTGCATTTGCCAGTCTTGCTTGATGGTATGAATGAGAAGGGTCTTGTTGGGGGCTTACTCAATGCTCCTAATACAGCCCAGTTCCAAGCCGTAGCTCCAGCTGATTCAGCAAATAGCATTAGTTCTGCTCAAATCCTTACATACGCTTTAACGAGCTTTGCAACAGTTGAGGAAGCAAGGGCTGGCTTCGAGAAGATCAAGGTGAATCGCTCAACGATTCCACAGTTTCACAATGAGACCGCTCCGGTACGCATGACTTTGCATGATGCCAATGGTAAGAGTCTTGTGATTGAGTACATCAAAGGCCAATTGGTGATGACTGACAATCCAACTACGGTCATGACAAATGACCCAGTCTTTCGTGACCAGTTAAACAATATCGGTAACTATGCTAACTTATCTAGCATGGAGCGTCCGGCCTTAGTTATTAACGGTGCTAGCTATGGCCCACCCAGCTCAGGTAGCGGTTTGCATGGCTTGCCCGGCGACTATGAGAGTCCAAGTCGCTTTATTCGTGCGCTGTTTCTATCTAGCTCTGCTCCCACAAACTATTCCACCACTCAGCAGCTCAATACTGCATGGCATATCTTAGGTAGCTTTGACATTCCGCCAGGTGCCATTACATTGCCAGCAACCAATGCCTACGGTGGTGGTGCAGGTGGAGTTGAAACTACCGAATGGACTATTGTTGGCGATATGAAAAATAGGGTCTATTACATTAAGATGTTTGGTAATACGAATGTACAGGCGTTTGATCTGAAAAAGATTGATGTCAATGCCAAGGATATTAAGTACTACGAAGTAAATATTCCACAGACCTATATTCAGATTAACTAAGGCAGTTGATATTGAAGCGCTTCATTTTTAATGGCATTTAGTTTGTTCGCCTATAACGATGCAGCGCTTTAATTTCACACAAATAAACCACCTCCAGGTGGTTTTTTGTTATCAGTAAAGGGCTTCAAATGACTACTCATTTTCAAAATCCAATTTTAAAGAATGTAAATAGCATGACTGCAAGTGATTCTCCATTACAGACTGATCTTCGGGATTCTTTGCGCTCTTTAACCAAGGCTGCCGATTCCTTAAAAACACTATCTGATATGCTCGATCAACAACCGCAGTCATTGCTGTTTGGTAAACCATCCCAAGGAGCGAAATAATGCGTTTACTTTTAATAGCGGCTTTTCTGACTCTTGCACTCAGTGCCTGTAGTACATCACCTTCAAGCAAATATTATTTTTTTGAGTGCTGAGCCTATTGCTGCAGCACCAGCAAAGGCGAATGATGTGCGTATAGTTGTTGGTCCTATTACTGTGCCCGCCTTAAATGATCGACCTCAACTAATCAGCCAAACTGGTAAAAATGAGGTGCAAATAAATGAGTACCATCGTTGGGCTGGCTCCCTCAATAGCAATATTAGCCGCATCATTACTGCAAATATCGCGCAAGACTTGGGCGCTCCAAATGTCTGGAGTTTTTCACAAAGCACGCCAACAAAATACGATTATCAGGTTTTTATAGACGTTCAAACGCTAGAGAGTAAGCCTGGGGATGAGGTAATCGTTGATGCATTGTGGACAATTAAATCAACAAAAGCAGGTCATAATGAACCCACAGTCGGTCGAACCTTGGTGCATGAATCTGTAGCTGGCGAGGGATTTAATGCTTTGGTTGCCGCTCAAAGCCGGGCGTTTGCTAAGGTCAGTAAAGATATTGCTCTCTCAGGTGCCCTTCGTTAATGCAGCTTACTCTGATTTAATCTGGGAAGTTTGGATAGCTGCATTTTGGCAAGAGTGGGATAGAGTGGTCTACTGATCATTCTGGAAATTGCGCCTGCAATTAAGGCGCTCGCCATTAGGCTTAAGACCAGGCCGTGACCATCAATCATTTCCATCACAATGATGAATGAGGTGAGGGGGGCCTGAGTCACTGCAGCTAAAAATCCCGCCATACCGATCGCAATAAAGATTTGCGCATGAGGTAGAGAAAGAGTGGTTGAGATCGCGTTACCAATTCCGCCGCCAATGGCGAGTGATGGCGCGAATATCCCTGCAGGAACGCCCGACCAGGTGCTGAGCCATGTCGCAATCATTTTGAAGGGTACAAATAAATAGCTCGTGGACTCAGAGCCAGCAATAATTGCTTGGGTGTGGGTATAACCCGTTCCGTAAGTATCGCCATTACTGAGAAGTCCGATTGCGGCAACGATCAGCCCGCAAGCTCCCGCAAATAGCAGTGGGGATTTGATGCGAAAGTAGCCTAGAAGACCCTTGTTAAAACGCAAGGAGGCAATGATGATTTTTGAGAATAGCCCACCCAGGATCCCGCTAACTAGAATCACTAAAGTAGCTGGCCAAATCAGTAGTAGATTGAAGTCGCTCACATGGATTACCCCAAAGTAAGTGTAATTACCATCAATTGAGATACCCATGAGCCCGGCCAATACGATGGATGCAATCATGAGGCCATTACTGCGTTGCTCCAAGGACTTGGAGAGTTCTTCGATACAAAACATCACGCCTCCAAGTGGCGTATTGAAGGCTGCTGCTATACCTGCTGCACCCCCAGCCATGATAAGTGAGGCTTCTGATATCTGGGCGGTAGAAGGTAGCCAGCGTCGCGCATTACGCATGATGCCTGCTGCAATTTGCACCGAAGGCCCTTCTCTGCCAAGTGATAGGCCTGCCAGCAAGCCTCCTGCAGTCAAAATGACTTTAAAAAAACTCAGCCTTAAGGAGACAAACTGATTTCTCTGTGAAACGGGGCATTTTGGATCAAGCGCTGCGATCACTTGTGGGATGCCCGAGCCTGCCGAACCAGGCGCAAATTTACGAGTTAGATAAACAATCGCAACAGTGCAAAGCGGAGTCCAGATTAATGGCAGCCAAAAAGATTGAGATTGAAAATGTAAGAAGTAAGCAAAGGCAAGCTCTGCAAGTTTTGTAAAGCCCACAATCGTTAAGCCAGCTAATGCTGCGTAAGCTAGAACCATTGTTCTGCCTGCCCATAAACCCCAATTAAGAAATTCTTTTTTTAGGGTGATTAGAAAGCGAGCGTAGATCAATTTTTTCTCAAGAACGACATTATTTAATTGCGCTCTCAAGCTCCATGATGCGTTTGTGCAGCGCACGTTCCTCTGTGAAGCGAGCTGTGTCATCCCTAATAATGGCTGCTACTGCAGAAGCTTTACTATGCTCATCAAAGATCATGGAAACCGTAAAAGCAATGGATAGGGGGCTACCTGATTTATGTAAGGCAGGAACGGTTAATAATTTATCACCATAGCGAGTGGTACCTGTTTCCATGGAGTGGTCGTAACCTTCGTTGTGACGGGCTCTTAAGCGTTCAGGAATAATTAGATCCAAGGTTTTCCCTAGCGCCTCGGATTCGGTAAAGCCAAATATCCTCTCGGCAGCTGGATTCCAGTAAATAATTACACCTTTAGCGTCTGAGATGACAACGCCATCGCCAATTGAGCGAACTAGTACTTCAAAATTAATATTTGTACTCATAAAAATTGTTGTTTTCTAAGATGATCGATTTTCGGAATGCTTAAAAGATACTGCTGTACTGGCTGACATTCGGCCTCTCTACAATGGGCTTATGTGAAGCAATGGTCCCAATTGTAATAAAGCAAAGCGGCTCTTCCTCGGTCTGCAACGAGAAGAGGTTTCGTAATTTCTCGCTATAAAGCGCTTTGCCACTAGATAGACCTGATCCAAACCCAAGTGCATTTGCCATTAAAAGCATATTCTGAATAGCGCAACCAGCTGAGATTATCTTTTCTTGCTTGGGGATCGCATCAAGCCGGTTGTCTAGTTTTATGGTGGCCAAAAATAACAGGGGGCCGCGAAATGCCTTTTCTTTGGCCTCCAATATCTGCGCCGGGCTTGCTGACGCGTCTCTCTCAATCAAGGCATCTGCAAATACAGCCCCTAATAGCTGACGACTAGCTTCACTTACTTCATAAAAGTGCCAGGGGGTAATTCGGCCGTGATCTGGCGCTGCGCTAGCTGCGCTGATGATTTCAGCTTTTTGTTCTGGCGAGGGGCCGGGAGTGACCAGCCTTTTTGGAGAAATATGCTGACGGCTGTGAATAAAGGTTTTCGCAAGATCATTCACGTTGCCCACCTCATTCTTAAAAGCCAAAGTCACTAAGGCTGGGATGATCATCCGGTCTTCTACCCAAAGGCCAAAAGAATTTACGATCTGATTCTTTGATTGGCAGATCATTGATGCTGGCAAAGCGCCGCATCATGAAACCATGCTCATTAAATTCCCAGTTTTCATTACCAAAGCTACGTGTCCAGTTACCTGAATCATCGTGGCATTCATAGGCAAAGCGAACGGCGATCCGATTATCTGTAAAAGCCCAAAGTTCCTTAATGAGTCGGTAATCCAATTCTTTAGCCCATTTGCGTTTTAGAAATTCTTTAACCTGTTCGCGTCCTTTGGGAAATTCTGCGCGGTTTCTCCACACAGTATCTTCCGTGTAAACCAGGGATACCTTAACTGAGTCACGCGTATTCCATGCATCTTCAGCCAAGCGGATCTTCTTAATGGCGGTTTCTTTGGTAAATGGTGGGAGGGGTGCTTTTTGTTCCAAATTGGCTCCGATCTTTTGTTACCCATAAGGATATACCGAGATATGCCTAAAGTAGCCTTCAAAATCTTATTTTGGTGTATTTATACCTCAATGAATTACATTCCCTTTTTTCGAGTTAGTAAAAAGATTTAGTAAACGATCAATGGTTTTAACATGGACTTAGGCGACCCCCGGCGTGAATGGTGATGTAGTTTGCTTGCTTCAGGATGGATTGAGGGCAGGGCAGTTTACCCAGGAGAATTTCCGAAGTAATGTGCGCAGTTAAATTAGCATTAATCTCTCCAAAAGGATTGTTATCGCTAAAGCGCTCCTCTTGGCTGCTATAAGTACTGCCATCGGCAGCTAAAAAATGTAATTCTGGCAAGCGTTGCAGGGAGGCAGTTGGCTCGCCTTCGTTACCTCTCATTAAAATCGCATTCGCCGATTTCAGTTGGAAGTATTCCTTGAGTTTTGCGGGGTACTCAGGATGAGTGTAGTTTGATATTTGCCAACTATTGTGTATCGTTGGATTAATCAGTTTAGCTAGAACATGTCCAGTATTGCGCAATCCAATCTGCTCGCGTATATCAAGGAGTCTTTGCAGCGCTGGCGAAATGACTTTAAGTGGGCAAAAGATGGGAAGCTGGGCACCAATGAATAAGCCAAGATCTTTCGTATGATGAAGGATGGGCCAACCGAGAGAGTGAAATATTTCATAGGTGGTCACTCTGGCCTGGTCATGCTCGATACCCTGGACCAGAACAGTCAGACCTTTTGCCGCAATTAGACCTGCTAATAATGGCGTCAGGTTCGCTTGTTTTCTGGCGCCGTTATAACTTGGTAGCACAATGGTTGGTCTGGTCCCGGTATCTAGCAGGGTGAGTTCGGGCAGAAGGGCATCCATGAATCCCATTAATTCCGAGGCTGACTCCCCTTTGATGCGCATTGCAATACAGAATGCACCTAGCTCTAAATCACTGACCTGGCCCGAAATGATGAGGGAGAAAGCTTCTTGGGATTGCTCGCGAGTGAGGTCACCAGAACCCTTGCTCCCCCTACCGACTATTTTTAGAAATTGTGTGATGCTCATTGCAAGATTATGCAGCGAGTTCAGCTTTTAGATGCAAGGTAATAATTTGCTTAATTTCCGGCTTACAGGAACCGCAGTTAGTGCCGCATTGGGTATTGGTTTGTAAAATAGCCAATGCTTGGTCGGGATTGGTGCCAGTTGGCATCTCTTCTAGAGATGCAGTTATTGTCTCTGCCGTTACGTTATAACAGTTGCAAATTGCCTTGCCTCTGGGTTTTAGTTCAACAGGGGCTTTGCTGACCGGAAGAAGCAGGGATCGACCAAGACTTTTAGCGTCTAGTCCTCGTTCAAGGTATTCCCTAAGCCATTCGGTGCTAGCTAGGCTGTCAATTGAGCCAGTCAACATGGCAGAGAGTACGGTTTCTTTTGCACGCACCAGACGCACAACACCTCTGCGTTTATCTTGATAACGCATGACAGGGTCAGGCGATGCATCATTGAGTTGAAATTGGAGCATTACCTGAGTCAAGCCCAAGCTTGCAAGTGACTCAGGTTCTTCTGCGGGATCGCAATGGTGTGCCGCTTTAAATGAGACTCCGATGAATTCACCATCTTGCTCTCTACCGAATAATACACATTGCGCAGAATCAAATTCACCCAAGGTCTTTCGCAGTGAATTTTGAATCGCAAATGCCACATTTTTTGAAAAGAGACCAAATGCCACTAGGCGCCACGGTAAATTGGTCGGCAAAATTTTGATGGCAGAATGCTTTAATTCTGGTTGACCTGATACTGGATCAATAGCGCCGCAGGTAAGACCATTAACGCCTCGACCGGCTGTCTTACCGGCACAACCCGAAATAAATTCAGAGCCCCAGTGCATTGCGATGAAGGCTTGGGATGACGCGATATCTTCAGAAATCTTTACTGGAAATATTTCACTTCCACGTCTGCTGGTGACATGCACTAAAGAGCCGTTTTCTAAATTCATGCGTCCCGCGTCTTTTGGCGAGATTTCAATGCAGGGCTCGGGAGAGTGCGCATAGAGCGTTCCAACCGTCCCCGTTCTACTCATGCCGTGCCATTGATCTCTGAGGCGTCCGGTATTTAATGCAAAAGGGTAGCGTGCATCCACAGCTTCCACGGTTGCCTTATACGGCGCAGCAATAAAGCGGGCTTTCTTATTTTTGGTTGGAAAGATTCCATCGGCATACAATCTTTTTTTGCCAGCATTCGATCCGATTGGCATCGGCCATTGTTGTGGGCCACACTCCTCCAGAATGGCGTAGCTCAGGCCGGTGATATCTAAATCGCGTCCTTGAGTGCTCGCCCGATGCTCATTCCAAATATCCTCTGGCGTGAGATAGGGGAAGAGGGTTTCTACCCCATCCCTTTTGGTATTCGGTAAGAGCGGTTCTAATGCCCTCGCAACATCAAGCGCAATTTGCCAATCATGCTTAGAGGATTCGTATGGAGCAATTGCGGGGTTGACTCTTGAAATTCTGCGCTCCGAGTTTGTGACGGTGCCAGTTTTCTCGGCCCAGGTTGTTGCTGGTAATAAGACATCTGCATACAGTGTCGTTGCTGTATTGGCATAAGCATCTTGGACCACTACAAATTTAGCCTTGCTTAAACCTTCATGCACCACATTAAGATCAGGCATCGATTGGGCGGGGTTGGTACACACAATCCAAATAGCTTTAAGTTCCCCGTTACGCAGCGCTTCGAACATAGGAATAGCACTGAGGCCAGGCTTTTCGGGGACCGAGTGAACTCCCCATAGGTCGGCTACCTCTTGACGATGTTCTGGGTTAGACAAATCTCTATGTGCTGATAGTAGGTTGGCCAAACCACCAACCTCACGGCCTCCCATGGCATTAGGTTGGCCAGTCAAAGAGAAGGGGCCTGCGCCTGGCTTGCCAATTTGCCCTGTGGCCAAATGTAAATTTACTAAGGCGGCATTTTTAGCTGTTCCGGATGCGGATTGATTTAATCCCTGGCAATACATTGAAAGAGTTGCGCCAGATCTTGCGAACCATTCACTCGCAAGATAAAGATCCTTTTCCTTGATCCCGCAAATTCCAGCAACCGCTTTGGGTGTGAAATCCCTCACCAAATCTTTTAAGACGTCAAATCCTTCGGTAAACGATGCAATATAAGATTCATCTAGCCACTTTTCCCAAAGCATAATGTGAAGCATGCCGTGATATAGCGCAACATCAGTGCCCGGTTGGATTTGTAGGTAAAGGTCTGCTTCCTTAGCGGTATCAGTTCTTCTGGGATCAACAACAATCACTTTCATATTCGGATTGTTTTTGCGGGCATCCTCGAGGCGCCTATACAAAATAGGGTGTGCAAACGCTGTATTTGAACCAGTAATAAAAATGGTTGATGCAACATCAATATCTTCATAAGAACAAGGCGGGGCATCCATGCCCAAGGTTTGCTTATAGCCAGCAACTGCACTAGACATGCAGAGACGAGAGTTCGTATCAATATTATTTGCGCCAATTAAGCCCTTCATGAGCTTATTAAATACGTAATAGTCCTCGGTCAGTAGTTGCCCTGAAACATAAATTCCAACAGACTCGGGGCCATGCTCTTTAATAATCTCCGCAAATCGATTGGCGATAGTTTGGGTTGCCTTACTCCATGAAACATCGGCAGGAATCGCACCTCGCTCTTGCCGGATAGCTGGTTGACCTAGGCGAGCCTGTTTTTGTAACTCTGGATTAGCAGTTAAATGTAGGGTTGAACCCTTGCTACAGAGTCTTCCAAAATTGGCGGGATGATCAGGGTCGCCGCGTACACCAATTACTTCAGCCTTGCTGCTATGATTATCTGCAGTCTCAATAATTACCCCGCAGCCAACACCACAATAACAGCAGGTGCTTTTAACCTCAGCCATGACTAGTTTGGATTTCCTTGCGATTAAGCCATACGACACCAGATTCTACTTTCACTGCAAAGGATTTAGAGCAACCTTCGTCTGGAGCGGCGGCGCAACCAGTAGTTAAATCGATATTCCACGAATGAAGAGGGCAGGTGACTGATTTGCCATGAACAATGCCTTGGGATAATGGGCCCCCTTTATGGGGGCATTCATCCAAGACTGCAAAAACTTCATCTTCGGTATTTCGGAAAATAGCAATTTTTCCTGCTGGTACTTGTATCACGCGCGCACCCAATACTGGTATATCTTCAACCGTTATGATTTTCTGCCATTGTGAAGCTTGAGAATTAGACATTACCTACCTCCACAATTGGAATTGTTTTAAATTGACGGATATCCACGCCAGCACGCTCAAAATCCTTCCATGGATCTGGGGCATCCTTCAAATCAAAGAGTAATCTTTCATAAAGCGCTTTGCGATTTTCCGCATCATCAACTACTTTTTGTTTGATGTATTCCATACCAACGCGCGCTAAATAATGAACCGTTCGATCAAGGTACCAAGCCTCTTCGCGATATAGCTGCAGGAAGGCTCCCGAATATTCTCGAACCTCTTCATCGCTTTTAACTTTACAGAGAAATTCTGCAACTTCCGTTTTAATGCCGCCATTACCTGCAATATAAATTTCCCAGCCGGAATCAACACCAATAATGCCTACGTCTTTGATGCCTGCCTCGGCACAATTTCTTGGGCACCCCGAGACTGCAAGCTTAACCTTGTGTGGGGCATACATCCCAAATAGCATGCGCTCGAGTTCTACACCCATTTTCATGGATGATTGAGTGCCAAAGCGGCAATGTTCATCGCCCACACAGGTTTTTACGGTGCGAATAGATTTACCATAAGCATGACCAGAAGGCATATCAAGCTCCTTCCAGACTGCCGGCAAATCATCTTTCTTGATCCCCAGGAGGTCAATGCGTTGACCTCCTGTTACTTTGACTGTTGGCACATTATATTTTTCTGCAACATCGGCGATGCGTCGCAGTTCTGAGGGGGTGGTTAGTCCACCAAACATTCTAGGTACCACTGAATAAGTCCCATCTTTTTGAATATTGGCGTGGGCGCGCTCATTGATGAAGCGTGATTGTGGGTCATCAATTGCTTCGTGAGGCCATGTGGAGATTAGGTAGTAGTTCAATGCAGGTCTACAAGTAGCGCAACCATTTGGAGTTCTCCAGTCGAGCTTTTCACGGACCTGCTCCTGAGAAATCAGGCGATCTGAGTGAATGGCTGAGCGGATCTCGTCATGAGAGAGATCAGAGCAGCCGCAGATGGATTTCTTCTTGGGGGTGGCCGAGTAATCAGTGCCCAGAACATTCATCAATACTTGCTCAACAAGCCCGGTGCATGAACCGCAAGAGCTGCTGGCTTTGGTGCACTTCTTCACTTCATCAAGTGTGAATAAGCCTTGTTCACGAATAGCTTTAACTATGGTCCCCTTGCTTACACCATTACAGCCACAGATTTCGTCTTCATCGGTCATGCCTGCTGCTTTATTGTGACCTTGGTGCCCGACATCGCCAATATTTGATTCTCCAAACATCAAGCTGTCTCGAATTTCAGCAACGCTTTGTTCATCACGCATTAGCTTGAAGTACCAGGTGCTATCTGCAGTATCGCCAAACATACAGGCGCCTATGAGGCGATCGTCTTTGAGCACCAATTTTTTATAAACACCACCAATTGGGTCTGCGAGCGTAATTTCTTCTGTGCCTTCACCACCCATAAAATTTCCAGCGGAGAATAGATCTACCCCGGTCACCTTTAATTTGGTAGAGGTAACCGATCCCTCGTAGCGGCCAATTCCGAGTTCGGCCAAATGGTTTGCGCATACCTTGGCTTGCTCAAAAAGCGGAGCAACTAAACCATAGGCAGTCCCGCGATGGCTTGCACATTCACCCACTGCGTAAACCCGTGGATCATAAGTTTGTAAGGTGTCGTTGACAACAATGCCTCGATTGCAATGTAGACCGGCCGATTCGGCGAGTGCAGTATTGGGTTTAATGCCAGCTGCCATCACCACTAAATCCGCTGGAATCTCAAGGCCGCCTTTAAAGCGAATCGAACCAACGCGATCGCCAGCCGCATTGGGCAAAATTGCTTCCGTAGAGGTCTTTAGCAAGAACCGCAAGCCTTTTTCTTCCAATGATTTTTGCAATAAATCAGCTGCAGTTTTATCGAGCTGTCTCTCCATTAACCAATCAGCAAGATGAATGACTGTCACACTCATGCCTCGAAGTGCTAGTCCATTAGCAGCCTCTAATCCCAATAATCCGCCGCCAATGACTACGGCATTTTTGTATTTAGTGGCCACCTCGATCATCTCATTGGTATCTTTGATGTCGCGATAGGCAATCACGCCAGGTAGATCGTTGCCAGGTACAGGCAGAATGAAAGGGAGGGAGCCTGTGGCTATCAGAAGGCGGTCATAGGATTCAATCGTGCCATCATCTGCGGTAACAGTTCGCTCCTTGCGATCGATCTTGGTAATTTTTTTGCCAAGGTGTAAATGGATATGATTGTCTTTGTACCAATCAAGCTCATTGAGAACAATTTGCTCTAAGGTTTGTTCTCCAGCTAAAACGGGAGAAAGCAGGATGCGGTTGTAGTTTGGGTAAGATTCTGCGCCAAAAATGGTGATGTCATAGAGCTCTGGGTCGAGCTTTAATAACTCTTCGATGGTTCTGACGCCCGCCATTCCATTGCCAATCATCACTAACTTTTGTTTTTTCACGGTCGTCCGCTGCCTATCTCAGTTCAATTGAAGGGGTTTTTCATTTTAAATATAGGTGTTAACAATGCCCTACAGGGAGGATTGATTCCCCAGTCTAGTGCATAAACATTCGTTAATGTGCATTGACCAACAAGTTGGTGCATGGAAGTAGGTCACCTTCATTTCCACTTGATTTAATCAAGCTATGCAAAACACTATTCACAAGCTACTCTCATCAAAGGCGCTTCAAGCTGGGGTTTATTTGGTTGGAGCTGGTCCTGGTGCCTTTGACCTTATTACTGTGCGGGGGGCTAGCCTTTTGGCAAGTGCTGACATTGTTCTTCACGATGCCTTAATTGACCCACGAATGTTGGAGTGGTGTTCGGGAGCAAAGTTAGTGGAAGTGGGTAAGCGTTGCGGCGCCCATTCCAACTCCCAACGCTTTATTAATAAGCAGCTGGTTGATGCCGCCAAAAAATTTGCTGTTGTTGTTCGTCTGAAGGGGGGTGATCCCTTAATTTTTGGTCGCGCCATGGAGGAAATTGCTGCATTGGAGTCTGAGAATATTTATTTTGAAATTGTTCCCGGAATTACTACAGCCTTAGCTGCTTCGGCGGCATTAAAGCAGCCCCCAACAGTTCGCAATGTCAGCAGAACATTAACCTTAACTACTATGTCAAGCCACCTATCTTACGAGGATGCTGGCACTACAATTTATTACATGGGTCGCGAACAGTTGCCTGAAATTGCTAATTCACTAATCGAAAGCGGTCGAGATGAGGGTACTCCTGTTTGCCTGGTTGAGTCAGTGAGCCTTGAAAATCAAAGAATGATCGGTACCTCACTTGCTGAGTTATTGAGCATTGACCCAAGCCATATTTTTCCGGATCGCAACCCCGTTATTGTGATGGTAGGGGAGGTATATCAATCCAAGGCAAAAGAATTATTGCCTCTAAGTTATTTACTCGGAAGCCAGAACATGAGGGCTGCAATTCAGGCTGCTGCTTAATCCATTCCCACTAAAGACACTCTCTATGAATATGAAAACTCAAAACGAAAAACTCTCTTTCTGGAAGGTGGGTAACAAACCTACCTTATTGTGTGCATTTCTCTATTTCGATCTGAGTTTTATGGTGTGGGTCGTATTGGGGCCACTCGGCGTGCAAATTTCAAAGGACTTGGGATTGACGGCCGCTCAAAAAGGTTTGATGGTTGCCACCCCATTATTAGCCGGCGCCTTTCTCAGAATTGTGATGGGGTTTTTAGTGGACTATCTCAAGCCTAAAAAGACCGGCATGATTGCACAAATCATTGTGATGCTCAGTCTGGCTTGGGCATGGCTGGGTGATTTGAGTCAATATCAAAATCTTTTAGTACTTGGATCCTTGTTGGGGGTTGCTGGCGCTTCTTTCGCGGTTGCTTTGCCGCTAGCATCAAGATGGTATCCACCCGAACATCAAGGTGCCGCTCTTGGGATTGCTGGAGCTGGTAATTCAGGAACTGCATTTGCCGCTATCTTTGCGCCAACCTTAGGGCTCATGTTTGGTTGGCAGAATGTGTTTGGCCTCGCTCTTATTCCTTTGTTTATCGTATTTGTGATTTACATTGCCTTTGCGAAAGATGCACCCGATGCCCCAGCCGCTAAATCGATCGTTGAGTATCTACAGGTATTAAAGGATAAAGATGCTTGGTGGTTTATGTTCTTCTATAGCGTTACTTTCGGCGGCTTTTCTGGATTGGCCTCTTCACTAACCATCTATTTCAATAGTCAATACGGTCTATCGCCTGTAACTGCTGGCTACTTTACGGCTGCATGTGTTTTTGCTGGTTCCCTTGTGCGACCAATGGGCGGCATCCTGTCAGATCGTATTGGCGGTATTAAGACGCTGTCGTGCACTTATATCGTTGCAGCGATTGCTTTAGTGGTGGCAAGCTTCGGTTTGCAATCGGCACTTGGTGCGGTGCTTGCTTTCGTGGTAACAATGCTAGCTTTGGGAACTGGTAATGGCGCAGTATTTCAATTAGTGCCACAGCGTTTTCGTAAAGAAATTGGTGTAATGACTGGTATTGTCGGCATGGCTGGTGGTATTGGCGGCTTCTATTTGGCATCAAGCCTAGGCTACTCAAAGCAAATCACAGGTAGCTATCAATTTGGCTTTAGTATCTTTGCAGGTCTTGCTCTAGTCGCTTTGCTTGGGCTGTCTGCAGTGAAAAAGCGCTGGCGTACCACTTGGGGTAGCTCAGCAATGACCTCCGCAAAAATCTAACTTAATCCAATTTACTCGTGGTTCAATGGGGATGCTAATGTTATAGCAATCCCCATTTCTATAGATTGAATCTTAAACATGCCACTTGCTGTGTCGACTGCTTTTGCTACCAACCCAGGTGTGCGAGATCGCAATGAGGATTTTGTTGGACTAGTTACTCCAAGCGGTTTAGATCTTTCCACCAAAGGCCTTATCGCTGCTGTAGCAGACGGTGTTTCTGGCAATGAAGGTGGTCGTGAAGCATCTGAGTACTCCGTAAGAGGTCTGCTTGCAGATTACTATGCAACGCCCGAAACATGGGCTGTCACGCAATCTTTAGAGCGCGTTATCACCGCCATTAATTCGTGGATACAAAAGCAGGGCTCCATTCGGAGAGAATTAGCAGGGATGGCTTCAACCTTAACTGCCCTAGTATTGCGTGGAAATTATTATTACTTTTCTCATGTTGGCGATACACGCCTCTATTTGTTACGCGATAAAGTATTTACCAAATTAACCAGCGATCACGTTTGGGATCGACCTGAGATGCAGCATGTGCTGACACGCGCAGTTGGGCTTGATACGCAAATTACGATTGATCATGGCATGGGAAGAATCATGCTGGGCGATGTATTTCTTCTGCTGAGCGATGGGGTTTGGTCATCTATGTCTGAATACGACATCTCTTTTTACCTATCTGATTTCTCCGAAAATAAACAAAATTCTGAGCAGACGGTAAATGAACTCATAAAAAATGCCTTAGAAAATGGCTCTAAAGATAATTTAACGGCCCTAGTGCTTAAAGTGGATGCATTGCCAGAAGAGGACTTAAGGGATGCCCTTTCATCATCTAAGCTTCTGCCATTGCCGCCTTTATTGAGGGTGGGTCAAGTCTTAGATGGTTTAGAGGTCGATGAGATTCTGCATCAGTCGATGGCTACCGTGGTGTATCGCGTGCACGATCTTAAAGCCAATAGAAAGCTGGTACTCAAAACACTTAATCCAGATCGTCAAAAGGACGTCGAAGAGTTGGCAGCTTTTGCACATGAGGAGTGGGTTGCATCAAGAGCTATTGCGCGTTTCTTTCCAGAAGTGGTTCAAGCACAAGAGAAAAATTATAGTTACTACTTAACTACATGGCATGATGGCGCCACCTTTGAGCAGCGCATAGGAGTTGGGGAGCACTTTTTAGTCTCCGACATGATTTCTTATGCCGAGCAACTGGTCAGAGCTATTGGGGCATTACATCGCCGCAGCATTCTTCACCGTGATATCAAGCCTGCAAATATTCACCTTGGTAGTGATGGACAGTTGCGCATTCTTGATTTTGGAATCGCGCAAACTGGAATGGAGGGGGGCGAGGTAAGTATCTCCAGTAGGGCTGGAACACCCTCTTATTTGGCTCCCGAACAATTTGATGGTGAGTCAGCATCACCAAAAACCGATCTTTATGCAGTGGGCGTGAACTTGTATTACGTCCTAACGCGACATTACCCCTACGGAGAAGTGGAGCCTTTTCAGAAACCTCGCTTTAGTGATCCAGTTAGTCCAACTCGTTACCGCCCAGAAATACCGGCATGGTTCGAGAATATCTTACTCAAGGCAGTTTCTCGAGACCCGCAGAATCGATTTGAAACTGCCGAAGAGATGCTCATTGCGATCGAGCGTGGAGCAAGCCATCCAATTGTAAAACCATCTGCGACTCCCATTATTGAGCGTGATGCTTTAACGATCTGGAGGTTAATTGCGATTTCATCGCTAGCAATCAACTTCCTAGCGATCTATTTGTTTATTGTTTCTCGCTGATGCCTGCGAGCTTGGGCTCAGTTTTCTAAATGGAGTTATATTGATATGCATTTATATGGACACTGGCGCTCATTGGCAACCTACAGAGTCAGAGTGGCTCTGAAGTTGAAGGCAATTGATGCGAAGATTGTGGCAATAGACTTATTGAGTAAAGAGCATCTAGGGGAGCGCTACCATGCAATTAATCCCCAAGGTCTTTTACCGGCTTTAGAGATCGATGATGGCACGGTTTTATTTCAATCTATGGCAATCATTGAGTACTTGGATGAAGCATTCCCAGACCCCCCTTTGTTGCCAATTGATTTAGCGGGTAGAGCGAAGGTACGAGGCTTGGCCCAAATCATTGCTGCTGATGCTCATCCTTTGATGGTTCCTCGCGTTCGAGATTATCTGACTGAAAATATTGGGTTGGATTCATATGGGGTAAAAAAATGGATCGATCGTTTTGCCCTCCCCGCATTTGAAGCAATTGAGATATTTTTGAGGACCCAAGAACACTCAGGCAAATATTGTTATTTCGATACACCGGGGCTGGCGGATATATTCTTGGCGTCACATGTAATTGGTGCCGGGTTCTTTGGGTGCGGCCTCGATCCATTTCCGCGCATTCAAAAAATATACGAGGCATGTGTTGGGCTAGAGGCATTTTCAAGTTCGCACCCCTTGAGTCAAGCTGGCGCGCCAGCACATATCTAAAAATTAGCCAATGATCATATCCAATCATTCCTCAGCTCAAATAATGCAAATTGCAGTAGTGGGGGCGCATCTTGCCGGCATGCCGCTGCACTATCAGTTAACTGATAGGGGATGCCATTTTATTAAAGCATGCAAAACAGCATCCTCTTATCGACTTTATGCGTTGGCAAATACCAATCCATCTAAGCCTGGTTTGGTAAGAGTATCTGAAGCAGGAGTGGCGATAGATCTAGAGGTTTATGAAATGCCAATTATTGAAGTAGGTTCATTTCTTAACTTAATTGGGCATCCGCTTGGTTTGGGCTCAGTCGAGCTGGATGATGGTGCATGGGTTAAAGGCTTTATCTGTGAGCCACAAGCAATCATTTCCGGGGTCGATATTAGTCAGTTTGGTGGTTGGAGATCCTATGTAAGGGGTCTTGGCTGAAGGCTGCCCAACCTCACTTTTTAGCTTAACCCTATTTTGGTGCAGCAACTTTGCTTTCGGTTTGATTTGGTGCATCTGACTGCTTTGCCTTGAGGGGCGATCGATAAAATTTGCTCATCTGTTCAGTCGTTGAACTTACTCAATAGCAGGAGTTTGAAATGAATCCTTATCGCCCCTTTGATCCAGATAGGCCGCTATTCTCAAGTCGTTGCAGCTGTGGTCGCCACGCCTCGGATGTAGAGCATCAAAAAGACCAATTTGCATTGGCGGTGGATGAGGAGCAGGCCAGCGCCGACTTTATTGAAGCCAGTCTCGTTAAGGCCTTATTTCCCGAGGAAAGTCGCAGGCGCGCTTTTCTAAAGTCAGTTGGCGTGGGTGAAGCAATGAGTGTGTTGTCGAGCTTTTTGCCAATCGATTCTTTGCAGGCGATGGCTCAAGAAAAAGCACCACTTGAAAAGCCGGATTTAAAAATTGGCTTTATTGCCATTACTTGCGCAACTCCATTAATCATGGCCGACCCTTTGGGGTTTTATAAAAAGCAGGGCCTCAACGTTACTTTGAGCAAGACTGCTGGCTGGGCTTTGATTCGTGACAAGATGATTAATAAAGAGCACGATGCTTCGCACTTCTTGTCACCAATGCCGATCTCCATGTCAATGGGTTTGGGTTCTGATCCTGCGCAGATGCGTGTTGCCACGATTCAAAACGTCAATGGCCAAGCAATTACCTTAGCTAATAAGCATAAGGATAATCGTGACCCTAAAAAATGGAAGGGCATGAAATTTGCCGTTCCATTTGAGTATTCCATGCACAACTTTTTATTGCGCTACTACGTATCTCAGGCTGGCCTCGATCCAGATAAAGATATTCAAATTCGTGTTACACCGCCGCCAGAAATGGTTGCTAACTTACGCGCTGGGAATATTGATGGATTTCTTGGGCCCGATCCATTTAATCAGAGGGCGGTGTATGACGAGGTAGGCTTTATTCATTTGCTGACCAAAGATATTTGGGACGGACATCCTTGCTGCGCCTTTGGCACTTCAGATGAGTTCATCAAGAAAAATCCCCATACATTTGCTGCGCTCTATCGCGCAGTATTGAATGCCTCCACCATGGCTCGTGATCCAGCTAATCGACCTTTGATTGCAAAAGTGATTTCTACTCCTAATTACCTCAATCAACCTGAAACAGTGGTAATGCAGGTTCTCACTGGTAAGTTTGCAGATGGTCTTGGCAACGTTCAAAATGTTCCCGATCGAATCGACTTTAACCCAATCCCTTGGTACTCCATGGCTACATGGATGTTGACTCAAATGCAGCGTTGGGGATACATCAAAGGCGATGTGAACTACAAAGATATTTCCGAAAAAATATTCTTGTTAACAGATGCCAGAAAATACATGACTGAGACAGGTATTGCTATACCAGAGCAGGCTAAAGCGGGTTATAAGAAGTCCAAGATTATGGGTAAAGAATTTGATCCAAGCCAGCCAGCTGCATACCTTAAATCTTTCCCGATCGCCAAGAAATAAGCAGAATATTGAATGAAAAAGTTATCTGTAAAGGTAAGGGGCGCCATTCTTTCAATTGGTATTCTATTTACCTGTTTGTTTATTTGGCATCTGGCCACCACTCAAAAAGCTGCATCAGTGGAAACTTCTGCTGCTGCTAATGAATATAGCAGCTTGATGGGGCAGGGTGATGGCGGATCGACTCCAAAGTCGGGGTTCCCAACCCTCACTCAGGTTGGTGAGACGATATACACCCAGCTCTCACATCCTTTTTATGACAATGGACCAAACGACAAAGGCATTGGCATACAGTTGGGCTACTCTTTGCTGAGAGTGGGGCTCGGGTTCTTCTTGGCAATGCTTATTGCAATCCCGTTTGGTTTTTTAATTGGCATGTCTCCATTGGCATATCAAGCTTTTAATCCTTTCATCCAGATACTAAAACCAATCTCACCTTTAGCTTGGATGCCGATTGCGCTTTATACGATCAAGGATTCTTCTGCTTCCGGAATCTTCGTAATCTTTATCTGTTCTATTTGGCCAATGTTGCTCAATACAGCATTTGGAGTTGCCAATGTTCGTAAAGAATTGTTAAACGTGACCAAGACGCTAGAGGTTTCCCCTTTGCGTAAGGCATTTTTAGTTATTCTGCCTGCAGCCGCACCAACTATTTTGACGGGAATGCGTATTTCTATGGGTATTGCATGGCTGGTGATAGTTGCTGCCGAAATGCTCGTAGGTGGTACAGGAATCGGATATTTTTTATGGAATGAGTGGAATAACTTATCACTCTCCAGCGTTATTTTTGCAATTCTCATGATTGGTATTGTGGGAATGTTGCTTGACATGGCATTCGCCAAGCTACAAAAGGCGGTTTCCTATGTCGATTGAAAACACTTTCCTAAAGGTTCAGGGCCTTTCAAAATCCTATAAGACCGATGCGCCCCCAGTTTTTGAGGGGATTAATTTTGAAATTGAGCGTGGTGAGTTCGTTTGCATCATCGGCCACTCAGGCTGTGGCAAGACTACCATTTTGAATGTGCTGGCTGGTCTAGAGGAGGCTAGTAGCGGTACTGCAATTATGTTGGGCAAACATATTGAAGGGCCTAGCCTCGAGCGTGGGGTTGTTTTTCAGGGTCACGCTTTGATGCCTTGGATGAGCGTGCTACAAAACGTTTGCTTTGCCGTTAAATCCAAGTATCCCAATTGGTCAAAACCCCAGATTATTGACCATGCTAAAAAATATTTAGCATTGGTTGGTTTGGTTAATGCAGAAAACAAAAAGCCATCAGAGTTATCTGGTGGCATGAAGCAGCGAGTTGGTATTGCCAGAGCATTTGCAATTGAGCCCAAAATGCTCTTGCTTGATGAGCCATTTGGTGCCTTGGATGCATTAACGCGTGGCGTGATTCAAGACGAGTTATTGAAAATATGTAAGCAAACTCATCAGACGGTATTCATGATTACACATGATGTTGATGAGGCTATTTTGCTTTCAGACAAAATACTCTTAATGAGTAATGGCCCAAATGCTCGGATTGCTGAGATTGTTATCAATACCTTACCAAAAGGACGCAAAAGAGCGAGCATGCATCATGATTCAATGTATTACCCGATGCGCAATCACTTGGTTGACTTTTTAGTAAATCGTTCCAAAGATTTGCAGATGAAGGGTGCTAAGGGAGAATTGGATGGCTACAACCCTGTCATAGTATTGCCTGGTATTGATACCCCAGAAATGTAATAAACGCAGATTTCAATTAAGGAGAAAAAGATGGATCGTTCAGTCGTAACCCAGAAGATCATAGAGGCAAAAGTTCGCAAAGGAATGAAGTGGAGCGAGATCGCTAAATCAATCGGCGAATCAAAAGAGTGGGTAACGGCAGCATGTTTGGGTCAAATGACCTTTACCAAGCCCCAAGCAGAGGTTGCTGGCAGCTTATTTGATTTAACTGATGAAGAAATGGCTTGGCTACAGATTGTTCCTTATAAAGGCTCGTTACCAACCAGCGTACCAACAGATCCATTGATTTATCGCTGGTATGAGATTGTGAATGTGTACGGTACCACTATCAAGGAGCTCATTCATGAAGAGTTTGGTGATGGCATCATGAGTGCAATTGATTTCTCCATGGATATTCAGCGTGAGCCAGATCCAAAGGGTGATCGTGTGCAAGTGGTGTTGTCAGGAAAATACCTCTCCTACAAGACATACTAATTCCAGTAAACGAAAATAAGCCACCTCCGGGTGGTTTTTTCTTTCCGGCGCCTAACTTGGGCATTGAGTATCATCATCTAGTAATGAAGCCCATTTTGTATTCTTATCGCCGTAGTACATGCAGAATGGTAGTCAGCCGCAGCAATTTAAGCCATGCTGGTGATTGCGAGATCATCAATAAGGAGTATTGCTATGGCTGACCACTTAAACAATAAACCCTATGGGGCATGGATTGCAATTGATATTGCCAAGGACTTTAATACCGTGTTAAGCGAGACTAAAGAAGGTAAACGACAGCATTTTCGGATGGCTAATTCTGCTGCCGATCATGATCGTTTTATTGCTTTTCTAAAGAGCTTACCGCCGCCTTGCATTATTGGGTTTGAGGCAACCGGCAATTACCACCGCGCATTAGGGCATCGCTTGGTAGCGGCGGGGTTTGAAGTCTGTTTTATTTCCTCGGTAGCTAGTGCCCGGTACAGAGAGGTGATGTTCAACTCCTGGGATAAAAATGACCCCAAGGATGCTGCAGTGCTTTTAGAGCTGCTTAAGCAAGGGATTATTCAACGTTATGTTGACCCATTAATTGCAGGGCATCATGATCTCCAAGAGTTATCTAAAACCTACTATCAAGTGACCTTGAGTCGCACGCGCTTACAGCATTCCCTCCTTACCCATTACCTGCCACTATATTTTCCGGAGATGGGTAAATGGTGGAACAGTACTCGCGCAGACTGGTGGATTAATTATCTTTTGCACTTCCCCATCCCTAGCGCAGTAACGAAGCACTCTCAAGAAGCGTTTTGCCAGATTGCCAGCCCTGTCATTGGCCGCAAGGTTAATAAAGCGGCTAAGCTTATTGAGCTCTATGAGACCGCCTTGCATAGCATTGGACTACCTGTTGAGGCAGATTCCTTGGCTTGCAAAACCTTTCAAATACAACTGAGACGCTATC
>NZ_MPIY01000002.1 GCF_001953355.1 Polynucleobacter sphagniphilus
AGCAAAAATATAGCCGCTATATTAAAGGCGCACCGCAGGATAAGGATTTACAACGTAAAGCAAGGACTGCGGTGGCAGCGAAGATGGCGCGTGTAGTGTATGGATTAGTGAAGTCAAAACAGATGTATCAAGGTTACTATGAAAAAGCTTTACCCAGTGGATCGATCCCTCTCTGTAGGGCCGTAGAGGCCGCAAGGACCTCGTAGATAATGTTTGGACCTTCCACTGGGACCTCAGATTGTTTTAAGTAGGGTAAAGACCAAAACGTGAAGTGGCGGATCTTGTGTTAATTATGGTTAATCGGGACCCCTGATTTATTTGTGGAAGTGACCGTTTGGGTATAGACAAGTAGTAAGTTTGATTTTTTTAACTGCAAATTGCAGTTACGGTATGGCTTTGCCTATCGCTGGAAAAAGTTCTTGCATTTAGTACGTTGTCCATATGCAATGCGTGCCCGTATGGCCCTGCACTACGCTGGCATTGAGGTGGAGCATCGTGAGATTACATTACGAAATAAACCCCGATCAATGTTGCTTGCGTCTCCCAAGGGCACGGTTCCAGTATTGTGTGTTGACGGGGCAGTGTTGGATCAAAGCATGGATATCATGCGATGGGCGTTGCAGCATTCAGATCGAGATGCTTGGGGCTTGGTTGATCCGAACAGCGCAAATGCCTGGATTGAGAAAAACGACGGACCATTTAAAAAGCTGTTAGACCAATATAAATATCCCAATAGATACCCCGAACTCAATCAAGCAGAAGTGTTGGGGGAGGCTATGGATTTGATGCTTCTACCCATGGAAATGGTGCTGCAATCTCATTCTTATTTAATGGGGGAAGGGCTTACTTATGTAGATGTAGCCATTTTTCCATTTATTAGACAGTTTTCCATGGTTAATCCACAGGAGTTTGAACGATTGCCAATTCCTTTTGTTAAGAGATGGTTAAATTCGTTGATTGAATCTGAGTTATTTAGAGCGGTGATGCAAAAACATCCAACCTACTTAGACTAATGCCATATGAGGAATGTATATGTCTCGGGAACGTAAACCAATATTGCTTGTAACAGGCGGTGCTAGAGGCATTGGTGCAGCCATTGTTCGGCTTGCAGCTAAAGCAGGCTATGCGGTTGCAATTAATTATCTGCATGCTGCAAATGAAGCTCATGCTCTGGCTCAATCCATTCAACAGCAAGGTGGTCTAGCATTCGCGATCCAAGCAGATGTGAGCAATGAGGAAGATGTAGTGAAGATGTTTAAGGAGGTAGATCAACATTTAGGCACTATTACAGCCCTTGTAAATAACGCTGGCATTGTGGATCAAAAAGCGCGCGTTTCAGAAATGCATTTAGATCGACTGCAAAAGATCTTTGCCACCAATGTATTTGGTAGCTTCTTGTGTTCACGTGAAGCCGTCTTGCGGATGTCAACTCAATCAGGTGGTCATGGCGGCGTTATTGTGAATATTTCTTCGATTGCATCTCGTTTGGGTTCTCCGGGGCAGTATGTTGACTATGCTGCATCTAAGGCAGCTATTGATACTTTGACAACAGGATTGGCAAAAGAAGTTGCCAGTGAGGGTATTCGAGTCAATGCAATATCACCTGGAATAATCGATACTGAGATTCATGCGAGTGGTGGCGAGCCAGATCGCGTTAAAGAAGCTGGCCCAATGATTCCGATTGGACGAGTTGGTACTGCAGAGGAAGTTGCAAATGCAGTACTCTGGGTTCTGTCTGATAAAGCTTCTTACGTTACGGGTGCCTGTATAGACGTTAGCGGCGGCAGATAGATCATTGAGTAATATCTGTAATTAAAAATGCCATCCCGGGGGTTGGCATTTTGCTTTAGAGGGACTTACCCTCAAAGTCGCTTGAATCATGTCGCTCAAGTAATTGCTCTGATGACTCACCCCAGGTTCGATTCACAATTCGACCGCGCTTGACAGCTGGGCGCTCAAGAATGGCATCAGCCCAACGTAAGACGTTTTTGTAATCATGTACGCTTAAAAATTCTGCGGCTCCATATAAGAAGCCCTTCACCAAGGCTCCATACCAGGGGAATACTGCAATATCAGCGATGGTGTAATCTGGGCCAGCAAGATAGGTGCTTTGTGCAAGGCGTTGGTCTAGTACATCCAGTTGTCGTTTGGCTTCCATTGCAAAACGATCGATGGGGTATTCCATTTTGTA
Source organism: Polynucleobacter sphagniphilus (assembly GCF_001953355.1). GTDB lineage: Bacteria > Pseudomonadota > Gammaproteobacteria > Burkholderiales > Burkholderiaceae > Polynucleobacter > Polynucleobacter sphagniphilus. The sequence continues at coordinate 2,192 of NZ_MPIY01000002.1, forward strand.
TGGCGCATACGCATAAAAATGACCAAAGCCTCCACCCAAATAAGGGGCACTTCCCATTTGCCAGAAAAGCCAATTCATGGTTTCGGTTCTTCCAGCAAGATCTTTGGGAAGAAAAGCATCAAATTTTTCGGCGAGATAAAGCAAGATAGAGCCAGATTCAAATACACGGAGTGGGGGAGAGACGCTGTGATCTAGTAGTGCAGGTATTTTTGAGTTTGGATTAATGTTCACAAAATCCGAACCAAATTGGTCGCCGTCACTAATCTTAATTAACCAGGCATCGTATTCTGCGCCAGTGTGACCTAGAGCAAGTAATTCTTCGAGCATGATGGTGACTTTGACGCCATTTGGTGTGCCCATAGAATAGAGTTGTAATGGGTGACGACCCACTGGCAGTAATTTTTGCTCCCGCGAGCCAGCAGTCGGGCGATTGATATTTGCAAACTTGCCGCCATTAGGCTGCTCCCAAGTCCAAACTTGAGGTGGTACGTATTCAGCTTGATTGGTCATGTTTTCACCTTATTAATGTATTAGTGATTTTAATCTAGCTAGCCTTCAATCCATTGATCAGAAGTGCTGCTGCATTGCCACATAAATGCCTTATTTAGGACTAAAGTCTATGCAATCACCCCTAGTAGGTGTAGATTGATATTAGGGTGAGATCTAGATAGGGTGACTTAAATGAAAACATATCCAATAGCGATAGAGCTGACTGCATGGGTTGAGTTGGGTCTTAATCAGTACGAGGTCACGATTGACGAAATTTCAAAAATCACTGTCAAGCGAACGGATGATGTATTGCACGCCAAAGAACTTACAGACGATCAGGCACAGCAGTTGATTGAGGCAATTGAGTTGATTGCGGCGCCAGTCATGTTAAATCCAGCCGATAAAACACTCAATAAAGCTGATTCTAGCTATGAATTAATTATTGAGTCAGCTCATTTTTCTATGGAGTTTAATTGGGAGGATGTGGAGGTGAATCATTCGCAAGCATTTCAAACACTAGTCAAACTCGCTGACTTGATTCAGAGTTTGGGTCAATTTCATTAATTTTTTGCATGGACAATGATGGAAGATAGTTCAAAACAGGATCAACCCCAATATTCAGGAAAAAATCTATCTGAGGAAGATTTGGCTGTGCTCGAGCGCGCACTAGAATTAGAGCAGTTAGAAGAGCGAGAATATCAAGGCACTTACCGCAATGACCAAGCATAACTAAGGCCAGTGAATTGGAGGCGGAAACCTAGAATCGAACCAGGGTATTAAGATTTGCAATCTTATGCATTGCCATTCCGCCATAGGCTATTTTAATGCTTACAAACGTCGTTATTCTGACAAAAGTATGCCTAAATGTGACTAACTGTCACATTCTTTTTGTAAGGTGACTGAATAATCACAGGAAAATTATGACTCGTTACTTTGTTTGGCAATTATCGATTGCCATGAGCCTCTATTTTGGAGTTCTCCTTGTTTTGGAGGGGGCTTCTAAAAATACTTTAATTCCTTTATGTATTTTCTTTGCCCTCAGTGTAGTGGGGGTAATAGATCAATTACAAAAAAAGCATGCAATTTTGCGAAACTATCCAATCATTGGGCACTTGCGTTTTTGGCTTGAGTTCATTCGTCCAGAAATACGCCAATATTTTCTCGAGTCGGATAGTGAAAAATTACCTTTTTCTCGAAACCAGCGCGCCTTGGTTTATCAACGCTCCAAAAATTTATCCGATCAAAGACCATTCGGAACCATTGAAAATGTGTATTGCAATGGTTATGAATGGTTGAGTTATTCGAATTCCCCATCACAGGTGGTGATTAAGCCGAATGACTTGCGTGTCAGCATCGGTAGCGAGACCTGTTCTCAACCTTATTCAATTTCGGTATTTAATATCTCAGCCATGAGCTTTGGTTCTTTGTCGGCCAATGCCATTCTGGCATTAAATAAAGGTGCAAAGTTGGGTGGGTTTGCTCAGGATACTGGTGAGGGATCAGTATCCGAATATCACAAAGTGCATGATGGTGATCTCATTTGGGAGATTGGTTCTGGCTATTTTGGCTGTAGAACCGAAGACGGGCACTTTGATATGAATAAGTTTATCCACGTGGCTTCTGATCCGCAAATCAAAATGATCGAGATTAAGTTATCTCAAGGTGCAAAACCTGGGCATGGTGGTATTTTACCGGCCGCTAAGATTACTCCAGAAATTGCGCAAACACGCGGAGTGCCAATGGGGGTCGATTGCATTTCTCCCAGTCGCCATACAGCATTCAATAGCCCAGTCGAAATGCTTCAATTCATAGCTACATTAAGAGAGAAGTCTAATGGTAAGCCAGTGGGCTTCAAGATGTGCGTGGGAAAACCAGAGGATTGGTTCGCCATATTAAAGGCGATGATCGAAACCAAATTGACTCCAGATTTTATTGTGGTGGATGGTAGTGAGGGGGGTACTGGAGCAGCTCCAGTGGAGTTCATAGATCATATTGGTATGCCCATGCGGGATAGCTTAAGATTAATCCACGCCACTTTACTTGGCGCCAACCTGCGGGACATTATTCGAATTGGCGCTGCTGGAAAAATTATTTCCGCGTTTGATATTGTGAGGGTGTGTTCGATCGGCGCCGATTGGTGTAACTCAGCACGTGGCTTCATGTTTGCGATTGGCTGCATTCAATCGCGTACCTGCAATACAGACATGTGCCCTACTGGGGTAGCAACACAAAACCAGTTAAGGCAAAAAGCCCTTGATCCAATTGATAAGGGTCAGCGTGTTTATCACTACCATCAAAATACACTCCATGCCCTTTCTGAAATTCTGATGGCTGCGGGCTTGAGTCACACTTCTGAATTAAACCCAGATTACATCATGAAGCGCGATGAAAATAGCGTTGCTCAACCATTTTCCAAAAATCTGATGCATATGGAAGCTGGGGCTCTAATTGATCAATCTCCAGAGTTGGCATTTAAAGCGGATTATCAATATCTGGCGCGCGCTTGGAGGCGCGCCAATCCAAGTCAATGGTAGTTGAGTCTGTTGGCCAGTGACTAGGTAATGATGGGGCTGGGTATTGGCTGTCGTCCAGAGGCAATTAAGTCCTCAAGCATTTCAAGACGATCCTGCCCCCAAAAAGGCTCGCCTTCATAAATGAAGAAGGGTGTGCCGAAGACCTGTTTTTCAAGACCCTCTTGCGTAAGGGCATTCAGCTTTTCTGTAATGGACTCTGCCTTATTTTGCTCATATAGTGCTGGCCCATCCAATCCGGAGCGATTTGCTACTGCAATCATGACATCGGGATCTGCGAGATTGAGATCATCAACCCAGAGTACTTTTAATGCATTACCAACAAAATCTTTGATATCTTGTTGATTGGCTATTGCAGCCAATAGCATGCGATGTCCAATCTCAGCGCTACAAGGATGATATTTTGGTTTTAATACCAGGGGAATATTTCTGATCAATGCCCAGCGCTGCATTTCAACCAAGCGATAGGATTGTCTTTGCGGCGGTCTTTTGCTAACGGGCAGTCCCCCGCTGGCTGTAAAGATCGCATGCAGATCAATCGGTTTGTAATTTACCTCTAAATCTAGGCGTTGTGCTAGATCTTGAAATGCTTCATAACCAATATAGGTATAGAGGGATACAAAGCTGAAATAGAAATCCACAACCTTTTTCTTACTCATCGTTACCTTTTCACTATTTATTCGGTTTGTTGGTGACGCCTTGGGTCGTAAAATCGATTGCATGTGGAAGATTTTGACTTGCAAAATTAATCATTTCAGTAGGCTCAATTCTTAATCTTCCCTGGAAGGGGTGTCCAAAGATCACAATAAGAAATAGAGTTGCTGCCAGGGATGCAGAGATGAATCCAGTTGATACCAGATGCATTGCAAAACTCTCTGCAGTGTAAAGGTAGCTTACAGCAATCGTTAAAAATCCAGACAGGAACATGACTGCCCAAATAACAGGTGGTACGTGATTTTTAGTTGCGAGGGTGCGATCACGCCGAGCATCAAAGAGCTCACTAATTCTGTCTAGTAGCTTTGATTCTGTGTTGGCTATTACAAGATCATTCGTTTTATAGTGGAGCAAACGCTCTCTACTGCGGATAATAATCAATCTAGCTTTATCTGGAATGGCTTCATTTGCAACCATTGCCGGCCATTCCTCTTTAGTAACAACCTCGATATACTCACTAATATCACTAGCTAATTGAGATTTAATCGGCTCGGGCATGCCTTGTGATAGGTGATAAAAATCCTCTACCTTGCGCGCCTCGGCATTGACGATCGTGTCGGTGTCATTATAAGAGTTCCACGTGTTAATAACGATTAAGGAAATTAACACCGAACTAAATAATCCTACCGTTCCTAAAGAAAGACTGATGCAATCATTATTTGCTTTATTAAATGAATGTGTCAGCAATTTTTTAAAGACAAATAATCCTATGAGGCAAAACGATACTGATATGCATACTGCGATGAGGCACATGACCCATGCGGGGATATTCGTATTGTTGACGTAGAGCAGATTAATCAAGTACATGTGCTGACACCTTTTTATTTGATCTTAGTTATTGTCTTTGGCGCAGGTAATTTTGCCCGTCTTGATTGCATGCAAAAAGGTGTCGTAATCGGCAGCATTTTGTTTGCTATATGCAATTGAAAAAGCAACAAGCGCATCATCTAAGGCTTCACCTCGGCCACAATATCCAGCTAGCACGGCAGGATCTCCTGAACGAGCATGTGCATTGGCTAAAGCCCAGCCGAATAGTTTCGCAAAGGGGGGGAATTCATCGACACCAATATCATCTGCGCTAATGGAAATACCACCCTTCATATCCCGTAACTGTCGAATGTAAAAATCCATTTCCCTTGTTTGGCCAAACCCCAAGAAAGCATCAGGCGCACCCTGGATTAGTCGTTGACCGAGTACCACTCTTTCACCTTGAGAGGAGTAGGTGTGCTCTGGAAAAAAGGGCGCAAGAACCGATGGTTGCGCTTGCTTGCTTTGCAGAAAAAGAGGGTCATTTTCAGAAGTCCCCTCCATATATAAAACCCAGCAGGCTGTGCCAACGCTGCCAACCCCAACAACCTTGCGAGCCCAATCAACTAATTTGTAGCGCATCAAAAGCTGTTTGCGGTCTGCTGAGAGAGACTGCGCATAGGAATTAAACCCCGCATCATTTAGCTCTGTGATCTTATGGCCATGGATGGAAATTTTAGGATGCTCAATTAACGGCGGCTGATTAATTAAGCGAACACCCAAGGGTGTTTTTTCGGTTAATTTGCCAACGACCCCCCAATTAGTATTACTTTTTGCCTTGTTGACTAATTTGGAGAGCATCTTTTGAACGGCAGGTATGGTGTAAGCAGCATGCTTTGATAGCCTGCCTTCATCAAGATAGGCGCGCGCCAAATCGATGAAAGGGGTATGGGCATACTCATTCATATAGCGTCGGTAAGTGCTGGAGATATTGCGAACAATCATTTCTCCGTATGCCTGGTCTTGGCCAAGCATTTGTGATGCAATCATTGCACTGGCTATCAGACGTTTTAAATCCCAATCAAAGTGACCGGGTAGGGTTTCATCAAAGTCGTTAATGCCAAATACCAGTTGGCGCTCTGTTGTGGAAAAGAATCCAAAATTACTAACATGCATATCGCCACACAGTTGCACGGTAATAGGGGGGCTTGGAGTCGTTGCCAAATCCGTAGCCATAATGCCGGCACCTCCACGAAAAAACGCAAATGGATTTGCCGCCATCCGAGCATGGCGTATTGGGACATATTCAGGAATGCGGGTTTTTGCCTGTTCAAGCAGAATATCTATGGGAGTTTGGCGCTTGGCTTTGATGGTAAATTCGGCCAGCGAAGATCGATTTGCTAGCTTACGTATCGATTTTCCGTGATCGAGCCTTTCTCGAATGCTAGGGCGCTTGCTAGTGAGGGACTTGTAGAGCTCGCTGGTCATACGCTTATGATGCCACAGGGGCTTGGCTCATAGGGCTCAATAGGAGCACCCCAGAAAGGATGCGGGATGGATTCGCCTGTTTATCCATTCATGGTATCGTGAATGTAAGTACTGAAAAAAGCCGTTCATAGCCCAAAAGTAATGCAGAATGTGTCATATCAATCATCGGAAAACTGTCGTCTATTTATGAAGCAATTGTTTCAGCCTTTAAAGCTCATATTGGTTGGAATGGGCTCCACTTTGTTTGCGACATCATGCATGATGGTTGGCCCCGATTTTGCTCGTCCTGCAAGTAAGGTTGAAACTACTTATAACAAGCCTACCAGTTCTGAATTTACAGCGGCTATCCCTGAATCACAGAATGCCTATTTAAATCCCGCACAATGGTGGGCTAGTTTTGATGACCCCACTTTGACCAAATTGCTTGAAAAGGCATCCGGTCAAAATTTGACCCTGCAACAAGCTGCATTGCGTGTTTTCCAAATGCAAGCGCAGTTAGGCGTGAGTGATGCATCGGTCTTGCCAACAGTGGAACTCAGCGCTTCATCTGCTCAATACCGAAATAGTGTTTTTCAAGAGATCACCAATAACTCTAACAACCTAATTACCAAAAACGTAGTAGTACAGGCTAATTGGGAAATTGATTTCTGGGGTAAATTGCGTCGTGGTGTAGAGAGTAATCTGTCGAGCTATTTATCGGCTGTGGCTGCTTACTATGCCTCTGATGTATCCATCAGCGCAGATGTTGCAAATGCCTATATCAACGTGCGTAATAACGAGGCACTCATTGAGGTAGCCAAGACCAATCTGGCGCTCCAGGCTGAGAGCTTGCGGATTGCCAATGCGCGTTTTAATTATGGCGCCACCTCCATGCTGGACTTGAGTCAGGCCACCTCTCAATATGAACAGACTAAGTCTGAGATTCCACCCCTGATTGCTTCCCTTAGAAAGTCGGAATATGCATTAAGTGTTTTATTGGGTGAGCCGCCTGATTACTATGCCAAACACTTTGGCGCCACCAAGGGCGCTTTAAAACCGCCCCCTGAGCTTGGCGTGGGCATCCCGAGAGACCTTTTGCGCCGCCGTCCAGACGTCTTGCAGGCAGAATATGCTGCTGCTGCCCAGTCTGCTCTCATTGGTGTCAATAAGGCGGCACTCTTTCCTAGTTTTACTTTGGGCGGCATATTTGGTTTTGCAACTTCAAACTACGGCAGTGTTAATCAGGGTCCGATGTTTTCTTGGGGCAACACCTCTTCTGGGCTAACTGGAGGCTTAGTCTTTCCACTCTTTTATCGTGGCGCGATCATTGATCAAATAAGAGTGCAGGATGCCGTTTTCCAGCAAAGCGTATTGGCATATCAAAATCAAGTATTGATGGCGCAAAAAGAGGTTGAAGAATCGCTCATTACGATTTCAACTTCAAAGAGTTCCGTTGAGGATTTGAAAAAATCAGTGGTAGCGGCCAAAAGTGCTGCTGAGTTAGCGCTCGAGCGCTACAAAGCAGGTCAAAATGACTACAGCACTGTCATTAGTGCACAGCAATCTCTATTGCGCGTCCAAAACTCCAGCGTTCAGATGCAAACCAACCAGCTGTTGGGCTATGTAGGTGCCTTTAAATCCCTGGGCGGTGGATGGGCTGCCGATATGAAGGTGCCGCAATTGCCCAAACAAATGGTCAGCGAGATGGAGGAGAGGACGGATTGGGGAAGCGTGCTCACTCAAACCGGCGATCCTACGAATGTGAGGATTGGAAAAGTGCTTACTGGCACCCCAGATTCATCGGCAACATCAGGTAAATGAAATGACTAATCTCAATTTAAAAAATACGCAACACACTCTTCAAGTTCTCTTAGTCTGCACTGCGCTAATGCTGATGACTGCGTGCGGGAAAAAGACCGTGGAGACAGGTGTTGCGGTGACGGTAGCCAAGCCCTTAAGCCAAGCCGTGTATGCCTATCAGCTATTTGATGGCACGGTTTCTCCTTTGCTGACCGTGAATTTAGATGCGCGCGTCCCAGGCTACCTCACTAAGATCTTGTTCCAAGATGGGGGTATGGTTAAAAAAGATGATTTGCTTTTTGTCATCGAACAGGACCAATACCAGCAGCAAGTCAAGTTGAATCAAGCGGTTTATGAGGAGGCCAAGATTGAGCATGCCCGTCAAAAGCATTTGCTAAAAGAAAATGCTACCTCTCAAGCTTCAGTTGATAAGGCTCTATCTTCTCTGCTGCAGGCTGAGGCCAACTTAAAGCTCGCGAAGATTAATTTAGGTTATACGGAGGTGAGGGCGCCGTTTGACGGCTTGATGGGGCGTCATTTAATTGATGTGGGTAGTTATCTTGGTAGTGACCCACAGGGCGTGAAGTTAGCCACCATTCAAAAAATTAGACCTATTTATGTTTACTTCTCAATAAACGAGCGTGATTTATTAACATTTAAATCAACCCATCCCGTTGATCTTGAGCATAAAACTTTGGTGAATACATTGCCAGTCTATGCTCAGTTACAGGGCGAAAAGGGCTATCCCCATAAAGGTATTTTGGACTACAGCGCCAATTTAGTCTCGACAGATACAGGCTCCCTACAATTGCGAGCTGAAATGCCAAATGAGGATTTGAGTTTGATTCCTGGCTTGTATGCGCGGGTTCTAGTGCAGTCCGGTGATTCACATCCAGCCATTCTGATTCCTTATTTGGCGGTGTTGTCCGATCAGCAGGGCAATTATGTGTATGTTTTGGATGCTCAGAAAAAAGCTACTCGCCAAAATATCACTTTGGGTCAAAAATTTAATCAATTGGTCGAAGTCACTAAGGGGTTGGATCCCAATCAAGTTATAGTCATCAATGGGTTTATTAACTTAAGTGAAGGCCAAGTAGCCGATCCAAAAGAAATTACCCTAGAACCATTGGCCGGTCAGTAAGTCATGCTATCTAAGTTTTTTATCGAAAGACCTGTATTGGCGAATGTGATCGCTTTGATCACCATGCTCATCGGCGCAGTATCTATTCTGGGCTTGCCGATTTCTCAATACCCAGCCATGACGCCGCCCACCATTCAGGTAACTACTTCTTATCCAGGTGCCAGTGCAGCACTGGTGCAGCAGTTGGTAGCTAGCAATATTGAAAATCAAGTCAATGGTGTACCCGGCATGCTGTATATGCAGTCCGACTCGACCAATGACGGTCGCTACACTTTGACGGTGACATTTGAGGTGGGTACTGACCCTGACCTCGCTCAGGTAAACGTGCAAAACCGAGTCGCCATTGCGGTGCCTTCACTCCCTTCAGCCGTGCAAAAGCAGGGGGTCACTACTAAAACTCAATCGACTGCCATTTTGCAGTTTGTGACATTAACCTCAAGCAATCCCGAACATGATGCATTGTTCTTAAGTAACTTTGCTAATTTGCAAATGCAAAATCGTTTAGCACGCCTTCCCGGTGTTGCTGCTGCAAATGTCTTTGGAGTTGGTAATTACAGCATGCGTATCTGGTTAGATCCAGCGCAAATGCAAATGCGCGGTCTTACCCCTAGTGATGTCATGACTGCCATCAATCGCCAGAACGTTTTACTATCTGCCGGTCAGGTTGGCGCTCCCCCGGTTCCAAAAGGTCAGGACTTTCAGCTCACTCTGAATGTCACCAGCGCATTAGATAACCCAGAAGAATTTGGCCGCATTATTTTGAAGGCAAATTCTCAGGGAGAAATTACGCGTCTAAGTGATGTTGCGCGCATTGAAATGGGTAGTCAAAATTACAGCCAGTTCTTTAAGATTGATGATAAGCCTGCTGGTGGTATAGCGATATACCAAACACCTGGTGCTAATGCGATTCAAACTGCGAATGCTGTTCGTGCCGAGATGGAGAAGATCTCCAAAACTTTCCCTAAAGAGCTTCATTGGGATATTCCATTTGACACCACTTTATTTGTCAGTGCCTCTATCCATGAGGTCTATCGCACTCTGTTTGAAGCTGGCATTTTAGTTTTGCTTGTCATCATGGTTTTCCTGCAAAATTGGCGCGCTACTCTGGTTCCCGCAACTACCGTACCAGTCACTATTATTGGCGCTTTTGCTGCTATGGCTGCAATGGGTTTCTCGATTAATTTATTAACCCTGTTTGCGATTGTGCTGTGTATTGGTATTGTGGTGGACGATGCAATTGTGGTTGTTGAAGCGGTCTCGAAGAAGGTTGAGCATGGCGAGGACCCAAGGGAGGGTGCTATCGATGCCATGACTGAATTGATGGGCCCAATCATTGGTATCACTCTGGTCTTAATGGCGGTGTTTTTGCCTGCATCGTTTATTGCAGGTATTACCGGTCAAATGTATCGTCAATTTGCTTTGGTCATAGCAGCTACAGCTCTGATTAGTGGTATTAATGCGATCACACTAAAGCCAACGCAGGCCGCATCGTATCTAAAGCCGCTTGATCCTCATGCCAAGAAAAATGCCCTGTATCTCAAGTTTGATTTTTATTTTGAGAAGTTGTCATCCTGGTACGGTCACATGATGGAGTACTTAATGGCGCATCGTTTTATTGCGGCCAGTTGTGGTGCGGTATTGATTTTGGTATCGATCATCGGTTTAGCTTTGGTGCCAACCGGCTTTATTCCCAACGAAGATCAAGGGTATTTAGTCGTAGCCACCCAATTGCCTGATGCCTCCTCTTTAGAGCGCACTGAGGTCGGCATGAAAAAAGTGGTGGATGTGATCAAGGCTGTGCCTGGTGTCGATCAAGTGGTCTCAATTGGCGGGGTAAATGCCTTAAATAACAATAGCTCACAGTCGAACTCTGGAACGCTTTACGTCATTATGAAAAGTTGGGATAAGCGTGGCAAGGGTGAGGACTTGAAGAATATTTATCTGAATATGAATCAAGCCCTGAAGCAGGTTCAAGAGGTTAAATCACTCGTTATTTTGCCACCAGCCATTCCGGGTCTTGGCTTGTCGGGCGGCTTTCAGATGCAATTGATTTTGACTGATGGTAGCAATGACTTCAAAAAACTTAGCGCTGCCACCCAAAATTTCTTAAAGAAAGCCCGAGAACTGCCTGAGATTGAACAAATCTTTACTCCGTTTCGGGATGACGTTCCGCAACTGCAGTTGACTTTTAATACTGCACGCGCAGAAACACTTGGAGTGGCTATTGGGGATGCATATGATGTGCTTCAATCCTACTTGGGATCTTCATATGTAAATCAATTCTTTAAATATGGTCAGACCTATCAAGTCTATGTCCAGGCAGATGGTCAGTTCCGCAATAGTGCTGACAAGATTGCGCGCCTCTATGTAAAAAATAAAGTGGGGGATATGGTTCCACTAGGATCATTCATTGATATTGAGGAAACTACTGGACCTCAAATTGCCTCTCAGTATCAGCTTTATCCTACTGCAGCAATTTTAGGTGGATCGAAAAGTGGCTATAGCTCCGGTCAAGTTATTGCCGCCTTGGAGGGTTTAGTAAAGACTGCATTACCAGCGGGCATGAGCTATCAGTGGACAGCAATGTCTTATCAAGAGAAGTTAGTTGGTAATACAGTGGTTTTGGTATTCGCTTTATCTATCTTGCTGGTGTACTTGGTGCTGGCTGCACAGTACGAATCATGGGTCTCGCCCCTTGCTGTCATTACTGCAGTACCACTCTCTTTATCAGGGATTGTGATTGCCTTATTTTTGACTGGAATGGCCAATAATATTTACGTTCAAATTGGTTTGGTCTTAATGATTGCGCTGTCATCCAAGAATGCCATTCTGATTGTGGAGGTTGCACTTGAGTCTAAGAGGGCTGGCATGAGTCTGGTTGACTCTGCTCTGAAAGCTTCACATGAGCGGTTCAGGCCGATTGTGATGACCTCTATTGCCTTCATCCTGGGGGTAGTTCCACTATTGACCTCTACTGGTGCAGGCGCTGCAGCTCGTGTATCGATCGGTATTACGGTTTTTAGTGGAATGATTGCATCTACTTGCTTAGCAGTTGCTTTGGTGCCGGTATTCTTTGTGCAGATTGAAGGTTGGTTTGAGAAAATGGCTCAGAAAAAAACACTGCCCAAAAAGTGAGTGAGTCCGATGGGCCTAAATCGCTTGCTTTGATTGAGTGTCGCTTGAGTTGTACATCATCAAAAGCAATATCACCACCATTGGAGGTAGCACAAAGCACCACATTTGTAGGAAGTTAAAAATGGCTGCTCCGCTGGCGCATCCAATTGCAAAGGTGATGATGACTGGAATCATATTTTTCAGCCGGCCATAAATCAAGGTTTTTTGCTCCCCATCAACCCCATGCAGAAGATCGGTAATGTCGAGCATGACTTGGGTAACCGTCATGGTCATTACTGTGGAGGGTGGCGCAGTAGATAGATGGACTCTATGCACAGCGTTTTGCAATGCCATGGCAGCTACAAAAATCAAGCCAGTAAATACCGCAATGAGTGCATTGCCATCTACAAATGGACCATAATGAATTGCTAGTGTCGCGCCAAGCGATAAGAGCATGAATTTGACTAAAAGCATCCTGCTAAATACGTCGATATTGTTGCGTACGAGTAGGTGGCGAAAAAGCCGACAGAGCACGATGGCTAAGCAAAAGACAGGTAGGGCCAGGGCTTTATCGATTGTGCCAGTTGACCCGCTTACCAGAGCGGCCCCCAGGGTGGCAAAGTTGCCTGTCACATGGCCGGTAAAGAGGCCATTTAAAGCCAAAAAACCGGCAGTATCAACATAGCCGCCATTAAAGCCCAGAACCGCTGGAATCCATTTTTTATTCCACATGGCCTATTTCCTAATGAAAAATTATATTAGGGGGTGAGGCGAAAGTTTAATGCTCCGCTAGGAGAGGCTAGAGCGGGATCAAGCGGCGTGATGAATCTAGGTGGTTGAATTATTTTGAGTAAATTGCGCTGAACATTGATCTGCTCTTTCAAGTAGGTTCCAACGTTCGGTGGTCGTAAACGCAAGTTTGCTTCAGAATCGCCCATCATATTGCGAGGCTTTAATCCATGTTTTTCACATAGGATCTTGATGGGACGGTTCCAACTGATGCAATGCATGTATAAATCTGTATAAAAGCGATTGCGAGACCAGGTGATTGCCTGATCCATCATGGCGCTTGCAATGCCTTTTTGGCGATATTGCTGCCCAACGATCACGCCAAATTCAACTTCTTGGTCATGCGTGGCGATATGAATAGTGCCGGCCCAGTTGCCATCAATCTTGGCAACCAGAATCCGGTTATTTTTTGGATCTGCTGAGAATTTCTCCACCAGAGTGTCGATTGCCTGAGTTCCAATGGCACATCCAAAGTAAAGGTGAATGGTTTCAGGGTCTTGGCTATTAAGCCAAGCCCCGTATTCAGGGAATTGATTCCGCGAGAGAAACTCAGTAGTTAGCACGTCTTAATCCCAATGCAGACCAAAGTCAGCATGCTTTTCTTGCCAAGCTTTTGCTTCGATCCAAGCATCTTTTAAGTCGCGGATGACGGTAATGATTGTTTTCATGCTTATAGACCCCTATAAGCTAGATAGTGCGCGAGGTAGTCGCTTGAATCAACTTCTTTATTAGTAGAAGCTTGATTGGTATTGATGAATTGCTGAAAACCATTGTTTTTGCTCTGGTTAGCAAACACTTGGCTGAAAAGGTTCAATAATTGTGTCATTTGAAGACTCCTTAATAATTACTAGGGTTAGTACCTAGGTATTATCACTTAATTTTGAAAATGTTGCAAGGCACCATTTAAGTTACCTATTGAGTAAAACCACCTTTAACGATTGAAAAATCAGGTTTTTGACCTCTATAGGTCTTTTCAAACAAATTGCTTAGATATTTTTTATAAATCATGGCTAATAGTCCTCATTTTTGGGAAAAATGACCTATGCGCTTTCCTTGAGGGTGTTTTCTAGTGTATTTTCGCTACCTGCAACTACAATCCAAACTCATTTTTAACTGAGGTAATTTATTTATGACGACTCCAAAGAGTGGTGGCTGGCATCCAATCTGGCTAATCCTTTTGCTTCCTTATATAGCCTTGTTATGGCTGCCTTTCTACAACCAAGCAATGCCAAATGTTTTGGGATTCCCTTTCTTCTATTGGTATCAATTTATTTGGGTTCCGCTGACATCTCTCTTAATCTACGTTGTTTATAAGGTTGCCAAATGAATATTGACGCTATTAATCCAATTGCAATGGCGGTATTTCTGGCCTTTTTTGCATTCGTAACCATTCTTGGTTTTGTGGCATCTCGCTGGAAGCGGGGCGATTTGACCCAGCTACATGAGTGGGGTTTGGGTGGCCGCCAGTTTGGCGGTGTGATCACTTGGTTCTTGGTAGGCGGCGATTTTTATACCGCCTACACTGTAATTGCTGTGCCCGCTTTGGTTTATTCGGTAGGCGCTTACGGTTTCTTCGCCTTGCCTTACACAATCATTGTGTATCCCGTGGTCTTTGCGATCATGCCAAAGCTCTGGGAAGTCTGCCATCGCAAAAATCATATTACTGCTGCCGACTTTGTGCAGGGTGAGCATGGTGGAAAGTGGTTCCCAGCTGCGATTGCTATTACCGGCATTATTGCAACTATGCCTTATATTGCCTTGCAATTAATCGGTATGCAGGTAGTGATCAAAGGGCTGGGTGTTTCTGGTGAACTTCCTTTGATTATTGCTTTCTTGGTGTTGGCTTTCTATACATACTCAAGTGGCTTGCGCGCACCTGCCATGATTGCCTTTGTAAAAGACATCATGATTTATATCGTAGTGATCGCGGCGGTTTGGATTATTCCTGAGAAGTTGGGTGGATACGGTTCTGTATTTGATGCGGCTGATAGCTATTTCACAGCTAAAGGCGGTGTTACTGGTATCTTGTTAAAGCCAACGCAATTTACCGCTTTTGCTTCTTTAGCACTGGGCTCTGCTTTGGCTGCCTTTATGTATCCGCATACATTAACTGGCATCCTCTCATCTAAATCTGCTAAGACAATAAAGATGAATGCCGTTTTCTTGCCAGCTTATACAGTTTTGCTTGGTTTGATTGCGTTGTTGGGTTATATGGCAATTGCAGCAGGAGTGCAAGCTAGTCCTGCTTCAGATGTGGTGCCAACCTTATTCAATAAGATTTTCCCGGCCTGGTTTGTTGGATTTGCTGCCGCTGCGATTGCTATTAGTGCATTAGTTCCTGCAGCGATTATGTCGATCGGTGCAGCAAACTTATTTACTCGCAATTTATGGCGTCCTCTAGTTAATCCAAATATTACTGATGAGCAAGAGTCCAAGAATGCTAAGGTCGTTTCCTTGTTTGTAAAGTTGGGCGCATTAAGTTTCATCATCTTCTTGCCAACCCAATTTGCAATTGATCTCCAGCTTCTTGGCGGCGTATGGATTTTGCAGATTTTCCCTGCTGTAGTGTTCTCGCTGTATACAAAGAGACTGTCCACCGTGCCACTGTTCTTCGGCTGGGTGACAGGTATTGTTTTGGGTACTACATTAGCCTTTATGCAGAATCTAAAGCCGGTTTATACATTGCACTTTGGCGATTTTGCTTTGCCTTTGTACATTGGTTTAATCGCATTTGCTGCCAACATTGTTGTAACAGCGATCTTTACTGTGATTCTGCCTAAGAAGAAATAAGCTGCTTAGTAGTGAGCAATGTAAAACCCCACCCAATCAGGTGGGGTTTTTGTTTTGGGGTCAGCCTACTTGGCACTTAATCCCACCGTTCTTCCTGGATACCCCGCAACATCAAAGTACATTTGCTCGCCCATTCGTTGGCGAATCAAAATGGTGGCGTGACCCTCTTGATCAGTTGTCGAGCGAACTTCTTCTTTAATAGCCTTGCCGATGAATCCGCCGGGTAGGGCTTCTGATAAAAAACGTCCTTTTAAATTACCCTTGGAGGCAATGGGAAGTTTTAAGAGCTCTGCGATCGTAATGCCAAGATCTGCATTGCTAGCAGGGAGTGGATCAATGTAATGTTTTTTGAAGCTTGGGCCAATGGCGCCCATCGTGTTCCGAGTGTCAGCTCGAGAAAAGCTACCATGCATTCCCTGACCTTGTTGCAGCAGGGTATCGGAAACCGTCACAGCGCATGTTGTTGGATCGAGACAGGTTTGCTCAAAGCTAGCAAAGTTCACAACAATATCTGGGGTCGGGGTAACCGCGCTGCCGAGCATGCCAATACTCGACATTGGTAATGTGCCAGCAAATCTACCAAGACGATCATTCACGAATATGCCGCTCACATAATCTTGTGAGGAGAGTGTATGGATGATTTTTTCAGCAACAGCTTTGTTGACTGTGGGTAAGTAAATTAAATCTGAGCCACCATTGGCTGCAACAATCGCCAGGGGGTTTGCGGGGTCTGCTCCAATCAGTCCATTGCCCTTTGACAGGCTAGCTCCTGGGCCTACTAAACCATTTTGATTATCAGGATCAAACAAAGGCATACCCAAGCTATGAGCAATATCCATTGCAAGAAAGCCGGGGGGTAGTTGGCCTGTGATCACATTTTTATATTGGCCCTTTGCTGATGGGCTAGTTTTGCTCTGCTTGGAGATAGTAGAAAAACCATGATCAGATACCAAAATAATATCGGTAGTGCTGTCCAGCTCAAGGTCTTGAACCGTTTTTTGAATCGCTGCTAAATCAGTATCTGCATTTTTAATCGCAGCCATACTGGTAGGGCCATTAATGCCTGGCATCAATTGGTTGAGACTATCGCCTTGATTGTGTTGTGAGCCATCTGGATCGCGTGACCAAAATACCAAAACGAAAGACTTCCCTTTTTCTTTGAAGGAGGGCAGGATTGCTCTGGTAGTGACATTGACAAAATAGTTTTGTTGTTCAGTATTGGCAACAGTAGTTCCGGGAGTGCTGCTGTTACCAGAATTTCCATTGAGACCTCGAGTCGGAGCAGTGTCCGGGAGGCCAAGAGCCTGTAATTGAGATTTCAATTCCGTTGACAGAGGAATGCCTGCACGACCAGTTGAATCATCAATGATGATGGACTCATCCCCACTGCGCGCCAAATGATCAAACATCAAAGTGGGCCCAAGCTTGCCAATAGCCGCCGTCATTAAACCTTTTTTACGTGCTGCCGCCAGAATTGTCTCTTCATTCAGATAATCCCCGGCAAAATGAGAGTCTAGTTCTCCTAGCACCGAGTCATTTTCAATAAATGGCGTCACAGAATTAGCAGCACTCTTGGTTGGGAAGTTTACAAAAATAGTATTGCTAAAAATGCCGTTGTCACCCAACAGGTGGCCTGAACTCATGCTGGCCGCATTGGCCATCGTAAAAGTTGGGAAGATGGAGTGGGAGTTTTCAAAGCGAACCCCATTTTTAAGTAGTGTCGCCATTGCAGGGGCATTTTTCTCATTAATGAGTCCTGGGCGCAGACCATCTGCAACAAATAGGATGACGTTGTGTGGTTTTTCATCTGCAATGGCCCAATTACAACTAAAAATGCACATTCCAAGGGTAAAGTAGATGTATGTTGCTAGCTTCATATCAGCCTCAATGTAATGAATAATCTCTAAGATAATGTATTGCATATCTGTGACATATTCATTGCATTTTCTAGGAAGTTTGGTTGGTAGCCTGAACATCTTCAAATCCAATCAGTTAACGCACTATGATGAGCTTTCATTCTGCAAATGGAGTATTTTGAAATTGAAGTCTAGATTCTGTGCTTTGCTCGTGCTTTCAACCTGCGCTATGGTGAGTCAGGCGCAATCTATTAATCCGCTGCCGATTGTCGATGACGAGGTGCGTTACTCTGTTGGCGTATCTGCTTGGTCACCTGCCTCAAAAACCAGTTCCTTTTTGGCAAATAATGTATACGCTGGATCCACTCAAGCAAGCGTTCCAGACAACATACAGAGGACTGGTGGTTTTGCAATGATCAATGCAGAGGCCCATCAAGATAACTGGGGTGTGATGGCTGATTTGGTTTATTGGCAAGTCAATAACGGCAGCACCAATACAACATCGTATATCAATAAGAAAACATCGGTATATGAGTCTCAAGGTGCAAATACCGATCAAACTATCTTAAGCGGAGCATTGACCTATACCGTTTTTAATGACGATGCTCTGTATGCCGACGCCTTGTTCGGAGTGCGCTATATCTCCTCTACGACTTCAGCAAACGTTAATTCAGTTATCACTACTACCCAAGGCAAGCGGGTAATAAAACAAGCAGCCACAGGCTATTATTCAGCTACACAGTCGGAGGCGAGCCCAATTATTGGATTGAAGGGGCGCTATCGTATAAATGAATCAGAGTGGTTTTTACCTTTCTATGTGGATGTGGGACAAGGATTTGATGCTGACAACCTAACTTGGCAAGCATTAGGTGGAGTAGGTTATGCATTTTCATGGGGCGATGTAGCCTTAACATACCGCGCTATGTATTTTGAATTAGGCGGCTCTCAAGGGTTAACAAAATATTCAAATTACGGTCCTCAGCTTGGCATCACCATCAACTTCTAATTTCGCTACAAATAATTCTGACTGATCCGCTGAACTGACTTAGAATGAATCGGCAAATAATCGCGCCGCAATGTTTTGCATTTAAGTAGCGCTTAATCAGGATTTCAAATGAAAAAACTCAGTACGTATTTATTCCTTATCTCGTTTCTTGGAGTTTTAGGGGCATGCAGTAATACGCCAAAATTGGCTAGTGAGCCAATGCCAAAATCAGGTTTCTTGCC
Organism: Polynucleobacter sphagniphilus; assembly: GCF_001953355.1. Classification (GTDB taxonomy): domain Bacteria; phylum Pseudomonadota; class Gammaproteobacteria; order Burkholderiales; family Burkholderiaceae; genus Polynucleobacter; species Polynucleobacter sphagniphilus. The sequence continues at coordinate 20,857 of NZ_MPIY01000002.1, forward strand.
GAACTACTCGGTTCTCCAGTCAATGTCGGTAAGCGAGTCTGATGCCAGAGTATGGCGCTACCGTAAGGCAAGCGTGAACCCTGGGTCTTACACAGCAGTGATTTTGGATCCGATTTACTTAAATCAGAATGCCACTCAAAATATTGGCGCAGATGTGATTGGCCAAACTAAGCTCGCTTTGCAGCAATCGATGATCGAGGCAATTAATAATAGAGGCAATGTGCGCATTGTGTCTCAGCCTGGCCCTGGCGTTGTGCGACTTTCTGTAGGTATTACGGGTGGTGAATTATCAAACGATAGCCTACAACCTTGGAATTTCACACCGGTTGGCTTGGCATTAAAAGCTGCGGCTTATGCAGGTGGTGTAAATTCTAAAACCCCAGCGTTGTTGGTCGAAAGCAAAATTACTGATAGCCAATCAAACGACCTGCTAGGGGAGGGCTTGGTTACCTTGCAGGGCGAGTCATTCAGAACGGGTTCTGGCTCAGTCGAATCTTTTGTAGCTATGGCAAAAAAAGTCGTTCGCCTTGCTATGGAGACATCAGCTAATCCAACACCAACATCGAGCAAATAAGAGGATGGGGCTTTCAATGCAACTCAACTTAAAACGGATTGTTTTTATAGGTGCTTGCACTATCCTTTGCATGCCATCTTTTTCTTATGCTGATAATGCTTCACGCAATCGCGAGATCGAAGAACGTTTTGCGGCAGCTGATAAAAACCATGATGGCAAATTAACGCTTGCAGAGGCTCAGGTAGGGATGCCTCGGGTGGCAGCCCATTTCAATGAAATTGATGTTGACCATAAAGGCTATGTGACCGTTGCTGAAATCGAGGCAATGGCCGATCGCTAAAATAGCGCGCTATGACTTTTCTGATTCCGGGATTTGAAAATAAATCGGTTTGTATCGAAACTAATGATGGGCCGATCGACATCGCCTATCAAATTGGCGGTTCTGGGCCGCCGATGCTTTTGCTGCATGGTTTTCCACAAACCAAGGCAATTTGGCATCGCACAGCACCAGAGCTTGCAAAGCACTATACGGTAATAGCTTCGGATTTAAGAGGGTACGGCCAATCTTCGCGGCCGCACGGCAAACCGGATCATTCTACTTATTCAAAGCGGGCAATGGCAGCCGATCAACATGCTTTGATGAGTGCACTAGGTTACTCACAATTTTTTCTAGTTGGTCATGACCGTGGTGGAAGGGTATCTCACCGTCTAGCAATGGATTTTCCTGAAAGCGTCCTGCGATTAATGGTCTTGGATATTTCTCCTACCTTGAACATGTATGAAAGCACCACGCAGCAGTTTGCAACTGGGTACTGGCATTGGTTCTTTTTGATTCAACCAGAGCCCATTCCTGAGGCAATGATTGGGAGTAATCCGGAATTTTGGATTCAGAACCATATGGGTCGTTATGCTGGTACTGGCGTATTTGAAAAGGCCTGTTGGTCTGAATATGTAGATCAAATCAGCGACCCAAAGAGCGTGCATGCGATGTGTGAAGATTACCGCGCAGCTGCGTCTATCGATCTAGAACATGATCGCGCTGATCGACAGATGGAAAAGATGCTGCAAATGCCTGTGCACGTATTGTGGGGTGAGCATGGCTTGGTGAATGCATGCTTTTCGCCAATCCATGATTGGCAGGCTGTTGCCAAGGAGGTGAGTGGTAAATCTTTGCCGTGTGGGCACTACATACCCGAAGAGCTTCCCAATGACTTGCTGAGTGAAATAAAAGCTTTCTTCCCTCTGGGCCTAGGGGAATAACTTAGGCAATTTTTTCGATTGTGGGATTACTGTCTGCAAGATCTTAGGATCGACTTTGAATATTTTTTTCGCCTTAAGAGGGTAGTTCACCCGAGATAATAGGTTGGCAATTAGGTTGAGGTGGGTAAGCTTTTTATCATTGGCGTCAATCACAGTCCAAGGCGCATCCAGAGTGCTGGTATTTAATAGCATTTGATCGCGCGCAATGCTATAGGCTTTCCACTTTCGTTGCGCCTGCTCATCAATTGGACTAATTTTCCACTGCTTCAGTGGATCAGTAGCGCGACTCTTGAGGCGAAGTGCTTGCTCTTGTTTGCTGATATCGAGGTAATACTTAATAATTTGTATGCCAGAGCCCACCAGTAAAGATTCGAATTCATTGACCGTAGCCATAAATTGCTGGTATTGAAGAGGGGTGCAAAATCCCATGACTTTTTCAACGCCTGCTCTGTTGTACCAACTGCGGTTAAAGATGGTGAACTCGCCAGCGGCTGGCAGCTCAGCGACATAACGTTGGAAATACCATTCACCTTCTTCACGCTCGGATGGTTTTCCCAAGGCAACTATGCGTGTATCTCTTGGACTTAAATGTTCGGTAATGCGTTTGATGGTGCCATCTTTGCCGGCAGTATCGCGACCTTCAAGAATGACCAGTAAACGGGTGCCTTTTGCAATGATTTGACGTTGTAGCTTGACTAGCTCAATTTGCAAAAGTCTTAACTCTGCATCGTAAGAAGTGTCATGCTTGGATGACTTTGCAGCTTTGCTCACGAGGCAGAGTTAATAGCGACTAGATTAAGAGGCGCTAGTTGGGGTTGCTGTAGCTGCCACTTTTTTAGCTGGCGCTTTTTTAGCCGCTACTTTTTTGACGGCTGCCTTTTTCGCTGGTGCCTTTTTAGCAGCAACCTTTTTTACGGCTGTTTTTTTAGAAGGAGCTTTCTTAACAGGGGTCTTTTTAGGGGTCTCCTTTTTGTCCATCTTATCTAAGGCTTTAGCAAGCTTGTCGATTAACTTCTCTCTATCGGCTTCTAGTTTGTCTAATTTTTTTAGTAATTGTTTTACTAGTTTCTTCTGGCTCATGAAATTCCTATCTTTATAAAATGAGAGCGCGATCAAAGCATCTGCTCCCATATGCTTGATCCTACGATTTATTGCTCTTTCTTACAAGCATTTATGACATCAAGCGCCTACTTTGTGTGCGTTCTAAATGTAGATTGACTCATCAATAAATGGATGAGAAAGATAGCTCGAAAAGCTTTTCCCTCAAGCGGGGACGTATGTCCGGTAAGGAAAAAACCCTAAATAAATGAATATTTAGGGTTTTGAAGAACTTTTACTCTGGGTGAAAGTTATTGCTTGCCATGAAGCTAATGGTGCGCTCAAAACCAAGAATTCGGATGTAGCGCCATGCGATATCTCGGTATTTGCTGTCTAAATAGCCAATTGCTACTTCAGGGTCGGTCTTTTTTGACAGATCGATCTCTTGAATTGCGCGGGCCCAACGTTTCAGTCTTGTTGACATATTTGCTACCTCCATGGGCATACAACGCATTGGAAAGCAGTCGAGATGACAGAAAAACAAAAAATTACCGATCATTTGAAGAAATTCTGAGAAATGGCTGTTTAACGCCCCAAAACCCTAGTTTTCTTGTGCGGCGAGCTCTTTTGCCAAAGTTTTGGCTCTGGTTTTGATTGGCTTGAGGTAAATGAGCAAGCAAATAAAGGCTAAAGTTGCCAAAATCACCTCTACAAGCGCCATCCAAAAGTTCAGGCCAGTTTCTAGAATACGAACCAAGCCTTCTGTAATGTAAAGGAGGATCAACATAGATGCCCACTGCATTGTGTATACCTTGCCCCTCCAGAGCCCTGGTATGGCAAAAAGGAGTGGTACCCCCTTCAAAACCAACCAAGAGCCGCCAGGACGCAGGGGTGAGATAAACCATTCCCAGGACACGCAAAGAATGAATAAATCAATAAATGCTGCAGTTGCTAAGAGTTGATAGGGATTCTTTGAGAGGATGCTTTGAAGAAAGTGGTTCTGGCGCATGCTTATGCCTCGATTAACTTCAAGGCTGTTTGGGCCAGGCGCTTGCCCTGAGCAATGGCTAGGCGCTGCTCCTCTGGGCTAATCGGGGCATTTCCAGCGGCGTGGGCAAGATGCGTGACGCCGTAAGGGCTGCCGCCCGTGCTTGAGCTCATCAGGTCGGGCTCGCTGTAAGGTAGTCCCAGCACCAACATCCCATGGTGCAGTAAGGGAATCATCATGGTGAGTAAGGTGCTTTCTTGGCCGCCATGCATGCTGCCGGTGCTAGTAAAGACACACGCTGGCTTACCAATCAAGGCTCCGCCGAGCCATTGGGAGGAGCTCCCATCCCAAAAGTACTTCATGGGAGCGGCCATATTCCCAAAGCGAGTAGGGGAGCCTAGGGCAAGGCCGATGCATTCTTGTAGGTCAGTGTATTCAGCATAAGGGGCACCATCGCTGGGTACAGCCGCTTGTGTCGCCTCGCAAACCGTGGAGATTGCAGGAACTGTGCGCAGGCGGGCATTAGCTCCTGGTACGCTTTCGATACCTTCAGCAATCAGGCGCGCCAAATCTCTGGTGGCGCCGTAGCGGGAGTAGTACAAAACTAAAATATCGTGATGACTCATATTGATCTCTTATGATACGGCGATGCGCCTATTTCGTAACCCCCAATTATGGCTTGCTCTTGCGAAAGAGATATGGGAGCGTAATCGCGGCCAAAATCTACAGCAAGTTGCGGCCAGCCTAGCATTCACCACAACCTTGTCGCTGGTTCCGATGGTTACGGTTGCCTCGATTTTGCTCAGTTACCTACCCAGGGTGATTCAGATCAAAAATGCGGTGCAAAACTGGCTGCTCGATACCTATATGCCGGGTGGTTTAAATACCCAGGTTTTCTTGTACATCAATCAATTTTCATCAAAGGCAAAAGGTCTCACCCTGGTAGGTTCCTTGGGGCTGGTGATCACTACCATGATGACCATGATGGTGATTGAGAGGGCATTCAATCAGTTATTTCGGGTTCAGAAAAGGCGCCCATTCATCAATAAAATAGCGATTTATTTGACTGCCACGATCCTTGGTCCAATCCTCCTGGGTTGTGGAATTTATCTAAGCGGTCTCTTGTTAAGTGCTGCAGAGGGGTGGACTCCAGCGCTCACCTTTGGCTTAGGCTTGTTTGCTACGGTTGCTCCGGTGTTTTTGGCAGTTGCTGTTTATGCCGTCGCTTACAAGTATTTGCCCTATGCCAAAATACTATGGAAGGATGCCCTGAGCGGTGCGCTGTTTGCTGCGCTGGCATTTGAAATCATGAAATTTGGTTTCGGCTTCTTCTTGACCAATGCCGTGTTTTATAAGACGGTCTACGGGGCCTTTGCCATCTTCCCTTTGGCGCTGACATGGATTTATCTAACCTGGTGGATCACCTTGGCTGGGGCCGTATTAGTGGCTAATCTACCGAAGATTCGTAGCGGTCTTATTAGGGTTATTCGCTACTGAATCAAACTATCCTGTTCTTGATTCTATTTAGGCTTGGGAATATATTGAAGCTATCAATCTAATGCTGGAGACCAAATGAAAGTTCGTGACATCTTGCGCGTGAAGGGTAGCACCCTGTTTACCGTAGCTCCAGAGACAGCATTACAAACTGCTGTGCTTGTCATGAGTGAGCATGATATTGGTTCATTGGTGGTGATGGAGTACGACAAGTTAGTAGGAATTCTCACCTTCCGTGAGGTGATATCTGCGCTTGCCAAGCATCATGGCAAGTTGGATGGATTGCAAGTCAATTCGGTAATGAATGCGACGCCACTGACCTGCAATATGGAAACTGAGATTGAGGAAGTGCGCAGAATGATGCTGGTGGAGCATGCTCGCTACTTACCGGTTATTGATCAAAAAATGTTGATGGGTGTCATTTCTTTCTACGACGTGGCTAAGTCGGTTGTAGAGGCTCAGGACTTTGAGAATACGATGCTCAAGGGTTACATTCGCGATTGGCCGGAAGATACAACAAAGGCAACTACTTAAAATTCAATCAGGCGGGGCCTCGATACACGCTCTACCCACTCCCGGCCGACAGATGACATAATGTCGATATGTCAGGAAATACATTAGGCCTTCTCTTTACGGTCACCACATTTGGTGAGTCCCATGGTCCCGCTATTGGTGCGGTAGTTGATGGTTGCCCTCCTGGAATGGCGCTGTGCGAAGCTGATCTACAGATCGATTTAGATCGCCGTAAGCCAGGAACCTCCCGTCATGTTACCCAGCGCAAAGAAGAGGATAAGGTTGAAATTTTGTCAGGCGTATACGAAGGCAAAACGACTGGTGCCCCTATTGGTTTGTTGATTCGCAATACCGATCAGCGCAGCCAAGATTATGGCAATATTTTGCAAACCTTTAGACCTGGTCATGCAGACTATGCCTATCACTACAAATATGGTTTACGTGACCCGCGTGGCGGTGGTCGTTCTTCCGCACGCTTAACTGCGCCAGTTGTCGCAGCCGCCGCGATTGCAAAAAAATGGTTGTATGAAAAATATGGCACGCAGTTTTATGGTTACATGAGTCAATTGGGTGAAGTTGAAATTCCTTTTGAAGACGCTGCGCAGATTGAGAAAAATCCCTTTTTTGCCGCTAATAGCGCAATCATTCCAAAGTTAGAAGCCTACATGGATGATTTGCGTAAATCAGGCGATTCATGTGGAGCAAAAATTGAGGTGCGGGCGCGCAATGTGCCAATTGGTTTGGGTGAGCCGCTCTTCGATAAATTAGATGCCGATATTGCACATGCCATGATGGGAATCAATGCCGTGAAAGGTGTTGAGATTGGCTCTGGATTTAAGTCTGTTGCGCAGCGTGGTAGTGAGCATGGAGATGAATTGCATCCCGATGGTTTTGCTAGTAATCATGCTGGTGGCACCCTTGGAGGAATTAGCAGCGGTCAAGATTTGCGCGTATCGATTGCAATAAAGCCTACCTCTAGTATTTTGAGCCCCAAACAATCTATTGATTGGGAGGGTAAGCCAATTACGGTTCAGACTAAGGGCCGTCATGACCCTTGCGTGGGCATTCGTGCTACACCCATTGCCGAAGCCATGTTGGCCTTGGTATTGATGGATCATGTTTTGCGCCATCGAGCTCAATGTGGCGATGTTTCTTTACCAATTCCGCCTATTCCAGCTGCTCGCCCTGGCTCAGTGAGCGATTAAATGATTCAAAAAGAAAAATGACGCCTTCTGTGCGCTGGGCCTTCGGGTCCTTTTTCTTTTTATATTTTGCTTATGTTGGCTTGGTTTCTCCATACGCCAGCCTCTTTTTCTTAGGTCGCGACTTTTCTGTCATGGAGATCGCGGTCTTAATGTCGATGCTCCAAATTACTCGCATCATTGGACCATTTTCTTGGGGTTGGTTATCTGATTACCTCTCCAACCGAATTGGCATTATTCGATTTTGTGCTTGCTTAGCTGCATTGGTTTTTTTGGCCATTTTTTTCTTGCACACCTACCTCGCTTTTTTTCTGTGGATGTTTATTCTCCACACGATTCTCAGTAGTTTGATGCCTTTGGGGGAGTCAGCAACCGTGCATGCTTTATTCAGAGATAACTCTTTTGATAAGCGTTATGGCCGCCTGCGTCTCTGGGGTTCCATTGGGTTTATAGCGATGGTGCTATTTGCTGGAGATCTTTTTCAGCGAATGGGAATTGAGTACTACCCACTCGTTGGTGCAATTGTGCTGATTTTTCTGGCGCTCGTAACATTTCGCTTACATGAGCCTAAACGCGAGCGTCATAAAATGGTGAAGGGCGAACTATTGGTGGTACTCTTGAATCCAGATGTGCGTTGGTTTTTGGTATCTGGATTTTTTATGGTTTTTGCCCATGCCGCTTTATATGTTTTCTATTCTTTGTACTTGGCAAATTTGGGTTATGACAAGTTTCAAATTGGATTATTTTGGGCGCTCGGGGTTTTTGCCGAAGTCATCTTCTTTTTTTATCAAAGTAAGGTACTGAGTCGCCTTGACTCAGAGGTGGTCTTGCAGGGCGCCTTTGGGATTGGCGTGATTCGATTTGTATTAATTGCTTTCTTTCCTGTAAGTTGGGTATTAATCTTGGCTCAAGTTATGCACGCGGGGACCTTTGCAGCGCACCACAGTGCTGCAACCAAGTTATTGCAACGCTGGTTTACTGGACCATTGCAGGCTCGGGGTCAAGCGCTGATGGCTACCGTCTCCTATGGATTGGGGGGAACACTTGGTGGTTTGTGTGCTGGCTGGATCTGGGATCAATTCCAGCCGCGAGATGTATTCGTTATGTCTGCACTGGCATGCGCTCTGGCGGGCATGGCAATTCAAAAACTAAGGCCGCGCCGCTACCCTTTGCGCAAAGAGTAGGGACGCCTTGTTGTAGGTTCCCTACATCGAGGCGTAATTAGGGCCGCCACCACCTTCAGGCGTTACCCAAATAATATTTTGGGTAGGATCTTTAATGTCACAAGTTTTGCAATGTACGCAATTTTGCGAATTAATTTGCAAGCGCGCTTTGCCATCAGTCTCGATGTATTCATAAACGCCAGCAGGGCAGTAACGCTGCTCTGGGCCTGCATAGTTTTTGAGATTGATATCAACCGGAACAGAGGCATTTTTGAGGGTTAAATGAATGGGTTGATTTTCAGCGTGATTGGTATTAGAAATAAATACAGATGAAAGGCGATCAAATGTAAGCTTGCCATCAGGCTTTGGATAATTAATTGGTTTATGCAGGGCAGCTGGTTCGAGGCACTCATGGTCTGCATGTTTTAAATGGATTGTCCATGGCATATTGCCACCGAGAATCTTTTGTTCAAGGCCAACCATGATGGTGCCCATATACAAGCCTTTAGACATCCAAGGTTTAAAGTTACGGGCTTGGTTCAGTTCCGTATGTAGCCAGCTATGCTCGAATGACTGTGGGTAGGTGGTTAGTAAGTCAGCAGAGCGATTTTCATTGATGGCTGCTACAGCAGCTTGCGCTGCCAACATGCCGGTTTTAATGGCCGCGTGACTGCCCTTGATGCGGGAGGCGTTTAAGAAGCCTGCATCGTCACCAATTAAGGCGCCACCTGGGAAGATTGTTTTGGGCAGGCTATTAAGACCCCCTGCAGTGAGGGCACGAGCACCATAGGCAATGCGTTTACCACCCTCAAAAGTTTCGCGAATTTTTGGATGTAATTTATAGCGTTGAAACTCTTCAAAAGGGGAGAGGTAGGGGTTCTTATATGAAAGACCAACCACCAGGCCTACTGCAACCTGGTTATCGCCCAGGTGGTAGAGGAAGGAGCCGCCGTACGTATCGCTGTCTAAGGGCCAGCCTGCTGTGTGAACAACTAATCCAGGCTTGCTCTTAGAGGGCTCAATCTCCCAAAGCTCCTTAATACCAATACCGTAACTTTGTGGATCGGCATCCTTATCCAGGGCATATTTAGAGATCAATTGCTTGCCTAGATGTCCGCGTGAGCCTTCAGCAAATAAGGTGTATTTGGCCCGCAGTTCCATGCCCAGTTGAAATTGGTCGGTGGGCTGCCCCTCTTTATCCAGACCCATAGAGCCAGTAATAACGCCACACACCGCACCTTGCTCATCGTACAAAATTTGTGCCGCCGGAAACCCAGGGAAAATTTCCACGCCGAGGGCTTCTGCCTGCTCGCCAAGCCAGCGAGTAATGTTAGCCAAGCTAACAATGTAATTTCCTTCGTTTTTAAAACAATGCGGCAAAAGCCAGTTAGGGACTTGATAAGATTGATTTGCGGTAAGAAATAAAAATTGGTCTGCTCTTACTTCGGTATTGAGTGGTGCGCCAAGCTCTTTCCAGTTCGGGAATAGTTCCGTAAGCGCTTTAGGATCCATCACTGCGCCAGACAAAATATGCGCGCCGATTTCAGAGCCTTTTTCTAGGACGCAAACGCTGATTTCTTTACCGGATTCATTGGCAAGCTGCTTTGCTTTGATAGCTGCGGATAGACCTGCTGGCCCACCCCCAACAATTACCAGGTCGTAGTCCATTGAGTCTCTTGGACCAAACTGTTCGAGTAATTCCTGGGCGTTCATGCAAATTCTCCGAGATATCTTAAAAATTGGGTATTACAGCCATCATAGTTTATTTCTGAGCCAAAAAACCCAGCTTGGTGCCTGCTAGGGTTGCCCCGAAGGGCTAAAGCGTTATGATTGGTTTTTTACTCTTATTGGCAATATTAGGAAAAGCTATGAATAAAACCTACCCATCGGCCGTAGAAGCCTTGCGGGATATTTTGAAGGATGGTCAAAAACTGGCTGTTGGCGGTTTTGGCTTGTGTGGAATCCCAGAGGCTTTGATTTTGGCGGTCAAAGATTTGGGTGCTCAAAATTTGACGGCTGTTTCTAATAATGCTGGGGTAGATGGTTTTGGTTTAGGTATTTTGCTGAACTCCCGCCAAGTTAAAAAAATGATCGCTTCATACGTTGGAGAAAATAAAGAGTTTGAGCGCCAATACTTAGCAGGTGAACTCGAGTTGGAATTTACGCCACAAGGAACCTTGGCTGAAAAGTTGCGCGCAGGAGGTTGCGGTATTCCGGCTTTTTACACGAAGACTGGTGTTGGTACTTTGGTTGCTGAGGGTAAAGAAGAAAAAGAATTTGATGGTGAGAAATACATCATGGAGCGTTCGATTGTTTCCGATATCTCGTTAGTGAAGGCATGGAAAGCTGATCGTTCGGGTAATCTGGTGTATCGACACACTGCTCGCAATTTCAATCCAGTCGTAGCAATGGCTGGCAAGATCACCGTTGCTGAGGTCGAAGAGATTGTTGAGAACGGTCATTTGGATCCAGCGGAAATTCATACTCCAGGAATTTATGTGCATCGCTTGGTGGTGAACAAAAATCCTGAGAAGCGCATTGAACAAAGAACCTTGGCCCCTTAATTGCGGCCCATTCATACAGCACTGATAGATATTAAGGAAGATCGATATGCCTTGGAATAGAGATGAGATGGCAGCACGCGCTGCTAAAGAGTTAAAAGATGGCTATTACGTAAACCTCGGAATTGGTATACCAACCCTTGTGGCCAATCATGTGCCGCCCGGAATGGAAGTTTGGCTTCAATCTGAAAATGGTCTGTTGGGAATCGGCCCCTTTCCAACGGAAGATCAGATAGATGCTGATTTGATTAATGCCGGCAAGCAAACTATTACAACCCTGCCAGGTTCCTCCATTTTTTCATCTGCCGATGCATTTGGAATGATTCGTGGCGGCAAAATCAATATTGCTTTCTTGGGTGCAATGCAGGTCAGTGAGCACGGTGATATTGCCAACTGGATGATTCCAGGAAAAATGGTGAAGGGCATGGGTGGGGCCATGGATTTGGTTGCTGGAGTCAAGCACGTGGTCGTGCTGATGGAGCACGTTGCCAAGAAAAAAGACGGCACTGAAGAAATCAAGATTCTGCCCAAATGCACATTGCCCTTAACTGGCCTGCGCGTGATTAGTCGCATCATTACTGATTTGTGCGTATTGGATATCACTCCAAAGGGTTTAAAACTAGTTGAATTGGCGCCTGGCGTCAGCAAGGAAGAAGTGATTGCCAAAACAGGCGCCCCTGTTGACACTACTGGTTTCTAACTGCTGCATCCAATTGATGGAATAATGGAAGCACCATGTCTGGCTTCCATCATCATTCCCACGGAAAAAAACACCATCACTCTCATCGGGCTGTAGAGAGTGACCCCGCTTTGCATGCCCATAAAAAAGGGGATGCAAAGCATTGCCATACAAAAGAAGCTTCAAATCAAAACCTGCTTCTCATCGCACTCGTTTTAACATTAGGGTTTTCTGTAGTTGAGGGTGCAGCAGCCTATTTCGCTGGTTCCCTTGCGCTGATTTCAGATGCCGGTCACATGGTGACTGATGCCGCTGCTTTAGGTTTGGCGCTCTTTGCACAAATTATTTCTCGGCGACCACCATCATCTAAACATTCATTTGGATTTGGTCGTGCAGAGGCCTTGGCAGCCTTTGTTAATAGTATTGCCATGCTTGTATTGGTAGCGTGGATTGTGATTGAGGCTATTAGTCGTTTCTATACACCACACGTCGTTGATGGTTATACCGTTTCCGTGGTCGCAGCGATTGGTTTACTCATGAATATCGTAGTGGCCTTGGTGCTTTCTCGGGATCAGCGCAGTGTCAATACACGCGCAGCCTTGGTCCATGTGATGGGCGATCTTCTTGGATCAGTAGCTGCTTTGGCTGCAGGCTTAATCATTCAATTTACTGGTTGGATGCCAATTGATGCCATTCTCTCGATATTGGTCTCGCTGCTCATTCTGAGGTCGACCATTTCGATTCTGCATGAGTCCTTCCATTTTTTGATGGAAGGGGTTCCACTGCATATTAATTACCTTGAGGTAGGGGGTGAGTTAAAAAAAATTGCGGGGGTATCAGCCGTGCATGATTTGCATGTATGGGAAATGACGCCAAATTTTCCAGCCCTGATTGGCCATATTGAAATTGAAGATATGCATCAATGGCCCGAAATTATGTCGCGCATTCGTGTGATGCTGCTTGAAAAATACGGCATTGACCACGTCACCTTGCAACCAGAACAAATTGGCCCAGATGATGTTCATGAGCATGATCATGCCCATGAACATGTTGAACATTGCGGCGATACCCTCTATGTGCTGTGTGGTGAGGGTGAGGGCGTGCATCGCATGGCATACCACGCCTGGGGTAATCCTGAGAATCCCAGGGTATTGATTTGTGTTCATGGCCTGACAAGGCGTGGTAGCGATTTCAATACGCTTGCGCAAGCAATGTGCAAAGACTATTACGTGGTGTGTCCTGATATCGTTGGTCGTGGAAATTCGGATCGCTTAAGTAATCCAATGCTGTATGCGGTGCCCCAATATGTTGCCGACATGATGAGCCTTGTGAAGCATTTAGGCGTATCTCATGTTGATTGGTTTGGTACCTCAATGGGTGGCTTGATTGGGATAGTTTATGCATCCATGCCAAATTCGCCTATTCGTCGCATGCTCATTAATGATGTGGGTCCGCGAATTGAGCCCGAGTCACTCAAGCGCTTAGGTTCCTATGTTGGCCAGCCTTTTGCATTTGCTAATCGGGCAGACGCATTGGAACGCCTTAATCAAATTTGCACCACCTTTGGCGAGCATACCCCCCAAGAGTGGGAAATCTATAACGGTCCAATGTTGGTTGAGCGAGATGGAATGTGGGTAATGCATTACGACCCAGCGATTTCGGTTCCATTTGCCTCTATTAACCCAGTCATGGCAAAAGCGGGTGAAGTTGCTATGTGGCACGCCTTCAAGCAAATTCACTGTCCTATGTTGATTGTGCGGGGTGGGAATTCGGATTTACTCTCATCGGCTACGGCTGCAGAAATGTGCAAAGTCAATCCACATGCAAGAGTGATTGAAATACCCGGTGTTGGTCATGCTCCCGCCTTTGTCAAGACGGAGCAGATTGCTTTAGCAAAAGAATTCTTTAGCTAATCTTTTACTCTTTCTTAGATTCATTTCGGGAGAGATTCATGATTGAGGAATAGCGGAAGCGGTAATGGCAATTTCAACTCAAAAAATTCAGATAGTCGACGGCTGGTATGGTGAGCCTGCTGAGCAGCATGCTGCTGGAGTAGTGACGCTTTTGGAAATGTTGAATTTGGATTCGGCCACACTATTGGCGGCGAAAAATATTGCCCGTACACATGGTAAAGAATCCTTAGTTAAATTAATTGGTGAAGAGCCCGCCAAGTTGCTAATTGGTTATCGCGGCCTACGTCAGGCGCAAGCTAAGTTAGTTCGGGAAGATGGTGGGCTAAGCGTTTCCGGCCAGGAAGAAATGCTGCGCAAAATGCTTTTGGCTTTTGGTGATGATTTGCGGGTCGTCTTAATTTACTTGGCATCTCGCTTGCAAACTCTACGCTGGATTACCCAAGAGAAGATCCCTATGCCTGCACCATGGGCACAAGAGATTCTTGATATTGATGCTTCATTGGCCAATAGACTGGGTATCTGGCAAATGAAGTGGGAGATGGAAGATTTAGCATTCCGGACTTTATCCCCCCAGATTTATCGTGATATCGCCAAAATGCTCGATGCCAAAAGAATTGAGCGAGAAGCTTTTATTGAGCAGATTGTTGCTCGCCTCAAAGAGGAATTAAGTGCAGTCAATATCGCAGGGGAAGTGCTTGGTCGCCCTAAGCACATCTACAGCATTTGGAAAAAGATGCAAGGAAAGTCCTTAGACTTTGCTAACTTATACGATGTGCGCGCGTTTCGAGTAATGGTAGACGATGTCAAATCGTGTTACGCCATTTTGGGAATTGTGCACAATGTCTGGCAACCTGTGCCACGCGAGTTTGATGATTACATTGCAAGGCCCAAGCCTAATGGCTATCAATCCCTGCACACCGTTGTAATGGATGAGGATGGCACTGCATTTGAAATTCAGATTCGTACTCATGAGATGCATCAACAAGCGGAGTATGGCCTGGCTGCGCACTGGCGCTATAAAGAGGGTGCTTATGTTGGCATGGCAACGCCAGCAAAATCAAGTAATACCGCCAATCCTCATCATGCAACCGGAACACATAGTGCCCAAGTAGCTTATGAGCGACAAATTGCCTGGGCTAGGCAATTAATTTCTTGGAAAGAGGATGCTTGGGAGCAACTCAAGCATCACGAGATCGACGATCATATTTATGTCCTTACGCCATTGGGAAAAGTAATCTCACTCGAAAAGGGTTCGTCACCTATCGACTTTGCCTATGCAGTACATACCGATTTGGGTCATCGTTGTCGTGGGGCTAGAGTAGATGGCGCCATGGTTCCTTTGGATACGCCTTTACAAAATGGACAAACCATTGAAATCATTGCGGTTAAGCACGGTGGCCCATCGCGGGATTGGATTAGCCCCGATCGTAATTACTTGCGCTCCCATAGGGCTCGAACTCGTGTGCGAGCTTGGTTTAATGCGCTTGACGATGAAGAGGCAGGGCAGGGCAGCAAAGCGTCTGAGGTCAAGGTAGATTTAAAGTCTGATGCTAAGCCAAGCACACCAGCAATCGTATTGCGCCATAGTAGTCATAAGCAGGTCAAGGGTGGTGATGTCTTGGTGGTTGGCGTGGATTCCTTGTTAACTCAATTGGCGCGCTGCTGCCGTCCTGTCCCACCCGATTCGATTGCTGGGTTTGTTACCCAGGGTAGAGGTGTATCGATTCACCGCCGTGCTTGCAAAACGTTTAAGGGCTTATTAGAAAGGGCGCCTGAGCGGGTGATTCAAACGGCATGGAGCCAATCAGCTGCTAGCGATAGTAAAAATGATCAAAAGCGAGTCTTTCCGGCCGACCTGGCTGTCACGGGGCTGGACCGCCCGGAGTTAATGCGCGAGTTATTTGAAATCCTTACGCGGCAAGGCATTCACGTGATTGACCTGCGTAAATCCGCCCGAAAAGGCTTGGCACAGATCCTGTTGACGGTGGAGGTAAAGGATTCTGAAGTGCTGCGGATAGTCCAAAACAGCCTTGAAGAAGTCAAAGGGGTGACCCAAGTGCGCCGCCGGTGATAAACTCTTGGTCTGATATATAGGCTCGTAGCTCAGCTGGTTAGAGCACCACCTTGACATGGTGGGGGTCGTTGGTTCGAGTCCAATCGAGCCTACCAACGAATAAAGACCCAAAAGGGAATACCCAAACCGGGAAAGCCCAAGAGGCGCGGATGCCCCAAAGCTACCGCGCTTTCTTTTTGGGAAAGATGTCTGTTATGAAGTTCAGTAAATAAGCAAATAAGATAGGGTCATTATGCTTGTAGTTACTCTGCCCGATGGATCAAAACGTGAGTTTGAGGCACCAGTTCGCGTAGCGGATGTGGCCCAAAGCATTGGTAGTGGTCTTGCAAAAGCTGCTTTAGGCGGTATCGTTGATGGCAAGATGGTGGATACCAGCTTTGTCATTGATAAAGATAGTCAATTAGCCATCATCACTGATAAAAGTCCGGAAGCGCTTGAGATTGTGCGCCACTCTACAGCGCACTTATTGGCATACGCTGTTAAAGAACTATTCCCAGAAGCGCAAGTCACGATTGGTCCAGTGATCGAGAATGGTTTTTACTATGATTTCTCATATCACCGCCCATTTACGCCAGATGACTTAGTTGCTTTAGAAAAGAAAATGACTGAGCTCGCGAAAAAAGATGAGCCAGTAACACGCACCGTAATGCCACGCGATGACGCGGTAGAGTTTTTCAAGAAGCAGGGTGAAAACTACAAAGCAGAACTGATTGCCAGCATCCCACAGGGCGAAGATGTTTCTTTGTATGCTGAAGGCAGGTTCACTGATTTATGCCGTGGCCCACACGTGCCATCTACTGGCAAACTGAAGGTCTTTAAGCTGCAAAGCGTTGCAGGCGCTTATTGGCGTGGTGACAGTAAGAATGAGATGCTGCAGCGTATTTACGGTACTGCATGGTTGCGCAAAGAAGACCAGGATGCTTATTTACTCATGCTTGAAGAATCCGAAAAGCGTGATCACCGACGTCTCGGCAAATTGCTTGATCTCTTTCATTTTCAATCGGAAGCGCCAGGCTTAATTTTCTGGCACCCAAAAGGTTGGTCCATTTGGCAAGAAGTTGAGCAATACATGCGTCGCGTGTATCAGCAAGAGGGTTACCAAGAAGTCAAAGCGCCGCAGATTTTGGATCGAGGGCTCTGGGAAAAATCAGGCCACTGGGAAAACTACAAAGAAAATATGTTCACAACGGAGTCGGAGAATCGTGCTTATGCATTAAAGCCAATGAACTGTCCTGGCCACGTACAAATTTATAACTCAGGTTTGCATAGTTATCGTGAGCTGCCATTACGTTTTGGTGAGTTCGGTCAATGTCACCGCAATGAACCGTCAGGTGCATTACATGGTCTGATGCGCGTGCGTGGCTTCACGCAAGATGACGGTCATATTTTCTGTACGGAAGACCAAATTCAATCTGAAGTTGCTGCTTTTGATAAAGCAGTTCGTGCTGTTTACCAAGACTTTGGTTTCACCGAGGTTGCTGTAAAGCTAGCCTTACGTCCTGCTAAGCGCGTTGGTGACGATGCCATTTGGGATAAAGCTGAAGAAGCCCTTCGCGGCGCTTTAAAGGCATCTGGCCAGGAATGGGAAGAATTACCAGGTGAGGGTGCTTTTTATGGTCCAAAAATCGAATATCACCTAAAAGACTCCATTGGGCGTACGTGGCAGTGTGGCACGATTCAGGTGGATTTCTCCATGCCAGCCCGTTTAGGTGCTGAATATGTCGCCGAAGACAACAGCCGCAAGACCCCAGTGATGCTCCATAGGGCAATTGTGGGCTCTTTAGAGCGTTTTATTGGTATTTTGATCGAAAATCACGCTGGAAACATGCCGGTTTGGCTTGCTCCAACCCAGGCTGTAGTTCTTAATATTTCAGGAAATTCTGCTGCATACGCACAACAAGTTCAGCAATCTCTGAAAAAACAAGGGTTTAGAGTCGAATCTGATTTGCGGAATGAGAAAATTACGTATAAAATACGCGAGCACGCATTACAGAAGATTCCATTTTTGCTAGTTGTTGGCGATAAAGAGTGTGAAAGTAATACGGTGGCCGTTCGTGCCCGTGGCGGAGTTGATCTAGGTGTAATGCCTCTTGATGCCTTCGTTGCCCGACTCCAGCAGGATATATCCCAGAAAGTCGGACCCGAGCCTAGCTAGGGGTGGAACGGTTTTTATTGTTTTTTTAAAGGAATTAAGAAGATCGCTACTGATAAATCGCAGCGCATTAACCGGGAAATTACTGCTCCTGAAGTGCGTCTGATTGGAATGGATGGTGAGCCCATCGGTGTAGTTAAGTTGAGTGAAGCCTTGGCTTTGGCAGAAGAGAAAGAGACCGATTTGGTTGAGATTGCTCCAACTGCTGTGCCACCTGTAGTCCGCATCATGGACTTCGGCAAATTCAAGTACCAAGAAGCTAAGCGGATGCATGAAGCGAAGCTTAAGCAGAAGGTGATTCAGGTGAAGGAGGTTAAATTCCGTCCCGGCACTGACGATGGTGACTACGGTGTGAAGCTGCGCAACCTAATCCGTTTTTTGGAAGATGGCGACAAAACAAAGATTACGCTTCGTTTTCGGGGTCGAGAAATGGCCCACCAAGAAATCGGAGTCAGAATGTTGGAACGTTTGAAGTTGGACCTGCAAGAGTATGGTCAAGTTGAACAGTTTCCGAAGATGGAGGGTCGTCAGATGGTGATGGTATTGGCCCCAATTCGTAAGGCTAAGTAACAAGTAGTAATGCTTGTTGTTTAAGTAGGGAGGTGTCGCAAGACACTGGTTGTTGGAAGTGTTTCTAGGTACAGGAAGAGTAACCGTCGGTTACCACCTATGTTGCACATGCAGATGAAGGGGTGCTTTATGCCCAAGATGAAGAGCAAGAGTAGCGCTAAAAAGCGCTTCACGGTTCGCGCAGGCGGATCGATTAAACGAGGACAGGCTTTCAAACGCCACATCCTCACGAAAAAAACCACAAAGAACAAGCGTCACTTGCGTGGTTCAACTGAAGTTGCGAAGTCAGACGTTAAGTCAATTCGCTCTATGCTTCCTTACGCTTAACCTCAGACTAGATAGGAGAACTAAATGCCAAGAGTCAAACGTGGGGTTACAGCAAGAGCCCGTCATAAGAAAATCACCGATGCCGCAACGGGTTATCGTGGACGTCGTAAAAACGTATTCCGTATTGCTAAGCAAGCGGTTATGCGTGCTGGTCAATATGCATACCGTGACCGTCGTAATAAGAAACGTGTATTTCGCGCTTTGTGGATTGCCCGTATCAACGCGGCAGTTCGTCAGCACGACCTAACCTATAGCGTATTCATGAATGGTATGAAGAAAGCATCGATCGAACTCGATCGTAAGGTGCTCTCCGATATGGCCATCAGAGACAAAGAGGCTTTTGCCGCTTTGGTTACTCGGATCAAATCCGTAGTAAGCGCTGCAGCTTAACTAATTAATAAGCTGCAATGGTTTCTCTCGACCAAATTGTCGAGGATGCTAAACGTGATTTCCTCGGGGCTGCCGATGCGGCAGCTCTTGAGGACGCGAAAGCCAAGTATCTCGGTAAATCAGGTGTTCTCACTGAGCGTCTAAAAGCGCTTGGTGGAATGTCGCCTGAAGAACGTAAGAGTGCTGGCGCCCAAATTAATCAAATTAAGAGTGCAGTAGAGACCGCTCTTAATGAGCGTCGCCAAGCTTTGGCTGATGCAGTTCTGCAGCAGCGCCTTGCTGCTGAATCAATCGATGTGTCATTGCCTGGTCGTGGACAAGCGGTAGGTAGCTTGCATCCGGTGATGCGTACCTGGGAGCGTGTAGAAGAAATCTTTCGCTCGATTGGTTTTGATGTTGCCGATGGCCCAGAAATTGAAACCGATTGGTTTAATTTCACAGCTTTAAATAGCCCCGAGAATCATCCTGCACGTTCTATGCAGGACACTTTTTATATCGATGGCAAGGATTCCAATGGGAAGCCTTTGCTATTACGAACACATACCAGCCCAATTCAGGTTCGTTATGCCAGTGAACATGTTAAAAAATATGCTCACGCCGACGTCATGCCACCAATTAAAGTGATTGCTCCAGGCAGAACATATCGCGTCGATAGCGATGCCACGCACTCCCCGATGTTCCATCAGGTTGAGGGTTTATGGATTGCTCAGAGTGTTTCATTTGCAGACCTCAAGGGTGTTTATACCGACTTCTTGAGAACATTCTTTGAAACCAATGAATTACAAGTGCGCTTCCGTCCATCGTACTTCCCATTTACTGAGCCTTCCGCTGAGATTGATATGGCCTTTGGTAGCGGTAAGTTGGCTGGACGTTGGTTAGAGATTTCTGGGGCAGGGCAAGTGCATCCGAATGTATTGCGCAATATGGGTATCGATCCTGAGCGATACACTGGTTTTGCTTTTGGTTCAGGTTTAGAGCGCCTCACTATGTTGCGTTATGGCGTTGATGATCTGCGCCTTTTCTTTGAAAACGATTTACGTTTCTTAGCGCAATTTCCTGCCTAAGTTGACCTTCACTTAGATAAGCTATGCAATTTTCTGAATCTTGGCTACGCCAATACGTTAACCCTGCTATCGATAGCGATGCCTTAGGTCATGCGATGACGATGGCTGGGCTTGAGGTAGAAGAGCAGCATTCAGTTGCACCGGCTTTTACGAATATCGTAGTGGCAGAAATTTTGTCTGCCGAACAACATCCAGATGCCGATCGCTTACGCGTATGCAAAGTGAATGCAGGTACTGGTCAGGAACTACAAATTGTATGTGGTGCACCGAATGCGCGCGCTGGCATCAAGATTCCCTGTGCCTTGGTTGGTGCTGTATTGCCTCCTGCAGAGGCCGGTGGCAAACCCTTTGTTATTAAGGTCGGAAAACTCCGTGGTGTAGAGAGTCAGGGTATGTTGTGCTCAGGTCGCGAGCTTGGTTTGGGTGATGACCATGAGGGCATATTGGAATTACCCTCGGTTGCCCCAGTTGGGCAAGATATTCGTCAGTATCTTGATCTAGATGACCAAATTTTTGTTATTAAATTAACACCCAATAAAGCCGATTGCCTTTCTTTAATGGGTATGGCTCGCGAGGTATCTGCGATTACTGGCGCTGCTTTATGCGCGCCTACTTGGACCGCTCCAGTGCCGTCCGTCACAGATAAGCTCAAAGTTTCTATTGAAGATAATCAGCTGTGCGGTCGTTTTGCTGGGCGAATTATTCTTGGCGTCAATCCGAAAGCGAAAACGCCAGAGGCAATCGTGCAGCGTTTAGCGCGCGCTGGCCAGAGAAGCATTTCTCCCTTGGTTGATTTATCCAATTACGTCATGCTGGAGATGGGGCAGCCTACCCATGTATTTGACATTAAGAAACTGTCCGGTGATCTTGTAGTGCGTTGGGCTAAAGTTGGCGAATCCCTTGAATTGTTAAATGGCCAGACTATTGCTTTGCAGGGTCCAGACTCTTCAGGAAAGATCCAAGATGCAGGCGTAGTCGCAGACCAGACTGGCCCTGTTGCCTTGGCTGGAATTATGGGTGGCAATCACTGTGCAGTAACAGACGATACCCAAGATATTTATGTGGAAGCGGCTTACTGGTTGCCATCAGCAATTCAAGGTCGTGCACGTCGTTTTAATTTCAGCACAGATGCAGCACATCGCTTTGAGCGCGGTGTTGATCCCCAAAATACAGCGAACTGTTTGGAATACCTTAGTGCATTGATTCTCCAGGTATGTGGTGGTCAAGCCGGCCCCGTGGATGATCAAGTGGTTAATGTGCCAGAGCGCAAGCCGGTAGCCATGCGTTTGGCTCGTGCCGTCAAAGTGATTGGGATTGCTCTGACAAACGAGATTGTTGCTGATGTATTTAAACGCCTAGGCTTTGAGTTCAAGCAAGAGGCGAACGACGTTTTTGTTGTCACACCACCAAGCTATCGTTTTGATATTGAGATCGAAGAAGATCTCATCGAAGAGGTGGCGCGCATGTATGGCTTTGAAAATATCCCTGATACGCCGCCGATCTCCTCTTTGAAAATGAGCGCTAAGCCAGAAGCAAGGCGTGGCATCCATTTATTACGTCAACGTTTGGCTTTACAAGGCTATCAAGAGGCAGTCAATTTTGGCTTTACCGATCTTGAGAGTGAGCAGCGCTTGACTGGTGCAACTGACAATGATTTGATTGCTGTTGTCAATCCGATTGCTAGTCAGTACGGTGTCATGCGCAGTAATCTTTGGGGTGGCCTGCTTAGCAATCTAAAAGCTAACTTGAATCGTGGCGCAGCACGCGTGCGTTTATTTGAAGCGGGGCGCGTATTTAAGCGCGATATCCATGTTCAAGAGGAGGCTGGAAAGGTAGCTGGTTTCTATCAGCCACAGCATATTGGCGGACTTGCATATGGATCATTTGTTCCCGAACAATGGGCAAGCGAAAACCGTTTGGTTGATTTCTTTGATGTCAAGGGTGATCTTGAGCGCGTTTTAGATCCCCTGCATTTCACTACTGAAGCTGCATTGCATGTGGCCTTGCATCCTGGTCGTAGCGCCCAAGTCCAATTAAAAACTGCTCAAGGCTTGGTGAGTATTGGTTGGATTGGAGAGCTGCATCCTGGATTACAGCAAGCTTATGAATTGCCCCAGGCCCCCGTTTTATTTGAGTTGGATCTAGAAGCGATTAGTCAATTGGGTTTGCCTCAACCAGAAGAATTGAGTAAGTTTCCTGCTGTTCAGCGTGATTTGGCGGTGGTTGTTAAGCAATCTGTTTCTGCTCAGTCCTTGCTCGATGCCATGAATGCAAGTAAGCAAGCCCTTATTCGTAAGATTGAGCTATTTGATGAGTTCAAACCAAAGGCTGGTTCGAGCTCTATGGCTGATGATGAGAAGAGCTTAGCATTTAGGGTTACATTATTAAATCCGCAAGAGACATTGCAGGATGCACAAATTGAACCGGTGATGAGCGCTTTATTGGCTGCGCTAGAAAAAAAATGTGCGGCTCGCCTGCGCTAGGTATAGTATTAATAAATATTTGAATTAATCGTTTTTCAAGAGACATTAAAAAGAGTGCGGCAATGACCCAATTAAACACAAACGATACGGTTACTAAAAACGAATTGTCTGAAGCCCTTTTCGATCAAGTTGGCTTAAATAAACGCGAAGCCAAGGATATGATTGATGCATTCTTTGATCGAATTGGACAGTCTTTGGAGTCTGGTGTAGAGGTCAAGATTTCTGGGTTTGGTAATTTTCAGTTGCGTAATAAATCAGCACGTCCTGGCCGCAATCCAAAGACGGGTGAGATGATTCCAATAGCTGCCCGTCGCGTAGTTACTTTTCATGCCAGCCAAAAGCTGAAGGATGTAGTGGAGTCCAATGCTAGAGAAAACGGAATTTGATGCTGGGTCGGGACTGTTAAGTTCACAGTTGCCGCCGATACCCGCAAAGCGCTACTTCACCATTGGCGAGGTAGCAGATTTATGCGGCGTACGTTCCCATGTTTTACGCTATTGGGAGCAAGAGTTTTCACAGCTCAGCCCACAAAAGCGCCGTGGTAACCGCCGCTACTATCAGCATCATGAGGTTGTTTTGATTCGCAAGATTCGCTCACTTCTTTATGAAGAGGGTTTTACGATCAGTGGCGCACGCAATCGATTGGATGAAGCGCGGGGCGAATTACGTTTGCGCGATGAGCTCCAAGCAGTTTTGCAGATTCTGTCTAAATAGTTACTGATACAATTTCGTCTTTCGTCGGGGCGTAGCGCAGCCTGGTAGCGTACTTGCATGGGGTGCAAGTGGTCGGAGGTTCAAATCCTCTCGCCCCGACCATTCTTCTTCATAATTTTGATAGCTTGCGGGTCTCCCATGTCAAATACCCATACTCCTACGGATTTCTTTGGTTTAAACATTCCCTTTCTGGATCACTTAGGCGTTATTCCTGAGCATGCCAAAGACGGTAAGTCGCGAATTAGCCTGGAGATTCGTCCCGAGTATGAGAATAGCTTTCATATTGCCCATGGTGGCGTCATCATGACACTCCTCGATTTTGCGATGGGTGCAGCTGCTCGTAGCACCACTTCTGAGGGATTTGGGGCTATGACAATCGATATGACTGTCAGTTTTATGCGTCCAAGCACTGGAAAAATTATTGTTGAGGGAAGTGTGCTCAAGGTCGGTAAAACTGTTAATTACTGTGAGGCAGTGGTATTAAATACCGCTGGCGAAATTACCGCTAAGGCAAGTGGTACCTTTATGCTGCGGAAATAATATTAATAATAAATATAATATTTATAATTATTATTAATAATGCTTCGATAGCATATTAAAATCTTATTATTTAAAAGGCTTATATTTAAATATAATATTGCCTATTTGTATATTATCTATATAATTCTTACTAGAATCAGATTATTCGATCTGGTTTAAAACATATTATTTGGAGAAATAAACCATGTCTTCTTATAAAGAGCTTTTGGCTCAACGTGAGCAATTAGATAAGCAAATTAAAGAAGCAGTGCTT
Source organism: Polynucleobacter sphagniphilus (assembly GCF_001953355.1). Lineage (GTDB taxonomy): Bacteria > Pseudomonadota > Gammaproteobacteria > Burkholderiales > Burkholderiaceae > Polynucleobacter > Polynucleobacter sphagniphilus. The sequence goes on from NZ_MPIY01000002.1 coordinate 44,749, forward strand.
CGCGAAAAAGCAGAGGGTATTGCAAAAGCAAAATTAATTATTGAAGAATACGACTTAACAGCGGCTGATCTGTTCAGTCGCAAGGCGGGTGGTGCACGTAGTCCTAGCGGTAAAGTGGCGCCAAAGTATCGCAACCCATCCACTGGTGAAACTTGGACTGGTCGCGGTAAGGCTCCCAAGTGGATTGAAGGCAGAGATCGCAACAGCTTTCTCATCTAACCCTCTGAATTAAAAGACTATAAGGCCGCCTCAATAGCTGAGGCGGTTTTTTTATTTCCTTAATGGCACTTTTTAGCCAGGGCCTGTATAAAAATCGGCTCTAAGAGCTCATGTCTGTTTTGTAGGTTCAAACTTGCATCCGCCTCAGAATCAGTCGCTGGATAGCCAATAATCAGTGGATTTTGGCTGATTAAACCGTTTTCGAGATCTTCCTTGATCTGTGCCGGTCGTTCTAGAGGAATTCCATAGGAGTTTTGATCTGCCAAGCTGATCACACCAGGGTGTAGTTTGATAAAACCTTCATCTACCAAAATAGGAATGCGCTGTGTATCCTTGTTTTTGCTCAAATAATGTATCAGATGGACTTGTTCTACCGGTGGAATCAATGCATCTAAAAAGATAAGATCTGGGGCTATAGAAACAGCTGTCATTAATCCCTCCAGGCTATCTACCGCGATTTCCATTTCAACCTTCAATTGCCAGAATTGAATTGACTCCATTAATTCATGACTATTTTCAATCCGCCTAAATATCCCCATTGCAATACATTTTTGAGTGGTCTTTTGGCGCATCGCACGTTTTCTTCTCTGCAGTTGTTGTTCTAGCGAGCTGACTAGAATCCGGCGGTGGCCGCCCCTGGTTTTCCAGGCGATTAATTCACCTAATTCAACCATTTTTTGGACTGTTCCTAGGGAAACTTGAAGTACTTTGGCACTTTGACGCGTACTGAGATATTCCAAGTCCGGGGTAATTGCTTTCATATGTTCTTAATCCCATTTATTTGTTTGAAGATTTAGAGAATAAAAACCATATTCATTTGAATCTGTCAGGAGGCGATTAAAAGGAAGTAGGAAAGCTCTTATTAATTGTTTTCCTTGGTACTTTCCCCGATTTGGTAAAAAATCAGGGAAAGCCCTTTAGGGTAGGGTGGTTACTCGTGTTAAATTACTGCTGTAGTACCAGTAATTGCACAGAGCAATCCGCCAAACGGTAGAGCCGCATAACGGATGGTTATAACCACAGTTTTTATTCGGGAAACCCGATGAAAGGTGAGCATCATGATGCAGGACCAAAGAGATAACTCCTATCTCTTCGGCGGAAACGCCCCTTACGTAGAAGAACTCTACGAATCCTATTTGCTTGATCCAACTTCCGTAGAGGATCATTGGCGAGCCTATTTTGATAATGTGAAACAAGTTCCGGCGGCAGATGGTTCTTCTAGAACAGATATTGCCCATGGACCGATTGTTGCCTCTTTCGCTGAGCGCGCTAAGCAGGGTCCTATCCGAACTGTTTCAGATTCAGCTGACTCTGAAATGGGGCGCAAGCGCGTTGCCGTTCAGCAGCTGATTGCTGCATACCGAAATGTTGGAAACCGCTGGGCTGATATTGATCCGTTAAAACGCACTGAGCGTCCGGACATCCCTGAATTGAATCCTGCTTTTTATGGCTTTACTGATGGCGATATGGATATCGTCTTCAACACTAGCAATACCTTTTTTGGCAAAACGCAAATGCCCTTACGCGAATTATTGCAGGCGTTGCGAGAGACCTATTGCGGCACCATTGGTGTTGAGTACATGTTTATTGCTGACCAGAAAATTAAAAAATGGTGGCAAGAAAAATTAGAGTCGATTCGCTCAACTCCTAAATTTAATGTCGAAGAAAAGCGTCAGATTTTAGATCGCGTAACTGCGGCAGAAGGTCTTGAGCGCTATCTTCAAGCGAAATACGTTGGTCAAAAGCGTTTCTCACTTGAGGGTGGCGAAAGCTTTATTGCCTGTATGGATGAATTGATCCGTGAGGCTGGCTCTAAAGGTGTTCAAGAAATTGTGATTGGCATGGCCCATCGTGGTCGTCTGAATGTTCTGGTAAATACCTTGGGCAAAATGCCGACCGACTTATTTGCTGAGTTTGAACATAAAGGCCCTGAAACATTACCTGCCGGTGACGTTAAATATCACCAAGGTTTCTCGAGCGACATTTCAACTCCCGCTGGCCCAGTGCATTTATCCTTGGCGTTTAACCCCTCCCATCTAGAAATCGTGAACCCAGTAGTGGAAGGTTCAGCACGTGCCCGTATGGAGCGCCGTGGCGATATGTTGGGTGAGCAAGTTCTGCCTGTATTGGTCCATGGAGATGCGGCTATTGCTGGTCAAGGTGTAATGCAAGAAACACTAGCAATGTCTGAGGTTCGTGGTTACTCCACTGGCGGTACGGTGCACATCGTCATTAATAACCAGATTGGCTTTACAACTTCTGATCCTCGCGATTTGCGTTCAAGCTTGTATTGCACTGACATCATGAAAGTAGTTGATGCGCCCGTGCTACACGTCAATGGAGATGATCCAGAGGCAGTTGTTTTGGCAACTAAATTGGCAGTTGAGTTCCGTACTCAATTCCATAAAGACGTTGCGATCGATATTGTTTGTTTCCGTAAATTGGGTCACAACGAGCAAGATACGCCTGCGATGACGCAGCCCTTGATGTATAAAATTATTGCTGCTCATCCTGGTACGCGTAAGGTCTATGCGGATAAATTAGAGGCGCAAGGTGTGTTGCCTGTTGGTACTGGTGACCTCATGGTCAAAGAGTATCGCGCTGCAATGGATGCCGGTAAACAAACCTCTGATCCTGTGCTGAGTAATTTCAAGGGTAAGTTTGCAGTCGATTGGAGTCCCTTCCTCAATAAGAAGTGGACCGACGAAGCTGATACTGCTATTCCTTTGGCGGAGTGGAAGCGTTTAGCCGAGAAGATTTCTACCATTCCTGAAGACTTCAAGGTACACCCGCTAGTTGAGAAGGTCTACAAAGATCGCGCAGCGATGGGTCGCGGTGAGATAAATATTGATTGGGGTATGGGCGAGCACATGGCTTTTGCCTCTTTGGTAGCCAGCGGTTATCCGGTGCGCTTGTCTGGAGAGGATAGTGGACGCGGCACCTTTACCCACCGTCACGCTGTTTTGCACAATCAGAACCGTGAGAAATGGGATTCTGGTACTTACATGCCATTGCGTCATGTAGCTAAAGATCAAGCCCCATTCCTTGTGATTGATTCCATCCTCTCAGAAGAGGCGGTATTGGGCTTTGAATACGGTTATGCGGCAGCAGAACCAAACACTTTGACTATTTGGGAAGCGCAGTTTGGCGACTTTGCTAACGGCGCTCAAGTGGTGATCGACCAATTTATCGCATCTGGTGAGGTGAAGTGGGGTCGCGCTAACGGTTTGGTGATGATGTTGCCACACGGCTATGAAGGTCAGGGTCCTGAGCACTCATCAGCACGCCTAGAGCGTTTCATGCAGCTCTGTGCTGACACCAATATGCAGGTGATTCAGCCTACAACCGCAGCGCAGATCTTTCACGTATTGCGTCGTCAAATGATTCGTCAGTTCCGCAAACCGCTGATCTTGATGACACCAAAATCTCTATTGCGCAATAAAGAAGCCGCTTCACCATTATCTGAATTTACCAAAGGCGGCTTCCAAACGATTCTGCCTGAACGTGATGAATCGATTGATGGCAAGCAAGTGACTCGTTTAATTATGTGCTCTGGTAAGGTTTACTACGATTTGGTCAAGGCACGCACCGATAAGAAGATTGCCGATGTTGCGATTATTCGCTTAGAACAGTTGTATCCATTCCCGCATAAGGCATTGGCTGCTGAGTTGAAAAAATATCCTAAATTGGAAGAGGTGATTTGGTGTCAGGATGAGCCACAAAACCAAGGGGCGTGGTTCTTTGTCCAGCATAATATTTTGGAGAATATGGCCGACGGTATGAAGTTGGCTTATGCCGGCCGTCCTGCTTCTGCATCTCCTGCTTGCGGATATGCACATCTTCACCAAGAACAACAAAAATCATTACTCAATGCAGCATTTGCCAAACTGAAAGGTTATGTGATCACGAAATAATCGTCGACATAACCAATATAAATACATAGATAGGATTAATCATGGCCATATTCGAAGTTAAAGTACCCCAACTCTCTGAGTCTGTAGCGGAAGCTACCTTGTTACAGTGGAAAAAAAAGGTAGGTGATGCCGTTGCTCAGGACGAAATCTTGGTGGAAATCGAAACCGACAAAGTAGTGCTTGAAGTGCCTGCGCCATCCGCCGGTGTAATTACAGAACTGGTAGTTGCTGATGGTGGCACGGTAGTAGCAGATGAGCTGATTGCAAAAATTGATAGTACCGCCGTTGCAGCCGCAGCTCCTGCGGCAGCCGTACCAGTGCCAGCTCCTGCGGCGGCACCAGCGCCTGCCAAGTCAGCTGCTCCTGCAGCTCAATCTAGTGCGGCCGCAGCTCCATCTGCTGCTAAGTTGATGGCGGAGAATAATTTAAGCGCAAACCAGGTTGCTGGTTCTGGTCGAGATGGCCGCATTACAAAAGGCGATGCCTTGAATGCGGTTGCTGGAGCTTCTAAATCAGCACCTGTAGCAACTGCACCAATTCCAATGAGCGATCGTCCAGAAGAGCGCGTACCCATGAGTCGTTTACGCGCTCGTATTGCAGAGCGCTTGCTTGAGTCACAAGCAAACAATGCGATTTTGACAACTTTTAATGAAGTCAATATGGCGCCGGTGATTGCAATGCGCAATAAATACAAAGATCAATTTGAGAAGGTCCATGGCGTTAAATTGGGCTTCATGTCTTTCTTTGTCAAAGCGGCTACACATGCTTTGAAAAAATTCCCGCTTCTCAATGCTTCTGTTGATGGCAATGACATCATCTACCACGGTTACTTTGATATTGGCATTGCCGTGAGTTCACCACGTGGTTTAGTGGTGCCCATCTTGCGTGATGTAGACCAAATGAATTTAGCTGATATTGAGAAAAAGATTGCTGAGTTTGGCGTCAAAGCTCGTGAAGGTAAGTTGACGATTGAAGAGTTGACTGGCGGTACATTCTCTATCTCCAATGGAGGGGTATTTGGCTCAATGCTTTCTACTCCAATCATTAATCCACCCCAATCAGCAATCTTGGGCATTCATGCCACTAAAGAGCGTGCAGTTGTCGAAAATGGTCAGATTGTGATTCGTCCAATTAATTACTTGGCGCTTTCTTATGATCATCGAATCATCGATGGTCGCGAGGCAGTTTTAGGTTTGGTAGCCATGAAGGATGCCTTAGAAGATCCTTCACGTCTTCTCCTTGATTTGTAAGAAGGGAAGATCATGAGCCAAGCTTTTGATGTACTCGTTATTGGTGGCGGCCCTGGCGGCTATATCGCTGCAATTCGTGCAGCGCAACTCGGATTTAAAGTTGCCTGTGCAGAATCTAATGCCTATGATGATCCAAAAGGGGAGCCGCGCCTAGGTGGCACCTGCTTGAATGTCGGCTGCATTCCTTCTAAGGCTTTATTAGCATCTTCGGAAGAGTTTGAAAAGATTGCACACCATGCCGCTGACCACGGAATTAAAGTGGGTGCTGTGAGTATCGATTCGAAGAAAATGATTTCTCGAAAAGATGACATCGTGACTAAGATGACCGGCGGTATTCAGTTTTTATTCCGCAAGAATAAAATTACGTTATTAAAAGGCCACGCTTCTTTCGAGGGCAAAACGGCTGATGGCTATCAAGTGAAGATTGATGGCAAGGATAAAGAAACTGTCACTACAAAAAATGTGATTATTGCTACTGGCTCTAAAGCACGTCATTTGCCAGGTATTGCTGTTGATAATGTATTGATCTGCGATAACGAGGGTGCCCTCAAGTTTGATTCGGTACCTAAGAAGTTGGGTGTGATTGGTGCCGGCGTCATCGGCTTGGAATTAGGTTCTGTGTGGCGTCGCGTGGGCTCTGATGTGACTATTTTGGAAGCAATGCCATCTTTCTTGGGTGCTTGTGATCAAGGCATTGCTAAAGAAGCGCAAAAGTTACTGAGCAAACAAGGCCTCAACATCAGCACTGGCGTCAAGATTGGTGAAGTAAAAGCTGACAAGAAGGGTGTAGTAGTGAACTACACCGATGCTACTGGAAAGGCCAGTAAGTTGGAATGTGATCGTTTGATCGTTTCCGTTGGACGGGTGCCAAATACCGAAAATCTTGGACTAGACAAGATTGGTTTGAAAGTCGATGAGCGTGGCTTTATTCCTATTGATGATCATACTTGTGCTACAGCTGCGCCGGGTGTGTATGCAGTTGGTGATGTTGTGCGCGGACCCATGTTGGCACACAAAGCTGAAGATGAAGGTGTCTTAGTTGCTGAAGTGATCGCTGGTCAAAAACCCCATATCGATTACAACTGTATTCCATGGGTGATCTACACCGATCCAGAAATTGCTTGGGTTGGTAAAACTGAAGAACAACTCAAGGCTGAAGGCCGCGCTTATAAGCCAGGCCAGTTCCCATTTGCTGCCAATGGCCGTGCATTGGGCATGGGTCGTGCCGATGGTTTTGTTAAGGTCTTGGCTGATGCGAATACCGATGAAATCTTGGGTGTTCATATTATTGGTGCTAATGCATCCGATTTGATTGCTGAAGCTGCGGTTGCAATGGAATTTAAAGCGGCTGCTGAAGATATTGCACGTATCTGTCATCCGCATCCAAGTCTGTCTGAAGTAGTTCGTGAGGCAGCTTTGGCGACAGATAAACGCGCATTAAACATGTAATTGAAGGCTTTAGAGTATTACCATCAAGAGTTAAAGGCGCGCGGGTATCACACAGATCCCGCGCAGCTTGCTGCTATCGAACGTTTGCAAGTCTGTGAAGACGAGTGGATTGCTTATAAAGAAATCCGCAGCAATAGGCTAAAAAAGAAACTCTTTAAACCTAAACTTCCTCGCGGTTTATATTTATGGGGCGGGGTAGGGCGCGGCAAATCTTTTTTAATGGATTGCTTTTTTGCTGCATCCCCATTAGAAAAAAAGATACGCATTCATTTTCATGAGTTCATGCGTGAAGTTCATCGTGAGCTACATGAGTTATCTGGTTTGGCCGACCCCTTAAACGAGCTTGCCTTACGCATTTCAAAACGCTATCGTTTGATTTGTTTTGATGAATTTCATATCAACGATATTGCGGATGCCATGATTTTGTATCGCTTGCTTAGCGCCTTGTTTGCTGATCGAGTGCAGTTTGTCATGACATCTAACTATCGCCCCGATCAACTCTATCCAAATGGCTTGCATCGTGATCGCCTTTTGCCTGCCATCAAGCTGCTAGAAGAACAGCTTGATATTTTGAATGTAGATGCTGGCAATGACTATCGTCGTGTACAGATGGCGCAAGTGGAGGCCTACCTAGCTCCTTTAAATGCGCAATCCGATGCCCGTTTATTGGAGATGTTTCACGCCTTAATTGGTAACCAGCAAGAGCCTTCTAATCCCAGTTTAAATATTGAATCGCGCGAATTAAAGCCTTTGCACATGGTTGATGGGGTAGTGTGGTTTGACTTTAATACGCTGTGTTGTGGTCCGCGCTCTCAAAACGACTACCTCGAGATTGCAAAGCGCTTTCATACAGTTATTTTGTCTGGGGTGCCCTATATGCCTCCCAGGATGACCAATGAGGCACGGCGCTTTATCTGGCTGATTGACGTTTTATATGACCATAAGGTCAAATTAATCATTTCCGCCGAAGTCGATGCCCCCGAGCTATATACAGAGGGTCAAATTACGGCTGAATTCTCCAGAACTGTCTCCCGCTTGATAGAAATGCAGTCTCGAGACTACTTGGATGCTCCGCGTCGGGTAATTGACACCAGCTTGACCTAAAATAGGCCAATGATCAGTAATTTAAGCCTCAATGCCGATTTGCATTGCCACTCGGTCGTTTCTGACGGGACTTTAACTCCCGAAGAATTGGCTCAGCGCGCCTATGCCAATGGTGTGCGCTTGTGGGCTTTAACTGATCATGATGAGCTAGGCGGACAAAAGCGTGCCTCAGATGCCGCCAAAGCCCTTGGAATGAAGTATCTGGGTGGCGTTGAAATTTCAGTGACTTGGATGGGGCAAACGATCCATATCGTTGGGCTTGGAATTGATCCAGACAATACCGGCTTAGTGGAAGGCCTGCGTCAAACGAGAAATGGTCGCGGAAATCGCGCCAAGCTCATGGCTGAGCAATTGCTCAAGGCCGGAATACCAGACGCCTATGAGGGCGCACTCCATTTTGCCGGTAACCATGATTTGATTTCGAGAACCCACTTTGCGCGTTTTTTGGTGGAGCAGGGTATCTGCAAAAATACTGAACAGGTATTTAAAAATTATTTAGTCGAAGATAAGCCCGGTTATGTGCCGCATATGTGGGCCAAGCTTGAAGATGCTCTTGCTTGGATCAAGGCGGCAGGCGGAGTAGCGGTGATTGCCCACCCCGGTAGATATTCCTTTAATGCAATGCAGATGGAGCAGTTATTCATCCGCTTTAAGGAGCTGGGTGGACTGGGTATAGAGGTGATTACTGGTAGTCATAGCCCCGATCAATATAAAACATACGGCAAAATAGCCCAGCAATATGGCTTCCTAGCCTCGCGTGGGTCTGATTTTCATGATCCAAATGAAAGCCATATTGATTTGGGTGTATTGCCTTTGCTCCCAGATAACCTGACCCCGATTTGGTCTGTATTGCATTAACCTATTTCCCCATTACAACAAAGAATAAAGATAAAGATGTTTGCTGAACGTGTACTCTCAGGCATGCGACCAACTGGTAGCCTGCACCTTGGTCATTACCATGGTGTTTTGAAGAATTGGGTCAAGCTACAAAATGAATATCCTTGCTTCTTTTTTGTCGCTGATTGGCATGCATTAACCACCCATTACGAAACACCCGATGTGATAGAGCAGTCGGTATGGGATATGGTGGTTGATTGGTTGGCTGCCGGAGTTGATCCCAATCAGGCCACTTTATTTATTCAAAGTAAGGTGCCTGAGCATGCAGAACTATTTCTCTTGCTTTCGATGGGTACACCACTGGGTTGGTTAGAGCGCGTACCTACTTACAAAGATCAGATTGAGAAGCTCAAAGAAAAAGATTTGCAGACTTATGGTTTCCTGGGGTACCCATTACTGCAAGCTGCCGATATCTTGATTTATCGAGCGCAATTTGTCCCTGTGGGCGAAGACCAGGTGCCTCATGTTGAAATGACACGTGAAGTCGCGCGCCGCTTTAACTATCTATACGGTCGTGAGCCTGGTTTTGAAGAAAAGGCCTTGGAGGCTGTGAAGAAGCTGGGTAGTAAGCGCGCCAAAATGTACGCTGAATTAAGAGTAGCCTTCCAAGAGCGGGGCGATGATGAGGCCTTAGAGCAAGCAAAAGCCTTGCTGCAAGAGGCGCAAAGTTTGTCGATGGCTGATCGTGAACGCTTATTTGGCTTCTTAGAAGGTGCTCGCAAAATTATTCTGCCTGAGCCACAAGCATTGCTGACTACAGCATCGCGCATGCCTGGAATAGACGGGCAAAAAATGTCCAAGTCCTATGGCAACACCATTAGTATTCGCCAGAAGCCGGAGGATGTCATCAAGTCTATCCGCACGATGCCAACTGATCCGGCGCGTGTTCGTAGAACTGATCCAGGTGATCCTGCTCGTTGCCCAGTGTGGCAGCTACATACGGTGTATTCGAATGATGAGACTAAGCAATGGGTTCAGAAAGAATGTCAATCAGCAGGTATTGGTTGTCTAGAGTGTAAGCAGCCCGTGATTGATGCCATCTTGCTCGAGCAGCAACCGATGTTTGAGCGTGCACAAAAGTATTTGGATGACCCTAGCTTGCTCCGCTCCATCATTGCTGATGGTTGCGACAAGGCGCGAAAAGTGGCGCAAGAAACCATGCGCGAAGTTCGCGAGGCAATGGGTCTGGCGTACGACTAAGAGCTTGCCAGTCTTGAGTCATCCGCATGATTCGTTAAGCCTCCCATCTAATTGGGTAAGGCGTTATGCGCCGTTCATCCCTAAAAATGGTTTGGTTTTAGATCTTGCCTGTGGATCAGGCCGGCATACTACTTTTTTAGCTCAGTTGGGTTATCAAGTAATGGCGGTTGATCAAGATATCAACACAATCTCACAAAATCACTTGCCTACAGTGACTGCTAGGGCGATGAACTTAGAGGGTGAAGATTGGCCGCTCGATGGTGAGCGTTTTTCTGGGATTGTGGTGACTAACTACCTGTACCGCCCTTATTTGGATCGCTTGCCAGAAATGCTCGAGGGGGGAGGGGTTTTGATTTATGAAACCTTTGCTCAGGGAAATGCCCAATTTGGTAAACCCTCAAACCCGAATTTTTTGCTTAAACCCGGTGAATTATTGGCTTTTGCGCTCAATCAAGGCCTAAAAGTGCTCGCTTATGAGGATATTTATGAAGAAGTGCCTAAACCCGCCATGGTTCAACGGATTTGCACCGTAAAAGGCGAGCAAAAAGGGCGCATTCCGTTACAATTTCATGGTTAATACAGGTACGGATTCGGTATAAGTTCAGTGACAAATACAGCACACTCTAAAGGTAGTAAAAATCCCATAGCTGGGAGTATGCCAGCCATTGTTACTCCCATGTTTGAGGACGGCAGTCTTGATTTCGATGGCCTGCGCGGTCTCTTGGACTGGCACGTAGCCGAAGGCACTGATGGCATTGTGATTGTTGGCACAAGCGGTGAATCACCGACTGTCTCCGTTCAAGAGCACTGTGAACTGATTCGTGTAACGGTTGAACATATTGCTGGACGCATTCCGGTAATTGCCGGCACTGGTGGAAACTCTACCCAAGAAGCGATTGAGTTAACGAAGTTTGCTAAAAATGTTGGCGCTGACGCCAGTCTTCAAGTGGTGCCTTACTACAACAAGCCTACACAAGAGGGTATGTACGCCCACTTCAAAAAAATTGCTGAGGCTGTCGATCTACCTGTGATTTTATATAACGTACCAGGGCGAACTGTTGCTGATTTAGCCGGCGATACAGTGGTTCGATTGGCCGATGTGCCTGGAATCATTGGTATTAAAGATGCTACTGGAAGTCTTGAGCGTGGCACACTCTTAATTGCCGATCTGAAGCGTGCAGGGCACAGCGATTTTTCTGTATTTTCAGGTGATGATTTAACTGCAGCAATGCTGATGTTGATGGGTGGTAAGGGAAATATTTCTGTCACTGCCAATATTGCCCCACGCTTAATGCATGAGCTTTGTGTTGCCGCCATGTCTGACGATGTTGTCAAAACTCGCGCGATTCAATATCAGCTATTGGCGGTGCATAAAGCCATGTTTACCGAAGCCAATCCAATTCCAGTGAAGTGGGCCCTACATGAAATGGGCAAAATTACTGCTGGTATTCGTTTGCCATTAACCCCTTTGAGCGTCTCTTTGCGAGAGCCTCTGAAAACTGCAATGAAACAGGCCGGCTTACTATGAACCAAATGATGCAATTTTTTCGTCGACACTCTATATCTCTTTGCGCAATTGCGATTACTGCTGCAAGTGTAGTTGGCTGCAAATCAGTCACAACGAATGACACGGTTGATTACAAAAATACAGGCGCTGTGCGCGGACCTAATTTATCTTATCCACCTGATTTAATTACAGCACAAGCAGATCGTCGCTATATTGTTCAGGATGGTAGTGCGACCATGTCTGAATACTCTGCTGCTGTTAAGAAGACTGCGCAAATGAAAACCAATGTCTTAACCGGTATTCCGGGTATGCACATTGAGCGTGATGGAGAAAGACGTTGGTTGGTAGTTGAAAGGCCCGCGACTGAGCTCTATCCGCAAGTAAAGGATTTTTGGCAAGAGAATGGTTTCCTACTGGTGGTGGATTCACCTTCAACTGGCATCATGGAAACCGATTGGGCTGAAAACCGCGCAAAGATTGCTCAAGACTGGATTCGCTCGACTGTTGGTGGAGCTTTAGATTCAATATTTGATACTGGTGAGCGTGATAAATATAAAACCCGTTTGGAAGTGGTTAAGCCAAATGAAACAGAGATTTATATCACCCAAAAAGGCGCAATTGAAAAGTGCGTTACCGATACAACCGGTGCCTGTATCTCAACTATCTGGACAGCTCGCCCCAATGATCCTGAGCTAGAAGCAGCTTTCCTGGCTCGCTTGATGGAGCGCTTGGGTATGACGCAAGAACAAGCGAAGGCAATGGCCTCTAAACCGCTTCCAGCAAAGCTTGCTAAGGCAAAGTTGGTTCAAGAGGGTGCGAATACTGCACATATTGATTTGAGCTCTGGCTTTGATCGCGCTTGGAGAGATGTGGGTCTCGCACTTGATCGATCTAGCTTTACTGTTGAAGATCGTGATCGCTCGACTGGAACATATTATGTGCGTTATGTAAATTCAAAAGATCTTGGTGAATCCAAGGGAGGCTTCTTCTCGAACCTCTTTAGTAGCAAAGACGACTCTAATTTAAAAGCCAAGAAATATCGTGTTGTAGTTAAAGCAAATGGCGATGCTGCTTCAACCATCATTGTTCAGGATGCAGATGGTGGTCCTGAAAATACCCCGGCTGGCCTGCAGTTGTTGACGCTGTTAACGGAGCAACTTTCTCGATAGGGGAAGTTGTTTTTTCTGCCTAATACTTATAGATAAGAAACGGCAGGCAATAAAAAAGCCGCTTTGCAGCGGCTTTTTCTCTTCAAGAAGAAGATTACTTGCCAGCAGCAGGCATAGCAGCAGGAGCAGCAGGAGCAGCAGCAGCTGGAGCTTCAGCAGCAGGAGCAGCAGCAGGTGCAGCAGGAGCAGCGGCTTCAGCAGGTTTAGCTTCTTCTTTTTTACCGCAAGCGGCCAAAGCAATAGCGAACAATGCTACGAGTACGAGTGACTTCTTCATTTGTAATTTCCTCTTAAAAAAAATTAACACCAATTACCGGTAATTGTTGTTGGAATTAACACGGGGAAACTCCCTAGGTGTTTTCCAGTATTTATTATAGCCATGTCTTTGCTTGATCTTCAAAAATGAGCCAGCCTGCCATATAGGCCTCAAAAAGACTACCCCCATCTTTCGGCTTTAGTATTTTGCTCAAGGTTTTACTGGGGTCGAGCGCTTTATCCTTCGATAGTGCGCGCCATGCGGCTTGGATTTCCACCGCCTGATCTTGGGTGACCACGTCCCCATTGCAATAAACCTGAGTTCCTATCGAAAGAATTCGGGTTTGAGGGTGTATCTTGAGCACCTTTTTTTCTAGATTGCGTGCAAATTGACTAGCAGTCAGGCAATGGGTGGGTCCATCAAAAAAGGCCCGAGGCTTGGGTTCGCTTAAATATGAGGCAATTCCAGGTAAAAACGTCTCGATTTGGTCTAATTTGAGACTGGCCAAACTACCCTGAAGCTGCTTGATCATCTGCTCTGGAACTTGCTCTGGATGCAGGCAAGCCTCTTGCTTGGGATCGCTATAGAGGCTAGCAAGCTCAGGAACGTCATCAAAGGATTCGGCAAGACGCCACAAGCCTTCGCGTAGCAATTCTCGATAAGTGGGGGCTCTAAAGCCTATCGACCAAGTTTGACAACCGCTATCGAGTGCAATGCCATCATGGGCAATGTGAGGGGGTAGGTAAAGCATGTCACCTGGCTCTAGAACCCACTCTTGATCATGCTTAAATTTCTGCAAAATCTTGAGCGGTAGATTGGGGTTTAGAGATAAATCTTCTTGGGCGGAAATGCGCCACTGGCGGCGTCCAGCCATCTGAATGAGAAAGACGTCATAAGAGTCAAAATGTGGGCCCACACCACCTCCAAGGCCTGCAATACTAATCATCAGATCATCTAAGCGAGCGTCTGGAATAAAGCGGAACCAAGAGAGGATATTGGCTGCCGCAGGGTGATGGGCTTCCATACCCTGAAGTAAGAGCGTCCAATTTTGATCTTTCAGACTTGGAATAGCCCTTTTTTTCAGTGGGCCCTCGGTCAAGCTCCAGGGTTTTGACTTAATTAATCTGGTTTCTGCCATTTCTTGACCGGCAAGCGCAAAGAGTGTATCGGCTGAAATGGGGCTCGATAAGGCAATCTTCTCTTCTTTAGCCATTGCAAATGCAGGAATAGCCTGTCGAACCAGTAATGGCTTTTTATGCCAATAGGTTTTCATGAACTGCTGTGGACTGATTTTTCCCAATAAGGCCCATGGCTCATCCAGGGGAAGGTCTTTGGGGGCATGCGGGGGTTCGTATGGCTTGCTCAAGTAAAATGAGGTCATAAAGTAAAAGCAATATTAAGATTGATTAAAAACGAATGTCTGAAGAATTCCGCATGAAGATTGAAAAAAATACCATCGTATCCTTACGTTATAAGTTAACCGATGCACAAAATAATGTCATCGAAGAACCTGATACCCCGATGGTATACCTGCACGGTGGTTACGAAGGTACTTTTCCTAAAATTGAATCCTTGTTGGATGGTCAGGATGTTGGCTATGAAGCGAGTATTCAGCTTGAACCTAGTGAAGCCTTTGGTGAGTATGATCCCGAGTTATTAAAAATCGAACCGCGTGTGCGCTTCCCCGAGCCTTTAGAAGTGGGCATGCAATTTGAGGGCGTTCCAGAAGCTGATGAGGAAGATGTTGAGCATGCGGCCGTTGATAGCGATGAGGACGAAGAGCCCTTAATTTATACCGTTACGGATGTAGCTGATAACCAGGTGGTGCTGGATGGCAATCATCCACTAGCAGGCATGGCACTGCGTTTTTGGGTTCAGGTGGAGGATGTGCGCGCCGCAACGGATGATGAGATTGAAAATCGCCATCCTGAGGGCGGCGATAGTTTTAGCTTTGGCATGCCCATTGAGGGTGACGATGGTGATGAGGATGACTTCTTAGGTGACGAACCTGAGAATCCCAGTTCACACACCTTGCATTAAAAACCTCAAGCGTGTATTGGTACGCTTTTTTATTTCCGACTTACTCTTTGAGCCATTCCTTGAGGGCGCCCAGATCACGCTTGGCATCGCTAGATTCGCCGCTGGGCTGGGCTGGACTATCACTCAATTTGGCAAGTGCTTGCTCTAAAGCATGTATTTTTGCCTCTTGTTCCAGGCTAATATCAATTAAGCCCTTGAGCGCCATTGAAACAGGATCATCAATGTTTGGGGTGATGCCATAGGCTGAAAAATATTCCTTTGCTTTGCTATCGACGCTTTGAGGCAAATCAGGATGAAGAATGCGTGCTGGAATGCCAACAGCGGTTGCGCCCGCCGGAATTTCTTTCAGGACAACTGCGTTGGAGCCAACACGTGCTCCATCACCTACCGTAAAGCCGCCCAAAACTTTAGCGCCCGCACTGACAACCACGCCTTTACCAAGTGTGGGGTGACGTTTGATGCCTTTATAAAGCGAGGTGCCACCCAGCGTGACGCCTTGGTAAATGGTGCAATCATCACCAATTTCTGTAGTCTCACCAATCACAATCCCAAGTCCGTGATCCAAAAAAACTCGACGCCCGATTTTTGCTCCCGGATGAATTTCAATACCAGTCAGAAAACGTGCCAACAAAGAGAGTAGGCGCGCCAACCACTTGAGTCCTAGATTCCATAAGCCATGGGAAACACGATGAATCCACACTGCATGTAAACCGGGGTAGCACGTGATCACCTCAAGGCGATTTCTGGCTGCTGGGTCGCGAACAATGATGGAGTCGACTTGATCGAAAAGGGAATTAAACATGGGTTAATTTTAACGGGAGTAGGCTATTTTCTCAGAAGCATCTGTTTTGCAATACCGCGTAGGAGGTCGATTTCTTCTTTATGAAGACGGCTGCGTGCAAAAAGGGCTTGAAGGCGGGGCATGAGTTTTTTGGGGTTTGCGGGGTCTAAGTACCCAATTGCCTCTAGACCTTGCTGCCAATGGTTCAGCATCGCCTCAATAGCTACTGGATCTGCAAGTTCTGCCTTTTCCTCCCTCTGGGGTAATAGGCCAGCCTTCTGGCTGCTGGACGCGGCATTGAATGCTTCTCTGAGGCTAAAGGCGCAAACCATGATGGCTTGAGCCAGATTTAAGGAGGGGTAGACGGGATTGGCGTCGAGCCACACGCGATGCGTGCAGAGTGCAAGGTGCTGGTTATCCAAGCCAGTCCTTTCTGGGCCAAACAAGAGAGCTACCTTTTGATTTTGATCTACCGCTTGCGCAATCAAAGCCCTAGCCTCCACCCAATCAATCGAAGGTGGACCAAATTCACGATCGCGGCTAGTAAGACCCAAAACTAGGGTGCAGCTTTGTACAGCCTCGCTAATAGAGGTAAATTCTTGGCTTGATTCAAGTAAATCATTGGCCCCACTTGCCAAGGCTATTGCCTCAGGTTCTTTGGCAATCATGGCGCTTTTTGGCTTAACCAAGCGCAAATCCTCAAAACCCATGGTCTTGAGGGCGCGTGCTGCTGATCCTACATTGCCAGGATGGCTGGTTTCTACTAGCACCCAGCGTAATTGTTTGGCTTGGGATGGGTTCATTGAGGCTGGTAATAGGACAGGGATTTGGGCAACATCTTTGGGTAATGGGGGCAATCGTTTAGAATCAAGCTGTTGACTCCATATTGTGCTGCAGATTTGCTTGTGCCGCTCAATCTGAGGAGTTTGTTCTTATTTAATTTGTCCATCAATACTATGCATCCCATGTTAAACGTGGCCATTAAGGCTGCCCGTCGTGCCGGAACGGTTATTAACCGTGCATCCCTCAATTTAGAGCGCTTGCAAGTAGATCGCAAACAGCATAATGACTTTGTGACCGAGGTGGACAAACAGGCAGAAGCCGCCATCATTGAAACTCTGAGTGAAGCCTATCCTACCCATGGATTTTTGGCTGAAGAAACGGGCGCGCAAAATACCGATGCAGAAAATGTGTGGATTATCGATCCACTTGATGGCACAACCAATTTCATCCACGGCTTTCCACAGTACGCTGTTTCTATCGCCTTGGCTGTGAATGGGGTGACTCAACAAGCCGTTGTGTACGATCCGACTCGCGATGAATTATTTACAGCCACTCGCGGTGCGGGGGCATACTTAGATCGTCGGCGCTTGCGTGTTGCTACTCAAGATCGCTTAGCCAATGCCTTATTGGGCACCGGCTTTCCTTATCGGGAAGACCAAGATCTAGAAAAATATCTCAAGATCTTTGCAGAGATGACGCGTCAGTGCGCTGGCTTGCGTCGCCCAGGCGCCGCCTCTTTAGATCTGGCCTATGTTGCTGCGGGACGCTACGATGGTTTCTTTGAAAGTGATCTCAAGCCATGGGATATGGCTGCGGGTGCCTTGCTTGTTACAGAGGCTGGTGGACTCATTGGTAACTATCGTGGTGAAGAGGGTTACTTGCAAAGCGGTGAAGTCATGTGTGCCAATCCACGCATCTTTGCGCAAATGGTTCAATCACTTTCTAAGTATTCGAATAGCAAGTAAACAACTGCTGAAACAAGAAGCGAGAGTTCATACTCTCGCTTTTTTATTTATGCTTTGATGAGATCTAAATAGCGGACACCCTGTTCATCTATGAGTAGTGCGCTCGCTTTTGGCATCACACTTTCTGGGTGATCTAAATCCCAGTCAGATAAAACCCAGCGTTGCCATTCTTGTTCATTGAAATGCTCAACATGGTGAGTGGGTAAGTGGGTATGGCCATGAATCAGTTTATTGCTATTTTGAGCTGCCAATAGCGCAGCGCATGCAGTTTGGGTGACATTGCTGCGAAGCAAATTCTTTTCTGGTGCTGCGCTAGCGTAACGTTGGTATTGCACCGTGCTATTGCTACGTAAATGATTAGCGATTGCCCGACGCCATTTCAGCGGCATTCTTAAGAATAGTTTTTGTATCCAGGGTTTGCGTACCCAGCTACGAAATATTTGGTAACCCACATCGGCAGTGCATAAACCATCGCCATGGCTCAGTACATATTCAGCGCCGCCAATGCTGACCTTGCAGGGATCTGAAAGCAAAGTCATACCAGTTTTTGAGAGGTAGTCATTGCCGACCAAAAAGTCCCGATTGCCATGCATGTAATAGGTCTTGACTTTGGTAGAAAGCGTTGCAATGGCACGCTTGACCTCTTGCTGGAAAGGCGAGAGCAAGCCCGCATCGTCGCCCACCCAATATTCAAATAAATCACCCAAGATGAAAACAGCCTCCACCTTAGGAGCTTCTTTTTCACAAAAGTCAAAGAAGCGTTGCGCCGTCAAGGGCATTGACGGCGTCAGATGAATATCTGAAATGAGCAGGGCGCTCGAATAGTGCGGAATCATTCTTCTAGAACGCTGGCCTTTTCAATCACAACATCTTCTGTTGGTACATCTTGATGAAAACCAGCGCTACCTGTTTTTACTTTGCGGATCGTGTCAACTACATCCAAGCCATCAGTTACCTTGCCAAAGACTGCATAACCCCAGCCTTGTGCATTTGGTGCAGTGTGATTTAAGAAATCATTGTCATTGACGTTGATAAAGAATTGAGCAGTAGCAGAATGTGGGTCACTAGTGCGAGCCATGGCAACTGTGCCACGCTCATTCTTAAGGCCGTTATTGGCTTCATTTTCAATTTCTGCGCCAGTGGGCTTTTGCTTCATACCTGAGGTCATGCCACCACCCTGGATCATGAAGTTATCAATGACGCGATGGAAAATGGTGCCGTCATAGTGACCATTTTTTACGTACTGCAAAAAGTTTGCAACACTCTTAGGCGCCTTAACAGCGTCCAGTGTTAGGGTGATATCACCTTTGTTGGTCTTCAAGAGAACTTTAGCCATGATTAAATCAACTTTCTTATGGTTTATTAGTGGTTGGAATGGGATTTTGAGGGGGAGTTTGGGCTGCCGCAGGTTTTTTACTTGGTGGCTTGAGTAATTCAAGTAGTGCCTTGGCGCGATTGCCGTACTGTCGTTGATATTGAGTGCCTTTGGCAGCCTCTTCATAGGCCTGTGCACCGAGACGAATATAGACTTCGCCTAAATTGGCTGAGGCAATGGTATAGCTTGGTCGTAGCTTGAGTGCCAGTTCTAAATAATCACGTGCCTCAATCCATTGTCCTTGATCAGCTGCGAGCGCGGCCAGATTGTTATAGGGCTCGGGTAATTCTGGAAATTGCTGGGTGATTTCAATGAGGGTCTTCTTGGCCGCATCAAATTGACGCAACTCTAGCTGAATACGGGCTTTTACAAAACGTAGTTGTACATTCCTGGGTGTCTTCTTAAGATGGGTATTAATGAGCTCAATAGCCTGTGGGTATTGATGGGCTTTAACTAGTTTTTCAACGTCCGATGGAACAGCATTTTTGGTCACGGGATCCGGCTCGATAATCAAAAATGACATCAGCGGTACAGCAACCGAATCAGATAGTTCTGAATTGACTATGCCGCTATTGGTAGTCAATTTAGGCGGGTCGTTAGGTCGATCGCCCCCGAGATAGGGCTGCTGGGCACAAGGGCAAGCCATTTCCTGTTTGTCCACAGCCAGGATTTTGGCTTCAGCCAGTTGTTGGCCTGTGCTGCTACAGCCTGCCAATACAAAGAGGGCCAGGCTCAAGGCCAATGCTTGAAAAGGCTTAAAACGGCGTGTTAAGACTGAAAATGACATAAGTGGTGGGGTGTAAAACGGACTCATTCGATATACTCAGCGCTCAGTCTAACAAATTGGCGCTACTTGCCTCCTCTTTATAGCTCTATGTTGCAAATCTATAACACCCTAAGCCGCTCAAAACAGGTATTTAAGCCCATCGTGCCAGGCAAAGTCAAAATCTACGTCTGTGGCATGACGGTATATGACTTTTGTCATATTGGTCATGCGCGGGTCATGATCGTGTTTGATATGGTAGTGCGCTGGTTGCGCGCGAGCGGCTATGAGGTTTTGTATGTGCGCAATATTACTGATATTGACGACAAAATTATTCACCGTGCGATTGAAAATGGCGAGTCAATTTCTACGTTAACTAACCGTTTTATCGAAGCGATGCATGCCGATTCTGATGAACTAGGTTTGATGCATCCTGACGTGGAGCCCCGCGCTACCCATTACATCGCGCAAATGCAGGGAATGATTGGCCGTTTAATAGAGAATGAGTTGGCCTACCAAGCGGATGATGGCGATGTGAATTTTGCGGTGCGCTTATTTCCAGGTTATGGCAAGCTCTCTGGAAAAACCCTAGATGAATTAAATGCAGGTGAGCGGGTTGCTGTTGGTAGTGGAAAGCGTGATCCATTAGATTTTGTCTTATGGAAAAGCGCAAAACCAGAGGAGCCTACAGATACGCGTTGGAGCTCACCATGGGGAGAGGGTAGACCAGGTTGGCACATTGAGTGTTCAGCTATGTCTTGCGATTTACTGGGTGATCATTTTGATATTCATGGCGGTGGAGCTGATTTGCAGTTTCCGCACCATGAAAATGAAATTGCCCAAAGCGAAGGTGCCCTGTATGGTATCGACCGCAAACCAGAAGACCAGCCCTTGGTGGATTACTGGATGCATAACGGCCATATCCGCGTCAATGAAGAGAAGATGTCTAAATCTTTGGGTAATTTCTTTTTGATTCGAGATGTTCTAAAGCAATTTGATCCCGAGGTGCTGCGTTTCTTTATGCTGCGCGCTCACTATCGCAGCCCCATTAACTACAGCGATGCTCAGCTTGAAGAGGCGCGTGCTGGTCTGGTTCGTTTATACACGGCTTTATCTCATGTGAACACGGCCAATCAGGCAATTGATCCACACTCCCCTTGGGTAGTGCGCTTTACTGAAGCCATGAATGATGATTTCAATACGCCTGAAGCAATTGCAGTCTTGTTTGATTTAGCTACTGAAATTAATCGTGCAAGCGGCACTGATAAGCAGGAGTTGGCCAGTCTCTTAAAGTGGTTGGCAGCAAGCCTACATTTTCTCCAACGTGATCCGACCGATTTTTTGCAAGCTGGAAGCAAGCAGGAGGGCGGTTTAAGTACAGCTGAAATTGATGAACAAATATTAGCGAGGGCAGCTGCTAAGCAAGCTAAGGATTTTGCAAAATCAGATGCGATTCGTAAAACACTGCTTGAGCAAGGAATTATTCTGGAAGATAAGCCCGGCGGCATTACGGAATGGCGTAGGGCATAGTGACTTCTTCTAAAAAAACGGATATTGCTGTGGAAAGTATTCTGGAATCAATTGCTCCAGATTATTGGGAGCAAGCTTGCAATGAGCTCATGAAGCAAGATCGCATTATGAAAAAAATCATTCCCAAATATGGGTCTGGGTTTTTGATGACACGCGGCGATCCTTTTACAACTCTCTCGAGAGCAATTGTTGGGCAGCAGATTTCTGTGGCAGCGGCTCAATCGGTTTGGAATAAAGTGGTCTTGGCTGCGAAAAAAATTACCCCCAAAAATATCCTCAAACTCACTGTTGAGGAATTGCGTGCCGCTGGCTTATCGGGTCGCAAGGTGGAATATATCCGTGATTTAGCAGACCATTTTGATAATGGCCGTTTGCATGCCAATCAGTGGAAAAATATGGATGACGAGAGTGTCATCAAGGCATTGTGCTCAATTCGGGGAATTGGTCGCTGGACGGCCGAAATGTTCCTGATTTTTAATATGGTTCGCCCTGATATTCTGCCTTTAGATGATGTAGGGTTAATCCGGGCGATTTCCCTCAATTACTTCAGTGGCGAGCCGGTCAGCCGCCATGAAGCTCGTGAGGTGGCAGCCAACTGGGCCCCATGGCGTACGGTTGCAACCTGGTATTTGTGGAGAAGTATCGACCCGGCCCCGGTTGAATATTAAAATCTAGCTATGAAAACGACTTTCCTGGATTTTGAGCAGTCAATTGCTGAACTAGAGTCAAAGATTGAAGAGCTTCAATTTGTGCAAGATGAATCATCGGTAGATATTTCCGATGAGATTAAAACCTTGTCCGAAAAGAGTCAGCAATTAACTAAAGACGTTTATGCCAATTTAACGCCATGGCAAGTGTGTCAGGTTGCACGCCATCCGCAGCGTCCTTACACCCTAGACTACGTGAACGCGTTATTCACAGATTTTCACGAGTTGCATGGCGATCGTACATTTGCAGATGATCAATCCATTGTTGGTGGTTTAGCCCGCTTTGAAGGTATGCCATGCATGGTGATTGGTCATCAAAAAGGGCGTGATACTAAAGAGCGGGCTCTGCGTAATTTTGGTATGAGTCGTCCAGAGGGTTATCGCAAAGCAATGCGCCTGATGCGCCTAGCCGAAAAATTTGGCTTGCCTGTATTTACGTTCGTTGATACCCCGGGCGCTTTCCCGGGAATTGATGCGGAAGAGCACAATCAATCAGAGGCAATTGGTCGAAACTTATATGTACAAGCAGAATTAAAAGTACCCATCATCGCCACCATTATCGGTGAGGGTGGGTCAGGTGGCGCTTTAGCGATTGCGATGGGTGATGTAGTACTCATGTTGCAAAACTCTACGTACTCTGTCATTTCACCAGAAGGCTGCGCCTCTATTTTATGGAAGACAGCCGAAAAGGCATCAGAAGCTGCGGAGCAGTTGGGTTTAACTGCCCAACGTATTAAAGCCATTGGCTTGATCGATAAGATTGTTCCTGAGCCCATTGGTGGTGCGCACCGGGATTACGACACCATGATGACTCATATGCGCAAAGCATTAGCAGAGTCACTCAAGGTATTTGAAGGCATGAAAGAGAGCGCACTTCTCGAGCGTCGCCATGAACGGTTAATGAGTTATGGCAAGTTCAAGGAAATCGAAAAAAAATCCTAAAACAATCAATCGAATCGCTGTTGCCTTAAGTGGTGGCTTAGATTCGGTTGTATTGCTCGATTCAGTTTGCAAGGCGAGTGATCCTGACCACACCGAGATTTGGGTATTCCATATCCATCACGGTTTACAAAAGGCTGCTGATGAGTGGATTCTATTTTGCGAGCAGCTTGCAAAAAAATACAAAGTTCATTTTGATTTCCGCCTTCTACATCTAAAAAATAATCAAGCTCAAGGTAATATTGAGGCGCGGGCGCGAGCAGGCCGTTATGAGGCGCTTGAAGATCTGTGTGTTGAACACAACATCCATGATTTACTTTTAGCCCACCATCAAAACGATCAAGCTGAGACCATCCTATTGCAATTACTCAGGGGGTCCGGTATTGCTGGC
The DNA here is from genome assembly GCF_001953355.1 of Polynucleobacter sphagniphilus. Taxonomy (GTDB): domain Bacteria; phylum Pseudomonadota; class Gammaproteobacteria; order Burkholderiales; family Burkholderiaceae; genus Polynucleobacter; species Polynucleobacter sphagniphilus. The sequence goes on from NZ_MPIY01000002.1 coordinate 67,988, forward strand.
ATGGCGGGAATGCCGCAGCAGCGTGAGCTAGTCAAGGGTAAAAGCATCACCTTATGGCGCCCATTGCTTGATCAAAGCAGGGCGCAGCTTGAGTCTTATGCAAAAGAACATAAGCTCAAATGGATTGAGGATCCCAGCAATGTCGATACGAGCTATCGGCGCAATGCAGTTCGTAAATATATTCTCCCAAAGCTTGTTCAAATTCAGCCAGAGGCAGTGGCTAATTTGGCGCGTAGTGCGCAGCTCATGGCCCAAGCGCAAGGACTGCTGGATCGACTGGCCGAGCAAGATGGTCAGGCAATCTTCACCCAGCATGAATTAAAAGTCGCCCCCCTCAAAGCGCTTGCAAAGAGCGACTTGCCCGCGGCAAATAATGTGTTGCGCTATTGGTTAAAGAGTCATAACCTAGGCATGCCTTCACAAGAGCGTTTGCAGTCTTGGTGGGGCGATCTTCATTCTGTAAAGCCTTCAGCCCAACTGAAATGGCAACATGATGGGGTCAGTATTTGCCTGTGGCGCAGCAAGCTACAGGTCACCAGCCCAAACCGCCAAGAGAACACGGGGGAGTGGGTTTTTAAGCCAATATCAGTGCGCAGTAAATTACCAGGTATTTCTCTGGATTGGGTAGAGGAAGCTCAAAGCAGTGGATCCATTGAGTTGAGGAAGCGTAGCGGTGCTGAGAAATTGCAAATTAAGCCCAGCAGCCCCCGAAAGACTCTCAAAAATCTATTTCAAGAGCTCCAGGTGCCCCCATGGGAGCGCCAAGCGCCCTTGCTTTACATCAACGGCGAGTTAATCGCGGTGGCAGGTGTGGGAGTGAGTTACCCCCATTTAGCTCTGGTTGGACCCCGTGTGTGGCCTCAGTGGTTGCCTGCAACCTGAATGGTCGCAGACGGTGGCTCAAAACCCTGTAAAATAAGCCCTTTTTAGATCCTTAGGAATTCATTTCCTGATTACTGACGGTTTTTATGGCTCTTATTGTTCATAAGTATGGCGGCACCTCAATGGGCTCGGTAGAGCGCATTCAGAATGTTTCGAAACGCGTAGCTAAATGGATGCGTGCGGGTCACCAGGTGGTGATCGTTCCTTCCGCTATGTCGGGTGAAACAAATCGCTTACTGGGTTTGGCAAAGGATATTAATCCCGATGCAAACCCGCGTGAGCTCGATCAAATTGCCTCAACCGGCGAGCAGGTCAGCTCTGGCTTGTTGGCCCTGGCCTTAATGCGCGAAGGTGTGGATGCGGTGAGTTATGCCGGTTGGCAGGTAACAGTGCATACCGATTCTGCTTTTACAAAGGCGCGCATTAAATCGATTGACGATAAAAAGATCCTTGCAGATTTAAATGCAGGCCGTGCAGTAGTGGTAACCGGATTTCAGGGTGTAGATCCCAATGGCAATATCACTACCTTGGGTCGAGGCGGTTCTGACACATCTGCTGTAGCGATGGCAGCCGCCCTGAAGGCCGATGAGTGTTTGATCTACACCGATGTCGATGGTGTTTATACAACCGATCCTCGTGTTTGCGAAGATGCCCGCCGCTTAGATCGCATTACTTTTGAAGAAATGCTGGAAATGGCCAGCCTTGGTTCAAAGGTCTTGCAAATTCGTTCAGTGGAGTTTGCTGGTAAGTACAAAGTTAAAACCCGGGTTCTGTCTTCCTTGACAGATCCTTTGATGCCCTTGGCTGAAGAGATGAAGTCAGGTACCTTGATTACATTTGAAGAGGACAGCACTATGGAAGCCGCCGTTATTTCCGGCATTGCCTTTGCGCGTGATGAAGCAAAGATTACCGTTTTAGGAGTTCCTGATCGACCAGGCATTGCATACCAAATCCTAGGGCCGATTGCGAATGCCAATATTGATGTCGACATCATTATTCAAAATCAGTCTTTTGAGGGTAAAACAGATTTCACTTTCACTGTTCCACGTGCTGATTATCAAAAAGCTTTGGACTTGCTCAAAAACAATGTTCAGGCGCATATTGAAGCTAAAGAAATCACTGGCGATCCAAAAGTCTCCAAGGTTTCCGTAGTTGGCGTTGGGATGCGCTCCCATGTAGGAATCGCGAGCAAAATGTTCCGTACCTTATCGGAAGAGGGTATCAATATCTTGATGATCTCCACCAGCGAAATTAAGATTTCTGTCGTAATCGATGAGAAATATATGGAATTAGCAGTACGTGCCTTGCATAAGGCATTTGAGCTGGATCAGAAGTAAAAGGGCAATAAGGAGCAGTAATTCCCCTCAGTCAACGGAATCCGTTAAACTGTGGGGCGTTGTAAATGTATCGAAGTAAGGAGACGTGGCCGAGCTGGTCGAAGGCACTCCCCTGCTAAGGGAGCATCGGGGCTAAAACTCTGATCGGAGGTTCGAATCCTCTCGTCTCCGCCAGCACTTTTGGCATTTTTTCTCTTTTTTACCATACGCATCAATGACTTAGCCCCCTAACCGGGGCTTTTTCTTTACTACTCCCGCTTACCAGTACGCTTACCACCCAAGCAATGCTTGTTTTGGGATGCTCTAGAGTTTAGTTGCCAAATCTAGCTCTAAAACCTAATGGTTTAAATTGCTCAAAATTTAGGCAATATGGATATCTCAGGTGCTTTCGACATGTTACGCCTGGTAGGTGGCATATTAAGAAAACTGCATTTTCAAGGTGAATTCAGGCCCTCGATGCCACTAGTAAAAAATCATTTAAATAGCTATTTAGTAGGAAAAAGTGAGGATATGTTTAAAAATGTAGGAATCTATTAAAAAATGTAATAAAAAGTATGTAAATATGTCTAATCGTAAGAAAAAGTGTGTATATGTAAGAAAAAGTATGGGAAAATAACCATTCGAACGAAAAAGCGGAGCTTGAGGGAAATATGAGTGAAATAGGCTACTCACGAGTAAAAAGTCAGTTAGATCTCAGTGCTTTTGATCCTCTGGTACCCGCACGCCTTGCCTCGGTAACCAGTGTAACGCCCACTCAGGGCGCATTGTTGATACCGGCAAAGGTAGCCCCTAAAGATGATCGCCCACTAAGCCACCTTTTGTTTGCACTAAAGCATGAAGGGGTTAATCTTCAGCTGCTATCGCAGGCCTTAAGAAAAATCCCGGCCCAAGAGATGCTGGCTGCCATTAGTGAATCGCCAACAGGCGTTTATATACGCACAGCATGTTTTTTGTGGGAAGCCTTTAATAGGCAAGAGTTAAAGGGCGCGCCAGTAATTACAGGGCCGATGGTCAATTTATTTGACCCAAAAAAATACATTACCGGTCCAAGCATACGCAATGCTAAATGGCGGGTTCATTTCAATGGATTGGGTTCTTTGGATTACTGCGTAACTGTTGAGCGAACCGCACGTATTAATAGCTTGCTTGAATCCAACATCCTCCAGAAGGCAAATGAATTTCTATCGCAGCTTGGTGGAGCCGCGTCCGATAGGGCAATGTCATGGGCTTATTTAAGCGAGACCAAAAGTTCTTTTGAGATTGAGCATGAAACACCAAGCGCAACTAAAGCAGAAGCATTTGTAGAGCTGCTTAAAAAAGCACATCTGACTCCTCAATTGAATGAAGAATACTTGGTTGGATTGCAAAACACTGCCATTGCAAACCCATTAGATAGGGCCGTTCATTATCGGCATGAGCAGAATTGGTTAAGTAGTCCGTTACGTGGTGCTGCTGGCGTAACGTATATTCCACCACCACCTGAAATTGTTAATGACTTGATGAAGGGTTTGGTAGATTTTGCTAATGCCTCGCCAAAGCAGATAGACCCCTTGGTTGCAGCTGCGATTATTTCATTCGGGTTTGTTTTCATTCACCCATTTATGGATGGAAATGGACGTTTGTCCAGATTTTTATTTCATCATGCAATATGCCAGTCTGGCGCTTTAAAGAATGGCCTGCTATTGCCAGTATCCATTGCGATGAAGCGGAATGAAGATTTATATCTAACCGCTCTAAAGAGCTTTTCTGAACCTGCTCGCAAGCGCTGGGAAGTTATTTGGATTGATGGTGATGAATATCAAATGACATTCAAATCAAATGATTCCTTATATCGCTATTGGAATGCCACTGCCTGTGTTGATTTTGGATTGGAGATGGCCAAGCAAGCATTGGAAAAGGACTTAAGAGAAGAGACCGAGTTCTTGGCAAAGTATGACCTTATTTACCGTGCTATTGATAGTCAGTTTGATATACGCGGCAAGGATCTCAACGCCTTAATTTTGACCTGCATGGAACAAAATGGAAAGCTATCAGCTAACCGTCGTAAGAAATTTTCTGCAACGGTGCCGGAAGAAATATTTAATGCAATTGAAGCTGAATATATGAAGATAGCGGACTGATTCAAAAAGCCTTGCTAATTCTATCAAGGTCAACCCAAGGGCTGGCGCAATGATAAATTGGGTAATTCAGTTGCCTGAAGTTTAATCTTCCCAGACCTTTTGGCTTGCATCCTAACTATGTAAGGCCATCATTTGCTTACCATCCCGCTTACCAGCAAAACATGGATTTTAGTAAGTTTGAATGGATTGCTCGGGAGTAGGGTCTACCTTCTAAGCCATATATATAAAAGATTTAATGGACATTGGTGCACATGACAGGAGGGTCAAAACCTAGATCTCGTCTCCGCCATCACTTTTGGCATTTTTTCTGCCTTTTGCTATACGCAGCATAGACTTAGCCCCCTAACCGGGGCTTTTTCTTAATTTCTCCCGCTTACCACTACGCTTACCAGTCAAGCAATATTTGATTTCAGATGTGTGGCTAATGCTAATGAAGCTAACAATCGCTAATTGCATTTTGGTGGCATGGTTAATGTATTGAATACACTAGCTCTCCACATAAAAGTTACGATCATGTCTTATCCAATTTATGAAACTTCATGTACTGAGTGATTTACATCTAGAGTTTGCTGACTTTACCCCCGCATCAAATACGGCAGATGTTGTTGTTCTGGCGGGTGATATCGGCCTTCGCGCGGAAGGTGTAACTTGGGCTAGGAAATCGTTTCCTCAGCAAGCAATTATTTATGTGGCTGGCAATCATGAGTTCTATGGTTCGCAGCGTTGCCATGCGCTTGAAGATATCCGAAATGCATGCGCAGAAAATGCTATTCATTTTCTAGATGATGATGTACTTCAATTGCAGGACTCTAAAACAAAGACTTCCATCCGCTTCTTGGGAGCTACGTTATGGACTGACTTTTTATTATTTGGCGAAGAGCTAAAATCTAAATGCCTAACGTATGGTGAGCTTTACTTAAATGACTTCAGAAGAATCCGTGACGGAGGCAGAAATTTTTCCCCAAAAAAATCGATTCAATTGCATGAAAAGTCACTAGCCTGGCTACAAAAAGAGTTAGAGAGTCCATTTAATGGCAAGACTGTGGTGGTTACCCATCATTTACCTTCAATGAGTTCAGTAGCAGAGCGATACAAGCCGGATTTACTATCCGCCTGTTTTTCCTCCGAGTTAGTCCATCTCTTTGGAAAGATGTCACTATGGATTCATGGGCATACGCATGATTCCTGCGATTATGAATTAAATGGCACTAGGGTAGTTTGCAACCCTCGCGGTTATGTTCGATCTAGCCACGCCGAGAATCCAGAATTTAATCCATCTTTAATTATTGACATCTAGTTACTCAACAAGATCGCTGAGATGTGGAGTTAGCTTTTAGCTAAAGCCTTGATTAATTCAGGACTGCAAATGTCATCAATATGTCTAAAGGCTAGAGAGATCTCCTGGATTTGCTCTGAGGTAATTCCAAGATTTTCAAAGTGTGTTTTCCATTGTCTGGTTACTCGCCATATGCGATCGATAATGGCGCTTGCTTGCTGCGCCGATAGACCAAAGCGCTCTTTGGCGCCATAAGCATTATCTAGTGTGGCTAATTTACCTTGAGGACCAACGCCCAAATGTTGATAGCGCTCACTTGCGATGACTGCATGTGGCATCACGTCATAGAGTGGGCTTAGACTCCAGCCTTTCAGCTTATGATCCCATAAGAATGCATGATTGCGTAGATGATCATCATCGTTACTCACAAAAAGATTAAAGATCATGCGCGCAAATAGCTCTTCAATATCCGATTTGACTGTTGGAATCACGCAATATCTACGGATGGCATCAGCAATATCCATATAGCTTTTTGTATTGGATTCTGATTCGTGGCAAGCGAGGAGGGTGAGGGCACTAACGACGTGATGACGAATTTCGACTGAACGAGCTGAAGTAGTCCAAGAGCGATCAAAGCGTTTGACCATCAATACTTTTTTTTTTGCCGACTTGTTCTAATTGAGTTTGCGCAACCTTTAGACCAGCTAGCTGTGCAAGTTTAAGGGTAGCGTGCTCAATGCTCGGTACATCTAAGGCTCCATCGTTGTTGCCTGGGAACTTGGCCATCCATAAAATATTTTCATCGTCGCGCACACTTGCCTTTGGGCGCATACCCCCAAGACCGCTACCCACAATCAAAATTCTAGATAGCGACTCTGATACTGGCAAACCTGCTTCAATCTTCTCCGCCCCTTCGAGTACGTAAGATAGATTGTGAATACTCTCATGAGCAGGGCGCTCTTCTTGGTCAAGCGCTAATCGAATATCTAAAGCCCCAACACGATCACTACCTGCTTCGAGGAGATAAGTTGATTCTGCAAGGCTATTGGCTGGAACCTTGAGCCTAGCTTCAATCACTCTTCTTCCCCACGAATCAGGAGCAGCATCCCGAATTCCACCAAAAGCTTTTAAGCTATTTGGTGGAATGAGGCGTTTACCTTTGATCTCATTTTTATTCTTCAGGCTCAGGGCCACTGGATCCACTTCTTGTGCGTTGCTCCTATCTAAGTAGCGCAGGCCATAAGCAAAGGAAGATGCAATGAGTCTTGAGCCTTCTTCATCCACTTGCAGTTGTCCTGCTGGTACAAATTGCCCATCAAGATTGGCAAAGACAAAAAGATCTTTAGTGGTATTGGCCATCAGAAATCAAGCGCTTTCATTTCCGCTGCATTTAAAGCACGCACGCGTTGTGGACGTGAGCGACGCTCTAAAGCAATGATCGCAGGATCATCTCCGCTTAAGAGTTGCAACAAGGTCATGCCTGGAGCGATTGCATCTAAGTAACGCAAAAGCGCGCCAATCGCCACACCAGGATCACCTTTTTCAATGCGTTGTGCAGTAGCGCGAGATAGGCCGGCACGAACTGCAGCTTCTCCCTGGCGAACACGACGCGCAAGACGCAAAGAAACAAGGCAATGCGCTATTTCAGCGGATTGGCCAAGTTGCTTTGATGCTAGGGTCAGTTCTTGATCTATGCGCATAGTTGCCTCATGCATTTTGTTAAGTATGAGGCTTTAATATACCTGTTTATATGCTATAGGTCAATAAATATAACTCATAAATAAGTCTTTAAGTGTTTTAATGACTCATTTATAAGTCTTTTAATGATTTTAAGTAGAAAATTTAGGCTTGTAATTCCGTCAAAGGGACACCTCTTTACCGGACAGATTCTCCATACGTTTTTCTATAGAGCCCTCCCAGTCGCTCATCAAGCAAGCCCTTTTTTCTAGCTGATCTTGCCTTCTATAGGCCGCCTCTACCTTGGCAATCATTTAAATACATCACCGATGAAGCTAATGAGAATTCAGGCGATGACTGGCAGTCTAAAGTCAATCACGGCCAAGATCTATACCTGGCTCAAATCAAGGACATATTGCGTAATTAGTTTTGGTGGCATTATGATGCTATTCATTCCCGTCTTTAGCTAGCATCAATCTACTAAAGCAATCCAAAGGGGTAATTAGTGAGTATTGCAACTGCACCTGCTAGTGAGTCTTGGAGGGATAAGCGCTGGCTATGGTTATTGAGCCCAACCATTCCATTTGCCTTTACTGCTTCTATTCTAGCTTTCTCATTGACAAGGCAGTGGCTCTGTTTGCTTTTTGCCCCAGCTATTATTCATATTGCTATCCCCATCTTAGATCTGACTTTTGGCGAAGACTTTAGCAATCCTCCAGAATCCGCTGTCGAGACTTTAAATAGAGATTTCTTTTATCGTGCTTTGGTCTGGCTTTATGTCCCGTTTCAACTCATTGGAACAGTCTATGGAACTTGGCTAGCGGCGACTCAATCTTTAGATTGGTATACCTATGTTGCCTTAGTATTTACTGTGGGATCCACCAACGGCATTGGTATTGGAACCGCCCATGAGCTAGGGCATAAACAAGAATCTATTGATCGTTGGCTTTCTAAATTGGCATTAGCTTCGAGTATGTATGGCCACTTTTTTGTAGAACATAATCGCGGTCATCACAAGCGGGTGGCGACACCCGAGGATCCTGCTAGCGCCCGTATGGGGGAAAGTTTTTGGGCATTTCTGCCACGCACAGTGTTGGGGAGCTTGGTTTCTGCATGGGAGCTAGAGCGCGAGCGCTTAAAAAGAAAAGGCAAGGACGTTTGGACTATTCACAATGAAAATCTCCAAGCCTGGTCACTCACCATCCTCCTGTATGGTGTGCTCATGCTTTGGCTTGGATGGCCAGCATTGATTTTTCTAGTACTTCAGGGCATCTACGCCGCCTCAATGTTGGAAGTGGTGAACTACGTAGAACACTACGGGTTATTGCGCCAAAAAAATCAACATGGTGAGTATGTTCGCTGTGCCCCAGAGCATTCCTGGAATAGCAATCACATAGTAGGCAATATTCTGCTTTACCACCTGCAAAGACATTCAGATCATCATGCACACCCAACCAGACGTTATCAAGCATTGCGTCATTTTGGGGAAGCGCCTCAATTACCTGGTGGTTATGCATCCATGATTACTTTGGCGTATTTTCCGCCCCTTTGGTTCGCCTTAATGGACAAGCGTGTGGTGCGTCATTACGCTGGAGATATACATAAGATCAATATTCAACCATCTGCTAGATCACAGCTGATGAATCACTGGGCTAATAAATCATGAAGCCTCAGGCCTTTGATTACATCGTCATAGGCGGCGGGTCTGCCGGTAGCGTGATGGCAGGGCGGCTTAGTGAGGATGCTGACACTAGCGTTGCATTGCTTGAGGCTGGCGGTAAGGGCGACAGCTGGGTCGTGAAAACACCTGCGGCTGCAGTCGCCATGCTACCCACATCAATTAATAACTACGCCTTTCAAACGGTAGCTCAGAAGGGTTTGAATGGCCGCAGAGGATATCAACCCAGAGGTAAGTGTTTGGGCGGTTCTTCAGCAATTAATGCCATGATTTACACCAGGGGTCATCGCGCTGATTACGATCATTGGGCGTCTCTTGGCAATGCAGGTTGGTCATATGATGACCTACTGCCTTACTTTAAGAAAAGTGAAAACAACACCACCATTAAGAATTCATTCCACGGAAATGATGGCCCATTATCTGTATCGAATCTGCAGTCTCATAATCCTTTTCAGAAAATCTATTTGAATGCAGCTAAGGAGGCCGGCTTTCCGGTTACAGAAGACTTCAATGGCGCCGAACAAGAGGGTTTGGGGATTTATCAGGTTACCCATAAAAACGGTGAGCGCTGGAGTGCGGCGCGCGGCTATTTACATCCCCATATGGGTAAACGGACAAATTTACATGTGCAAACCGGTGTTCAGGTTGAGCGTATTTTGTTCGAAGGTAAGCGCGCTGTAGGCGTGAGCTACACGCAGGGTGGTAAACAGCACATCATGCGCGCTAATAAAGAAGTCATTCTATGTGCTGGCGCCTTCCATTCGCCTCAATTGCTCATGGTTTCAGGGATTGGGCCTGCTCAAGAGTTAAAGAAATTCGATATACCAGTCCTCCATGATTTGCCTGGCGTAGGTCAAAATCTCCAAGATCATCCAGATTTTATTTTTGGCTATTCCGCAGATAGTCTTGATCTGATCGGCGTTTCTTTAGGCGGTACAGTTAAATTGACTGGTGAAATTATTAAATACATTCGTTCACGCGAAGGCATGATTGCCACCAACTTTGCAGAGGCGGGCGGCTTCCTTAAAACAGATCCCGGCCTTGATGTACCAGACGTGCAATTGCATTTTGTAGTTAGCTTAGTGGAAGATCATGCCCGTAAATTACATATGGCCCATGGTTACTCATGTCATGTATGCGTACTGAGGCCTAAGAGCCGAGGACAGGTAACGCTAGCTAGCAACCGCATGCAAGACGCACCCTTAATTGATCCAGCTTTCTTAGCCGAAGAAGAGGATTTGGAAACCCTAGTTAAAGGTTATAAGCTGACCAAACAACTAATGGATGCCGCCTCGTTTACTAAGATACGCAAAAAAGATGTCTTTACCCCTAATGTAAAAACAGATGATGACATTCGGAAGATTATTCGGGAGCGGGCTGATACGGTCTATCACCCAGTGGGCACCTGCAAAATGGGCCATGATGCAATGGCGGTAGTGGATGCAAACCTAAAAGTTCATGGCCTGGAGGGGCTAAGAGTGGTTGATGGCTCAATCATGCCAACCTTGATCGGAGGCAATACTAATGCCCCCATCATTGCCATTGCTGAAAAAGCAGTAGACCTGATCCGAGCAGGTCGCTAATCTAGACCTTCAAAATTAGGAGCACGCTTTTCTAAAAAAGAAGTGAGAGCTTCTTTAGCTGCAGGACCATGAAGTCTATCAATAAATAGTTTTCCCTCAATATCAATTTGATTGAGCACTGCAGTCTTCAGGGCGCCATCCTTTAACAAAGACTTGGTTCGAGATATCGATCCCGAGGAAAGGGCGGTGAGCTTTTGAGCTCTTTGCTCCGCATAAGGCAGTGCCGATGGCTCTGTAATTACTTTATTTACAAAGCCAATTTGCTGGGCTTCATCGGCGCTGATAGGTTCACCAAAGAGTAATATTTCTGAGGCTTTTTGATGGCCTACGAGGCGTGGAAGCAATAAAGAGACGGCACCTTCTGGAACCAAGCCCAAAGAAACAAAAGGAAAGATAAAGCGAACATCCTTTTGGGCGTAAACCAAATCACAGTGAAACAATAATGTTGCTCCAATGCCAACCGCAACCCCATCAACCGCTGCAATTAAGGGTTTGGTTAATCCTGCAAGCACCTTTAATAAGTTAATCGGTGGGGCATCTTCATGCGTAATGGGTGATTGCATGAAATCAGCAATATCATTCCCGGCTGAAAAGGCGTTGCCAGCTCCAGAAATCAGCATTACTTTCACTTCAGGATTTTGGTCGCCATCAGACAGTATCTGCGTAAGCTCGCGATACATCGAGTTGGTGAACGCATTCTTTTTCTCAGGACGGTTCAGCAATATCTTCAGAATGCCGTCTGCTAGCTGATGATTAATCATATGGGCTATGCAGCGCCTTTAAGCAGGCTGGCTTTAGTTTGATCGTATTCAGTTTTTAAGCGAGCAACGAACTGCGCTGTAGGTGTAACCGCTTTCACGGCACCAATACCTTGACCGCAACCCCAAATATCTTTCCAGGCTTTCTGAGCTGCGCCACCAAAGTTCATCTTGCTTGGGTCACTTTCTGGAAGATTATTCGGATCTAAGCCAGCATTGCGGATGGAAGGTGCTAAATAATTGCCGGACACACCAGTAAAAAGGTTGCTCAAAATAATGTCATCTGAGTTGAAATCAACCACTGCTTGCTTATAGTCTTCACTCGCACGCGCTTCTTCAGTGGCAATAAATGCAGAGCCAATATACGCATAGTCAGCACCTATGGCCTGAGCCGCTAAAACAGCACCGCCAGTAGCAATAGAGCCACTCAGTACTAATGGCCCTTTAAACCATTCCCGAATTTCCTGAATTAATGCAAAGGGACTTTTAATGCCGGCATGTCCACCAGCGCCAGCTGCAACTGCAATTAAGCCATCGGCACCTTTTTCAATCGCTTTCTTAGCAAAGGCATTGTTGATGATGTCATGTAATACGATGCCGCCATAACTATGAGCCGCAGTATTAATTTCTTCGCGTGCACCGAGAGAGGTGATGATGATAGGTGCTTTGTATTTGACGCAGAGCGCCATATCATGCTCAAGACGATCGTTGCTCTTGTGCACAATTTGATTGATGGCAAATGGTGCAGCTGGTTTCTCCGGATGTTCTCTGTTGTAAGCCCCTAAGGCAGTAGTAATTTCAATCAACCATTCTTCAAGCTGTTCGGCTGGTCTGGCATTGAGGGCGGGCATAGAGCCAATCACACCCGCTTTGCACTGGGCAATCACTAATTTAGGATTACTGATAATAAAAAGTGGGGCTGCAATGACGGGTAAATTACCATCCGCCAAATGTTTGCATAGAACTTCTGGAAGAGGTTGATGGCTCATATTTTTTAAGTGATCTGTAGATTACTGCTCAGCTTTGTACCAAACTTGGGTGCGACCTAATAATGGAATGCCAATATAGCCGCGGACATCCATCTTTTTGCCATCTTCAGTTGCAACCTTAACTTTGTAGGTTTCGCCATTCTTTGGGTCTAAGATTTTTCCATCTGACCAAGTACCCGACCCATCTTGCTTAAGATCACTCATAATTTTCATGCCAATAAGAGGCTTATCTTTACGATCGTCTTTGCACAGATTGCAATAAACTAGCGGCGTTTCGCCTGGGGCTGGGAATGTTTTGATGATGGTGCCCTGTAAAAACCCATTGGCCTCTTCAATCTTAATTAAGGAAGCCGGTTGATTGGTTTTATCGTCAATTGTTTTCCAAACCCCAATAGCTGGATCGGTAGCTTGAGCATACGTATTGCCAGCAATCAGACCAAGAATGCAGGCCGATAGAATGATTTGTTTTTTTAACATTCTGATGTCTCCCATTTTTGATAAAAGCTGATTAGCAACGCTCAAATATTCCAGCAGCGCCCATACCGGTACCAACGCACATCGTCACCATGGCGTGTTTAAGATTACGTCTCTGTAGCGCATGAATCGCTGTTGCAGCTCTGATGGCGCCTGTTGCACCCAAAGGATGTCCAAGAGCAATAGCGCTACCCAAAGGATTGACTTTGCTTTGATCCAAACCAAGATCTCGAATGACCGCTAAAGACTGGGCTGCAAACGCTTCGTTTAACTCGATCCAGTCCAAATCCTGCAAATTGAGTCCAGCCAGTTTTAACGCAGCTGGAATAGCCTCTTTAGGGCCGATGCCCATAATTTCTGGTGGAACACCCTTAACGGCAAAGCTAACAAAGCGCGCTAAAGGAGTGAGACCAAAGGTCTTGATCGCTTTTTCACTGGCTAAGATGAGTGCGCCAACACCGTCAGAGGTTTGTGAGCTATTGCCAGCGGTCACGCTACCTCTAGCGGCGAATGGAGATTTGAGTTTCGCTAACCCTTCAAGCGAGGTATCGATCCGTGGGCCTTCGTCTTTCAAAAATTCACGCCACTGTATATCCACTTGGCCTTTATCCAGATTCATCGAGCGATGGGCAACCTTGACGGGAAAGATTTCAGAGTTAAATTCACCGGCGGCTTGTGCGGCCATAGCCTTTTGATGAGAATGAAATGCAAAAGCATCTTGATCTTCGCGACTGATCTTCCATTGTTGCGCAACTTTCTCGGCGGTTAAGCCCATACCGTAAGCAATACCAATGTTTTCATCGGCCATAAAGATTTCTGGTGACATCGATGGAGAGTTGCCACCCATGGGAACCATACTCATTGACTCAACACCGCCAGCAATCATCACATCCGCTTCGCCAACCCGAATGCGGTCAGCTGCCATAGCAATGGCATTTAACCCAGACGAGCAGAAACGGTTGACAGTAATACCGCCAATAGTATTTGGTAGCCCACCTAGGAGTAAACCAATGCGGGCCACATTCAATCCTTGTTGACCTTCTGGCATGGCACAGCCAATAATGGCATCCTCAATGGCTTTGGGATCTAGGGTGGGTACTTGCGTCAGAATATGTTGCAAGGCGTTGCCAAGTAAGTCATCCGGACGAGTATTTTTTAATGCACCTCGCCCAGATCTACCAACGGCACTGCGAGTGGCAGCAACGATATATGCGTCTTGAATATTTTTCATAGTGATATCTCGGTAAATTAGTTTCTAACAGGCTTGCCAGTTTGGAGAATACCCATAATCCGTTCCATGGATTTAGGGTGACCAATGAGCTCCACAAATGCCTGGCGCTCCAGTTTGAGCAGCCACTCTTCAGTAACAAGCGTTCCTGCATCGACATCGCCACCAGTAATGATCTGAATGATCTTCTGAGCAATGTGCGCATCGTGTTCAGAGATAAAGCCACCGTCACGCATATTGACTACTTGACCCATCACGGTGGCGGCAACAGAACGGCCACCAACCGGTATTAAGGTTGGTATAGGAGGTCTGTATCCGGAGTAGCGCATTGCTTTGACTTGATCTTGTGCCAAAGCCAGTAATTCATAGACGTTTGCAACGATAATGTCACCCTTTTGGAGGTAAGCCATCTTCATTGCTTCTTGAGCTGATGAAGAAACCTTAGCCATTGCAGCATTTTCAAAAGCGGCTTTGGTGAAATCCAAATAATTGGTGTTCCCAGCAAGCGCAACGCCTTGAGCCGCACGAATGGCTGCTTCTTTAAGTCCGCCACCAGCAGGCAATAGGCCAACACCAACTTCCACTAATCCGATATAGCTCTCCATAGCGGCAACCCTGCGTGCAGATTGAAGAACCAGTTCACAACCACCCCCTAAAGCAATGCCAGAGACCGCTGAAACTACAGGCACTTGGGAGTATTTGATTTTCATCATCGTGTCTTGAAACTCTTTGACGAACGGCTCAACTCCAGCAGGACCGCCTTTCATAACCATGGGCATTGCAGCCTCCAAGTTGGCGCCTGCAGAGAAGGGCCCACCAGGTGTACCTAGCTTCAATGAAGTTGGTTGCCAGATTACCAAGCCTGCGTAGTTTGCTTCTGCAATCTCAACCGCTTTTTGTAGACCACTTAATACATCTGGACTGAAGGTATTCATCTTCGAGCGGAATGAGGCAATTAAAACCTCAGGCTGATTAGCATCTACCCAAGCTCGGAAGTCCGTGTTTTCAAAAACAGTGGTGCCCGCTGTTTTAGGATCTGGAGAACCATCTCCTAACAGTGGTGCTCTAAATACTTGCTTTTGATATACCGGTAAAGTAGAGCGGGGGATGTATTTATTCTCAGATGCAGACCATGAACCTTCAGGAGTATGGAAAGCTTGCTTATCCGCAACTGGCCCACTAAAGATCCATGCGGGCAAAGGTTCTTTGCTTAATGTTTTGCCAGCATCGATATCTTCTTTAATCCAATTAGCTACTTGCGTTAATCCAGCGGCTTGCCAATCTTCAAACGGACCTAAATTCCAGCCATAACCCCAACGCATTGCAAAATCGATTTCTCGAGCAGATTGCGCAATCTCACCAAGATGAATAGCACAGTAGTGGAAGATATCCCGATAGATAGCCCATAAGAACTGAGCTTGCGGTTCATCGGTCTCGCGTAGCAATTCAAGTCGTTCTGCAATCGGTTTTTTCAGAATGCGTTCAATTAGTGGTTCAATCGTTGCAGTAGATGGTTTGTATTCACCGGTGGCAGCATCCAATACAAGAACATTCTTCCCGTCCTTGCGATAAAAGCCTGCTTTGGTTTTCTGTCCCAGCGCACCTTTTGCAATGAGCTGACTTACAACCTCAGGAGTTTTAAACAGAGCAGAAAAGGAATCGCCTTGTAATGCATTTTCCATAGTCTTAATAACATGAGCCATGGTATCTAAGCCAACGACATCGCTGGTTCTGAAGGTTGCTGACTTAGCGCGTCCAAGTTTGCTACCGGTAATGGCATCAACTTCATCAAAGCCAAGACCAAACTTTTGCGCCTCTGCAAAAACAGCTAGGATAGAGAAAACACCAACACGATTGCCGATAAAATTTGGCGTATCTTTAGCACGTACAACCCCTTTGCCCATTGTGGAAGTCATAAAGGTTTCTAGAGCATCTAATACGGCAGGATCGGTATCCGCTGCCGGGATGAGTTCGAGTAAATGCATATACCGAGGCGGGTTAAAGAAATGCACACCACAGAAGCGCTTCTTCAGGTCGCCAGAAAAGCCTTTGGCAAGCTCGCCAATAGGAAGGCCTGAGGTATTGGTAGCAAACAGAGCATGCGCCGGAATATGTGGAGCTACTTTCTCATAGAGGGCGTGCTTCCAATCTAAACGTTCAGCAATTGCCTCAATAATGAGGTCACAATCTGCCAAGAGGCCTAAGTCGTCCTCATAATTTGCAGGAGTGATTAGATTGGCTTCTGAAGATAAACCCAGAGGAGCGGGTTTCAGTTTCTTCAGGTTCTCGATTGCTTTCATGGCAATCGCATTCTTGTTAACAGGTTTGCCATCATCCGATTTGCTTGGCAAGTCAAACAGAACTACTGGTAGACCGACGTTAATGCACTGCGCAGCAATCTGAGCACCCATGACGCCAGCACCTAGAATGGCTACTTTTTTAATAATCTTGTTATCACTCATGTTCAGTCTTTCAGAAAAAATCAGCAGGCATTGACATTAATGATTTAGAGCCAGCGCGTGCCTGACGAATTAACATCGCTGTTTCAGGAAGTAATTTGTCAAAGTAAAAGCGAGCTGTGGCCAACTTCGCTTGATAAAAAGGATCGTTACTCGATTTATTGGCTAAGGCAATTTTTGCCATGCGGGCAAATAGATAGGAATAAATCAAATGGCCCACAACGCGTAAGTAGGGAACTGCAGCAGCACCCACTTCCTCGTGGTTCATCATGGCTTTCATGCCAATTTCTTTGGTGAGTTTTTCAACCTTAACAGCAATATCTGAAAGTGGATCAATAAACTCCTGCATTTCCTTGCGCACACCTTCATCTTCGATGAACTGTTCGATGATTTTGCCAAACTTGGTAAGCTTCTTGCCCATATCTCCAAGAACTTTTCTACCCAAGAGATCAAGAGATTGAATGGTGTTGGTGCCCTCATAAATCATATTGATACGAGCATCACGAACATATTGCTCCATACCCCATTCAGCAATATAGCCATGACCACCAAATACCTGCATGCCTTCGTTTGTTGCAGTAAATGCGTTATCGGTTAAGAAGGCTTTAATGATTGGGGTGAGTAGGGCTACCATCTCACCTGTTTCTTTACGAACTTTTTCATCAGGATGATTAAGTTCTTTATCAATCATGAGGGCCACCCAGTAAGAGAAGGCTCTACCAGCTTCTGCGTAAGCTCTTTGGGTGAGCAACATTCTACGAACATCCGGATGAACAATAATCGGATCAGCCGCCTTTTCGGGTGCCTTAGCCCCAGTTAAGCTACGCATTTGTAAACGCTCTTTGGCATAAGCGGCAGAGTTCTGATATGCCACCTCTGTTAAGCCAAGACTTTGCATACCTACGCCAAGACGAGCCGCATTCATCATGACGAACATGGCGTTTAGACCTTTATGCGGCTCTCCAACCAATGTACCAATAGCGCCATCAAAGTTCATAACGCAGGTGGCATTCCCATGAATACCCATCTTGTGCTCTAAGGAGCCGCAAGACACTGCATTTGCTTTGCCAATAGCACCATCAGCTCCCACATGAAATTTAGGTACTGCAAATAAAGAGATGCCTTTGCTTCCAATTGGAGAGTCCGGTAAGCGCGCCAACACTAAATGAACAATATTTTCTGCGAGATCATGATCTCCGCTAGAAATAAAGATCTTGGTTCCATTGATGGCATAAGTGCCATCTGCTTGAGGCTCAGCTTTTGTTTTGAGTAAACCAAGATCCGTGCCGCAATGAGGTTCCGTTAAACACATCGTTCCTGTCCATTGGCCAGAAACGAGTTTTTCAAGATACAGTTTCTTCTGCTCATCAGTACCATGGGCATGAAGGCATTCATAGGCTCCATGCGATAGGCCCGGATACATCGTCCAAGATTGATTTGCGGAGTTGAGCGTTTCATATAGAACGGTATTAAGTAACTGCGGCAATCCTTGGCCGCCATATTCAGGATCACATGACAATGCAGGCCAACCGCCAGCGACATATTGTTGATAGGCTTGTTTGAAGCCAGTAGGCGTAGTAACAGAGCCGTCTTCGTGGCGAGTGCAGCCCTCCTTGTCACCAATTTGATTCAATGGAAAGGCGATCTCACTAGCAAACTTGCCAGCCTCTTCAATAATTTGATTGATAGTGTCTTTATCAACCTCCTGGTAAGCAGGTAAGGCAGCAAATTCTTTATCAGCGCCGAGGAGTTCATGAATCACAAATTGAATATCACGAAGAGGGGGGTTATATTGGGGCATGATGTTCTTCTATCTATTGAGGTGTTGAAGAGATTTGTTGATTGGGTTTTTTAATTTGATTTATTGCTACTCAAAATTTCTTTAATTAACTTGTTTGCGGTTACCAAGCATTTGGGGTTATCTAAGAAACGAGAATCGTGATGAACCCCAAGAACAATACTGTAAAGTTGAAAGAGCAGGGCCTCTACATTCAGAGATTTCTTCAGGTGACCAGCAGCGATAGATTCTTTAATTGCCCTGCGGATAGCAGAGCGCCAATCCTCTACGCTACGTACCAACTCATCGCGGACGATGCCAGGTTGGTCATCAAACTCAACAGCCCCAGCAATAAAGAAGCAGCTAGAACTGTCATCGCCAATACTCATCTTGAGCCATAGTTGGATCATTTGATTTAAGCGAGGCAAGCCTTTGGGCTTCAGTAGTGCGGGGATAAAGACTAAACCTTGAAACCGTTGGTAATACTCCCTCACTACAGCAACTTGTAGCTCTTCCCTGGAGCCAAAGTGAGCAAAGACACCGCTTTTACTCATATTGACCGCTTCTGCAATATTGCCAATGGTTAAGCCTTCAAGCCCTGATTTACTGGCGATCGCAAGAGCCGCTTCAATAATGGAGTTCTTTGTCAGGGCCCCTTTTTTAGGCTCCATTATTTCTCGCTGTAAATCTGTAGATTCTTGTATGGTCATTTCAATTTACGCAATTTGTTGTAAAAATAATACGATCGTTCGTTTATATTACATCATTAATTCATTCTCGAAACCAGTTTCTAGACCCATTAAATAAAGATTCCTATCTACAGAGCTAACCAAATTGATGCACTGCAAAATAAATAGAGGGAAAACCCGAGATACATATTTACTTAAAGGTAATTAAGATTTGTGAAGTTGTTGTGAATCATTAAAAAAATTAACACAGGAAGACATATGAAAACAGTAAAAATTAGCGCCTTGGCATTAGCGATGATGGGCGTGTTTGCAGCTAGTGCAAATGCACAATCAGTTAAAGTAAACGCATGGGAAGGTACCTATGGACAAGTGGGCGTTGGTTATGGAATGTTTGTGCCAAAAATCGGTAGTGGTTCAGCGGTAAGCTCAACTGGTAACTCACCTCTTACTGGCGCACCTTTGACTGCATATGGTTATCCTGCAACAGTTACTCAGTCAGCATCCGCTAGCAACGTGAACAATGTGAATACTGCAACTGCATCGCTATCAGCAGGTTACAACTTTGGCATCAATGAAACTTGGATCTTAGGGTTAGGAGCCTCTTACTATCCTGGTGCAAGTTCAGGTGCAACTGGGCAATTAAGCTTGGCCCCAACAACTATTTCAAGCCCAGCTGGTGCATCGGTTGGATCCCCTGCAAATGTACCCGGTGGAAGCACTACTGCTACTTACAACGTTAAAAATCTTTATAGCATCACCATTACCCCTGGTTATGCCATTGATAAAGAACGTTTAGCTTATGCAAAACTTGGTTACACTGGTGCAACCATTGGTCTATCAGGTCCAACGCTCGCTTACCAAAGCACCAACCTAACTGGTTGGACCTTAGGCTTGGGTTATAAGCAGATGTTTACTGAGCATTTATATGCATTTGGTGAGGTGAACTATGGCTCTTATGGAAATAAAAATTTAACAGCAACCTTGACTAACGGAACTGTACTGAATGGTATGACCTTGAGTGGCAATGGTACTGATATTTTGGTTGGTGTAGGCTATCGCTTCTAATGTTGTAGATGTTCAATAAAAGCCCTCTCATTGCAGAGGGCTTTTTCTTTGGATTTATTGTTGTCGTGATTAGAATGTGTCATACAGATTTAGCAATCTAACTATAAATAAAAATATATCGAGACTGGAAATAACTTCATGGTCAACCCCTCAAAACCTTGGTTAAAACATTATCCTGAGGGCGTTCCTCATGAAGTGGATATTTCAGGCTACTCTTCTTTGCTGGATATGTTTGAGGAATCCTTTGAGCGCTACCCAAATAGACGTGCATGTGAGTATTTAGATAAGTTTTTAACTTATCGAGATCTTGATCAGCACTCCCAACATTTTGCGGCTTATCTACAGACTTTGGGTTTAGAGCCGGGATCTCGTGTAGCCATTATGTTGCCAAACGTATTGCAATTTCAGATTGCGATGATTGGTATTCTCCGTGCTGGGTTTGTGGTGGTCAATGTCAACCCACTCTACACCGCACGCGAATTGGAGTATCAGCTTAAAGATAGCGGAGCTTCTGCTCTCATTATCTTGGAAAACTTTGCACATGTTTACCAGCACATATCTGCGAATGTTCCCCTGAAAAAGACAATCGTCACTTCACTCGGTGAGATGATTGGCTTAAAAGGTGCGGTAGTGAACTTTGTTGTCCGCAATGTGAAGAAGCTAGTTCCTGAATGGGATTTACCTGGGCACATTACTTTTAATGGTGCTCTGAGCGAGGGTAGTCGACATCTATGGAATAAGCCGAATACTTCGTTAAATGATATTGCCTTTTTGCAATACACGGGGGGTACTACAGGCTTATCTAAAGGTGCCATTCTTTTGCACAGCAATATTCTATCTAACGTCATTCAGACAGAGTTATGGCTTGAGCCGGGATTGAGGCGTAAAAAAGTAGATCAATTAGTCTTCTTATGTGCGTTACCGATGTACCACATCTTTGCTTTAACAGCCTGTTCCGTATTGGGAATGCGCAAAGGTGGTCTGTTAGTTTTGGTTCCTAATCCACGTGATTTTGATGGATTCATAAAGCTATTGAAGAAGCATCCAAATATCAATATCTTCCCCGGAGTAAATACTTTATTTAATGCGCTGATGCATAAACCTGAATTTGCCACAGTGAAGTTCCCTAATATTTTGGCAACTATTGGCGGCGGTATGGCAATGCAAAAGATAGTTGCAGATCACTGGCAAGAAATGACTGGCGCTCCCATTGCCGAAGGCTATGGCCTTTCAGAAACATCACCAGTTGCCTGCGTCAACTCTGCTTTGATTGAGAGCTTTACTGGCTATATTGGCTTCCCGGTACCAAGTACCGAAGTAGTGATCTTAGGCGATGACGGCATCGAAGTACCTTTTGGTACTCCTGGTGAGATTTGTATTCGGGGGCCTCAGGTAATGGCCGGTTACTGGAACAAGCCCGAGGAAACCAAGAATGTTATGACGCCCGATGGCTTCTTTAAATCAGGCGATATCGGCATCATGAATCCCGACGGCCTAACTAAGATTGTCGACCGTAAAAAAGATATGGTTCTGGTTTCTGGATTTAACGTCTATCCAAATGAAGTGGAAGAGGTTCTATCTCTCATTCCTGGAGTGCTGGAATGTGCAGTCATTGGTGTGCCTGATGAGGATTCAGGCGAAGCCGTTAAGGCGTTCATTGTGAAACAGGATGCTTCATTAACAGAGGAAGCTATCATGGCGTTCTGTAAAGAAAATCTTACAAACTATAAACGCCCTCGATTCATTGAATTTAGGGCTGATTTACCAAAAACAAACGTTGGAAAAATCCTACGCAGAGAATTGAGAAATAAATGAGCGCCTCAAGAATACCTAAAGCATTGCAAGGACTAAGATTACCCATCATTGCTGCGCCAATGTTTACAGTCAGCTATCCAGAATTGGTTCTCGCCCAATGTAAAGCGGGGATCGTAGGTTCATTTCCGGCTCTCAATGCCCGACCACCAGAGCTTCTAGATGAGTGGTTGAGTAATATTAAAGAGGAGCTCGCAAGACATTCTGCCGCACATCCGGGCAGGGCCGTTGGTCCTCTGGCAGTCAATCAAATCGTTCATATTTCTAATACACGCCTTGAGCATGATGTACGTGTCTGTGTACAACATCAGGTTCCCATCTACATTACTAGCCTGCGTGCACCGGTTAAAGAAATTATTGATGCCGTTCATAGTTATGGTGGAATTGTTTTGCACGATGTGATTAGTATTCGTCATGCTGAGAAAGCACTTGAAGCTGGTGTGGATGGGTTAATACTGGTAGCTGCTGGAGCGGGAGGTCATGCCGGCAATCTATCGCCTTTTGCTTTAGTGGGCGAAGTACGTGCCATGTACCCAGGTCCAATTATTTTATCTGGGGCGATATCAACCGGTGATGCAGTACTAGGCGCTTTGGCGATGGGGGCTGATTTCGCCTATATGGGCACTCGCTTCATCGCAAGTAAAGAAGCGCATGCAAGCGAGCCATATAAAGAGGCCATTGTGAAGGCGCAAGCTGCTGATATTATTTATACGGATCATTTCACTGGCATTCATGGGAACTATATTAAGCAGAGCATCATTAATGCTGGCTTAGATCCCAGTAATTTAGAGCCTGGAGATGCTCAAGCTTTTGCAAAGCTATCCCAGGCCGGTAAAGATGGCTCGGGTGCGAAGGCTTGGAAAGATATTTGGGGTGCGGGCCAAGGAGTCGGGCTGATTGAGGATGCTCCTAGTGTTGCACAGATTGTTGACACAATTGAGCGCGAGTTTAATGCGGCCAAGCAAAGGTTGCTAGGCTAAAATCTTCAGCAAGTTCCCATTTCTGGTTGGCTGATGACTATTCTGATTCTCTGGCTTCGTTCGCTCCTTTTTTACCTCTTTCTTTTTGCCTATGTAACGCTGTGCGCAAGCATCGTAGTCATCATGATTCCCTTTTCTAGTACCAGTGCTCGCTACCAGATAGGTGTCTTTTGGAGTAAAACCACTTTATGGGTGCTAGCAAAGCTCTGCGGTATTGAATATCGAGTTCAGGGCTTAGAAAATATTCCCAAAGATGAAAAGACCCCCCTGATCATTCTGGGTAAGCATCAATCTGCATGGGAAACCATTGCTTATCCCTCAATCTTTCCAAAACCCTTGTGTTTTGTCTTTAAAAGAGAATTACTTTATTTGCCATTCTTTGGTTGGGCATTGGCTTCCTTAAAGATGATTCATATCAATCGCGGCGATGCAGAAAAGGCGCGAGTTTTGGTGGCTAGTCAAGGCAAGCTGCAACTGGCAGAGGGTAAGTGGATTGCGATTTACCCCGAAGGAACTCGTACCCGCGCTGGGAGTTTTAGCCCCTATCGTAAGGGTGGCGTGCGCCTAGCATTAGCTACACAAACCAATATATTGCCGGTCGCTCAAAATTCAGGGCGATTTTGGCCTAGGAACTCAATCTTAAAACGCCCTGGAGTGATTACAGTATCGATAGGTTCGGTTATTGAGGTTGCGGGCAAGAACGAGGTAGAGCTCCAGCAAGAACTCGAGACTGTCATTGAGTCTGAAATGCATCGACTAGATCCCCATTCCTATCATCAGTAATGAACAATAGCTATATTCGTATTCGTCACATACTATGCTTGGTTTCTATGCTAATTGGCCTAAATACATACGCTCAAACTGATAGCGATCACAGCAAGAAATTCAATGCAGCGCAAACTCCCTATCAATTTCAATGGGATATGGATGTAGTCTCAGACTACCGATCGCGTGGCCTGACCCAAACTTTTGGAATGCCGGCAGTGCAGGGCGGAGTTGGGTTGATGCTCCCCAACCACTTTTATGTCGGCAATTGGAACTCTACCGTCTCTTCGGGGGCCGGTTATCCCGGAGCGCTTTTAGAAACAGATCTCTTTGGAGGTTGGGCTCAGCAGCTTGATGAGTACCATATCAATACTGGAATTTATGGGATCATTTATCCAGGTAGCAATGTATCCAACTACGTATTTAGTCCTTTTAAAACTGGAATGTCTTCTGGGATGGTGCATAACGGGGCTGTATTTTTTGCTGTTCAGCGCGGCCCGTTTTCCGTCCAACAAAATATTGCATTTACCAATTTTGAAAGTATGCTCAGTCCCACAGGCGCCTCCACTGCAGGCTCTGCTTATACGAATCTGACTGGTAATTTCCCTATGTCTTCATGGACTTGGGCTGACGGAGGGTGGAGTTTAATAGCCCACGCTGGATACCAGTACGTTGCCAATTATTCTGTTGCTAGCTATGTCGACTGGAAGCTTGGTATTGAAAAAAAATTTGCCAGTATGTGGTCTGCTAACTTGGCATATACACAGACCAACGCCAATGGTAACTGCAGCGCTGCAGCCATTAGCGCTCAACCATACTGCGTTAACAAGTACACTAACAGTAGTGGCATCGGGTCGGGTCCAACGATGAATTCTGGCGGTGCGGCTTTGTTTCTCACAATCAAGGTTGCAAATTATTAATATCAGAGACATTGATGAACATAAAAGAATCCATTGCAAGCTGTTATTTCAAGTATGCAAGCTTTAAGGGTAGAGCCTCTCGCAGTGAATACTGGTACTTCTTTTTGTATGCTGTTATTTTGGGCGAGATCATTCAGTTTGCGGTATCAATGGCGATGCAGCAGCCTTATATGATGATTGATCCTGTTAATGGTTCCGTTGTTTACACCAACGCTTTTTGGATTACACAGGCTATTAGCTTGTTTCTCATTACGATACCTTCCGCATCAGTCATGATTCGCCGCTTGCACGATTCTGATAAATCGGGTTGGTGGTGGTTGGTTAATTTCACAATCATCGGCGTCTTTTACTTTATTTATTTGTTAATTCGAAAGGGCACAGATGGCCCTAATCAGTTTGGTAGCAATTAATTCCTTGTGGAGAAATTCAATGAAGAAAATGATTCCTATTTTTCTAGCCCTCAGTGTATTTGCCATCACTGTCTACGCTGATCAGCAAAAACCGATTGTTTAGATTCAAACAGGCACCCTGCAAGGCGCTTTTGAAAACTCCATGATTAGTTTTGGATCCCAGCGCCTTCTATAAGGGCGAATTTGGTAGCTCATTTGTGGATTGTCAAATCATTCCTGGAGATCCGCCGCCACTATTCGCCGCGCATAAACAGGCTCAAGTTCCATTTATTATTGGCACCAATTCTTGGGATTCTAGTTTTTTAGTCCCCGGCCAACCTCCCGTCTATGTTCTCCTGAAAAAGCTGCATGAAGACCCAAAAACTATTGCCAAGCTGTATGCAAAAGTAAAGGATCGCTGTATTTTGTCCTCTGATATCCAAGGGGATATGATTTATCGCGCTAGTACCAAGATGTTGGCTGGCAGCATGAAAGGCATTGCCCCTGCTTATGCCTATTATTTTGATTACCTGAGCAAAAACATTCGGGTCTCTCATCCGGGTGCCGCGCATACCTTTGAAATTCCTTATGTCTTCGGCAGCCTGGCTCTCATGCCGCAAACCCCTTCTCAGCCTGAATCTGGGGCAGATCAATGCGGTTTAATTGCGCATGCCACTGCTGATCTAAAGAAGGGTATTTGGTCTACATATTGGTATCCAAGCATGGGTAAAAATAGTCCGCAAGATCAAGCAATGTCTGAAAAATTACTCAAAGCTGGGCGGCATTTGCAAAAACTGGTAATCCCAGTGTGGATGGACAAGCTCATTGGCCAATCTACGATATGAAGCAAGATGTGATGAGGGATTTCACGTACGACAGGGGGATCGTAAAAAATCTTCTGAAAGATAGGGGGTTGGTTATCAAATCACACATCTCAAAGAAATCTTTGGACTTGAGTTTTTCAAGGATATTTTTTGATAATCAGCCAACTTAATAACCACCTTAGGGTGGTTTTTTATTCGCTAAGGGGCGTAAAATAAACCTAGAAAGTGATACACAGCGATTATGAAAAGTTACCTCATTCCCTTGGCCTGCACTGTTTTTTTAACAGCTTGCGCTGATATTGAGGCTGAACAGACCAATAATCCTGAAGATATTACATCCAGTGTTGAGGGTTCTACGCCTTGGTCCTTGGGGTCAATCCCCATGAATATGCAAATCCAAGAAGCAACTTTATTGTGCAAAGAGCAGGGCGGCACCTTGCAAATTGTCGATACCCGCATTGCAGCACCCTCCAATCTGAATTCTATTGAATTTGGTGACGTCCAATTCATGTGCTTTGGCACCACCCGCTGACCACCGAGCCTTCCTAGCGTCATAGAAGCCCCTCTCGCAGGGGTTTTTTCTTTTTTCTTATCCCATATCTCTGCTAATAAATATTTTTACTAAAGTTCACAACTTCACAACTTCAGTGGTATAGTAATAAAAGAAAGGGGAGATATGAAACGATTGATACCAAAAACCCACCAAGCGCTAGAGTGGGTGGGCAAGGGCATGACTGCGGCTCAAGCTGCTAGAAAAATGGAAATTTCAGAGTCAAGTGTGTATGCCGCTCTCCGAAAAGTTCGAGCGCAAGATTTAGGTTGTTGCCCAACATGTGGTCACAAATTAAGGAAAACAGAATGAAAAAGACAATACTTGCTGCTATTTCAATATCAGTTGTTGCAATAGCGTATGCCAATACAAGCACCGATTCATCTGAGATGCTCGATCAGCAGTGCAAAATTTCAGCTGAAGCCGTATCCACTCTGAAGGAGTTACGTTATGGAAATACCTCCATTCGTAAGGATGTGAATAGCCTGATTAATACAAGTCTTAAAGTGCAGGAGAATAGAGATGAAGCACGCAAGGCTTTAAATAAAATGGTGGATGATGCATCAAGCAACGCTAGCGTATTAGAAAAGAAATATTGCTCTTAATATTTTTGCAATTTATTTCTTGTGGGGTTGAATCCTAGTGACCAGCGCTTTTGAGTGTCCTGAATGTGGCAACCCTCGCCCTATGGTTGGCTCTTGCCCATATTGCAATAGCAATCTTCTACCACTGTTGCATGAGGACACGGCAGTATTTAATTTAAAGCAAGGCAGTCCAACCGTAGAGGAGGCCGTTGATCGTCTTACGCACTATTTGCGTCGTGCAAGTGAGGTGGGAATAAAAGCGATCATCCTGATTCATGGCTATGGATCTAGCGGTGAGGGCGGAAGAATCAAGTCTGGAGTCCATCAGGCCCTAGAAAATAACTATTTCTCAGATCGCGTTGACGAGTATTACTTCGGTGAACAAGTTGCATTTGGCGGTGAGGCATACCATCGTTTATTGAGAAGGCGTCCCAGCTTAAAAAGTCACCTGAAACACTTTAAGGAAGGTAATGCCGGTATGACAGTTTTATTATTAGGAAATGAGAGCAGAATTGCTTAGAATAGAAGTGTTAATCACTTGCAACCATTTGCCGTCATATTTTTGAAGGATAGGTATGTCTACCAAAGCTTCATCACACCATATTGAGCATGGGACCGCAGCATCAAGCACAGATCAATTGGTCGGTGACTTTAAAGCCCTGATGACTGACGTAGAGGCTCTAATATTGGCTACTGCTTCCCATTCTGATGGGCCAATTAGCGCTATTCGAGGTAAAGCCCTCGAATCTCTTGCAAGCGCCAAAGAATCCTTATCTACGGCTCAAGGGCCAATCACTGAGAAGGTAAAAGAGCTTGCTGAGGGCACGGATGATTTTGTGCATCGCAATCCATGGGAGGCAATTGGCGTTGCGGCCGGCCTAGGTTTGTTAATTGGTCTTTTCATTAGTCGACGCTAGGAATTTATGTCTCAGGAAAATTTGCTGGCATCTCTCAAGGGCCTATTTTCTACTGCAGCCTCAATAGCGCAGACACGGTTAGAGCTACTTTCAACAGACGTACAAATTGCTCGTAGCAAATTTATTAGCATCCTGGTGTTGATTCTCTTTAGCCTTTTCTTTCTATTTTTTGGTTTAGTAATGCTGGCTTTGTTTATTGTGATTTATAGCTGGGAAAGTAATCGGATGTTAGCTTTAGGTCTACTGACTGGCGGCTTCCTCAGTATTGGGCTGATTTTTTCTTTGATTGTGCTGCGCTCTCTCAAAACCATGCCTAAATTATTCGAGGCAACCATTGCTGAGTTGGACAAAGATCGTAAGGCGCTTTCTAAATGATGGCTCAGCAGCTCAGAGCTTTGGAGGGGCGTCGGAATGAGCTCCAGATGCAGGCCGCACATGAACGTGTGCAACTTGCTATCCATTTTGAGCCTCTTGAAAAGCCGCTGGCATGGGCTGATAAGGGTATTGGCGCAATTTCATTTATTAAAAATACTCCTATCCTTTGGACAGGCACCTTTGCTTTGCTTGCCCATTACAAACCCAAGATTGCGAGCAAGGCGCTAGCAGTTGGCTGGGGCGCCATGAAGTTATTAAAGACTACAAAAAACTTCATTTAACTTTTTAGCTTAAATATTTAGACGGTCAGCACTGTCTTATGTTCAATTTGATGTTGATTAAGTAACTGCAAACCATTTAGAAAGCGGATTTCTAGTAAAGAGAGTGCGCCAGCAATCCTAAATCCAGCACTTTCAAGTAATTTCTTTGCTGCTACGATGGTTCCTCCGGTGGCTAGTACGTCATCAATGATTAAGACTTTTGCATCCGCCGGAAGAGCAGCCTGTTGAAGTTCCAATGAATCATTGCCATACTCAAGGCCAAATGATTGCCGATGGCTCGCCTGGGGTAACTTATTTGGCTTTCTAGCGAGAGCTAAACCTTTTTGGTTGCGGTAGGCTAGGGCGCTCGCAAAAATAAAACCACGCGATTCAATACCCAAAATATGACTAAATTCAAATTCCAGTGCCAGTAAACTCATTTGATCAATCGCATGCTGAAAGGCGATGGAGTTTGCTAATAATGGCGAAATGTCTCTAAAAAATATCCCGGGCTTCGGAAAATCTGGCACTACCGGTAGATAATCAATTAAATTCATGCTTATAGAATATGAAAACACAATTACTCATTATTACCGCATTAGAGTCTGAGCTCAAGCGTGATGCACTTCCGAGAAACGTCGAAGTGATTTACTGTGGGATCGGTAAGATCAATGCAGCAATTGCGAGCGTCAAAGCCATTACGCAGTTTGAGCCAGCTCATATCATTAATTTTGGGACTGCTGGCAAAGTAAATACGAAGCTATTTGGGTTGATTGAGATTGGTAAAGTCATCCAGCGCGATATGCTGACCGAACCTTTAGCGCCCCGTGGAAAAACGCCATTTTGTGATCATCCGCATGAACACTATTCATTGGGCGGCCAGTATTGCTGTGGAACGGGTGATAGTTTTGTTACTGCTCATGATCCGTGGCTGAATGACAAACAAATTGATGTAGTTGATATGGAATTATTTGCAATTGCAGCTGTCGCCCATCAATTTAACGTACCATGGAAATCTTTTAAGTACATCACTGATGATGCAAATGAACATGCTGGAACGGACTGGCAGAAAAAAGTTCATCACGGCCAAGAACTTTTTTTAGATAAATTACATTCTCTTTTGATGTGATGATTGATCTGGATCCTATAAACCAGGCCCCCAGCGATACTGCCAGGATAGGCCTAACAAATCAAAGCTATTGTTTGTTCTAGATGAAATACCTGTGCTAGCTGATAAGCGAATCGCATTGTGCTTATCGATTGGGTAGGAGAAGGTGCTGCCGAAGCGCCAATTTTCTTGTGAGCCATTGATTGGGGTGCCATTTACAAAAGCTTGGCCGCCAATAAAGTAGGTGGTGTCAATTGATAACCATGCGGTGGATGGAAAATAATAAATGACATGCGTTTGAGTGGAGTAAATCGGGTTTTCTGAGAATGTATTGCTACCAATATAACTCGTATTGCTGGTAAAAATAGTTGCCGCACCTTCTAATTCAAGCCGCCAGGGCCCAATCGCCTGTGATGCACCAACCCCTGGTTGAATAAACCAGCGATTAGCACCGACATTAATCAGTTGTTGATTGCTATAACTACCCCATGGAATGGAGGCATTGAGACTGGCGCCGACAATTAAATCCTGTTGATAGCTTTTGAATTCTTCACTATCGAGAGCGGGGGCACCATATAAATTGATGGAGGCCTTGAGAACAGGGTCTGAAAATCCGTTCGCAGAGGCATTGATAGTTTGACTATTAACGTTTTTAGATCCCGTTAATTCAGCATAGGGAATAATGAGACTTATTTTTCCGGACTGTCCGTTGATATCCAGAATATGGGTAAAACTAGTAACTTCGCTGGTGAGGGTATAGGAGCCGCTAGAAGCTTGGGCTATTCCAGCGCTAGCAAAATTAAGGCCAATAGGCGCGTTAGAGTATGCGCGCGCCTCAATTTCTTGCCCGAACGTCGCGCCATAATATAGAGCTAATGTCCACCAAACACAAACTTGGAATAGTGTGCTCACAGCTACTTGGTTTTTTCTGAAGCCGGACGCCACTTATTTTGACGGGCTGCCAAATAGAATTTCAGAGGTTTCGCTTGCTCCAAGCGCCTTTTTAAGGCCGATGAAAATCAAGTAAGGCCAAATAATGAGCCAATAAACAATCGATAGGGCAAGAATATGGAGTGGATAACCATGACCAAAGTTATTTAGGGAGCTAATAAAACTTTCGCCATGAAAGAGTCCTTCAACTCCCGCTTCTACAAAGCTCAGCGCAATCACGATGACGAGATAAGTTATTGATTTTTTGAAGAGCACATTGAAAATGCCTTTGCTCTTATTAATTACGATTGGGTAAATCGCCTGACCGATCAACATAAACTTGGCACAAATTCCGGCCTTGATGAATGCCAAGCCAAATACTTCTAGTGGTATTGGATCCTTATGCATAGTAGTAAGCGCTAAAAAGGCGAGGGCGCAAAACCAAGAGGCTAGGTACAGTGTCAGATAAAAAGCTTTCTTTGCCTCCGCTTCCGCACTTGCTTTAAATAGGCTAATTTTGCTGGGTTTTGGGGGGCTTGAGCTCATCAGGTCATTGTAAGTGACTGATAAAAATAGATAAAGCGCAGTTTTAGTCTTTTAGGCAGGCTTCATAAGCCTTCTGCAGAAAATATCAGAATCCACTAGAATTACTTGACTAGTCAACTAATTGAATCAATATGCCTCTCACAGAGCCGCAATTCTATAAACCAGAAAGCTACACGCCACATGGTAGTTTGGTTTACCTTATGCTGAGAAACAAATCGGTTTATCAGCGTATTGCAGATATCAGCTTGTCTGACTTGGGCGTTACTGCTGCTCAGATGAGTGTATTAATGATGGTTGCTCACAATGAAGAGCCAACCATTTCATCCATTTCACAGCTACTTGGAATTCATGCTGCTGCAACCGTACGCATGATTCATAAGCTTGAATCAATGGAGTTGATTAAAAAAATACAGTCTGATTCAGATAAGCGTGTGTTTCATTTGTCTCTCACTCAGTCGGGATCTAAGCTTGCTAAACGCATTCCTGAGCGCCTATGTGGACTACTCAATCGCTCATTGATGGGCTTTACGCATGCTGAGTTTGATCAATTCAAAGATTTCTTGCTGAGAATTGAAAAGAACAATGCGTTGCAATTAAAGGATCTTTCATGATTCATTCAATAAGTAAGAATATGCGAAATATTTTGATCATTGGTTTTGCTCTGCTGTTATCTTCTTGCGCTCTTTTTCCAAGGGATAGCTTGCCTGAACAGGCGATTAAGCCGCTTGAGCAACTGGAGCCGCAATTAGATACGAAAGCCAGCCAAATTAGCGATGAGTGGTGGAAAGCGTTTGGAGATCCACAGTTAAATCGGCTGATCTCCTTGGGGCTTAAGAATTCACCAAGCCTGGAGACTTCAGGCGCAAGGATTGTTGCTGCGCAAGCTATGCTTGACACTGAGAAAGCGGCTTTCTTGCCCCAAATTGGTGTAAGTGGTCAGCTTGATCGTGAGCAGCTTTCGCAGAACTATATTTTTGTGCCGGGCATGCCGGTCTATACGGGTTATGGATTGGCCAGCGCTTCACTAAATTGGTCAATCGACATATGGGGTAAGCAGAAAAAGTATTTCGATGCAGCCAAGAATCAAGTCATTGCTGCTCAAGCAAATTATCGAGCCTCCCAGTTACTACTCGCTACAACGATTGCTAGAATTTATCTCGATTACGATCGCATGACTCAGGCCCGGGCCTTATTTACCCGAGATGCAGACTTAAAAAAATCCCTCTATCAAATAGCACGCGATAAACAGCGTACTGGCTTGGCGGATGCAATTCAAGTAAATCAGCGCCAAGTCGAATTTGAAACTGCAGAGGCCAACTTAAGTCAGGCTAATTTAGGTGTGAAGATGTTGCAACATCAACTGGCTGCTTTGGTTCAAGAGGGTCCGTCATGGGGTGAGACTCTAAATGCCCCAACGCTTAAGGTCGTGGGACTTGGTTTACCTGAGGTGATTCCCTCTAACTTACTTGAAAGAAGGCCTGATTTACAGGCCCTGCTTAGTCAAATAGATGTAGCGAAACTTCAATTAGATGGAGCTAAGCTAGAGTATTTGCCCGATGTCAACCTGGCTGGTTTTATTGGCGTCCAATCGTTTGGTATTTCTCAGCTCTTTAACAGTAGAAGCCAGCAATTCAGTATTGGACCTGCAATTAGCCTGCCTATATTCGATGGTGGCGCAATAGCAGCAAATATTACGGGCAAGGAATCTGCCCGCAATCAGGCGATTGCTAATTATCAAGAGCAGTTGGTGCAGGCCTTACGAGATGTCGCTGATGGTGTTGGCTCCATGAGAAGTAGTCAGGCTAATTTTGAGAGCTATAAGACCACCTTTCAAAGTGCAAAATCAAATTATGAGATTGCTCGTCAGCGTGCAAAGGTAGGCATTAGCTCGCAAGAAGCAGTATTAACTACGGAACAATCCTATCTAGCTCAGGGCCAAAATTTTGCTGATGCTAAAGCCAAAATGCTTACTGCCAATGTTGTCTTGGTGCAGGCGTTAGGCGGATCCTATTTACAACATTCTAAAAAATCAGATTAACACTTCATATAAAGAAATCTTTATGGAAAACGCTTCAGAAAATTCAACGTTTAATCGACCAAAAGCATTTAAGATCTTTGCAGCTATTTTGCTTGCAGTCGTTGCGATTGGTTTACTCTATTGGCTCATTTTTGGCCGCAACTCTGAGTCGACCGATGATGCTTACGTCAGCGGCTCTCAGGTCCAAGTGGTGTCCCAGATTGAGGGAGCTATTGCTTCGGTGAACATTTCCGAAACGCAATCGGTAAAAGAGGGTCAGACCCTTTTTAAAATTGATCCAACTGAGGTCAAAATAGCTTCGGAGAAAGCCGATATAGATTTGCTCAATGCGTATTCGGATTACCAGAAACGTAGCGCGCTCGAGGGTGATGCAGCGGTTTCAAAAGAAGAGCTTGAGCATAGCCACTTGGCATTATTAAAAGCCATTGCGAATGCTCGTCAAGCTTATGTCAATGTATTGCGCACTAATGTACAAAGTCCACTAGCTGGCGTTGTGGCAAAGCGCTACGCCCAAGTTGGGCAAAGGGTTGCTCCCGGCACCGAATTAACACTGATTGTAGAAAATCATGAGATTTGGGTGGATGCCAATTTTAAAGAAGACCAACTAAAAAATATTCGCGTAGGGCAGAGTGCAAAATTAGAATCTGATGTTTACGGCTCCAAGATTGAATACCACGGGACTGTAATGGGCTTTGCTCCAGGAACTGGATCCACATTGGCTTTGTTGCCTCCTCAAAATGCGACTGGTAATTGGGTCAAAGTGGTTCAACGCCTACCAGTCCGTATCGCCTTAGACCCGAAGGATCTAAAAGACTATCCATTGCATATTGGCCTATCGATGTATACAACGGTTGACACCAGCAATACTGCTGGATTACCTTTGCAGGCGATGGAGGGTGGCCCAATTAGCGAGACAAGCATTTATCAGAAGCAATTTGATGAAGCGCAAAAGCATATTGAATCACTGATACATCCACACAGCAAAAAATAAGTAAATATATGTCAGCCAATCATCAGCTGGAGCCTTTGCACGGTTATAAATTAGTGCTGGGCACCTTAGCCTTGGCATTAGGCTCCTTCATGAATGTGTTAGATATGTCGATTGCAAACGTGGCATTACCAACTATTGCGGGCGACTTTGCAGTGAGTCCAACGCAGGGTACTTGGGTCATTACGTCATATGCAGTAAGTGAAGCAATCTTTTTGCCTTTAACCGGTTTTCTTTCTAAACGTATCGGTGAGGTTCGCCAGTTCTTATTTGCAACGATGCTCTTTACACTTGCATCGATGCTGTGCGGAATCTCACCAAGCTTTCAGTTTTTAATTGTGGCGCGTATTTTGCAGGGCGTAGTTGGGGCGTCAATGATTCCGCTTTCGCAAGCCTTGCTCATGAAATCCTTTCCTCCCAATAAACGAGGGATGGCCTTAGGAATATGGGCCACTACTACGGTGGTTGCGCCGGTTCTAGGGCCTTTAATTGGTGGTTGGCTGACTGATAATTTAGTCTGGCGCTGGGCTTTTTATATTAATTTACCTTTCGGAATATTGAGCGCCTATTTAGTCTATTGGCTCATGGGCGCACCAAAGCCAGAGCCCTCCAAAGAGAAGATTGATATTGTAGGCATTGCTTTGCTAGTTGCAGCTGTCTCATCCATGCAGATTGCGCTTGATAAGGGTAGTGAGTTAGATTGGCTTTCTTCTCCATTCATTACTTTTTTAGCAATCGTATCCAGTATTTCTTGGATCTCTTTTGTCTTATGGGAGCTCGGAGAGAGACACCCTATTGTTGACCTGCGTTTATTTAAGTTAATTAACTTTCGCATGTCCGCCATATGCTTAGGCCTAGGATCTTTTGCTTTTTATATCTACATTGTGATTGGCCCCTTGTGGTTGCAAACACAATTGGGCTATACGGCGTTTAATGCCGGTAAGGTGATGGCCATTACAGGTGTCTTGGCTCTATTTTGTGGACCCTTATTTGGCGCTAATATTCATCGCGTGGATGCGCGTATTATTGCCAGCGTTGGGTTTTCAGCCATGGCGATTGGTTGCTGGATGGCGGCAAACTTTACAACTGGCGTCGATGAGAAGACCTTGATGCTGGCACGTGTCATTATGGGTGTAGGTATTGCTGGTTTCTTTATGCCGATGTCAGCCATCTCGATGTCACAGCTTAAGGGCCATCAAATTGCCTCAGGCTCTGGCATCTCTAATTTCTTACGAAATGTTGGCGCCAGTGTGGGTACCGCAGTATCTACGACCCTTTGGCAAGATAATGCGATTCGTCATCATGCCAACCTCACCGAGCACGTTCAATTGGCTAACCCAGCCTACAGCGAATTTTCACAAAAAGCGCTGCAATTGGGCTTTACTGAGATGCAAAAAAATGCCTATATGGATTATTTGGTTAACTCTCAGGCGTATATGCTTTCAACCAACCAACTGATGCTGCTGGCTGCCGTCATATTGGTGCTGCTCATGCCATTGATTTGGTTTGCGAAACCACCATTTGCATCTGGTAAAGGCGCACACTAATAGCTCAATCATCAATTGAGAGTGCCGCCTTATTTTTCCAAGGGTAGGGAGGTGGGGTAAAACTCAAACATGTGCCACAAAGGTCCCGGTCCTTCACCAATGCTCAAAAATTTACCGGCTTCTAGACCTGCCTCAACATAAGAAATTGCTTTGGCTACCGCATGCGTGAGTTCATGGCCATCCGCTAGGTAGGTGGCAATTGCAGATGCGAGAGAGCAACCCGTTCCATGCGTATTAGCGGTAGTAATTCGATCATGTTTGAATTCTTTTGAGAGGACTACTTCTAGATTATCGTCGATGCTGCGCCACATTAAGTAATCAGTTATTTGTGTATGCGTTGCATCCAGATGCCCGCCTTTAATGAGGACTGCTTGTGGACCCATCTCCAACAGTTCTTGTGCGGCTAATTTAAAGTCATTTGGAGAGTTTAAATCGCGGCCCAATAAAAGTGAGGCCTCGTCTAGGTTCGGCGTAATGATGCTGGCGATTGGAAAGAGCTCCTTCATCATGGCTTGGGCAGTATCGTCACCACCCAAGCTCGCTCCAGATGTGGCTCGCAAAACGGGATCCAAGACAATCTTCTTCATTCCATGGCGACGCAAAGCAATTGCTACCGTGTGAACAATTTCTGGGCTGGCTAACATTCCGATTTTGACAATATCAGCGCCAATATCCAGAAGGACGGCGTCTATTTGAGCTTCTATGACATCCAGATCGATATCCTGGATTCGCGTAACGCCCAGAGTATTTTGGGCTGTGATGGCTGTGACGACCGATAGGCCATAGCCACCCAGGGATGTGATCACTTTGAGATCTGCCTGAACACCCGCGCCACCACCGCTATCAGACCCTGCAATGGTCAGTACTTTGGGGATCTGTATAGAAGTAGGGGAAGTCGTTTTCATTTTGCTATAATATTCGCTTATTCCTCGATAGCTCAGTCGGTAGAGCGCCGGACTGTTAATCCGTAGGTCCCTGGTTCGAGCCCAGGTCGAGGAGCCAAATAAGTGAAAGGCCTAGAGAAATCTAGGCCTTTTTGCTTTTCAGCCCAGCGGCAATGCGGTGATTTAAATGATGCCCTTTTTGCGCAGGTTAGTAAGGCGGTTATTTAAGCTCTTATCTGTCAGAAGCATGTATTTGTCACCT
Organism: Polynucleobacter sphagniphilus; assembly: GCF_001953355.1. Taxonomy (GTDB): domain Bacteria; phylum Pseudomonadota; class Gammaproteobacteria; order Burkholderiales; family Burkholderiaceae; genus Polynucleobacter; species Polynucleobacter sphagniphilus. The sequence continues at coordinate 104,659 of NZ_MPIY01000002.1, forward strand.
TCAGACCAATTGCTGCCTCGCCACTCAATACCTTCTGTGGTGATGTTGGCAAAAGGCTCTTTGCCTTCCTTTGCATAGCCTTCCAGGATTGCCATTAGGATTGAGCGATCATTTGAGCCGTTGGCATCTTTGATGGCATCGAGAATAACTTGGGTAATCGCTTCTTTATGAATCACTTTTGAGTCAGGATGTTTTGCTTTAGCTGGTTCATCAAAGATGTAGTCGTGCGGCCATTCAAATACATTGCGCGCCGCATTTTTGACCGCCTCTGGACTGACTGTGATGAAGTCTGTATTTTTTGGATTGCTAGGCAAATTCAACTCTAAGATCCACGCCTCAAATTCCGCAATACGGCTGTAACGCTTGGCTTCACTGCCACGCGTTTCTTCCTCTTGTGACAATAGTAGGGTAACCCAGGCCCAGGCAATGTCCTTGGGTGTGGAAAACTCCTGGGAGAGTATGTGAGCGGCTCGCTTGAGAATCGGTTTTGATTTGAGCTTAGTCATTCTTATTTCCTTAATGCTTCAATAGTGGGTAGTGAGTGCGAGATAGCATCCCCTTTACTTGGGGTTCACACCATAGATGACACAGAATACTCTTGATTCGTATGGTTGAGACTAAGTCTAGCTTTCCATTAATTCTTTAAGCCGTTTAACAGCCGCTTGTGGATTGGCTGATTGGGTAATTGCTCGAACGACAGCTACTGAGCCAACACCGCTCTGTGCCACTGCATGAATACTCGTCTCGTCAATTCCACCAATCGCTACCAGGGGGTAGTTGCTCATCAGCTGGGCATATTTATATAAGCGGCCGAGGCCTTGTGGCGCTGTTGGCATTTGTTTTAGTTGCGTTGGAAAGACAGCGCCCATTGCTATATAGCTAGGGCAGAACTGATCAACGTAGGCCATCTCTGCATATCCATGGGTACTTAAGCCAAGCCGTAAGCCGGCCGATCGAATTGCATCGAGATCGGCGGTTTCAATATCTTCTTGACCAAGGTGAACACCATATGCACCAGCTTCAATGGCTTCTTGCCAAAAATCATTAATAAATAATAGGGTTTTGCTGCCCTTAACAGCAGCTACCGATTCAGTAATCTGTTTTTGGGCTTGGGCAAGATCGCTACCCTTATAGCGTAATTGGACTGTGGGAACTTCAGCATCGACCATGCGCTTAACCCAATCTGCATCGGGCATGACCGCATATAAGCCCAGTCTCTTTGGGCAAGATGGATACGCCTTGGGATTTATATTTCGAATCCAGGGCAGAAGATCAAAGTGTTCTGGGCGGTTGGGCCACTTAAATGGATTAAACCCACCATCTTGATGCACCATGCGCGACAATGCCTTGCCTAAGACTTTCGCATCACTCTCAATAAAGCCCATTTCAATGGCTGCTACCGTACCAGCTAATTCATAGTGGTCAGCAGCATGTTCATTATCAATCTGGGGTGGCGGATTGTTGATGCTGAATGTAGGAATCGGCAGGCACAAATCCTCCATACGGTGGGCTGCCACAATTTGATCCGCTAGGTCGCGTACTAAACTCATTTCACTCTTTGCTATTGATTAGGACTGGTGCCAAAAAGGGGTCCCCACAAGTGGGGTGCTGGCTTGGGCGGATTCTTGGGCAGGCATTGCCCCCGAGAGGTAGGCGGTACGGCCAGCCTCTACAGCCTTCGCAAATGCTGTGGCCATAGCCACTGGGTTATCGGCTAAGGCAACGGCAGTATTTAGTAAAACCCCATCAAAACCCCATTCCATAACGGTGCAAGCATGTGATGGCAGCCCGAGCCCAGCATCAACCAGCAAGGGAACGTTCAGGCGCTCACGCAGTAATTTCATGGCAAATGGATTAAGGGGGCCCTGGCCGGTGCCAATGGGTGCTGCCCATGGCATTACAGCCTGACAGCCAACATCAACCAGGCGCTGGCATAAGATGAGATCTTCAGTGCAATAAGGCAATACCTTAAAGCCATCCTTAATTAAGGATTGAGCGGTTTCCACTAACCTTAAGGTATCGGGTTGGAGTGTGTAGTCATCACCAATGAGCTCTAACTTAATCCAATCGGTTTCAAATACCTCGCGCGCCATCTGTGCAGTAGTAATGACTTCTTGTGGGCTATGACAACCTGCCGTATTGGGTAAGACGGGAACCTGCATTTTCTTCAGCAGATCCCAAAATCCACTATGGGATTCGGTAGTGCTCGTTCCTTGTCTACGCAAACTCACCGTGATCATGCCGGGATTAGATGCCAGGACTGCGTTCTCCAAAATCTGTGGAGAGGGATAGCGTGAGGTACCCAATAGCAGCCGGCTGGAGAATTGCTCTCCGTAAAGCGTTAATACATCGGCTTGAGGAAAGTGATTAGGTAGAGGTGCAGTCATTGCAATTAGTTTGAATAAAAATTAACCGCCGGTAACAGGAGCAATCACTTCGATATGATCGTTTTCATGCAGACCGTGCTCTGTATATCGGCTTTTAGGTACGAACTGTAAATTCACTGCTACAGCATAGGGAGGTTTGGCATTAATCAGACGCAAGGCATCACTCACTTTGCTTGAGTTCTCCACTTCGTAAGGGAGTTGATTGATGACTATGCGCATAGGGCATCCCCTTTTGCTGAACTCAGTGCAGTTGACTTGGTCACACGCAGATTTAGTGTGCTTGCTGTTGTGCTGACACCATGCTCCAAGATCTCGAGGGCGCAATCTAAGATTGCTGGAGAGATCATAAAACCATGACGATACAAGCCATTAATTAACATCAGGCCGGGCTGTGAAATGCGAATTTCTGGTAAGTTGTCCTTGAGAGTAGGGCGACATTGAGTCGCCATCTCTAAAATACGCGCTTCAGCGAAACCGCTATGAACGGTATAGATTGCACTGAGTAATTCCATGGCTGAGCGTAAACTCATCTCAGATAGATCTTCCGATTCAATTTCGGTGGCACCCACTACATAGACATCATTTTCTTTTGGTGCAATATAAATCGGATAGCGCGGATGAATGAGGCGCGTTGGTCTTTGTAGCTTGACTTCTGGTGCATGTAAGCGAATGACTTCACCCCGAATGCCACGCAATGGATTGCTATTAGCATTCTTCGCATTTTGGCCCCATGCTGCTTTAGCGCCCAACCCGCGACAGTCAATGACCCAGTCATATTTATTTTGTTCACGCAGCAGTTCTGGATCGGCAGGGCTGTTCCAGTGACAACGAACTTTTAATATGTCTAATTCTGTTGCCAAGGCACTGAGTAGTTGGCGGTTATCCAGCTGGCCTTCATTAGGTAGATATAGAGCCTGATGAAAGCGCTCGCCAATACTCGGATCTAGACTTCTTAAGCGTTCGCCGTCCACTTTCTCTGGGTTACTGAGCATTTCATTATTAGCACTATTGCGCTCTAAGTGTTTAATAAAACGCTCGGCATCGCTGGCATCTTGGCGATGCCACAAAATTAAAGTGCCATTTTGCTGAAAAAATACCGGAGAACTGAGTTCGCTTAAAAGCGTTGGCCAGCGTGACAAGCTATGCACACCCATCCGCACCACGTTATCTTCGGTAATGGCTGATTCTGCTAACGGGGCCAACATGGCGGCAGCAATTCTTGCGGGCGATTGCAATGCATCAGCTGCGCCTTGTTCATATATCTCAACTTGAGCGCCGCGCTTTGCCAAGGCAACAGCAAGTAGTCGGCCGATGAGCCCGGCGCCGACTACTGCATATTGACTGTTGGCAAAAGTCTTGCTCATTCTGGTTTCTTATTGATAGATTTCACTACCGCGTTGACGAAACTCAATCGATTTTTCTTCCATGCCTTGGACCGCCTCAACTGCAATCGGAATGACCTTGGGATTGCCATCGGCATCCAAAGAGGCAGCATAGTCACGCACTTCCTGGGTGATCTTCATCGAGCAGAACTTCGGTCCACACATTGAGCAGAAGTGGGCGATTTTGGCGCCCTCTGCTGGCAAAGTTGCGTCATGATATTCACGAGCGCGCTCAGGATCTAAACCGAGGTTAAATTGATCCTCCCAGCGGAACTCGAAGCGGGCTTTAGATAGGGCATTGTCGCGAACCTGGGCACCAGGTAAGCCTTTTGCCAAGTCAGCACCATGAGCGGCAATCTTGTAAGTAATAATCCCCTCGCGGACATCTTCTTTGTCTGGCAAACCGAGATGCTCTTTGGGGGTGACATAGCAAAGCATCGCTGTGCCATACCAACCAATTTGTGCTGCACCGATGCCGCTGGTGATGTGATCGTAGCCAGGCGCAATATCAGTAATCAATGGTCCGAGAGTGTAGAAGGGCGCTTCCAGGCAGTGCTTGAGCTCTTCAGTCATATTCTCCTCAATGCGTTGCATTGGAACGTGACCAGGACCCTCAATCATGACTTGCACATCATGCTTCCATGCTTTAGCAGTGAGTTCACCTAGGGTATGCAGTTCACCGAATTGGGCAGCATCATTGGAGTCGGCAATGCAACCTGGACGTAAGCCATCACCAAGACTAAAGGACACGTCATACGCCTTCATGATTTCGCAGATCTCATCAAACTTTGTATATAAGAAGTTTTCTTTGTGATGAGCAAGACACCATTTAGCCATGATAGAACCACCACGTGAAACAATGCCAGTGATGCGATCAGCAGTCAGTGGTACATAACGTAACAGAACACCTGCATGAATGGTGAAGTAATCAACACCTTGCTCTGCCTGCTCCACTAATGTGTCGCGGAACATTTCCCAGGTGAGGTCTTCTGCAATACCACCGGTCTTATCCAGCGCTTGATAGATGGGTACTGTTCCAATGGGTACTGGGGAGTTACGAATAATCCACTCACGAGTCTCATGAATATGTTTCCCGGTAGATAAATCCATAATGGTGTCTGCACCCCAACGAATAGACCACACCATCTTTTCAACTTCTTCATTAATAGAAGAGGTCACTGCTGAATTGCCTAAGTTGCCATTAATCTTGACGCGGAAGTTGCGGCCAATAATCATTGGCTCTAACTCTGGGTGATTAATGTTCGCTGGAATAATCGCGCGGCCCGCTGCAATTTCTTGCCTTACAAATTCACCGGTCACAATTTCTGGAAGATTTGCACCATAGCTTTTGCCAGGATGTTGTTTGAGGAGCTGCTTATATTCTGGATTCTTGCGAAGTTGTTCAAGACCCATGGATTCGCGCAAAGCCACATATTCCATTTCAGGAGTAACAATGCCTTGGCGTGCGTAATACATTTGGCTAACATTCTTGCCTGCTTTTGCAACGCGAGGAGCGGCAATATGGGCAAATCTCAAATTGGCAGTTTGTGGATCTTGGGAACGTGCAACACCATACTCTGAAGATGGGCCACTGAGCAGTTCAGTGTTATTGCGCTGTTCAATCCATTCTTTGCGTAGCTTGGGCAAACCTTTTTCAAGGTTAATCAGGATGTCTGGATCGCTGTATGGGCCAGATGTGTCATACACAGGTACCGGCGGATTAGCAACTAACTGCTCGCCTACGCGAGTGGGTTGCTGCTCAATCATACGAATCGGTGCTTTGATATCCGGGCGTGAACCTTGAAGATACGTTTTTGTAGAGGCCGGATAGGCAAATTTTTGGCCAAAGTCTTTTTCAAGGCTTTGAATACTTGGAATTGCTGTTTTCGTTTTTGATGTATTGCTCATGTCCATCTCCTGACTGTTTGTAGATGGACGAAACCGGGTGTCGGTCTGATGTAACTCCCCACGCCAGCATTACCTGGATCGGGTTCTAGGGTCTTTCTCAGCGCCTCTTGGCTAAATCAGCTTTGGAGGGCACCCCTGTTTCATCCTTAACCTTGATTTAACCACGAAAAAGCACTTTCATGGATGATCAACATCAAGAGATTGATGGGGAGATGAAGCAATAAAAGACGTTTGGCTTTATTTTGCATTGCGCAAAATGAAATCAGCCGTGACAAACCCGGCGTCCTTGGTAAATTCATCAGCCAAAATGCGTGCCGCTGCCTCTGATATGGATATCTCAATAAAACTACTGACCTCTCCATCATGGTTGGTGGGGACGAAGTTTTCAGTGAGCTTGAGGTCATATATATAGAGCTGCTCATCATGAAACCCGCGCTCGCTACTAATCCGACGCATATGCATGCGTCCAACCGGTTGAATATGCTCAGATATTTGCTGGGGAACACCAGCTTCCTCCCAAAGTTCGCGGCGAGCGCAAACCCAGGGGGTTTCATCAGCAGAAATGCCGCCGGCAGCCAAATTATCCAAAAGCCCTGGGTCTGTAGCCTTATTTTGACTGCGACGACCTAGCCATAGAGTGCCGGTAGCGGTAAAACCATTGATGTGAGTAGCCGTGCTGCGCAAGCCAAAGGTGCGAAAAGCAGCCCTTTCCAGGTGAAAGTAGGCATGACCATTTTGATCGATCCAAGAGAAGTTCTCATTTCGCCACCCTGGAATAAAGCCGCCTGCTCGCATTCTTTGGGCTAATTCTGTCCAACTGCGACTCAAGTCACTTGGAGGGGCTGCTGCTATGGTGAGATGATGAGAGTCAATTCGAACGTTGGCAATCGGCTCTTTTTTGAGGGATTTCTGCAAAAAATGAGAAAACTCAGGATTTATGTGGCCAATGACCTCGCCATTTGCTTGCGCATGCATCCCGCCTTGAAAATGAATAGGTAAGAAATCGGCTGGGGGCGTGCGCGCTATGTTTTGAAGCATCTCTTCAAGAGCGGCAATGGTGCTAGTGTTCAAATTATGCATAGACGAAGTGTAAGAGATAAGTCGAGATTCCTTGACCAAAGTCAAGCAAGTTTTACATTTTTAAACATCAATAATTTCTGCTTATTTTTTAAGCAAGCCAGGTGTCTCTATACAAATCGGTGACTTACGAAAACTTTTCAGTATTTATCCACACAATCTGTGGATAAGTTTTACAACATAAAAAGAAATTTCTGTTGCAAGGCAAAATTCTTAAAATGTGTGCTAGCACTAAAGTAGTGTTCATAAAAATTTCTTGACATAGATCCCCAAGTATCATGCCTCTTATGAAATCTTCACTACGTCTTTTGATTGCCTCACTATTTTTTTGGAGCGTTATTGCGCATGCAGAGTGGCTGACATATAAGGACCCCGCTCAAAAGGGGGTTGTCATTACCTATTCCACTTTGAGTATTAAAAGAATCGATGAAGTGCATTATGCAGTGAGTGTTTTCACTAATTACCCCACAATGCAGACTGCAGAAATCAATCGCCAGAAAATTCAATATCAGTCCAAAACTGAAACACAGTTTTTTGGATGCGAGACCCAGGACTTTGCGCTTGGCGCTTTTGAACTGTATCGGGATAAGGATGCGCTAGGGCCAAAAACCAGCGTTCCAGCAAAAGATCTACTCTGGAATCCAATTGCCCCAGGAAGCTTGCAAATGCAGTTTTTAAACTCTTTTTGTAGAAGAGGCTAGATACTTTTTGTCAGCAGCATTTACCTTGCGTTGGCAGTAAGTTACGATAGATTTCATATTATTAAATATAGAGCGCTGGCTTTCCATGAACTTAATTGAAGCTATACAAATTGTCAGTGATTGCATGGATGTGCTGGGAGTTGCTATTGTCTCGATTGGCGTAGTTTGGGGTTTAATTGGTTTTGCTCGAGCTATGTTTGGCCAGGATTTTGATTTGGCCTACAAATCATTCCGCATTCAAATTATTCGTGCTTTGATACTAGGCCTTGAGGTTCTAGTGTCTGGCGATATTATTCGTACGGTTGCTATTAGTCCAACATTAACTAGCGTCGCCGTCTTAGGAGCTATTGTATTAATTCGTTGTTTCTTGAGCTGGTCATTGGCTCTTGAAATTGATGGGCGTTGGCCTTGGCAAGGCATCTCTCCAGTAAATAAATGAAATTGATCCGCACCCTTTATTTTTTACCCCTCTTATTTTTAATCCCTGCTGCTTTTGCAGGCACTCAGACGCAAGTGGAGCGCGGTCAATATTTAGCAACGGCTGGGGATTGCATTTCTTGCCATACGGGGCCATCAGGCAAGCCATTTGCAGGTGGCCTGAAGATGAAAACCCCTTTTGGCTATCTCTTAACACCCAATATCACCCCAGATGTGCAGACAGGCATCGGCTCTTGGTCGGAAGAAGATTTTTTCCGAGCTATCCACGATGGTGTCAATAAGCACGACCAAGATTTATTTCCTGCTATGCCATTTGTGGCGGGCACTAAGGTGAGCAGGGAGGATGTCAATGCCATTTATGCCTATATCCAAACTATTCCTGCTGTTAGCAATGCAGTGTCTGTCAATCATTTGGATTTTCCGTTCAATATTCGCAAATCGATGTTTTTTTGGCGTGAACTCTTTTTTACACCTGGTTTTTATCAGCCCGATACCAGTAAAAGTGCCAGCTGGAATAGGGGTGCCTATTTAGTTGAGGGCCTAGGTCACTGCAGTGACTGTCATTCACCCCGGGATGTCTTGGGTGGAATTAAACAATCGAAAGCATTTACTGGCGCCCTAATTGATGGCTGGTTTGCCTTGAATCTCACTTCCAACATCACAACTGGCTTGGGTGCGTGGTCAGCATCCGATATTGCAACTTATCTCAAAACGGGAGCATATCCTGGAAAAACGACTGCATTGGGTCCAATGGCTGAGGTAGTACATAACAGTACCAGCCATCTCACCGACGACGATCTTCTGGCAATGGCAACTTATCTAAAAACCTTGCCTGCCAATTCCAGTTTGTATGGTGGTAATAAAAAGATTGATTTGCATAAATTAGAGGGGGCCCGCCTCTATATTGATAATTGCAGCGGCTGCCACCAATCATCAGGTAGGGGTGTTCAGGGGGTTATTCCCCCTTTAGCTGGCAATCCTGCGGTGATTGCTCCCAATCCAGGAAACATCATAAAAGTCGTTTTAAATGGGGTAATTGCGCAAAATAATTACATTGCTATGCCTGAATTTAGCTCGAAACTCACTGATGTTGAAATTGCAGAGCTCGTAAATTATGCAAGAACCAGCTGGGGAAATGCGGCAAGCGCTGATGTCACTGCATCGATGGTGGCCAAGGAAAGGCGCACGCCGAAAAATTGAGCGTACACCACATTGGTGCGCTTGCCATTTGTTTGTATGAGCAAATGAGTATAGTTATCAAATCTAAGCACTTTCCTTCGGAAGTTTGCTTGCCTGCCATTGCTCTGAAAATTTGCATGAAAAGTATAGTAAATCCCTTTATTTGCTGCCTATTACTAGCTGTATTGGGCGGTTGCGCCACTAGGCCCGTGAATCCACCTATTGCCGCTGTAGATCTCAATAAAGGATATCGATATAAGAACTCTACTGAATATTCGAAAGAAAAGACTCCCGATACTTTAGTTGTCTTGGCTTTTTCAGGTGGTGGTACGAGAGCGGCAGCATTTTCATACGGAGTTCTTGAAACGCTGCGCGATATTCAGTTCACAAATAAACAAGGAAAACGGGTTCGCGCATTAGATGAGGTCGACCTGATTTCTGGCGTATCGGGCGGTAGCTTTACTGCACTTGCTTATGGTCTTTATGGTGAAAAGTTATTTGATACCTACGAGTCTGATTTTTTAAAGCGCGATGTTCAAGGCGAAATCGTTGGACGGGTAATGAACCCCTTCAATTGGGGTGACCTTGCATCCACAGGCTGGGGGAGATCCGAATTAGCTGCTCAGTACTATGATGAAATCCTGTTTCATGGGGCAACATTTGATGATTTACAAAAGAGCGGTGGCCCCTTTATTCTCACCACAGCCACGGATATATCGACCGGCGCTGGATTTGCCTTTACCCAATTGTTTTATGACAACCTTTGTTCAACAGTTGGGCCAATGAATCTTTCCAGGGCTGCAGCAGCTTCATCTGCAGTTCCCTTGGTACTCTCACCAGTGACGATGAATAACTACGGCGGTAGCTGCGTCTATAAGCGCCCTGGTTATATTGATCCATTTGTGAATGAGGCTACCGCCCCAAGACCTGCGGCACGTTTAATTAAGCAGATGCAGGAGATGGATTACTACCATGATGGCAAAGATAATCCCTACATTCATTTGGTCGATGGCGGGGTCTCGGATAATTTAGGTATTCGTGGGGTTCTGGAGTCTTTAGAGGGTCTTGAAGCGATGCGACTTGCGGGATTACCTACACCCTTAGATTATGTAAAACGCATTGTGGTGGTGGTAGTCAATTCACTTTCTTCGCCCAAGACTGATTGGAATCAATCAGAAAATGGGCCGGGGAGTATTGAACTCCTACTTAAGGCAACTGGCGTACCCATTGATCATTACTCCTATGAAGAAATCGAATCTTTGAAAGATACTCAAGCACGCTGGAAGAGTATGAGTATCCTGCGGAACTCTAAGTTGTTTGCTCACAACAAAAACCCGCAACTCGAGAAAATCGTCAACACGCCGGATATTGACCTGTATGTAGTGGATGTTTCGTTCAAGATGCTGAAAGATAAGCAAGAATATGAGTACCTAAACAACCTACCCACGTCCTTCAGTCTGCCGCCTGAGGCGGTTGACCGCCTCAGAGCTGCAGCCAAAAAGATTATTTTGGCTTCACCTGACTTTCAAAAGGTCATGCAGGATACCGGTGTGCGAGATATTCAATACTAATTCGTTATCATTCTAATAACCCACTAACAAAGGATTCCAATGAAGTTAAGAAATATTGCATTAGCGCTTGTAGCGGTGAGCTCCCTTTATTCCATCAATAGCTACTCACAATCTGGCAGTCAAGCTGTTGTGACAGTCAATGGAACCAAAATCTATCAGCGTCAAGTAGACGAGATGGTGAAAGCTGAGGTAGCACGTGGTGCAACTGATAATGCGCAATTAAGACAGGGCGTACTTGAGGATTTAGTCTTCCGTGAAGCGGTCATGCAAGATGTCAAGAAAAAAGGCCTGGCGACTCAACCTGATAACGAATTTCGTATCCGCATGGCGCAGCAAACAGCCATAGTTGATATTTGGTTTGCCCAATACATGAAGTCTCATCCTATTTCTGAAGCAGATGTTAAAGGTGAGTACGATAAGTTGGTTGCCTTAAGTAAAGAGCCTAAAAATGCAAATGAATATCTTTTCTCAGATATTGTTGTGGGCACAGAAGCTGAAGCGAAGGAAGTGATTGCCAGTGCAAACATGGGTACTGACTTTGCCACCTTGGCCAAAGAAAAATCACTGGATAAGCAGGGCGGAGCTCAAGGCGGTCAGATGAACTGGTCATTACCAGGTAAGTTGTTGCCAGCCATTGGTGATGCGCTCCTCACTACCGGTAAAGGTAAAGTAGATAGCACCCCTATAAAAACAGATTATGGTTGGGTAGTTCTAAAAGTAAATGACATCCGCCCATTCAAGGTGCCACCGTATGATGAAGTCAAGCAAGGTATCGCGAGCATGATGGTGCAAGCTGAAAAGCAAAAAGCGATTCAACAGTTGATGTCTACTGCGAAAATCACTAAAGGCTAAGCAACAAATTGCATAGTAAACGTTTAGGATAGTTTTAGACACCTAAAAAGCCCTTGCAGTGGATGCAGGGGCTTTTTTCTTAACAAAATGACATCCATAGTTCTTTAGTTCTAGTGGAGCCTTTTTATTGACCAAGGTCAATATTTTGTTAATACACCGCCTTTATAAATCGGTAAGCGGGCGTGCGCTCATTTCAAAAGGGTGGTGAGTATGAAAAAGATTATTTACTGGTGCCTATTTGGCTTAATTTGTTTTTTTGGTGGCGTTGTTAGTGCTTCTAGTTTCACAAATGCGAAACCATTTATTAGTGAGAACTTCATTCAATATCTCAATACAGCACACGCACAGAACTGAGTCTGTTAGCGCATTACCGGGGGGGTACATGCATTTAGTTTTGATTTACGGTTTGGTCCCGCCGACAGGAATCGAACCTGTATCCCACGCTTAGGAGGCATGTGCACTATCCATTGTGCTACGGCGAGTTTGTATCTCAATAAGCGATAGATTTAGCTTACTGCCAGCCACACATCGTCATTAGCTGACTGGTCATGGCGTACATCATATCGGGAGCATAGTAGCTTGCAAAGACTGCAGCCAGTATCAATAGCACTAAGCTTGCTGTTGCCCATTGCAAAAAGGGGGCTTTCTTTTTCTGCTGGATAAATAATGCTCTAGTCATGGTGCTCTTTAAGATTTTGGATGATTGTACTAATGAACTTAGGCGACCGCTGTTTTATGCATTCTTGTCACGGCTCTCTCTTTAATTGGTAGGTTCACCAGGAATCCAATGACGCCCAAGGCAATCGATATTTGCCAGACAATGGTGTAGGAGCCGGTTTTATCAAATAAATAGCCGCCAAAATAAGCGCCACAAAAACTACCCATTTGATGCGAGAAGAAAACCAAACCAGATAGCATGGATAGGTGCTTGACCCCAAAGATTTGCGCCACGATGCCATTTGTTAATGGAATGGTAGCTAACCACAAAAATCCCATGAGAGATGCAAAAACATAGGTTGTCATTGGTGATAGTGGAAGACTTATAAACGCAATGATTACAATGGATCTACTCAAGTAAATGCCCGCGAGTAAATAGCGCTTTGGAATGCGTTGGCCTAATATACCTGCTCCGTATGTTCCAAAGATATTAAATAAACCAATTAGTGCTAGCGCACTTGTAGCAACGGATGGTGCGCCAACACTCGGATAAATACTAGAGAGATCTTTGAGATAGGGTGCCAAGTGGACCGCAATAAATACCACCTGGAAACCACAGACAAAATAACCAAAAGCGAGCAATTGAAAGCTGGAATTTTTGAGTGCTTCTTTAAGTGCTTCTGCGATGGTTTGATCCTCAGCATGATGTACATGCGTAAATTCTTTTTCGCGCAACATGAACGCCACCGGAATCATCATGCTTGCCATAAGGGCCAAGAGCATTAATGCATTTTGTGCGCCAAAGCTGCTAATTAATCCTTGTTCAGTTGGAATCATTAGGAACTGACCAAAAGACCCTGCCGCCGCAGTAATACCCATCGCCCAGACCCGTTTTTGGGCGGAGACATTTCGACCCAATACGCCATACACCACGCTATAAGTTGTCGCAGTTTGAGCTAAGCCAATGAACAGGCCCCCAGCAACGGTAAAGTTCAGGACGTCGGTAGATAGAGCCATGCCTGCTAAACCGAGTGCATAAAGAATGCCGCCCATTACCATGATCTTGAGAGCCCCGTAGCGATCAGCCAGCGCACCAGTAATTGGTTGGAATGCCCCCCAGATCAGATTTTGCAGGGCAATCGTAAGGGCAAAGGTTTCACGTCCCCAGCCATTGGCCATCGTAATGGGAAGATTAAATAGGCCAAAGCCATGACGAATGCCCATGGACAGGGTGACCATCAGGCCACCAAAGATCAGCACTTGAGCTAGGGATAAACGATTGGATTGTGTGGATGTATTCATGATTGGGGGGGTGTTTAAACCACGCCATGCTTGTGAAGTGCTTCGATTGCACTGCTATCAAGTTTTAAGTATTCTCGCAAAATTTCATCGGTATGCTGACCCAGGGTTGGTGGCGCTGTCCGAATTTCTGTCGGGGTAGCTGACATCCGTATTGGGCTCGCTACTAATTTCATGGTGCCAGCGGTATCGTGAGGAACGCTGATGGCTAATTTGCGCGCCTGAACTTGTTCATTGGCAAATACTTCTTTCATATTATTGATCGGTCCACAGGGAACTCCATGTTCATCCAGTAAGGAGATCCACTGCGCCTTGGTTTTTTTCCGCGTCATTGCCTCTAGCAATGGCACTAGCTCTGTGCGGTGTTGAACGCGCAATGGGTTTTCGGAAAAACGAGGATTGTCAGCTAAATGATCCTCGCCACCCACTTTTACAAAATGTCTAAATTGACTGTCATTGCCCACAGCCACAATCATCCAGCCATCTGATGTTGGAAAGGTCTGGTAAGGAACGACAATGGGTGAGGTGTTGCCCCAGCGTCGTGGCACCTCATTGGTACTGAGATAGGCGCTTGCTACATTGGCCATCATGGCCACTTGGGTATCAAGTAGAGCCATGTCGATCATTTGACCTTCGCCTGTTCTATCTCGATGGATGACTGCAGCCAAAATAGCGCTGCTCGCGTACATCCCAGTAAATAAGTCGGCGATGGCCACCCCCGCTTTTTGAGGACTGCCTCCTGGGAACCCGTCCGCCTCCCCGGTAACACTCATAAAACCACCCATGCCCTGAACAATGTAGTCATACCCAGGACGATGGGCGTATGGACCAGTTTGTCCGAAGCCTGTAATCGAGCAATAGATCAAATTGGGCTTGATTTGGCGCAAACTGGCGTAGTCAAGTCCATATTTTGCCAAATCATCCACTTTGTAGTTCTCAATGAGGACATCGGACTCTAAAACCAATTGCCGAATGATCTCTTGACCCTCTGGCTTGCTTAAATTGACTGTAATGGAGCGTTTATTGCGGTTGATGCAGACAAAATAAGTCGATTCTGCCGTATCTTGGCCTTGGGCATCTTTCACGAATGGCGGGCCCCAATGCCGGGTATCGTCTCCGACGCCAGGGCGCTCTACTTTAATCACTTCTGCCCCCAAATCAGCTAAGTTTTGGCTACACCATGGGCCTGCCAGCACTCTGCTGAGGTCTAAAACGCGAATGTGGCTAAGTGCTCCCATAGGCTGATTTTGGCATGAACGAGGGGTTAATTTGGGAAAAGTTCCGGTTTCGGCTCAGACATGACTACAATTTGCGCGCATGGCTACTCGTAAAACATCCGAATACAGTGAATCGTCGATTCAGGTCCTAAAGGGGCTAGAACCAGTCCGTCAACGGCCTGGTATGTACACCCGCACCGATAACCCCCTGCATATTATTCAGGAGGTATTGGATAACGCTTCTGATGAGGCATTAGGCGGCTTTGGTAAGCAAATTATCGTAACGATGCACACTGATGGCAGTGTCAGTATTGAGGATGATGGTCGCGGCATTCCGGTGGGTATGCATCCAACTGAAAAACTACCTGTTGTAGAGATCGTTTTTACGCAATTGCATGCCGGCGGTAAATTTGAAAAAGGCACCGGCGGTGCTTATGCTTTCTCCGGTGGTCTTCATGGTGTGGGTGTATCGGTCACCAATGCTTTATCTAAACGTCTGGAAGTGACGGTTTGGCGTGATGGCCAGGTTTCTACCTTGACCTTCGCTGACGGCTTGGTGATTGAAAAGCTCAAAACTAAGCCCGCAAGCAAAGAAGATAAGTCACACGGTACACGTGTTCGCGCTTGGCCTGATGGAAAATATTTTGATAGTTCTGCCATTCCCATGCCAGAACTGATTCGTTTGTTGCGTTCGAAAGCAGTTCTTCTGCCCGGCGTGAAGGTAACCTTGATTCAAGAGAAGTCTGGTGAAAGCCAAACTTGGCAATATGCACAAGGCTTGCGCGGCTACTTGACGGAGGCCATTGCACAAGCAGGTCATGGCCCAGAAGTGATTCCCCCATTTGAAGGCGAGCAATATGCTACCGGCACTGGGGATGATGACTCCTTTGCTGAAGGCGAGGGCGCTGCTTGGGTGGTGACCTGGACAGAAGATGGCGCGCCTGTGCGTGAAAGCTATGTCAATCTCATTCCAACCCCGGCTGGTGGTACGCATGAGAGTGGTCTGCGCGAAGGTCTCTTTAACGCAGTCAAGGGCTTCATAGAGATGCATGCATTGCAACCGAAGGGTGTGAAGCTGATGCCTGAAGACGTCTTTGCCCGCGCCTCATTTATTTTGTCTGCCAAAGTATTGGATCCACAATTTCAGGGGCAAATAAAAGAGCGCCTGAATTCACGTGATGCAGTGCGTTTGGTTTCAGCTTATGCAAAGTCAGCCCTTGAGCTCTGGCTCAACGAGCACGTAGACTACGGTCGTAAATTGGCTGACTTAGTCATCAAGCAAGCGCAAGCACGAACCCGTGCCGGTCAAAAAGTCGAGAAGAAAAAATCGTCTGGCGTAGCAGTGTTGCCTGGTAAATTGACCGACTGCGAAAGCCAAGATATCAGCCTCAATGAAATTTATTTGGTAGAGGGTGATTCGGCGGGTGGCTCAGCCAAAATGGGTCGTAACAAAGAGTACCAAGCTATTCTCCCATTGCGCGGTAAGGTATTAAATACTTGGGAAGCAGAGCGTGATCGCCTGTTTGCCAATAATGAAGTGCACGATATTGCAGTAGCTATTGGCGTAGATCCACACGGCGCTAATGACGCCCCTGATTTATCCAATTTGCGTTACGGCAAGATCTGCATTCTGTCAGATGCGGACGTGGATGGCGCGCATATTCAAGTGCTATTGCTAACCCTGTTTTATAAACATTTCCCAAAACTTATCGACTTGGGTCATGTCTATATCTCTCGCCCACCGCTCTTTAGGGTAGATGCCCCTGCGCGCGGTAAAAAACCAGCCCAAAAGATTTATGCACTTGATGCTAATGAGTTGCAGGCAATTGAAGATAAATTACGCAAAGATGGTGTGAAGGAGTCTGCCTGGCAAATCTCCCGCTTTAAAGGCTTGGGCGAGATGAGCGCAGAGCAGTTATGGGACACCACCTTAAACCCAGATACACGTCGCTTGCTTCCAGTCACCTTGGGAACCTGGACTGAAGACGAAACAATCAAAACAATGGATATGTTGATGGGCAAATCAGAATCAGCAGCGCGCAAAGACTGGTTAGAAGAGCGCGGCAATGAAGTGGAGGCGGATATTTAATGACAACTAAAAAAACTCCTGGTGAAATTGCTGCAGCAGAGCAGGCTGATTTATTTGCGGATACCGTTGAAATTGCACAAGAAATTACAGCACCGTCGACTGATGGTCCAAAAGATCCACATGATCCCAAGTTGGTAGATTTAAACGAAGACGGCAACGATAGTCTTACCCTGGCGGTGTATGCCGAGCGGGCTTATTTAGATTACGCCATCAGCGTAGTAAAAGGTCGCGCCTTACCAGATGTTTCTGATGGTCAAAAGCCAGTGCAACGACGCATTCTGTTTTCTATGAGTGAAATGGGTTTGCGTGCTGATGCTAAACCAGTAAAAAGCGCGCGTGTGGTGGGTGATGTGTTGGGTAAATTTCATCCACATGGCGACCAATCTGCTTATGATGCTTTGGTACGCTTAGCGCAGAGCTTTTCACTGCGGTATCCGCTGATTGATGGTCAAGGTAACTTTGGTTCGCGCGATGGTGATGGCGCAGCAGCAATGCGATACACCGAAGCACGACTGACTAAGATTGCCGGTCTATTATTGAGTGAGATTGACGAAGGCACGGTAGATTTCGCGCCGAACTATGACGGTTCATTTCAAGAGCCCAAATTATTACCCGCCCGCTTACCATTTGTATTGCTGAACGGCGCATCTGGTATTGCTGTGGGTATGGCTACTGAAATTCCGTCACATAATTTACGTGAAGTAGCCAGCGCAGCTATTGCGCTGATGAAATCACCCAAGATGACAACCCCAGAGCTTCTGGAGATCATGCCAGGGCCAGATTACCCGGGTGGTGGCCAGATTATTTCTTCTGGCGCTGAGATTGCGCAGATTTATGAAACAGGTCGTGGTAGCGTCAAAGTTCGCGCCCGTTGGTCTATTGAAGAATTGGCGCGTGGCCAGTGGCAAATTGTAGTGAATGAATTACCCCCAGCCACCTCATCCCAACGTGTTTTGCAAGAAATTGAGGAAATTACCAATCCTAAGGTGAAGGTTGGCAAAAAGACCCTCACTCCAGAGCAAAACAACTTGAAGTCAACCATCCTTAATGTCTTGGATGGTGTGCGCGATGAATCGAGTAAAGATGCTGCGGTACGTTTGGTATTTGAGCCAAAGAGTAAGAATATTGACGTAAATGAATTCGTGAACCTCTTGTTGGCGCATACCTCACTTGAGTCCAATGCGCCGATGAACTTGGTGATGATTGGTAACGATGGTCGCCCGCGTCAAAAAGGCTTAAAAGAAATTTTGACCGAGTGGATTGCATTCCGAGTTACTACAGTAACGCGTCGTACTCAATATCGCCTGGGCAAAGTAAAAGACCGTATGCATATATTGGAAGGGCGTTTAACCGTTCTTCTCAATATTGACAAGGTCATTAAGATCATTCGCAATAGTGATGAGCCCAAAGCCGACTTGATTAAAGAATTTAAATTAACCGATCGCCAAGCGGAAGATATTTTAGATATTCGTTTGCGTCAATTAGCGCGCTTGGAAGGCATCAAAATTGAGCAAGAGCTCAAAGAGCTGAAGGCCGAACGGGATGACTTAGAGGGTCTACTACAAAGTGATGCCATTTTGCGTAAACGCATCATTAAGGAAATTGAATCAGATCTGAAAGAGTTTGGTGATGATCGTCGCACTTTGATTCAGGAAGATAAGCGGGCTGTTGCTGAAACTAAGGTGGTAGATGAGCCGGTGACTGTGATTGTTTCGCAAAAAGGTTGGGTGCGCGTGCGTCAAGGTCACGAGCACGATGCTACTCAGTTTGGTTTTAAATCGGGCGATGCCTTATACGCGACCTTTGAATGTCGCACAATTGATGTGATGCAAGGCTTCGGTAGTGACGGACGGGTCTATACCGTTCCTGTCAGTGAATTACCTGGTGCACGTGGCGATGGTTCTCCATTGACAAGCTTTATTAATCTGGCTGCCGGCTCACAAATGGTTGCTTACTATGCAGGGCAGTCAGATGATTTAGTGTTAATTTCAACGCGAGCTGGCAATGGCTTCTTGGCCAATGTAGCGGATATGACGACCCGTAATAAAGCTGGTAAATCATTTGTCGGAATAGACAGTAAGTTCCCTGCTGGAGATGCCCCATTGGGTGCCGCCAAAGTCTCTGTTGGTATGAAGCAAGTTGCCTGCCTTTCTGAGTCAGCCAAATTATTAGTATTTCCATTAGATGAGCTCAAGCGGCTACCTACAGGCGGCAAGGGCGTTATCTTGATGGGCTTGGACGATAAAGAGAGATTGGCCTCAGCCATTGCAGTAGGTCCAGAAGGGGCAACTTACTCAGGGGCTGGCCGCGCAGGAAAGCCAACTGAACTCAATCTGGATGCCAAAACTTTGAAGTCTTTCGCTGGTAATCGTGCCCGCAAAGGCCACTTTGTTGAGCCCAGGCTTAAAGAAGGTAAGCTCAAGGCTAATTAATATAATCAGCCTACCAAANNAAAAACCCGACCTCAAGGCAGTCGGGTTTTTTATTGAGAAGAATAACTCAACCAATCTCAATGGTTTCAATCAAATTTCTGCGATGAGTTCAATTTCAACACAAGCGCCCAATGGAATTTGTGCAACACCAAAGGCACTACGCGCATGTTTACCGGCATCGCCAAAGACTTCGAAGAGTAATTCAGAACAGCCATTAATGACTAAGTGCTGCTCGGTATATTGGTCGGTAGAGTTCACCAGGCCCATCACTTTCACAATGCGTTTGACTTTATCCAAAGAGCCTACATGGTTCTGTAAAGTAGAAAGCAAATCAATTGCGATGGATTTGGCTGCCTCTTTACCAGTCTCGGTATCCATATCGAGACCCAGTTTGCCAACCCAAGGTTTGCCATCGCGCTTGGCAATATGGCCAGACAGAAGAACGGTGTTACCCGTTGTTGCAGCCATGACATAAGCTGCAGCAGGAGGGCCTGGTGGCGGCAAATCAATTCCAAGGGTTTTTAGGCGTTCAGTAATTAAGCTGGTCATAGGGGCTTCTAAAAGAATGAATGAAAAAATAAAAAAGATTGGAAATCTTAAAAAAGACTCACACCAAGATCTTACTTTGAAAGTTGGCGCATAGCGCTTTCTAGACCATTTAAGGTAACCGGATACATCCGATCTTTTACCAGCTGGCGCATGATGTCGATCGACTGGCGATATTGCCAAACCCCTTCAGCCTCTGGGTTAAGCCATGCAAAGTGGGGGAAGTGGTCTAACAAGCGATTCATCCAAGTGGCTCCTGACTCAGTATTGTTATATTCAACTGAACCATGGGGGCTGAGGATTTCATAAGGAGACATAGTGGCATCGCCGACAAAGATCAATTTGTAATCAGGGCCATACTTGTTGATGATGTCTTGGGTCGGCATAACTTGGTCACGCCTGCGACGATTGCTTTGCCATAGATAGTCATAAACGCAATTGTGAAAATAGTAGTACTCCAAGTGCTTAAATTCTGTTTTGGCGGCAGAGAATAATTCATCGATCCGTTTAACGTGATCATCCATCGAGCCGCCCACATCCATCAATAGCAATACTTTCACTTGATTGTGTCGTTCAGGCCGCATCTTAATGTCTAACATGCCAGCATTTGCAGCAGTTGCATGAATCGTCTGATCCAAATCTAGTTCGAGATGAGATCCCTCTCGCGCAAAGCGGCGCAAACGACGCAAGGCTAGCTTGATGTTGCGTGTGCCTAAAGCTAAATTAGCGTCATAGTCCTTAAATTCACGTGCTTCCCATACTTTGATTGCAGTACGATTGCCAGCGCTCTCGCCGCCAATTCGAATCCCTTCGGGATGGAAGCCACTATGACCAAAAGGTGAGGACCCCCCTGCGCCAATCCATTTAGTACCGCCACCATGCCACTCTTTTTGTTCCTTTAAGAGTTCTTCCAGGAGCTTTTTGAGAGCCTCAGGCCCACCTAATTTTGTGAGCGCAGCTTTTTCTGCTTCAGTTAACACCCGTTGAAGTTTTTTCTCGAGCCAGTCTAGCGGTATATCGGGCTGCAGAGCAATAATTTGCTCGATACCGCTGAAGTAGGCGCCAAAGACCTGATCAAAGCGATCAAAGTGCTGCTCATCTTTGACTAAAGTCATGCGTGCCAATTGGTAGAAATCATCAATCGAAGGGTCAATCACCCCTTGTTTGAGTGCTTCCAGTAAGGTTAAAAATTCCCGCACTGAAACCGGCACCTTGGCCTCTTTGAGCTTCAGAAAGAATTCGATCAACATGGGACAGTAGGGGGCTTAGCGATTGTTGCGGTTCATTTGTACTAAGCGTTCAAACAAGTGAATATCCTGCTCGTTCTTTAGCAATGCACCATGCAAAGGAGGCACAACAATCTTGTCATCGCCACTGTGCAGCGCTTCTGGAGCAATATCTTCAGCTAACAAGAGTTTGAGCCAATCAATGAGCTCAGAGGTCGAAGGTTTCTTTTTGAGACCTGGTAGAGCGCGCATTTGATAGAAAGACTTTAAGGCGGCATCGAGTAAGTCTTGTTTAATTTGGGGGTGGTGTACATCAACAATGCGCTGCATGGTTTGTGCATCTGGAAATGAGATGTAGTGAAAGAAGCAGCGACGCAAAAATGCATCTGGCAACTCTTTTTCATTATTTGAAGTGATGATGACGAGAGGGCGGTGTTTGGCTTGGATGAGTTCGCGCGTTTCATAAACATAAAACTCCATGCGATCAATTTCGCGTAAAAGATCATTCGGAAATTCAATATCTGCTTTATCGATTTCATCAATTAACAGAACGGTTGGCTCATTTGCCTCGAATGCCTGCCAGAGCACTCCTTTAATAATGTAGTTGCGAATGTCATTGACCTTGTCGTCACCTAATTGAGAATCTCGTAAGCGACTAACTGCATCGTATTCATAGAGTCCTTGCTGGGCTTTGGTGGTTGATTTGATATGCCATTGCAAGAGTGGCATTTTGAGAGCGGCAGCCACCTCTTCGGCTAGCATGGTTTTGCCAGTCCCGGGTTCGCCTTTAATTAATAAAGGTCGTTGCAGCATCATGGCGGCGTTTACGGCCAGTTTCAGATCATCGGTGGCGACGTAGCTCGATGAGCCATCAAAGCGCATTTGGTTTTTAGTCATCTGTTTAGGGTTCGGGGTCGATTTAGCGAGGGTTCAGTATAGGTAAAAGAGCCTTAATTTTCAGCATTTATGCTGTTTTTTTACAGCTGAAATGACGAATTCAGGCTTACTCCGCTATACTCTGTGCAAATTGATTGAAATCAAACCTACTATTGATGATTTTTATGAAAAAACACCTCATTCTTTCCCAAATTGCCGTATGCGCTAGCTTGGCTTTTGCTGGGTTCTCAGCATATGCTGATGTGACTGGTTCTGCTCAAGCAGGTCAAGGCAAGGTATGGCTTTGCACCGGTTGTCATTCCATTCCTGACTATCGTGCCGATTACCCATTGACTTACCGCGTACCGATGTTAGGTGGACAAAATGCTGCCTATATCGTTACGGCTCTTTCTGAGTACAAAAAAGGCGAAAGAAAGCATCCAACTATGCGTTCTATTGCTGCCAGCTTGTCTGATCAAGATATGGCTGATATTGGCGAGTACTATGCTGCGCAAACTGCCAGCTCACCTAACAACCCATTGAAGTGATATTTAGAGGCACGTTTATGAAATTCGCACTAATTACAGCTATTTTGCTCTCCAGCATTGGTATTGCCAATGCGGCTAGCGTTGAAAAAGGTCAAGCATTGGTTGAGAAGGGTAATTGCACCTCCTGTCACGGCGCTGGTTTGAATGCCCCGATTGCCCCTAATTACCCAAAGTTAGCTGGCCAGTATCCAGACTATCTGTATTACGCACTTCATGCTTATCAGGTTGGCGATAGCAATGCCAAGTATGGTCGCGTGAATGCAATCATGGCTTCTCAAGTGCAGAACTTCAGTGATGCTGATTTGCACGACATTGCTGCCTACATTGCATCCCTACCTGGCAATTTTGTAATTAAAAAGTAAGTTCAATTACTTTAAAACAAAAGGCTTAGACTAATACTCTAAGCCTTTGTTATTTATAGGTTTGATTTTTATAAACCGAATTAAACCTTTATTTCGCCGCTTCTAGCCCATGCGCCAAATGCTTGCGCATAGCAGCTTCTGCTGCAATCGGATCTCTTTTGAGAATCGCCTCTAGGATTTGGCGATGCTCAATGACAGAGTGCTGCATCCGGCCAGTGCGATTCAAAGAATCCCTTCTTTGAAGCTTGAGGACCTTTCTGAGGTCCGCAATCGTATTGTTCATCCAGCGGTTCCCAGCAATGCCTTGAATTAGTTCATGAAACTTGACATTAATCTCAAAAAATTGGTCTAGATCACGATCAGCTGCGGCTTTCTCAAGGCGGTGGTGCAAATTGTCCAGCTCAGTCAATTGATCCTCAGTGGCTCTCAAAGCCGTTTCTTTAGCAGCTTGGCCTTCGAGTAGGGATAGGACGGTGAAGATCTGCTCCAAGTCACGCCTGTCCACCTCGGTGACATAAGCGCCTCGGTTCATGTACATGGTGATCAGCCCCTCGGCTGCCAAAACCTTAATGGCTTCTCGCATGGGTGTGCGGCTAATACCTAGTTGCAGAGCTAAGCTTTGCTCATCCACCCAACTGCCAGGTGCCATTTGATGGGCAAATATTTGCTCACGCAAGCGTTCGGCAACCTCTTCATATAAGGGTCTTTTGTTTAGTTTTGTATTCATAATTATGAATTCATTTTAACTGGACAAATTGAATATTGTCTAGCAAAATAACCCCACATTTTTTGTAAATATGCAATAAAGCCAAACAGGAGTGCTTTATGAGTACCAACGAGAACAAACCAACGACCAATTGGCCTAATGTGCCTGAGACCAATTTAGATGCATGGGCTAAATCAGCACAAAAATCCGCTCCCAATGGGGATGTTGGAAATCTTGGTTGGAAAACTCCTGATGGCATTCATCTCAAAGCGCTTTATACCTCGGCTGATATCGAGAGCTTGCAATACACCAATACCTTACCTGGTTTTGAGCCATTTGTGCGTGGACCGCAAGCAACCATGTATTCCGTACGCCCTTGGACGATTCGCCAGTACGCTGGATTTTCTACTGCTGAAGAATCCAATGCCTTTTATCGCAAAGCTCTTGATGCAGGAGGGCAAGGTGTCTCAGTTGCATTCGACTTAGCAACCCATCGTGGTTATGACTCCGATCACCCCCGAGTTACTGGTGATGTTGGCAAGGCAGGCGTAGCCATTGACTCAGTGGAAGATATGAAGATCTTGTTCGATGGAATACCGCTCGACAAAGTATCTGTTTCCATGACGATGAATGGCGCTGTCTTACCGGTCTTAGCGGGTTACATTGTTGCGGGCGAAGAGCAGGGCGTGAAACAAGAGCTCTTATCTGGGACCATTCAGAATGACATTCTCAAAGAGTTCATGGTGCGCAATACCTATATCTATCCACCAGAACCTTCGATGCGGATTATTGGCGACATTATTGAATACACCGCCAAGCATATGCCCAAGTTCAACTCGATTTCTATTTCGGGTTACCACATGCAAGAAGCTGGTGCTAACCAGGTCTTGGAGTTGGCCTTCACATTGGCCGACGGTAAAGAGTATGTCAAAACTGCTCTTGCTAAAGGCTTGGATGTGGATGGCTTTGCAGGTCGCTTGTCTTTCTTCTTTGCGATCGGAATGAACTTCTATTTAGAAGTGGCAAAGTTACGCGCCGCCCGTCTTTTATGGTGGCGGATTATGAAGTCTTTTGAACCAAAAAATCCCAAGTCGTTGATGTTGCGTACACACTGCCAAACATCTGGTTGGTCGTTGACTGAGCAGGATCCATACAATAACGTAGTGCGAACCACTGTTGAGGCAATGGCAGCAGTATTTGGTGGCACTCAGTCACTACACACGAATTCTCTAGATGAAGCCATTGCTTTGCCATCAGAATTCTCTAGTCGTATTGCGCGAAATACGCAACTCATCCTCCAGGAGGAAACCCATATTCCTAGTGTGATTGATCCATGGGCTGGTTCATACATGATGGAAAGCCTCACGCAAGAAATGGCTGATAAGGCGTGGGAAATTATTCAAGAAGTAGATGCCATGGGCGGCATGACTAAGGCAGTAGAAAGTGGTTGGGCTAAATTAAAAATTGAAGCTGCCGCCGCTGAAAAACAAGCCAAAATTGACTCCGGAACGGATGTGATTGTTGGAGTCAATAAATACAAGCTTCAAAAGGAAGATCTGCATGATGTCTTGATGATTGACAACGATAAGGTTAGAGAGAGTCAGGTTGCACGTTTACAAGCTATTAAAGCAAAGCGCGATAGTAAAAAAGTAGAGGCCGCATTAGAGGCTATCACCATAGCCGCCGAAAACAATACAGGCAACCTGCTTGATTTGGCGGTGCAGGCAATTCGTTTGCGTGCAACGGTTGGCGAAGTATCTGATGCATTGGAAAAAGTTTACGGGCGTCATCGCGCCGATACGCAAAAGGTGACCGGAGTGTATGCAGCTGCTTATGACTCAGCCGAAGGCTGGGCAAAATTACAAACAGAAATCGCTGACTTTGCCAAAGACTTTGGCCGTCGCCCGCGGGTGATGATTGCCAAGCTCGGACAGGATGGTCACGATCGTGGTGCTAAAGTGGTTGCAACTGCTTATGCTGATTTGGGATTTGACGTTGATATTGGACCGCTTTTTCAGACGCCTGAGGAGTGTGCGCGCCAGGCAATCGAGAATGACGTACACGCTCTGGGTGTTTCAACTTTAGCTGCTGGTCACAAAACCTTGGTGCCAGCCATCATTGCTGAACTCAAAAAGCAGGGTGCCGATGACATTATTGTTTTCGTCGGTGGCGTGATCCCCAGGCAGGATTATGAATTTTTATATGAGGCGGGCGTCAAGGGCATCTACGGGCCTGGCACCCCAATTCCAGCATCGGCCAAGGACGTGCTTGAGCAGATTCGTAAATCGGTAAGCACGAGTTAAGCGGACACAAAGCATGCTCAATGCTGTTGACCAGGCTTTAGTGGGTGACCTCACTGGTGGTCCGTCGCCTAAACAGAGGCGCGCACTAGCGAAGATCATCACCTTACTGGAATCAACCCGCTTAGATCATCGTAAGCGTGCCGACGATGTTCTCAACACCTTACTTCCGAAGACCGGCAAGTCATTTCGGCTTGGTATCTCCGGTGTACCGGGTGTTGGCAAATCAACCTTAATTGAAACGCTAGGTCTGTATTTAATTGAAAAAGGTCACCGCGTTGCAGTCTTAGCAATTGATCCTTCCTCTAGCTTATCGGGGGGCTCTATTCTGGGTGATAAAACCCGTATGGAGCGTTTATCTGTTTTAGAGAATGCCTTTATTCGACCCAGCCCTTCCTCTGGCACCTTGGGGGGTGTTGCTGAAAAAACCCGCGAAGCACTATTGGTTGCAGAGGCAGCTGGCTTTGATGTGGTGATTGTAGAGACGGTTGGCGTTGGACAAAGTGAAATCACAGTGGCCGGTATGACAGATATGTTTGTGCTCTTGCAATTGCCTAATGCTGGTGATGACTTGCAAGCCATCAAAAAAGGGGTGATGGAAATAGCCGATCTGATTGTGATTAATAAAGTCGATATCGATCCAGATGCAGCAATGCGCGCACAATTATTTATTACGAGTTCATTGCGCTTACTTGGGTTTCAAGGCAATCCCGACCATGCCTCACATCAAGCAGAGCATTGGCACCCAATCGTCATGCGCTTAAGTGCCTTACAGGGCAATGGGGTGCCTGAGTTATGGGAAAAAATACAGCAATTTGAAGCACTGCAAAAGGCTAATGGTGAGTTTGATGCAAGACGCAAAAAACAATCGGGCTCATGGATGTGGGATCGTATTGATGCGGGCTTAAAAAATGCATTTGCAAATAATGTAGCAGTACAAGAACTTTTACCCAGCTTGAGTGCTGCCGTAAATCAGGGAACTATAGCTCCATCAGTTGCCGCCAGGCGATTGCTGGAAGCGATGGGGCATGAATTTTTCTAAGGAGTCGGTATGAAGGAAATCATTGAACAGCTTGAATCGAAACGCGAACTCGCCCGTTTAGGTGGGGGACAAAAACGTATTCAGGCGCAACATTCAAAGGGTAAGCTCACCGCACGAGAGCGTATTGAGCTCTTGCTTGATGCTGGCACCTTCGAAGAATGGGATATGTTTGTCGAGCATCGCTGCTATGACTTTGGCATGGCCGATCAAACGGTACCAGGTGATGGCGTTGTTACTGGTTACGGCATGATCAATGGCCGATTGGTGTTTGTATTTTCCCAAGACTTCACCGTTTTAGGAGGCTCACTTTCTGAAGCGCATGCAGAAAAGATCTGCAAGATCATGGATCAGGCGATGAAGGTGGGGGCACCTGTGATTGGCTTGAATGATTCAGGTGGGGCGCGGATTCAAGAGGGCGTTGCTTCTTTGGGAGGCTATGCAGAGATTTTCCAGCGTAATGTCACTGCATCTGGAGTGATTCCACAAATCTCGCTCATCATGGGTCCATCGGCAGGAGGCGCGGTTTATTCTCCAGCCTTAACGGATTTCATCTTCATGGTGAAAGATAGCTCGTACATGTTTGTTACCGGCCCAGAGGTTGTCAAGACCGTAACGCATGAAGATGTTACCGCTGAAGAGTTGGGTGGAGCAGTCACGCACTCCACGGTTTCAGGGGTTTGCGATCTGGCATTCGAGAATGATGTAGAAGCCATTTCTATGTTGCGCCGTTTCTTCAATTACTTGCCATTATCGAATCGCGAAAAACCGCCTCTGATTAAAGGTGCCAACCGCAATGAAGAGCCTGATTTTTCCTTGGATACCTTAGTCCCCTCGAATCCCAATCAACCATATGATATGAAGGAATTGATTGCCAAGATTGTTGATGATGGTGAGTTTTTTGAATTGCAACCCGATTACGCTAAAAATATTCTGATTGGGTTTGCCCGTATGGAGGGCCGCTCGATTGGCATTGTTGCAAATCAACCCTTAGTTCTGGCTGGTTGCCTAGATATCAAAGCTTCTATCAAGGCAGCTCGTTTTGTTCGCTTCTGTGATGCCTTCAATATTCCAGTAGTCACCTTGGTTGATGTGCCTGGCTTTATGCCGGGTACTGCACAAGAGTATGGTGGAATCATTAAGCATGGCGCAAAACTCCTATATGCCTACGCTGATTGCACTGTTCCTAAAGTAACATTAATTACGCGTAAAGCCTATGGCGGCGCCTATGATGTGATGGCTTCCAAACACCTGCGTGGCGATGTGAACTTTGCTTGGCCTTCAGCGGAGATCGCTGTAATGGGGCCTAAAGGTGCGGTTGAAATTATTTTCCGCGAGGAAAAATCAGACCCAGCCAAAATTACAGCACGTGAAGCTGAGTACAAAGCCAAATTTGCGAACCCATTTGTAGCAGGTCGTCGCGGCTATATTGATGATGTCATTTTGCCGCACGAGACCCGTAAACGTATCGCACGCTCCTTAGCGATGTTGAAGGATAAAGATTTGAAGAATCCTGCCCGTAAACACGGCAACATTCCTCTGTAAGGACCCATACATCATGACTACCAAAATGTTTAAAAAAATATTGATTGCTAATCGCGGCGAGATTGCTTGCCGTGTAATGAAAACTGCTAAAAAGATGGGCATCAAAACGGTTGCCGTTTACTCCGAAGCGGATAAAGAGGCTCGTCATGTCCAGATGGCCGATGAAGCAGTTTGTATTGGGCCGGCACCATCTCGCGAATCTTATTTGGTAATGGACCGCATTATTCAGGCCTGTAAAGACACTGGCGCCCAAGCAGTTCATCCTGGTTATGGCTTCTTATCTGAGAATGAGCAGTTTGCAAAACGTTGTGAGGAGGAGGGTATTGTCTTTATTGGCCCCAAGCACCAATCGATTGCGGCCATGGGCGATAAAATTGCTTCTAAGAAATTGGCGCTGGAAGCCAAAGTCAATACGATTCCTGGTTTTAATGAAGCCATCGATAAAGCAGAAGATGCAGTCAAGATTGCGCAGGGTATTGGCTATCCTGTAATGATTAAAGCCTCGGCCGGCGGCGGCGGTAAAGGTCTGCGTGTTGCCTTTAATGACAAAGAAGCTTTTGAAGGATTTACCGCTTGTCGCACAGAGGCGCTCAATAGTTTTGGCGATGACCGTGTCTTTATTGAGAAGTTTGTTGAAGGTCCGCGTCATATTGAGATTCAGGTGTTAGGTGACTCGCATGGCAATGTGGTGTACTTGGGTGAGCGTGATTGCTCGATTCAGCGTCGTCATCAAAAAGTCATTGAAGAGGCGCCATCACCGTTTATTGATCCTGCAACGCGCAAAGCCATGGGTGAGCAGGCAGTTGCTTTAGCAAAGGCCGTTAACTACCAATCGGCTGGTACGGTCGAGTTTGTTGTAGGTAAAGATAAATCTTTCTATTTTCTGGAAATGAATACCCGCCTACAAGTTGAACATCCTGTCACGGAAGGTATTACTGGTCTTGACCTCGTGGAGCAGATGATTCGAGTCGCTGCTGGTGAAAAGCTGGCTTTCAAGCAAGAGGATATTCAGTTAGACGGTTGGTCTATGGAGTGCCGTATTAATGCCGATGACCCATTTCGTAACTTCCTGCCTTCCACTGGGCGACTGGTCAAATACCGCCCGCCCCAAGAAATGGATGGCGTGCGCGTAGATACAGGCGTCTACGAAGGCGGTGAGATTCCGATGTTCTATGACTCAATGATCGCTAAGTTGATCGTGCACGGCAAGGACCGTACGGAAGCTATCGAGAAAATGCGTTCTGCCTTAAATGACTTTGTAATTCGCGGCATTCATTCCAATATCCCATTTCAAGCGGCTTTACTGCAACATCCACGCTTTGTATCAGGTGACTTCACTACTGGATTTATTGCAGAAGAATACCCACATGGTTTTAAGACCGATTCAGTGCAACCAGCTGACCCAAAACGGTTAGCTGCATTAGCTGCATTTATGCGATATCGCTATCTTGAGCACATCAAGATGATTGATGGTCAGTTGGTTGGCCATGAAATGATCATTGCCAAGAAATTTGTAGTGGTAACAGGTGCTCGGGTTGGTTCAAAAGAGGATCCATATGAGATTCCAATTCGATTAGAGCTAAAAGAAAATGTGTACTCTGTGTATATTGAAGAGGCTGATGGGGTTAGTCGTTATGACATCGTCAGTAACTGGCGTCCAGGTGAAATTTGTCTGCATGCCACCATTAATGGCACCAGTAAAATAACTGCACAGGTTGAGCGTCGTGGCACCAAATACCTATTGGTGCTCGATGGTGCGCAGTTTGAATGTATGGTCTTGAGTCCATTGGGCGCTGAGCTACAGCGCCGTATGCCTGTCAAAGTTCCGCCTGATACCTCTAAGTTAGTGATGTCACCAATGCCTGGTTTACTAACGACCATTGCCGTTAAGGTGGGCGATGCAGTAACAGCCGGTCAAAAAATTGCTGCCATTGAGGCGATGAAAATGGAAAATACCTTGACGGCTGCGCAAGACGGGGTGGTCGCCGAAATTTGTGCAAAAGAGGGTGATAGCTTGGCAGTTGATCAATTGATTATTCGTTTTGAATAGGTAAATGACAATGACAAAGCCATTCAAAATCTTGGGTATTCAGCAAATTGCTATTGGAGGCGAAAATAAAGACCGCCTAAAAACCCTTTGGGTAGACTTATTGGGTTTTGAGTACAAGAGCACTTTTGTATCTGAGCGTGAAAACGTCGATGAGGACATCTGCGCAATTGGTAAAGGTGCGCATGAGATTGAGGTTGACCTCATGCAACCTTTTGACATTGAAAAAAAGCCAGCGGTTCATCAAACCCCTCTTAATCATATTGGTCTTTGGGTCGATGATCTACCAAAGGCAGTAGAGTGGCTTACTGCCAAGGGCCTACGCTTTGCCCCAGGCGGTATTCGTAAAGGGGCGGCTGGCTATGACATTACGTTTGTGCACCCCAAAGGCAATGATCAATTCCCGATTAGCGGGGAAGGTGTTTTAATTGAGCTTGTCCAGGCGCCCGTTGAAGTGATTCAAGGATTAAGCGCCTAATTAAGTGTAATTGGGGTTTGTTATTAAGGATTTAAATTGACTGCATTATTAGCCATCGACACCTCTACAGCCTGGTGTTCGGTGGCTTTATCTTTAGGTCAATCTACGCCATTGCTTAGACATCAAAAGGTGTCCGCAGGCGCTAGTGGACTATTGCTCCCTTGGATTGAAGAGCTGCTTGCCGAAGCAAATATAACGCTCCAAGACTTGGATGCAATCGCCATTGGCGTTGGGCCCGGTGCTTTTACGGGTGTTCGCTTAGGAGTAGCTGCCGTTCAAGGTTTAGCAATTGCTGCCAATCTTCCCGTCCTGCCGGTCTGCAGCTTAGATGCAATTGCAGCACAGCTGTCTGTCAGCGGCCCATTTAATCAAGCAATGACTCGGGATCATGCGCAATTTGTAGTTGCGGTGGATGCACGCATGGGTGAGGTGTATTGGGCTCAATATGAAACACAGCCCGCAGCCTTACCTAGGCGTATGAGTGAAGTCATGTTAAGCGCGCCCGAAGAGGTCGATCTGTCAGGTGCTCAGTTTGTAGCGGGTAGTGCCATAGCAGAATTTGGTGAGCGTCTACTGATCACTGCTAAACCAGCTTTACCCCTGGCTAGGATGGATTCTCAAATTGGCGTGCATGCTATGGGCTTGCTTCTCCAAGGCCAACACCTATGGGATCAAGGTGGGCAACTGGAAGTGCACGCTCTCGAGCCCTTGTATATCCGTAATAAAGTAGCTTTAACTACTTTAGAGCGTGAAAACGCATTCGGGGTCTAGCAATGTCGGTCAACACCAGTCCACAAGCAGATGGGGTGGCTGAGCTTTCCTTTTTTCCAATGAGTGCAGTGGATCTGGAAGCTGTCTTGGCAATAGAGAATCAATCTCATGTTCACCCATGGACTAAGGGCAATTTTTCTGACTCATTAGCTGCGGGTCATTGGGCGTATTGCATTCGTCCTGCGCATGATCAGGCTGTGAAAGGATCATTTTTGGATCCAGAGGTGCTTTGGGCGTATTGCATTCTCTATCCTGCAGTGGATGAACTTCATCTTCTCAATATTACGGTTGCCCCTAGTTTGCGTCGCCATGGCATTGCTCAGCGCATGATGAAGGCTATTGAGGGGGTGGCAGCCCAGCAAAATATGCCGCGCATCATTTTGGAGGTGCGCCCCTCCAATACCAATGCCCTCAAGTTGTATGAAAAGATGGGTTTTGAAGCGATCGGCGGCCGTAAAAATTATTACCCCAGCAATCCAGAGACTGGATTGCGTGAAGATGCGATCGTGATGGCTAAATCGATTAAGCTAGCAACATGAATACTAGTACGCGCTCCATTTTCTTAAAAGAAATGGGAATTACCGAATGGACTTCCCGAGATGCACCTCAGTCCGACATCCAGCCAGAATTAGCCAGCCCTGTCGCACAAGCGGATGAGCTTAGTCCACCTGGGCAGCATAAAGGCATGTGGTGGTTCTTTGGTTCGCCACCCCAGGGTGATGCGCAGACCTTATTTCACAATATTGTTCGCGCCCTAGGACTTGACCAAAATGAGTGGGTTTGGAAGAACCCTGCAGAAAGTTTGGTAGGTAAAGAGGCGCAATTGGGTTCTTTGCCAGTCATTGCTTTTGCCTTCGGTGGTCCGGCTGCACAGAAACTCTCAGGTGAGCGAGATCCCTTGCCTCAGTTAAGAGAAACGGTTTTGGGTATTGCGGCGGACGGGTATGAAGAGGTACCCTTGATTGCGTCGTTTGAATTAAATCAATTGCTCGCCAGGCCTAAAGATAAGGCCTTGCTTTGGCAGGACTTGATCCTCGCTCGCTCGGTCTTACACAGCCTCTAGTGCTTGCTTTCGCCAATCAGATGCATGGAGTCATATTGCGCTTGATTGGCGGCATGGCGCTTGATTACAAGCCACATGAGGACGCTCACGACGATTCCAAACCCAATAATGACAAATTGAATTTGGATATCGAGCCAAATGAGCAATGAGTACACCAGCAGCATCATCAAAACAGAAATATTTTCATTGAAATTTTGGACGGCAATCGAATGACCTGCAGACATCAAGACGTGACCACGATGTTGCAACAGGGCATTCATTGGAACCACAAAATAACCAGCCAAGCTGCCTACCAGTATTAATAAGCCATATGCCGGCAATAAATTAAGGCTCAGCTTCAGTTGTCCGAATGTAAAGAGCGTGGTATCAGGAAGCATATTGGAGTTGTATAAAGCCATGATGCAAACAACCACCCCCATTGCAATGCCATAGGGGAGTACTGACAGAGATTTGCGCAGAGGCACGCGCCAGGCAGCCCAGACTGCACCGAAGGCAACACCAACAGCGGAGATAGCTTGCAAAATGGCTCCTTGAGACAGATTCATATGCAAAGCAACTTCAGCCCACTTAATTACAATAAATTGCAAGGTAGCGCCTGCACCCCAAAACAGGGTGGTAACAGCTAAGGAGATTTGCCCTAGACGGTCATCCCAGAGGGTTGTAAAACAATGCGCAAAATCCTTAATTAACTCAAGGGGATTGGTTTTTTGCGACATGTAGCGTGCACCCGTATCTGGGATACGCAGATTAATCATGGCGGCGATCACATAAATCATCATAATGACAAGAATGGCTGACTCAGCAGGGGTATCTATGCCGGTATCAATAAAGGGCATATCAAAGCCCAATAGTGTTTGGGATACTGCATTGCTGATCAGGACGCCCCCAAGGACGGTACCCAAAATAATCGAGCTCACTGTCAGCCCCTCAATCCAGCCATTAGCGGCAACCAGTTTTTCAGGGGGGAGAAGTTCGGTCAAGATGCCATATTTGGCTGGGGAATAGGCTGCGGCTCCAAGTCCCACAATGGCGTATGAAAACAATGGATGAGCCCCAAACAACATGACAATGCAACCTACAAACTTAATGGTATTGGTAATGAACATCACATTGCCCTTGGGCCTGGAATCGGCGAAGGCGCCCACAAAGGCCGCAAGCAAGACGTAGGAGAGTACGAAGAATAATTTGAGTAAAGGAGTCATCCAGGCCGGAGCATTGAGCTGGACCAAGAGGGCGATTGCTGCGATCAGCAATGCGTTATCAGCAAGCGACGAAAAAAATTGCGCCGCCATAATGATGTAAAAACTGCGGTTCATTCGTACAATCTAGTCATTAGTGCAATTAAAACATGAAAGGAGGGGTGGATATGACTGGTTTAGCTAATCGCTTGATTAATCGACCAATTTTGGCATCTATTCGCACCAGTGCCTTTCGGCATAATTTAAACCGCGTTCGCGAGCTGGTACCAGAGTCCAAAATTTGGGCCGTTATTAAGGCCAAAGCTTATGGGCATGGTCTTGAAGGTGCTTTGCAGGGTCTTGAATCGACTGATGGATTTGCCTTGCTGGACATTGAGGATGCGCTATGGCTCAGGGCGCAGCAGTGGCAG
Source organism: Polynucleobacter sphagniphilus (assembly GCF_001953355.1). GTDB lineage: Bacteria > Pseudomonadota > Gammaproteobacteria > Burkholderiales > Burkholderiaceae > Polynucleobacter > Polynucleobacter sphagniphilus. Next base: position 138,964 of record NZ_MPIY01000002.1, read on the forward strand.
GGCCGTATTTTGCTCTTGGAGGGTTTATTTCATGAGAACGAGATTCCAGTTGCCCGTGAATTACATTTGGATCTAGTGGTCCATTGCGAGGCGCAGATCCAGTGGTTGGAAACGAATGCTTTAGCTGGTAAGCCTTTAAATATTTTCTTAAAACTGAATTCCGGAATGAATCGCCTTGGATTTACTCCTAAGGCCTATCGAAATGCATTTCACCGCCTACATGCTGCTGGTTACCACTTGCACCATATGACGCACTTTGCCAATGCCGATCAAATTGATCGACAGCCTACAGTAGGTCAGCAAATGGAGTGTCTCCAAAAAACCATTGAGGGCCTGGAGGCATCAAGCTCACTGGGTAACTCAGCCGCTATTTTGTGGCATCGCAACGCCGTTGGTGAATGGGCGCGACCAGGCATCATGCTCTACGGAGCTTCACCCACTGGGCTTCATGCTGATATTGCGCATGCCCACCTTGAGCCTGTCATGCAACTGCGCAGTGAAATTATTGATGTTCAGGAGCTTAAAAAGGGTGATCGGGTAGGCTATGGCGGTCGTTATGAGGCTCCTGAAGATATGCGGATTGGAGTGGTGGCGTGCGGCTATGCTGATGGCTACCCACGACATGCAAAAGATGGAACCCCGGTTTGGGTTGAATCTGAGAATGGGCTGGGGGTGACTTGCCCGATCGTTGGTCAAGTTTCAATGGATATGCTTACTATTGATTTACGAGCTGCGCCTGCTACCGGAGTTGGGACTGTAGTAGAGCTCTGGGGTGCGGTCATTTCAGTTGATGATGTCGCTCAGATGAGCGGCACTATTGGTTATGAGCTTTTATGTGCCCTAGCGCCTCGGGTGCCAGTATCGATCGAGTAGTTATCGGTTTGAAGATTGATGGGATGAAAAAAGGGCGCCTATTAAAGCGCCCTTATTCTTGATCTTTAGTAGTTTATTTATTCCACAGCTGCCACCAGCGACGCTCTTTCTTGGGGGTTTGTCCTGTCACTAGGATCTGACTGTCGGGGAAGTTCAGTTGAAGGACTCTCAAAGCGTCATTGCTCAGTTCGGGCATGTTTAACTTTTCGTAAGACTTAACCAATAGGTACAAAGCCTCTTCAACAGCTGGGGCGCGGTCATAATCTCGAATAACTAATTGGGCGCGATTAGCTGATGCCAAGTAAGCTCCGTGTTCATAGTAATAACGGGCGATGCGAACATCTGACTCTGCCAGCGAGTTCACGATATAACGCATGCGATCAAGAGAATCAGGCGCATATTTACTGTTTGGGAAGCGCTCAACCACCGTCTTAAATGATTCAAATGCTTCTTTGGCAGCCTTGGGATCGCGCTCACTTAAGTCTTGCCCAGTAAACCTGCCAAGCCAACCCAAGTCATCGTTGAAGGTAATGAGTCCTTTAAGGTAATACGCGTAATCCAGGCTCTCGCTACCTTGATGTAATTTAATGAAGCGATCGATTGCAATAATTGCCTGGGGCTGCTCTTCAGCCTTCCAGTAACAATAAGCGGCATTAATTTGTGCTTGCTGTGAGTAGGGGCCAAAAGGGAAGCGGGCTTCTAGTTTGTCGAAATATTTACCGCACTTTGCATAGTCTGCATCGTTGAGCTTTGCAGTTGCTTCAGAGTAAAGCTTGGTTTCAGACCATACATCGGTATCATCCTTCTGACCATCGCTACCAGCACAAGCAGTGAGCAATAAGCAAGCAGCGCTGAGTGTGAGTAATAGCGCAGCGGGGATAATTTTGAAAGATTTGTGGCTTTTTTGGCGAGATGACTCAACAATGGCCGCAAGCCTTAAACTGGCGTTTGAAATAACGTCCGACATAACTGAAAGGCTCTTTAAGCGTGGCATTGCCGCAAACTCCTGATTCGAATCCCGTTGATTATATCGATGAAGAGGATTTCATTGCTCTAGAAATGTCCCATGAGGTGGCAGGCGAGCGTTTAGATAAGATTTTGGCTGCTGCTTTGCCTGATTATTCTCGAAATCGCCTCAAGTCCTGGGTTGAGGCGGGGGCTGTGATGGTCGATGGAAAGATCACCAAAGCCCGGTATTTACTGCGTGGCGGCGAAAGTATTAAGGTTTTTCCACAAGAAATGCCTGAACAATTTGCTTTTAGTCCTGAAAACATCCCTCTGGACATTGTGTACGAAGACGATTCCATCATTGTGGTTAATAAGCCTCCTGGCTTGGTGGTCCATCCTGCAGCAGGCAATTGGACTGGCACTTTACTGAATGGACTCTTGTTTCATTATCCGGAGCTCAAGCTGCTGCCTAGGGCTGGCATTGTGCATCGTTTAGATAAAGATACCTCTGGTCTGATGGTGGTGGCGCGCACCGCTCTGGCTCAAACTGCTCTGGTGCGTCAATTACAAGAAAGAACCGTTGGCAGACGCTATTTGGCTTGGGTTTGGGGTGAAGCACCCAGCCAAGGCAAAGTTCTGGCTTCTGTTGGGCGTGATCAAAGGGATCGTTTGCGTATGGCAGCCGGTATCGCCCAAGGCAAACCAGCGGCTACCTTGTTTCGGCGTTTGGCCAAGGGCGAGTTTGCTTCAAGCCCGCTTGCTTTATTGGAGTGCCGATTAGAGACTGGCAGAACCCATCAAATTCGAGTGCATTTAGAGTCACTGGGTTTTCCATTGCTTGGAGACCCCGTTTATCGCAAGAAAACGCCTGGCGCAGCTAAAACGCTGCCATTTCATAGGCAAGCATTGCATGCCTATGCCCTGAGTTTGGAACATCCTGCTACCCATGAGACGATGACCTGGTTTCGTTTGCCGCCTGCTGACCTGATGGATTTGATGTCTGAGGTGGCAATTGATTTAGATAGCCTTCCAACAGAGGCGGGTTTAATGGCCTCCATTCAAAACGATCATCGCTAATGCCTCTTTTGACGCCAGAATGGTCTTTGCCGCCAGGGGCGCAGGCACGATTTAGTACGCGTGCCGGGGGCGTCAGCAAGCCGCCCTATACCTCTTTAAATTTGGGTGATCACGTAGGCGATGATCCTCGGGCGGTATTGGAAAATCGCAATATTCTGAAGACTCAATTACCAAGTGAACCGCTGTGGTTAAAGCAAACCCATGGTGTTGCAGTGAGCACGCCCATATCAAGGTCCCTTTTTCAAAAAGTAGGCATTGAGGCTGACGCTGCAGTGACTAATGTTCCCAATGAAGTATTGGTTGTGATGACGGCAGACTGTTTGCCAGTCTTATTTAGTAGCTCCAATGGCGAAGTGGTCGGGGTCGCGCACGCCGGCTGGCGCGGTCTTTGTGGGGGGGTTTTGGAAAGTACGATGCAAGAGATCCTGCGGCTGAGTACAGATTTAAAACCAGAAGATATTCTGGTTTGGCTGGGGCCTGCGATTGGCCCACACGCCTTTGAGGTCGGCGAAGACGTTGTTGATGCATTTTGCTCAGATGGGCTGCCAATTCCGCCTGATGCTTTTGTTCCGATTGCTGGGCGCGAAGGAAAGTATTTGGCAAATCTCTATTTGCTTGCCCGGCAGCGTTTATTGGCTTTAGGCTTGAAGGATATTTCCGGTGGCACACACTGTACTTATCAAGAAAAAGAACACTTCTTTTCCTATCGTCGAGATGGGTTAACTGGTCGGTTTGCATCTTTTATCTGGATTTCTGCATAGACTCTTTGACGGGTTATTACTAGAATTTGGTATTTGCTAGGGTTAGTGCGTATAACCTTAGTGCATATATGCAACGAGAATGTATCCATTCACTATAAGAGACGACTATGTTTGCAGGAATGAATTCCGGTAGCACGCCATCCTTGGCGCCACATCATATGGCCTTAATTCCTTCAGAGCGTTTGACTGAAATTCAGAAAGACTATTTTGCTGAGTTGGCGCATCTGGCAACCAATCCTGAAGCGATTGAACTCAAGGATCGTCGTTTTGCAGGAAAAGCTTGGCACTCTTCATGGAGCAAAATCATCGCCGCAACTTATCTGCTTAATTCAAGGTATTTGATGAATTTGGCGAAAGCGGTGGAGGCTGATGAAAAAGCAAAGCAAAAAATCTTGTTCACCACAGAGCAGATGATTGATGCATTATCGCCGTCCAATTTCATTGCAACCAACCCAGAAGTTTTAGAGAACATCATTAGCTCCCAAGGCCAGTCTATCCAAAACGGGATTGTTAATCTGCTTGGCGATATGAAAAAGGGGAAGGTGTCCTTAACTGACGAGAGTGCATTTGAGGTCGGCAAAAATATCGCCACCACCGAAGGCCAAGTTGTTTTTCGTTGCCCGCTGTTTGAGTTGATTCAATATAAACCAGCCACCGAGACTGTTTTTGAAAGACCTTATTTAATGGTGCCTCCTTGCATCAATAAATATTACATATTAGATCTACAGCCGGATAACTCGGTGGTTCGTCACATGGTGAATGAAGGTCACACTGTATTTTTAGTTTCTTGGAAAAATCCTGATAATTCCATGGCAAAAGTGACCTGGGAAGATTATGTTGGCGGTGGTGTGATCAAGGCTATTGAGGTTGTGCAAGAGATCAGCGCCAGCAAGCAAATTAATATCCTTGGTTTCTGTGTTGGGGGTACGCTAACTAGTTGCGCTCTCGCAGTATTGGCGGCAAGAAAAGAAAATCCAGTGGCCAGCGTAACCTTGTTAACTACGTTGCTAGATTTTTCTCATAGCGGAGTGCTGGACGTCTTTATCGATGAGACCATGGTAAAGATGCGTGAAACCACCATCGGTGGTGAGGGCGGAAACTTTGGGATGATGTCGGGCTTAGATCTTGGAAATACCTTTTCCTTCTTACGTCCCAATGACCTGGTATGGAATTACGTAGTTGAGAATTACTTAAAAGGAAATTCTCCGCCACCATTTGATTTGCTCTATTGGAATGGCGATGGCACCAATTTACCCGGGGCGATGTACTGTTGGTATTTACGTCATACCTATTTACAAAATGATTTGATCAAGCCAAACACAGTGACTATTTGTGGGCAAAAAATTGATTTAAGCAAAATCACTATTCCAGCTTATATTTATGCATCCCAAGAGGACCATATTGTTCCTTGGAAATCGGCATATGAATCCACGCATCTCCTCAAAGGGAAAAACCGTTTTGTGTTGGGTGCCTCCGGACATATAGCTGGCGTGATCAATCCGCCAGCAAAAAATAAACGCTATTACTTTGAGAATGACGCTATTGCTAAAACAGCCGATGAATGGTTGGCAGGCGCCAAAGAAATCAAGGGGAGCTGGTGGCCAAACTATACAAAGTGGCTTGCTCAATTTGGCGGAAAAAAAGTACCAGCCAAAACGACATTCGGTAACGCGAAGTACAAAAAGTTGGAGGCTGCACCGGGTAAATATGTAAAAGAAAAAATTGGTACAGCTGTTTAATTTAATAATAAAACTGATTTCACAAGGGGGAGCACAATGTCTCAAAAAGTCGCATACGTAACTGGTGGTATGGGTGGTATTGGTACCGCTATCTGTCAACGCTTAGCTGCAGATGGCTTCAAGGTGATTGCTGGATGTGGTCCGAATTCTCCACGAAAAGACCGCTGGATTGGCGAGCAAAAAGCATTGGGATTTGACTTTATTGCTTCAGAGGGCAATGTGTCTGATTGGGATAGTACCGTTGCTGCGTTTGATAAGGTGAAGGCTGAAGTAGGGCGTGTGGATGTCTTGGTAAACAACGCAGGCATTACCCGCGACAGTGTTTTCCGTAAAATGACCCCGGATGCTTGGAAGGCGGTAATTGATACCAATCTCAATTCCTTATTTAACGTCACCAAACAAGTGGTTGATGGCATGGCTGATAACGGTTGGGGTCGCATTATCAACATCTCCTCTGTAAACGGTCAAAAAGGACAATTCGGCCAATCAAACTACTCAACCGCAAAAGCGGGCTTGCATGGATTTACGATGGCCTTATCCCAAGAGCTTGCTTCTAAGGGTGTCACAGTCAATACGGTTTCTCCTGGCTATATTGGCACCGACATGGTTAAGGCGATCCGTGAGGATGTACTTGAGAAGATTATTGCCGGGATTCCAGTCAAACGCCTTGGCACTCCAGAAGAAATCGCTTCAATTTGCTGTTGGATTGCTTCAGAGGATGGTGGTTATGCAACTGGTGCTGACTTCTCCTTAAATGGCGGTTTGCATACGGGCTAAGCTGTTTTTAGGCCATATTAAGTGCCCAACATCGGCAAATTTACCCAAAGTAGAAACTAGGGATAAACTATGCCGATGTTGCATTGCAGTACATAAATTGAGGAAACATAAATGGCCACCCGTACCAAGACTCCAAGTGATGAGCGTTTAATTAAAAAATACCCCAATCGCCGTCTATACGATACCCAAACGAGTGCTTATGTGACCCTATCAGACATCAAGGCTTTGGTGATGTCTGGGGAAGTATTTAAAGTGCTGGATGCCAAGACTGACGATGACCTCACTCGCAATATTCTTCTGCAAATTATTTTGGAAGAAGAGGCTGGAGGTGCCCCTGTTTTTTCTAGTCAGATGCTTTCCCAGATCATTCGTTTTTATGGAAACTCAATGCAAGGGCTGATGGGTAGCTACCTTGAAAAGACCATGCAGTCTTTTGTTGATATCCACAATAAATTAGGCGACCAATCCAAGGGGATGGGAGCAGGCAGCAGTCCTGAGGCCTGGGCGCAAATGCTCAGTATCAATAATCCTTTGATGCAGGGCCTCATGGGCAACTACATGGATCAGAGCAAGGATCTATTTGTAAAGATGCAAGAGCAAATGCAAGGTTCTCAAAATTTGTTCAGCAGCTTCCCTTTTGGGCAGCAAGCCCCTAAAACTGATAAAGCAAGCAAAGAATAATCGTGGTCGGAAAAGTTGGTTTTGTATCCTTAGGATGCCCTAAGGCCCTGGTTGATTCTGAGCTTATTTTGACGCAATTGAGTGCAGAAGGTTATGAGACCGCTAAAGATTATTCAGGTGCGGATCTCGTTGTTGTAAATACCTGTGGTTTTATAGACTCAGCCGTAGAGGAAAGTCTTGCCGCTATTGGTGAGGCACTTGCCGAGAATGGCAAGGTGATCGTGACTGGTTGCCTGGGTGCGCGAAAAAATGCCGATGGCAGCGACCTTATTCAGAGCATCCATCCAAAGGTGTTAGCCGTGACTGGCCCACATGCTACGGACGAAGTGATGCAGGCGATACATCAACATTTGCCCAAGCCGCATGATCCGTTTACAGATTTGCTGCCACCGATTGGCGTCAAGTTAACGCCAAAGCATTACGCCTATCTCAAGATCTCAGAAGGCTGCAATCACCGTTGTACCTTTTGCATCATTCCCAATTTGCGTGGCGATTTAGTTTCCAGACCAATTGGTGAAGTGCTACTTGAGGCTAAACGCCTGTTTGAGTCTGGTGTGAAAGAGCTGCTTGTGGTCTCACAAGACACTAGCGCCTATGGTGTAGATATACAGTACCGTACTGGTTTTTGGGATGGTAAACCAGTTAAGACACGCATGTATGATTTGGTGAATGCACTCAATCAGATTGCCAGGGAGCATCAGGCTTGGGTGCGTTTACATTACGTCTACCCCTATCCGCATGTGGACGACATTCTGCCTTTAATGGCCGAATTTTCTGAGCACGGTTATGGCGTCCTGCCGTATTTAGATATTCCGCTGCAGCATGCGCATCCCGATGTGTTAAAGCGGATGAAACGACCTGCCAGTGGTGAAAAGAATTTGGAGCGTATTTTGGCCTGGCGTGAAGCTTGCCCAGACTTAGTCATTCGCAGTACTTTTATCGCGGGCTTCCCAGGTGAAACCGAAGAAGAATTTGATTACCTTCTTCGTTTCTTAGATGAAGCCCAGATTGATCGCGCTGGTTGCTTTGCTTATTCTCCAGTTGAGGGTGCATTGGCTAATGCGCTCGATAAGCCGGTTCCCGATGCCATCCGCGAGGAGCGCCGTGCCCGTTTTATGGCAAAAGCAGAAGAAATCTCAGTGAACCGCCTGACAAAAAAAATCGGGAAGCGCATTCAGGTGCTCATAGATCGAGTCGATGATGCTGGTGGAATTGGCAGAACTGTGGGCGATGCCCCTGAAATTGATGGATTGGTGCGGGTTTTACCGCCTGCTAAGCCCTCCAAGCGCTATCGTGCGGGTGAGATCATTCGTGCCACAGTCGTGAGCTCCCAAGGGCATGACCTAGTAGCGCAGACTTGATATTTAGAATAAAACTGCAGTTTGATTTACTAATTTAGCCCAAAACAGGGTTTAGCTAAGGGGATTGATATGAGTCGTGATGTCGTTGTCTTAAGTGCAGTTCGTTCCGCAATTGGTACCTTTAATGGAGCCTTAAGCAGTTTTGAGCCATCTGAACTCGGTGGCATTGTGATGAAAGAGGCGGTTGCACGCTCTGGTGTAGATCCAGCCTTAATAAATTACGTCACTGTAGGCAATACGATTCCTACAGACAGTCGATACGGTTATGTTGCGCGCGTAGCTTCAATACAGGCAGGCCTGCCAATGGAGTCTGTGGCTATGGCATTAAACCGTTTATGTAGCTCTGGTTTACAGGCCATCGTGACAACGGCTCAGCAAATTATGTTGGGCGATTGTGACTATGGTGTTGGTGGCGGTGTTGAAGTGATGTCACGCGGTATGTATGGTTCACCTGCGATGCGTAGCGGTGCACGCATGGGCGATACCAAAATGATTGACTTGATGGTGGGTATTTTGACTGACCCATTTGGTGTTGGCCATATGGGTGTGACTGCTGAGAACCTGGTTGAGAAATGGAAGTTGACGCGCGAAGAGCAAGACGCGCTTGCGGTTGAATCACATCGTCGTGCAGCAAATGCAATCAAAGAGGGTCGCTTTAAGTCCCAGATCGTTCCAATCACGATCAAGACTCGTAAGGGCGATATCGTGTTTGATACAGATGAACACTGCAAGCCTGACACCACCATGGAAACATTAGCCAAGATGAAGGCTGTTTTCAAAAAAGAGGGTGGTAGCGTGACTGCTGGTAATGCCTCAGGTATTAATGATGGCGCTGCATTCTTTGTGTTGGCTGATGCCGAAACGGCTAAAAAAGCAGGGCATAAGCCGCTTGCGCGATTGGTTTCTTATGCAGTTGCTGGAGTGCCAAATCACATCATGGGTGAAGGCCCCATTCCAGCAACCAAGATTGCTTTAGAACGTGCTGGTCTGAAATTAGATCAAATCGATGTCATTGAATCAAACGAAGCATTTGCAGCCCAAGCATTAGCTGTCACCAAAGGGCTTGGACTTGATCCAGCAAAAACCAATGTGAATGGTGGTGCAATTGCTTTGGGTCACCCGATTGGATGCTCTGGTGCTGCCATTGCCACCAAAGCTATTCATGAGTTGCAACGCGTTCAGGGCAAATATGCTTTGGTCACCATGTGTATCGGTGGTGGACAGGGTATTGCCACTATTTTTGAGCGTCTTTAATTCGCTTATTGAATTAGCAGCAGCGCTGCATCTAAGCCGACTCGGTCAAAAGCCGCGTCGGCTTTTTCTTTAACCAAGGGTTTGGCTTTATAGGCAATGCTAAGACCAGATCCATGCATCATGGGCAAATCGTTTGAGCCGTCACCCATCGTCATTGCATGCGCTTTACTCACTCCCAGAGCCTGACAGGCTTGGTCCACGTACATGGACTTGGCGGCACCATCAACAATCTCCCCAAGCACATTGCCGGTCAGTTTGCCGTCAATGATTTCCAGTGTATTGGCTTGAGTTTGTTTAAATCCCAATTGCACGCGCAGCTTTTCAGTAAAAAAAGTAAATCCACCAGAAACTAGCAGCGTATAAAGTCCTCGCTCATGCGCACCATTGAGCAGCTCGTATGCTCCAGGGTTTGGTCGCAAACGCTCTTGATAGATGGATTCTAGAACATCCTCTGAAACACCCGATAACAGTTTGACGCGTCTACGCAAACTTTCCTTAAAGTCTTTGATTTCACCGCGCATAGTTGCTTCGGTAATTTCTGAGACTGCTGTTTTTTTACCTGTGAAATCGGCAATCTCATCAATGCACTCAATATTGATTAAGGTTGAATCCATATCCATAGCTAATACTTTTATTGCATGGGGTTTAAATGCAGCAGATAAGAAAGCGAGATCTGATTGGTGTTGGCTGGCAATTTCCCTTAATACTGCGCGAGCTTCTGGCGGGATAGTTGATGATGCCGTCCAGCGTTGTGAAAAATAAGGTGGCGCATTTGTATCGAGTTGAGATGGCAGTAATTCCACTCCAATAATCTGTGCATGATGTGTCAGTGAATCATTTAAAGAGGAGTGTATTGGCGCGGTAGATAACGCGACTAGGGTCTGAGGATGGCTCATGGTTAATTGGCTTATGCAGTAGAAAGCATGGCAGATTCGTTGAGGCTGCGCAAGATACGGCGAATATGTTCTAAGCGTTGCTCAAGTTTTTGGAAATCATTTTCTTTTTGCGGCAGAATCTTCAGCTTATCTTGCCCGTTTAATTGAATATGCTTTGAAGACTGAATCAAACGAATAATCTTCATTGGATCAATCGGTGGATTGGGAATAAATTGAATCTGTATTGAAAGCGGGCTAGCATCAATTTTTTTGATACCAAAGCCGGCCATTTCAAGGCGCAGTCGATGGGTTTCATAAAATGATTTTGCTTGATCTGGCAAGTCGCCAAAACGGTCTATTAATTCTTCGCGTAGACCCATGAGTTCCGAAAAATCATTGGTGCCCGCAAAGCGCTTGTAAAGGGATAGGCGTTCGTGAACGTCTGGGCAATAATCATCCGGAAAGAGCGCTGGAACTCCTAGATTGACATCTGTAGTGGCTTGAAGGGGTGAGAGAAGATCAGGCTCTTTGCCACTACGGAGTGCTTTGACAGCGCGGTTGAGCATCTCCGTATAGAGCTGAAAACCAATCTCATGAATTTCACCGGATTGCTTGTCGCCTAGGACCTCTCCAGCCCCGCGAATTTCCAGATCATGCATGGCAAGATAAAAACCAGACCCCAATTCTTCCATTGCTTGAATAGCATTTAAGCGTAATTGCGCTTGTTTACTAAGCGCATCCGGATCAGGAACCAGTAAGTATGCATAGGCTTGATGATGGGAGCGACCAACTCGGCCACGCAATTGATGTAATTGAGCCAAGCCAAACTTATCGGCGCGATGCATGATGATGGTATTGGCGGTCGGCACATCGATGCCGGTTTCGATAATAGTTGTGCACAGCAAAATATTGGTGCGCTGTGTTACGAATTCACGCATGACCGATTCGAGTTCCCGTTCATGCATCTGACCATGAGCAACGCTGATGCGCGCTTCTGGTATGAGTTCTTGTAAAGCGTGTTTGCGATTTTCAATAGTCTCGACCTCATTGTGCAGGAAATACACTTGGCCGCCACGTTTGATTTCGCGCAATACTGCTTCTCTGATGACGCCATCACCTTCACGTCGCACAAAGGTTTTAATAGCTAAACGCTTTTGAGGCGCTGTTGCGATGATAGAAAATTCACGCAAACCTTCCATTGCCATACCTAAGGTGCGAGGTATAGGGGTAGCAGTTAACGTCAAGATGTCCACTTCAGCGCGTAATGCTTTGAGGGCATCCTTCTGGCGAACCCCAAAACGATGTTCTTCGTCAACGATCACAAGACCCAAATTGGCGAATTGTGTTTCCTTGGAAAGTAGTTTGTGGGTGCCGATAATGATGTCTGCTTCCCCCTTGGCGATTGCCTCGAGGGCGGCATTAATTTCTTTGGTAGTCTTAAAGCGAGAGAGCTCAACAATCCTCACCGGCCAATCCGCGAAGCGATCCTTCCAGGTTGCTACATGTTGCTCTGCCAGCAGGGTGGTAGGGGCCAATATTGCAACCTGTTTGCCACCCATCACAGCAACAAAGCTAGCGCGTAGGGCCACCTCTGTTTTTCCAAAACCGACGTCGCCGCATACTAGGCGATCCATTGGTGTACCACTGGTCATATCGCCTATGACTGCAGCAATGGCATGAGCCTGATCAGGGGTTTCTTCAAAGCCAAAGCTTTCGGCAAAAGCAGCATAGTCATGAGCAGAAAATTCAAAGGCATGCCCCTTGCGTATCGCTCTAGCTGCATACAATCCCAGCAGTTCTGCAGCGGTATCTCTGATTTGTTCTGCTGCTTTCCGTTTCGCTTTATCCCATTGGCCTGAACCTAGGTGGTGTAAAGGTGCCGTATCAGGATCAGAACCTGCATAACGAGTAACCATTTGTAGTTGCTGTACTGGGACGTATAAAGTGGCGTCCTTGGCATAAACCAAATGTAAAAACTCTTCGAAAATAGGGGCGTCTTTCGGCGGCGCAACATTGAGCAGCACTAGACCTTGGTAGCGACCAATGCCATGATCTGCATGCACTACGGGGTCACCAATCTTGAGCTCTGATAGATCCTTAAACAACATATCTGGATCGGCGCTATCAGAGCTTTTCCCCCTACGGCGTTGCCGAGCGGTGGATGTAAATAATTCTGCTTCCGTGATGACAATGAGATTTTCACTAGGCCAAGTGAAACCATTAAAGAGCGGTGCCGTTACTAAACCAAACAGAGCATCGCTCTTAATGAAGTCGGCAATGCTCTCAAAACCCTCTGGCTTGAGCGGGTAGAGCGACCTACCATCTTGTCCAGCGACGGAGTTACTTTCTTCAAATAATTGTCGGATAGATTCTTTACGACCAGCACTATCACTGCATACCAAAACTCGAATACGTTCCTTAGAGACGAGATCGCGTAAGCGGGCTATGGGATCAGCATCGCGACGGTGAACGGCAATGTCTGGAACTTGAAGAAACGCGGCTTCATTATTTTTATCCCCGCTTATCTCAAGTGCTAGACGGGCATTCGGTTTTAGTTTGGAGAAGAATTCATCCGCATCTAAAAACAGTTCGGCGGGTGGTAGTACAGGACGATCAAGATCGTGCTTCAGAAATTCGTAGCGCTGGAGAGTGTCTTTCCAGAAACTGCGTATCGCTTCATCTGCATCACCAATGCTGACTAACCAGACTGGGTCGCCAGAGCGGGGGAAATAATCAAAGAGGGTGGACGACTCATCAAAAAAAAGCGGCAGATAAGATTCAATGCCGGCGCTTGGTATACCTAAGTTCGCGTCCTTGTAGATTGAGCAGCGCGTTGGATCGCCTTCAAACACTTCACGCCAACGATTTCTAAATGCAGTACGAGATTGATCATCAAAGGGAAATTCATGACCAGGCAACAGGCGCACCTCTTTCACTGGATAAAGGCTGCGCTGTGTATCTGGATCAAAGGAGCGTATCTGCTCAATTTCATCGCCGAATAGATCAAGGCGATATGGCAGGCTAGATCCCATTGGAAATAAATCAATCAGTCCGCCGCGAATACTATATTCGCCAGGACGCATCACGGCACTGACGGGGTCATACCCAGCCTGTTGCAGTTGTAACTTCAATGCTGCTTCATTGAGCTTGTCACCCTGCCTGAAAAAGAAGGTGTGCCCTGATAAAAACTGGGGCGGACCTAAACGCTGTAGGGCCGTAGTGACGGGGACTAAGACAATGTCACAACTACCATTTAGTAGCTCATAGAGGGTGGCAAGACGCTCAGAAACCAAATCCTGATGGGGGGAAAAATGGTCATATGGGAGGATTTCCCAGTCAGGTAGAAGGCGAGCTTTAATTTTTGGGGCAAAAGCCGGAATTTCCTCAAGCAGGCGTTGTGCATCTTGCGCATGGGCGCAAAAAACAACCATGACTGAGTAGTTTTGTCGGTGGCGTGTGGCTGCTTGGGCAATCAGGGCGGCATCAGCGGAGCCAACGAGCCCTGAAAAGGTAAAGCGCTGCCCAGCCCGCGGTGCAGGTATGGGGGGTGCTAGTTCTAATGCATCTGACATCGAAGCTCATTATAGAATCAGGTATGAGCTCAACGAATAGCAAGTTGCCTAAATGTCATGTCCTTTTGCCGACTGCAGGGGCTGGTTTGCGTTTGGGGGGCGAGCTTCCCAAGCAATTTCAACAATTGGCGGGGCGCCCAATGCTTGCTTATGCGTTAGAAGCTTTTATGCAAAGTCCTCGAATTAACTCGGTATGGGTTGCAGTGAGCCATAGTTTTATCGATAACCTGATTTTGTCTAAGCTTGCCGCCAGCCCAAATTGCAACAAGCCATTGCATTTTTTGCCTACGGGTGGTCCAACCCGCCAGGAAACAGTCAAAAACACTTTAGCTGCCATGTTGACGGCTGGTGTCTCTGAGAATGATTGGGTTTTAGTCCATGATGCTGCGCGCCCTGGTATTACGCCAAAATTGATAGGCCAATTAATTGAGGCTGTCGAATCATCTGATTCTGGAGGTTTGCTGGCTATTCCTGTGGCCGATACATTGAAGCATTCAGATTTTAATTCTGCGATTGCAGGTAATCCTACTAGGGTGGATAAAACAATTTCACGAGATCATCTCTGGCAGGCACAAACGCCCCAAATGTTTTGTTTAAAGCAGCTGCATGACGCACTAGAGCTTGCTATTCTTGGAGATGCGGATGTGACTGACGAGGCCAGTGCAATGGAGCTGGCAGGTACAAAGCCGCTTTTGGTTCAAGGCTCTATTCGTAATTTCAAGGTAACCCATCCTGCAGACTGGGAGCTCATGCAATCATTGCTCATGGCAGCTCGCAACTAACTTCTAGCTATCTTTATGACTCAATCTCCCACTCACATTCCACAATTTCGTATTGGGCAGGGCTATGACGTCCATGCCTTGGTGGAGAATCGAAAACTCATTTTGGGCGGTGTCCATGTCCCTTATGAAAAGGGGTTATTGGGTCACTCCGATGCGGATGCCTTATTGCATGCGATTACGGATGCCTTGCTGGGAGCTGCCGGATTAAATGATATTGGGCAACTCTTTCCTGATACAGATCCTGCTTTTAAAGACATGGATAGTCGAATTTTGCTTAGAGCAGCTTTGCAAAAGATTCAATCCGCTGGTTTTCACATTGGCAATGTCGATGCCACCATCATTTGCCAAAAGCCCAAATTGGCTGATTTTCTGCCTGAGATGGTTCGAAATATTGCTGCTGACTTAGCCGTTACACCTAGCCATGTCAATCTAAAGGCCAAAACAAATGAGTCTTTAGGGCATTTAGGCAGGGGTGAGGGCATTGCTGTTCATGCCGTCTCCCTGCTTTATAAAGTCTAAATACGCCGAGCATTGTAGAATTACGGTCTTTAGAGTGAAGTTTAAGCTCGGTAGCGTTTGCGGAAATTCGCGCGAGGATGGCGAAATTGGTAGACGCACCAGGTTTAGGTCCTGACGCCAGTAATGGTGTGGGGGTTCGAGTCCCCCTCCTCGCACCACAAAGTGCTACTTGGCTTGGACTTCACATACCCTGTTTTTCAATTAAGAGACGAGAATGGCTGTGCAGATAGAAAATTTAGGTCAGTTAGACCGCAAAGTAACCTTGGAATTTGCTCGTGCAGATTTGGCTAAAGCGCGTGAAGCCCGCTTGGTTAAATTAGGCAAGACCATGAAGATGGCCGGCTTCCGTCCAGGCAAAGTGCCTAAGAATTTAGTTGAAAAGCAATATGGTATGCAGGTTGATTTCGAACTTCAGTTCGACAAAGCCTCTGAGTTGTTTTATGAACTCGCGCAAATAGAAAAGATCGCGCTAGCAGGACAACCGCGCTTAGAGCCTAAAAGTGAATTAGAAGCAGACACAATCGTATTTGATGCATTGTTTGAAGTATTGCCAGAAGTAAAAATTGGCGACTTTAGCAAAGCCGAAGTGACTAAGTACCTTACCGAAATCGCAGATCCTGAGATCGATCGCGCAATTGATGTCTTGCGTAAACAGCAAGTTCATTATCACCCACGCGGTGAAGCTGGTCATCATGGAGATGGCGGTGCAAACATGGCAGCCCAAGCTGGCGACCAAGTGGTGATCGACTTTGTTGGCAAGATTGATGGTGTTGAATTCGCTGGCGGCAAAGCGGAAAACTTTGAGTACGTTCTGGGTGAGGGCCGTATGTTGCCTGAGTTTGAGGCGGCTACATTGGGCTTGAAAGCCGGTGAAAGCAAAACTTTCCCATTAGCATTTCCTGCCGACTACCATGGCAAAGATGTGGCTGGCAAAACAGCCGAATTCACGATCACTGTTAAATCAGTGAATTGGCCGCACCTTCCCACTGTTGATGATGCCTTTGCATTGTCAATGGGTGTAACTGAAGGCGGTGTTGCAAAAATGCGTGCAGAAGTAAAAGAAAACTTAGATCGCGAAGTAAAGCGCCGCATCACTTCATTGTTGAAAAACGAAGTGATGGAAAAGCTCAATAGCTTGTGTGAACTCGATGTTCCAAAATCTTTGGTTGCCTCTGAGCAGGAGCGATTGGTTGAGTCTGCACGTCAAGACTTGATGCAACGTGGCATTCCAAATGCAAAAGACGTTCCGATCCCTGTTGAAATGTTTGCCGAACAAGCTACTAAACGTGTTCGTCTTGGCTTGATTTTGGGTGACCTTGTTAAGCAGCAAAACTTGGCTGCAACTGCTGATCAAATTAAGGCTGAGATCGATGAACAGGCTGCTACTTACGAAGATCCAAAAGAAGTGGTGCGTTGGTTCTACAGCAATCCAAGCCGCTTAAAGGATATTGAGAATTTGGTCTTAGAAGATAACGTCATTAAGTATTTCACGTCACTTGCAAAAGTAACTGACAAAGCCATTTCTTTTGAAGAGCTCAGCAAGTTAAACTGATCTTCATAAAGTATTTAATCTTTTATAAAGGCCCAATCCCATGATCCAGAATCATTCCCTTTCAGAGAATTTAGAGCCTAAATCCTTGGGCTTAGTGCCCATGGTGATTGAAACTTCTGGGCGTGGCGAGCGAGCTTATGACATTTATTCCCGTCTACTGAGAGAGCGTGTGGTTTTCTTGGTGGGTGAGGTAAATGATCAAACCGCAAATCTAGTGATTGCACAGCTTTTATTTTTGGAAAGTGAAAATCCAGATAAAGAGATTTCTCTTTATATAAATTCTCCAGGCGGTTCGGTGTCTGCTGGTCTGGCCATCTTTGACACTATGCAATTTATTAAGCCGCACGTCAGCACATTATGTATGGGAATGGCTGCCAGTATGGGCGCCTTCTTACTGTGTGCCGGTGAGAAAGGTAAGCGCTACGCTTTGCCTAACTCACGTGTGATGATTCACCAGCCATTGGGCGGTGCTCGTGGTCAGGCGTCTGACATAGAGATTCAGGCCCGTGAGATTTTGTATTTACGTGAGCGTTTAAATAAAATTTTGGCCGATCGTACTGGTCAATCCATTGAGACGATTGCCAAAGATACTGACCGCGATAATTTTATGTCTGCAGAGCAGGCTCGTGAATACGGCTTGATCGACAAGGTTATTGAAAAGCGCCCTTAAATCACGGCACTTATAAATAGGTAATTATTTTGAGCGATACCCCAACTACTAGCGGTTCAGAAAAGATTTTATATTGCTCCTTTTGTGGCAAAAGTCAGCACGAAGTTAAAAAACTGATCGCCGGCCCTTCAGTTTTTATTTGCGATGAATGTATCGACTTATGTACTGACATCATTCAGGAAGAAATTGCCAAGCTACCAAAGGAAGAGGGCGATGGTTCTTTGCCTACGCCCCACCAAATTCGTGAAAACCTAGATCAATATGTCATTGGGCAGGATCACGCTAAAAAGACTTTAGCTGTTGCGGTCTACAACCATTACAAACGTTTGCAATATTTGCCTAAGCCGAAGAAGGCTAAACTTGATAAAGATGGCAAGGAAATTGAATCTGTAGACAAGGCTGCAGACACTAAATCAAAATTGCCTGCTAAGGCAATGGTTGATGGCGTTGAATTGGCTAAGAGCAATATCCTTCTGATCGGTCCAACGGGCTCTGGTAAAACTTTACTGGCTCAAACATTGGCACGCATGTTGGATGTGCCGTTTGTGATGGCTGATGCAACAACGCTCACCGAAGCGGGATATGTTGGCGAGGATGTTGAAAACATCATTCAAAAATTACTCCAAGCTTGCGATTACAACGTTGAAAAAGCACAGCGCGGCATTGTGTATATCGACGAGATCGATAAGATCTCGCGTAAGTCTGATAACCCCTCAATTACTCGTGATGTATCGGGTGAGGGTGTTCAGCAGGCACTCCTTAAGCTCGTTGAAGGGACAATGGCTTCTGTGCCCCCTCAAGGTGGCCGTAAACACCCTAATCAAGATTTCTTGCAGGTTGACACCACTAATATTCTGTTCATTTGTGGCGGCGCTTTTGATGGTCTTGAAAAAGTTATTCAACAACGTTCTGCCAAAACGGGTATTGGCTTTAATGCAACTGTTCCTGGCAAGGATGATCGTGGCGTCTCCGATCTGCTGCTTGAAGTGGAGCCCGAAGATTTAATTAAATTTGGCTTGATTCCCGAGTTAATCGGTCGTCTGCCAGTAGTGGCCACTTTAGCCCAATTAGATGAGTCAGCACTCATTCAGATTCTGACTGAGCCAAAGAATGCGCTTGTTAAGCAATATCAAGCACTGCTAACCATGGAAGGCGCTCAATTGGAAGTAAGGCAGGCAGCTCTGTCAGCTATCGCTAAAAAGGCGATTGCTCGTAAGACAGGTGCTCGCGGCTTGCGCTCCATTCTTGAGGGTTCGTTGATGGATGTCATGTACGACTTGCCCTCTTTGAAAAATGTTGAAAAGGTCGTTATTGACGAAAGCAGCATTCAGGATGGTGGAAAACCACTTTTAGTCTACAAAGCTGATGCTAATCAGGCTGATTTAAGTAAAAAAGCCTAGTTTTTCTGAGTTTTTTGCTGGTTTTCAGGCCTTTTTGCGCATTTTTGGCATTTTCCCCCCTTGTTTTTCAAGTGGTCAAACCCATATAGGTAGTATCCTATTTCATAACAGCAACTCTATTTAGTGTTTTAAGCACTTTTGGGGATTTCTGGGGACTGACTACTTTGGAGGATTTGCCCTATGCCTGGCCACTTATTACTACCCTCTGAACCCATTCAACTACCTTTGCTCCCTTTGCGGGATGTAGTTGTATTCCCACACATGGTAATTCCATTGTTTGTGGGGCGCCCAAAATCGATTAAGGCCCTTGAAGCTGCCATGGAAACTGGCAAAAATGTGCTTTTGGTGGCTCAAAAAACGGCAGCTAAAGATGAGCCCTCTGTAGAGGATCTTTATGAGGTTGGTTGCATTGCCAATATCTTGCAGATGCTTAAGTTGCCTGACGGTACTGTGAAAGTGCTTGTCGAGGGTGTTCAGCGTGCTGAGGTAAGTCAAGTTGAAGATAGCCTGGGTTATTTCAATTGCGAAGCGACTCCTACTGCGATTGCCGCAATTGACGCTCATGAAACAGAGGCTTTACGCCGTGCCATCATGGCTCAGTTTGATCAGTACGTCAAACTGAACAAGAAGGTGCCGCAAGAAATTTTGTCCTCTTTAGGTGGTATTGATGACCCTAGTCGCTTGGCAGACACAATCTGCGCCCATCTGCCAGTCAAGTTAGAGCAAAAGCAACGCTTACTCGAAATGACTGAAGTAGTACAACGCTTGGAGAGTCTTTTGGCTGATCTTGAGAGCGAGATTGATATTCTTCAAGTTGAGAAGCGTATTCGTGGTCGTGTAAAGCGTCAAATGGAAAAGAGCCAGCGCGAGTACTATCTCAACGAGCAAGTTAAGGCCATCCAGAAAGAATTGGGTGAGGGCGAAGAGGGTGCTGATTTAGAGGAATTAGAGAAGCGTATTAAAGCAGCCAGGATGCCAAAAGAAGCTTTGAAAAAAGCGGAGTCTGAGTTAAAAAAGCTCAAGTTGATGTCACCAATGTCGGCAGAAGCTACAGTCATTCGGAACTTCATTGATACATTGGTAAATTTACCCTGGAAGAAAAAGAGCAAGATAAATAATGATTTGCCTAATGCTGAAAAAGTATTAGATGAGGATCATTACGGGCTTGATAAAGTAAAAGAACGTATTTTGGAGTACCTCGCAGTTCAACAAAGGGTTGACCGTGTTAAGGCTCCGATTCTTTGTTTGGTTGGGCCTCCAGGAGTCGGAAAAACCTCGCTTGGACAGTCGATTGCTAGGGCTACCAACCGTAAGTTTGTCCGTATGGCATTGGGTGGTGTACGAGATGAGTCTGAAATTCGTGGTCACCGTCGCACTTATATCGGTTCAATGCCTGGCAAGATTCTGACCAGTATGACCAAGGTAGGTGTGCGCAATCCTCTGTTCTTGCTCGATGAAGTCGATAAGATGGGGATGGATTTCCGTGGTGATCCGGCCAGTGCGCTATTGGAGGTTTTGGATCCCGAGCAAAATCATACATTCCAGGATCACTATGTAGAAGTTGATTTTGATTTGTCTGATGTGATGTTTGTTGCTACCGCGAATTCTTTAAATATTCCAGGCCCTTTATTGGATCGCCTCGAAATCATTCGTCTTGCTGGTTACACGGAAGATGAAAAAACGAGCATTGCAATCAATTACTTGATTCCCAAGCAGATCAAAAATAATGGACTGAAAAAGGACGAGCTCAAGATTGAGGAGAGCGCTGTCCGCAACATGATTCGCTATTACACCCGTGAAGCAGGCGTACGATCTTTGGAGAGGGAAGTTAGCAAAATTTGTCGTAAGGTGGTGAAGCTACTGCTTCTGAAAAAAGAGGCCGCTCCTGTGGTAGTTAATGCGGATAACCTAGATAAATTCTTGTCAGTACGACTTTATGATTTTGGTTTAGCTGGTAAAGAAAACCAAGTGGGTCAAGTAACGGGTTTAGCTTGGACTGAAGTGGGTGGTGATTTATTAACGATTGAGGCTGCCGTGATGCCAGGTAAGGGCGTGATAACGCGCACTGGCTCAATTGGTGATGTTATGAAAGAGTCTGTAGAGGCTGCACGCACGGTGGTTCGCTCGAGGGCAAGGCGACTTGGAATTAACGATGAGTCTTT
The DNA here is from genome assembly GCF_001953355.1 of Polynucleobacter sphagniphilus. Classification (GTDB taxonomy): domain Bacteria; phylum Pseudomonadota; class Gammaproteobacteria; order Burkholderiales; family Burkholderiaceae; genus Polynucleobacter; species Polynucleobacter sphagniphilus. Next base: position 159,967 of record NZ_MPIY01000002.1, read on the forward strand.
TGAGAAAAAAGATATTCATATTCATTTTCCTGATGGTGCAACACCTAAGGATGGACCGTCTGCTGGTATCGCAATCACTACAGCCTTGGTTTCTGTCTTAACAGGAATTCCAATTCGTGCTGATGTTGCTATGACTGGCGAAATTACTCTGCGCGGTGAGGTGCTTCCTATCGGCGGCCTTAAAGAGAAGCTCTTGGCGGCTCATCGAGGTGGAATTAAATTGGCCCTGATCCCCGAGGAAAACGTGAAGGATTTAATTGATATTCCAGACAAGGTCAAGAATGCAATTGAAATCGTTCCGGTTCGTTGGATTGATCAGGTGCTAGAGTTGGCTCTCGAGCGTAAACCAGAAGCCTTGCCTGAGCTCAGCCCAGAAGAGCTGGCTAAAAAAGCCTCTGAAGCCAGTAAAGCAAATGAAAAGGCAGCTAGCTCAGAAGTCTTAAAACACTGAGAATAAAAGGGTTCCAAGTCAATTTTGTAATCATTCTGATTGCGTTTTGATGCGGAATCCTTCTTTTATTTTCATACTAGGTTACAATCTCGTCTGTACTAAATTGGGGCGCTTAGCTCAGATGGTAGAGCGTCTGCCTTACACGCAGAATGTCGGCGGTTCGATCCCGTCAGCGCCCACCAGTTCCCCACCTGCTTTTAAGGCTTTCTAGGACTCTAGACTTCATGCCTAGTACACTCGCATAATTGACATTTTCTAAGTGACTTTTACATGTTCGATACCGTTCGTAAACACCAGAAGCTATTGCAAATAGTTTTGATGCTTTTTATTGTTCCTTCATTTGCTTTCTTTGGTATCTCCAGCTATTCAGGCTTCATGGATAAAGAAACAGACCTGGTTAAGGTCAACGGTAAAGCCATTACCGCTCAGGAGGTTGACTCTGCAGCCAAACGTCAAGCCGAGCGAGTTGGGGGTAGCCCACAAATTGCGCAAAGCCTGCAATTTCGCCAAGCCATTCTGAGCGAACTACTCCAGCAACGTGTTTTGGCCTATGCAGTCAATGATTTGCGTTTGCAAGTGAGTAAAGATGCTTTGATTAAGAGCCTTCAAAACATTCCTCAAATTCGGGCGCTGTATAAACCAGACGGTAGTTTTGATGATGCCCGCTTTAAACAATTATTAGCTGCAAATGGTTTGAATGAAGAACAGTTTTATGCTGGCCAAGGTTTCGACTTAAAAATTCAGCAATTAGTTACCTCGGTAGCTCGCACGGAAATAGCAACCCCCAAACTTTTTGAAGCGATTTCCTCTTTATATGAGAGCGAGCGTGAAGTTCAAGCAATCACATTCTCAGCAAAAGACTATCTATCTAAGGTAGACCCCTCTTTGGATGAGCAACAAGCTTTTTATGAAGCCAACTCAAAGCTCTTTGTTAGTCCCGAATTAATTGATGTTGACTATCTCGTGCTGAAGGCCGATCCCAAGGAGGATCCCAAGTCATTTAATGAAAAGGCAGATCAATTTACCAATATTACTTACGACCAGGCTGATAGCTTGAAGCCTGCTGCTGATAAATTGAAGTTATCGGTTCAGTCTGCCAAAGGAATTTCTCGCGGCGGTCTTGCTGGAGCGCCCAAAGAGAGCCCAATTGCCAATCCTAAAGTAGTTCAAGCACTCTACAGTGATGACTCCCTGAAGAACAAGCGCAATATCGAAGCTGTACAAGTGTCTCCAGGTGTTTTTGTTTCCGCACGAGTGGTTGCATTCCATCCTTCTCAAGTACTACCATTTAAGGAGGTTGCGCCTGAGATTAAGCGTCAACTTAGTCAGCGCGCAGCAGAGGCATTGGCAGTTGCTGCAGCCTCTGAGCGATTGAATACCCTCGAGAAAGATCTCAAAGTGGCAAGCGGTTTTGGAAGCCCATTTTGGGTCTCACGCACTAAGCCGGGCAACCTAACTGGTAGCGCCTTAGATGATGTGATGTCAATTGATGCCGCCAAGTTACCAGCACTTGTAAAAGTGCTTAATCCCGGTGTTGGTGAAACTATCTATCGCGTCGATCAAGTTCGACAGCAAGCTGGCGTTGATCCAAAGATTCATCAAGCTCAAGCGCGGCAAATTCAATCTTTGTCTGCTCAGTCCGAATTTGCAGGTTTTATGGCCTATTGGCGCAATGCAGCTGGTGTCAAAGTCATCAACCCCCTCAAGGCTGTAAATTCCGGCGGAGCGGGTAGTTAATCTTTTCCAGCTACTTCTGCAGCAAATCATAATATGGGGCCAAAGCGCCCCATACGTTTTTAAATAGAACTTTTTGCGCCTGTTCATTTGGATGCATTCGATCTGCTTGGAATAATTCTGGTTTATCAATGACGCCAGTGAGGAAGAATGGTAAGAATGCAGTTCCTTCTGTCTTTGCCAGCCTTGTAAACATATTTGCAAACTGCTTGGTGTAATCTTGTCCATAATTAGGCGGCAACTGAATGCCAATCAGCAGTACCTGTGCCCCCGACCGTTTACTCATGACAATCATCTTCTGGAGATTTTTTTCGCTTGCAGCAATAGAGAGGCCGCGTAATCCATCATTGGCACCCAATTCAATAATCACTAAACCAGGTTTCTTCTTTTCCAGTAAAGAGGGAAGTCGGTTTAATCCCCCTGCAGATGTTTCACCGCTAATACTCGCATTAAAAACATTCCAAGGGCTGGCTTCTTTTTGTAGTTTCTTTTCGAGTAAATCGACCCAGCCACTGCCATGGACTAGGCCATACTCGGCTGATAGACTGTCCCCAAGAATGAGAATCGTATGAGATGCTCGTGCATCAGCATGGCCTCCCATTAACAGGCAAAATAGAGCGGTAAATGCTAAATTGCACTTCAACTTGTTGATGTAATTAAATCGTGCCATTGTTTCTATAGGTTAATCTAGCGCCCTTATGCGTAATCCATCCCAGGTTATCAGAGTGAATCAGCTTCAAAAGGTGGTGAAAGCCAACGATGGAGAACTGATTATTTTGCACGATATTAGTTTTGCCATTGAGGCTGGCGAGAGTGTAGCGATTGTTGGCAGTTCTGGCTCCGGAAAAAGTACCTTACTTGGTCTCTTGGCGGGCCTTGATGACGCATCTGCTGGTGATGTATTTCTTATGGGGCAGACACTTTCAGGTTTAAATGAGGATGGAAGAGCAAAGCTGCGCGGTCAATCGGTTGGCTTTGTTTTTCAGTCATTTCAGCTGCTTCCCCATCTAAATGCCCTTGAAAATGTCATGCTGCCATTGGAATTAGCTGGAATTGGCTATTCTGAGGCTAAAAATACCGCCCAAATTGCTTTAGAACAAGTAGGTTTAGGTGCTCGCATAGGTCACTTTCCCAAGACATTATCCGGGGGCGAGCAACAACGTGTTGCTTTGGCAAGGGCTTTTGTAAAGAGGCCAGCAATCTTGTTTGCCGATGAGCCTACGGGTAGTCTGGATGAGGCTAGTGGCCAAGCTGTCATCGAGCTACTTTTTGAGCTCAATCGGGTAAATTCCTCCACCTTGGTCTTGGTGACCCATGACCCAGCCCTAGCTGCACGATGTGAGCGTCAGTTTCACCTACAAGGCGGCAGATTGCTTTGATCAAAACCTTATAATCTAGGGATGTCATTTTTCCTTTGCTTGCCCGGGGCTGATGCCCTTTCAGCCTTCCGTCAACAGCGACTTTTAACAGCGCTCATGGACCAGGGCATTGAGCTTGAGTCTATTGAAGCTCAATATCTCCACTTAATTTGGTCTGAGGCGCAATTAGCTCCTGGAAAACTAGATCTCCTCGCGAGTTTGCTTACTTATGGCGATCCTTTTGCCTCCAAACTCAAATCATCCGGTTCTTGGTTTGGTAGGGGGGTCGATCAAAAGCAACAAGCGCTTGTTATTCCACGCTTGGGTACTGTTTCACCATGGGCCAGTAAGGCTACTGAGATTGCTCGTCAATGCGGGCTTGATATTTTGCGTGTTGAGCGCGGTGTGCAATATGCCTGGCAAAGCAAAAAAGCTTTAAACGAGACCCAACATCACCTTGTTTTGGCTGCGATTCACGATCGTATGACCGAAAGTGTCATTGAAGATTCTCAATTAGCCAAGGCGCTCTACCAAACCTTAGATGACAGGCCCTTAAAACGCGTAGCCGTATTGACTGAGGGTAGGTCAGCGCTTGATAAAGCGAATCAAGAATTAGGCTTGGCTTTGTCAGATGATGAAGTTACCTACCTAGTAGAAAATTTCACACGCTTAAAGCGTAACCCAAGCGATGTTGAACTCATGATGTTTGCGCAAGCAAACAGCGAACATTGTCGTCACAAAATTTTTAATGCCAGCTGGACTATTGATGGCGATGATCAAGAGCGATCCTTGTTTGCAATGATTCGCAACACTCATCAATTGCAGCCAAAGGGCACCATCATTGCTTATTCTGATAATTGTGCGGTGATGGTTGGTTGTGAGTCGGAGACTTGGGCGCCACAAGGCAATGATCATCAGTATGCAAAGGATACTCGCCTAGTACATACCTTGATGAAGGTGGAGACCCATAACCATCCCACTGCAATTGCACCTTTTCCAGGCGCGTCTACCGGCGCTGGCGGAGAAATTCGTGATGAGGGTGCAACAGGTATTGGCGGTCGTCCAAAGGCGGGTCTGACAGGTTTCTCAGTTTCAAATTTGAATATCCCTGGCACTGATTTGCCATGGGAGCTTGAAAAATATGGCAAGCCCGAACGAATTGCCACTCCATTGCAGATCATGATTGAAGGGCCCCTTGGCTGTGCTGCCTTTAATAATGAATTTGGTCGCCCGATTTTAGGTGGTTATTTCCGCGTCTTCGAACAGACCATTCATGGTACAAGGCGTGGATATCACAAGCCCATCATGATTGCGGGCGGTATTGGCAGCATCGACACTATTCATACGGAGAAAAAAGCAATTAAACCGGGACATCTGCTCATTCAGCTCGGTGGACCGGGTATGCGTATTGGTATGGGTGGGGCAACAGGTAGTTCGGTAGCCACGGGTACCAATACAGCAGACTTGGATTTTGATTCAGTGCAACGTGGCAACCCTGAAATGGAGCGTCGTGCTCAAGAGGTGATTAATGCTTGTCGTGCGATGGGTGAAGATAATCCCATCATTTCTATCCATGATGTAGGGGCAGGCGGTCTATCTAATGCTTTCCCTGAATTGGCTGATGGCGCTGGTCTGGGCGCTCAATTTAAATTGCGCAGCATCCCTCTTGAAGAGAGTGGCATGAGTCCTGCTGAGATTTGGTGTAATGAATCTCAAGAGCGTTATGTGCTTGCAATTGAAGCTGAGCAACTCGAATTATTTAAAGCACTTTGCCAGCGCGAACGCTGTCCGTTTGCTGTGGTTGGTGAAGCAACCGCTGAACGTCAATTGAAGTTGAGTGATAGTAAACAAGAGCCATCAGCTGATGCTGCCTTGCCAATCGATATGCCAATGGAGGTACTGCTTGGTAAGCCGCCTCGCATGCATCGAGATGTCACTCGAGTTGAACAAGAATTTTCAGAATTAAATGTCACTGACGCTGACTTGGCTCAGTGCATTGCTTGGGTTTTGCAACAGCCCACTGTCGCTAGTAAATCATTTTTGATCACCATTAGCGATCGCACGGTTGGCGGCCTTAATGCTCGGGATCCTTTTGTAGGTCCATGGCAAGTTCCAGTGGCTGATTGCGCTGTCACTTTGATGGATTACAAGGGTTACCGTGGCGAAGTCATGACGATGGGGGAGAGGACCCCCTTAGCTATTATTGATGCACCAGCAGCGGCTCGCATGGCGGTAGGTGAAGCCATCACTAATTTAATGGCAGCTGACGTGGCCTCCCTTGAGGATGTCAAGCTTTCTGCGAACTGGATGGCTGCTTGCGGCGCACCAGGTGAAGATGCTAAGTTGTACGACTCAGTTCATGCAATCGGCATGGAGCTTTGCCCTGCCTTGGGTATCTCCATTCCGGTGGGTAAAGATTCTTTATCGATGGCAACGGAATGGCGTGATGATGGTCAAACTAAGAAAGTAGTTTCCCCAGTCTCTTTAATCATTTCTGCCTTTGCCCCTGTTGTCGATGTGCGCAAAACTTTGACACCTTTACTGCAGCTCGCAGATCAAAGCGGCAACACCTTGGATACAGAGTTGATTTTGATTGATCTGGGTCGCGGTCAAAACCGTATGGCTGGCAGCATTCTGGCTCAGGTTTTAAATCAGTCAGGCAAAGCTGCCCCAAATATAGATCGTCCTGAAGATTTAAATGCATTTGCTGCTGCAATTATTCAGTTACGCAACGAAGGTAAATTGCTGGCCTACCACGATCGTTCTGATGGCGGTTTATTGGCCTGCATAGCTGAGATGGCTTTTGCATCCCATTGCGGCATTTCAATCAATGTGGACATGATTGCTGTGGATGCTGGCCAAGAGCCAGATCATGGCGATGCCAAAAATTGGGCCCAGCAAATCTCTGGCCGTCGTCATGAGCAAACCATGCGCGCACTATTTAATGAAGAGCTAGGCGCTGTGATTCAGGTTCGTCGTGAGGATCGTGATGCAGTGTTTGCGGTGTTGCGTACCCTCGGTTTAAGCGCCTATAGCCATGTGATCGGCAAACCTAATACGAATGGCCGTATTGAAATTTGGCGTGATGCAAAATTCATTTTTGCAGAACCACGCGAAGTGCTACAAAAGATGTGGGCCAATACCAGCTATCAGATTGCACGTTTGCGTGACAACCCCGCATGTGCCGACAGTGAATTTGCTTTGCTAGATAATTTGTCTGATGCAGGCATGTCACCGAAGCTGACTTTTAATCCAGCTGAAGATATTGCCGCTCCATTTATACAAAAAGGCGCTCGTCCTAAAGTTGCCATTTTGCGTGAGCAGGGTGTTAATTCCCATGTCGAGATGGCTTACGCTGTCGATTTGGCAGGCTTTGATAGTTACGACGTCCACATGTCTGATTTACTCTCGGGTCAAGCCAAGTTGGCTGATTACCGTGGATTAATTGCTTGTGGCGGTTTTAGTTACGGGGATGTGCTGGGTGCTGGCGAGGGCTGGGCAAAAACCATTCTGTTCAACGATAAATTACGTGATCAATTTTCAGCGTTCTTCAATCGCAATGACAGCTTTGCCTTAGGTGTATGTAATGGTTGCCAAATGATGAGCAATCTTTCTGGAATTATTCCAGGGGCGCAAGCGTGGCCTAAATTTACTCGCAATCAATCGGAGCAATATGAAGCCCGCCTAGTCATGGCAGAGGTGATGCCTTCGCCATCGATATTTACTCAGGGCATGGAAGGCAGTCAATTGCCTATAGCGATTGCTCATGGAGAAGGCTTTGCAAACTTTAGTCAGCAAGGCAATCTTGAGCTCTTACAAGATCAAGGTCTTGCAGCATTACGCTTCGTTGATCATCTAGGTAAACCCACAGAAACCTATCCTTTGAACCCCAATGGCTCACCTGGTGGCCTAACAGGGGTAACCACCCCTGATGGTCGCTTTACCGTCATGATGCCTCATCCAGAGCGCGTATTCCGTGCTGTACAGATGAGTTGGTGCCCTCCTGAGTGGTTAGATATCCCAGATGGTGCAAGTCCGTGGTTGCGTTTATTCCGCAATGCACGCCGCTGGGCAAATTAATATATTTCTCATGGAACCGGTAACCTTCTCTGAAAGTGGCGGTATTCGCTATTTGCATTTTGGTAGCGAATTGATTCAAGGGGCCATGCGTATGCGTGACCCTGACGAGATTTATTTGGAATATAACCAGCAAATGATGGCTTGGCTATTGTTTTTGGAAACAAAGCCTGGAATGCAAGTGGCCCAACTTGGATTGGGCACCGGCGCATTAACGAAATTTCAGCATCGGTATTGCCCCGCTGTTAAAACTACGGTTGTGGAGCTAAATCCGGCAGTCATTGTGTCTGCCAGAAGCATGTTCTTTACCCCTGACGATGACCGTCGCCTGAGCACTTTGCAGGCGGATGCAAAAGTATTTGTTAACAACCGTCAATATTGCAATTACTTTGACGCGGTTCAAGTGGATTTATACGATGCCATTTGCGATGGTCCTGCAGCTAGCTCGCTTGATTTCTATAAGGGGTGCTTTAATATCCTCAAAAGCCCAGGTGTAATGACGGTTAATTTATTTTCTCGCCATAAAAGTTTTAACGTCAACCTCAAGAATATTTGTGAGGCTTTTGGCAATAGAGTGCTGTTGTTTCCAGAATCCCATGATTGCAATGTCGTTGCGCTGGCATTTAAGGGGCCAAAATTAGAGGTTGAGTGGCAAGATGTCTCTAAGCGCGCAAAAGTCATTATGGAAAAAACAGGCTTGCCAACCAACACGTGGGCGGCAGGTTTGAGTCGTGAGAATGCACGCCAAGAAATTTGTTTATCTATCTAAGCTAATAATTTAAAGCTTGTTTTTTCTAGCGCTCTGCTAAGAAAAAAGGCGATCCACAGATCGCCTTTTTATTTGCCTAATACTACGAGCGTATTGCAATTTAGACAGTCACAGCATCAGCAACATCAGTGAATGCTTTGATCTTGTCAAAGTTCATATAGCGATATATCTCTGCTGATTTACTCTCCAATGAAGCCACTTGCTCAAAGTATTCCGTTGGAGTTGGCAAGCGGCCTAAGAGGGCGGCTACTGATGCCAATTCTGCAGAAGCTAAGTAAACCCGCGTATCAATACCCAGTCGGTTAGGGAAGTTACGTGTTGATGTAGAAACCGCTGTCGAGCCCTTACGGATTTGAGCTTGGTTACCCATGCAGAGAGAGCAACCCGGTGTTTCCATACGAGCACCTGTACGACCTAGGACCCCGTAGTAGCCTTCTTCCGTAAGAATCATCTGGTCCATCTTAGTTGGGGGAGCAATCCACAGGCGAGTAGGCATATCTGTTTTACCTTCCAGCACCTTGCCAGCTGCGCGGAAGTGACCAATATTGGTCATGCATGAGCCAATGAATACTTCATCAATTTTCTCGCCAGCAACTTCGGATAAGAACTTCACATCATCTGGATCATTAGGGCAGGCCAAGATCGGCTCCTTAATATCATCCATATTAATTTCGATGACTTCAGCATACTCAGCATCGGCATCAGCCTTTAGTAGATTTGGATTTGCAATCCAAGCTTCCATGGCTTTAATGCGACGACCCAGCGTGCGTTTGTCATCATAGCCATTAGCAATCATCCACTTCATCAGGGTGATGTTGGAGCGCATATATTCAATAATGGGCTCTTTGTTGAGCGCTATAGCGCAACCGGCAGCAGAGCGCTCGGCTGATGCATCTGATAATTCGAATGCTTGCTCAACCTTCAGGTCTGGCAAGCCTTCGATTTCTAAGATGCGGCCAGAAAAAATATTCTTCTTGCCTTGTTTCTCAACAGTCAACAACCCTTTTTTGATCGCGTACAAAGGAATTGCATTAACTAAGTCACGCAAGGTGATGCCAGGCTGCATCTTGCCTTTAAAACGCACCAATACAGATTCAGGCATATCTAAGGGCATTACGCCAGTGGCTGCGGCAAAAGCCACCAATCCAGAGCCAGCCGGGAATGAAATACCAATGGGGAAGCGGGTATGACTATCACCACCAGTACCGCAAGTATCAGGCATTAGCAGGCGATTTAACCAGCTGTGAATGACGCCGTCGCCTGGACGCAGTGAAACACCGCCCCGATTGGTCATAAAAGCAGGTAATTCATGATGGGTACGAATATCGACTGGTTTTGGATAAGCGGAGGTATGGCAGAACGACTGCATTACCAAGTCTGCCGAGAAGCCCAAGCAAGCCAAGTCTTTCAACTCATCGCGCGTCATAGGGCCAGTAGTATCTTGTGAGCCAACAGTCGTCATATGGGGTTCGCAATAGGTGTCTGGGCGAACACCTTGACCTTCAGGCAAACCACATGCGCGACCCACCATCTTCTGGGCCAAGCTAAAGCCTTTCTTATTATCAGGCGGGCTTACTGGAATGCGGAATTCTGTAGAGGCAGGCAGACCAAGCGCTGCACGTGCTTTGGCTGTTAAACCGCGACCAATGATCAATGGAATACGACCGCCTGCTCGCACTTCATCAAAAATGACGGGTGATTTAAGTGAAAAGCTAGTAATTTCTTTGCCGTTTTTAAATGCTTTTCCATCATAAGGGCGCAATTCAATTTCATCACCCATATCCATTTGCGATACATCTAATTCAATAGGCAATGCGCCAGCATCTTCCATCGTATTAAAGAAAATTGGGGCAATCTTTGCACCGAGGCAAACGCCACCAAAGCGCTTATTAGGCACAAAAGGAATGTCTTGACCGGTCCACCATAAAACCGAGTTGGTAGCGGACTTGCGTGAAGAGCCTGTACCCACAACGTCACCGACGTAGGCGATTTGATTGCCTTTCTTTTGCAAGGCTGCAATTTGCTTCATAGGGCCGCGAACGCCAGATTCATCTGGCTCGATATCGGGACGTGGATTTTTGAGCATGACTGTGGCATGCAATGGAATATCGGGACGACTCCAAGCATCGGGAGCGGGGGATAAGTCGTCAGTATTTGTTTCGCCAGTAACTTTAAATACTGTTAGCTTCATGCTTTCAGGAACGGGTGGGCGGCTAGTAAACCACTCTGCATCAGCCCAACTTTGCAATACGCTTTTTGCGTTTGCATTGCCTTTTTCAGCCAATTCCTGGACATCGTGAAAATAGTCAAACATCAACAGAGTCTTTTTGAGGGCGGCTGCGGCTGCAGTTCCACATTCAGCATCAGATAGGAGCTCAACCAAAGGCTTGATGTTGTACCCACCAAGCATAGTGCCCAAGAGTTCAGTTGCTAAAATTCGGGAGATTAAAGGCGATTTTTCAGTGCCTTTTGCTACCGCATCTAAAAACTCCGCTTTTACTTTGGCTGCTTCGTCAACGCCTGCAGGAACGCGGTTGGTAATCAGCTCTACCAGTTCAACTTCCTTTCCCTTTGGAGGATTTTTTAGCAAACCGACTAATTCTGCGGTTTGATCCTTGGTTAATGGGAGGGCTGGAATGCCAAGAGAGGCACGTTCGGCAACTTGGGCGTTGTAGGCTTCTAACATCGTGTTTCCTAAGGGGTAAAGGTTATCAACAGAAAGGCCAAGCGGGATCATGAACCCCGATTTTTATGATTGTAAAGCGTTGTACCTAGCCTGAATATGGGTTTAACTACTGATTTTTGCCAAAAATGAACCAAATTTGGGCTTAAATGACCTGCTCTTCTTTAATCGCCCAAACTAGGGCGATAACCCAACCAACAAAAGACCATCCTAAAAATAGATTCAAGACAAAAATCGCGCCTGTATTTGCACGCTTTTTGTTAAAAGCGATAGCAAAGGGTAGCAGGTAAAACAGGGAAAAAACGGTAATTAAAATAGCAAAAAATAGGCGCATGGCTTGTAAATAATGGGATCCGAGTCAGTTTTTTTCAATCTTACCTTTTTATCACCATTTTTATTTTAGAAAAATGCAGGTTGCTATCGTTATAATTATTTTTTCCAACAGAGCTTAAGCGATGACCAAATACGTTTTTGTCACTGGTGGTGTGGTTTCTTCTTTAGGGAAAGGAATCGCAGCTGCCTCGCTTGCCGCGATTCTCGAATCCCGCGGCCTGAAAGTCACCCTCCTAAAATTAGACCCTTATATCAACGTTGATCCTGGGACGATGAGTCCACTTCAACACGGCGAAGTATTCGTAACAGAGGATGGCGCTGAAACTGACCTGGATTTAGGTCACTACGAGCGATTCGTATCTGCCAAGATGCGTAAAAGTAATAATTTCACCACAGGCCAAATCTACGAGTCAGTGATTAGTAAAGAGCGTCGTGGTGAATATCTTGGTAAGACGGTTCAGGTAATCCCCCATATTACTAACGAAATTCAAGCATTCATTGAACGCGGCGCTAAAGCCAGTCACGATGGCCATGCAGACATTGCGATATGTGAGATCGGTGGAACGGTCGGGGATATTGAGTCTCTCCCATTTTTAGAGGCTGCAAGGCAGATGAGTATTCGTCTGCCAAAACACAGTTGTGCATTTGTGCATCTCACACTAGTGCCCTATATCAGTAGTGCTGGCGAACTGAAAACCAAACCTACGCAACATTCCGTCCAGAAGCTGCGTGAAATCGGCATCATGCCAACAGTATTGCTCTGCCGCGCTGATCGTCCTATTCCCGAGGATGAGCGCAGCAAGATTTCTCTCTTTTCAAATGTGCGCGAAGAGGCTGTCATTTCTGTATGGGATGTGGATACGATCTACAAAATTCCAGAAATGCTTCATGCTCAAGGTATGGATGACTTGATCTGTAGTGAATTGGAGATTCAAGCTAAACCTGCCGATCTTTCTGTCTGGGCGCATCTTGTCTATGAAATGGCAAACCCACAATATGAGGTCACGATTGGCATGGTTGGCAAATATGTAGAGCTAACTGAGTCTTATAAGTCTCTGATCGAAGCATTGCGTCATGCTGGCATCCATAACCACACCCGCGTGAACATCACCTATATTGATTCTGAGCAACTTGAAAAAGATGGCGTAGATTGCCTAAAGAGCTTGGATGCTATTTTGGTGCCAGGTGGATTTGGTAAACGTGGCACTGAGGGTAAGATTACTGCCATTCGTTATGCACGTGAGAATCACATTCCTTACTTGGGAATTTGCCTTGGTATGCAATTAGCAGTGATTGAATTTGCTCGTCATGTAGCTAATATTGCCGATGCAAACAGTACTGAGTTTGCGCCTGATACACAAAGCCCGGTGGTTGCGCTAATTACCGAATGGGTTGACCGCGAGGGGCATGTAGAGAAACGTACGAATGATTCCGACTTGGGTGGAACAATGCGCTTAGGTTCCCAGCGCTGTCCTGTGAGAGCGGGTACTTTGGCACATCGTATCTATGGATCTGAGGTCAATGAACGCCATCGCCATCGTTATGAAGTTAACAATAACTATGTTCCGCGTTTAGAGCAGTCGGGTTTAATTATTTCTGCCAGAACACCAAATGAGTCCTTGCCCGAAATGATGGAGCTTCCATCTGCTATGCATCCTTGGTTCTTTGGGGTGCAATTTCATCCAGAGTTCACCTCTACACCACGCGATGGTCACCCCTTATTTTCTGCTTTTATTAAAGCCTCGCTTGATCATCAACAACAAGCAAGCAAAAAGGCGGCTTAATTACTTATGAGCTCATTTAAATTATGCGGATTTGATGTTGGTTTAGAGCATCGTTTTTTCCTGATTGCAGGCACTTGTGTGATTGAGTCTGAACAATCAGCAATGGATGTCGCTGGACAGCTAAAGGAAATTGCTAAGACTTTGCAGATCCCCTTTATTTTTAAAGCTTCGTTTGATAAAGCCAACCGTTCATCTGGAAACTCTTACCGCGGTTTGGGTATGGAGAAGGGTCTTGAAATTTTGGCAAAGGTGAAGCGAGATATCGGCGTGCCCGTCTTAACGGACATACACGATATCAGCGAAATTGAACCAGTAGCTAAAGTCGTTGACGTTTTGCAAACCCCGGCCTTCTTATGTCGACAGACTGATTTCATTCGTGCATGCGCTCAAAGTGGTAAGCCCGTTAACTTCAAGAAGGGACAGTTCTTATCTCCACATGAAATGCTCAATGTGATTGAAAAGGCGCGTGCAGCCGCAGCTGAAAAGAATCTTCCGGATCAATTTATGGTCTGTGAACGTGGTGCATCTTTTGGCTATAACAATTTAGTATCAGATATGCGCAGTTTGGCGATTCTGCGTCAATCCCATGCCCCTGTTGTTTTTGATGCAACGCATTCGGTTCAGTTGCCTGGTGGCCAAGGTAATTCAAGTGGTGGTCAACGCGAATTCGTACCGGTATTAGCCAGAGCAGCGGTTGCTGTAGGTGTCAGCGGCTTGTTTATGGAAACCCACCCAGACCCTGCCAAAGCCTTATCCGATGGCCCAAATGCAGTGCCATTACATAAGATGCACGAGTTGCTTGAGTCCTTAGTAACAATCGATTCCGCCGTCAAGAAGAGCGGCTCTTTTTTAGAAGATAGTTTTAATTAAACCCAATTTCATATTGCTTGAAGGAGAAGGTGCATGAGCGCCATTGTTGACATTATTGGTAGAGAAGTTCTTGATTCACGCGGCAACCCAACCGTTGAGTGTGATGTATTGCTAGAGTCTGGTGTAATGGGTCGTGCTGCCGTGCCATCAGGGGCATCTACTGGCTCGCGCGAGGCAATTGAATTGCGTGATGGCGATCAAGCCCGCTATCTCGGTAAAGGCGTTCTAAAAGCTGTTCAAAATATTAATATTGAGATTGCAGAAACCATTCTAGGTTTAGATGCCAGTGAGCAAGCATTCCTAGATCACACCCTCATTGAGTTGGATGGCACTCATAACAAAGCGCGCCTTGGTGCCAATGCGACCTTGGCCGTATCTATGGCTGTTGCTAGGGCTGCAGCTGAAGAGGCTGGTTTGCCTTTGTATCGTTATTTTGGTGGATCAGGCGGCATGCAGTTGCCAGTGCCCATGATGAATATTGTTAATGGCGGCGCGCATGCTAATAACAGTTTAGATATTCAAGAGTTCATGATCATGCCTGTTGGCGCCAATAGCTTCCGTGAAGCCTTGCGTTGTGGCGCTGAAATCTTTCATGAACTCAAGAAAATTCTAGCCGCTCAAGGTATGCCAACCTCAGTAGGTGATGAGGGCGGTTTCGCGCCAAACTTCAAAAGTAATCATGAGTGTCTGCAAACCATTTTGAAGGCCATTGAAGGTGCGGGATATCAGGCCGGAGAAGATGTTTTATTGGCATTGGATTGCGCTGCCAGTGAATTTTATAAAGATGGTAAATATCATTTGTCGGGTGAGGGCTTGCAACTATCCTCTAGCGAGTTCTCTGATTATCTCGGTCAATTGGCCGATCAATTCCCTATTGTTTCCATCGAAGATGGTATGCACGAAGCGGATTGGGATGGATGGGCGGATATCACTAAAAAATTGGGTAAAAAAATTCAATTGGTAGGTGACGATCTCTTTGTGACTAATACACGCATCCTACAAGAAGGTATCGACAAAGGAATTGCTAACTCTATTTTGATTAAGATAAATCAGATTGGTACTTTGACTGAAACCTTTGCTGCCATTGAAATGGCTAAACGGGCTAATTACACCAATGTGATTTCACATCGCTCCGGAGAGACTGAGGACAGCACTATTGCTGATATCGCAGTTGGCATCAATGCTGGTCAAATTAAAACAGGTTCTTTATCTCGTTCCGATCGTATTGCAAAATACAATCAGTTGCTGCGTATCGAAGAAGATTTGGGGGATGTTGCTAAATATCCTGGTAAATCGGTCTTTTATAACTTAAAGCACCAGAGCTAATTTCTAGTTTTTAACAGATCATGCGCCTTGTCATCTACTCCATGCTCTTATTGCTGATAGCAATACAGTACCCCCTTTGGTTGGGGAAGGGTGGATGGCTCAAGGTATATGAGATGGAAAGACAGTTGCAGCTTCAAGAGGCAAAAAACAGTTTGTTGGCCCTGCGCAATGCTAAATTGGCAGGTGACGTAAAGGATCTGAAAGAAGGCACTCGTGCCATAGAAGAACGCGCACGAGTGGAGCACGGCATGATCAAAGAGGGTGAGTACTTCGTGCAAATTCTGCCAACTGAAAAAGCGCCATCGAGTGCAAATTCACCTGATAGCCTTAAGCCGCCAACATCAAAACAGTAGTACTGGATTACATGCTTTAATGGCCGCTCGAGGGTGGCCGAGTTGCATCAGCCAATAAGTCAGTGGAGAAAACTTGGCGACAATCTACTGCATCAAAACGGTAGGTTTTGGTGCAAAAATCACACACTGTTTCCACTGCCCCTTGTTCTGCAAGAATACCTTCCACTTCCACCTCTCCGAGCATACGCAACACATCTGCCACTTTCTTGCGTGAACAGCGACATCCGAAACGAATTTGTCGGGATGGGAAACTGCGAACGCCATTCTCCGATGACTCTTCTAGGAATAAGCGACGCAAGATGGTTTCGGGAGGTAATGCGAGCAATTCCTCATCGGTGATGGTTTCACCTAGAGTTTGAATGCGATTCCAGCCTTCAGCGGCCATTTGTTGATCAATGTGGGCATGACCCCCTGAATTGGGTAGGCGCTGCAAGAGAAGACCGCCTATATGCGTTTCATTTGAGCTGAGCCAAATCCTGGTCTCCAGTTGTTCTGAATTTTGCATATACAAAGCAACTGCTTCGGCAGCGCTGGTAACTGGCTTGATTACTGTCCCTTGATGGTCTTGAAGAGCCACAATGCCTTGATAGGGGGCTTGGCCCGGTTGACGATCTGCTGGATCTAAGGTAATTACTAGGCGGCCAGAATTGCTGGCATCCAAAAGATCTCCCAATGTGGCGTCTGAAGCAATTTCAGATGGCTCAACAGATAATTTGACCGTAGCCCGCATGGAAAGGTCAGATTTGCATTCAACCACCAAAAGTTGAATTGGACCCTTGCTTTGTGCTTGAATGATCAAGGTGCCTTCAAATTTAAGACTAGCGCTCAGTAGGGTGGCTGCGCCAACAAAATCACCCAAAATTTTACGAATAGCAGGGGGGTAATTGCGGTTTTCAAGGACGGCCTGCCAGGCTGTGCCAATGGAAACGATTTCTCCGCGCACGGGGGCGCCATCACACATAAATACAAGTAGTTCATTCATAGGTCAAAGTATCCACTTTTTTAGGGTTTTCGTCTTTTCAATCTCGACCTGAGATAATGATATTCATGCATATTCGTACACGTTTCGCCCCCAGTCCCACGGGCTTTATTCATCTGGGCAACCTGCGCAGCGCACTCTACCCCTGGGCGTTTGCAAGGCATCATGATGGTGAGTTCATCCTGCGCATTGAAGATACCGACTTAGAGCGTTCCAGCCAAGAGGCGGTGGATGTCATCATCGAGGGCATGGCCTGGCTTGGCCTCGATTTTGATGAGGGCCCCATTTATCAAATGCAGCGCATTGATCGATATCGCGCAGTGCTTAAACAACTAGTCGAAGCTGGTTATGCCTACCCCTGTTACATGAGTGAGAATGAGCTCAATAAGTTACGTGATGAGCAAATGGACTAAAAAAGAAAAGCCTCGCTATAACGGTTTATGGCGTCCTGAGCCCGGTAAAACATTGCCGGCGATACCGGAGGGAGTATTGCCTGTATTACGGTTTAAGAACCCGATTGGGGGCTCTGTAGTTTGGGATGACGCCGTTAAGGGTCGCATCGAGATTAGCAATGATGAGTTAGATGATTTAATTATTGCAAGGCCAGACGGTACGCCTACTTATAATTTTTGCGTAGTAGTTGACGATCTAGATATGAAAATCACTCACGTAATTCGTGGCGATGATCATGTGAACAACACACCAAGGCAAATTAATATCATGAAGGCCTTAGGGGCTACACCACCAGTCTATGCGCATTTACCTACTGTATTAAATGACTTGGGTGAGAAGATGAGTAAGCGCAATGGGGCTATGAGTGTGCGTGATTATCAAAAAGCAGGCTACTTACCTGAAGCAATTTTGAACTACTTGGCTCGTTTAGGTTGGTCACATGGTGATGCTGAAGTTTTCAGTAAAGAGCAATTTGTAAATTGGTTTGAATTAGAGAGTTTGGGTAGATCGCCAGCCCAGCACAACCCGGAAAAATTACTTTGGCTAAATCACCAATATATTCAACAGGCCGATCCTGAAGAGCTAGCCAAAGCGACCAAACCATTTGCCCATGCTATTGGCATCGATACAGAAAGCGGTCCTAACTTTACACAAGTGGTTGCATTGCTAAAAGATAGAGCAAACACCTTGATAGAACTCGCTGAAGGCGCCAAGTTGTTTTATATTCCGGCACCAGTACATAGCAAGGATGCCATTGCTGAAAATATTCCTGCTGCGATCGCTCCAGCTCTAACAGAGTTATTCGAAATGATTAAAGCAACCGAGCCAAGTAAGGAGGCTTACGGGGCCGCTTTTAAACAGGTCTTAGCCAGCCACAAGATTAAAATGCCGGCACTAGCTATGCCTGTACGTTATGCCCTATTTGCAACTACGCAAACGCCAGCAATTGATTCTGTCTTAGTTGTTTTGGGGAAAGATGAGGTCTTAAAGCGTTTATCTGCAGTGCTTGAGTAATAAATTCGACAAGCCCAGGAAAAATAGTATAAAATCTTGGATTGTTTTGAGTGTCTTGTAGCTTTAACGCGAGATTACGGGGGTATAGCTCAGCTGGGAGAGCGCTTGCATGGCATGCAAGAGGTCAGCGGTTCGATCCCGCTTATCTCCACCAAGCATTTGAAGTACGGTAGTAAACGTAGTAGTCCAGGTCCCCATCGTCTAGAGGCCTAGGACATCACCCTTTCACGGTGAGTACGGGGGTTCGAATCCCCCTGGGGACGCCAAGATTTTGGCTAGTTGTTGAAGTAAGTGACACAAGTAGCGCGTTGTAATTTGGAGCGGTAGTTCAGTTGGTTAGAATATCGGCCTGTCACGCCGAGGGTCGCGGGTTCGAGTCCCGTCCGCTCCGCCAAATTAAAAAACCCAGTAAATTTATGTTTACTGGGTTTTTTGTTTTTAGAAACTGCGGCTTGCTTTTAGTCGGTACGATCTTTTATCACCAAACTAATTGCTGGCGATTTTGTTTGCTTTTTAAGTTGATGTGACTGTTGAATTTGAGTGATGAAATTAATGGTTTCATTTACAACAATTTCTCGCTCGTTATCAACGGTGATCATGTGGTAACAATTGCCTAGCCATATGATTTTACGAATGTCAGAGGAAACCTCTTTAAGAATTAAGTCTGGGTTTTTGGGGGATGCAGTTTCATCGTCAACTGAATGGATGATGAATAGTGGGACAACCACTTCATGTAAATTTCTTTTTACATCGCCAATCATTCGTAGGGCTTGATATAAGCTATGGGCTGGTAGGTGGGCCGCACCAAGCTCACTCACTTCATTATTTTTTACGGATTTTTCAATTCTGCGCCGAAGCTCTCTATTTTTGACGCCATACGGGGCAGTTTCTTTGTAGTGCCAATTGCGAAAGCCAATGGCATAAATGAACTTTAGTAAGGGCTGATACCAGGAAACTGACCAGCCATCAAAAAAGAGTACTGGGGACAAAAGAACTAAGCCATCAATACCATCATTTCTCTCAGCAACGGCAAGTGCTAGGGTGGCACCCATGCTCATACCTACAATCGAGACCGTTTTGTAGTTCTTTTTAAGAGCGATGACAATGTCATCTACTTGTTCTATCCAATTTTCGTATTGACTAATTCCGGTATGGGCCAAATATCCTGAAATGCGAGGAATGACATAGCTGCAATTCATTTTCTTCAGTTGGCGCGGAATGGTGCCAAGCTCCAATTCTGATCCACATAAGCCAGGAAGGAGAATGACTACATTCCCGCTGCTACCTTGGTAGAATGATTCGTAGGTCTGATCATTGGGCAATATATTGTTTTCCATTACAGCTTATTCATCCAAAGGGTGATTTTATCAATAGAAGGATTATTACTCATGCAAATCCACAATGTAAAACGTTGGTCTGAGCCTGGTCTGAAGCCCTATATTGTTGCTTCTTTTGGGATACTGTTCGCATTCTGCCTGCGGTACACTTTACATGACTATCTGCAGACGGGTCTCCCTATGACCTTTTTTATTGTAAATACAGTCATCATTACGCTACTGTATGGATACAAACCCAGTATTTTTACGATGGTCATATCAGTCCCTCTGGCATCCTACTTCTTTCTTCAGCCTTTTGCTGCCTATACAGTCCCCACGTCACAAGACATATTCCATTTTTTTGCTTACATATTAATTGGGCTTATCGCAGTTGGCGTAATTGAATGGCTTCAAAGGGCTCGCTATAAGGCCATTTTAATTTCCAGAGTGGCAACGAGCCGCTATCGTCTTTTAGCTAAAGCCAGCTCATCCTTAAAAAAGTTTGAGGCTGACTCAGTGGATCTTGAGTAATTCTGGCACATTAATGTATAAATACTTCCTAAAACACTAAAACCAACAGTTGGAGACAAAAAATGAGTGAATTAAATCGGCGTCAGCTATTAAAAATGGGGGCACTCGTTGCCGCAATGGCGCCTGCGATGAGTGGCACCGCAAATGCAGGGGATGCCCCTGCTGCAACCATGACACCACCCGATTCGCCTGCAGCTAAAGGCGCTACACATAAATTAGCGCATTACATTGTGAATGCACGGTATGAAGATCTTCCCCTAAACGTGCGCAAAGAGGGTGTTCGCACCCTGTTCAATTGGGTGGGTGTGGCTGTAGGTGGCTCTGGTCATGAAACTATTCAATGCGCCATTAAAGCTTTAAATCCTTTTTCTGGGCCAAGACAGGCAAGCTTGCTGGGAAGACGCGAGCATTTTGACATCATGAATGCGGCCTTTATTAATGGCGTGAGTAGCCATATTTTTGATTATGACGACACCCATCTAAAAACCATTATTCATCCAGCTGGCCCAGTGGTATCTGCGCTGATTGCTTTATCACAGCACCAAGCGATCACTGGTAAAGATTTTTTAAATGCCTTGGTATTGGGTGTGGAAACTGAGTGCCGTATTGGTAATATGGTTTGGCCCAATCATTATGATGTTGGCTGGCATATTACTGGAACTGCAGGAGTGTTTGGTGCAGCAGCTGCTGTTGGTAAGGTGCTGGGCTTAAGTGAGCAGCAAATGGTTTGGGCCCTTGGTCTTGCAGCTTCCCAACCAGTTGGTTTGCGTGAATCTTTTGGCTCAATGAATAAGAGCTTTAACCCAGGACGAGCAGCAAGTAATGGCTTGTTTAGTGCATTACTGGCGCAGCAGAACTTTACCAGCTCAGACGGCATGATCGAAGCTAAGCGGGGTTGGGCTAATACCATCAGCACCAAACAAGACTACAGTCAAATTACGGAAGGCTTAGGTACCCATTATGAATCTGCACTTAATACCTATAAGCCATTTGCTTGCGGTATTGTGATTCATCCTGCAATTGATGCCGCTATTCAATTGCGCAACCAATATCATCTCAAGCCCGATCAAATAGCAAGCATTCAGTTAAAAGTAAATCCACTGGTAATTGAATTAACTGGCAAAAAAACTCCTCAAATTGGCTTGGAGGGTAAATTTAGTATTTATCACTCCGTAGCTGTTGCGATTGTTGATGGGGCTGCTGGAGAAAAGCAATACAGCAATTCCAAGGTACAAAATGCTCAAATTATTGCAGTTCGCGATAAGGTGACTGCCATCATTGATGACAATATGAAACCTGAGCAGGTTGATATGACAATAGTGACGACAGATGGGCGCACTTTGCATATTTTCATTGAGCATGCAATTGGAAGCGTTGAAAAACCAATGACAGATGCTCAGCTTGAGGTCAAGTTCATTGATCTAGTGGAAGATATATTGCCATCAGCCCAAGTACAGAAGTTAATCAAACTTTGCTGGAATATTGAGCAACTTTCATCGGCAGCATTGATCCCGCAAACTGCATCTTTGTAGTAATTGATAAACCCCCTGGGTTGTACCAGGGGGTTTATTCAACGGCTTTACATGCCAGCATGGCTGTCAACTTCTTTTCGGACTCCATCTCAAAACCACATTCCACTTTTCGTGAAGAGTTTTCATATGTGGCAAATAATATATCCCAAATAGGTAAGCCGTAATTATTATGGTGACGCCCACGTTCATGATGAATGCGGTGCATTTCAGGTCTCACAATGAAATAGCCAAGCCAATGGGGTGTTTGGATATTTGTGTGCTCCCAAAACTCAAAAATTCCAACCCAAAGTGCTGCCCAGGCTGCAGAATTGATGTCAAAGCCTAAGAGGCAATAGCAGACGATATTAATAATCAAGGCATTGGCAACAAAGTCACTAGGGTGACCATATAAGGCGGTAAGAGCCTCGAGTCGATATGTGCTGTGGTGTATTTGATGAAATATTTTCCACAATACATCGCTGTGATGCCGCAGTCGATGCCACCAATACACAAAGAAGCTTATACAAAAATACCCAATTAAGCCATTGACCCAGGCTGGAACAAGATTAAATAGCTTCCCCAGCGCTGGATATATAGCAACACCGCCAAGCAAGGGCAATAGATAGATCCCGGTGATTTCAGTTAATGCTACCCCAAGACTGCCAAGTATTATCAGACGCAGTACCCAGAAGGCATCCTTGGTATATAGATGCATGGGTCTAATGCGCTCAAGTATCATCATGATGCTAACTGCACCAAGAGTAATGAGGATTGCATTTAAAGGGCTAAGCATTACTTATAACCGGATTCAATTTGGCTTATTGAGTAGTTTGGCGGTGAGTTCTTGGTACCAAAGAACGCCCAGCGTCATTCCGGTTACCAAAACCTCCATATCGCTGACTAAACCATGGAAATTATCGGCAGCATAGGAATCAGAGTTCATGTTGATAGTTAATTCAAGGAGTATCAGCGAGGCTGTGAAGGTTAGTCTTGCACACTTAAATCCTGTACCCATTTGGCCCACCAATTGTTTAGCATGGATTATTAGGTAAACAACACAAACCGCATTTATAAGCCAAAAGAATAAAATCAAAGGGGTCAGAACAAATGGGGCGCTAACATAATAGATAGCGGATATTAAAAGCTGCAAAGGGAGGAGAATGAGTCTGACCATGTTCATTAGGGGCCATTATTTTTTTGGGGAGGTAATTGAAGCTGCCATTGCATCGTAGTAAATTACTTTCACTTGCTCGCCAGCATTGACATCAGCCAATATTGCGGGGTTCTTCACCTTCACTACAGTAATTTTTCCACTTGGACCCTTAACGGAAACCATTTGTGTGGTGCGATTCACATCGACGATATCGGCAATGATTGTGGTTTTATTCGCAATCACCTGAGAAGGCTTTTGATTTTCCTTAGAAATCTTATCGGCCTCCGTTTCCACTTTACTGCGAATGCCGTCATTTTTGGTTTTAATTAGTTCAATAGCTACTGCTAATTCATAACTTACGCTGAGGTGATCACCCTTTTTAATCTGATCAAAGTTTTTAATTTCGGGCCCAGCAACAAATTGAGATTCGCCCTCATTATTTTTAAAGGTGATAGTGCGAGTTTTTTTATCAATCTTCACAACATCTCCTTCATAGAGCTCGTATTTATGATCTGTGACGGCAGCATCAATGACGACAGGCTTATCTGTTTGTGCAAAGGCGAAAAGTGGTGAGCTGAGTGCGCTTAAAGCGAGGATGATGTAAGCGGCAAATGCTTTATTCATGACAATTCCTTTAACTATAGGTTATCAGTGCATATTAGCGCATTTCGTTATAAATTAAATTACAGGTCCTAACCATTGGGGTTATAAAATCATCTCAATGTTTGTTAACATCTGCTCATATATTGTGCAGTTTTTTATAGAGGGTAAAAAATGCCACGCTTTGCAGCCAATCTGACAATGCTATTTAACGAAGACCCCTTTATGGAGCGTTTTGCGCGTGCCAAGATCGCTGGATTTAATGCAGTTGAGTTCTTATTTCCTTATGCATTTCCAGCGCAAGAAATTAAAGCAAAATTGGATCAGTATGCTTTACAGCTTGTTTTGCACAATTTGCCCGCAGGAAATTGGGACGCGGGTGAGCGTGGCATAGCTTGCCTGCCTGACCGAGTTGAGGAATTCCGGCAGGGAGTTTCTAAGGCGATTGAATATGCCAAGGTATTAGAGGTTCCACAACTCAATTGTTTGGCGGGTATCGCTCCAGCAAACGTTAGCCCAGAACTCTTGCGCAGCACTTTTTTAGATAATTTGAAATACGCTGCAGCTGAGTTAAAGAAAGCGGATTTAAAACTATTAATCGAACCCATTAATACATTCGACATTCCTCATTTTTACCTATCCAAAACTCAACAGGGCATTGATATTCTCAAGGAGGTAGGTGCTGATAATGCCTATCTTCAATATGATATCTATCACGCCCAACGGATGGAGGGTGAGATAGCGAATACTATTGAAAAGAATCTAACAAGAATTGGACATATTCAACTCGCCGATTCCCCTGGTCGTCATGAGCCTGGGACGGGTGAAATTAACTATGATTTCCTATTTGAATTTCTGGACCGTCTTCCTTATGAGGGATGGGTGGGTTGCGAATATAAGCCTCTGACCAATACTGATGACGGTCTGTCTTGGATCGCCAAACATCTATAAATAAGGTTTTATGAAATGGCTTCAACCTTGGTTGTTTACTTACATGGCTTTCGTTCCTCACCAAACTCTAGTAAGGCCGTAAAAACGAAAGAGGCTATCAAAGCCCATTCAACAATGAGTGATCCAATTCATTGGTATTGCCCACAACTACTTGCATCGCCTAAACAAAGTATGGATATGGTGATTGAGTATATTCAAGCCAATCCAGTCGACCGGTTGATTGTGATTGGGTCTTCTTTGGGCGGTTTTTATGCTAATTATTTAGCCGAGCGTTATCAATGTAAGGCGGTCACTCTAAATCCTGCTGTGAGGGCGCCTCGTGAGCTAGCGCCTCATGTCGGGGTGATGACTGCCTATGATAGTGACGAGCCATTTGATTTTCGCCCTGAATACATTGATGAGTTATGCGCATTACAGGTTGAGCGTTTAACGCGGCCAGAGAACTATTTTTTGATTGCTGCTAAGGGTGATGAGTTGCTGGATTGGAAAGAAATGGTTGATTTTTATTCTGGTGCGCAGCAATTGGTACTTGAGGGCAGTGATCATGGTATTTCTGAGTATTCTGAGTATTTACCTCAAGTGATGCGTTTTATCAGTAACTAATGCTTTGAAACGATACTCCCCTTTTTG
This sequence comes from Polynucleobacter sphagniphilus, assembly GCF_001953355.1. Lineage (GTDB taxonomy): Bacteria > Pseudomonadota > Gammaproteobacteria > Burkholderiales > Burkholderiaceae > Polynucleobacter > Polynucleobacter sphagniphilus. The sequence continues at coordinate 184,843 of NZ_MPIY01000002.1, forward strand.
GGTATTCTGCTGTGCCTTGATGCTCTCTCTATTGGGGCATTTCCTTCTTTTTTTCGGCCTCCCTTTTTATCAAATAATCTACACGGAACCAACTGAAGATGGCGTTTTAAAAGCGGAGCTCAAGGTCGAGCCACCTACAAAAATCAAAATGTCTAGACATGCAGCAAAGCGTGTTTCCTCAAACACTTCTCAAATTGGCTTGCCTAGCAATATCATCGGTGAGGATCTGTTAGAGCAGGGTGACTCAACTAATCAGAAAGGTCAGGCATTTCGTTTGCCTGAGCCTGGTATATTTTATTTTGATGCCTATGTTGACGGTCAGCTGTATCAACGGGGTGAGCTCCGCTGGTTTGTAGATGGCAATAACTACCACTTGTCTATTAACATTCCTTATGCATTTGTCGGGCCTTTTGTATTTGAATCACGTGGTACGGTAGATTCTTATGGTTTGGCTCCTGCTATTTACTGGTCGCAAAGGGGCTCAAATGCACCCCGGTTTTCACGCTTTGATAGGGACGGGCTTGGTGCTGGAAAGATGTATTTTTCCGAAAAGCCGGACTATACTCCAGATCTTTTACCAGGAACCCAAGACCGGTTTAGTTTGATGTTTCAATTTGCATCACTATTAAATGGTAGTGACAAAATAGATGAACCTGAGAGTGTTCGATCCGTTCCGGTGGTAGATTACAACTCCTTAGAGTTATGGCAATTTAAAAGTTATGGCGAGGTCATTTCAGAAGATGTGCCCACTCTAGGGCTCAGCAAGATTAGGCATTATGCTTTGATTGCACGAGAAAACGATCCTTATAAAAGACAGATCGATTTTTGGTTGGCGAAGGATTTGGATTGGTTGCCAGGCCGCATTCGCTCAAAGGAGGCTAACGGCAGGGTCTTAGAGCTTATTTTTAAACAAAAAAGTCCTGCTCCTTCTCAAGGAGGCGATCTATGATCGATTGCTTATTTTTTCTTAGTCGATTTATCAAAAGCGGAGACGGACTTGAGTGCGGTTTCAGCCGTGCTATTTAAATTCGTTTGTGCAATATTAATCGCATGTGTTACTGATTTCTGACTAGTTTCGTAGACCTTGGTGGCTGAAGCGATTGCCTGCTTCATTGCTAACACTGCTGCATCAGATCCAGCTGGTGCATTCTTGGTCCAGTCTTCTACTAGCGCATTCATTTTTTTCTGCCCATCATGTAATTCTTTTTCAGCAGACTTTGTAAAATTGGCCTGAGTTTCATGGGCTAATTCATATAGATGCCTACTGTAGGCCATGATTTTTTCAGCCATGGGTTGCACTGTTTCAGCTTGATTTGCCAATAGCTGCTGAATATCTTTAATTTCAAGTGCTTTCTTTGCGCTGCTCATACTATCGCTCAGACTTTGTTTTGCAATATGCATATTGAGCTCAACCAACTTTTCAATGCTTTGCAAGGCTTGATTGGTTAAGCCGCTCAATGTCTCTAAATTTGCCTTTTGTGCCGCCGCAATTTGCTCTGGAGTTAAGTTCATTGGCATATTTTTCAATAGGGTGGTTAATTCATCCTACTATGATCCTTTATGGTGATTAATTCAATTGGGAGTTGAGCGGATTGAGATTGACGCATTGCAACAATATAGTTGATGCCATAGACACATAAAAGCCTCGTGGTTGAAAAGAGCCTAAAATTACCCCTGCACAAACCATTATTCCAGTAATTTACTCATGAAATTAAAGCTAGACAATGTAATAGCGCCATTATTTGTTCTCATATGGAGCACTGGATTCATCATTGCGCGTCTGGCGATGCCCTATGTCGAGCCGGCGACATTTCTATTTTGGCGTTTTACTGGGGTCATCATGGCCATGATCGCATTTAGTTTGGTCTGGAAAATCAATTGGCCTACGCGCTCTCAAATTAAGCATATTGCCATTGCAGGGCTCATGCTTCAATTTGGTTATCTCATTGGCGTTTGGTGGGCGGTCCGTCTTGGAATGACAGCGGGTTTAGTTGCCATTATTGTGGGCCTGCAGCCCATATTGACCGCTTGGTTTGCGGCTTGGGTTTCAGAAAAGGTAACGCCGAGGCAGTGGCTCGGTCTAGGTTTCGGATTTATGGGTGTTGCATTGGTAGTGGCTGAAAAATTAGGCTTTGCCCACATACCCTTTGCAAGCTATGTCCTTGCATTTGGTGCATTACTGTCCATTACTTTTGGGACTTTATATCAAAAGAAGTTCTGCCCAGTATTTGATCTCAGAGCGGGATCTTCCATCCAATTTGGGGTATCAGCGGTAGTATGCTTTGCCTGTATGTATTTTTTTGAGTCTGGTGTCATGATTTGGAATGTGCCAGTGATTACAGCATTGCTTTGGGCTATTTTCCCGCTCTCGATTGGCTCGATTAGTTTGCTCTTTATGATGATTCGTAAGGGTGCAGCAACTAAGGTAACGAGCTTGCTATATTTGACTCCGCCAACTACGGCTGTGATGGCCTGGATTTTTTTTAATGAACCATTTACCTTGATGATGGGGATTGGATTGGGTCTAACCATGACTGGAGTTGTTTTGGTGAATGCGCGGCAATCGAATGCTTTAGCAACCATTCCAGAATAAATTTATCGCTCGTAAGCGATTATCCCTCCTCAAATGAGGAAAATTAATTATCATCTCGTATGTTGAAAGTTTTGGAAGGTATGCTTGGATGTATTTAAATCGTTTTTGGCTTTCAGCCACTACCTGTGCCTTAGTAGCCGTAACCGTCTTTTGCAATCCTGCGCTTGCAGCCAACAGCGATCAGCAGGTCAAAAGTAAATCGCAGGCAGCAACAAAGACGGCCACCAAAACAGCGAAGGCTCCAAAACGACCAAAGCGAGTGCGTGTGGCAGTTACTCGTTCCATGGAGCCAGTTGTGCCAGCAATGCCATCCTTGGCAACGGCTTTGGGTTTACGTAATCAACATGATCAACTTAACTTAAAGTCCACCGTTGTCTTGGTGGTAAATCAAGACACTAAAGACGTTTATTACGAAAAAAATCCTTCCGTCAGCCTGCCTATTGCATCCATTTCTAAGTTGATGACGGCGATGGTAATGCTTGATGCAAAGTTACCTATGGATGAAGCTTTGGTAATTAATGCCGAAGATGCTCATATCTACAAACATTCCCGCTTGGCAGAGGGAACTATATTGACTCGGGAGGATGCCTTACATCTTGCATTGATGTCTTCTGAAAATAGAGCCGCATACACCTTGGCCCGAAACTATCCTGGTGGTCTGCCAGCATTTATTGTTGCTATGAATCACAAGGCCAAAGAGCTTGGGATGGAGCATACGCACTTTGAAGATCCTACTGGGTTAACTAGTGAGAACGTTGCTTCTGCTGAAGATTTAACTCGTATGCTCAATGCCGCCTATCAGTACAAGATTATTCGCGAGTTTTCAACTTGGCCCGACATGACCATGATGATTGCTAATCGCCCCCAAAAATTCCTCAACACAAATCGTTTGGTTCGTGCTGGGGATATGGACATTGGATTACAAAAGACGGGCTTCATTAATGCGGCAGGGCGTTGCTTGGTCATGCAGGCCAGAATTAATAACACCCCTTTACTGCTCGTGTTCTTAGATTCAGTTGGAACTCAGTCCCGATTCGCTGACGCAGTAAGAGTGCGAGATTGGTATGAACGTATGCCCTCAGGTGCTCAACCTATCCGTCGTTTAATGTAAATCCTAGGAGGATGGGTTTGCGCTTTTTGGTTTGTAACCCATTCCTTTAGAAATTTGTAAGGCTGTATCTTGCAGTGATTTAATCCAATCAGCTTGTATTCGATCGGTTGGTGCACTCAAGGACAACCCAGCAACTAATTTGCCAGTGTCATCGAGGATGGCTGCAGCTACGCAACTAACGCCAAGCTCAAGCTCTTCATTATCTTGTGCATTGCCAAGTCGGCGCACTTGATTTAATTCATCTTCCAGTTTTGATAACTCGGTAATGCTATTGCGCGTATGTCCTGAGAGTCCTGTGCGAGTAACGTAAGCGCGGACTTGACTTGGATCGTCGCTAGCGAGAAAAAGTTTACCAACCGAAGTTAGGTGCAAAGGAGCGCGTCCACCTATCGCTCGAACCACTTGCATGCCTGATCGCTCGCTATACGCACGATCAACATACACAATTTCATCTCCTTGGCGAACTGATAAATTAATCGTTTCACCAGTGAGCTTATGTAGAGCGCGCATCGGGGATTGAGCTGCATCACGAACGGATAAACGTGCCTTTACTAAATTGCCTAATTCAAGCAATTTAAGACCCAATCGATATGTACCACCATCGCCTCTTTCAACCATTCTGCAGGCGACTAAATCATTCAGAATGCGGTGCGCTGTTGAAGCGTGTAGATGGGTTTTTTCAGCAAGAAGCTTGAGGCTGCTTGACTCTTCTTGTTCGGCCAAGGCATCCACTAAATTCATCATGCGCTCAACAACCTGGATAGCAGTTTTTCCTGCTTCACCACTGGCTTTAATAGATTTGCTTGGCTTCGGGGTACTCATATTAATGATTGTATCCAATCTTTTGGGCATTGCATATTATGAAATTCAATTTCAAAACAGCAAAAACAGGTGTTTTTAGTGCCTCAAAGCAGTAACACACTCTTCAATCAACTCGGGACCCTTGTAAATCAGTCCACTGTAGAGCTGAATGAGACTTGCCCCAGCTGCAATCTTTTCTTTTGCATCAGCCCCAGACAGGATGCCGCCAACCCCAATGATTGGCAGTGCATCGCCTAATTTAGACCTTAAGGCATGAATGACCTGATTGGAGGTGTTTTTTACTGGAGTGCCAGAAAGGCCGCCAGTCTCTTTGCCATATTTCAGGTGCCTTACAGATTCACGTGCAACTGTTGTATTAGTTGCGATGATGGCGTCAATGCCAAATTCAAGCAGTAGATCTGCAATTAAATGAATGTCGGCTTGTTCCAAATCTGGTGCAATTTTTAAGAAAAGCGGCTTACGCACACCAAAGCGATCGCAAAGTCGATCTCTCGCGATATCGATTGATCCGAGAAGAGCGCGCAGCATCTCTTCGCCCTGAAGCGCACGCAGATTTTGGGTATTAGGAGAGGAGATATTGACGGTGATATAGGATGCGATTTCATAAACAGCATCCATTGCTTTGACATAATCTGAAGCAGCATTTTCAATTGGGGTGCTTGCATTCTTGCCTATATTCAAACCTAAAACTCCGCCTTCTTGCCAGTATCGAGATTGGCGAACGCGTTCAACGCATGCAGTCACTCCATCATTATTAAAACCCATCCGATTGATGATTGCTTGAGCCTGCGGAAGTCGAAACATTCGCGGCTTCGGGTTTCCCGGTTGTGGAAGCGGTGTAACAGTACCTATTTCTAGAAAGCCAAACCCAAGTGCGGCTAGCGCGTCGATGTGTTTACCGTCTTTATCTAATCCTGCCGCCAAGCCAACCGGATTTGGGAATTCAATACCAGCAAAATGGCTTGGGTCTGATTTAGGTTTCGGAAAAAGACTTGATAGAAGACCGAGTTGTTCAGCTTTATCCAAGCTGCTTAAAGCGAGATTGTGGGCTTGCTCTGGATCAAGGAAAAAAAGCAGGGGACGCAAAAGAGAGTAACTATTCATGAACGATATTATGAACGAGCTAGTGCTTGCCAATGATCATTGATCAGCCCCTCAATTGGCTGGTAATTGATTTTATAGGCCATTTTGCCGCTATTTTTAATGTAATAGCCGAGGTAAATGTAGGGCAACTTCAGTAGTTTGGCTTGCTCAATTTGCCAAAGGATGCTGTAGCTACCTAGGCTTGTCGATTGCTCGCTAGCATCATAAAAAGTGTAAACAGAAGAAATGCCTTGCTCTAATATGTCTATCATGCTGATCATGCGTAAGCGACCGGGATGGGCGTCGAGTGGACCATCTCGAAATTCTATTAAGCGAGAATTGACTCTGCTTTGCAATAAGAACTGAATATATTGATCCCGATCACCACTATCCATCTCGCTGCCGCTATGACGCTGTTGCTGGTAGCGATGGTATAGCTGATAGTGTTCTTCTTGGAAACCGAGATTTAGAGTGCGCACTTCTAAACCGCTATGTTTTTTAGTGGTGCGTCTTTGAGTGCGATTTGGTTTGAATTGATCAACTGGGATTCGAGTAGATATACATTCCTTACAGGCATCACAGTAGGGTCTATATGTATGCAGTCCGCTGCGCCGGAAACCTGCATTGACTAGTTCACCGTAAATAGCCTCGTGAATAAGGTGTGAGGGTGTTGCAACTTGGGATCGGGCTTCCTTGCCGGGCAGATAGCTGCAAGGATAGGGTGCCGTTGCATAAAACTGGAGCGCAGCAAGAGGGAGTTCTTTTAAATTCGTCATAGCCAGAATCGGAGGATATCTTTATTGAAATTCCATGTTCTCGTTATATTAGTTTGATTTACTGCAAACTGCACATGCTCAAGAAACTGTCGACGAGAAATTGGCCTTGCTCCAAGTGACTTGAGGTGTTCTGTTTCTTGTTGGCAATCAATCCATTCAATTTGATTGCGAATGCACCAGGCACAAAGAGCAGCCAACGCTATTTTGGAGGCATTCGGTTTGCGGCTAAACATCGACTCCCCGAAGACCATCTCCCCAAATGAAACGCAATATAGACCGCCAATCAGGGCGCCATTTTCAACTACGGCGATGCTATGGGCATGCCCCCCTTGAAAAAGAGCTTCATAAGCGCTCGCAATTTCATGTGTAATCCATGTTCCATCTTGATGTTTGCGCTCAATCGTCGCGCAGGCACGTAAGACAGCACCAAAATCCTGATCTAACACTATCTGCTTGTTTTGATCATCCAGAAATTGATTGATCGTTTTTTGTAGGGAGGAGGAGCATTTAAAGGCACTTGCTTTGAGCACCATCCTTGGGTCAGGCGACCACCATAAAACCGGTTGGTTATCAGAATACCAAGGGAATATCCCCAATTTATAAGCCGATTCAAGCTGACCTGGGTATATCTGTTGGCTAACGGCAATTAAACCTGGCACACTGGAATCGGGGTCTGCCACCACCAGTGGATTTGGAAAAGGATCTTTAGCGCCTAGCCAGGAAATATTACTCATAGAGAAGCAGGCAATTAAATCCTCTCGCTCGGGTCGATATCACGGGTTCTTAAGGCAATCGGTGATGAATCATTGAATAAGCCCTTAGCTCGATCTTCGAAAAACCATATCAGTGTTTGTTTCACCGTCGGGAAGGCCAATTGATCCCAGGGAATTTCATTTTCACTAAATAATGCCACCTCTAGACTCTCTTCACCTGCACAAAAATCAGGATTAATCATCTGAGCCAAATAAAAAAGATGAACTTGTTCGGCGTGCGGTACATTAAGAAGGGAGAACAGTGGACCCATCTCAACAACTGCCCCCGCTTCTTCCATCGTTTCTCTTGCGGCACCGGCCGAAGTGCTTTCACCTAGCTCCATAAACCCTGCTGGTAAAGTCCAATAACCCAAACGGGGCTCTATGGCTCGTTTGCATAGCAAGACTTTATCGCCATACACCGAAATGCTGCCAACAACGTTACGCGGGTTTTGGTAGTGAATGCTGCCGCATGAATCGCAAACATGACGTAGCCTAGTGTCATCCGTTGGCACTTTAAGTGAGAGAGGGGCTGCGCAATCAGAGCAGTATTTCATTGGAACCTTATTTTATGTATGCAGTTAATGCACCGCGCAGAGAATTGGTTAACATAATCGCATCTGCCGATAAAACATCTTCGGGGGTAAAGTTTGCTTCTTTTGCATTCCACCTGGGATCACTTAGTATCCTTGATCGCATCACTCCAGGCAAAACCCCGGCACCAATAGGGGGTGTTATCCATTCATTCTGATCGGCTAATTTAATAAAAATACTACTTCGGCCCCCTTCGGTGACAAAGCCGAGTTCATTGGTAAATAAGGCATCAAATCCGCCATGTACTTCTGCTGCAGACCATGCCTCATCATAAATTTTTCTGTGACTAATTTTGTGCCTAAGGAGGGGATTTTGAGACTGGACAATGGCAGATAAAGGATTTTTCAAGATATTTTTAGCCCAAAAGATTGCAACCTTAGTAGGCAGTTGTGCCAATAGGCCTTTGCTAATTGTTTGCTGCCCATCTGGTGATAGGTCTAAACGAATGCGATATTGATTGGAGGTATCTAAGGAGCTGATGACGCTTGAAATAAGACCTTTGGCCTTGATCAGATCAAAGGGGATATTTAAATATTCTGCTGAACGCGCCATCCGATCTAAATGACACTCTAAAGCTTGAACTAGACCGCTAGTAACTAAAATGGTCTCAAAGATTCCTGTGGGGCTTGGAAGATCAACTAAGAATGAAGATTTAATTCGACATTCTTCCCATTCATTTACGGGGTTTGATTCTATGGTGATACCAGCACCCACCCCCATAATTAAATCACTTGAATTGGATTGTGGTTGATGCTCCATTTCGATTGTCCGGATCGGAACACTGAATGCCAAATCACCATTTGGATCCATCCATCCCAGGGCGCCGCAGTAGTAGCCCCGTCTTTCGCTTTCCAATTCATTGATGATTTCCATACTACGTTTTTTTGGGGCACCCGTCACCGAACCACATGGAAATACTGCTTCTAGTATTTCCTGGAGGGATAGATTGGGTTTTGTAATAGCCTCGATGGTTGATGTCATCTGCAATACATCGCCGTGACGCCGAACATCAAAGAGGCTGGTTACCGATATTCCATTTACTTGGGCTAATTGACTAAGGTCATTCCTTAACAAATCAACAATCATGACATTCTCAGTTTGATTTTTTAAATCAGCAGATAAATGCTCAAGTGGTTGTAGTAAGGCGTTTGCCGTGCCTTTCATCGGCATCGCTCTTATCGTTTCACCTTCCTTTTGAATGAACAACTCTGGGGAGAGTGAAAGAATATATTGATTGTCATTTTCAATATATGCGCTAAATCGCACTGGCTGGCGCTCTCTTAAACGCCGGTAAAGGGCTATCGGCGATCCAAAAGCGTGCGCATGGATGCGATAAGTGTGATTTATTTGATAGGAATCACCAGCGCGCAAATAATCTAAGATGCGTTCAATGTCACTCTCAAATTGTTCAAATGAGAGGCTGTTATGAACATGACTCAAGCCGGCAACTTGGGCGTGCTCATCCAGATTTATAAAACGTGCCTCTAGCCATGCATCTACCTCAATTTTGCTTAGCTTTATGTATTCCTTAAAAGCCCAAGCTTGAATTAATGGTTGATAAGAGCGCTTGGCTGATAATCCCTTGAAATGATTACCCAATTCATAAGTAAATGCGGTGATGATGTATTCACCCCGATCTCGGGATGAGGAGATTTCAGCCAAGCATTGCTTAATTGCTGCATCAGTTTTTAGCGGGTCTTGTTGGCAATTTATCACCCATGAAGACAGGGGATTTTCATAAAGACGGCTCGTAGGATGGTTGATGGTACTATCCGCATCATCGAGCAAAATCGTCAGAGCCATCTCATTCGATTTGGAGATGTTTTATTTCAAGATGGTGGCTGATTCAATGACTACCGGTGTAGTGGGTACATCATCTAAGCGGCCGCCACGTGGTGCGGGCGTCGACATTGTTGGAACCTTGCGAATCGCATCAATGGTTTGGGTACCCGAAATCACTTTGCCAAAAACAGTGTAACCGCCACCTCTTGGGTAATCTAAATTAAAGTTATCAGTAGTATTAATAAAAAACTGAGAAGTTGCAGAATTAATTGCAGCCGTTCTTGCCATTGCAATGGTGTATTTCTGATTTTTTAAACCATTTTGAGCCTCAGAAACAACGGGATCATTGGTTTTCTTTTGAGTCAAATCAGCCGTGAATCCACCGCCTTGAATCATGAAGCCATCGATGACGCGATGAAAGATCGTCCCGTTATAAAAACCACTTTTTACATAATCCAGGAAATTGGCGCTTGTTTTGGGCGCTAATTCAGGATCAAGCTCTACTACAAAATTTCCCATACTGGTTTTGAACTCAACTTTTGGGCCAGCAAAAGCAAAGCTACTGAACAGGCAACTTGCTATGATGAAAATACTAACTAATAATTTACGCATGTTATTTCCTTTGGATTAATGGATGTAATAAAAGAGTCTAAGCCCTAGTCAGCCCATTGGGCACATTAATGGCTTGAAGGTAGTGGGCCTCCGAAAACATACCTGGAGAGTGCAAATAATCCAAGGTCCAAGCAATCGTATCAACACCCCAGAAGCATTGGCCATCAACAACTAAAGACGGCACACCAAATGCACCCTCCTTTTTAGCCTCTTCTGTATTTGATATTAATTGCGCTTTAACTTCTGGGTTATCAGGCATAGATGTTAAGCCGGATAGTCCAAGGTGTTCGCAAAATTCTGCCCAGGATAAGTTGGGATCTTTGCCTTGCACCCATATGAAATCGAATGCTTTTTCAACCATTTCCCAATCAGCATGTTCTTGAACGAGAAGACGTTGGGCTGCAACGGTCATGAATGGATGATGTTGTGGAAATTGAAAAGGTATATTTAATTTATGCGCTAACCATACGCAGTATTTATAAAGGTGTAGGCGCTTTGCAGGAATTTCTGCTGGACCTTTATTTTCAGTTGATCGTAATAAGCCACCAAGCAAAACTGGAACTGGCTTGATTATTAAATCTTCTTCTAATAGGTGCCGTTCCTTTACATAGAAATAGGCAAACGGGGAAATAATGTCATAGTAAAAATGAGCTAATTTTTTATCTTTCATTTCTTTTTTGACTCCTCATCTAATTTTCTTAAGAAGGCCATTTTCTCTGAAATTTGACTCTCTAGGCCTCGATCGACGGGTTCATACCAATTAGGCTCCTTCATACCTTCAGGAAGGTAAGTTTCACCAGCAGCATAAGCATGAGGCTCATCATGTGCATAGCGATATTCTTTACCATGCCCTAGTTCTTTCAGGAGTTTAGTTGGCGCATTGCGCAGATGAGTGGGTACAGTTTGACTTTGATCGTTTGCAACATAGGCTCGTGCAGCGTTATAGGCCTTATAACTAGCATTACTCTTTGCGGCTACAGCAAGATAAATAACAGCCTGGCCTAAAGAGAGCTCACCCTCTGGTGAACCCAAACGTTCATAAGTCTGTGCGGCATCATTTGCCAATTGAATTGCCCGTGGGTCAGCCAGGCCAATATCTTCCCAGGCCATGCGAATAATTCTTCTCGCTAGATATCTGGGGTCGGCGCCGCCGTCTAGCATACGGCATAGCCAATACAGGGCAGCATCCGGGTTTGATCCGCGTACTGATTTATGAAGCGCAGATATTTGATCATAAAAATGATCACCACCTTTATCAAAACGGCGTGCTTGAATGCTTATGGCATTTTCAATAAATGCATGATCCACTTTTTTGGCAATACTATTGGATCCTAAAATCGCATTGCGGATTTGCTCAAGCAGATTTAGAAGGCGACGCGCATCTCCATCAGCATGTGAAATAAGTGTTTCAATGGCAGCATCCTCGAACTCTATGTCTGTTAACGCATATTGTTTTGCTCTAGTAAATAACAGTCGTAGCTCACCGTGATTTAAAGATTTCAGTACATATACTTGTGCGCGGGACAGAAGGGCGGAATTAACCTCAAAGGATGGATTTTCAGTAGTAGCCCCAATAAAAGTAAACAGGCCAGACTCTACATGTGGCAGTAGAGCATCTTGTTGGCTTTTATTAAAGCGATGGATTTCATCTACAAATAAGATAGTTTGTTTCCCGTGTTCAGCCATACTCTGCTGAGCCTGATCGATTGCCTCTCGAATTTCTTTCACGCCAGCAAGTACAGCTGATATGGCAATGAACTGGCGATCAAATGCCTTCGCCGATAAGCGTGCCAAAGTCGTTTTTCCAACACCAGGAGGGCCCCATAAAATCATGGAGTGTGGCTTGCCAGAGGCAAAGGTTAGATTGAGTGGTTTACCGTCCGCTAGTAAATGCGACTGGCCAATGACTTCAGCAATTGTTTTGGGGCGTAATGCTTCTGCCAAAGGAGGTGGGGGATTGCTGGCAAACAGACCGTTCATCAATGATTTATGCCTGCATAAAAATGATAACAACAGCTGCCCATAGAAGACATGCTACAGCGGTGTAAGTTAATCGTTTTCTAATTTGAATAAATGCAAGGCGGGCTGCATCATTTGAAAAATAATAAGCATAAGTATCGACATCAATATTGCGTTGAATCAACAGCATCGAGGCAAGAATCACCAATCCTACTGGGATGTATACATGTAAGGCGACCCACGCTACTAAGGCTGGGATAACACCCCAGATCCATGCATTGCGATTTTCCCAGCGATCGCTTGGCGGTGTTTTTCCAAGGGTATGTAAATTAGCGCCCCAATGGATAGCCCCTAAAAAGGAGGTGATCACAGCACCATAGCCTGCAAGGGATTCGGCGCTAAGGTAGTTGACTGGGGTGGGTGCAAGTTGCACCATCAACGCCAGGGCAATAAAGGGAATAATTCCAGCGTAAGCTAGATTGCGGAGGAGGGGCGGTAACGGATTCACAAAATTATTTTCTGCAGAGGGTTAAAAAGATGATTTTAGTGATCGTAGGTGTAAATACCTCGACCAGTTTTGCGACCGAGATAGCCTGCGGCAACCATTTCACGCAAGAGTGGGCAGGGCCGATATTTTGAGTCGCTAAAGTTTCCAAAATAGACCTCCATTACTGCAAGGCAGGTATCAAGTCCGATGAGATCTGCTAATGCTAGGGGGCCAATGGGCTGGTTGCAGCCTAGCTTCATACCGGCATCAATATCTTCAGGACTTGCTAGACCTTCAGATAAGACAAAAAAGGCCTCATTAATCATAGGCAATAAAATTCTATTGACCACGAAGCCAGGAGAATTTTTAACAGTGATGGGTTCTTTGCCAATGTACCTTGCCATTTCAATAATTGCCAAATGGGTTTGATCGCTGGTCTGCAAGCCGCGTATTACTTCGACTAAAGCCATCAATGCTGGAGGATTAAAAAAATGCATTCCAATAAATCGCTCTGGATGTGAATCTAATGCGGCTAACTTGGTAATGGAAAGGGATGATGTGTTAGTGGCAATGATTGTATTTTTGCTCACAATCTCATCCACTTGCTTTAAGATTTTTTCTTTGATTGCTTGATTTTCAGTGGCTGCTTCAATAACTAAATCAAGACCATTCAAATCTTGGTATGCTGTACTGACTTTAATTAAATTCAAGCAAGACACTTTGGCTTCGCTTGTCAATGAACCTTTCTTGACCAAGCGATCCAAACTGTTACCAATTTGCTCTAGGCCTCGATCGACGGCAGCTTGATTGATGTCAAGCATCACTACCTGAAGACCTGCTGCTGCACATACCTGAGCAATGCCATTGCCCATGGTGCCAGCGCCAATGACTCCAACTGATTGAATCTTCATACTATTTCCCCTGCCGAGATTGACTGAATCCAAATAAAAGTTCTTTGGCTTTTGCATCATGCAATGGCTGTCGAAGGTTAGCTAATACCTCAACACCGCGCCTAACAGCTGGACGATCACCGACATTTTCAAACCATTCCTTAAAATATGGGTAATCGTTTATCTCAATGCCTTGATTTTTCCAATTCCGAGTCCATGGAAAAATGGCAATATCCGCAATTGAATAGGTTTTACCAGCTATGTACCGATTATCTTTCAGTTGCTGGTTAAGTACGCCATAAATTCTTTTTGCTTCATTTGTGTAGCGATTGATGGCGTACTCAATCTTTTCTGGTGCATAGAGGCGGAAATGGTGGTTTTGACCGAGCATGGGGCCCAATCCACCCATCTGGAACATGAGCCATTGCAAAACCTCAAACTTGCCCCTGGTGCTTTTGGGTAGAAATTTTCCAGTTTTGGCTGCCAAATAGAGCAATATAGCCCCAGATTCAAACACACTGATTAATTTGCCATCCGGTCCATAGGGGTCAATGATGGCTGGAATTTTATTGTTGGGACTAAATGCTAAAAACTCAGGTTTAAATTGATCGCCAGCCCCAATATCTACGGGTATGGCCAACCAATCTCGCCCAAGTTGGTAGCCACACTCTTCCAGCATGATGTGTACTTTATGACCATTAGGTGTGGCCCAGCTATATACCTTGATAGGCTCTTTAGTTAAATTATTTTTTAGTGGTTTCATTTATTTTTAAATACCCTGTAATCGTTTGACGGCTTCACTTAAGGTACTCTCTTTTTTCGCAAAACAAAAACGAATTACTTTTGATTCTGTCTTGTCTTGATAAAAAGCAGAGACGGGTATGGCGGCAACCCCAATTTCAGTGGTTAACCAAATACAAAAATCTTCCTCATTCAAATTTGATTGCCAATTTTTTAGACCTGAGTAATCCACGCACTGAAAATAGGTGCCTGGTGTAGGCAATAATTTGAATTCAGTTTCAGCGAGGCCTTGCCTAAAGAAATCGCGCTTTGCTTGATAGAATCTAGGTAACTCTAGGTAATGCATTGGATTATTTAGATATCGTGCAATTCCATATTGCATTGGGGAATTCACTGTAAATACATTGAATTGATGCACTTTACGAAACTCGCTCATCATCGCCTGAGGTGCAGCAACATAACCGACTTTCCACCCAGTGACATGATACGTTTTGCCAAAACTAGAGATAACAAAACTGCGCTCCACTAATTCAGGGTGGGACGATATACTGCAATGGTTGGCGCCATCAAAAACCATGTGCTCATAAACTTCATCACTCAGTATGAGCGCATTTGAGTCTCTAACAATGTGTGCGAGCCGCTCTAGATCAGAATTGGTCCAGACAATACCGGTTGGATTATTGGGCGTATTGATGATCAATAAACGCGTTTTAGTATTAATAGCATTTTCAAGATCTACCCAAGGAATTTGATATGACTGAACAAACCCAGAATCATCACGCTGAACCTCGAGAGAAATTGCTACGGGAATACCTCCTGCCAACTCTATTGATGGTCGATAGCTATCGTAAGCTGGCTCGATAATAATGACTTCATCTCCTGGGCTGACACATGACAACACAGCAGTGAGGATGGCTTGTGTGCCACCTGCAGTAATCGTTATTTCATGGTCGGGGTGATATTGGTGTCCATGCAAATTTGCCAGCTTTTGGGTTATACCTTGGCGTAATTCTTCAATACCAATCATTGGTGGATACTGATTGTGGTTAGCCAGCATCGCATCATTGACCATTTGAATCAGGTCTGGATCACAAGAAAAATCTGGAAATCCTTGCCCCAGGTTAATTGCACTATGTTTTGCCGCTAAAGCAGACATGACTGTAAATATGGTGGTGCCAACATTGGGTAGGCGACTTGGAAATGTGGGGGTGGTGAGGCTCATGGGCTATTTATTACGGCTTTTATGAGTTGTCGCTAGAATGGTGGATATACATTCTTAAATTGTGCCATGTTGATCGTTCTTTCACCCGCTAAATCACTAAATTATGAAACACCGGTTGAGCTTAAAACCGCGACATTGCCAGACTTTGTCTCTGATTCGGCCAAGCTAATTGCCGATCTAAAGAAACTCTCGCCTCAAGCAGTTTCAGAGCTAATGGGTATTTCAGATCAGCTAGCAGTCTTAAATGTGGGGCGCTATCGTGACTGGTCAAAGAAATTCACTGCAGAAAATAGCAAGCCCGCAATCTATGCTTTCAATGGCGATGTTTATGACGGCTTTGACGTGCAATCTTTAATGGCAAAAGATCTTGAATTTGCTCAAGAGCACATTCGAATTCTCTCTGGGCTTTATGGTGTTCTGCGTCCACTGGATTTAATGCAGCCTTACAGGCTCGAAATGGGCACTAGCTTTAAAAATATCCGAGGTAAAGATCTATATGCGTTTTGGAGTGATAGCGTAACCAAATCTCTCAATACGATTTTGGCTGCACAAAAAAAACCAGCATTATTGAATTTGGCATCCGAGGAATACTTTAAGGTTGTTAATCTCAAGGGTATAGCCTGTCCTGTAATTTCACCCATTTTTCAAGATGAAAAGGCGGGTAAGTACAAAATTATCTCTTTTTATGCAAAGAAGGCCCGGGGATTAATGGCACGTTTTGTAGTTGAAAATCGTTTGAAGGATGTGGCCGATATCACCCAATTTAATTTAGATGGCTATCGCTATTGCGCAGCGGAATCTAAGGACGGCAAACCGGTCTTTCGCCGCTCTGAGAGAAAATAATCATGGCAGTTCATCGCACTAAATCATCGCAACGTAGCTCGCCAGAGGTCGATAAGATTGTGTCTGACGCAATCTCTTTGGCTGCATCTGGCAGCCAGATTGAAGATCGATTTTGGGAGGCACGCTTGAACACGCGCTTGATGCGCTTACTAAAAAGCCAAAATCAAAATGTGATTGATGCTGCTCTAGATCAAACCTTTCGGATTAATACCGAAGCATTTGAGGTTCTTGCCGATATCGCTGAAACTCTGGCTGAATCATTAACCATGGAGAAGGATGGGCAATCTTGGGATGTTCTTTTGCTTGCTTTACCGGTGGTAGCGCATACTCGCTATCAAATTCCGTCAGGACCCTTACCAGTAAAGGCGGTTGAGGCTATCGCGATGGCTCTCCAAACTTCAATTGCTTCAATCGATACTCGGCTCGCTATCATTCCTTGGTTGTATAGCATTGATCAAATGCCTCATTCTCATTGTCAAACCCGCCTATTGACTGAGTCATTGGCTGCTGCTGCAATATCTGGTGAAGATATTAAGCTTGATTTAAAAGAGATGTCTGAAACAATTGCAGTTTTAGCTGATCCACGTTTCGTCATTGCAGCAATTTCGGCACCCAGTGGATCCCCAATATTTCGCTGGCAATCAGAGCCACCAATTAAGCAAGAGCGTGGAGTGAGCTTAATTAGCTGGCAAACAGCGCTAGCTGAAACGATGTCTTCATTGTTGCCTGGATGTGAGTTCGAATTAATTTTGCCGGAAGCCTATTTCACAAACTGTCGATTAGCTGATAAATATGTTCGTCCTTTAAGTATTCGTGCTGCCGCGAATTTTCTTGAGAGTACTTTGGGCGTTTTACCAGCGGGACTATCTTGTGTCGTTGCGGCTTTCGGTGAGGAGCAGGTAGATGAATATCGCATCTCCTTTAGTCTTAAAGGTTCGCCAGAAATTGTCTACGGCGTTATCTGGCCTTTATATGATCGTGAAAGCGTTGCGAATGATGCATTAAATGACATGTCAGATGATGAGAGTCCAATCAAGCGTATTTGTGATGCCTTGCATGATGCTGGCATTGAAGATGTGTTTCGCCACGCAATGTTATTTGATCCTGAGTTATGTGACGATTGTGGAGCGCCGTTATTTCCAGATCGATTGGGAGAGGCTGTTCATGCTGAATTGCCTGAGGATGCGCCTACACAGCAACCTTTATTTCATTAAATGGGTCTCTTTAGATTGAAAAAAAAGCCGAGGATCCCTCGGCTTTTTTAATTTCAATCAGCTTAACTTACTTAAAAGGTTCTGCATCTGCAAATAAATGCGGTAACTTGCCCGCTTTCATTTCTGCTGTTTGACAGAAATCAGCGAGGCGGGTGCCAGTTTTGATATTGAAGAGCATTGCTTTATTGCCTAAAACTACCAAATCATGTCCTGTACTTGAGTTCTTATAACGCAAACTTCCTGGCAGGGAGGTTTGACGGTCTAAGTCATAGGTACGTGACTCCCAAGTTAACTTAATTGACTCAGCACTTCCTGAGGTTTTAAATTGACGCCCTTCACTACATGTCCAGGTAAAAACTTCATCGCTAGCATTGGCATTGGAAATACCCACAATATTGACTAAGGACAAACCTACGATCAGAAGAATTTTCTTCATAAAATAATTTCCTTAAGCAAGAAGGTGTTTAACACCAGCTTGCTCTTCAAGTAATTCATTCAAAGTATGGTTCATGCGATCGCGTGAGAACTCGTCAATCTCAAGTCCTTCAACCATTTTGTATTCACCGTTTTCACATATCACGGGAAAGCCATAAATCACTTCTGCTGGAATACCGTATTCGCCTTTAGATGGGATGCCCATCGTGACCCATTTACCATTTGTGCCTAGGACCCAGTCATGAATGTGATCAATAGCAGCATTTGCAGCTGATGCTGCAGATGAAAGGCCGCGAGCTTCAATGATCGCTGCGCCACGCTTACCAACAGTAGGAATAAATACATCTTTATTCCATGCGGCATCGTTGATGCTATCTTTTACTGATTTGCCATCGATTGTTGCAAAGCGATAATCTGGATACATAGTGGGGCTATGGTTTCCCCAAACAACTAACTTTTCAATATCAGCAACGGGTTTGTTCAATTTGCCTGCCAACTGAGAGAGTGCGCGATTGTGATCTAAGCGTAACATCGCAGTAAAGTTTTTCGCAGGAATGTCTGGTGCTGATTTCATCGCAATGTACGCATTGGTGTTCGCAGGATTGCCAACTACCAACACTTTTACAGTACGTTTGGCAACCGCATTCAGGGCTTTGCCTTGAGCGGTAAAGATTTGCGCATTGGCAGACAATAAATCTTTGCGCTCCATGCCTGGGCCGCGTGGACGTGCACCAACTAAGAGTGCCACATCGATATCCTTAAACGCGGTCATTGGGTCGGAATGAGCGGTCATACCGGCAAGCAATGGGAATGCACAGTCTTCCAGCTCCATCATCACGCCTGCGAGGGCTTTTTGGGCTTTTTCATCTGGAATTTCTAGTAACTGAAGGATGACGGGCTGATCTTTGCCGAGCAAATCACCGTTGGCGATGCGAAAAAGGAGGGAATAACCGATTTGACCGGCTGCACCGGTTACAGCGACGCGCATTGGGGCTTTTGCCATTACTAAGAACTCCAGAGTGAGGTTAATCAATGAAAACTTTTCTATTATCCATTTATGTGAATGGATTTTCGAATTACACTGTCAATATGTCTTATATAAGACAACTGATCACAGTGAATTTTATCCAATAAAAAGCCCCTTGGAGTGAATTTGTCAAACATAGCGCTACCAGTTGCCTCATTTAGCCCGCTTTATCAGCAAATTAAGTCCATGATATTGGCCAGCCTTCAGGCATCAGAATGGCTTCCTGGGGAAGCCATACCGAGCGAAATTGAGCTGGCGACGCGTTATGCGGTTAGCCAAGGCACCGTTCGCAAGGCAATTGATGAGTTGGCGGCTGAAAATTTATTGGTAAGGCGCCAGGGTAAGGGCACTTTCGTGGCAACCCATCAAGAGGATGATTGGCAATATCGTTTTTTGAGATTGGAGCCTGATTCAGGAGAGAAAATCCACCTCAAAAATCAATTTTTGTCCTGTAAGAGCATCGATGCCTCAGATTTCGTTGCGCGCTTATTAAAGTTAAAGCAGGGTGAATCAGTTTTACAAATCGATCGCATCCAAACTTTTGCAGGTAAACCAGTTGTATTCGAGGAGATTTGGTTGCCGGAATCACGCTTTGCCGGCCTGAACCTAGAAGCCTTAAATACCTGGCCCGGCCCCATGTACGCGTTTTATGAGAGTCAATATGCGACCCATATGGTGCGAGCTGAGGAGAAAATTAAAGCCATTGCTGCCGACTCGATATTGGGCTCGCACCTCCATGTAGCCCAGGGCGCTCCCTTACTTTCTGTTGAGAGGGTGGCTTTTACCTACGGGAATAAACCAGTAGAAATTCGTTATGCTCGGTATGACACTATCGACCAGCACTATGTAAATAAATTGAATTGATCGGCCATTAGTAAAAACCATTAAAGACCCTAAAAAACCCCTGCGAGGTTAATGTTTCCCCAGTAGAATATGTTGCAATACAACAAAGTAATACTGAACCTCCACCTAAATATAGAGATTGCCCATGGTTGATGCACAGAACGAAGTAAAAAACACCAAACCGGTCTACCGGAACATTGGTTTAGCCCAATTAATCCATTACCGCCTGCCTTGGGCTGGAAAAGTGTCGATCCTACACCGCATCAGCGGCGCCGTTTTGTTCCTAATGCTTCCTTTTATCCTGTATCTCTTGGATCAGAGTCTGGCTTCCGAATTGAGTTATCAGAAGTTCCAAGCGATCACTAACCATATTTTGGTAAAGATCATTTGTCTTGGCTTGATCTGGTGTTTCTTACACCATTTCTGCGCTGGTATTCGCTACTTGCTGCTCGACCTAGAAATTGGCGTGGAAAAATCAGAATCAAACCGCTCAGCGATAGTTGTATTCGTATTAGGTGTAGCTTTGACAGCTGCAGTTGGTCTCAAATTATTCGGCCTGTACTAAGCGTTTCTATAACAAGGATTTCTCATGCCAATTTATCAAATCGGACCTAAACGCCTAGTAGTTGGTGCTCACTACGGCCTAAAAGAATGGATCATTCAGCGGATTACTGCTGTAGTGATGGTTGTTTTCACTATTGTTTTGTTAGTTGATTACTGCATTACTGGTAGCGCAACTTATGAGGGTTGGGCCAGTTTATTTAGCAATCAATTCATGAAGTTGTTAACGCTTTTGGCTCTTTTTAGTCTTTTCTATCATGCATGGATTGGTGTGCGTGATATTTGGATGGATTACATCAAGCCTGTGAGCATTCGTTTAACACTTCAAGTGTTAACTGTTCTGTACCTCGTAGCCTGTGCGGCTTATGCCGTTCAAATTTTGTGGAAAGTGTAATTCGATGACCGCTATTAAAAAAGCATTGCCACGTCGCCGTTTTGATGCGGTGATTGTTGGTGCTGGTGGTTCAGGTATGCGCGCCTCTTTGCAGCTAGCAGAAGCCGGCCTGAATGTTGCTGTTCTGACAAAGGTATTCCCAACCCGTTCACATACAGTAGCTGCGCAGGGTGGTATCGGCGCCTCATTGGGGAATATGAGCGAAGACAATTGGCACTATCACTTTTATGACACCATCAAGGGTTCAGATTGGCTTGGCGACCAAGACGTGATTGAATTCATGTGTCGCGAGGCTCCAAAAGTAGTTTATGAATTAGAGCATTTTGGTATGCCGTTTGACCGTAACCCTGATGGAACGATTTATCAGCGTCCATTTGGTGGACACACAGCAAATTATGGTGAAAAAGCAGTACAACGTGCTTGCGCTGCGGCAGACCGTACTGGCCATGCGATGTTGCATACCTTGTATCAGCGTAATGTTCGCGCAAAAACCAATTTCTTTGTTGAGTGGTTGGCGCTTGACTTGATCCGTGATGATGAGGGTGATGTGGTTGGGGTAACCGCTCTCGAAATGGAAACAGGTCAAGTTTATATTTTGGAAGCCAAAGTGGTGATGTTGGCTACTGGCGGTGCTGGCCGTATATGGGATGCCTCAACCAATGCGTTTATTAATACTGGCGACGGTATGGGCCTCGCTGCTCGCGCAAATATTCCTTTGGAAGATATGGAGTTTTGGCAGTTCCATCCAACCGGCGTTGCTGGTGCGGGTGTGCTGTTGACTGAAGGCTGCCGTGGAGAAGGTGGTATTTTGCGCAATAAGGATGGCGAGCGCTTCATGGAGCGTTATGCGCCAACCTATAAAGATTTAGCACCGCGCGATTTCGTTTCTCGCTGCATGGATCAAGAAATTAAAGAGGGTCGTGGTTGTGGCCCTAACGGTGACTATGTCGTGCTTGATTTGACGCACATTGGTGCCGAGACGATCATGAAGCGCTTACCTTCTGTTTATGAAATTGGGATTAACTTTGCAAACGTAGACGTGACCAAAGAACCGATTCCAGTAGTGCCAACAATTCACTACCAGATGGGCGGTATTCCTACAAACATTAATGGTCAAGTAGTTGTTCCTGCCAATGGTATTCACAATGAAATCGTCAATGGTTTATATGCAATTGGCGAATGCTCATGTGTTTCTGTACACGGCGCTAACCGCCTAGGCACCAACTCACTGCTCGATCTCTTGGTATTTGGTCGTGCTGCAGGTAATCACATCGTTGGTATGAATCTAAAGAACCGCGAGTTCAAGCCACTACCTGCAAACGCCGGAGAGCAAACTTTGGAGCGTATCGCAAAGTTAGATAACTCCACATCTGGTGAATATGCTCAAGACGTTGCTAACGATATCCGCAAGTGTATGCAGAAATACGCTGGCGTGTTCCGTAATCAAGAGTTGATGGACGAAGGTGTTCGTCAAATGGCGAAGTTGACTGAGCGTGCAAACAATTTGTGGCTTAAAGATAAATCAGAGATTTTTAATACCGCACGTATCGAGGCTCTTGAAGTAGCTAACTTGGTTGAGACTGCAAACGCAACAATGATTTCGGCTGCAGCTCGCAAGGAAAGTCGTGGCGCTCACTCCCATGACGATCACCAAGAGCGTGATGATGAGAATTGGATGAAGCATACCCTTTGGTATAGCGAAGGAAATAGGCTGTCTTATAAGCCAGTGGTGCTCAAGCCTTTAACTGTCGAGTCCTTCCCTCCTAAAGAACGTACTTTCTAAGCAAAAGAGATAGATGATGAGTGATATCCGTATATTTGAAATTTACCGTTACGACCCAGATGTCGATGCCGCACCACGTATGCAGCGGTATGAGCTTGAGTTGACTGGTGAACGCATGTTGTTAGATGCATTGATTTCATTGAAAAAGCAAGATGAAACGATTTCTTATCGTCGTTCCTGTCGTGAAGGTGTATGCGGTTCAGATGCAATGAACATTAACGGTAAAAACGGCTTGGCCTGCTTAACCAATATGTTGACTTTGCCTAAGGTAATTACGCTTCGCCCACTGCCAGGTCTGCCTGTTGTGCGCGACTTAATTGTTGATATGACTTTGTTCTTTAAGCAATATCTTTCGATTAAGCCTTATTTGGTAAACGATAATCCACCTCCTGAAAAGGAGCGTCTCCAGAGTCCTGAAGAGCGTGAAGAGTTAAACGGTTTGTATGAGTGCATCTTGTGCGCATCTTGCTCGACTTCGTGCCCATCTTTCTGGTGGAACCCTGACAAGTTTGTTGGCCCAGCTGGTTTACTTCAAGCTTATCGCTTTATTGCCGATAGCCGCGATGAAGAAACAGCTCAGCGCTTGGATAACTTGGAAGATCCTTATCGCTTGTTCCGCTGCCATACGATTATGAATTGCGTAGATGTATGTCCTAAGCATTTAAATCCAACAAAGGCTATTGGCAAGATCAAGGAGTTAATGGTTCGTCGCGCTGTATGACAATCGGTAATGCTGAGTTATATCGTCTAAAAAGTGATGCCCGCAGAGGTTTGCTTGAAAATGATCTGATTTTGCAGCGTTTTTTTGAACGCTTCGAGCGTCAATTGAGTAGTGAAGATGGAGTTGTTCTTAGTCATTTTTTGGCACTGGATGACAACGACCTGATGGATTTATTAATTGGTAGAAAAGATTCAGTGGCAACACTGGAAAAGGAGCTGCAGTCTGAGCCCTTTAAAAAGATTTTAATCATGCTAAGGCAGAAGTAATTCTGACTTTCGCTGCGTGAGCAGGAAACAAGCGTAATTAAAAGGTTTGTTAATCGTAAATTTGAATGACTAAGGACTAGAAATGATCGAATCAGATATCAAGGCAAAACTGTCGTTTTCGGATGGCACCCCAGATATTGACTTGCCTATCTACAAAGGCACAGTGGGTCCTGATGTGATTGATATTCGTAAGCTTTATGGTCAGACGGGTAAGTTCACTTACGATTCCGGCTTTTTATCTACAGCCTCTTGCAATAGCAAAATCACTTATATCGATGGCGACAAAGGGGAGTTGCTCTATCGTGGTTACCCTATCGAGGATTTGGCTGATAACTGCGACTTCTTAGAGGTTTGCTTTCTTCTGATCCATGGTGAATTACCAAACGCAACTGAGAAAAAAGAGTTTGAAGATCTTGTTATGCATCACACCATGGTGCATGAGCAAATGCAATTTTTCCTGCGCGGCTTCCGCCGTGATGCACACCCCATGGCAGTATTAACTGGTTTAGTCGGTGGCATGGCTGCTTTTTATCATGATCAAATTGACTATAGCGAGCCTATGGCTCGTGAAATTGCTCAAATTCGTTTGATTGCTAAGATGCCAACTCTAGTTGCAATGGCATACAAATACTCTGTGGGACAACCTTTTATCTATCCTGATAATTCTTTGTCTTACACTGCCAATTTCATGCGCATGATGTTCGCAACGCCGTGTGAGGAATACAAAGTAAACCCTGTTTTAGTTCGCGCATTGGATCGCATCTTTACCTTGCATGCAGACCACGAGCAAAATGCCTCAACTTCAACTGTGCGCTTGTGCGGCTCTTCTGGTACCAATCCTTTTGCAGCTATTTCTGCTGGTATTGCCTGTTTGTGGGGTCCTGCTCATGGTGGTGCGAATGAGGCTTGTTTACAAATGCTCAATGACATTGAGGCGAATGGCGGTGTAGAGCGCATTCATGAATTCATTGCGCAAGTAAAGGATAAAAACTCCGGCGTACGTTTGATGGGATTCGGTCACCGTGTTTATAAAAACTTTGACCCCCGCGCAAAATTGATGCGTGAAACCTGTTATGAAGTCCTAACAGAGTTGGGTCTTGAAAACGATCCTCTGTTTAAGCTTGCAATGACCTTGGAAAAGATTGCTTTGGAAGACGAGTATTTTGTTAGCCGTAAGCTGTATCCAAATGTGGATTTTTATTCAGGTATCGTGCAACGTGCTCTTGGTATTCCAACTGAAATGTTTACTTGTATTTTTGCTTTGGCAAGAACGGTTGGTTGGATTGCGCAATGGAAAGAGATGATCACTGATCCCGAGTATAAGATCGGTCGTCCACGTCAACTTTATGTTGGTGAAACATCACGTAAAGTTCCAAACATTACTGTTAGAAAATAAGGCTTTTAAGCACTCATGTTACGTACGCTTTATGACAAATTGTGGGATGACCATGTCGTCTATTCTGAGGATGACGGCACGGCCACAATCTATATCGACCGCCAACTTTTGCATGAGGTAACTAGCCCCCAGGCTTTTGAGGGCTTGAACTTGGCCAATAGACCTGTATGGCGTATCTCTGCTAATTTAGCTGTCTCAGACCATAATGTTCCAACGACTGATCGTGCACAAGGAATCACTGATCCAACTTCCAAGCTGCAAGTCGATACCTTGGACCAGAATTGTGATGCATTTGGAATTACGCAATATAAGATGAATGATGTTCGTCAGGGTATTGTTCATGTGATTGGGCCTGAGCAGGGCGCTACTTTGCCGGGTATGACTGTTGTCTGTGGAGATTCTCATACCAGTACACATGGAGCATTTGGTGCCTTGGCATTTGGCATTGGTACATCTGAAGTTGAGCATGTTCTAGCGACTCAAACTTTACTCATGAAAAAGAGTAAAAATATGCTGGTGAAGGTCGATGGTCGTTTGCAGCCTGGATCAACCGCAAAAGATATTGTTTTAGCTGTCATTGGAAAGATTGGCACAGCCGGCGGAACGGGATACACCATTGAGTTTGCGGGTGAAGCCATTCGCAATCTCTCAATGGAGGGTCGCATGACTATATGTAATATGGCAATTGAAGCGGGCGCACGCGCAGGTTTGGTTGCGGTTGATGAGACAACTATTGAGTATGTTAAAGATCGCCCATACTCACCGAAGGGTGAGGCCATGCGTCATGCTCTCCAATATTGGCGCTCGCTGCATTCTGATCCAGGAGCTCATTTTGATTCAGTGATCGAATTGCGCGCTGAGGAAATTGCCCCGCAGGTTACCTGGGGTACATCACCAGAGATGGTGCTGCCAATTAGTGATCGAGTTCCCGACCCAGAAAAGGAGCGCGACCCTAATAAACGCTCAGCAATGGAGCGTGCCTTGGAATACATGAAGTTAGAGCCGAACATGCCCTTAGAGACCATTTCTGTAGACAAGGTTTTTATTGGTTCTTGTACTAATAGCCGCATTGAAGATATTCGTGCTGCCGCTAAAGTAGTTGATCGTCTAGGTAAGAGAGTGGCCCCTAATGTGAAGTTGGCAATGGTTGTTCCTGGGTCAGGTTTGGTGAAGGCTCAAGCTGAACGTGAAGGTCTAGATCGCGTATTTAAGGCTGCTGGTTTTGAATGGCGTGAACCTGGCTGCTCAATGTGTTTGGCTATGAATGCTGACAGACTAGAACCTGGGGAGCGTTGTGCTTCAACCTCAAATCGCAATTTTGAGGGGCGTCAGGGCAATGGCGGAAGAACTCATTTAGTGAGCCCAGCAATGGCCGCAGCCGCAGCTATTGAAGGGCATTTTGTCGATATTCGCAAGATTTCATAAGGCTTATCTAATGCGATTTGTTTCCTCGTTAACCATGATTAAAAAACTATTGATTGTTGGAGTTCTTGGTCTATTCTTAGGGGCCTGCAGCAATATGATGGAGGGCCTGGGTAAGGATATGCAGAATATCGGCACATCTATGGGAGGCTCTAATTCTTCACAAAATAACAACCAAACCCAAACTAAGGGTAAGGATGTTGTTGTAACCCCAGTTCAATAACGATTTCTCATGGATAAATTTACTGTTTTTAAAGGCTTGGTAGCGCCGCTTAACCGCGAGAATGTGGATACGGATGCAATTATTCCCAAGCAATTTCTTAAATCCATTAAGAAGACGGGTTTTGGACAAAACTTATTTGATGAATGGCGCTACCTTGATCATGGTGAGCCAGGCCAAGATTGCTCAAATCGCCCTATAAATCCAGATTTTGCTTTGAACCAGCCCCGTTATAAGGGTGCGCAAATACTATTGGCTCGTAAGAATTTTGGTTGTGGCAGTTCTCGTGAGCACGCCCCTTGGGCGTTATCCCAATATGGCTTTAGAGTAATAATCGCCCCGAGCTTTGCTGATATTTTCTTCAACAATTGCTTTAAGAATGGCTTACTACCTATTGTTTTAACGGAACAACAGGTTGACCACCTTTTTAATGAAACAATGGCATTTGGTGGCTATCAGCTCACCATTGACTTAGAGCGTCAAGAAGTGATTGCTCCAGATAACCGTACATATAGCTTTGATGTAACCCCCTTTAGAAAGTATTGCCTCATCAATGGCCTCGATGACATTGGCTTAACCCTGCAACATGCAGATAAAATTAAGGCTTATGAAGCCGAGCGCATCTTAAAGATGCCTTGGCTTGCTACCCAATTGCCGTAATTTAGAGTTAAAGGCCTTAAATGAAAATTGCAGTTCTCCCGGGCGATGGAATCGGCCCGGAAATCGTTGCTGAAGCCGTAAAAGTACTTCAGGCTTTAGGTCCTCTGTTTGATTTAGAGTCAGCCCCAGTGGGTGGAGCTGCTTATGATCTTACTGGTCATCCACTACCGCCAGCAACGCTTGAATTGGCTAAAAATGCAGATGCCATTTTATTTGGCGCTGTGGGCGACTGGAAATATGATGCCTTGGCTAGAGAACTGCGACCTGAACAGGCTATTTTGGGTTTGCGTAAACATCTTAAGTTGTTCGCCAATTTCAGACCAGCCATTTGCTATCCAGAGTTGACCGCAGCTTCAAGTTTAAAAGCGGAGATTGTGGGCGGTCTTGATATTCTGATCATTCGAGAACTCAATGGTGACATCTATTTTGGTCAGCCCCGCGGAATTCGTACTTCTGAATTGCCACTTTTCAAGGGTACGCGCGAGGGATTCGACACCATGCATTACAGCGAGCCAGAGGTGGAGCGCATTGCACGCGTAGCATTCGAAGCGGCTCGAAAGCGCAACAAAAAGGTCTGTAGCGTTGATAAGGCTAATGTGCTCGAAACATCTCAATTATGGCGTGACGTGATGATTCGTATTGCAAAAGAGTATCCGGATATCGAGTTATCGCATATGTATGTAGATAACGCCGCAATGCAGCTGGTAAAGGCCCCTAAAGCATTTGACGTGGTTGTCACGGGTAATTTATTTGGCGATATTTTGTCGGACGAGGCAGCCATGTTGACCGGCTCGATTGGCATGCTTCCATCTGCCTCTTTAGATAAAAATAACAAGGGCTTATATGAGCCAAGTCACGGTTCTGCGCCTGATATTGCAGGCAAGGGCATAGCCAATCCTTTAGCTACCATCTTGTCCGCAGCCATGATGTTGCGTTATTCCTTAGGTATGCCAGAGCAAGCCGATCGCGTTGAGCGTGCAGTGCAAAAAGTCTTATCCCAAGGTTTGCGCACAGCAGATATTTATACAGAGGGCACGCAAAAAGTAACAACTGTACAAATGGGGGATGCGGTTGTAGCAGCCCTTATCTAATATTTTTAATTCGTCATCATTTAATAGTTGATCTTCATGTCAAATTCAAAAACACCTTTAGTAGGCTTAGTTGGTTGGCGCGGTATGGTTGGTAGCGTTCTCATGGAGAGAATGTTGGCCGAGAAGGATTTCGATCTGATTGAGCCTATATTTTTCAGTACCAGCCAGGCGGGTGGTCAGGTTCCCTTGTTAAATGGTCAAAAGGTAACCAAAGCTGAAAACGCTTTGCAAGATGCAAACGATATTAAGGCTTTGAGTCGTTGCGACATTATTTTGACCTGTCAGGGTGGTGACTACACCAACGACATATACCCTAAGCTCCGTGCGGCTAGTTGGAATGGGCACTGGATTGATGCTGCTAGTGCTTTGCGCATGAAAGATGATGCGGTTCTTATTTTGGATCCCGTCAATCGTCCGGTAATTGATAAAGCCCTTGCTTCGGGTGGCAAGAACTGGATTGGCAGTAATTGCACAGTGAGCCTGATGATGTTAGCCATGGGTGGTTTGGTTAAGGCTGATTTGGTTGAATGGATTAGCGCAATGACCTACCAAGCCGCCTCGGGTGCTGGCGCTCAAAATATGCGTGAACTTCTGTTACAAATGGGCGCACTACGCGATAGCGTTGCTGCAGAATTGGCTGATCCGTCATCATGGATTTTGGATATTGATCGCAAAGTAACTGCTACTTTACGTTCGGATGATTTTCCTAAAAAGAATTTTCGCAATACCGCCTTAGCTGGTAGTTTAATTCCATGGATTGATGTTCCTGTTGAGCATGGCCAGACCAAAGAGGAGTGGAAGGGCGGCGCTGAATTCAATAAGATTCTTGGTCGTCCAGCATTTAGATCACCAGGCAGTATTCCTATTGATGGCTTATGTGTGCGTGTTGGTGCAATGCGCTGCCACTCACAAGGTCTCACCGTCAAACTCAAAAAAGACATTCCTTTGCAAGAAATTGAATCGATTCTTGCAAATGACAATCAGTGGGTTAAGGTAGTGCCGAATGATCGCGAAGCAACTGAACGTGATTTATCTCCAGCCGCCGTCAGTGGCACCTTAACTGTACCAATCGGACGCTTGCATAAATTATCAATGGGCCCTGAATATTTGGGAGTCTTTACAGTTGGCGATCAATTACTTTGGGGTGCAGCTGAACCGCTTCGTCGTATGCTTCGCATCTTGCTTGAAAGCTAAGATTGCAATTATTTGGATTGACTATAAGGCGCTTATTTGTCCTAGCCTGTTTGGGTTGGGTTAATTTAGCTGCTGCAGTGTCATTGGGTGCCCCGCAGTTGCTCTCCCACCCAGGGGAGCCACTGCGTGTTGAAATTCCCATTCTCATTGGCTTAAATGAGGGGGAAGATCTCGATAGCTTGAAGGCAGCAATGCCTGCAAAAGAAGCTTATGAACGTTTAGGCATCTCATCCAAAGTTCTGGATTTCAATGCACAGTCTATGGTGTATCGAAATACTCAAGAAAAATTGCTAGTCTTAATTGAAACTGTCAATCCAATACCTCCTAGTGATGACCCTTTCCTTGATGTTTTGGTAAATCTCAAGTGGTCATCTGGAAGCTTGACTAAAACTTTCACCTTATTGATTGGCGACCCTCAGAAACTGATTGTTCGTCCTGGACAGAGTCTTTCAGAAATAGCAGCCCAGATGGCGCCTCAATATGAGGGGGCTTCATTAGACCAAACCATACTAGCCTTATACAAAGCCAATCCTGATGCTTTTGCAAGCGGCAGTATTAACCAGCTGGCAGCTGGTGCTGAGCTTGTTAAACCTAGTCAAGCTTTATTGCGTTCGATCAGCCCATCTGAAGCCCAGCAATTTGTTGCTCAGGCTAATGTGCAATGGCAAGCATCCCATTCAGTAAGCCCAAATAGTCAAAACAAGACTCGAGACACGCATGAACAAATACCTCAATCAAGCCCAAGAGACAGGCTAAAAATAGGTTCCAGCGCAGAGGGTAATGATCAGCAAAAACGTTATACAGAAGAGCTGGTAGCACAAGAAAAGGAACTGGAGCAGACTCGCGCGAAGGTGGCAGAGCTAGAGAAAAATATTGCTGACCTACAAATATTAATTGACAAGAAGAAGGGCGCTAATAGTAAAGCCGCGCATTTTGAGTTGGGTGTTTTTGGCCCAGCTTTATTGGCAATTGGATTGATGGCGCTAACTGCTGTTTTGCTGTGGCTGCTAGCGCGCAATGCTCGCCAATCTGAGTTAAAGACTTTTAGCCCACCACCATCTGTAAAAAGTTCTAAATCTGAAGCCACCATCCATCAAGAGGTGCCTCTTAGGACAAAAGCCTTGCTTGCTGGAATTGATCTTGATTTATCTAAGCCGCCGCCCAAGTCAACTATCAATCCTTTAGCCGATACTTTGCGAGTGAAATTAAATCTTGCACGTGCTTACATCACGATTGAAGACTATGAGGCTGCAAAAAAGTCTCTTGGAGAAGTGATTGTTATGGCTCCAACAATTGATCCGGTAATCGCTATCGATGCTCAAGCGCTACTCAATGAATTAACTCAGCGCAATAGCTAGAGCGAATTATGCGAATCGCCCTGGGCTTGCAATACGACGGTAGTTCATATTCTGGGTGGCAATCTCAAGTTCAGAGAAACACGGTTCAAGATGTATTGGAAGATGCAATTTCAGCATTTGTTGGTGAGCAAGCTATTAAGGATCAACCCATTCGAGTAATTACCGCCGGAAGAACGGATGCCGGGGTTCATGCATTAGGGCAAGTGGTTCACTTTGATACCAATGTTCAACGAGAAAATTGGTCCTGGGTGCGTGGTATTAATTCCTTCTTGCCAGATTCTATTGTGGTCAATTGGTCAAAGCCGGTATACGCGGAGTTTAGCGCTCGATTTTCTGCATATGAGCGCACTTATGTTTATGCATTACATGCAGGTCCTTGCCGCTCCCCGATGGCGGCAACTCGCGCTACATACTATATGCTGCCACCCGATCGCTGGTTTGATGTTGATGCAATGCGTGAAGCTGCACAATACATCATTGGCGAACATGATTTCAGTGCATTTAGATCTTCGGAGTGTCAAAGTAAAACTCCCATCAAAACAATTTACGCAATTGAAATCATCTCTAGACAACCATGGCTTTATTTCCGTATTCGCGGAAATGCATTTCTGCATCATATGGTGCGCAACTTGGTGGGTACTTTTTTGATGATTGGCGTAGGTAAGCAAGAGGCCGTTTGGATGCAAGAGCTTCTGCAAGCAAGAGACCGTAGCAAGGCAGCGCCCACATTTGCACCAGATGGCCTTTACTTGTTGAATATTGCATACCCCCCTGAATTTGAGATTCCCACGCCTTACCTTGCTAATTCATGGTTGCCTGGGGATATTCTTCAAGCCTAGGCTTTGCTAAAGCACTATTATTGATAGATGGGCCTACTTACATATTCTCCAAATCGAACACGTGTCAAGATCTGCGGTCTGAAAACGCCTGTAGATATTGATGCAGCCGTTGCCGCCGGGGTGGATGCTGTGGGTTTTGTCTTTTATCCGTCCAGCGTGAGGGCGGTAACACCCAATATAGCTGCTGCTTTAATACCCCGATTGCCTACTGGAGTGGATGCTGTGGGATTGGTCGTAAATGCCTCAAGAGCCCAATTTGAGGCTATACGCGCCACTTGCTCGATTACTTTATGGCAGTTTCATGGAGATGAAACCCCAGCGCAGTGTGAAGAATTAGCTGCCGGGGATCCATGGATGAGGGCGGCTCGCGTCGGAAAAGACTTCGCTTTTGATGATTTTTCCCTACAATATGGTCACGCAGATGCCTTTTTGCTTGATGCCCTGGTAGAGGGTTATGGTGGAGGGGGTGTCCCTTTTGATTGGCAAGGAATTCCACAAACATGGGCAAAAGAAAACGCGCCTCGGGTCGTTTTGAGTGGTGGATTGAACGCGCACAACGTGGGCGAGGCGATTTCTCGCCTACATCCTTGCGCAGTTGATGTTTCTAGTGGTGTAGAAATTACCCGCGGTGTTAAAGATCCAGCTCTGATGTCTCAGTTTGTCGAGGCTGTCAGAGCCGCAGATGCAAAAACACCAATCTAATAATTTGTAGCCAACAATTCTTAAGAGGTAGATATGTACGATAAGCCAGATGCAAGAGGGCACTTCGGTCCTTATGGCGGCGTATTCGTTTCAGAAACGCTCATGTATGCATTAAGTGAGCTTAAAGGGGCTTATGCAAAATACGAAAATGATCCAGAGTTTATTGAAGAATTTCATTACGAGCTGAAGCACTTCGTAGGACGCCCATCTCCTGTTTATCACGCTAAGCGTTGGAGCGATATGTTGGGTGGTGCGCAAATTTACCTCAAACGTGAAGATTTAAATCACACTGGTGCACATAAAATCAATAATGTTATTGGGCAGGCAATGCTGGCCAAGCGCATGGGTAAGCCTCGCATTATTGCTGAAACAGGGGCAGGTCAGCACGGAGTTGCAACCGCTACTATTTGTGCTCGCTTTGGTTTGGACTGTACTGTCTACCAGGGTTCAGTGGATGTAGCGCGTCAAGCTCAGAACGTCTATCGCATGAAGCTGTTAGGTGCAAAAGTTGTGCCAGTTGAATCTGGTACAAAAACGCTGAAGGATGCGCTAAACGAAGCAATGCGCGATTGGGTGACTAATGTAGATAATACTTTTTACATTATCGGCACCGTAGCAGGCCCTCATCCATATCCGATGATGGTGCGAGATTTTCAGAGTGTTATTGGTGAAGAGTGCAAGGTACAAATGCCAGAGCTAACAGGTCGTCAGCCAGATTTTGTGCTTGCCTGTGTGGGTGGTGGATCCAACGCAATGGGTATTTTCTATCCCTATATTGATCACTCAGGAGTGAGATTAATCGGCGTTGAAGCCGCCGGCCATGGCCTGAACAGCGGCCTTCATTCTGCAGCACTCTGTGTTGGTAAGCCAGGTGTACTTCATGGAAATCGTACTTACTTACTTCAGGATGAGAATGGCCAGATCTCAGAAACGCATTCAGTCTCAGCTGGAATGGATTACCCAGGAGTTGGGCCTGAACATGCGTGGTTAAAGGATTCGGGTCGCGCAGAATATGTGGCGGTAACGGATGAGGAGGCTCTGAAAGCGTTTCACGACTGTTGCCAAATTGAAGGAATCATCCCAGCACTAGAATCGGCTCATGCAATTGCTTACGCTTGTAAATTGGCGCCTACGCTGAGCAAAGATAAAACCATCCTAGTGAACTTATCTGGACGGGGTGATAAAGATATGCATACTGTTGCTCAAGCGACAGGATCTGAAGGATAAGCAAGCACTCTTATGTCAAAAATTTCTACACTTTTTAAAGAGCTCAAGCGTAACGGAAAAAAGGGTTTGATTCCCTTTATTACCGCGGGCGATCCCGATCCCAAACTCACTGTTGAATTAATGCATGCCTTGGTTCGTGGTGGTTCTAACGTCATCGAACTGGGCGTGCCGTTTTCTGATCCAATGGCCGATGGCCCTGTGATTCAAAGATCATCTGAAAGAGCCCTTACACAAGGCGTAACCTTACACCAGTGCCTTGAAATGGTGAAGGAGTTTCGCAAACAAGATCTGGAAACGCCGGTTGTTCTCATGGGTTATGCCAATCCAGTAGAGCAAATGGGCGCAGAACGTTTTGCAACTGAGGCTAAAGCAGCGGGTGTGGACGGAGTTCTAGTGGTTGATTACCCACCAGAGGAGTGCATTGATTTTGCAGCCAGAATGCGCATGGCTGGTGTAGACCCCATCTTCCTATTGGCGCCCACTTCATCACCAGAACGCATTAAAGAAGCTGCCAAAATTGCTTCGGGTTATATCTACTATGTTTCCATGCGCGGTGTTACAGGGGCTTCCCATCTGAATACCCATGACGTTGCAAGCATCATTCCCACAATTCGCCAGGAAACGGATATTCCAATAGCAGTGGGTTTTGGTATTAACGATGCGCAAAGCGCAAAAGCTGTCTCTAAAACAGCCGATGCGGTAGTCATTGGTAGTCGCATTATTCGACTTTTGGAAGAGGCCCCTCCTGGTCAGGCGGTACAATCACTTGAAGCCTTCATTCGAGAAATTCGTTTTGCTTTAGACAGCTAATGCCCAAAATAGTGAAAACAAATGAGTTGGATAGATAAATTACTGCCGCCGCAAATCCAGCACACCGATCCTGCTAATCGCAAGACGGTCCCGGAGGGTTTGTGGGTAAAGTGCCCAAGCTGCGAAACAGTCCTCTATAGCACTGATATTGAGGCCAACCTATCTGTTTGTCCAAAATGTAGTCATCATATGCGCATTGGCGCCCGCCAACGTTTAGAAAGTCTGCTTGATCCCAAGGGTCGATATGAAATTGGTGCTGACATTTACCCAATTGATCCCTTGAAGTTCCGAGATTCAAAAAAGTACCCCGATCGCATTAAGGAGGCAAATGATGCCTCAGGTGAAACTGAAGCATTGATCGTGATGGGCGGAAAAATTGAGTCGATTCCTGCTGTGGTTGCATGCTTTGAGTTTCAATATATGGGTGGATCGATGGGCTCAGTAGTAGGGGAGCGCTTTGCTCGAGGAGTACAGGCAGCCATCGATAAAAAATGTGCCTTTATATGCGTTACAGCAACGGGCGGCGCTCGCATGCAAGAAAGCCTCTTGTCGCTATTTCAGATGGCGAAAACGAATTCGATGCTAACTTTATTGTCGAAAAAAGGCTTGCCCTACATTAGTGTCCTGACTGATCCTACGATGGGCGGTATTTCAGCCAGCTTTGCGTTCATGGGTGATGTTGTCATTGCTGAGCCCAAGGCCTTGATTGGATTTGCCGGTCCACGCGTCATTGAGCAAACGGTTCGAGAAAAACTTCCTGAAGGTTTTCAGCGGGCTGAATTTTTAATGCAAAAAGGTGGCATCGATATGATTGTCGACCGTCGTCATATGCGTTCTGAAATTGCAAAATTATTAGCCTTACTTCAACAACTGCCTGACCCCGCTTTAGCGGGTGGCGCTGCTGCTTAAAAGCGTTTGAGTACATCCCAATCTGATCCAGTGATTTTCAGTAGCTTAGAAGCTTGGCTTAGCCACCTGGAAATAGCACATCCTGTGGGTATTGATATGGGTCTTGACCGCATCAATCGGGTCAAGTCTGCTCTGGATTTACGTTTTGATTGCCCAGTCATCACCGTTGCTGGAACGAATGGCAAAGGCTCAACGTGTGCTTACATTGAGAGTATTTTGCTTGCATCAGGTTATCGCGTTGGCTGCCACACCTCACCCCATTTATTAAGATTTAATGAGCGTGCCCGTATCAATGGTGCTGATGCCTCTGATGCACTCTTATTGGAGCATTTTTCTGCGGTTGAGCATGCGCGTGTTAGCTTAGAAAATCCCCCATCGCTAACTTATTTTGAGTTCACAACACTTGCAATCATGCATTTGTTTGCAAAAGAGTGTTTGGATGCGGTTATCTTGGAAGTTGGTATGGGTGGTCGTCTTGATGCGGTCAACATTGTGGATGCAGATTGCTCAATTGTTACAAGTATTGATATTGACCACGCTGAGTTTCTAGGGGATACGCGTGAGTCTATTGGCTTTGAAAAGGCTGGGATTTTTCGTCCAGGCAAGATTGCGGTCTGTGGAGATCCCGTGCCGCCACAATCATTAATTGATTTCGCCATGAAATTAGATTGTGACTTGTGGCTGCTTGGCCGCGATTACAACTTTCAAGGTGATAAGCAGCAATGGGGTTGGGCAGGGCGTACTAAGCGTTTTAGCGGCCTCGGTTACCCAGCCCTTCGTGGCGCTAACCAGCTTTTGAATGCCTCGGCCGTGATAGCCGCCTTAATGGCACTGCACCAGCGACTCCCGGTGAGTGCGCAAGACATTCGTAATGGTTTTGCAATGGTAGAGCTGCCAGGTCGCTTTCAGGTCCTGCCAGGGCAGCCTACGGTTGTTTTGGATGTTGCTCACAACCCCCATGCCGCTGCCACCCTTGGTCAGGGGCTCGATAAAATGGGTTATCACCCTTA
Source organism: Polynucleobacter sphagniphilus (assembly GCF_001953355.1). Lineage (GTDB taxonomy): Bacteria > Pseudomonadota > Gammaproteobacteria > Burkholderiales > Burkholderiaceae > Polynucleobacter > Polynucleobacter sphagniphilus. Next base: position 221,192 of record NZ_MPIY01000002.1, read on the forward strand.
CACTTACGCTATTTTTGGGGCCATGGCCGATAAAGATATTGAAAATGTCATCAAGCCCCTATTAGGAAGTGTTGATTTTTGGTATTGCACCGACTTACCAACACCCCGTGCCGCAAAAGCAGATGCTTTGAGTCAAAAGCTGATATCACAGGGTGTTGCCATCAAAAATGGTGAGGATGGCGGAATTGAGTGCTTTCCAGGTCCTGCTGCAGCGTATCAAAAAGCCCTTTCAAAAGCAGGCGAGGGTGATAGAATTGTCATCTTCGGATCCTTCTACACCGTGGCCGGCGTAATGGCTTATCGAAACAACCAGGCGCATTGATCCATGATTCGTTTACCTAAGCTTTTTAAGCGAAAAACTCAATCTGATGATCTCGATAGAGACTCATTGGTGTCCAGGCGCACCGCTCGCAAATCGATTCCACGTCACATGCAACGCGTCACTGAAAGCGAAGATCTTGCCCTAACGGAGGATCCAGAACGCCAACGTGCCCGTCATCGTCTCATAGGTGCCACAGTATTGGTTTTTATTGCTGTGATTGGGTTGCCGCGCATTTTAGATAGCAAGCCCAAGGCTGTTAATAATGATATAGCCGTCAATATCGTGACGAGTTTGCCTGCACCAAATGCAATCCCCGCTGTATCCGAAACGAAGTCAGCGCCTCCTATGATTGCAGTAGAGAAGTCCAAGACCCCTGATGTTCCTGTAGAAGCTCCTAAAGATCCTGCACCTGCGGCTGAGGTGAAACCTGAACTTAAGCAAGCGCAAGGCGCAGTATCCGCTTCAAGCAATGCATCTACTACCAGTGGAACATCTAAAAATTTAGCATTGGGTCTTGCAGCAGGAGAAGAGGTAGTTGCAACCAGCCCTAAACCAAAAGTGGAGACCAAGGCATCTTCGGGATCAGGTAAGTATGTGATTCAAATAGGAGCCTTTGCTTCGGAGGATCGGGCTAAAGGTTGGACTGCCAAAATGAAGGAACAAAAGATTCCTAATTACACAAATTCAAAAACTGGCCCCGATGGCGGAAAACTCTTTTTGCTTCGCGCAGGGCCATTTGCAAGCAAAGAGTCGGCTGAGGCGGCGGAGAAAAAATTAAAATCAATGGGTTTGACTCCACATCTTGTTGAAGTGGGTGCTAATTAATGGAATTGCTCTCCACACTGAAGTTAACAACGGTGGATTACTTCACCCTAGTAGTTCTTTTGGTATCAGCCTTGGTGGGAATTTCTCGGGGTCTTTTTAAGGAAGTTCTTGCCTTAGCATCTTGGTTTGTCGCTGCATGGGTTGCCTATCATTATGCTAACTATCTTTCTGTAGAATGGCTCTCCACTTTTCATCTAGATGAGCTTTTAAGTCTGGGGCTGAGTTTTTTAATTCTTTTTATCCTGACCTTGATTATTTGTGGATTGCTCGGGAATATTGTGCAAAAAATAATCTTGTCAGCAGGCCTTAGCATGACAGACCGCTTCTTAGGTTTGGTGTTCGGCCTGATACGTGGAGGCCTGGTGATTGTGGTGTTGGCAACCTTAGCGGCGTTAACACCCATCCCTCAAAGCATGGCCTGGCAAAAAGCAATTACTCGTCCCGCCATTGATGCGGCGACAAGTTTTATTAAGGGCTGGTTGCCAGTCGACTGGGCAAAACAATTGGGTGATGTAGTTCCTAAAATTACTCCGTCAGTCAAACCAACATTAACAATAGGGATCTAGGTCTATGTGCGGCGTCGTTGGAACAGTTTCCCATTCACCAGTAAATCAATTGCTTTACGATGCACTCTTGTTATTACAGCATCGCGGTCAAGATGCTGCCGGCATTGCTACGATGAATGGTAATTCATTCACGATGCACAAAGCTAATGGCTTGGTGCGGGACGTTTTTAGAACTCGTAATATGCGTAGCCTCTTGGGTAACGCGGGCATTGGTCAGGTGCGCTATCCAACTGCTGGATCTGCCAGCAGTGAAGAAGAAGCTCAACCGTTTTATGTGAGTGCACCTTACGGAATTATTTTGGCTCATAACGGCAATCTGACAAATGCACCAAGTCTTCGCGTGGAAATGGCTTATCGCGATCGTCGTCATATCAACACCAGTTCAGATACAGAGGTGTTGTTAAACGTTCTTGCTGATGAATTGCAAAAGGAAACGAATAGCGCAGCCCTTGATGAGGGTGCAATGTTCAATGCTGTCACTCAAGTTGCTAAAAGGGTTAAGGGTTCATATGCAGTTGTTTCTCTCATTGCGGGCTATGGCTTGCTTGCATTTAGAGATCCATTTGGCATTCGCCCTCTCTGCATCGGCCGTATTGATACACCTCAAGGACCAGAGTGGATGGTTGCCTCTGAATCGGTTGCCTTAGAGGGTCTTGGATTTACATTTGTGCGTGACGTCAATCCGGGTGAAGCTATTTACATTGATCTCGATGGTAATTTCTATTCACGTCAGTGCGTAAATGATGCTGTGTTGACGCCATGTATCTTTGAATATGTATACATGGCACGTCCGGATTCAACCATTGATGGTGTAACGGTTTATAACGTTCGCATGCGGATGGGCGACTACCTAGCTGAAAAAATACGCAAAGAAACGAATGTTGGTGAAATCGATGTTGTAATGCCTATTCCTGATTCAAGTCGTCCAGCTGCAATGCAAGTCGCTAAAAAATTAGGCGTTGATTATCGAGAAGGTTTCTTTAAGAATCGTTATATCGGTAGAACATTCATCATGCCTGGTCAGGCAGTTCGTAAAAAATCAGTCCGCCAAAAATTGAACGCCATGCGAATTGAGTTCAAAGACAAAACTGTTTTGATTGTTGATGACTCCATTGTGCGGGGTACAACCTCCTATGAAATTGTTCAGATGGCACGTGAATCCGGTGCAAAGAAAGTAATTTTCGCTTCGGCTGCACCACCAGTTCGATTTCCTAATGTTTATGGCATAGATATGCCAACTCGGAGTGAGTTAGTTGCATATGGCCGTACCGATGAAGAGATCAACAAGATGATTGGCGCCGATCAGTTGATCTATCAAAGTGTAGAAGACATGAAGCAAGCTGTTCGCGATATCAATCCCGATATCCTAAACTTTGAGGCATCCTGCTTTGACGGTAATTACATTACCGGCGATATCAATGAGTCTTATTTAGATGCGCTTGAGGCTGCACGCAATACTTCTGCTGCAAAGGCTGATAGGCAACGTGATCCAGCGGATTTTGCGCGTTCTCAGCTACACCTTCACCTGGCAACTGAAGACTAAAAGCCAGACAGAAATGCCTTGAAAAAGGCATTTCCCTCATTCAGTGTCAAAATAGCGTAATGAAGAACTCTAAACGCCAAAAACCTGACTTTTCCAAGCTAGCGCTCGAGACCATTGCAGTGCGTGCTGGAACGAGACGTACCGCGGAATTTCAAGAACATTCTGAAGCGATGTTTCTTACTTCGAGCTTTTGCTTTGATAGTGCCGAATTGGCTGAAGATGGTTTTGCGCATGCTGACCAAGGTTTTATCTATTCCCGTTTCACAAACCCTACTGTGAGTATGTTTCAAGACCGCTTGGCAGCACTAGAGGGTGGTGAAGCTTGCATTGCCACTGCATCTGGCATGGCAGCAATCCTGACTACTGCAATGGCGCATCTACAGGCGGGTGATCATGTCATTTGCTCCCGATCTGTATTTGGTGCGACCATTCAATTATTCTCTTCGATCCTGGGTCGCTTTGGCATCACTACGACATATGTTGATTTAACGGATCTGAAGGCTTGGCAAGCTGCTGTCCAAGCAAATACCAGGCTATTTTATTTGGAAACGCCTTCTAATCCATTAACCGAAATTGCTGATATCAAGGCCATTAGCAAAATCGCCAAAAAAGCAAATGCCTTACTTGCGGTGGACAACTGCTTCTGCACTCCGGCTTTGCAAAAACCATTGGCATTGGGTGCTGATGTTGTCATTCACTCTGCAACAAAATATCTTGACGGCCAAGGCAGGGTCGTTGGTGGAGCAATCGTTGGAAGTAAGGAGTTTGTTACCGGTAAGGTGTTCCCTTTTGTTCGCACTGCAGGACCTACTTTGTCTGCTTTTAATGCTTGGGTTTTCTTAAAAGGTTTAGAGACACTTGAATTGCGTATGAAACAGCAAAGTCAAAATGCTTTGCAACTTGCGCAATGGCTCGAGAAGCAATCCGGAGTAGAGCGCGTTTATCATCCAGGCCTTAAATCTCATCCTCAACATGCATTGGCCAAGCGCCAACAAAAAGCTGGGGGTGCAATTCTTTCCTTCACTCTAAAAGGTGGAAAGAGGGCAGCATTTCGCTTAATTAATCAAACGAAACTTTGCTCAATTACTGCCAATTTGGGTGATACGCGTACTACCATTACCCATCCAGCAAGCACTACACATTGCAGGGTAAGCCCGGAGGCTCGAAAGGCTGCTGGAATTAGCGATGGATTGGTCCGAATAGCGGTTGGCCTAGAAAATGTTACTGACTTAATCAATGATCTACGCGGCGGCTTTAAAAGCCGTTAATCAGCGCACCCAAAAGATTACTCCTATGGCTTTTGAAAATGCAAACCAATTTTGGAATGAGCGATTTGATAAAGAAGAATTTATCTTCGGTAAGCTACCTAATACATACCTTGTTGAAAAGGTTGCCGAATATTTGCATCAACCCCAAAACATTCTCTGTATTGCTGATGGTGAGGGACGTAACGGTGTATGGTTAGCAAAGCAGGGCCATTCAGTAGATGGTTTTGATGTATCCGATATCGCTTTAAAAAAAGCACAAGAATTTGCGGCGGAAAATAAGGTTTCCATCAATTATGAATTAAGCGATGCCGATTCATATCATTGGCAGGCCAACACATATGATGCTGTTGTTGCAATTTTTATCCAGTTTGCTGATCCAGAAATGCGTGCGCGCCTTTTTAAAAATATCGTGACGTCTCTCAAGCCTGGTGGAGTATTAATATTGCAAGGCTACACCCAAAAGCAACTTGAATACAAAACAGGTGGTCCCATCCTGTTAGATCATCTCTATTCGGAACAACTTGTTCGAGACCTGGTTTCTAATCTTGAAATCTTAGAGCTCAAATCTTACGAAGCCAATTTGAATGAAGGTACGAGACATGTGGGGATTTCTGCGCTACTTGGCCTAGTAGCCAAAAAGCTAGATTAGGACCCCCAATCTTTTTATATATTTTGCAATCGCCGAGGATCATTTATCGGTCGCAGTGGCATGATATGGATTTGCTGCGGATCTATCTCTAAATAGACATGTTCTCCCGCCTCTAATCCCAGGCGTTTAAGCTCAGCAGAAGAAGCATCCCAATTGATTGACAACCCGCTATCTCGTATTGCCAACTCCACAGAGGCAATTTGACCTAAGGTACTTACCTGTTTAATAGTTACTGGAAGGGTTGCGTGATTCGCTTGTCGATGAACACTTAAGCCAGACTGTGGCACTACCCATGCAACATCCATTCCCGCGGGAATTTTTCCTTTGTCAATAACATCAAGTATATAGTTTGTTCCTTCCCAAGATAGTTTTCCAGCATTAAATTTGCCCTGAAACGTGTTGCTGATTCCGACCAATTGAGCTACGCGAGTATTTCTGGGCTTTTGAAATAAAGCACTTGGCGTGGCCGTTTGTAGTGCAATACCCTGATCTATTACGGTTATATTGTCCGCCAATAATTCTGCCTCACGCAGGTCATGAGTAACCAATAAAATTGGAATAGAGAGATCTTGGCGAATATCTGCCAATGTCCTGTATAGACTTTGTCGTGTAGGCACATCAATTGCAGAAAAGGGTTCGTCTAACAAAAGGACCTCGGGTTGACGTGCCAAAGCCCTGGCCAATGCCACACGTTGTTGTTGGCCCCCAGAGAGCTGATGAGGTCTTCGATCTGCTAGGTTGTCTATACCCATTTGCTCTAACCACTGCAATGCTAATAATCGTTTACGTTCAAAATCAATGCCAGAATTTTGCAGAGCAATCAACACATTCTGAAGCGCATTGAGGTGCGGGAAGAGTGCGTATTGTTGAAATAAAAACCCACACGATCGCTTAGCAACCGGAACAGACAAAAAATTCTTTCTGTATTCGTCAGCGTTAAACCATACACTTTCAGCGCATTCAATTTTCCCAATTTCAGGATTGCTCAGCCCAGCAATCATTCTTAGAACGGTAGTCTTTCCACTGCCGGATGGACCAACCAGAGCGTGAATCTGACCATCCATACATTCCAAACTAACCTGAATCGGCATCGGAATATGTTGGGAAATTTTGATCTTGAGCATCAAGGCTGCCCTCTCGAAGATTGGCCTGGCATTTTTCCGAATACGCCATATGAAAACGCAATAGCGCAAAGCGATATCACAACTAGCAATAAAGAAAGTAGGCCTGCACCCGCAGAATCAAAACCCTGCACCTTGTCGTAAATCGAGATCGAAACTGTCTTGGTTTCACCAGGGATAGCGCCTCCTACCATCAATACAACGCCAAATTCCCCTAATGTGTGGGCAAATGTGATGACTGCTGCACTTGTAATCCCTCGCCAAGCAAGGGGAAGTTGAATTAAGCGAAACATTTGCCAGCCGGATAATCCACTTACTTGAGCGGCCTCAAGGATATCTGGATGAATTGCCTCAAAGGCTCTCTGAATTGGTTGAATTGCAAATGGAAGATTAACTATTAGGGATGCTATTAATATTCCCGCAAATGAAAAAACCAGAGGAATGCCGTAAATAGTTTTATCGCTGAACCCCACTAAGAAGAAATAACCGAGCACGGTGGGGGGTAGCACTAAGGGAAGCGCTATTAAACCCTCTATCCAGGGTTTGGATTTATTCAGCTGGATGATCTGATGTGCAAATAAAACGCCAAAAGGCAATAAGATTGCATTGGTCCACAAAGCTAATTTGAAGGACAAAAGAGTGGCTTCTAGATCAAACATGCGGCCCATTAAATTTTAATTTATGCATTTCAAGCATTTTCCATCATGTACCTCAAATAACTATAAAACTTCCAGCCAACTCGGTGCTCAAAAGACAAATTCCCATTAAAGTAGAGGTTTCACAGAATTTAAGTGTTTTATAGCGTCAACTTGAAAGAATGCAATGAATCATCATCGTCGTAACCTGGTTCAATTTACCGCAATTTTTACCTTAATGGCTTCTGCTGGTTTAATTACTGAGGCTCAGGCTGAAGAATGGAATAAAGCTGCTTTTGATGGAAAATCCTTGGATGAGGTCTTTAAGGCTTTGGGCAGCACTAGCACCCCTGAAAAATCCTCTTTAATTTCAATGAATGCCCCGGATATTGCTGAAAATGGAGCGGTAGTACCCGTTTCCATTAGCAGCAATCTCAAGGCGCAGCAAATTGCTATTTTGGTCGAAAAAAACCCAAGCACTTTAGCTGCGCAATTTTTTATACCTGCAGGTACTGAATCTTTTGTCAGCACTCGCATTAAGATGGCTCAAACATCCACCGTCTTCGGGCTAGTTAAGGTCGATGGTAAGTGGTTGATGACTTCAAAGGAAATTAAAGTCACTCTTGGCGGTTGCGGTGGCTAATTACATTTCACGCAAAAACATATTAGTTAATAAGGGGAATATACATGGGTGATCCGATGCGCATTCGGGCGGCCGAAACCAATGGAGTGGTTGATGTCAAAATCTTGATGAAGCATGATATGGAGTCGGGCCAACGAAAAGATGCTTCTGGAAAGTTAATTCCCGCCTGGTTTATCACTATGGTGAATGTAAAGGCTCAAGGGAAAGATGTTTTCAATGCAGAGTTTGGTTCAGCCGTATCAAAAGATCCTTTTTTGAATTTCAAATACAAGGGCTCAAAAGGCGACAAGCTTCTTGTAAGTTGGATTGATCTTCGCGGTGACAAGAGGTCTGATGAGGCAACGGTTTCTTGATTGCATATGAAAAACTCTAGGGCATTGAAAATTCAATTCATTAGCGCAATTTTTTTGCTGCTTATGACCCCATTTTCTTTTGCTCAGACTACTACGGATGAAATTGCCAAATACCGTGCAATGCTAGCAGATGATAATCCTGCTGAATTGTACGAAGCAGCAGGTGAGGAGTTGTGGAAGAAACCTAGCGGCCCTAAAAAATCGACTTTAGAGCGTTGCAATTTAGGGCTCGGGCCTGGAGTGTTAAAAGGAGCTGCCGCACAACTCCCGCGTTACTTTTCGGATACCAAAAAGGTTCAAGATCTTGAGTCTCGCCTAATGACTTGCATGTATGTATTGCAAGGTGTTCCAGAAAAAGAAATTGTGAATGCACCCATGCAGGAGGGGCTCAAAAAGGATATGGATGCGATTGTGGCTTATGTCGTGGCCCAATCCAAAGGCATGCTGATTCATGTAAGTACAAAGCATCCCAAAGAAATGGAGTCTTATGACTTAGGTAAAAAAGCCTTTTTTTATCGAGCTGGACCGATGGATTTTGCATGTGCGACCTGCCATTCGGCAGATGATAAGCGTATCCGTCTGCAGGACTTACCAAATCTAACGACGCCTACAGGGGCAGCAGCAGGGTGGGGTACTTGGCCAGCATATCGCGTTTCAAGCGGGCAGTTTTGGACCATGGCTATGCGCCTAACTGATTGCTATCGTCAACAACGCTTCCCTTTCCCAATCTATGGCTCTGAAGTATTAACGGCCTTATCCATGTATATGGCCGTTAATGCAAATGGCGGAACTATGGAAACCCCTGGCTTAAAGCGCTAGATCCTGGCAAATGAAAAATAAACTAACCCACTCTCTGGCTCTATTGCTTTTTTTCTATGCTTTGATTTTTAGTCAATGCACTTATGCTCAAGACAAACCAGATGCCCATTTCCAGAAAATGATGGCTAATAGCTTTAGAACTGAAGGTATTGCCAATATAGATCGGATTGCGCAGGATGAAACGCAACGATTTTGCTCAAACCCGCAATCCAGTAATAATGAGCAATATCAAAAAAGGGTCGAGGGAATACAGCAACTCAATATGGCAAATATACCTGCCCCTAAAGATGGTCGATACATCGGCGATTGGCAAAAAGGTGAAGTGATTGCGCAAAGCGGCCGCGGATCAACCTGGACCGATAATCAACAGACAGTAAATGGTGGGGGTTGCTATAACTGCCATCAAATTGATCGGAAAGAAATTGCTTACGGAAACCTTGGGCCCAGTCTATGGAATTATGGGAAATTGAGGGGTTACTCACAGGAGATTGTCATTTATACCTGGAAGAAAATTTTTAATCCCAAGGCTTTTAATGCCTGCAGTGCGATGCCACGTTTTGGACATTTCAAATTACTTACTCAAGAACAACTTCAAGACCTGATGGCGCTTTTACTTGATCCTCGTTCGCCAGTAAACCAATAATACGTATGTCACTTGAACGTCGTGATTTTTTAAAGGCGCTAGCAATAGCCTCGGCGGGTGGACTTAGTCTTCATTCTAATTTTGCCTCGGCGCAGCAGACGGCGAATGCTTTCTACGAATTACCGCGCTTTGGTAATGTGCATCTTCTTCACTTTACCGATTGTCATGCACAACTATTGCCCGTGTACTTTCGAGAGCCTAATGTCAATATTGGAGTTGGCTCTCAAAAGGGCAAAACGCCCCACTTAGTAGGTGAGTATTTCTTAAAAGCGAACAATATTCCTGCTGGGACAAAAGATGCGTACGCGTTTACATATTTAAATTTTGATGCTGCTGCCCAGCACTATGGTCGTATGGGGGGCTTTGCTCATTTATCAACCCTGATTCAACAAATCAAGGCCAATAGACCAGGATCCTTGCTTCTGGATGGTGGTGATACATGGCAAGGCTCTGCTACCGCCCTTTGGACTAAGGGTCAGGACATGGTCGACGCCTCTTTACTGCTCGGGGTTGATATTATGACGGCCCATTGGGAGATGACTTTAGGTGAAAACCGAGTTCTTGAGATAGTCGAAAAAGATTTTCAAAACAAGATTTCTTTTCTTGCGCAGAATATTAAAACTACTGATTTTGGGGATGATGTTTTTACACCTTTCGTAATTCGCGAGATGAATGGCGTTCCTGTTGCCATTATTGGTCAAGCTTTTCCGTATACGCCCGTGGCAAATCCTCGCTACTTTACCCCGAACTGGACATTTGGTATTCAAGAGTCTAATTTACAAAAGACGATTGATTTAGCCAGATCCCAGGGTGCTAAAGTCGTTGTTTTACTATCTCATAATGGGATGGACGTAGATCTTAAGTTGGCATCCCGAGTTCGCGGCATAGATGCCATCTTGGGTGGTCATACTCATGATGGCGTACCTATTCCCGTTCAGGTGAGGAATGCTGGCGGCACTACTTTAGTAACCAATGCTGGCTCTAATGGTAAATTTCTTGGGGTATTGGATTTTGACGTGAAGGGTGGGCATGTTGTCGATTTTCAATACAAACTACTTCCCGTTTTTTCTGATCTATTGCCTGCAGATCCTCGCATGTCTAGACTTATCGAGCGGGTTCGCCAGCCCTATGAATCAGTGCTTAGCGAACCACTGGCCGTAACGCAAGAATTACTTTATAGGCGTGGTAACTTTAATGGCAGTTTTGATCAAGTGATCTTGGATGGCTTATTAACGCAAAAGAATGCTGAAATCGCCTTTTCGCCTGGTTTTCGATGGGGTACAACGCTCTTACCAGGACAGGTTGTTACTATGGAAAACCTCATGGATCAAACGGCCATTACTTATCCATACACCACCAATTCATTAATGAGTGGGCAAACCATCAAGACCATACTGGAAGATGTTGCTGACAATTTGTTCAATCCAGATCCCTACTACCAGCAAGGTGGCGATATGGTGCGAGTAGGGGGCCTGAATTACGCAATTGATCCCAATGCATCTATGGGAAATCGTATATCTGATATGCGACTAAATGGAACTCTACTTGATCCTCATAAGTCCTATCGCGTTGCTGGGTGGGCCCCGGTAAGCGAGGATGCTGATATGAGGGATGGCGAAGCTATTTGGGATTTAATGCGGAGACATTTAAAAGAAGTGAAAGTAATTGAAGAAAGCAAATTAAACGAGCCGCTTATTAAAGGCGTTAAAAATAATCCAGGAATTGAATCCTTGATTTGATATCTACATAATGATGAAAAAGTTAAAGTTAATTGTTACTTTTATAGCGTTGGTATTGGCATCCACACTATGCATTGATGCCGCTAATGCTCAGACTAAAGTGGTTTACCACATTGATGACGCACAATCACAGGGCTTAAAGGGCCTTAGAAATATTCGCAATCACCTTGACACATCACCCGACACTGTAATTATTGTCGTGACCCATGCTGCTGGGGTTGATATGTTGATTGAGGGTGCTAAAGATAAAAAAAATGGGGTTGAATACGCGCCTCTAGTCGCAGCCCTAAAGTCACGCGGTGTGCAGTTTGAGGTTTGTGAAATTACGATGAAAAATCGCGGCCTGAATAGGAGTCAATTTATTCTCGATGCGGACTTTACGCCTTCTGGTGTTGTTCGAGTTGCTGATTTGCAATTTCAGGAGCATTACGCCTATATCAAGCCATAAGATCGTAAAATAGGCGGATGAATAACCTTGATATAGCTAACCTAAGTCATTATGCTCTTTTGGCGACTTTTTTTGTAACTGTGCTGCTTGGTGCTGTGATGCAGAGAACCAGTTTTTGCACAATGGGTGCCATTTCTGATTTTCTGGTTATGTCCGATTTAACTCGGGTTCGCCAGTGGGCGCTAGCGATTGGCGTCGCAATTATTGGCGTATTTATTCTCTCTTCATTGAGTCTAATTGATACTGGTAAAACAATTTACACCAGCTCCCGCCTCTTATACCTCTCAATTATTGTGGGTAGTATCTGCTTTGGTTTTGGGATGGTTTTGGCTTCAGGCTGTGGAAGTAAAACGCTGATACGAATAGGCGGTGGAAATCTAAAGTCTGTAGTGGTATTTTTTGTGCTCGGCCTAAGCGCATATATGACTTTACGCGGCTTCTTGGCCGTGTTTAGAGCGAACTTCCTAGACAGTGTTTTTATTGTTTTAAATACAAATCAAGATCTACCAAGTATTTTTGCTGCTCAGTTTGGCGTTGATCGTGGGTTGATGCACCTTTTTATTGCCTTGGCGATTGGGGGGTTATGTGTTTTATTTGCACTGCTCAAGAAATCGTTTTGGACCTTCGATAATCTTTTAGCAGGCCTAATGGTTGGTTTCGCTATCTGCTCAATCTGGTGGATCTCTGGCTACATCGCCCATGTAGCAGAAGATCCCAATACACTCGAGGAAGTTTTTTTAGCGACCAATTCTGGCAAGATGGAAAGCCTGTCATTCGTCTCTCCATATGCCTACACCTTAGATTGGCTAATGATGTATAGCGATACATCAAAAGTTTTAACTATTGGAATTGTTGCTGTAGCCGGGATGATTTCTGGTTCAGCTATTTATGCTTTAGCAAGTAATACATTTCGATGGGAGACTTTTGCAAACACAGAAGATACTGCAAATCATCTAGTAGGGGCGGCTTTAATGGGTTTTGGCGGCATCACTGCACTAGGCTGCACCATTGGCCAAGGTCTCAGCGGGATTTCTACCTTGGCATTAGGATCCTTTATTGCTATGCCCGGTTTTGTACTCGGCGCCTATTTAGCCTTAAGATATCTACAGTATCGACTAGCTCCAAATCCTTGCAACTAGCTTCCTATTTTTGAATGGAATAGACATGCAGATTGATTGGTTTAGCTTCACCCCTGGTCCAGCCTTATTAGGAGGTGCCATCCTTGGCCTTGCTGTAGCACTATATGTTTTACTACATGGCCGAATTTTGGGCATTAGCGGCATTGTTTCTGGATTACTTAGGCCGCAAGCGGGTGATTTGACCTGGCGTTTCAGCATTATTTTGGGCTTAATATCAGCTCCTTTTTGGGGTGCATTATTGTTTGATTTGCATCCACTTGCCGTTATTGATGCAGACTGGAAAATGATTATTCTCGCCGGCTTATTAGTTGGATTCGGCTCCCATTATGGGTCGGGCTGCACAAGTGGTCACGGTATTTGCGGTCTTTCCCGCCTTTCTCCCCACTCTGTCCTTGCAACACTAATATTTATGTTTTCAGGTTTTGTCACTGTTTACATTACACGCCATATATTAGGCATTTAATATGAGAAAACATTTCAACTTATTTAGTCAGTATCTTATTGGTGTTTTATTTGGTTTGGGTTTGATGACTTCAGGAATGACCAATCCAGAAAAAATCATCAATTTTTTGAATATCACTGGGTTATGGGATCCCTCGCTCTTGTTTGTGATGGTAGGGGCGGTATTGGTTGCGATGGCTGGTTTTTATATTCAATCTAAGCGTAGCGAGAGTTTCTTCGGCGGGGCTTTACATATACCAAGGCGGCGTGACATTACCAAACCTTTAGTCATTGGCGCATTTATTTTTGGGCTTGGCTGGGGTCTTGCGGGCTTTTGTCCTGGTCCAGCGATTGTTTCACTTGGAGCCATGCGAATAAAAGCGTTTATTTTTGTTGTTGCGATGTTAGCTGGCATGGAGATTTGTGAGCGTTTTTTCACAAATAACCATTCGTAAGCTTACTTTAGAATAACAGTAATCACCCTATAAAAATTGAGGAAAGTAAATGAGTGTCGCTATTGCAAGTCACAATGATTTATTTGGAACTGCAGGTCAGATATCAGTTGAGCACCTAGCTGAAATTGCTGCACTTGGATATAAGAGCGTGATTAATAATCGACCAGATTATGAGGGTGGCCCAGATCAACCTGCAAGTGATGAACTTCAAGTTCAGGCTGAGGCGCTAGGATTACATTACGCTTATTTGCCAGTGATTAGCGGCTCTCTAGCTCCCAATCAGATTGTTGAAATGGCGCACTTACTTAAAACTATGCCTGCTCCCATTCTGGCCTTTTGCCGCTCAGGAGCGCGTTCAAGTAATCTCTATCAACTTGCATTACAAATTCGTTAAGGCAATTTCATGCGTATAGATATCCCAGAAGAAAAAAGGCTGGTGCATGAAATGCGGATGCCGATACGCTGGGGTGACATGGATGCCTTTGGGCATGTCAACAATACCGTTTTTTTTCGGTATATGGAACAAGCCCGAGTTGAATGGATAGAATCACTAGGCTTTGGTATTCAGATTGATAAAACGGCCATGTTGATGGTTAATGGCTTTTGCAATTTCTATCAACAGCTCAATTACCCCGGTGAGCTGGTATTAAAAACCTATATTGGAGCAATAGGAAAATCCAGTGTTGATATGTACACAACGATGGCCCTTGTTACTAATGAAACGCAATTGGTTGCAGCTGGAGGTGCAACCATGGTTTGTGTTGATTTACAAACCAATAAATCCATTCCGTGGCCAAACGTTGTACTCCAAAAAATTGCATAGGATGGCCGTTTGCAGTCTAGTAATCCACACATATTAAATATTGGTCTTTTTTCCAGCGAGCTGGATCGATACGATGCCGTTATCGATGTTCGCTCTCCAGCTGAATTTGCCTTAGATCATATTCCGGGCGCTTTAAATTACCCCGTTTTAAATAATGAAGAGCGCGCAGAAATAGGATCTCTCTATAAGCAAGAATCTCCATTTGCCGCAAAAAAACTTGGCGCTGCGCTAGTTGCTCGCAATATAGCAATGCATCTTGAGAATTCTTTACTGGATTTTCCTCGTGAGTGGCGCCCCTTGATTTATTGCTGGCGAGGCGGAGAACGTAGCGGAGCTTTCACACACATTCTGAATCGCATTGGCTGGAAAGCCATGCAACTTGAGGGTGGGTATCAAGGGTTTAGACGCACTGTTATTGATGACTTAGAAAAATCATCTAAAGAATTTTCTTTTCAAGTGATTTGTGGTATGACGGGCAGTGGCAAAACCCGCATCCTGCAAGACCTGAAATCATTGGGGGCTCAGATACTTGATCTGGAGGCTTTGGCCATTCATAGGGGATCTGTGCTGGGTAGCGAACCTAATATCGAGCAACCTACGCAAAAGGGTTTTGAAACCAATCTCTGGAATGCTCTGCGATCTTTAGATTCCTCGAAAATTGTTTTCGTTGAATCAGAAAGCAAAAAAGTAGGTGGTTTACATATCCCTGATTCGCTGATGGAATCAATTCGCAATAGTCAATGTATTGAGTTACGTGCTTCGGTTGCCACGCGAGTTTCGTGGCTCTTGCAGGACTACCATCACTTTCTCTCAGACACTGAAAATTTTAAGCAAAAGCTAGCTCTGTTAACGTCACGCTATGGAAAGATCCAAATTGAAAAGTGGAGCGCTGCTATAGACGCCAATCAATTTGATGCCTTAGTTCAGGAATTGTTGGAGGTGCATTATGACCCAGCTTATCAATCCTCAATTAAACGAAATTTTCCGAAGTATGATGAAAACAATTTTGTTGCCTTAGAAAATGACAGCGATAGCGCCTTTATGGATAGCGCGAGGATGTTATTAGAGAAGGCGGGGGATTTCAAATGAGCACGACACGCCGTCATTACCGCTACTACGATCTACTTTTGACTGCTTTTGTAGTCGTTTTACTGTGCTCTAATTTTATTGGTGCAGGAAAAGCTGCAGTTATTGATTTGCCTTATTTTGGAACCTGTGTCTTTGGTGGTGGGATCCTATTTTTTCCTATTGCATATTTCTTTGGCGACGTACTGACTGAGGTATATGGCTATGCCTATGATCGCAGGGCAGTTTGGGCAGGTTTTGCTGCGCTTGCATTTGCTGCAATCATGGCGCAGATTGTCATTTCATTGCCTGCAGCTCCAGGGGCTTATATGGCTAATTATCAACATGGATTGGAAACGGTCTTTGGTAATTCATGGAGAATTGCTCTTGCGTCCATGATCTCCTTCTGGTGTGGTAGCTTCATGAATAGCTTTGTGCTGGCCAAGTTCAAAATATTGACCCATGGTCGTTTTCTTTGGATGAGAACAATCGGCTCTACAGCCATGGGCGAGTTAATTGATTCCTCCCTCTTTTATATGCTTGCTTTTTACGGTATTTGGCCTACCCAAGAAGTCATCCAAGTCGCAGCAGCTCAATATGTGCTCAAAACATCCTGGGAGGTCTTAGCTACCCCTCTAACGTATTTCCTTGTGAACTTCCTAAAGCGCAAAGAAAATGAGGATTATTACGACATTGACACTAATTTCACGCCATTTAGAGTCAAAGTGTAAGTTTGGCCGTAAATAGGCCTTAAAACCGTTAAAATAACGATCTTTGCCAGCCAATTGCAGGCAGGTAAGATTATTTTTATCAGAAAGTTAGAAACTATCCGTGCTGTCCGCATCTAATATCACTATGCAGTTTGGGGCCAAGCCCTTGTTTGAAAATATCTCCGTGAAGTTTGGCGGCGGAAATCGTTATGGCCTGATTGGGGCAAATGGTTGCGGTAAGTCTACTTTTATGAAAATCCTAGGTGGTGAGCTTGAGCCTACACATGGAAATATTAGTCTTGATCCTGGTATACGTTTAGGTAAATTACGTCAGGATCAGTTTGCTTATGAAGACGTCAGGGTTCTTGATGTCGTCATGATGGGGCATGAGGAGATGTGGAAAGCAGCAGCTGAGCGCGATGCGATCTACGCTAATCCAGAAGCTTCAGATGAAGACTATATGCGCGCCGCTGAGCTTGAGGGCAAGTACGCTGAATACGGTGGTTATA
The DNA here is from genome assembly GCF_001953355.1 of Polynucleobacter sphagniphilus. Classification (GTDB taxonomy): domain Bacteria; phylum Pseudomonadota; class Gammaproteobacteria; order Burkholderiales; family Burkholderiaceae; genus Polynucleobacter; species Polynucleobacter sphagniphilus. The sequence goes on from NZ_MPIY01000002.1 coordinate 237,908, forward strand.
CCGCAGAAGCCAAAGCAGGGGAGCTGCTTTTGGGTATTGGTATTCCAATCGAGCAGCACAATGGCCCCATGAGTAATGTTGCGCCCGGATGGAAGTTGCGGGTATTACTTGCTCAAGCACTATTTTCAGACCCTGATGTTCTATTGCTAGATGAGCCAACCAATAACTTGGATATTCACTCTATTCATTGGTTAGAAGATATCTTGAATGAAATTAAGAGCACGATTGTGATTATTTCTCACGATCGCCACTTCTTAAATCAAGTTTGCACACATATGGCTGATATGGACTTCGGCACCTTAAAAGTCTATCCCGGCAATTACGATTCCTATATGCTGGCCTCGGTTCAGGCTAGGGCCCAACAGTTGAGCTCCAATGTCAAGGCTAAAGAGAAAATTGCTGAGCTACAGGCCTTCGTAGCCCGATTCTCTGCAAATGCTTCTAAAGCGCGACAAGCAACCTCACGTCAAAAGCAATTAGAGAAGATTGAGATTGCTGAAATTAAGCCCTCTTCACGTCAAAATCCATTTATTCGCTTTGATTCAGAAAAGAAGTTACACAATATGGCAGTAGAGTGCAATGCGCTTACAAAGTCATTTGACCGAACTATCTTCAAAAACTTTAAGTTAGGTGTGCGCGCCGGCGAAAAGATTGCCATTATTGGTCAAAATGGTGCTGGTAAGACTACGTTGTTGAAAACCATATTAAGCAAACGTTTCGAAGGAATTGCTGCCGATAGCGGCGATGTAAAGTGGGCTGAAAACGCTAAAGTGGGCGTCATGCCACAAGACAATACTGATTTGTTTGCCAAAGATGAAACTTTGATGGATTGGATGAACGCTTGGCGCTATAACGGCGACGATGATCAGGTCATTCGGGGCACTCTAGGTCGCTTACTATTTTCTGGTGATGATATTGGTAAATCAGTCAAAGTCCTCTCTGGTGGTGAAAAGGGAAGGATGATTTGGGGCAAATTAATGCTTCAAAAGTACAACGTCTTGGCAATGGATGAGCCAACCAATCACATGGACATGGAGTCCATCGAAAGCCTGCAAATTGCGCTTGAGAAATATGAAGGTACCTTGATATTTGTGTCGCACGATCGGGAGTTTGTATCGGCATTAGCAAACCGAATTCTTGAGGTCAAAATGGATGGAACCGTGACGGATTATTCCGGCACATATGAAGAGTATTTGCGCAGCCAAGCAATTACCGGCTAAAAGGAAATCAAGTTAATCCTTGGACTGTCTTTGGAAGCGCATAGCGGTGCCCTCATCGCGAATGCGTTTCCATACCACTTCTTTCTCCTCTTGACTAAAAAATACCCAGTTGCTCACTTCGTTAAGAGTGCGTCCGCAACCCTGGCAAATATCATCATATAAGGTTGTACACACCCCAATACAAGGTGAGTCTGAGTCATCATCTCCAGTTGACAATGAATGTGAGCCTGAATTTGTGTAATCTGTATTCATGGCAATACTGTAGTCGATTTCATGGGTGAGTGCTCAGCAAGTTCATCTACATATTGAGCTATTCCTGCTTGCTCCCTCTGTAAGAAATTCTCAACAGCAGCCATAAATTGGGGGTCGGATATCCAGTGCGCCGATTGAATGGTTTTAGGAAGAAATCCTCTTGCCATCTTGTGCTCACCTTGCGCACCACCCTCAAAAGTCTGTATTCCCTCTTTAATACAATATTCAATAGCCTGGTAATAGGCCGTTTCGAAATGCAGGTTTGGAATGTACTCCAATGCACCCCAATAACGCCCATATGCTTTTAAGCTATTTCTATCAAGGACCAATAGAGAGGCGGCTATCGACAATCCTTTTTTTGAAGCAATAATTAAATGGAGATTTTCGGGCATACGCTTTGCAAGAAGCTTGAAAAAATTCTCACTAAGATAAGGTCTTGATTGATGTTCTAAGTACGTATTTTCATAACACTTATAAAAGAATTTCCAATCCTGATCATTCGTGCGTTCCCCGTCCAAGTGAAGAAATTCAATCTCATGTAAATTAACTTGAGATCGTTCACGCCGAATATTTTTGCGCCGCTTCATATTTAATGAAGCTAAGTATTCATCAAAACTGGTATATCCGAGATTGTGCCAATGAAATTGCACTGAATCACGTAGTGCAAATCCAGCTTGGGTAAAAAACGGTAACTCATCATCGAGCGGAAATAGGGTGTGTGCTGAAGATAATTGATTCTGGATACACAGTGACTTTAGTCCACTGACGAGCAATTTTTGTCTGGTCGCCTTATCTTCTCCTTCTGGCACTAGCAATCGTGAGCCTTGGACCGGTGTAAAGGGGATGGCACAGAGGGCTTTGGGATAGTATTGTTTACCGCTTTGCTCATAGGCTTGAGCCCAAGACCAGTCAAAAACAAATTCACCGTAAGAGTGTTGCTTTAAATATAAAGGTAGCGCACCCAATAATTTACCCTTGGTATCCTTTAAGAGAATATGGGCTGGTTGCCAACCAGTAACGCCACTAACACATCCGCATTCTTCAAGACTACTTAGAAATTCATATCTTAAAAAGGGTGTACTGGATATATCTAGTAGGGCATTCCATTGCTCGGCAGGAACTTCCGATAGGCTATCAGCTAACTCTAGTTGATATTGATCTGAATTCAAGTCGCTTTACGCTCAATCAATTCAATCTTGTAGCCGTCTGGATCAGTAACAAATGCAATGATCGTATCGCCGCCTAGTACAGGCCCAGCTTCGCGGGTGACATTTCCACCGGCACCTTTTATTTTGGCGCACGCCGCATACGCATCAGAAACTGAAATAGCGATATGTCCATATGCGCTACCAAGATCATAGCTGGTGACACCATGGTTGTAAGTTAACTCAATTTCAGATTGGCCATCTTGATTGCCGTTACCGTAACCAAAAAATGCGAGAGAATAGTTTTGATCTGGTCTTTCAGTAGTGCGGAGCAAATTCATACCCAATATATCGGTATAAAAATGGACGGAGCGTTTAAGGTCGCCAACGCGAAGCATGGTGTGTAGGATCATCATTTTTATAAATATAAAGCTAATTTCAATTGAAGGTTTACATTAAAAAACCCAGGCTTGACCTGGGCTTTTGCCTGCTCTAAAGCTCAAAATTACTGAATCTTTGCTTTAGCACGCAGTTTTTGCATCATCTCTGAAAACTTCGCTTTCTGCCAATTTTGATCTGATGCAATCATTTGCTTTAGCTGCTCACGAACTTCATCCATGCTAGGGGTTTTCACATCGCGAATATCGTCAACTTTGATAATGTGCCAACCAAATTGTGATTTCACTGGCTTATCTGTAACTTGTCCCTTTTTAAGCTGCACCATAGCGTTGGAAAACTCAGGAACCAGGGATTTCTCACCAACCCAGCCTAAATTGCCACCAGTGGAAGCTGATCCAGGATCCTTGGATTTTGATTTCGCAAGATCATCGAAATTTGCCCCCGCCTTAATTTGCGCGGTAAGCGCTTTAGCATCTGCCTCTTTTTCAACCAATATATGTTGTACTTGATATTCCTTGCCGTTATATTGGTTTTTCATTGATTCGTAGGCTGCTTTTAGCTCATCCTCGGTGATGCCTTCTTTACGAATGTAATCTTCAAACACAGCAGAAACCAAAATACCCATCTTAGATTGCTCAATCTGCTCCCGCACAGTTTCGCTCTGAGTAAGGCCGCGTTTATCGGCTTCTTGCAAAATCAATTCCCTGGTCACAAGCATTTCACGGGCTTGATCTCGCACTTGTGGGTTATCGGCCTGCCCAGATTTTTTGACCAGGTTATCCAGCTTTGCTTTTGGTATCGGCGTGCCATTCACAATTACCGCATTTTGAGCATGGGCACACACTACCAGGAGATTGGAGCTTAATATTGCAATAGATAGAATTTGACGGATAGTATTCATTTAAATTGACGGTAATTGAATTAATAAAAGTAAAAGAATAAAGCAGATTAAAAAAGCAAATTAAAAAGCATCTTCTGGAGCCTTTGCCACAATAGTAAGGGCATGAATATCGCCCGACATTCTTTGTGAAAGCGCTGCATAAACTGCACGATGACGTGCTAGAGGGTTTAATCCGCTAAATTCAGGCGCAATAATGTAAATTTTAAAATGTCCGCCACCAGATGCAGCGCCGGCATGCCCCGCATGCAAGTGACTCTCATCTTCGATGCTTAAATGAGTCGGCTTGAAGGCCAGTTTGAGGTCTAATTTAAATAATTCGATGCGTTTTTGATTAAGGCTCATTGTGAGTTTGCTCCATGTGACGCCCCAACCAGATGCCCTGTGCGATGACGAAAGCCAGCAGCAAGCCTGTACTACCAAAGAGCTTGAAATTAACCCAATCCGATTCGGAATACTCAAACGCTACATATAGATTTAATGCGCCCATGAAGAAGAAAAAAAGAGCCCATGCAATATTTAATTTGCCCCAAGCGGATACTGAGCTATTGGCCTTTAAGGTAATTTGCTTACCCATTAATACTTGAATCCAATTTTTGTTAAAAAATTGGGAGCTAATGATTAAAGCACCTGAAAAGAGCCAATAAAGCGCGGTTGGTTTTAGCTGTATGAATGTTTTGTTATGTAGAAATATAGTTAGGCTACCAAAAACCAAAATCATGACTAGACTTACCCATTGCATGGCATCAATTTTTCGATGGCGGTAATACACCCACAAAATTTGACCAATGGTTGCTACCATAGCAACAATAGTTGCAGAATATATATCGCCAAATTTAAAGGCGATAAAAAAGAGAATGATGGGGAATAAATCAAATAAAAATTTCATGTGTTGATTATCCTGCTAAACCTATTTAATCGGTTTCGGTGTTCATTTTGGCATTGGAGCTGGGCTCGAAAGCCAGAGATGCCGAATTAATGCAGTAACGCAGTCCAGTGGGTTGGGGGCCGTCTTCAAAGACATGGCCTAAATGTGCATCACAGTTCGCACAGCGAACCTCGGTTCGAATCATTGCGTGGCTTGTATCACGATGCTCCAGGATGGCAGCATTATTTTGAGGTGCGCTATAACTTGGCCAGCCGCAACCTGCATCAAATTTGGTATTGGATAGAAAAAGGGGTGTTCCACAACAAACGCATGAGTATTGACCCTGATCCCAGTGATCCCAGTATTTCCCTGTAAACGGACGCTCAGTTGCAGACTCGCGAGTGACTCGATATTCAATATCACTCAATTGTTTTTTATATTCTTCGTTACTTTTTTTCATAGTGAACTCAATTTATTAAAAAATTAACACATCAAGAGGAACAGCTTACCTCGACAGGATCAAGATCTGAGGGTGGAGGGCTTGCATAAAGATCATATTGATTTTGCTCATCATATGGACTGCTTAGAATTTCCAAAAGTCTTTTTACTTCGGAAAAGTCATCAGACTGCGCCATCGTAATTGCATGTTGGGCGAGGTGATTTCGCAATACATATTTTGGATTAATTTGATTCATCTTTACAGAGCGTTCTGAATCATCTATACCTTCAATATTTAGTCGTTTTAGATAGTCCGAGAACCACAGATCAATTTGTTTGCGATCGATGAATAAATTTCTTAAGGATATATTTTCGATTGAGTCCTGGCATTTTATTTTAGATAAAGAGCGGAAGAAATGAGTGAAGTCAACGCGTGAATCATGCATTGCCTGCAGTAATCTTTCGATCAGAAAAATATCATCATCAAGATTCTTTGTAAGGCCCAATTTTGCCCTAAAAAGACTTTGCCATTTTTGCGCAAACTTTTTAGGAAGCTCACAAAGCGCATTCTGCAAAAGGGCTTGAGACTCTTCGCCGCTATAAGTCAATTCCATTAGAGGCAGAAATGCACTTGCTAGACAAGCCATATTCCAATGCATTATCTGTGGCTGTCGATGATAGGCATATCGCCCAGCTTGATCGCTGTGATTGCAAATATGATCAATCTGAAAGCCATCTAAAAAACCAAAAGGGCCATAGTCAATAGTGAGACCAAGAACACTAATATTGTCGCTATTCAATACGCCATGACAGAAACCAACTGCTTGCCACTGCGCAACTAACTCTGCATTTCGACTACATATTGACTTATAAAGAGCTAAATAAGGGTCGGTCTCATTTGCACAATCTGGATAATGCTCTGATATTAATGCGTTGGCCAATTCTTGTAAGCGTTCAATATCTTGAGCGGAAGCGTAGTGCTCAAAATGGCCCACTCTTAGAAAGCTTGGTGCTAGTCTTGTACATACGGCCGCCGTCTCCATGGTTTCACGCCGAACCAGTTCTTTTGAGCCCACAACCGATAATGCTCGAGTAGTTGGGATTCCCAGCGCATGCATTGCTTCGCTACACAGAAATTCTCTAATCGAAGAGCGCAAAACTGCGCGCCCATCACCCATGCGGGAATAGCGGGTCTTGCCGGCCCCCTTTAGCTGAATCTCCATGTTTGCAATCTGCCCCAAGAGGATTGCCCGACCATCGCCTAATTGACCCGCCCAAACTCCAAATTGGTGACCGCTATAAGCGCTAGCTATCGGCGACGAAAATTGATACTTAGCGGTCTGAAGGGTATTTCCAGCTAATACATCAAGCCAGGAACTATCCATTGGCATCCTGTCTGCATTCAACTCGATGCCAATGAGGCTTGCCACAGCAGGTGAAAACGCCACCCAATATGGATCGGGTAGGGGGGTGGGGGCTACGGAGTGACTGACATCGTCACCTTTTAAGGGAAAGGTCATAATCTTATTCTATGAGTAATTCCAATTGAGCACACAAGCCATTAAAATCATTCCATGACCAATCAACTTGAACATAAGGCAGCCACTCAGTTGGCCAACCTAGGCGAAGAGCTCAATGTCCCTTTCTTGAAGCTCTTAGGAGTGCGTCTCTTAACGGCGGAGATGGGCAAGGGGGAGATTTTGTTGGCCTTAAAACCAGAGCATACCAATACTTGGGAAGTTGCGCATGGTGGGGTTTTGCTTACATTGATGGATGTCGCAATGGCTGTTGCTGCCCGCTCAAGCGATCCAGGCGATCGCAGCGTTGTTACGATTGAACTAAAGAATAATTTTATGCAAGCGGCATTGGGGGTTTTAAGAGTGAAGGCTGATACGGTGCGCAGAACTGCAACCATGGCTTTTTGTGAGGCTAAGCTTTATAACGATCAGGGTGAAATTTGCTGCATGGCCACTGGTACATTTCAGTTCATCAAACGCTTAGCCTCTCGTAATACAGAGGGTGAACGAGTTATCAACGAAGATAAGCGATAGATTTGCAGTTCATCAAACTGATAAGTTTGAATCACTCGCTGCATTAATTTGACCGGCGATGACGTCATGCCCAATAACACCATTGGCATCAAAACGCCTTTCGATCATTTCATAATTGCCATCTTTGCGTATCCTCAATATCGTACTCGAGCGCGTACCATATGAAGGGGTTTGAATAAAAGCAGCTGACAGAACCTTTTCCCACTCCTTATTAACGCCGGTATTAGGAAGTTCCTGAGTGCTAGCCTCATGCTGGTCTGCCAATAAGCTCAAATAATGATCGGCATTTTTTAGATCACCGTGATCCATTGCCAATGCTTGAGCAAAAGCAGCTATTCGATGATTCACTTTTGGCCACGGGGTATCAAGCATGGCATTTGAAAGACCATAAACACCAGGATCCAATGGCTGCTTTGGGTAAATTTTTCTAGGGCGAATGCTTTGCCCCATTAGCAAACGATTGCTAACCCAATGCATTTCAGGATTTAGGGGATTGCTAAAGTCTGATAGCAGTAAATTGAAGCCATTGTATTGATCGAAGCGTTTTGCATTCTGGGAAATAAATTGGTCTGGTCGATTCTCGCTAGCTAAATACATGAGGGGTAACTCACCCCGAGTTCTTGCGTCAGGCCGTTTTTCGCTAGGAGCTCGAACATTCGTCAACGCGGCAAAACGCCCTTTATTGGAAAGGCCAAGCCAAGTACCAGGACTACCCAATACATCAGCCCGATCTTTGCCTGCCAATATGTGGGGATGATCTTGCCACCAGGAAATTCCCTGAGTATCGCGCTCATAAAATTCATCGCGGTTAGCTGCAACGACTAGCGAGTATTCGGGGTGCGATTGCCAGGCAAAAAGAATGAGGCACATGATTTTCTTAAATTTCAATCAGTGGATAGGGTAGTGCATCGATCTTGAGGGCCGGACCTTCAGGGTTTGCAACCCGTAACTCACCAGCTTCTAGCGCTTCTAACTTACATTCCACTTGCAAATCAATGCGAGCATTGTCAAAAGAGTTTGCCGCTGCGAGAACAATCATTCCGGCTGGCTGTGATGGATCCCCTGAATTAAATACCTCCACTCCCGCCTGAAAAAAGGCTAAGGTTACTGGATCGTTACTACCGTGGGCTAGTTGTAGACGACGCTTAATAACACCCCGATATTGACTGCGAGCTACTATTTCTTGTCCGGGGTAACAACCCTTTTTAAAATCAACACCAGCCACAGACTCAAAATTAATCATTTGTGGAACAAATTGTTCTTGTGTTGCTAAAACAATTCTAGGAATCGCGCTCATGACTTCAAGATAATTCCACATGTTTTGGCACTCAGTTGTGCTCTCTTTAGTAGGTTTGGAGACGCTCGCTGGTTCTGCCACTAGTATCCGGCCATAAGATAAAGTGTTTATCGCCACATCTGGCATACGTAAACCAATGGTGCCTGCTGCTGCATGTAAATCATCTATGGGTTTATTTTCATCATAAATCCCTGAAATGAGCCACTCATCAGACACATCTTTGACTGTTACTTTAGAGCGCAAAACAAACATAGAAAGGCGTTTGGCAAAAGCCGTCGCAATATCTCTAGATATAAATAGTGCAAATCGATCATCAGAAGTATCGTTAACCGGGAATAGACCCAGCCATGCGCTAGCCATCAAACGGCCCTTAGGATTGCAGTACCCCACCAATCTGACTGCACCATTACCTTTGGCAATTTCAGGAGAAAGAGTGCGCTTCAGCCCCAAGACGGAATTACTGAGTTGATTTTGTAGAAAGGTTGCGGCATCTGGACCTTCTACAAATATGAGTCCCCATTGGGGTAATACAGTAAGCCCTTGATGCAATGGATTGGAAAAATGAGGGTTATTTTGGGTTTGTTTTGTCATGACGCTTTTATCATAGCGTGATGAGCAGAAAATTTCAGAAAAGAACCCTTTTGGTACAAAAATCCAAAAACAGTCAATTACGTAGATGGGGTCTTTTGGCGCTTACCTTAGTTGCTGTTTTTTATTGCTTTCTTTTCTTTTGGCCTGTGATACCAAATACCCCAAATAGTAATGAAGCAAATGCGTTTAAGGTCAAGATCAATCCACAATCTAGTCTAGCCTCCATTGGTGGGCAACTTAAGCAGCAGGGAATTCTGGTGAACGCATTCACACTCCCGATTGCAGCTAGATCATTCTTTGTGGGCGCCAAGCTAAAGCCAGGGACATACCTTTTCCCGCTTGGCGGGAGTCTTGGGAAACTTTTATTGCAAATGGCCCGTGGCGATCGTGTGCGCGAAAGTATCGCCATCATTCCAGGCATGACAATTAGGCAATTACAAGCAATTATCGATAGTCATCCAGCGTTGATACATCAAACTAAGGGGTTGAGCTCCAAAGAGCTCTTACAAGCCCTTAACCTATCCTATCCAGGGGATGAGGGCTTATTTTTCCCGGATACCTATATTTTTGATCCTGATGAAGCAGACATTACCATCTACCGTAGAGCTTCTCAGGCGATGCAAAAGCAGTTAAGTTATGCATGGCAGCAACGTGACCCCATGACCCCTTTAAAAACACCATATGAATTATTAATCCTAGCCTCAATTATTGAGAAAGAGACGGGGAAAAACAGTGATCGTGCGATGGTCGCCGCAGTGTTTGTCAATCGCCTTAGCAAAGGGATGATGTTACAAACAGATCCCACTGTAATATATGGCTTAGGCCCTAATTTTGACGGGAATTTACGTAAATCAGACCTGCGTAGAGACAATCCCTACAATACCTATATGCACAAAGGACTACCTCCCACTCCAATTGCAATGCCCAGTCAGGACTCCTTAATGGCGACAGCGCATCCAGCAAATAGTGATGTACTTTATTTTGTTGCTCGCGGGGGTGGTACGAGCCATTTTTCCAAGACCTTAAATGAACATGAATTAGCGGTAGATCGTTTTCAGCGAAAGCACACCAGTACAAGTAAGCCTCAACAATAAATAATATTTTTATGACAAATCAATTTCCGGGATATTTCATTAGTTTTGAAGGTATCGATGGGGCAGGGAAGAGTACTCATTTAGATGCTTTCAGGGAGCTTCTACAAGAGCGCTTTCCACACCAAGAAGTAATCTTAACGAGAGAGCCCGGCGGTACTGCTCTGGGTGAGAAATTACGCAGTTTGCTACTCGATTCCCCAATGAATATTGAAACTGAAGCACTACTCATGTTTGCGGCAAGACGCGAACATATCGCGCAGGTAATTGAGCCTGCACTAAGCTCCGGAAAGATTGTGATTTCAGACCGCTTCACAGATGCAAGCTTTGCCTATCAAGGCGGCGGACGCGGATTGAGTTTGAATAAATTAAATGCTTTGGAGTCGTGGGTTCAAACTATGCCCAATGGCCAATTACTGCAACCGAACCTGACTATCCTATTTGATCTACCAGGTTCAATAGCAGAGTCTCGAAGGAGTCAGGTTCGTACACCGGATAAGTTTGAAAAAATGGATTTGTCCTTTTTTGAGAAGGTACGGCAAGAATATCTTCGTAGAGCCCAATTAGACCCCCAGCGCTTTTACCTGATTGATGCCACTCAAACTAAAGAGCATATATGGAATCTCTTGAAGGCAATCGAGATCAACCCTGCATGAGACCTCAAGCGATAGCACCTTGGCTTCACGCTGTCTGGGATAGCCTGGATTTCCATTCCTTTCCTAATGCGATGCTGTTGCATGGTCAATCAGGAATGGGCAAGTTTGAATTCGCTATCTCGCTATCAAAAGCGCTTCTATGCGAATCTCCAGATTCTCAGAATAGGCCCTGCAATCAATGTGAGGCCTGTCATTGGTTTGATTCTGGCAATCACCCTGATTTCATTGCGCTTACCCCAGAAACGCATCGTAAATATTTACCTCAAGGTAATTTTGATATCGATTCTGAGCCTTCCAAAAAACTAATCAACCCGCGATGATGATGGTGACGCAACAAGAAAAAANGAAA
>NZ_MPIY01000003.1 GCF_001953355.1 Polynucleobacter sphagniphilus
GTATAGACAAGTAGTAAGTTTGATTTTTTTAACTGCAAATTGCAGTTACGGTATGGCTTTGCCTATCGCTGGAAAAAGTTCTTGCATTTAGTACGTTGTCCGCCCGTATAACTGCCGGCTTACCTCGCCAAGCAATGATCTGATCTAAGCTACGAACTACTCGCTCTGCCGGCAATGAGAAGTCCACTTCAATACCTAAGGCTTCACGATTAAAGTCATCAATCACATTAAACAGACGGATACTTCTGCCATCTTGCAACTGGTCATGCATAAAGTGACCGAAGGGAATCCCGCGGGACGATTGACCAGACTTGGTTAATACTCAGCGGCACGACCAATGCATCTGGCTTATCTCGCACCAAACGCTTACGGGGTTTGATGCGCAGGTTGAGCTCAAGCTCGCGGTAAATCCGGTAGATGCGTTTGTGGTTCCATGTGTAGTTCTTGACATTGCGTAGATACAAATAACAAAGGCCAAACCCCCAACTGCGGTTGTTGTCCGTTAAGCGGATCAGCCAGTTGGCAATGAGCTCGTTCTGCACATTGTTCTTCGCTTCATAGCGATAGCAGGTCTCGCTCACGCTAAAGATAGCGCAGGCCAATCGAATGGGGATTGCCTTCTCTCTGACTGCCTTTTGGGCCATCTCACGTCTGTGAGATTGGGCTCACCACTTTTTTGTGATGGCCTCGTTTAAGATCTCCGCCTTGAGCTTCTCTTCGATGTACATCTTCTTAAGCCTGGCATTTTCAGCCTCAAGCTCCTTCATGCGGGCCATCATGGAAGTGTCCATGCCGCCATATTTAGAGCGCCACTTGTAGAAAGTAGCAGTGCTGATACCCAGTTCACGACAGATTTCTGGAACTGCTAGGCCAGCATCCACCCGTTTTAGGGCATCCATGATCTGGCTATCAGTAAATTTAGAACGCTTCATGTAGAACTCCTCTATATTCGAGAAAATTCTACCTCTGAGCTCAGTTAACCTGTGGGGGGATTACCCGTGCAATGACATATGCCGGATTCTTTCTAGCTGCCTGTGCGGTTTGGATGGTGACTGGTAGCGTAGAGGCAAGCATGATGAATGGATCAATTGAAGCTCAAAACAATCCACATCAGATTCCAAATGAGCTCAATCCTAAATTTCCTCGCATTTACGAGAAATTAGAGGCAATGAAGACCAAGGCTGCTGGATTAATGGTTGAGTCTAGCGAGACATTGCATAGTCTGGCATTGAGCGGTCAAAAAATTAAAGATGTCCCAACCTACGATTACACAACAGGGACATCTAACTAAATTCAAAATCTCAATGGCGTATTTTGGATATTGACAACCACTCTTCGGGGTGGTTTTTTTGCCTGGAAACATCCAATGCTGGGTTTTTTAGGCTTGCCGCAGGTCAAGGATCACTATTTCTATCAATGCTATGATTTCCCTAGATGCTTAAAGGGTATTTATAACTAAAAATATAGAAATAGGAGATAAGCGGTGACCTTACGCATGACGAAATTGAGTCAATTGTTGCTTGCCTTATCCCTTTGCCTTGGCTTGGGTTCTGCCTTTGCAGCAAGCAAAATCCAAATGGCCGAATACATGATTCCTAGCGATACCGCTGGGATTTCGCTCTATGTGCGCAATAAGCATTTGGCTGGGATGAAGACATTCTCCCCGGAAAAGACCGTTCTCTATGTTCATGGTTCAACCTACCCCGCCGAAACGGCTTTTGATCTGCCCCTTGGTGGAGTCTCTTGGATGGAGTACATGGCCGCCAGAGGTTACGACGTCTGGTTGGTGGATTTACGGGGTTACGGTAAATCAACTCGCCCCCCTGAGATGGATCAGCCTGCTGAACAAAATGCTCCTTTGGTAACTACCGATGTGGCAGTGAGGGATGTATCGAGCGCTGTCAATTACATTCTCGAGCAACGCCATATCGCCAAACTCAATTTGCTTGGCTGGTCTTGGGGCACCACCATCATGGGCAAGTACACCACCGAGCATAACGATAAGGTGAATAAATTGGTGCTGTATGCACCGCAATGGTTGCGCCAAGGCGGACCATCCCTCACGGATAAAGGGGGAGTATTGGGAGCGTATCGCGTGGCTTCGGTAGCTGATGCAAAGGCGCGCTGGCTTACTGGGGTGCCCGAAGATGCCAAGAGCACACTCATTCCAGAAGGCTGGTTTGATCAATGGGCAAAAGCAACCTTTGATACCGATCCTTGGGGCAGAAATCAAACGCCGCAAAAAGTGCGCGCCCCCAATGGCACTGTCAAAGATGTCCGCGAGTATTGGGCTGTAGGTAAGCCTGTTTATGACCCAGCTAACATCCACGTGCCAGTGATGTTGGTGCATGCGGAGTGGGATGCTGATTTACCAAGCTACATGCTTTATGAATACTATACAAAGCTTGTCAATGCGCCATACAAAATTATGTTACAAATTAGCGAGGGCACTCATACCTTGATCATGGAAAAAAATCGGATGCTCATGTTTGCAGGGGTGCAAGAATTTTTAGACACCACATTTAAGCCTGAAAAATAAAAACCAAGCTTTACTTTTTATGACTGACACATTCAAGGAATTCTGATGGATGATACAAATCAAGATTTAAAAAATAGCTCACGTCGCCAGCTCCTCAAGGGAGCTCTGGTGGGTGGTGCCGTGATGGGTGCCCCGGGGGTATCCAGCGCACAATCGTTGCTTGTTCAAAAGAATGGAGACGCTAGCGCCCCAATCGCGGCTTATGTTTTTCTGACGCCAATCGAGGCTAGCTTTGTTGAGGCCTTCGTTGATCATATGGTACCCGCCGATCAATTCACCCCCAAGGGCACTGATCTAGGTATCAATATTTTTATTGACCGCGCTTTAGCGGGTAGCTGGGGTAAAGGGGATCGCATGTATATGCAAGGCCCCTGGTCAGTTGGGTTACCCACTCAGGGGTATCAGTCTCCTTTGTTGCCATCGCAGGTTTATCGCGCAGGTATTGCGGCAACTAATCAGCACTGCGAATCGCTCTACGGCAAAACATTTGACTTGCTAGATACTTCTAAAAAAGAAGAGGTTTTGAAGTCTCTTGATTCTGGAAAAATGGTTTTTGAGGGCGGCCTCTCATCCAAGTTCTTTTTTGATATTGCCTATAAATCTGTTGTAGAGGGTTTATATGCTGATCCAATTTATGGCGGTAATAGCAATAAAGCGGCGTGGAAAATGATTGGCTTCCCAGGCGTAATTGAAACCAATGCACGCAATATCGTTGAGTATAAAAATAAGTTCTACCCAGGAAAAGTCTTGGGTATTGCGGACGTCAGTTAAGGCAAAGTCATGGCAAAAAAACTTCCAGAAGTAGACGTTGTAATTGTTGGCATGGGATGGACTGGCGGCATTCTGTCAAAAGAGCTCTCCGAGAGCGGCTTAAAAGTGGTGGCCTTAGAGCGTGGTGCGCCACGCTCGGCAGAAGAAGATTTTTCTGTGCCGCATATTCGTGATGAGCTGCAATTTGGTATTCGGCATGGCTTGATGCAAGACTTGCGCAGAGACACTTTAACGGTTCGCAATAACCCTAGTCAAACTGCATTGCCAATGCGCCAGCTAGGATCATTTTTGCTCGGCGAAGGCTTGGGCGGTGCGGGTGTTCACTGGAACGGTCATACTTGGCGTTGGACTGATATGGAGTTCAAGATTCGCTCGATGTACGAAGAGCGCTATGGCAAGAAGTTCATCCCTGACGATATGACAATTCAAGACTGGGGCATTACCTATGCAGAGCTCGAGCCTTACTATGACAAGTTTGAAAAAATTGCAGGTATTTCTGGGCAAGCAGGTAATCTCAATGGGCAAATAGTTGAGGGCGGTAATCCATTTGAGGCGCCACGTAAATCACCTTATCCGTTGCCGCCTCTAGAGCGTAGCTTGGCAAATGATTTATTCGCTGGCGCTACCAAAAGCATGGGACTACATCCTTTCCCAATGCCAGTTGCCAATGCTTCTAGACCTTATACCAATCCAGATGGCGCTAAGCTGGGTCAATGTCAGTACTGTGGGTTTTGTGAACGTTTTGGCTGTGAAGCCAACGCCAAAGGAAGCCCATTAATCACAGTGATCCCTTTTGCAATGAAGCAGCCGACTTTTGAATTGCGCACACTTAGTGTGGTCAGTAAAGTGCATATGGATAAGCAAAAGAAAGTGGCTACTGGTGTAACTTATACCAATTTGCAGACTGGGGAAGAGTTTTTTCAACCGGCAAAAATTGTGATTTTGGCGGCATATGGATTAAACAATACACATTTGATGCTGACTTCTGGTATTGGCAAGCCCTACGATCCAGTGACGCAAAAAGGTGTGATTGGAAAAAATTATGCTTACCAAACAGGTGTTGGAGCCACACTGTTTTTTAATGACAAGATCTTCAATCCCTTTATGTCCACTGGCGGCCTGACAACGCTAGTTGACGATTACAACGGCAACTGGAACTTCGATCGCTCCGGCCCTAACTTTGTTGGTGGTACCACTTTAAATGGCGGCATGTATGGTGGCCGTCCGATTGCTTTCCACCCAGTTCCTCCCGGCACGCCCAAGTGGGGTAAGGCTTGGAAAGAAGCGATGGCTAAGTGGTATTCACGCTCGATGACAATTAATTCGGCCGGTAGCGTCATGGCCAATCGCTATAACTATCTTGATTTAGACCCAACTTATAAGAATGCCTTGGGAATGCCATTGTTGCGCATGACCTTTGACTACAAGCCCAATGAGCATCGTCTTTCGGAATTCACGGCTCAAAAAATTAATGAAATTGCTAAGAGTCTGAATCCCGACTTCTTGAGTCCTGCGAAAGCAAAGACAGCACCATGGTCGGTCGTTCCATATCAAACCACTCACAATACGGGTGGAACCATTATGGGCACCAACCCAACCAATAGCGCGGTGAATAAGTACTGCCAATCATGGGATGCGCATAATTTATTCATTATGGGCGCCTCTTTGTTCTCGCATAACGCTGCCTACAATCCCACTGGGCCAGTTGGTGCATTAGCCTATATGACTGTGGATGTCATTAAAAATCGCTATATCAAAAACCCTGGATCTTTAGTTTAAATAGGTAAAGTAATGCGCTATTTTTCATCATCATTGTTTCTCTTATGCCTTTTCTCACAGGCATCGTTTGCCCAAGACGTTGCTGTAGGCAAGAATGCTTTTCAAGAATGCGTTGCTTGCCACAGCATTAAGCCGGGTGAAAATTTATTGGGGCCGAGTTTGGCTGGAGTGTATGGGCGTCAGGCAGGAACTGTCGAAGGCTTTCGTTATTCAAGTGCCTTGAAGAAGAGTGGTATTACTTGGGATGAAAGTTCTTTAGATCAATACATTGCCAATCCTCAAGCCTTAGTTCCTGGTAGCCGCATGCCTTACTCAGGTATGGCTGATGAGGCTGAACGCAAAAATCTCATCGCTTATTTAAAAACGCTGAATTAATTTTGACTTGCGCGTTTCCGAATGCTTTTGTAGAGCGGAATAAAGCCCAGCAGTAAACTACCAATAGCGATGGTTGAGGTGAGGGCATCAAACCCCTTGATGGCCATCACCGCAGCCCACCAAAGTGCCAGGGCCGATAGCACTGGCCAAATGACCATGGTGATGGTCAGCTTAATAGATCCGAGCGCCTGTCTTCTAAAACACCAAGCACAGGCAAAGCCTGCTAGGCCATAGTAGTAGGCGGCCTGCACTCCAATAATGTTGATGGATGCCATCATCACATCAGCAATACTTTTGGAGCTGATCGATAGCAGCAAAAGTATTGCACCAATTGAGGCAATTAAAAAGGTCGCAGCATAAGGTGTTTTCCATTGGGCATGGACTTGAGACCAGCGAATATGAAAGATGCCTTCACGCGATTTAGAAAACATCGTCCTAGAAAATTGCAGCATGGAGGTTTCAATGGTGCCAATCGTCGAGAGGATGAGTGCTAGTACTGCTAGATAACTCCAAGGAGCGGGAAGCACCTTGTCAGCCACTGAAAAAATAATATTAGTACCCGATTGAGAAATTTCTTCGTTAGATAGTGCAAGTAAGGAGATGGTTGCAAACGCCGTGAAGGCGGCAATGATGACCAAAATGGCTCCGACAACTCCGTAACCTGGCGCTTTCTCTGGGTTTTTAGTTTCTTCGTTCAAATTAATCGAAACATCCCAGCCCCAAAAAAAGAAGAGTGCAATGACAGCGCCGTTTGCAAAACCACTGGGCGTAAAGGCGGAGGGCGAAAAGCTATGCCAAGAAAGTTCATGGAGCGCTGCGCCCCCAAAGCGGAAAATCACTAACAGAGAAATGCCCGACAAAATAAGTAATTCAATTAAGGTCATCACAATCTGAACCTTGGCGGTCAGGCCAATACCCTTGACTACTAAGATGGTGATTAGAGTAAGCCAAGCAACTGCACACAGGGTGACTGCCACTTGAGAGTCGGCATATTCGGGGCGCAATAGCAGCAGGGTGGCAGCCCCTGCAGGAATGCTAGCTGAGACCATAAATAGGGCAGAGGCAACTAGCAATGCCCAGCCAGCAAAAAATCCCAGGGAGGTGCCAAATATTTCGGTAACCCAGGCAAAGGATGCACCTGAATTTGGGCGGTGCGCATTTAAATGCATATAGGCTAAAACGATGCCGACCATCATGAGGCCGCAATACAGAAGGCTGGCTGGCGCCAGGACGCCAACGGCAGCTATGAGGGCTGCCATCGTTGCCGAAATACTAAAAGAGGGGGCTGAGCCGGCAACCCCAATAATGAGGGACTGAAAAATGCCTAACGTATCTTTTTTAAGCTCTGATGTCATCGTTAAATTATCTTACGAGAGCTAGAAGTTTGCCAAGAATATCTTTAATTGATTTACTATTATTAGAAGCTGATTATCCCAGCATTGAATTACATATACTTTAATAGGAATCCATATGGCACTTACACGTTCAGTACTCATTTCACTTGGCACTGCATTTATATTGATGGGCCATGCGGCCTATGCCGATAGCACCAAGCCCTTGGTTGAGGATGCCATCGTAGTGGCTGAAAAGTATTCAGTCATGGAGGGCGCAGTAACAAAAATCGACTCTGCCACTCGCACAGTCACATTAAAAAATGAGCAAGGCGAAACACAGTTTGTTGCTAGTCATGCCATTAAGAACTTTCCCCAAATCAAAGTTGGCGATCATTTAAATATCACTTTTGAGATCGGTGTTGCTGTTGAATTGCTCAATTCCAAGGGCAATATCCGCAAAGAAGATCAAACTACTACCGTTACTTCTGCGGCTCCTGGTGACAAGCCAGCCGGTGCTGTAACTAACACTACATCAGTGATTACTGATGTCATGGAGATTGATAAAGCCAAACGTAATATTGCAGTGAAAGGGATGGATGGAGAGATTCATGTCATCCACATTAAGAATAAGAAATTATTTAAGCAAATTGCGCTACATGATCAAATTAAGGTGATTTATTTTGACGAGATGAAAGCAGCAATCACAGCTCCCAAGAAATAATGGAATGCTGATTTGATTCATAAACACCAATCTACGGATTGGTGTTTTTTTGAGTACATCCAATTGGCATGGTTTGATTTCGGGCGTAAGATAGAGCTAGATATTGCTTAAAGAAGGGTAATTTAATGATTACAAACCCACACACCCCATTTTCGAAGAAGCTCCTTGTTACTGTACTTTCAGGATTCATTGCCGGTACCCCACTGGCATATGTGCAGGCACAACCCAATCCAAATGCACCTTCCGCTGCCACTCCGAGTGGGCCGATCTTAAATCAATCCCAACTGGGATCTTTAGTGGCACCCGTTGCTCTATACCCAGATTCATTATTAGCCCAGGTTCTCATTGCCGCAACTTATCCTTTGGAAGTGGCTGAAGCTGATAATTGGCTGCGCAATAATGCACAGCTTACTGGCAGCGCTAGAGAAGAGGCATTAAAGACTCAGCCCTGGGATAACAGTGTCAAATCTTTAATTGAATTTCCCGATGCATTGAACTTAATGGGCAAGGATTTGGCGTGGACTCAAAAATTAGGCGATGCTTATCTGGCTCAACCAAAGGATTTATTTCAGGCAGTGCAGACTTTGCGGGCTAAAGCGCAGGGTGCAAATAATCTCAAATCTGGTCCACAGCAAACAGTTAGCACTGAAAATCAGGATGGCCAAAAAATCATCGTGATTCAACCTACCAATCCTCAAGTGATTTATGTGCCTGCGTACAACCCGTATTTAGTGTATGGCCCCTGGCCTTATCCTGGTTACTATCCGCCACCCTTCTATCCTTATGCACCATCGCCAGGCGGCATGTTCTTTTCCTTTGGTGTTGGTTTGGCTGTTGGTGCTGCTCTTTGGGCGACGCCGCATTGGGGTAGCGGATCAGTGGTAATCAACAACACCACCTACAATAATTTCAATCATGGCTATAACAATGCCGCCAATATGGGTCCCAATCATTACGGCAATCAAAGTGATTGGAAGTACAACCCAGCGCATCGCGCTAACGTGCCTTATTCCAACCCTGCACTAAATAATCGTTACGGCAATATCAATCAAAGCCATCAGGCTGCGACCCAGGCGGCACGTCAACAAAGTGCCCGTAATTACTGGAATCAAAATGCCAGCCCTCAGGAAAAGCAGGCTGCGCAACAAACGCGTGAGAACGCTCAAAAAGCTTGGAGTAACGCTAGTGCACAACAAAAGCAAGCCGTACAAAACACTACAAAAGCTGTACAAAATAATCGGTCAACAGGCGCTCCACACGTGAATGCTGCCCCCCGTGAAGAGTTTAGAGGTGGTGGTGAAATGCGCGAGGGTGGATTCCGGAGATAACTCAGTAGCGTATGAATTTATAAACCACCTACGGGTGGTTTTTTATTACTCGCCCACGGTCAGAGTTTATGCAAACACCCCTAAAGCACCAATACAGCCGCCGATTAAAAGCAGTAGTAGCATGGGCACTTTGGTGCGAAGAACCATTAGCACTGTTAGGCCTGCCAATAGCCAGAGCTTAAAATCATTGTGACCATTCCCATTGGCGCCCGCTAATACGATCCCAGAAGAAATCAGCAGTGCAACCACAATTGGGCTCATGCCAGCCTTGAAGGATTTCACTAAGCGACTGCTTCTATTCTTTTCCACCCAGTTGGCTGTGATGTAAAAAAGAATGCTGCTGGGAACAACATAAGCAAATAGACAGCCAAGAGCGCCGAGTAGAGCTAAGAAATAACCACCGGCTTGCAGACCCATATTCCATCCCAGTAGCGCCAGAAATAAAATATTGGGGCCTGGTGATGCCTGCGCAATGACGATGGAATCGGTAAATTGAGCATTACTGATCCAGCCATGCTCCGTGACGAGGTAGCGATGAATGTCAGGGATTAATCCCATCGGTCCACCCACCGAGAAGAGTGAGAGTATGCCGAAATGCAAAAAGAGGGCCGACCAGTCGGGTATGTGAATCATGCTGACTCCCTGGGTACGCTAGAGGCAAATTTAAAATAGGCCAAGATGCATGCCAAGGGCCCAAGACAAATAAGAACGGTCGCTAGGGGGTAATGTGCAAGTGCAATTAACCCAAAACAAGACAAGCCCAAAATAGCGCAAATAGTTTTACCGAGGGGATTGACTTTCAGGGGTTTAATTAATTTCACGCCTGTGGATATCAAAAGTCCAGCAGATACGGCGCCCATTCCTTGTAATGCGCCAACAATCCGGGGGTCTTCCCCGAAATAAGCAAATGCGCACACTAATAGCAAAATCAAAATGAGAGGCAACAATAGAATGCCCGTTAGTCCTGCTAGTGCACCCATAACGCCAAAGTGTCTAGAGCCAATCATGATACTTAGATTCATTACGGGGGCACCGGGCATCGTCTGAGCAACAGCCCAATCCTCTAGAAACTCTTTGCGTGAGAGCCATCTTTTCTTTTCTACCACCATCTGTTCTGCAAAGACGATGATCCCCCCAAAGGCCTTAATGGAAAGTCCTGCAAAGGAGAAAAACAGGTCGCTAGGGGATTTTGGGGTGTTTAATGGCTGCTCGTTCATCATTGGATTTTCCCCGAAAATAGTCAATAGCGCTTGCAGCTATCCGGGCGGTGCTAAAAGGTATGCATCTATTGATATAGGTCATAGCCCGACTTCCTTTTGCAATGCAATAAAGTTAGTATGGGGTATTGGGTCCAAGGATGAAAGATGGGCGGTATTTTCAGGCTGGCTTTGAAGTTGCTTATGAATGACAGGGGAAAATTTTCAGCCCTGTTAATGGGGGTCACCTTTGCTGTTTTTTTGATGGTAATGATGATGTCCATGTTCTCGGGGATTCTTTTAAGGGCATCTTCTTCGGTTGAAAATGTTGGAGCACAAATTTGGATCATTGATCCTGCTGTAAATAATGTTTCCAGTAGCATCCCTATGCCGGATTACGTTCTGGATTTTGCAAAAAGTATTCACGGGGTGAAACACGCTGAGCCAATTTATTTTGGTGGTGCTCTCGTTAAATTGAGCGATGGCACCTATCAAGGCGTCAATGTAATTGGTCTAGATGATGTCACCCTATACGGACGCCCTCTGTTGTTAGAGGGAAATATAGAAGATATTTTTGCGGAAAATGGTTTTATTGTTGTTAAAGATGCGGAATACGACAAGCTTGAAAACCCAAAAATTGGCACCGAATTTGAATTAAATGATCATCGCGGAAAAATTGTGGGCATTGCCCAGGTTCCGCAATCTGGTTTGTTTGGGGTGCCAACCCTCTATACAACGTATCACCGTGCGATTACTTACATACCCTCATCTCGCTTCACCATGTCTTTCGTGCTAGTAGAGCCCAAGACAGCTGCTGATATTTCTTACATCCAAAAGCAGGTTAAAGATTTGGGCTATCAGGCTTTAACTCGAGAGCAATTTACCCAAAAGATTTCTGACTTCTATAAATTTAAAACTGGCATGGGAATGAATGTATTAATCATGACCATTATTAGCTTCATTGTTGGGCTTTCAATCTCAGGCCAAACTTTTTATAGCTTTGTGCTGGAGAACTTAGATAAATTTGGAGCCCTAAAGGCAATAGGCGCCAAAGGGCGTGAGTTGGTATGGATGATCATGGTGCAATCCACCTTCACTTGCCTCTTGGGTTATGGACTGGGTGTGGGTTTGGCTACAACAGCAATGATTTTGGCTAAATTAAGGATGCCCGATTACGCTGCACAAGTCACTTACCCTAACTTAAGTTTGGCCTTCTTGTTGGTGATCATTATTGCCATCTTCTCGAGCTACATCAGCATTCGAAAAGTATTGCAAATCCAACCATTTGATATTTTTAGGGGTTAAATGAAAAAAGTTGCCCTAAGAGCTAGTAAGCTGAGCAAGTGGTTTGGTGAGGGTGAGGCTAAAACCTTTGCTGTGAGGGATATCAGTTTCGAGGCCTATGCTGGCGAGATTCTCTTTATTGTCGGTCCATCCGGTAGCGGCAAAACGACATTGCTTAGTATGATTTCTGGAATTTTAGAGCCTAACTCTGGTGAGGTATGGGTCGGTGAAAGTGATCTATGGAAACTTACCCCCAATCAATTGGCTAATTTCCGCCTCAATAAAATTGGTTTTGTATTTCAAGACTTTCATTTATTCCCCAGGCTCACAACTGCAGAGAACGTGGCAATTCCTCTCATTCTGAGAAGGGTAAACTGGGCTGAGGCAGTAGATACGGCTCGCAAGTATTTGGACATTGTGGGTTTAAAAAACAAGGCCGATCTTCCGCCAATGAAGTTAAGTGGCGGCGAGCAACAAAGAGTGGCTATTGCGCGAGCGATTGCTGCACAACCAGATATCTTGATTTTTGATGAGCCTACCGCCTCTTTGGACGGCGATACCGGCAGGAAGATACTCGAATTTATTAGGGCAGAAATCTTAAATCCGAATCGGTGCATCATTATTGTTACGCACGATAGCCGTATATTTGAATATGCTGATGCCATGATGAAGATGGAAGATGGAAAATTAATCGAAATAGAGAGACTGGCAAATGAAAAATAAAATCATTATTGCCTTAGCGATCCTAGGGGTTGTACTGGCAATAGGAACGGCCTTTTATTGGGGTCAACGTCAAAATCCTCTGCCACCAGCTTTCACTCCAGCCTCTAATCCCTATGAGAATGGTATTTATGCCGAGGGTATTGTTGAGGCCTTGCAAGCCAGCGGATCCAATGTCAATATTTATCCCGAAGTGGCTGGCACCGTAAATCAGATCAATGTCAAAGAGGGGCAAGACATTGCTGCTGGCGCACCTCTTTTATCAATGGATGATTCGGTGCAGCGAGCAACAACACAGCAAGCAAAGGCGCAAATTGCAGTAGCGCGTGCCTCCCTAAAAACGGCAGAAGATGCATATCAAAAACAAAAAGCGGCAGCAGATATTGATCCGAGAGCGGTTAGCAAAGACGCTTTAGATGGTGCTAGAGATGCGGTGGGGCTGGCTAAGGCAAACTTAGATGTTAGTCAAAGGCAATATGAGACTGCTACTAGTTTATTGGCCAAGTACCATATTCACGCGCTATCTGCGGGTAAGGTCATCTCTATCAATACCGCGCTAGGAAGTTATATTTCTGCGCAAGGTGTGTATGACACTTATACGCAGCAAAATCAGCCCATCATGGTACTTGGGGCAAGCGGAGATGCTCTTGCAGTGCGCTGTTATATAGATGAAGTCTTGCTGCAAAAGCTACCAAGTATGGTTGATATTGATGCGTATATGTTTATTCGCGGATCCAATACCAAGGTGCCTTTGAAAATTGTTCGCTTTCAGCCCAATGTGTCACCCAAAATTGAGTTATCTAATCAACGTACGGAGCGTGTCGATGTGCGCGTACTGCCAGTCATTTTTAGTTTTGATAAGCCAAAAGAATTGACGATTTATCCTGGTCAATTAGTTGATGTGTATGTGGGCAAACGTGCAAGTCAATAAACATAAGCCCTTCTTTATTATTCTGCTTGCCTTGTTTCTGGGCTCATGTGCTGTTGGACCTGATTTTGTCTCACCCCAAGCTCCCGAGGGGGCTGCATATCTAAAAAATGATGAGCCTTGGCAAACCATTCGTGCAGATGGCAAGACGCAAATGTTTCATTCTGGAACATGGACCGATGCAAATTGGTGGATGATGTTTCAATCAGAAACCTTAAATGCAGAAGTGGAGCAAGCTCTAAAACAAAATCCATCTTTACTGGCATCTGAAGCAAGCTTAAAGCAAAGTCAGGATTTAATGCGTGCTGGCTATGGCGTCTTCTTTCCTCAGGTCTCCGTCGGTTTGGGTGCAAGCAGGATAGCGAATGCCCCTATGCAGTTAGGCTCTGCTGCGCCGGGATCTATATTTAATTTACTCACTGCTAGTGCCAGCGTGAGTTACGTGCTCGATATATTTGGTGGTGAGCGCAGGCAAGTAGAGGCTCTAAGAGCGCAAGTAGATTATCAAAAATACTCTACCAATGCGGCTTATTTGATGCTGTCTGCCAATGTGGTGAACACCAGTATTGCTCGGGCTGGCTACTTAGAAGAAATTAAGGTTACTGAAGAATTAATCACTTTGGAAAAAGAGCAACTGAAGGTAGCGCAGGCACAGGTGACGGGAGGTACGGCTGCTTACGCTACGGTGTTAAGTATTCAGAGTCTTATCGCTAGTAATGAGGCGTCGATTGCGTCATTGCGCCAGCGTGTCAGTCAAGCAGAGCATTTGTTGGCAGCTCTTGAGGGGGTTGATCCTTCTCACGTTACTCTGTCCACGATCACTTTAGAGAGTTTGACCCTACCGGCCGATATTCCGGTGACCCTTCCTTCTGATTTAGTGCGCAATCGACCCGATATTTTGGCTGCTGAAGCGCAAATGCATGTCGCTAGTGCCAACATTGGGGTGGCTACTGCCGAGATGTTTCCTAGTGTAAGTCTGAATGCCACTTATGGGGTAGCTAGCAATACATTCTCTAGTCTTTCTGGGCCAAGTCAGCAATTTTGGTCTGCCGGTCCTGGCATAAGTATTCCTATCTTTAAGGGCGGTAGCCTCTACTATGCAAGGCAGGCCTCTCTAGATGCTTATGAGCAGACCCAGGCTAGTTATAAGCAGATTGTATTAAATGCTTTTGCAGAGGTGGCCGATTGCTTGACGGCTCTGGTGCATGATGCCCAGGCTGTGCAGGGTCAGCTAGATGCTAAAACAGCTGCCGCAGAGGCATTAAAGCTAATGCAAATCAATTACAACGCTGGTTTGGTTGACTACCTCAGCGTATTAATCGCCGATGTTCAATATCATCAAGCTAGTATTGCTTACGTTCAAGCCTTGGCTCAGCGTTATCAAGATACGGTTGCTTTGTATGTAGCGCTTGGTGGTGGTTGGGGCGAGGTTAAAAATTAAACAACTGAGGTGAAACAGTGAACTCTTTTTATTCGTATGAGCCAAAGAATGGCCACGGCTTGCCGCACGACCCATTTAATTCGATTGTGGGTCCAAGGGCGATTGGGTGGATATCAACCAAGAGTAGGGCTGGTGTATGTAATTTAGCGCCTTACAGTTTCTTTAATGCCTTCAATTACATTCCCCCCATCATTGGCTTCTCAAGCATTGACTATAAAGACACAGTCAGAAATGTTCAGGAGACCGGAGAGTTTGTTTGGAACCTCGTGACATTGGACTTGGTTGCAGCGATGAATCAAACCTGCGCACCTTACCCTCCAGAAGTGAGTGAGTTTGAGATGGCCGGTCTGACTCAAATGGATTCAACTATTGTTACGCCTCCTCGCGTTGCAGAATCAAAAGTGTCCTTTGAGTGCAAGGCGACTCAAATCATTCAGCTAGAAACCATCAGTGGATCAAAGGTGGAGAGTTGGCTGGTCCTGGGCGAAGTGGTGCAGATTCATATTGATCAAACTTGCCTTAAGGATGGTATCTACCAAACTGCTGAAGTAGGCCATGTTTTGCGCGCTGGAGGCGCTGGGGATTATTTTACTATTGGGCCTGAACAGTTATTTAAGTTAAATCGGCCGAAATAAGTAGATCGACAATACAACCCCAGTCCACCTTGCTGGGGTTTTCCTTATTTAAGCAGTCAAAAAATATGGTTACTATGGATTAATGCACCCAATCTTTACTTAAGGGCTTTGAAATGAAATTAATTCGCAACCTCACTTTCTTGACATGTTTATTGGGCATCTTCCAGTCAGCTACTGTCGCCGCCAGCCCTGGGGCAGACATAATCTTTTATGGCGGACCAGTTTTAACTGTCAATTCTAAGAATGAGGAAGTCCAGGCTCTAGCAGTGCAGGGCGGGAAGATTGTGGCAGTGGGTACAAAGGCTGCAGTAAGCAAAAGATGGCAGACCGATACAACCCAATTGATTGATCTAAAAGGTCAAACCCTAATGCCTGGTTTTGTTGAGCCCCATATCCATATTATTGGCACCGCTTTATCAGAGGGGTTGGGATTAAATTTATCCAACTTTACATTGCCTTATGACACCTTAGACACCATAGAGGCAAAGTTACGTGCGCGCCTCAGCAGTATTCCAGCTGGCGGATGGTTATTTGCATTTGGAGTAGACCCCTCGCGAACCTCCCCTTTTATGGCGGAGCTCACCGCTAATGATTTGGATAAAGTTTCAACTACTGTACCTATTTTTATTATTAATCAGTCTGGCCACATTGGCTATGTGAACCACAAAGCTTTGGAGCTGGCCGGCGTGACAGAAAGCACTGCTAACCCCTCTGGTGGCGGTGTTTATGTAAAAGACGCTCAAGGTAAGTTAACGGGTAAATTAATTGAGCCACCATCATTCACGCCGTTTATGGCAAAAATGCCTGCTCCTCCCGCGGCTGATTTGATCAAGGCCATCAAAAAAACCACTCAATATATTGCCTCTGCTGGCGTGACTACCTCGGCTGAGATTACCGTGGGGTTTGATTCCCCTCTCGAGGAGCAAGTCAAGCTCTACAAGGACTTAGCGGCCAATGAGGGTTTACCAATTCGAGTACGCGCTTACCTCTATGGACCTGCCATTCCAGCTGGCTATGATGGTATAAAACCCAATGAGGGGGATGATCGCCTGCGCTTTATTGGTGTGAAATTTATTTCAGATGGTTCCACTCAGGGATTAACTGCTGCGCTAAATCAGCCTTATGACTATCCAAGCAATACGAGTAATCGGGGCACCTTAGATTACGGCACAGAAGATCTTTACCAGCAAATGAAGATTTACTTCGATCAAGGTTGGCAGATAGCCGTTCACGCCAATGGTGATAGTGCAATTGATCAAACGCTAAATAACTATGAAGAGTTATTGGCTGGTAATGCGCATCCTGAGGAGCGGCGCTTACGCATCGAGCATTTCACTATCAACACGCCTGAGCAGGTAAAAAAGGCAGTCAAGTTAGGCGTCATTCCTGGTTTTACGATTGGACATGTTGATTATTGGGGAGGGGCTTTCCATAACCATATTGTTGGTCCTGAACGTGCCAATCGCATTGATCCCTCAGCAGCATTTAAGAAAGAGGGTGGCCGCTTTGCTTACCATAGTGATTCACCGGTTTCTAATGTAAGCCCATTGAATTACATCTCAGAGGGTGCTGGCCGCCTATGGCAAAAACCACCACGTGAAGTCTTGGGTCCAGATCAACGCGTGACAGTTGATGATGCAATTCGTGCGGTTACCATCAATGCGGCCTATGAAATGTTTTCAGACGACAAGATCGGTAGCTTAGAAGTGGGTAAGCAGGCTGACCTTGTTATTTTGGGGGCTAATCCACGTACGACACCCGTTGACCAAATTCGTAACATCAAGGTTCAGGAAACTTGGATTGATGGCAAAAAACAGAGTTGGTAAATACTATACTGATGCAAAGGCTGTCATATTTGCTAACTCCTATTCATCATTGAAGTTAGCAAGGCTAGCAACTTCGTTTATTTTGATTTATTTAACTAAAAGGGTTATTTATGCGTTTTGGCAAACAGATATTCATAGCATTAATGATGTTGGTTTTAGGCTCTTTGGTCGGCTGTGTAACTGAATCCAGTTATAACAATCTTGATAGGGCTTATTCACAGTTACAGCAAGCTTACCAAGGTGATGAGGTAGAAATTCGCCAGCTGCAGGGTGAGTTGCGCATTACGATCAAGGACAAAATCCTCTTTCCTGAGGGCGGCTTTAACTTAAATGCAAAGGCTGATCAAGTTCTAGCAAAAATGGCTCCTACATTGTCTGGGTTTAAAAACACCAAGGTGGTTGTTAAGGGTTACACCGACAACGTGCCAGTTGGTGCAGATATGCACAAATACGGCATTCGCACCAACTTAGATCTTTCTTCTAAACGTGCAGATAACGTGGTGGACTATCTGATCAAAAAAGGCGTGTCACAGAGTTTGATTTCTGCTCAAGGTATGGGTGAGTCCAATCCTGTCGCATCTAATGCCACTGCTGAAGGCCGTGCTCAAAACCGCCGCATCGAGATTACCTTGGTTGGTCCTGGTAACTAATTAAACGATTAAAGGAAAAAATATGAACTTTCAATGGAAAGTGTTGGGAGGCATTTGTTTTGCAATTGCCTTGAGCGCATGCTCAACCACTCCAGATGTAGCTACACCTTCATCCGACTTTATGAAGATTAACAACGGCATCATGACCAGCAGCTATGGCAAAACCGTGTATACCTTTGACAAGGATCAGCCTGCTTCTGGAGTATCTGAGTGCGTAATGACTTGCGCCACAAATTGGCCACCTGTCTACGTAGAGCCTGGCATCAAAGTGTCTGGCGACTTTAATTTCATTACTCGCAAAGATGGCCAGAAACAATTGACCTACAAGGGCAAGCCTTTGTATTTCTATGCGAAAGATAGCAAGCCAGGCGATCAACTTGGTGAGAACGTCAATAACGTATGGCACGTCGTTAAGCCGTAAATCATCGTTTTATTACATGAGAGAGCCACCTTCGGGTGGTTTTTTCATTTAAAAACAATGGTTTATCAAATAATTGTTGCTTTGCAGCAAATATTGCTTGCTATTGGCCTGAGGGGTATTTATTATGGTGCAATGCAACATAACCAATTACCAAAGGATCATCATGTTTAAAAATCAATTCGCAGAAAACCAAGCTAAGTCGATCGAAACAGCTCGTGCTTTAGGCCAAACCGCTTTAGAAAATGCTCAAGAATTAGCTCAAATCAATTACCAAGCTGCGCAAGAAGCAGTTGCTCAAGCCCAGGCAAAAGCAGCTGAACTGCTTAAAGGAAAAGATGCTAAAGCGGCTTTAGAGTTGTTACAAAGCCCAGAAGTTCAAGAGGCTGTCGCTAAAGTTGCCCAATATCAAAAGAAGGTTGCTGAAGTATTGCGTCGCGGCAATCAAGAGTTGGTTGAGGCAGTTGAAGCTGCTATCGATCAATCACAAGAAGATTTGAAAGAATTTATGGCAGCTGCTGCATCTAAAGCCCCAGCTGGCTCTGAAGCCTATGTCAGTGCCTTTACAAATGCATTTAACACAGCCATTCAAAACTTTGATCAAGTGCGCTCTACCGCTCAAGATGCATTCAGTAACTTCGAGAAAAGCGTTGAAACTGCAATGAATACAGCGAAAGGTCAATTTGCTGGTCAAGCTGCTAAACCTGCAGCCAAGCGTCGCACCAAGTAATTACTGTACTCCAGAGGGTATAAAATACCTTCTAGAGCATTGTTTGCTAGCTTTAAACAAGGCCCTGGCTAGAAATAGCTGGGGTTTTAAGTTTTTTGTACGAGTGTTTTTGAAAATAGGTATCTCATATGAACCGCATTATGTTGTTGTCTAAAATTCATCGCGCAACCGTGACAGAAGCTGATCTGCACTATGAAGGTTCATGCGGAATTGATGAGGATCTATTGGATGCCGCTGGAATGCGTGAGTTCGAAAAGATTGAGTTGTATAACATCAATAATGGCGAGCGTTTTTCTACTTACATTATTAAAGCAAATCGTGGCTCAGGGGCCATCTCTTTAAACGGTGCAGCCGCCCGGAAGGCTCATGTTGGTGATCACCTAATCATTTGCACTTATGGGCAAATAAGCGATGCTGAAGTAGCCCAGCACTTTCCAAAAATTGTTCTGGTGGGCGAGGGCAATACCATTAAAGAAATCAAGCAGCCAAGTTAGTTGTATTAGTTTTTAGGCTGGTTTTTGATTGGTAATGACTGTCCTCAATAAGTCAGCAGCGGTTCTTACTTTGAGTTTATCCATAATGTTAGAGCGATGCGCTTCAACAGTCTTGAGGGAAATTCCTAAATCATCGGCCACCTGCTTATTAATTCGCCCGGCCACAATACGCTCTAAGACTTGATTTTCACGGGGGGTTAATGTGGCCAGCAGTTTTTGAGCCTCACTCGACTCCCAGCTTTTTTTGTTGTCAAGACGAGCTTGTTCGAGCATGCGTTCAATCACGTTTTCAAGCTCCTCCTCGCGAAAGGGCTTTTGAATAAAGTCCATTGCACCCTGTTTCATGGCTTCTACAGCCATTGATATATCTCCATGCCCTGTCATCAAAATAGTTGGCATGCGGTGCTCTGATTTTGAGAGCCTTGTATGCAACTCCATGCCTGA
Organism: Polynucleobacter sphagniphilus; assembly: GCF_001953355.1. Taxonomy (GTDB): domain Bacteria; phylum Pseudomonadota; class Gammaproteobacteria; order Burkholderiales; family Burkholderiaceae; genus Polynucleobacter; species Polynucleobacter sphagniphilus. The sequence continues at coordinate 19,614 of NZ_MPIY01000003.1, forward strand.
CATGCCGGGCATACGAATATCCATAATGGCGCATGCAATGGCGGATTGATCAGTGTTTTGTAGGGCTTGTAAAAATCGGTCTGCATTCTCGTGGCAGCGCACCGAATAACCTTTACCCTCAAGCAGCCATTGTAGTGAATCGCGCATGGCTTCATCATCATCAATCACGTAAACGATTTCGGGGGTGCGGGATTTTTCTGTAAACATGATCGGCAGTGAATAGGTGGACTATCCATATTGCCATTACTAGCCCAATAGTCTTTTAGGGCATACCTTTATAGGACATTCCCTAAGCTAAAGCTAAATAGCCTTTTTTTTCGTATTTCCCTATATAAAATGGCGACATTATTAATCTTATTCACTAGGAGAAGCGTATGTCTGATGCTGTCGTGGCACGCATAGAGGCAAATCCAAAATACCAAGAGCTCAAGCATAAGCGCAGCACTTTTGGTTGGACCCTCTGTATCTTGATGTTTATCGTTTATTACGGCTTCATTGCCTTAATTGCATTTGATAAACCATTCTTGGCTCAACAATTCGGAGATGGTGTAACTAGTCTTGGTATTCCTATTGGTATGGGTGTAATTGTTTTCACTATTTTGATTACCGCTATCTATGTTCGTCGGGCGAATGGTGAGTACGACACTTTGACAGCTGAAATCCTGAAGGAAGCCTCCAAATGAAACGTATCGAAAAATTACTCAGCGCCTTGGCGCTCATGGCGCTGCCTTTGTTTGCATTCGCATCTGGTGATGTCGGTCAAATTGATAAGCAAGCAACTAACTGGGTTGCGATTGGGATGTTCACCGCCTTCGTAGTGGCTACTTTGTTTATTACGAAGTGGGCGGCATCGCGTACTAAGTCTGCAGCGGACTTCTACACGGCAGGTGGTGGTATCACGGGATTCCAGAATGGCTTAGCCATTGCTGGTGACTATATGTCAGCAGCCTCTTTCTTAGGCATCTCTGCAGCGGTAATGGCTAACGGCTATGACGGCTTGATCTACTCTATTGGCTTCTTAGTTGGCTGGCCAGTAATTACTTTCTTAATGGCAGAGCGTTTGCGTAACTTGGGTAAATTTACTTTTGCCGACGTGGCAGGCTATCGTTTCCAGCAGGGTCCAATTCGTGCATTTGCAGCCTCAGGCACCTTAATTGTAGTTGCCTTTTATTTGATTGCTCAAATGGTGGGTGCTGGCCAACTAATTAAATTACTCTTCGGCCTTGATTACTGGATGGCAGTGGTGATTGTGGGTTGCTTGATGATGATATACGTCTTGTTTGGCGGTATGACTGCCACAACTTGGGTGCAAATCATTAAAGCCTGCATGCTGCTCGCCGGTGTAACGTTCATGGCATTTATGGTCTTGTCTCAATATGGTTTTAGTCCAGCAGCTTTATTTGCAAAAGCAGTAGAGGTGAAAACAACCATTGCAACCAATGCTGGTAAAACTCCAGAAGAGGCATTGAAGGCCGGGATGAGTATCATGAGCCCCGGAGGATTTATTAAAGATCCAATCTCTGCAATTTCTTTTGGTATGGCATTGATGTTTGGTACTGCTGGATTGCCACACATTTTGATGCGATTCTTTACCGTACCTGATGCAAAAGAAGCACGTAAATCTGTTCTGTGGGCAACCACTTGGATCGGTTACTTCTATGTGTTGATCTTCATTATTGGTTTTGGTGCTATCACTTTAGTGCTGACCAATCCTGAGATGGCTGATGTAGCAAAGGGCGTGATTAACGGTGGCGCTGGCTCTGCAAACATGGCTGCGGTATTGGTAGCTAAAACTGTAGGCGGTAACGTGTTCTACGGATTCATTTCCGCGGTAGCATTTGCTACGATTTTGGCGGTAGTTGCTGGCTTGACTCTGTCGGGCGCGTCTGCAGTGTCACATGACCTGTATGCAACCGTGTTCAAAAAAGGGAATGCTGATAGTGCATCTGAGTTGCGAGTATCTCGTTTGACCACGCTTGCTTTGGGTGCAATTGCGGTATTGCTCGGCATCGTTTTTGAAAAGCAGAACGTAGCTTTCATGGTTGCCTTAGCATTTGCTGTCGCTGCCTCTGCAAACTTCCCAGTATTGTTTTTATCTGTACTTTGGAAAGATTGCACTACGAAGGGTGCCGTGATTGGTGGCTTCCTCGGCTTAGCATCTTCAGTAGCCTTGACGATTGTCTCTCCAGCGGTATGGGAAGCAGTATTGGGCAACCCTAAAGGCAGTGCATGGTTTCCTTACTCATCACCTGCCTTGTTCTCAATGACAGTCGGCTTTGTTGGGGTATGGTTGTTCTCTGTACTCGATAATAGCCAGAATGCAAAAAATGAACGTGCCGCATTTAAAGCGCAGCAAGTTCGTTCAGAAACTGGCTTTGGTGCATCAGGAGCGTCGGGTCACTAATTGCTAATTAGTTACTCTATAAATAAAAAACCAGGAGCAATCCTGGTTTTTTATTGGGCAAACCATTTTTATTTTTAAAGTTTAAGTAGCTGCCGCAATTTAATAAATGCCATGCCAGTCATAACCGCATCATTGATGGCATCATGCGCATCTCTGACAGGTAGACCTAGATCAGACATGATTTTGTTAAAGCGCAAATCAATATTGCCATTGCGTTCATTGCTGGGCAATTGACGATTTTTATAGTCATAGTACAAGGAGGATACTTCAATCTTAGGTTGGGGTAGGCCTAATCCCAGCATACGCCAGATCACTTTATTGAGCATTGCCAAGTCAAATTCAAGGTAGTAGCCGACAATGGGTCGACTACCAATAAAGTGCATCAATTGACTCACGGCCACTTCGGGATTTAAGCCATTGGCAACATCTAGTTCCCGTAAGCGATGAATTTTGACGCTCTCAGGAGAAACTCTTTTTTCTGGCTTCACTAATAGCTCTAGGCGCTCACTGGTCATGAGGGTATTGCCTACAATCTTGATTGCCCCAATCGAGATGATTTCATCTTTAGATACATTTAGTCCGCTTGTTTCGCAGTCAAGCACTACCCATTCATTTTGGGGAGGTGGCTCGAACATGAAGCGATACTGCTGATCTGCCAAATGAAACAGTAGCCATTCTCGCCAAATGGAGCGATATAGCTTTCGGATCACTCCTGGGGCTAACTTACTCATGCAAAGTCGAGACGAAAATGTTGGTGTAAAAATAGCTTGAATGACTTCACTACATTCAGGGAATCTTTTAGAAGATCACGCTCTAAACTGGAGAGGGCACTCATGTTCACTTCGCCACTAACTGGCTTACCTGTTTCTAGTTCGGCTAAACCACTATCAAGTTTGAGTCCCATTAAGACATGCAGTGATTCAATCACATCATTGGCAAGATCCTTGGGGATCTTATTTTTCTTGACTAGTTCGTGGACGCGTCCCTCGGTTGAGTTGGCCCAAATATGGTTTTCTAGGGCAAGCGATCGAACACCATGAACAATCGCAAAGATTCCAGCTTTTTTGAGATTGATGCGATTCTCAGAATGCTCGCCGCTCAAGGTGAGTAGGCGGTTCCACCAGCCTACCTCGGAAGAGATGGACTCAATTGCTGAAGTAAATCTCGCGAGCAATATTTGATTGTCATTGATGAGGTCAAACAAACCTTCTTTGACTATCTTCAATAATTGTATGTCACCACAGACTGCATGCGCATCTAGAAAGATGGCTAAATTCATGAGGCTTTCTGGGGTTGGATTGAGTAACCAGTTTTTGCTGGTACTGCTAAATTCACTCTCAGACATGCGCCAGTCAGCATTATTGACCATGATTCTTCCCGGACATTCTGGATAGCCAAAGCTCGTTAAGGCCAGGGAAAATTGTTCGCAAGCATTGATTACTTCCTGCGTAATGGGGTAGTCATTGCTAAGGATTAATCCATTATCTTGATCGGTCTTTAAGATTTGCTCGCCGCGACCTTCGCTTCCCATCACAAAAAGGCAGCTATGCTCAAAGAGTTCTGGGCTAGCAATTAAGGTCCAGGCCCTCTCAAATAATTTGGCATTTAACTCCTGCACCAAACGTGCAATCATGCCCACTTTGGTGCCATTACGATGCAATAGGCTAATGAGATTCGTGATTTGTTCTGCCGGTAGTCTTAAATCATCCAGTGTCGTTGCTTGGAATATTTTTTGAGCAACGAGAGATGAGCTATTTGCAATAAAACTGAGTAAATCTACTTGCTCTAAGATGCCCATGACTTCGCTGCCATCCATCACCACTACGCGATGAACTGAATGGCGAATCATGGTGGCTAATGCCTCATACAGGTGATCATTTGCTTGAACAGTAATGAGCTCGTAAATACTCAATGGTCCTATTGGAGTCGATTGAATCGGAAGATTTGCTAATAACGCTTTTTGTAGGGTAGTTGTTGTGAAGATCCCAAGTCCGGCACCTTCCCGGGCGCCTTCTCTTACCAGCACGCTAGTGGTCCGATGTTTCTGAAAAATTTCTACCGCTTCATAGATGCTGGTTTTGGCATCAACTATATTCACTGGGCGTAAAAAAGCTTGACTCACTTGAGCTAGGCTCAGGGAGTTCATCTCATATTGACTACGTCTTTTTGCCAAGGCATTTAATTTGTTGGAGAGGTCAGCAAAGATGAGGGCGCCAAAAGTAGCGTTGTCTGAAATCAGCTCTCGCACCGTTGCCTTTGCTAATTGATAGGCAATTACTTCTTCAGCAGCAATAAATTGACTAGACACTTTACCCGCCATTAAGCCTCGACCATCAAAGGCATCATCTGGGCCAAATACAGCCAATTCTTCATCATTTTCGTATTGACGCACAAATCCTTTGATGATGACAAAGAGATGGGTTGGGGTTGATCCAATGTCCAGAATAATTTCGCCTTGTTTGAAGTAGGCGATATCTACACTATCGGCAACTAGCCTTTGCTCCTGCTTGTTAAGGCAGTCAAAAGGAGAGGCGGAAAAAGGAAAGGCGTTAGGCATGTTTCATTTTATTGCTTAGGTGGTGCTAATGGTGCGACCTAGGCAAAAACCCCTATGTAAATCAAGCTTCTAGCGCCACAAAACCAATTTTCATGCAACTGATAAACGGGAATGAATGGCTTAATGTATGATTATTTTTCAAGAAAAATAAATAGGTGACACATGACAACAGCACGCGTAGTAAGTCTTACTGAAATGGGTAGTGCAGATGTAATTAAGTTGATTGATAAAGAACTGCCGCCTCCAGCAAAGGGCGAAGTTCAATTACGCCAAACAGCGATTGGTTTTAACTTCATCGACGTCTATCAACGCTCGGGAGTGTATCCATTGGATTTGCCTACTGGCTTAGGTCACGAGGCGGCAGGTATTGTTCAAGCTGTTGGTGAGGGTGTTGAACACTTCAAAGTCGGTGATCATGTCATGTATATGAATGCTGGCCTCGGTGCTTATGCCAGCGCTCGTAATGTACCTGCAGAAAAACTAGTTCCCATTCCCAAAGGGGTTTCGGATGAAGCGGCAGCAGCGATTTTTTTTAAGGCAATGACCGCACAATATTTAGTGCAAAAAACTTATAAAGTTAAAGCAGGTGATGTGGTGTTGGTTCATGCTGCTGCTGGCGGGGTCGGTCAAATCTTAGCGAGTTGGGCAAAGGCATTGGGCGCGTTTGTGGTTGGTACGGTAGGTTCTCCAGCCAAGTTTGCTGCTGCTAAGGAGGCGGGATGCGATGCGGTAATTGATTACTCAAATGCCACTTGGCCTGAAGAGGTATTGAAGGCCACTGGTGGTCGTAAGGCGAATGTGGTCTATGACTCTGTTGCCAAAACCACTTTTATGGGCTCTTTAGATTGCACGGCTCCTTTTGGTACGGTAGCTCTGTTTGGCGCAGCTTCAGGGCCGGCGCCTGACATTAACCCGGATATCCTGAATAAAAAAGGTTGCCTCTTTTTAACGAGACCTTCTGTATTCCCGCACAACGCTACTCCAGCACTATTTCAAGAAAATGCTAAAGCCGTTTTTGATGCGATTGAAAGCGGCAAAATCAAGGTTGAAATTGGTGGTAGATTTCCGCTGGAGCAGGCTGCTGATGCGCATCGAGCTGCTGAGGGTAGAAAATTATCTGGCGCCATTATTTTGGTTCCGTGATTCTGTCGACTTCACATCGGACGTAAATGAGAACCCCGTTTTAACGGGGTTTTTTTATAATGAATTGGGCTCAATGTCTCCTGTTGGCATTAAGATAAAAGGGATAAATGTTCCCGTTTTGCATCCCCCTAATGGAGAATGACAATGAATCAGAAATTGATTAAACATATATTGGCCACCAGCTTTTTGAGCCTGTCTTGTTTTATTGGCCAAATTGCATATGGGCAAATTCCAGATACACAACACTCTATGGGAGTTGCCTATATTTCAGGTGGTGTGGGTGAGGGTGAGGCCGACTCAATATTGGCAGAAGCCAAAGAGTGGCCTCTCATGTTGGAGCTTTCGCAGCTCGATGGCGGCAGGGGAATTTGGATTTTTGGTGCCCGCATTAGTATTTTTAATGGCAAGCGGCTGGTCTTTGATGCTGTGGCGGAGGGACCATATATTTTGATCAACCTAGATCCCGGTCAATACCTGATTCAGGCTGCTTATCAGGGTGTAGAGCAAAAGCGCTCAGTCTCTATTGCTTCTGGGCAAGCTCAAAAACTTTCGCTCTTTTGGAAATAAATTGGAATATCCAACTTTAAATAGTTGGACAATGTCTTCATGAAAATAATTGCCTACCCCCTCATTGCACTTTCCTTTTTGTTAATCGGATGCCAATCTACCGGCAAAGATGGTAAGCCGCTCACCCCGACCGAGATTGTGCAAAAGCGGGATGCCAGTATCAAAATGGCCCAGACCGGTTTGGCGGCATTTCTCAAGCAAGATCCTACCGCTAAAAAACTCATTTCTGAATCTGCAGGCTATGCAGTATTTAATACTACCAATGTCAATATCGTATTGTTGGTGGTTGCCAGGGGCCAAGGGGTTTTGTATGACAAGCGCCGTAAAGATCCTGTCTTCATGGACGCTCTCAAAACAGGTGAAGGTGTTGGTGCTGGTTATCAAGAGCAATATCAAATCATCTTCTTTAAAACACCTGGCGCAATTGATCAATTTTTGTTGACATCCATTGATGGACAAAAGGGTGGCGTGGATGTGGATGCCAATTTCTCAGCTGGGTCTGGCGGAGAGATTCGCTCTTTTAATCCTGAAATTACCTTCTATACAGTAGGCCTCTCTGGGTATGACTTGCAAGCAAACTATGGCGGCACACTCTATCTGGTGGATAAGCAATTAAACGATGCTCAGACCCTGCAGTCCTTACCTAGCAAGCCTGCCAGCAGCAAGTAAGGTTATTTCAATGCGCTCTTAATGGGGCGCACACCCAACTTCAATTTCTTTGCGTAAATTGGTGCGTTGCCGCACCGATTCAAAAGTGGATTCTGCGTTATCCTTTTCTGATTGAATAACCAATTCACAATCGGAGATAGCGTATGCGCAGCGTGTTCAGTTCAACAAAAAAGATGATTCAGGCGGGTTTATTGACCCTGTCTTTGTTCGGAATGGCTTCTTATGTGCAGGCGGTAGACGCTTCAGCAACAGCCAAAACAGACGTTCTCTGGTTTGGCCAGGCCGGCTTTCGGATTAAGACCCCAGAGGGGAAAATGATTTTGATAGATCCGTGGATCACAGAAGGACCCAAAACCCCGTTGATCTATAAAAATGATTTATCTGCAATTGGCCCCATCGATGTTTTGCTGGTAACCCATGCTCACGTAGATCATTTGGGTGATGCCCCTACGGTAGCTAAGACAAATAACATTAAGCTCTATGGCCCAGCTGATATGGTGACGCCTTTAATTACCCTTGGCATCTTGCCTGCCGAGCTTGGGCATCGTTTTAATAAGTCTGGTCAAGTAACGCCAGCACCGGGTATCAAGGTGACCGCAGTGCACGCCGATCACTCCTCATTATTAGTTTGGAAGAATCCAGCAACCAATAAACCAGAGGCGCATCCTGCCGGAGAACCAGTAGGCTACATCATTGAACTTGAAAATGGCTTCAAGATTTGGCATATGGGTGATACCGGCCTCTTTAGTGATATGAAATTTATTAGCGAACATTACAGGCCTGATTTGGTGATGGTTCCTATTGGGGGCAATTTCACAATGGGTCCAGCTGATGCGGCATACGCTCTACGCACTTGGATTAAGCCCAAGATGGTGATTCCAATGCATTACAACTCCAATCCGATGACCAAAGGGACTTTGGCTGAATTTCAAGAGGCTATGAAGGGCAGTAGCATCAAAATTGTGCCGATGACAGAGGGTCAAACGGTCCAGTTTTAATGGGGCTTGCATTTAGTTCGAGTTAGTACTAAAATAGTTCTAATACGAACTAAATTAGCAAACAGTGAACTTTTTACCAACCTTAAGAGACTTAGTTATTGTCTACCAAGCCTTTGAGCGTTATTCAGCGCCGAATATAAAGGCTTTGGGTTTGACGATGACTCAGTTTGATGTCATTGCTACGCTGGGAAATCAACCGCCCATGACATGCAAGGAGTTGGGGGAGAAGACCCTGGTAACTAAGGGGACTCTTACAGGAGTGCTTGAACGTTTAGAGCTTAAAGGGGTCATTTTTCGTGAGGCAAATTCTGGGGATGGTCGCAGTCAATTGATTGCCCTGACCAAAGAGGGTCAACAGTTATTTGAAAAAGTGTTCCCCGAGCATTTAGATTTTTTGAATCAAGCGTTTTCTAAATTATCGAATGAAGAGAATGTGGAAATTCAACATGCTTTAAAGAAGTTAAACAGCATTTTTTAATTTAAATTCAAGTGAGGATAAGAGAATGACTACAGTCGCCGTTGTATTTCATAGTGGTTATGGCCATACCCTTAAACAAGCCGAAGCGATCGCTAATGGGGCTGCAGGTACATTAATTGCAATTGATGCCGAAGGTAACTTAACAGATGCTCAATGGGAAATTTTGCATGCAGCAGATGCAATTGTTTTTGGTTCTCCAACCTATATGGGTTCAGTGAGTTGGCAATTTAAGAAATTTGCTGATGCAAGCTCAAAGCAGTGGTTTACCCAGCAATGGAAAGACAAGGTATTTGGCGGATTTACAAATTCAGCCACTATGAATGGTGACAAGCATTCCTCTTTGCATTATTTCTTTACATTGGCGATGCAGCATTCTGGTCTATGGGTTGGCACTGGCTTAATGCCTTCAAATTCAAAGGCGGCAAAGCGCGATGACGTCAATTATGTTGGATCATCTACGGGCGCGATGATGCAAACCCCTTCCGATGCCAGTGCTGACGAGGTCAATAAGGGTGACCTAGAGACGGCTCGTTTGTATGGCGAGCGTATCGCGAAAATTACAAAGCAGTTGCGTGGCTAATGAGTACCGTTCGCTATAACCCAATCTCGGTGGCATTTCATTGGCTAATGGCTGCAATTATTGTGGTAACTTGGTCTATTGCGATAGTTGTGAGTGATATGCCTTTGAGTCCTGCGCGCATTACTGGGTATAGTTGGCATAAGTGGCTTGGGGTGACGGTATTTTTTTTGGTGATACTGCGCCTAGTTTGGCGGGCAACGCACCTTGCACCTCAACTCGAAATAAAAATGCCAGTCTGGCAAGAGCGGGCGATGCAATTAACCCATTTTGCCCTTTATTTATTGATGATGGTAATACCCCTAGTTGGATGGCTGATGAGCTCTGCTAAAGGCTATACAGTAAATTATTTTGGATTATTTGAGTTGCCCGATCTACTGTCTAAAGATAAAGCTTTGGGACATCAACTGAAAGACTTGCATGAGTACCTAGCGGATATTTTGGTTGCTCTGGTATGTTTGCATGTGCTTGCAGCGCTAAAGCATCAATTTATCGATAAAGACGGTTTGCTTTCTCGTATGTCGTTTTGCTCTTGTAGCAAGAAGAAGGATTAATATGAAAAATTATTTTGCATCGACCTTAAGAGCTTCGGTGGCGATAGCGGCTACCCTTTTTGCAATCCAGGTATTTGCTGCCCAATACTCAGAAATTGATATCGCTAAAAGTAAGATTTCTTTTGCTAGTAAGCTAATGGGATCGAACTTAAGTGGAAGCTTTGGCAAGTTTTCTGGCAAGGTTACCTTTAATCCTGATGAACCAGAAAAAGCGAAGGCTAGCTTAGCGATAGATATTGCCAGCTTTACTGCAGGAGGTGAGGAATTGCAAGAAGAGGCTAAAGGTAAGGATTGGTTTAATACCAAAAGCTTTCCCACCGCTAATTTTGTCAGTGAGTCAGTCAAAAATTTGGGCGCTGGAAAGTTGGAAATTCATGGTGTATTAACTATGAAGGGCAAGAGCGAGCCTGTTTTGATTAGTGCCGCTTACCATGTGCAGGGCAAGCAAATGATCTTTGATGCTAACTTTCAGTTACTAAGATTGCAGTACGCCTTAGGTTCAGGAAGTTGGTCAGACACCTCTGCAGTAGCAAATGAGGTTCCGGTCAAAGTGCATTTAGTTTTAAATCAGAAATAAATCTTAATTTAGCTATTCTTTTTATTAACGGAGAAATGAATGAAATCCAAATTACTTATTGCTTTATTTGCAACCCTTGGCATGAGTATGACAGCCATTGCCGCCCCAGTAACTTATACCGCTGAAGCAAATCATACTTTTGCTCAGTTTGAATATAACCATCTTGGGTATTCCAATCAGACTAGTCGTTTCAATACGGTTACTGGTACGGTCACTGTTGATCCAGCTGCAAAAAAAGGGAGTGCAGATATCACGATCGATACCAAGTCTGTGGATACTGGATCTGCAGTCTTTAATGGTCACATCCAAGGCGAAGATTTTTTATCTACCACTCAGTTTCCAACGGCCACTTTTCAGTCTGATGACATGATTTTCAAGGGCGATAAACCAGTCGCACTGAAAGGTGTTTTGACATTGAAGGGCGTAAGCAAGCCAGTAACACTCAACATTACCAATTTTGCTTGCAAAAAGCATCCAATGAGTGGCGTTGATGCTTGTGGTGCTAACGCGGAAACTAAGGTTAAGCGCAGTGATTTTGGTATGGCTAAATATGTACCGGCTGTTGGCGATGATGTCACTATCCTGATCGCAATCGAAGCAGTGAATAAGCAGTAATTTTTCTGTAGTTGTAGGGTAAAAAGCCACCCGATGAGGTGGCTTTTTGCTTTCTAAACCACCTTGTAGATGCCTTAGAAACTTTTAGTCGGGCTTTTGGCTCTTGCTGTCCGTATTTATTATCGCAGTGCTGTCCAATTTACTTTAAATCAAATTACTATGCCTTAAATGCCTTCATACTGAACCTGTTCAAAACTGGAAATAAAGCGACTATGGATCAGCATTACCTCTCTTATTTATTTAAGCCAAAATCCATTGCTGTTTTCACAGGATCGCCTCAAGGTGATGACTGCGTTGATTATTCGAGAGCCTTACTGGAGATCTTGGGATCGAGTCATTTTGAGGGACCAATTTTTTATTTTGATATTTGTTTGCCCGATACCTTGGTGGGGCCTGGAAAGGCACACCCTGAGTTAGCCATTCTTTCTGTAGCGCCAGCTGATATGTTGAGTACTTTAGAAATGGCCGCACGCATGAAATGTAGGGCGGTCCTGGCGTTTGGATCTGGTGTTTCGCATGAGTTAGCCCAGGCTTTAGCGCAAGCTGCGCGTCGTCATGGCATACATATGCTCGGTCCAAATAGCCTGGGATTTCAAAATCCATTGCTTGGTTTGAATGCAAGTGTCATTGGGCCTTTAGCAAGTGTTGGCCCGGTGGCATTGGTTTCTCAATCTGGTGCTTTGGCCGCATCTATTTTGGATTGGGCTGCGCAAAATCAGGTTGGCTTTTCAATCGTTACTTCTATTGGGCCTCATTCTGAAGTGGATCTTGCTCAAGTGCTTGATTATTTAGCTTCTGATGGGCATACACACAGCATTGTGATTTATATGGAAGGCATTATCAATGCACGGGCATTTATGAGTGCGCTCCGTTCGGCGGCGAGAGCGAAGCCTGTAGTGGTGTTAAAGGCGGGCAGAAAGGCCGCAGCCAATCGGGCTGCACAAACGCATAGCGGGGCAATTGTCGGTAGTGATGAAGTATTTGATGCAGCCTTGCGAAGAGCGGGTGCAGTCAGGGTGAGTTCTTTTGTGGAGCTATTTTCTGCAGCGAAATGTTTAGCATCGCGCTATCGTCCTGTGGGTAAGCATTTGGCTGTCATTACCAATGGCGGTGGACCTGGCGTATTAGCGGCAGACTGGATTTCTGAGATTGGTCTTGAGCTTGGCAAGCTGTCCGCTGACTCGATGGAAGCTCTTAAGTCAAAGCTATCCGTTAATGCCAGCCTATCTGACCTAATTGATCTATCTGAAGAGGCCACTCCTGAGCACTATGCTGCTGCAATTGAGGCGGCGAATCATGATCGAAGTATTGATGGAATTCTAGTGATCCATTCTCCTAAAATAGGGGTCAATGGCTTAGCAATTGCACAGGCGATTGTTGATGTGAAGAAAGATATCGGTAAGCCTTTGTTATGTTGTTGGATGGGTGACTCCACTGTGCTGGAAGCGCGTGAACTGATTGCACATGCAGTCATGCCAAGCTTTAGAACGCCCGAGGCAGCCGTGGGTGCCTTTGGCAATATTGCTAGTTTTTATCAGAACCAACTTTTATTGCAGCAAACGCCGCCACCCCTATCGGATCTCGCTAAGCCAGATATAGAGGGGGCACGCTTATTAATTGAGAATGTCCTTTCAGAGCGGCGCAATATTCTTACTGAGATGGAGTCTAAGGCACTCTTGGCGGCGTTTCACATACCAGTGACTCAAACCATCTTGGCTTCTAGTGCAAACGAGGCAATGATGATTGCAACCCAGTTGGGTTATCCGGTTGCTCTAAAGATTGACTCACCCGATATTAGTCATAAATCGGATGTGAATGGAGTGGCATTAAATGTCATGAATGCTGCAGGAGTGCGAGATGTCTTCGGCAATATTATTGAGAATGTTGCCATCATGGCGCCTAAAGCCCGCATTAATGGAGTTACCGTTCAGAGAATGGTAAGAAATAAAAGAGCGCGAGAGCTCTATATTGGCTTGGTGAATGATGAACCATTTGGCCCCATGATTGCGTTTGGTGCCGGCGGCACCATGATTGAATTGTTTAACGATCGCACGATGGAATTGCCTCCTTTAAATCAGTATCTCGCACATCGCATGATTGAGCGGGCTAGGATTGCTGAAACATTAGGTGATTGGCGTGGCGCCAAGGCAGTAGACATAACAGCCTTGGAGCATATATTGCTCAGGGTTTCTGAGATGGCGTGCGAGTTGCCTCAATTGCGTGAGATGGATATCAATCCGATCATTGTCGATGAGTCTGGTGCGGTGGCTGTAGATGCGCGCATTGTGATTGATCGCACTAGTACGCTAAGTGATGGTCAATCGGGCTCCTATGGACACCTTTCTATACTTCCATATCCTTTGCGTTACGAGCAAACATGGTCATTAAAAGGTGGCGGCGAGTATGTCATTCGCCCTATTCATCCCGATGATGCAACGATGTTGCAGGAGTTGGTGGGTGGTTTATCTCCAGAAAGTCGCTACTTCCGTTTTGTGGCGACTATTTCTGAGTTATCACCAGCTATGCTCGCGCGTTTTACCTTAATTGACTATGACCGTGAAATGGCTCTAGTTGCTGTTTTGAGAGAGAGAAAAGTCAATGAAGAGGGAATTTCAGTGGAGACGCAAAAAATTATTGGTGTATCTCGATACATTACCAATCCAGACGCCATCAGTTGTGAGTTCTCCCTGTTGGTTGCCGATGAATTTAATGGCAAAGGTTTAGGTTCCCGTTTAATGATGAGCATCATGGATGTTGCTCGTGATAAGGGCTTAAAAGAGATTGATGGCTTAGTACTTGCCAATAACCCAGGAATGTTGAAATTGATGTCTAGCTTGGGCTTTAGTATCAATGAGTTTGCAGAGGATCCAGATTTCAAATTGGTAAAACATGCCCTATAAATCAATGGCGATCTTGGTGGGAGCCTAATCTAGGGGCAAATAAGAAATTAAGGGTTTGACAGGCTCTGAAGGCTCTTGGACAATGATTGGGGCGCTTAATGCCCAGTCTTTCTATCCATGACTACCCTCTCTTCCACCTCCCTGCCTGAATCACTGATTAATCATAATTTTCAGGCAGATCGATTGTCGTGTATGCGCGGAGATCGCATGCTATTTACTGGCATCGGATTTCAATTAAAGGCTGGGGAGTGGCTCCATGTACGCGGTGAAAATGGGGTTGGGAAAACAAGCCTATTACGATTGCTAGCCGGCCTATCAAAACCTCTTGAAGGAAGTATTGATTGGAACGGCATTTCTATAGAGGCAGATCCAACCAGTTACCGACGTGAGTTATTCTTTTTAGGTCATCGTGATGCCCTCAAAGATGATCTAACCGCGTTTGAAAATGTGCTGATTGCTTCGGCCTTGGACGGCTCAGCCGTTTCTCAGGACCAGGCATTGAGCGCGCTCTGCCGCTTTGGCTTGCGAGGGCGTGAACTTTTGCCGGTCAGTTGCCTATCAGCCGGCCAAAAGCGTCGAGTCATTTTGGCTCGCCTTTTACTTCGCAAGGCAACGCTTTGGATTTTGGATGAACCTTTTAATGCCTTGGATAGTAGGGCGGTTGAATTGCTGTCCAACTTAATTGCAGAGCATCTTGCTAGCGGTGGAATGGCGGTATTAACGAGCCATCAATCCATCCCGTTGCCCAATGCAAAGGTGCTGTCTTTATGAGCGCTTTCTTTGCAATCATTCGCCGTGATTTATTGCTGGTGTTTCGTCGCAAAAGCGAGGTACTGACAATTTTGTTCTTTTTCATCATTGTGACCAGTCTATTTCCGCTGGGGATTGGAGCTGATTCTGGACTTTTGCGCAAAATAGCGCCGGGCATTATTTGGGTAGCAGCCTTGCTGGCCACTATCTTGGGGCTTTCACGCTTATTTACCAGCGATTATGCCGATGGAACTCTAGAGCAAATGACTTTATCACCGACCCCACTCGTTTTGTTGGTGGGGGGTAAAATTACAGCGCATTGGATCGTATGCGGCCTCCCTTTGGTGCTGCTCGCTCCAGTCATAGGAATTCAGTTTGATTTGAATTCAGAGACCTTAGGGACGTTGATTTTGGCTTTATTACTAGGTACACCGATTTTGTCTTTGATTGGCGCTATTGGCGCAGCGCTTACTTTGGGGGTGAGGGGCGGTGGCGTCTTGCTCAGCCTTTTGGTTTTACCCTTATATATCCCCGTGCTGATTTTTGGAGCGGGTGCCGTTTTTGCATCCAGTGTTGGCTTGGACGTAAGTGGCCATTTCTCCTTATTGGCGGCATTATTGGTTTTATCCCTTGCTTTTGCACCTTGGGCTACTGCCGCTTCCATTCGAATTGCGATTGAATAACGCTTATGTATTCATCTCCTCGCAATCGCTTGATGAATTGGTTTTCATTTTCTAGTCCAGCTACGTTCTACCCCTTGGCGGGGAAGCTCATTCCATTATTTTGGGTCTTAGCTACACTTTTAGGAGTGGCTGGCTTGTGGATTAGTTTTTTTGTAGCTCCAGCTGATGCTGTTCAAGGCCAGGGTTATCGAATTATTTTTGTACATGTACCAGCCTCCTGGATGTCGATGTTCATTTATATGGTGATGGCCGCCTGGGCTGCGATCGGCTTAATTTTTAATACAAGACTGTCGGCAATGATGGCTCAGGCACTGGCACCCACGGGCGCCTTGATGGCTTTTCTCTCCCTTTGGACGGGTGCTTTTTGGGGTAAGCCGATGTGGGGCGCATGGTGGGTGTGGGACGCCCGTCTTACCTCGGAATTAATCTTATTGTTTCTTTTTTTGGGATTCATGGCTTTGCAGGCATCAATTGATGATGCAAGGCGTGCAGATAAAGCGGGCGCAATTTTGGCCTTAGTAGGTATTGTCAATGTGCCTATTATTTATTTCTCAGTAAAGTGGTGGAACACTTTGCATCAGGGGTCATCTGTTTCAATGACTAAGGCTCCAGCGATGGCGCATACGATGTTGTGGGGAATGCTCTTAATGGCACTCTGTTTTTGGATGTATTCGATTGCGATCGCCCTCATGCGAGTGCGCGTCATTATTTTGGAGCGTGAATCACATTCAGACTGGGTGAAGAATTTAAAGGCGCTCCAATCATGATTTGGGATTCAGTTGGCGATTTTTTTGCCATGGGTGGTTACGCCCTGTATGTCTGGAGTAGTTTTGGTATGTGCGCGCTCGTATTAATTGCTGAGTTAGTTGGCATTAGCATGCGTCACCAAGCAATTGTGAAGCGATTGCAATATGAAATTCGTGCTGAGAAATTTGATCAAGAAGGAATGAAGTGAAGCCACGACATAAGCGGGCGCTATTAATTTTAGGTGCCTTAGGCGCATTGGCAATTGCCGCCGTTCTGATATTAAATGCCCTCAACAGTAATATCGCCTTGTATGTCACTCCTAGTGAGGTGGCTGCTGGCAAGGCGCCGCAAGGTCAAGCCTTTCGGATTGGTGGTCTGGTAAAAGCAGGCTCATTAAGGCGCGATGAATTGGTAGTGCACTTTGTGATTACTGACCTGGTGAAAGAAATCCCTGTTTCTTATAAAGGCATCCTGCCTGATTTATTTAAAGAAGGTAAGGGAGCGGTTGTTCAGGGTAAGCTTGATGCGGATGGTCAGTTTGTGGCAACTGAAGTGCTGGCTAAACATGATGAGAATTACATGCCTCCAGAGGCAAAACATGCCTTAGAGCAAGCCCAGAAGAATGGAGCTAAATAATGTGGCAACTCACCATTCCTGAGATTGGTCATTTCGCCTTAATTCTTGCGCTCGGGGTTTCTCTCATTCAGGGAATTATTCCTTTGGTTGGCGCACAGCAAGGACGTCAAGAGTGGCTCATGCTCGCAAGGCCAGCCACTCAGATTTCATTTGCTTTATTGGCGATTGCATTTGGAGTGTTGACTTGGTCTTTTTATGTCAATGACTTCTCAGTGCTTTATGTGGCCGAGCATTCCAATGCTTTGTTACCTACCGTTTATCGAATTGGTGCGGTCTGGGGCGGTCACGAAGGTTCGCTTCTGCTGTGGATTTTCTTGCTGACTGGCTGGGCTTTTGCGGTTGCACAACTATCAAAAACCTTAGATGAGTTCATGATCGCGCGCGTACTGAGTGTATTGG
Source organism: Polynucleobacter sphagniphilus (assembly GCF_001953355.1). Classification (GTDB taxonomy): domain Bacteria; phylum Pseudomonadota; class Gammaproteobacteria; order Burkholderiales; family Burkholderiaceae; genus Polynucleobacter; species Polynucleobacter sphagniphilus. The sequence continues at coordinate 36,868 of NZ_MPIY01000003.1, forward strand.
GCCTGATTGCATCGGGTTTGCTATTGTTTGTATTAGCTACTTCAAACCCCTTTGAGCGTTTATTACCAGCAGCACAAGATGGACGTTCTTTAAATCCACTTTTGCAAGACCCTGGTTTGGTATTTCACCCACCCATGCTGTATATGGGCTATGTTGGTTTTTCAGTAGCCTTTGCCTTTGCAATTGCCTCTTTGCTCTCTGGAAAATTAGATGCAGCATGGGCGCGTTGGTCGCGCCCTTGGACCACTACAGCGTGGATCTTCCTAACCCTTGGAATTGCTTTAGGTTCTTGGTGGGCGTATTACGAATTGGGTTGGGGCGGTTGGTGGTTCTGGGATCCAGTGGAGAATGCCTCTTTTATGCCTTGGTTAATTGGCACCGCCTTACTCCATTCTTTAGCGGTCACTGAAAAGCGCGGCGGCTTTAAAAATTGGACTGTGTTATTGGCCATCATCGCGTTCTCAATGTCATTACTGGGAACTTTCTTGGTGCGCTCAGGAGTATTGACCTCAGTTCATGCCTTTGCTACGGACCCTCGTCGTGGCATCTTTATTTTGATTTTGCTTACTCTGGTAGTGGGCTCTTCTTTGCTGCTCTACGCGCTGCGCGCACCAAAGAGCACTCTTGGTGGTGCATTTGCATTAATGTCTCGCGAGACCTTTATTTTGTTAGGCAATGTCTTCTTGGTCGTTGCTTCCGGTTCAGTGTTGCTCGGAACGCTTTACCCCTTGCTAATTGATTCATTAAATTTAGGCAAGATTTCGGTTGGCCCTCCATACTTTAATGCGGTGTTTGTACCCATCATGATTCCGGTGCTATTCCTATTGGCAGTTGGTCCATGGGCGAATTGGAAGAGTACCAGCTTAAATCAGCTTGTAAAACGTTTGTGGGGCGCAGCGGTCGTAGCGTTTGTTGCGGCGATCTTGATTCCCCGCATGATGGGCGAATTCACCCTGTTGACTGGTTTGGGTTTCTTGCTGTCTTTTTGGATTATTGCTTCCGGTGTGTTGCAGATTGTTCGTCAAGTCAGGGTTGGTAAACCTACCGGTTCCTTTATTGGTATGCAGTTGGGTCACATTGGTATTGCTGTATTTGTGATTGGCGTCACGATGGTCGGTGCATATCAAGAGGAAAAAGATGTGCGTATGGCGCCGAATGATACTGTGATGGTTGGTGGTTATCAGATTCGTTTGATCGATGTGGGGCCAGCCCAAGGACCAAACTACCAAGCAACTCGCGGCAACTTTGAGGTAGGCCGTCATGGCAATGTAGAGCGAATTTTATCCCCTGAAAAACGGAACTATGACTCTTCGGCAATGCCGATGACTGAGGCGGCGATTGATGCTGGGTTCACGAGGGATATTTACGTTTCCTTGGGTGAGCCCTTAGATAATCATGCTTGGGCTGTCCGGGTGTACTACAAACCATTTGTTGACTGGATCTGGGGCGGTTGTTTATTAATGGCCCTAGGTGGATTGTTTGCGGTAATGGATAAGCGTTATCGCTTACGTATCAAGAATTAATTTAAAAATAATCGATCAGGCATGAAGGCAAAGTTCATTATTCCCTTGATCCTATTTGTGGTTTTAATAGGGTTCTTACTGGTTGGATTAAATAGGGATCCGCATGAGGTCCCATCCCCATTAATTAATAAGCCAGCCCCTGCTTTTAATGTTCCTCAGCTGGCTAAGCCCACTGTATCTTTCTCTCCAGAGCAAATGAAGGGTCAGGTATGGATCTTGAATGTATGGGCCTCTTGGTGCATTGCTTGTAGAGAAGAGCATCCGATGTTGATAGAGCTTGGAAAAGCTAATGTGGCGCCATTAATTGGCTTGGATTACAAGGATAAGCGCCCTGATGCAATTGCAATGTTAGCGGAGCGAGGCAATCCATATCTACTTTCAGCCTTTGATGCAGATGGTCGTGTTGGCATTAATTATGGGGTTTATGGTGTGCCTGAAACCTACATCATCGACAAGGCAGGGGTGATTCGCTTCAAACAAATTGGACCAATTACTCCCGAGATATTGGAGAAGTTGATTTATCCAACCATCGCTAAATTGAAAAGCGAATAAGTAATGATCAAACAATTACTAATTTCGATCTTCATCTGCAGTGTAGCCAGCGCATCTCTAGCGAATGAAGCAGCTCCTCTGGCGCAAGATCCGATAGTCGAGCAGCGTCTGATTGCTATTTCAGAAGAAATGCGTTGTTTGGTATGTCAGAATGAATCGCTTGCCGGATCACGCTCTGATTTGGCGCAAGATTTGCGCAGGGAAATTCGTGAGCAAATACAACAGGGTAAATCGGATCAGCAGATCAGGGAATTTATGGTTGAGCGCTATGGTGACTTTGTGCTCTACCGCCCACCAGTCAAACCGCTCACTTGGGTGCTCTGGGTCGGGCCTTTTGTATTGTTGCTTGGTGGTTTGATTGCCCTTTTGTTATACGTACGTCGCAGAAAGACTGCGGCCCCTAAAATATCGCTTTCTGATGTTGATAACCAACGCATTGATGAACTATTGCGGGAAGAAAAATGATTCCTTTTTATATTGCCGCTGCAGCACTAACCTCCTTAGTTTTATTGTGGTTATTTCATCCCTATCTATGGAAATTAAAAAGTTCACGCGCTACTCGGCAGCAATTAAATGCTGCTATATATCGTGATGAGCTTTCAAAATTAGAGGCGGATCAAAAAGAGGGGCTGATCGATCAAGATACATACAGCCTGGCGCTTGCTGAGATTCGTCAGCGCCTGCATCAGGATACTGTCGAGGTAGAGAAAGTGTTGGTCTTACACTCGCCTAAAAAGACCATGATTGCAATTGGTTTATTTATTCCTTTATTTGCAGTCTTAATGTATTGGTGGCTTGGGAGTGCACAGCAAATAGCCCAAGTATCCAATCGGCCACAAATGAGTCAACAAGATGTTGAAAAAATGGTGTCAGCACTCTCTGTGAAGATGGAGCAAAACCCCGGCGATCTAAAAGGCTGGGTCATTTTGGCTCGCTCTTATAAAGCATTGGGACGTATTGGGGATTCTGAAAAAGCGTTTGAACGTGCAGGCGCTTACATTGATAATGATCCGCAATTATTAGCCGACTATGCTGATGTGGCTGCCAATAATGCGAATGGAAATTTTACTGGCAAGCCGCAAGCTTTGATTAATAAAGCCCTCAAACTTGATCCCAATAATATGATGGCGCTGTGGCTGGCAGGCGCGGCGGCTTTTAGTAAGAATGATTTTCGTGGGGCAGTTCAATTTTGGGAGCATCTAGTTCAGAGGTTCCCACCGAATTCTGAGGATGCAAAAATTATTGAGAGCTCGATTGCCGAGGCTCGCGATAAAGGACATTTACCGGGTGCTGCCAAGCAGGCTTCATCAAGCAGTCAAAGTGTGAGTGGAATCGTGGAGTTAAAGGCTGATCTGAAATCAAAAGTGAAGCCTGATTATGTTGTCATGGTAATTGCAAAGGCACTTGGCGTCAGAATGCCTGTTGCTATTATGCAGGCGCACGCTTCAGAGCTGCCCTTGCAATTTGTTTTAAATGATTCTTTGGCGATGACTCCTAGCGCTTTGATTTCCAATTTAAAAGAGGTCACGCTTGAGGTCAGGATCTCCAAGACTGGGCAGGCAATGCCAGAGCCAGGAGATCTTTATTCGACGACGCAGACTGTTAAAGTAGGGGCAAAGAATCTAAAAGTATTGGTAGACCAGATTCGACCGTAGAGATTTCTTTTTTAGAAATTCCCTAAGCGCAACTGCTACCCTCTCCCAACAAAAGGCATATTAGTTGCCATAATTGTCATTGAAAGAATATTGCTTTCTAGGGGTAGCTGAGCCATGTGCAAGACTGCTTCCCCTACATGATTGACATCCATGCGAGGCTCTACCTTGATGGAGTGATCTGCCTGCAAAATACCAGCTGCCATACGCTCAGTCATTTCAGTGGCGGCATTACCAATATCAATTTGCCCGCAGGCAATATTGAAAGGTCGCCCGTCTAAGGCAATGGATTTCGTTAAACCGCTGATAGCATGTTTGGTTGCAGTATAAGGAGCCGAGAAAGGGCGTGGTGCTGAAGCTGAAATCGATCCATTATTGATGATGCGGCCACCTTGGGGTGTTTGGTCTTTCATCATGCGAATTGCTGCTTGGGAGCATAAAAAGGCTCCCGTCAGATTGGCATTGACTACGCTAGTCCATTGCTCGTAGCTTAAATCTTCCATGGGAATGGCTGGGGCGCCCATGCCAGCGTTATTAAAAAGTACATCAATGCGTCCAAACTTCACTTTTAGGGATTCAAAAAGATGTTTTACATCCCCAGGCTTGCCAACATCACAGCCGACTGCTAAGCAGTTTTCGCTGTTACCGCCGATATCTGTAATGGCCTTTTCTAGCTTGTCTAGAGTGCGACCAGTAAGAACCACTTGATACCCTCCTTGAAGCAGTGCTTTGGCTGCAGCCTTACCAATTCCGGTGCCTGCGCCTGTGATGAGGGCAACTCTATTTTGTGCTGTAGTCATTGATATCGCCAGAAGAGCCTAAAAAGCATTATCTTATCTTGATTTTGTGCCTCCTTTTGAATCGAGATCTGATCTGATGAAGCGGGCATAATTAAAAGAAAAAGAGACCTTATGAACATGATTCGACGCTATCGACGTAATCCTATTGCCATTGGAGTGGCGATCTTGGTATTGATTGGCTTATTGTTTAGTGCTTTGTGGATCATGATTCCACCACCCAAGAAGATTGAAATTGCTACGGGCTTTCCAACTGGGCTGTACTACCACTTTGGCGAACGACTGAAGCAAGAATTAGCCAAAGAAAGTGTCGAGCTCAAAGTGCGCTCGACAGGCGGCACCTTAGATAATTTAAAACTTTTAAGTGACCCAAAGTCAAAAGTTGATTTTGCATTGATTCAGGGTGGGGTAGCAGACGTAGCCCAGTACCCGCATTTAGTTTCTATTGCAGGTATGTTTTATGAGCCTATGTGGGTTTGGTATAGGCCATCGTCTTTCGCTCAGGAAAAAGGCGAATTAAGTGTCTTAAGTCAGCTAAAAGGAAAGCGTGTTTCTATAGGTAATATCGGGAGTGGTACTCTGGTATTGAGTAATGCATTGCTTCATGAGGGTGGGCTTGAAAAAAGTGATTTTCATGCGGAGATGCTAAACCCTGAAAAAGCCCTAGAGCAATTCAAGAGGGGGGAGCTCGATGTGGTGATATTGGTTAGCGCTGCCGAGGCGCCCTTGCTGCAAGAGTTTTACAAAGTCCCAGGCATTCGTCTGATGAGCTTTGATCAGGCTGAGGCTTATTCAAGGCGCTTGCCTTATTTAGCCCGAGTCAATGTGCCTCGCGGCTTATTAAGTATTGAGCATGATCTTCCAAGTCGAGATATCACAGTGCTTGCTCCTACGGCTACTTTAGTGGGGCATGATGATATGAGTCCGGCTTTGGTCACGCTTTTGTTAAGCAATACCTACGATATTCTCAAAACATATTCGCATTTACAAAAAGCACATCAATTCCCTTCCGGTGAAAACTTGGATTTTCCATTACAGGCTGATGCAGAAATTTACCTCAATGATGGTCCCTCATTCTTGCATCGTCATTTGCCATTCTGGACTGCAGTTTGGGTGGGGCGTTTTGTCAAAATTGTTATTCCTCTTTTGGTTATTTTGATCCCCGTATTTACCTATGTGCCTGCAATCAAAAATTTTGCTTTACGTCTAAAGCTTTCTAGAGTGTACGAAGAGCTTAAGGCGGTTGAAAAAAATGCTAGCAATCTGAATATGGAAATTGAGAACTATCAAAAAATTGCTGACATTGAGCGTCGTGTTGACAATATCAAGGTATCTGCCTTAGATGCCAAAGAGCTCTATGACTTAAAGGGGCATGTTGCCAATGTCCGTGTCAGACTCAATTTATATAGCGCAGCGAATCAAACGCCTGCTATGTTTAAAAACGATGAATAGGCGCTTATTGAAGCCCTTACTGATTGCCCTAAAATAAGCCCATGACTATCGCAAACTTAGCGCCTCTCTTGACTCCAGTTGGCGAGATCATTCCCTCCTTAAAAAGCCAGGGCTATGTAATCATCGGCGCTGATAGTGTCGCGCAAATAACACATACCTCTCTAGCCGATCTCCAAAGTCTTGCAGTTACCTGGGAAGGTATGCCCCGTGACCCTTATTTACGAGATGGTGGGCGTTACCGTTATCGTCGCCATGGAAGTTATGAGGTTAAGAGTGGCGTTTTACAGAGGGTGCCACATCGAGCCCATTGGCAGTCTGTTTCTTATAATGCCCTGCATGGTGGGATAGAGCGGTGGTTCGATCCCATCTCGCCTGATGTCGAAAATAATTCGGCCTGGCAATCTCTATTATTGGGAATGGCTCATCTCTTGAGCAGTCTTAAGCCAGTAAATACGTGGTTTATCGAGGCCCATCAATTTCGGATAGATACAACCGATGGAATCGGTAGGCCAACTCCAGAGGGGGCTCATCGCGATGGCGTTGATTTTGTAGCAGTATTTTTGCTTGATCGAGTCAATATTAAGGGTGGCGAAACTCGTATCTTTGAATCTGCTGGATCAGCTGGCTTACGTTTTACCTTAACTGAACCTTGGTCTTTATTGTTAATGAATGACGAACGCATGATTCATGAGTCCACGCCAATTCAGCCAATTGGGGATTATGGACACCGAGACACCTTGGTGCTTACTTTTAGATCCAACGGTTTTCAAGATTCACCCAAGAGTAGCCAGCAATAAATACGATGCGTTTTCGCTCTATTGGGTATACCCCTTTTATGCTCCTGGCACAAACCTGTGGCTTGCTTGGTTTTGGGTGTTATGCAGTAGTTCTCATGCCCTTGCAAGTGGAATGGCAATTAAGTAATTTGCAGTCAGGTTTAATAGCAAGCGCCTTCTTTTTTGGTTATATGCTGATCGTTCCATTGGCTACCGCACTAACTGATCGGATTGATGCACGCAAGGTCTATCTGCTTGGCGCGCTATCAGCTAGTGCTGGCTTGCTTGGAATGGGTTTATTTGCAAGTGGCTTTAAAACAGGGCTCTGTTTTATGGTGTTAAATGGGGCTGGTCTAGCGGGCACCTATATGCCGGGATTGAAAATATTATCCGATCGTATTCAGGCTGGTGAACTAACGCGCCATATTGCCTTTTACACTGCGTTTTTTGGTATTGGTACAGGTATCTCTTATTTAGCATCCGGCTGGATCTTGCATGGACTGGGTTGGCGTTATGTCTTTGGCTTGATTGCTCTGGGCCCTCTAAGTGCTTTTTTGATCGTTCTTTGCTTTATACCTGCCCTTACCCATGAAAAATGGAATGGCCCCATACATATTCGTTTGCGCGATATTTTCCCGATTGCTAAATGGCGGGAGGTGTTAAAAGATAAAAATGCAGCTGGTTTTATATTTGGGTATACCGCCCACTGTATTGAACTCTTTGCATCTCGCAGTTGGATCGTAGCCTTTTTTGGATTTTGCGCTACTGTATCCGGTGATGGTTTTATTTTTGCTGCTACCACCTTGGCTGGTTTAGTCAATTTCTTTGGCGTTCCTTCCTCTATTCTTGGAAATGAAATGGCCTTACGTATGGGTCGGCAAAAATGGATCTGCCTAGTGATGCTTGGCAGCGCAGTGATGGGTATCGTTCTCGCCTTATCCACCGGCCAATCTTGGTGGGTGATTGTGGTGCTTGCAATAGCGCATACTGTTTTCATCATGGCTGATTCTGCAACACTGACTGCTGGCCTGGTGATTAGCGCTCAGGAAAATATCAAAGGCGCTGCAATGGGCCTGCACTCCCTGATGGGATTTGGTGGCGGTATGCTGGGGCCTGCACTATTTGGTTTTGTATTGGATCTGTCCGCCTCAAAACATTCACAAATCTCTTGGGTATGGGCTTATTTTTCAGTTGTGATTTGGGGTGTTTTATTTGTTCTCTATGAACGTCGTCATGGTTGGTCAGGTAGGTTGAAAACGAATTCATGAAAGATTCTTTTGCGCCCAGCTCTTGTTATCACTGCGGTGGATTGGTTTTACCGCAGGATGAATATAAGGCGCAATTCGGAGGTATTTCTAGGATTTTCTGTTGTGCTGGCTGCATGGCAATTGCGCAAACAATTCATGGGGAAGGTCTAGAAGTGTTTTATGCCAGGCGCGCACAAAGTAGTGAGAAGCCGGCTGAGTATTTAGCTCGTAACGAAATTCCTGCAAGCTTATTGGCATATGACGATCTCTCTTTACGGGGGCGTTATACCCGTCCAAGTGGTGAGTTAGGATTGCTTGAGACGACACTGCGCTTAGAAAAAATTCGCTGTGCTGCTTGTGTCTGGTTATGTGAGCAGCATTTACGTAGGATATTGGGGGTGCGTGATGTGCAAATTAATTACGTTACCCAAAAAGCAAAAGTGATTTATGAGTCAGACAAAACAAGTTTGGCGCGCTTGTTATTTGAGATAGAGCGTATTGGATACGAGGCATGGCCATTCGAACCTTCTCTCTCGCAAGAAAAGGCTAAAAAGGAAAAGCGTCAACTCCTCACTAGAGTCGGGGTAGCGCTATTGGGCATGATGCAGGTCATGATGTATGCCTGGCCAACTTATGTTAGTCAGGAGCGTATTCCAGCCGAATACGATCTGCTATTAGGTTGGACAAGCTGGGTTTTAACTGTGCCAGTGATGGTGTATTCAGCTGGCCCTATATTCCAATCGGCATGGCGCAGTGTTCATTCATTTGCGCGAACACACATGTTGGGTATGGATGTGCCAATCGCTTTAGCCTTGGCTCTCGCATTTTTGGCTGGAACAATTAACCTCTTGACGGGTTTGGGTCAAAGTTACTTTGATTCAATCACTATGTTTGTAGCATTTATCTTGGCAGCGCGTTATGTGGAGTTGTTGGCTCGGCAAGATGCCCAAGGCGGGGCAGAGGCCTTAGCAAAACAGTTGCCCGCTACTTGCGAGCGGACTTTGGCATATCCTGACTTAAAAACGATTGAAGTCGTTCCGGTTGTCAACTGCCATCCTGGAGAGGTACTACGTGTTTCTCCTGGTGAGATTATTCCAGCGGATGGAATTTTGTTGGAATCAGAAAGTGCTGTAGATGAATCATTATTAACTGGTGAATCTAAGCCGATTGATAAAAAAGTGGGGGATTGTTTGTATGCTGGCACCCACAACATCCTCAATCCAATCTTTATGAGAATTGATGCGGTGGGGCAATCTACTCGAATTGCAGGAATTGCCTCACTTCTTGATCAGGCATTGATTGCAAAGCCTTTAATGGTTAGCCTTGCTGAAAAGTGGGCTGCTTATTTTGTGTGTTTTTTGTTATTCAGTGCAGTGCTCTCCTCCTTAATTTGGCTATATATAGATCCAAGTCGTGCATGGACTGTATTGGTAGCGGTATTAGTAGCGAGTTGCCCATGTGCCTTGTCCTTGGCCGTTCCTACCGCCATGGCTGCAGCCCAAGGCGCAGTTACCCGCTTGGGCTTGCTGATTGTGAGGGGGCATGTCTTGGAAGGCTTGGTGAAGACAACTGACCTGGTGTTGGACAAGACGGGAACATTGACGATGGGTGAGCCAGAACTTACACAAATTATGAATCTGCGCAATGACTATACCGAGCAAGATGCGCTCGCGCTTGCCAGTGCGATGGAAGTGGGTCAACGCCATCCTTTGGCTCTATCTTTATTGCGCGCCACCCAGCTACGTCGACTGAATCTACCAATTCTCAGAGATGAAATCACCAATCAATTGGGTAAGGGTTTAAGGTGTGGGGCTTATCGCTTGGGTAGCGCAGCATGGACTGGCGTCATGCAAGATCCTGCTGCAGGTCAATATGGGCAGGTGCACTTGGTTGATGAGCGAGGCCTGATTGCCAGCTTTGTTTTCTTGGATACCCCGAGAGCGGGGTTAAGTGATTTATTGAATGCTGCAAAATCGAGAAAAATTACTATTCACTTAATATCGGGCGATGACCTTGCCACCGTCGCTTGGTGGGCTGAGAAGCTCAACATTACAAGTTACCGTGGTGGATGTAGTCCTGAGGATAAGTATGACTTCATCAAGGCGCTGCAAACAGAAGGGCGCCTTGTTTGGGCTATTGGCGATGGCGTTAATGATGCTCCTTTGCTTGCTAAGGCGGATGTTTCGATCGCTGTTGGATCTGGTGCACCGCTTGCATCAGCAGGTGCTGACGCAATCTTGACAGCCAGTTCCTTGAGTCCTTTGGCTAAAACACTTTTATTGGCTGATAAAACGCAGTTCATCATTAAAGAGAATTTAATCTGGGCATTTGTTTATAACGCATTGGCTATTCCGGCGGCCATGATGGGGTGGGTCAATCCTTGGGTAGCTGGCATCGGCATGTCACTATCGTCTTTAGCGGTTACTTTAAATGCCTGGCGTTTAAGAAAGGCTTAGACTACTCACATGGAAAGTCTGTATTTGCTCATTCCCTTGTCTTTAGGTTTAGTGGCCTTTTCTGCCTGGTTACTACGCTGGTCAGTAAAAAGTGGTCAGTATGACGACGTCAATGGACCTGGCCAAGCTATTTTGATGGATGACGATACGCCTGATTTAAAGCAGGTAAAAGAGAACCCAGATCAATTACCCGACTAATCTCCTTGGCTTTGCTTAGATTGATTAGGGTTTTCCATCAAATTTGTATTAGTCCCATCCTGTTTGATATAGATCAAACCGGCTCCAAGACCTTGCTTTGATAATCAATCCAGTCTATTTGGATTATGTCGCTGTTTGGTCACAACAAAAGGAGAGACCATGGGAATTACCGTGGGGAGTAATCAAGATACCTTTAACTACAAGGTTGTCAGTCAATTTGCCATGGTTACCGTACTTTGGGGAATTGTTGGCATGCTGGTGGGGCTTATCATCGCAGCCCAACTCATCTGGCCAGAAATTACTTTTAACATCCCTTGGCTTAGTTTTGGACGTTTGCGCCCATTACATACCAATGCAGTGATTTTTGCGTTTGGTGGCTCAGGCTTATTTGCCGCGTCCTACTATATTGTTCAGCGAACCTGTCAAACGCGACTATTCTGCGATAAATTGGCTGCCTTTACTTTTTGGGGTTGGCAAGCAGTCATCGTTTTAGCAGCAGTGACTTTGCCGCTGGGTATTACCTCCTCCAAAGAATATGCAGAGCTTGAATGGCCTATCGACTTATTGATTACCGTTGTGTGGGTTGCATATGCAATTGTTTTTTTTGGCACGATTATTCAACGCAAAACAAAACATATTTATGTATCGAATTGGTTCTTCGGTGCTTATATCTTGGTAATTGCCATTCTTCATATTTTTAATAATTTGGAGATGCCTGCAAGTCTTTGGAAATCCTATTCCGCATACTCGGGAGTGCAAGATGCGATGGTTGAGTGGTGGTATGGTCATAATGCAGTTGGTTTTATGTTGACTACGAGCTTCTTGGGGATGATGTATTACTTCATTCCAAAGGAAGCTGAGCGCCCCATCTACTCCTATCGTTTATCAGTTGTCCACTTTTGGGCCTTAACCTTTACATATATGTGGGCAGGCCCTCACCATCTGCAGCACACTTCATTGCCTGACTGGACCCAGTCTCTTGGTACTGTTTTCTCTTTGATTTTGTTGGCACCATCATGGGGTGGCATGATCAACGGCATCATGACTTTGTCGGGTGCCTGGTATAAATTACGTAGCGACCCTATCTTAAAGTTCTTAGTAGTGGCTTTGTCCTTCTACGGCATGTCTACGTTTGAAGGTTCAATGATGTCGATTAAGACCGTCAATAGTCTGTCTCACTACACAGACTGGACGATTGGTCACGTGCACTCTGGTGCACTGGGCTGGGTTGGCATGATCACAATTGGCTCTTTGTACTATTTAATTCCTCGCTTAGTGGGTCAAAAAGATATGTACAGCACCCGTTGGATTGAGTTGCATTTCTGGATCGCAACAATCGGTGTGGTTTTATATATTGCTGCAATGTGGATCGCAGGTGTTATGCAAGGTTTGATGTGGAGAGCTTTTGAGCCTGATGGAACTTTGACTTATAGCTTTGTTGAGTCTGTCAAAGCGACCTATCCCTTCTATGTCATTCGTTTAGTTGGGGGGCTTTGCTACTTCGCAGGCATGCTATTGATGGCTTACAACGTATTTAAAACCGTTCAAGGTAAAAAGTTCGTGAATCCTCCAATCCCATTAACCATTCAACACTAATCAGGAGAAGAAAATGTCTCAAGAAAATAAATTCTTTTCCCATGAAACCATTGAAAAGAATGTGGGTTGGTTAATCATTTGCACAATCATTGCTGTTTCTTTTGCTGGCTTAGTGCAAATTATCCCTTTGTTCTTCCAGCACTCCACTACAGAGCCAAGCCCAGGTGTAGTGCCTTACACCGCACTGCGTTTAGCTGGGCGTGATGTGTATCAGCGGGAAGGTTGCGTGAACTGCCACTCGCAGCAAATTCGTACTCTGCGATCTGAGGTTGAGCGTTACGGGCCTTACTCCTTGGCTGGTGAATCTGTATTTGATCATCCATTCTTGTGGGGTAGTAAGCGTACCGGTCCAGATTTGGCGCGTGTTGGAGGGCGCTACTCCGATGAGTGGCATCAAATTCATTTAAATAATCCGCGGGATGTAGTGCCCGAGTCCATCATGCCAAGCTACCCCTGGTTGGCCAAGAGTCCTGCTGATGCATCTAGTATTTCGTCACACATGCTGGCGATGCGTCGATTGGGTGTTCCTTATACCGATGATGAGATTGCCAATGCATCCAAGGAGCTGGAAGGCAAGACAGAGTTAGATGCTTTAATTGCCTATCTTCAGGGACTTGGAATTAATCGCCGTTACATCACTATAGATGAGGTAGTTGTTAAGTAGGTACTTAACAACTAAATAGTCATGCAAGACATAACCCCCTATTTATCCGCCGCTTCCACGGTAATTGGTTTGATTTTTTTTATAGGAATTGTGTGGTGGGCTTGGTCGTCTAAAAGACAGACGGCCAATCAAGAGTCTGCCGAACTTCCATTCGATATTCCAGATGAATTTAGTAAGGACGAATCATGAGTGACTTTCTTAGTAGTGGCTGGAGTACTTACATTGCCTTAGTGGCTCTATTAGGTATTTTTTGGTGTATTTGGCTCTTATTTTCTCAACGCAAAGTCAAGGTCGTTCATACGCCGGATGGCGAAGTGGCAGATACCGGCCACGTATGGGATGGAGATTTACGGGAGTTAAATAACCCATTGCCACGTTGGTGGATGTGGATGTTCTTGTTCTCCTGTATTTTTGGCTTGGTATATTTAGTACTCTTTCCAGGTCTAGGCTCTTTTCCTGGAATCATGGGCTATAGCACCCGTGGCTCTTTGATGCAGTCGATGGAAACATCGAATGAGGAGTTAAAGCCGGTGATGTCCAAGTACGTCAATATGGATATTGTTGACGTAGCTGCCGATCCAAAAGCCCTCGAAATGGGTCAGCGTTTATTCTTAAATTCATGTGCCCAGTGCCATGGTTCTGATGCCGGTGGAGCTAAAGGCTTTCCAAACCTCGCCGATGGTGACTGGCTTTATGGCGGTTCTCCAGAGAACATTAAGGCAACAATTACTTATGGCCGCGGAGGAGCAATGCCTGCATTTGGAGCGGTTCTCACTAGTGCACAAATTAAAGATGTTGCAAATTACATTCGTAGCCTCTCCGGTCTGCCTGTAGATGATTTAAAAGCAGCTAGGGGTGCTGAAGTGTTTAAGACATATTGCGTTGCTTGCCATGGCGCAGATGCTAAGGGCAATATTGTTATTGGCGCACCTAACTTAACCGATAAAACATGGTTATACGGTAGCTCTGAGAATACTATTACCGAAACACTGCTCAAAGGCAGAAATGGTGTGATGCCCGCTCAAGACAAAGTATTAAGTCCTGAAAAAATTCAACTCTTAACTGCTTATGTATGGAGTCTCTCTAACAATAAGCCTTCTCAATCAAAGCAATAAATGTTAGAAAATTCGCCGGTGGGGAAGCCCATTCCAATTGATGTAATAGAGGAATCTCTTTATGAGGTCCGGCGAAAGATTTACCCTCGTTCTGTTTCAGGCCTCTTTGCGCGTTGGCGTCTTATCCTAGTCATTGCTACCCAGTTACTCTTTTATGGATTACCTTGGGTAAGTTGGAATGGTCGTCAAGCTATTCTCTTTGATTTGGTGCAGCGTAAGTTTTATATCTTTGGCCTGGTGTTGTGGCCACAGGATATTATTTACCTGACTCTACTGTTGATTCTTTCAGCTCTTGCGCTCTTCCTATTTACGGCAATCGCAGGACGCCTGTTTTGTGGTTACGCATGTCCGCAAACGGTCTATACCGAAATTTTTATGTGGATCGAGCGCCAGGTTGAGGGCGATCGTTTTGCCCGCATCCGCCTAGATGGGGAGGAATGGCCATGGAGTTTCCGGAAGTGGCGTTTAAAGGTCACCAAGCATTTCCTCTGGCTTCTCATCGCTTTTTGGACTGGGTTTACTTTTATAGGGTACTTCACCCCAATCGATAGTTTGGGTGCGGCGCTTGTGCACCTGACGCTTGGACCTTGGCAGACTTTCTGGCTTTGTTTTTATGCTTTTGCAACTTGGGGCAATGCAGGCTTTATGCGCGAGCAGGTTTGTAAATATATGTGCCCCTATGCGCGCTTCCAGAGTGTGATGGTTGATAAGGATACGTTTTTAGTTACATACGATAAGGTACGCGGCGATCCGCGTGGGAGTCGCAGCAAGTCCGTAGATCATACTGCCTTAGGTTTGGGTGATTGTGTTGATTGCAGCATCTGCGTTCAGGTATGTCCCACGGGCATTGATATTCGGGATGGCTTGCAATATATGTGCATCGGATGCGGAGCTTGCATTGATGCCTGCAATCAGGTGATGGAAAAAGTCAACTATCCAAAAGGTTTAATTCGCTACACCACCGAGAATGCAGTTGAGTTTAAGGAGTCCAATCAAAGCGCAATTCGACATATTTTGCGACCACGTGTATTGATTTATACCGCCTTTATTGTGATATTAACGTCGGCGTTCATGTTTTCTCTCGTGACCCGTAATCCCTTGAGAGTCGATGTGATGCGTGATCGCGGAGCTTTGGCACGCGAGGTGGATGGTGCTCGCATTGAGAATGTCTATCGAATTCAGATGATGAATGCATCTGAGCATCCACTGAAGGTGAGCATGCAAGCCAAGGGGCTGGAGGATCTGATGATTCTCAATTCGCAAGGCAATGAAGTGAAAGAAATCATCGTTGAGCCAGCAAGCAACCAACTATTGCCGGTTAAAGTAAGTGCAAAGATTGGTCAAGATGCGCCGGGAACTTACCCAATTCAGTTTGATGTTAGTGCGCAAGAGCAGGATGGTGCAAAATTAATCATTCATACGCGTGATGAAAAATCTAGTTTTATTATTCCCCGTTAAGCCTTACAGCGAAAGATGGAGAGGTGAGCATGTCATATCAAGAGAGCAATAAACCCTGGTGGAAACAGCTTTGGCCTTGGCTATTAATTAGTGGACCAGCAATAGCTGTGATTGGCTGCGCAATTACTATTTGGTTGGCTTATAACCTTTACGCGGATGTTTCCTTGCATGAGGGGATCGTCAAGCAGGGTCTTAAAGTTGAGCAGGTTAGCAAGTGAAATACCGCATCCTCCTTTGGATTCTTTGGCCATCCTTTTTGGTTTCTGGTCTCGCAGAGGGATTTCTATTTAGCTTTGTCCAGCCCGACGATTTGGTATTTTTTGGTCATCATCCGAATATTTCTGATGAGGGTATTTATACCTTGGGATTTTTTGCTATTTGGATTTTCTGCGCGCTTTCAAGCGCCTTAACCACTTATATATTGCCTGGAATTGATACCGATAGTGCTGGAAAAGATCGAGGGCTCTTGTAGGGCTTACGGTATTTTTTTGAGGATACGGGCTCGTTCAGGATTTGGTATTCCGGCAAGTTCGTAGAGTCCGTCCACATCAATGAGTTTGATGTGACGCTGTTTGATTTGCACTAACCCCGATTCAGCAAAACGAGAAAGCATGCGGCTTACAGTCTCAATCTGAATTCCCAGATAGCTAGCAATTTCCACGCGACTCATTGGTAAATCAAATTCATGATTGAGGTAGCCTCGGGCAGCTAAACGTTGTGATAAATTGAGCAAAAAAGCTGCCAAGCGCTCTTCAGCGCGCATGGTTCCTAGGGAGAGTAGGTGGCGTTGGTCTTGTGTGAGTTCGCGACTCAGAATGCGGTGAAATTGCTGTTGCAGTGCCGGTATTTGGCGAGCCAGGTCCTCAAAAGCTTCGTAGCGAATAATGCAGACTTCGCTTTCCTCTACCGCAATTGCTTCGGATTGATACTGACCCTCACCAATGCCATCTAAGCCGATAATTTCACCCGGTAGATGAAATCCAATGACTTGTTGGCGTCCGTCTTCTAGAGCATATTCTGTTTTCAGAGTACCAAAGCGCACACTGTAAACTGAGCTGAGCGGATCACCATGGCGATATAGACTTTCCCCTTTTTTGAGGTGTACTCTTTCTTTGACGAGCGTATCAATTTTGCTGATATCACTTGCAGTAATTCCGACTGGTAAGCAAAACTGTCCCAATACACATACTGAGCATTTGCTGGCGGGATTATCAGAGTGATAGAAATTCATGATGGATCTAATTATCAGACAAGTTTATGCTATTAGGGTGAATCCTAACCTTTCATTAATGCATATTTCGACAGGTATTTATGCTCACTAGCAGTCTACTATTGGCGGTTTTCCTGGGTGCCCTCGTGAGTGGTTGGCATTGCGCCTTAATGTGCGGTGGGATTGCGGCAGCAATTGAGCGACCTATTCAGATTGCTAGGCCGCTCCAAACCCCCTCTCAACTGTTTTATCTTCAATTAATCATGCACTTAGGGCGTTTAACCACCTACGTCTTATTGGGCTCGATCGCTGCAGCGATTGGCGTGGCAGTATGGCAGCAAAATATCATTCCCCTACAGAGACCCTTATTTGCTTTCACTTCTGTCATTTTGATATTCATGGCCTATCGCTTGCTACAACAAAGACCGAGCAGATCTTTGCCGGGTAGTCGGTGGTTTAGTTCAACAGTGGCCGGTTATTGGGCTAAATATCTGGGGCATTTCGCTAGCGGTTCGTCTCGCTGGTTTAGCGGTATGTTGTGGGGTTTGGTTCCTTGCGGGCTGGTTTATAGCGTTCTGCCCTTGGCATTTTTATCTGGGGATGTATTGACTGGCGCCACTTTAATGCTAGCTTTTGGTTTGGGTACACTGCCTAACTTACTGCTCATCTCTAAATTTTCAGCGGTCTTAACTCAATTTGCTCAATATAGTTGGGTGCGTTATTTAGCGGCGAGTTTATTGTTCGCTGCAGGCGCTTTTGGTTTATATCGAGCTTGGGTACTTCCTGTGGCTTTATTAAAAGGTGGCTTCTGTATTACTTAGGGCTGCTTCAATACCATTTTTTAGGTTCGCAAATAAACAATTGGGCGCCAAAGACTCAATGAAGCCACTGCGCACTGATATACCATGAGGTTGATGTTCTAGGCCGCAAATAATTAGTTTGATTTGATTGGCTTTGCACAGACGGTTTAATTCAAGAATCGCCTCCATGCCTGATGAGTCAATATAGATCACATTCTTCAAATCTAGAATGAGCGCATCACTAGGTAAATTGTCTTCAATGGTTTCTACTAATTTGACCGCACCAAAAAAGATAGCGCCATAAATTCGATATGCGTCTATTTTTCCTTGTTGATTTTCTAATTCAGGAAAATCATGGGTATTCGTACGCTCGCAGCGAGAAAGGCTAGAGATGCGGTAAATGAAAGTGACAAACGCTAACAATAGACCTACTTGAACTGCTACTGTGAGATCAAGTATGACGGTTAAGAAAAATACGCTGAGCATAGTGAGGCGATAAGGCAGGCGAAATTGCCTGAGCTCAAAAAACTTTTTCCATTCGCCCATATTCCAGGCTACATACATCAAGATAGCGGCAAGACAGGCGAGGGGGATTTCTTTCGCTAATGGTGCTGCTAATAACACAATGATCAACAGGGTAAGAGAGTGCACGATACCAGCGATGGGGGTGGTGGCACCACTTTGTATATTGGTGACGGTGCGTGCAATGGTGCCGGTGGCCGGCATACCGCCAAAGAAGGGGCAAATCAAGTTGGCGATGCCTTGCGCCATTAACTCTTGATTGGAGTTGTGCCGGTCATGTATGAGGCCGTCTGCAACCCTGGCACACAGCAGGGATTCAATTGCGCCAAGTAATGCAAGAGTGAGTGCGGGTGTAATGACAAATTGTGAAGTACTCCAGTTGATCGGAATCCACTCAAAGCTTGGTAAGCCAGATGGAATACCGCCAAAGCGACTTCCTATAGTGTCAACCGGCAAACTAAATGCGGCAGTGATGATGGTGGCAAAGATCATCGCAATGACAGTTCCTGGAATATGCCCTAACCATCCTAAACGGCTCTGAAATACCCGCCAAATCACCAAAATAGCAAGACTGGCCAGCGCAAGTGTTAATGCAAAAGGATTTAATGTATCGGCAGCAGCATACAGGGCATGGATTGCATTAAAAAATTCAGCGGGCATCTTGGCAATTGATAAACCAAAGAACTCTTTGATCTGAGATAAACCAATTAAGAATGCAATGCCATTAGTAAAACCAATAATCACCGCAATCGGTATAAAGCGAACCAATGTACCGAGACGAAACACACCCATCAAAAATAAAAAAATACCCGACATGGCCGTGGCCAGCAAGAGGTTGGAGACGCCATAGCGATCGACAATGCCATAGACAATCACAATAAAGGCCCCGGCTGGGCCGCCAATTTGCACGCGACTGCCACCCAGTAGGGCAATGAATCCACCTGCAATAATGGCTGTAAAAATGCCTGCTTCAGGTTTTAGTCCGCTGGCAATCGCAAAAGCCATTGCTAGCGGAAGTGCCACTACGCCAACAGTTAAGCCAGCAAAAACATCTTTTAAAAAGAGCGCTCGATCATAGCCCTTAAAGGAGTTGACTATTTTTGGGTAAAAGAACATGAATGACGGATTAGAAAGAGGCTCTTTATTAGCCCATTCGATTACCCAGGTGATATGCAATCAGAGCTGCTAATGCAGAAACGCAACTGCCCCAAACCATATCAATGATGGCCAGCCTGGTTGAAAAATCTCGTATCACGGCCAAGCAGGTTAAGTCGTAAGTCATGTAACAGAAGAAGCCAAACAGGGCTCCATATTGCAAGGCGGATAACCAAGACTGTTTTGAGAGGGCCGGAATGATGACAAAAATACTTGCGCCCAACGCATACAGAATATAAAAGGCGAGGCCAGCAAATAGTTTGGGCTCACCAGACATGAGGGTGCCCATGTCATCTCGATAGAGATTTTTAGCTATTCCCAAAAGCCAAATTAAATCAATGGCAACTAGGCTCACTAGGAAGGAAAAATAAACCGTAAGGTATGTCAGCACTTTCGATTTCCTTTGCGCAATAAAGGGGACATAATTAACATTATGAGGTATGGATGTGTTTCATAGTTGAATTTACAGGAGGTTTATATGTTTAAGCATTTATTGGTACCGGTAGATGGTTCAGATGTAAGCAAAAAAGCACTCAAAAAAGTAGCTGCCTTAGCAAAAAGTGATGGCGCATTAATTACCTTGGTATATGTTTCAGATCCCACGCCTCCCTTGGTTTATTCCGATAGCACCATGGGCTACAGCATTACCCAGAAGGAGCACTTAAGCGCTTGCGATGCTTTTGCTAAAGAGGTTTTTAAAAAGGCTAGCGCTCAATTGGGTGCCGAGATAAATGCTAAATCAGTACACATCTCGAATTCAAATTTAGCAGAAGGCATTTTGGATGGCGCCAAGAAAGCAAAAGCAGATGTGATCGTCATGGCATCCCATAAGCGTACCGGCATTACAGGATTCCTCTTGGGCAGTGAAACACATGAGGTCATCGTACACTCCAAGCTACCAGTCTTGGTTTTAGGGTAGGGCAGATTAGTTCTTAATGGGGGTGCCCAGCAGCAGAATTTCTCGTGTGAGGCCGCTACTATCTCCATCTCGCATTAACCAGAGATCGAGCTGCATGCGAGGAGAGTAAGGGTCAACATATACCCCATCTTTTCTTAATTCAAAATGTAGGTGTGGCCCAGTTGATCTTCCAGTGGTTCCAACGGAGCCGATTTCAACGCCACGCCTCACTTCATTGCCCATCTCTAGTTCTGGATTAAAACTGCTCAGATGGGCATAGTAAGTGTGATAGCCGCCGGCATGTTCCAGAACAATCAAATTGCCATACGCACCGCTATACCCAAGGTGAACCACTTTGCCATTTGCTACGCTAAATACAGGCGTACCAATTGGAGCGGCGTAATCAATCCCCATATGAGCACGATAGCGCTGACCAGGTGGATTACCCATTTTGGTTTTGCTTGAGGCAACAACAGTTGATTTAGTTGATTTGGATGATTTTCTACTGCCAGTTACTGGAACTTGTCCTACACCTCTAGAGATCCTTCGATAGCTTAAGGGGTTTGTCCAGAAAGAGCGTTCCAGAGCTTCACCGGTGGCGGTATAAAAACCACCTGGAATGTCGCCGCGTTCCAGCCAGTAGGCACTTGAAAATACTTCACCATTGGATGGGTCAATAATTTCAGCCGCCCAAATTTGCGCCCAATGTTCACGATCACCAAAATCAACAATTAATCTCACAACACTGTTGGTATTTTCAAGAGAATTACTATCCTCAGGGTAAATTTGTTTTATTAAAGAATTTAGTTCCCAAACAAGTTCAACAGGTAGTTTGTCGCCCACCTTTCGAGGGTCATATAAAACATCGCGTAAGGAGATATCTATTTCGGTGAAACGCTTTGCTTCATCTTTGAGATAGTCTTGCTCAATTAGATAGCCACCGGCAGCAAGCGGAGTAAAAGTCCAAATCTCGGTTTTGCTATCTTGGATAGGGCCATTCATGATGCTCAGAGAGTCAAAGCGATTGCGAGTGCCAAATGCCACTGCATAAGGAATGCAGTTACCACGCATATGATCAAAAAAAGTTTTGGTTTGCTCTTTAAAAAACTCAGAAAATGGTTTGTCGGTAATGCCAACCTTAGCGGGTAAATTATCTTCAAAGAAGCTTCTAGCTAGGCAGCCGCGTTCAATTCGATAATCCAAATTCCCATCGATATCGCCCGTTAAGGAGTTGGCGCTTTTGCGCTGGAATAATTCGGGATTGAGGCTCATGCTCATGGCTGGGGCGCGCGACGATAAGTCCTTGAGACCCATTTGCTTAGTGCTTTGACTATGGGTGCGCTTATGAACCTGTGGTTTTTTATTATCTATCGTGGTTTGAGCCAGTGCACGATTAAAAACACCTATACCAATGAATTGAATTAGGGCAAATGTACATGCTACTAAAAGCTGTAACCCTCTTTTCTTGAGGATGAATGGATGTTGAGCTATTTTCTTCACGTTGCCATTATCTAATAATGTGAGCTGCCGTCCTGATATTTGTTCTGCGCCGTAATGGGGGATATGCGGGCTGCTTAACCCTCATGCATGTGGTGTTAAGAGAGGTCTTTTAAATGCAGGGTGCGCAAATGAGGCGCTAGTCGATAGGTTGCCAGTACCACAAGAATAGTGATGAATCCCCCAAAAGCAATTGAGGGAACCAAGCCCATTAAGCTAGCCGCAATTCCAGACTCTAGAGCACCCAATTCATTCGATGAGCCGATAAAGATGCCATTGATTGCGCTGACTCGCCCACGAATATGATCTGGTGTAGTTAATTGCATGATGCTGGTTCTAATAACTACCGAATACGAGTCACAACATCCTGAAATAAAGAGGAAAAAAGCG
The DNA here is from genome assembly GCF_001953355.1 of Polynucleobacter sphagniphilus. Lineage (GTDB taxonomy): Bacteria > Pseudomonadota > Gammaproteobacteria > Burkholderiales > Burkholderiaceae > Polynucleobacter > Polynucleobacter sphagniphilus. Next base: position 58,826 of record NZ_MPIY01000003.1, read on the forward strand.
CAAAGCCAGAGAGTGCTTGAAAAGCCAAAGGCAATGATGGCTAGCCCGAAACCTAAAACAGAAATAAAGAGTTGTTTACCAGAGTCCGATAGTGGTGGGCGGCGTGCTAAATAGATTCCAACAATGGCGGCGCCGGCAGCAGGTGCTGCACGTAAGATGCCCAGTATTTCGGGGCCACCATTGAGCACTTCCTTAACAAAAGCCGGCAGAATGGAAACCGCTCCTCCAAATAAGACTGCAAACATATCCAGCGCCATGATACTTAGAATAAGTTCATGTTTGCGAACATAATGAAAGCCTTCTAAGAAACTCTTAACGAAGTGCGTGGTGGGGCGATCTGCTTTTTCTCTGTGAGCCTGGATAAAGCTCACCCCATATAAGCCAATAAATCCGCAGAATGCTGCCAGCCCATAGGTCCACTGTAAGCCTGCAAACCCGATCATTAGGCCACCTAGGCCGGGTCCTGCAACCACGCAAAACTGAAAGGCTGAGGTGGAATAGGCGGTATAGCGTGATAGATGCTCCCTGGGAATAATTTGTCCAAACAGAGCATGAAAAGAGGGTCGCAATAAAGCGCGCCCGATACCAATAAAGGCAACTGCGGTATAGATTAAGGGCACTGGGTTGGTAAACCAATTTAAAGCAATTGCCACTAAAAAAAGGGCAACCCCAATATGTACTAGGCAAGCAATTGCTGAGATTGCTTTACGGGAGTAGTGATCAACCGCATGACCGGCATAGAGGGCGAATGCGAAATAAGGAACAAGCTCCGCTAGGCCAATCAACCCAAGTGACACCACGCTATTGGTAATGTTGTAAAGATGCCAGCCTACCGCCACCATTAAAACTTGGTAACTCAGCGTTGCACCTACGCGATAAAGCAATAGGGTTCTAAAGGCTTTGCCTGTATGCATTAATGGATGTTATTTTTCATTTAAAACAACATTAATAAAGGCGAAACTAGTGCGTTGATGAGCCAAAGGAAAAAATGACTTAAGGGCTCCATCCATAGGCCTCCAATGATGCCGGTAAAGGCCAGACCCATCACAATAAAAAATCCCCAGGGCTCAATTCTTCCAAGGGCGATGGATTGTCTGGCTGGTAATAGGCCGGCCAGAATGCGACCGCCATCTAAGGGTGGAATGGGGAATAAATTGAAGACCAACAGACCAATGTTCCACATCACCCCGGCTTGTGCCATCTTGGTAAAGAAAGGCTCCTGAATATCCATCAGTTTGAGTAAAACCCAAATAATCGCCCAAACGAGCGCTTGAATAAAATTAGCCCCTGGTCCAGCCAAGGCGACCCAAATTGAATCGATTTTGGGGTTTCGTAAGCGATCAAAGCGCACTGGAACCGGTTTGGCGTAACCAAACAAAAATGGTGAACCCGTTAAAATGAGGAGCAGAGGTAGCAAAATAGTACCAACTGGATCGATGTGCTTGGCAGGATTGAGGGTAACGCGCCCTAGTACGTAAGCAGTGTTATCCCCCAATTTGCGGGCAGCATAACCATGGGCTGCCTCGTGGATGGTGATGGCGAAAATCAAAGGAATCGCATTTATTGCGATAGCTTGGATAGAATAGTCAGTAATCATGGCAATATGATATCCATAGGAGCAAAAAGTGACTGAAGATAAGAAAACTGATACAAAAACCCCGGTGCGCACTGTAGCGGCCAAGCCTCCCCTCCGCCCAGCGGCGCCCAAAGGCCCGCAAGGTGCCGGTGGACGGCCTCAGGCTGGTTTTGGGGGTGGAAAAGGCATGATGCGTAAGGCTGGCCGCGGGCGATAGTGGATAATTAACCCATTGATTAATGGAATGACAGAGGATTGAATATGAATGAATGGCAACACGAGCCTAAAGAAGTAATCAACAAAAAAATCATTACCTTGGTTGTGATGTTGGCTATTGCTACTAGTTTGGCTATCTTATTTGCATTGGTTGCGGCGCATATTGGCTACGTGTTTGGTTAAGCTAATTAGCTGATGTTGAGTCAACGCCAGCCCGCTGTCTTTGTGGGCCATGGCAGCCCAATGTATGCACTTGAACCCAACCGCTACACTGCGGCTTGGACTACATTAGGAAAATCCCTAAAGCGCCCTGATGCGATTTTGGTAGTGTCTGCTCATTGGGTAACTCGAGGTGTTTGGGTTACCGCCATGAGTAAACCTAAAACAATTCATGATTTTGGCGGTTTTCCGCAAGCCTTGTTCGATGTTCAGTATCCTGCGCCAGGATGCCCTGCGCTGGCTGACCGAGTGCAAGAACTTTTGAATATTCCTGTCACGCTTGAAGAGAATGAGTGGGGGCTAGACCATGGTGCATGGTCTGTCCTGAAGTATCTTTATCCCCATGCTGATATACCAGTTGTGCAATTGAGTTTAGATGGATCTAAGTCGGCTAGTGAGCATTACGAGCTTGCAAAGCAACTCCGGCCACTGCGCGATGAAAATATTTTGATGCTGAGTAGCGGCAATGTTGTGCATAATTTGCGCACTATTGATTGGCATGATGATGCCAAAGTGTATCCGTGGGCCAATCAATTTAACCAATTTTTTATTTCACGCATGCATTCCAGAGAGCACGCACCATTGGTTGCGTGGGAGGATTTTGGTGATGCCGCCCATCTTTCCATTCCAACACCGGAACACTATTGGCCAGCCTTGTATACCTTGGCTCTACAGGATGAGCATGAGCAAGCTCAGATTCTGATTGATGGGATTGAGATGAGCTCTATTGGTATGTTGAGTTTTATTGTTAAATAAAACCTAAAACCCCCAGTAAGCCGCCAAGCGCAATGAGATAGAGTGGGTGCCAGCGAGTGAAGAGAGTGAGAGCTACCGCGAGCGCTGTTAATGCATAAGCAGCCATGCTCTGATCAATCTGTAAAGCTAGCTCCCAAGAAGAGGAAAGCACCAAACCAACTGCGAGAGAGCCAGCAGCAAATTGAATGGTTCTTTGGGCGCGTAAGTCTTGCATGTTATTGAGGTAGCGCTGCAGGAAAAAAATCATGATCGATGACGGCCAGCAGATGGCCAGGGTGGCGACTAATGCCCCCAGCAAACCGCTCACTTTCCATCCAATCAGCGCAACAATCAGGCCATTTGGCCCTGGCGCAGCCTGGGCAATAGCAAAAAAATCAGAAAAGGTTTGTACATCTATCCAGTGTTCTTGCTCTACTGTAATCTTTAACAGAACTGGGAGTAGGGCATTAATTCCTCCAAAAGCTACAAGAGAGAATGCAGACAGTTTTAGGAAAAGACTAATTAGTGGACTAATCATGCTTTGTTTTCCGCCATGCGATTAATAGTGCAAATGGGGCGGTAATCAGAACTACCCAACCCAGTGCTAAATGAAAGTAGATCGCAATAATCATGGTTAGGGCTACGGCCACGAGCATTGGTGGATAACGAAATTCAGTGCGAAGCATCTTCAGGCCGGTGCTGGCAATGAGCCCCACTCCTACTGCAGAAATGCCGCGCAGCAAGCCTTGGACTGCAGGCATAAAGCTGTAGCTCTCATACAGCATGCCCAGAAGAACTACGATGATGATGGGTGCGAACATCAGGCCAGTCACCGCTGCAACAGCACCACGCACACCCGCAAATTTACTGCCAACACAAACCGCTAAATTCATAATATTCGGGCCGGGCGCAATTTGACAGATGCCCAGCATCGCACTGAACTCTTCAGGGCTAAGCCATTTTTCTTTTTCTACGATAGTGCGCCTTGCCCAGGGTAAGACGCCCCCAAACCCAGAAAGGCCAATTCTACAAAATCCAGTAAAGAGTTCGGAGGGGCTCAGTTTTTTTTGATGGCTATCCATGCTAACTAAGGAGAGTAAGGATAAGGAATAGGTTTATTTTCTAGCCAGGCCTCGAGGGTTTCTGTAATACCCTTGGAGAAGGTTTGAAAAATAGGCTCAGCAACAAATCCAAGATGGGGTGTCGCCAAGAGATTGGCGGTGTTTCGTAAGGGATCGTTGCAAGCTAGTGGCTCTATATCAAACACATCAATAGCCGCTTGACCAGGTCTGCCCTTGGCTAGCGCCGCTGGGAGATCTTGCATCTTGATTAATGCTGAGCGCGAGGCGTTTACCAAAATAGAGTCGGGTCGCATCCAGGATAGTTGTTGTGCACCCAATAAGTCCTGGGTTTTGGGGCTGGATACCAAATGCAAGCTAACTACCTTTGATGTTCTTAATAACTCCTCTAGGCTGACGTAACTCGCATTTTCTGCTTGGGCTCTTTCATGGGTCATATTCGGACTCCATGTAACTACTTCCATACCAAAGGCCATACCTACTTTTGCAACTCGACTACCAATAGCGCCAAGTCCTATGATGCCTAAACGCTCACCAGCAAGTATGGGTAGCACAGAATGCTCGTTGCGCCACGCGCCTGTTTTTATTAGATTATTTTGATCAATTAAGCGCTTAGATGCACCCAAAATTAAAGACCAAGTTAATTCGGTGGTGGTTTCTTTTGATGGGCCTCCTGGGGTACAGCCAATCGGAATATTTCTGGAAATCAATGCATCTGAGGCAAGCGTCCCATTGCGCATACCGGTAAACATCAGGAATTTCAATTTTGGTAAGCGGGCAATGAACTCGCTATCAAATGGGGTGCGGTCACGAACAATGACTATGGCATCCGCATTTTCTGTGGCTTGATATAAAGCTTCGCCACGCAATGGCTCATGGTGGATGATGACGTTCGCCAGCTTGTCGATTTTTTCCCAAGATGAGTAGCGACGGAGCGCAAACTCATAATCCCCGAGGATAACGATATTGGGTAGTATGCTCATAGGAATTTGACTGTGATTGATTTCTGTGATCCTTCATTCTAATTCTACTGTTGAGATTCAATTTAAAGTAGTGCAATAAATTCTTAAGAAGCGCAAAATGAAGCTGTTTAAGAAAATAAAGGTATCTTTATGGACTCAATTACACCTAAGTCAATTTTTGATCAACGGCGTGAATTAATTAAAGCTGCCGCAGCCGGTAGTTTTGGTCTGAGTTTGGCCTCATGGTTTTCGCGGGAAGCGCTCGCTATGGCGCCTGAAAAACTCGCGGCCACTGCAAACCCCCTCTATTCCAGCAAAGTTGATGTGACGCCATATAAGTCAGCGACCACCTACAACAACTTTTATGAATTTGGGACAGATAAAACCGATCCAGCTGCTTATGCCTCCAGTTTGCAGACGCGTCCTTGGACTATCACCATTGACGGTCTAGTTAAAAAGCCCCAGACCTTGGATATTGATGCCCTATTAAAGCTAGCCCCCATGGAGGAACGTATTTATCGCATGCGTTGTGTTGAGGGTTGGTCGATGGTGATTCCTTGGGACGGTTATTCCTTATCTAAATTATTGAGCAAAGTCGAGCCACTTGGATCAGCTAAGTATGTGGAGTTCATTTCACTTGCTGATAGTAAGCAGATGCCCGGAGTAAAGAGTTCTATCATTGAGTGGCCATATCGTGAAGGCCTGCGGCTAGATGAGGCAATGAACCCACTGACTTTACTAACGTTTGGCATGTATGGCGAGTTATTGCCTAAGCAAAATGGCGCACCCGTTCGCATAGTAGTGCCCTGGAAATATGGTTTTAAAAGTGCAAAGTCAATTATCAAAATTCGCTTAACCGAAGAGATGCCCAAGACCAGTTGGAATATGTTTGATGCCCATGAATATGGTTTCTACTCTAATGTGAATCCTACGGTAGATCATCCTCGCTGGAGCCAGGCTACTGAACGTCGTATTGGTGATTCGAAAGGTGTATTTGCCCCCAAGATTAAAACCGAGATGTTTAACGGATATGGTGATCAAGTTGCCAGTATGTACAGCGGCATGGATTTAAAAAAATACTATTAAGCACTGCTAAATCTCCTGGTTTCAATTTGATGAAGATGCTTCTTTTTCTGTTTGCTTTACTCCCATTGGGCCGTCTAGTGTGGTTGGGTATGAGTGATGGTTTAGGCGCTAATCCAATTGAATTCATCACGCGGTCTACAGGTACTTGGGCACTCGTATTGCTTTGTATCACCTTGACCATGACACCCTTACGACTGATCACCGGTTCGACCTTTTGGATCAAGCAAAGACGCATGCTTGGATTGTTTTGCTTCTTATACGCTAGCCTGCATTTCTTAATCTGGTTGGCTTTGGATCAAGGTTTTGACCTGGATGCCATGCTCCACGATGTAGTGAAGCGACCTTTCATCACAATGGGATTTTTAAGTTACCTGCTTTTAGTTCCACTGGCACTGACATCAAACCATTGGGCGCAAAAGAAATTAGGTCGACGATGGGCTTTATTGCATCGATTGATTTATTTCATTGTCGGCACTGTGATCTTGCACTATTGGTGGCACAAGGCCGGGAAAAATGATGTCAATATAGTGGAGATATACGCGACTATCTTGGCGCTATTGTTGTTGTGCAGAATCCCATCCATCAAAACCAAAGTTCAAAGCCTATTTAGATGAAGCTCACTTTGATTAAAACAGCATATGTGCTCTCATTGGTCCTGAGCTGCATCAGCATTTCCCCAAGTTATGCGCAAATGGCTGAACAAGCTGAGCCTGTGAAAACCATTGCTACGCTTGATGTGCCGCGCTATATGGGTACTTGGTATGAGATTGCTAAATTTCCAAATTGGTTTCAGAAAAAATGCGTTGCTAATACCAAGGCGATTTATACGCCAAAGGATGGTGCGGGCATTCAAGTGCTCAATAGCTGTAAAACTGCTGGCGGTGAGATAACTCAGGCAGAAGGCTTGGCCCGTCAAATCGGCCCGATAGACTCCCCAAAACTAGAGGTACGCTTTGCACCAGCATGGCTAGATTTTCTACCTTTTGTTTGGGGTGATTATTGGGTGATTGATATTGATCCCCAGTACCAGGTGGCTGCAGTGAGCGATCCCAAGCGCGAGTATCTCTGGGTGCTCTCCAGAAATCCCCAGCTTGATAATAAGGTTTATCAAGAGCTATTACAGCGCTTGGAAAAGCAGCACTTTGATATTCGAAAATTAGAGATCACACCACAGGCCCAATAGGATGGCTTCTTATTATTTGCCTCCCGGCATTGAAATTTTTGAGAGAGGCTGGCTTTCAGCAAACTCTATTTTTCATTTTGGAGATGATGATGTCTCCCTGGTAGATAGTGGTTACTGCGCTCATCAGACCATGACCGTTGACCTGGTAAAGCATGCACTTCAGTCACATAGACTCCAGGCACTAAAAAAAGTGGTCAATACCCACCTTCACTCTGATCACTGTGGCGGCAATGCAGCGCTATCACAGGAGTTTGCTTGTGACATTTATATTCCCCAGGCCGAAGAAATTGCAGTGCGAGAGTGGAATGAGGATTTGCTGAGCTATCAGAATCTGGGTCAAGAGTGTCCACGGTTCAAGGCGCAGGGTGTTTTGATTCCGGGAGAGAGTATTTGGCTTGGACAATATCCGTGGAAAATTTTCAGTGCACCTGGGCATGATCCGCACTCAATCATGCTGTATCAGGCGGATTATCAAATACTGATTTCTGCAGATGCATTATGGGAATCCGGTTTTGGTGTGGTATTTCCAGAGCTATGGGGTGAGGGTGGCTTTGAGGAAGTGGCTCAAACACTTCGATTGATTGAGGGGTTGCCAATCCAATTAGTTATTCCGGGGCATGGCAAGCCCTTTACCGATATTGCAAAAGCGATAGCTATCGCATATTCCCGCTTAGATTATTTGTCTTCTGATCCCACACGCAATGCCCGCCACGGCGCAAAGGTTTTACTCAAGTACAAATTGCTAGAGTGGCGTAACAAGTCGCTTGATGAAGTAAATGCTTGGGTCAAAAATACACCAACTCTCAAAAATATTGCACAGCAACTCAGTATGGATTTGGATGAACTGGCGTTTTGGCTGCCACAATCCCTAGTGCAGTCAGGTGTTGCCACCATCGAGAGTGGCTGCCTGGTGAATATAGGCTAAAAGTTAAAAGAGAGTTTGCCGTAAACCGACCAGTTATATTCTTGGTAGGTTTGAACTACTTGCTTACTTGCACCTATGGCAATTAAAAAATCTTTATTAAAGCGGTGCGTCACCATTGCATCAATCGGTACAAACCATCCACCACCAGCAGTGTTGTAGTACACGCCGTTTTCATCCCAAAGACGTATCTGTGTGTTTGGTGTGATATTAAATCCAAGGGTTGGGTAGAGACCCAATCTTCGCAGTGGAGGGGGTTGATTAGATAGTGGTGTGCCACTTGCTGCAAATCCGTATAAATAGCGCATCAGAGGGGAAAAGTCGTTCAAGAGTGCATGACTCCCCTCCACCGATTGAAAGACCTGTCCTACCTGCGGTCCAAGAGTCCACTGACCATTGTTTCCAAATGGAAATATGATTCGTCCACCTAGGGTGCCTCCCCAGTTCTCCAAAAATCCAGGGTGATTGCCCCAAACAGTCAGCATAGTATTGCCCGCCGAATAGCTTCGAGATGACTGATTTATTTCGGATGGACCATAATTTGCTACATACGCGGTATCAAGACGCAAAGTACCGCGCCAGCTATCGAGCGCTGCTGGTTGGTAGTAACGTAATCTAAGTGTATTGCTGTAATCGCCTGAACCTTGGTAGTCGTGATAACCCCAGAATTCCAGAATATGCTGGCTAGAGAAGGGGTTTGGATCAGACTGCAGCCCTAAAAAGTCATTAGTTGGCTTGCCATCATCTGCCCAACTTGGAAATGCAGACAAGCAAAGCAATAAGCAGAAGAAGGACGGCAATATTTTCATATAGGCTTTAATATTAAATTATTAGAAACCCTAAAGAGAGAATATGGAACACACTGTCTTAGTTACTGGCGCTACCGCTGGATTTGGTGAGGCCACAGCCCGCCGGTTTTTGGCTCATGGCCACAAGGTCATTGCTTTAGGAAGAAGGGTCGAGCGCCTAGAAGCACTCAAGGTATCACTTCCTGCAGAGCAGCAAAACAAATTATTGACCTTAGCCGCCGACGTATGCGACAGCACAGCGATCGAAAAATTGGCTGCTAGCTTGCCTACAGATTTTGCCAACGCGACCATCTTAGTCAACAATGCCGGCCTGGCTTTAGGTCTAGAGCCCGCACATCAAGCTCATCTATCGGATTGGGATCGGATGATTGATACCAACATTAAAGGCTTGGTTCATATGACGCGCGCATTTTTACCCGGCATGGTTGAGCGCAAGTGTGGGCATGTGATTAATTTGGGCTCAGTAGCAGCAAACTACCCTTATCCTGGTGGTAATGTGTATGGTGGTACAAAGGCATTTGTGAAGCAATTTAGCTTGAACTTGCGTGCTGATTTGGTTGGTACTCCGGTTCGTGTTACGTGCATAGAGCCTGGTATGTGCTCTGGTACTGAATTCTCCAATGTGCGCTTTAAAGGAGATGATGCCAAAGCAGAAACGGTTTATACCGGAGTGAAAGCCTTAAGCGCGGACGATGTTGCTGAAGCTATTTTTTGGTCTGCCACTTTGCCTAGTCATATGAACATTAACGTATTAGAGGTGATGCCAGTGCAACAAGCCTTCAACCCATTTAATGTTTATCGTACAAAGGCCTAAGCTCTCTTAAGGTTTAGGCTTCCATTGATAAAACTTGGGGTAGTGGCGTAGTACAGCTGCCCCGTCAAAATCCCAAGATTTACAAGTACCTAAATAGAGTGGTGGTTTATTCTCATCGGCATCAAACAGCGCGCCAGGTACCGCCTGAAAGGCTGCTGTCGCCATGCTGGCAAGTAACTCTCTCAAGTGTGTGCAGCCCTTGATGCCGCCTAGGTGAAGCTCAATCGTTTTTCTCCAGCCCTTGCCAAGTCTTGCGCCAATCAGGCTATCCATAGGGGGAATTACTTCCGGACATTCGGGATGGGGGTGGCTATCCATGGCAACTTCAATCGCCTGAATAACCAATTCCTGATTTACAGTTAGTCGAATCCACATATCGTGGATTGCTTGGCCCGGCTCCCACTGAATGGTGCCGGTGTTAAATACATGTGATTTGGTATCAACTAAATGTGCTTCGATATCCCATAGGCCATCTTCACGTGCATAGCCATTTAAGCTGATTGTGCGCTGATGCAGTGGGGAGCGAGGTGAGGGGGTGGGAAGCATTCGATCTTTCAGCATTCAATAGAGGATTGGTTTAACAGCAAACTGGCTTCAATGATAATCAGATAATCTCCAATTGAAACCCCTGTAGTATCCTTCCCGATATATGGCAAAACCAATTTCTTTAGAAAAAATTCTATTTAGCCAAGGCTTTGGAACGAGACGCTACTGCAGTGACTTGGTCTATGCAGATTTAGTGAAGGTCAATGGAGAGTTGGCGCAAGACCCTGAGGAGCGTTTATCAACTGAAGGTTTGATATTAAATGTCGAGGGTCGGGATTGGGAGTTTCATGAAAAAGCCTATATCGCTTTTAATAAGCCCCCTGACTATGAGTGCTCACATAAGGCAACTCACCACCCTAGTGTGTATGGTTTATTGCCAAGGCCTTTTGTCGAGCGTGGCTTGCAATGTGTAGGAAGGCTGGATTACGACACAACAGGTCTTTTGTTAATTTCAGATGATGGGCAATTTATTCATAAGATGACCAGTCCGAAGAAAAATATCGGCAAGGTGTATGAAATTGCCACTCCAGAACCCATAACGCAAAAGCAAATAGATCACTTGCTCAATGGCGTGGTGTTGGATGATGATCCTAAGCCATGTTTTGCGACAGCTTGTCGACAGCTCGATGAGCGAAAGCTGGCTATGACTATAGTAGAAGGGCGCTATCACCAGGTGAAGCGGATGATGGCAGCCGTTGGGAATCATGTGGCCAAACTTCATCGCACCGAGATCGGTCAATACAGCATGCCAGGTGATTTGGCCCAAGGGGAGTGGCGCTGGCTTTACCCGGACGATTTGCTTAGGCTGGCTAAAAGCGTAGATGCTTAAAGCTAGCCTTACCGCTTAATGCTCTTCTTCGCCATCCTCAGATGTCATGCTCATTAAGATAGTGGCTAACAGACCATAAACCACTTCAGTTGAGATCATGCCATCTTCATCTAGCTCGTCAATCAGATCATTTAAACAATCTTCGGTAGGTTCGTTGAGCAGTGTCATGGCGCATTCACACCCATAGTCGAAGTCTTCGTCGTTTTGGGTTTGATTGTCGTTTGTCATGTTTATCCTCTGTAGAAGCTTGAGCATAGCAAAGAAAAAAGATGCCGGGTTTCATTCTGCTAAGTGTGGATGTTGATCCTTAAAATATGCTGCACAGCAATATTTTTCGGGATACTTTTTATTTCGCAATTTCAGTAGAGGCAGAGAGCTAAATCTGTTTTAATAAAGCCTTTAATACTATTCTGGGAGCAACATGAGTTCCAATACTCTGGCTAAGAAAAAACTTCCCTTTTATCGGGTTCTTTACTTTCAGGTGATATTTGCAGTGATCACCGGCGTACTGCTCGGACACTTTTATCCTGAATTGGGTGTGGCGATGAAGCCTTGGGGCGATGCCTTTATCAAGGCAATCAAAATGCTCATTTCCCCGATTATTTTCTGTACTGTCGTGCTCGGAATTGCTGGCATGGAAGACATGAAGAAGGTCGGAAAAACTGGTGGCCTGGCCCTCTTGTACTTCGAAATCGTCAGTAGCCTTGCCTTGATCATCGGTTTAATGGTGGTCAACATTCTCCAGCCTGGCGTTGGAATGAACATTGATCCAGCAAGCATTGATACCAAAGGTATTGCTGCCTATACAGGCCCTGGAAAGTTGGGCACTACTACTGACTTTTTAATCAACATCATTCCTAATACCGCTGTTGAGGCTTTTGCCAAAGGCGAGATTTTGCAGGTATTGTTCATTGCCGTTTTATTCGGCTTTGCCTTGCATCGCTTTGGTGGGCGCGGCACGCTGGTATTTGATATGGTGGAAAAAACATCCCATGTGCTGTTTGACATGATTGGTTTCATCATGAAGTTTGCCCCAATAGGTGCTTTTGGTGCAATGGCATTTACGATTGGTAAATACGGCATTGTTTCCCTCTTCTCCTTGGGTAAATTAATGGGGTCTTTTTATCTGACCTGCTTATTGTTTATCTTTATTGTTTTAGGCCTTATTGCTCGCTTTAATGGATTTAGTATCTTTAAATTCGTGCGTTACATTAAAGAAGAGCTTCTCATCGTATTGGGAACTTCCTCTTCAGAATCTGTCTTGCCACGCATGATGGAAAAAATGGAAAACCTCGGTGCTAATAAAGCTTGTGTTGGCTTAGTCATTCCAACGGGTTATTCCTTTAACCTTGATGGCACTTCGATCTACCTGACGATGGCAGCGGTATTTATTGCCCAAGCAACGGATACACCGATGTCGCTGACTCAACAGCTCACCATGCTTTTGGTATTGCTCTTGACTTCAAAAGGCGCAGCAGGGGTAACTGGTAGTGGCTTTATTGTCTTGGCCGCTACTTTATCTGCCGTTGGAAATCTACCCGTTGCTGGTTTGGCATTGATTCTGGGTATCGATCGCTTTATGTCTGAAGCGCGTGCTTTAACTAACTTGGTTGGTAACGGTGTGGCCACGATTGTGGTTGCCAACTGGACTGGCGAGTTAGATAAAAATATTCTCAAGAATCGCCTGGACAATCCATCCTGGGTTGCTGCGCAAGACCCTGAGGTGATTCTAGATAAACAGCAAGACAAAATGGCAAGCTAATTGAGAAATACATTCTTCTGATTTAAAAAACCACTCTTCGGGGTGGTTTTTTATTGCCTCGAGCTAGCAGATTTGTAGTTCTGGCATGGATTGAATGCTCAGTAGTTGGCGTGCGCTTTCGGGGGTGGCATCGAGCCAGGCATTAAACAGTTCCGGGCGCAAAGGTACAACAGTGCGTTTTTCCTCCTCTGGCTTGTGAAGGCGCTGCATCACTGGATGGTCGTTGGCATTAATGGTGAGCATGGAAAAAGACACAATCAACTCGCCTGTATCTGGCTCAGTCCAGGTATCCCAAATCGAAGCAATCGCCATTGGCTCACCATTGACTTGCTTAATACCTGTGCGGACCGATTTACCAGTTTCATAGCAAGGCTCATAAAATTGATCTGCCAGAGCAAGGGCGTAATGTCGATTCTTCCAGGCGGCACGATAGGATGGTTTCTCATCCACGGTTTCTGCGCGTGCGTTATAGGTATGTCTACCAAAATTTTCTTCTTTAGCCCATGAGGGTAGAAATCCAAATCGCGCCATCCCAATAGCGGAACGATTGGTTTGATGGCTGCGTAGAATGATTGGGCCGGGATAGGTAGGAAAGACGTCGTGTACTTGCGTCTTGGGCAATTCCAAATCAAAAGTAGTTTTGACCCAGTCTGCGTTGGCGGTGGTGAGATATTGAACGCACATCGCTAAAACCTGCAGATGATTGATGAGGGGTGCCTAGTTGGTTTCGCCATATAGTCCTGTTACTATAAGGCATCTATATTAAAAAGAATGAAAATATGACTTCTATCAACATTCGTTTTATTGCGGCATCTTTGTTAGCTGCGGCATGCATAGCCAGCGCTCATGGACAGGTACCACCCATTAATGCAGCTGCTTCTGTAAATGGCCTGATTATTACCAATGACATGGTTGAGCAGGGTATTAAGACTGCGCTGGCCCAAGGCCAAAAGGATTCACCTGATTTGCGTAATGCAGTTTTGAGTAGGTTGATTGAAGTTTCGCTGCTTGCCCAGCAAGCCGATAAAGATGGTTTAGCCAACTCTGATAAAGCCAATAGTCAGCTTGCATTAATGCGTCAGAATTATTTAGCTGAATTAGAGCTATCAAATTACCTTGCCCAGCACCCTGTTACCGATGAGGATGTTAAGGCTGAGTACGACCGCGAGATTGCATCGCTCGGCCCACGTGGTGAGATTGTTCAGTACAAAGTATCGGATATCGCAGTTGCTACTGAGGCTGAAGCCGAGGCAGCTTTAGCCAGAATTAAAAAAGGGGAGCCCTTTGCAAAAGTGGCCAGTAGCGTTTCATTAGCCCCCAACAAGAAAGATGGCGGAGCGATAGGCTGGATCCAAGCCGGGCAAACCTTACCGCAAATTGCGAGTGTACTGACCACACTCTCCAAAGGCCAGGTATCACCTGAGCCTATCAAAATGCCAGAAGGATATTACTTGGTTAAATTGGAAGATAAAAAAACCAGCAAGCCACCTACATTTGAAGCGGCCAAAACAGCGATTCGAGCTGGCCTCATCCAGAAAAGACAGTATGACTATTTAACCCAAATTCGTCAGAACGCCAATATCGTAGTTCAGTAGACAGCTGCAGTATTTAAAAGCCCCGTTGCTGGGGCTTTTTTTATTAGGCCTCTAGGATGACAAATTCACCTAAAGAAATACGCTCTCGAAATTGAGAGAAGGAGAAGTAGGCTTTAATGGTTGAGGTGCTGATTACTTCAATCTTGCCATCGGGCGTAAGGATGGCAGGATACTCACCCTCCATGAAAAATAATGGCTGATTTCCTTCATCTGTGGACGCCGCAAGCTCCCGGGCTTTCATAAACAGGCTTTTAGTAATTTTGATACGCATACCGTATCTTAAGTTCCTGAATATCGTCAGAAATTCTGATGCGCACACTTTTTAAATGGTATGCACCAAATTGGAACTTATTGATTGCAGATGCCCAATTATTCCGCAGGCATTACCGTAACGGCTACATTCATTTTGTGATCGGCGCCACCATGAATAACGCCTTTAATCGGTGAAACGTCACCATAGTCCCTACCTTGGGCTAAGTTCACATAATCTTCACCCGGGGAATCAATACCCCAGCGATTATTAGTTGGGTCAAGATCGCACCAAAACCCCGAAGTAAGTTGGCCCTGATCATTTAAACGAGGAATGTAAACAGCTGCCCAAGCATGCGAGGCGTCCCCACCAATTAAGCGCGGTTGACCGGGCGGTGGATTGGTAAGGATATAGCCACTGATGTATTTGGCGGGTAGACCAAGATTGCGCAAGCTGGCAATCAGTATGTGCGAAAAATCTTGGCATACCCCCTCACGCTTTTTGAGTGCTTCATGAGCTGGAGTATCAATATCAGTACTTTTGCTCACGTAATGAAATTCGCTATGGATGCGTCGCATCAGGTCGATAGCTGCTTCCAAAATAGGTCTGTTAGGAGTGAAATTTACTCTTGCGAATTCGGCAAACTCAGATCTGATAGGGGCAAAAGGGGAGGCAAATAAAAACTCTGAAGCAGCATCCCAACGGGTGCCCGAGTGATACCTAAAGTATTCTCGTACCGCTTCCCAGCTTGGTGTCTTGTTTGGGTCTGGTGCTTGGGTCTGGCGGGGTAATGTTTCGACCAGGGATTGAACAGAGATGGTTAATTCACGATGTCGATTTTGGAGAGAAAAAAAATCACATACATTGCCGTAGTTATCAATACTTTGATCTTGCCAGGCCGGTGATGGATCAATATGAATATTTGATTTCAGGATTTTCTGAGTACTTGTTTCAGCAGGTTTTAGATGGGCAAGATGTTGCGCAATCTCGACGTTGGGATCGTAGCTATAGTGGGTATCGTGGGTAATTTCGAGCAACATAATATGGGCTAGGTTTGTACTCGATAGTGATTCTGATGAATCAAATTAAAGTA
Source organism: Polynucleobacter sphagniphilus (assembly GCF_001953355.1). Classification (GTDB taxonomy): domain Bacteria; phylum Pseudomonadota; class Gammaproteobacteria; order Burkholderiales; family Burkholderiaceae; genus Polynucleobacter; species Polynucleobacter sphagniphilus. The sequence continues at coordinate 74,502 of NZ_MPIY01000003.1, forward strand.
ACGCGCACTAATTTCATCTGACACATTCCAGGCAGCATTAGCGCAGTTTTGCAGGCAATCGCGTAAGTTGTAGAAATTTCCCTGTGAATCAAGCGTGCAAAGCGCATCCAGTGAATAATTTTGGAAATTAGTGACGCTACTGGTTAGTTCATCTGGATGATTGCGTTCAGTACCTGCTAGCTTGGAAAGTCTAGCTCGCAATGCTTTAGTCACCCAAGCCAATGAGCGGGGGTTCTCATCATCGAGTACCAGGAGGCTGACGAGGGGTTCAATTTCACGACTTTGTTGATGTTGGGCGTGGAAAGTAATGGTGCTATCAAATAAAGCCAGTAGGGCCATATAGCCAGAGCTATCGGCATTGGGATTATTTAGTAAGCCCGATGTGATTGCTTTGTCCAAGGCATTTGTTAAGAAAGACAAACGTTCAATATAGCGGCCGATAGTTAAAAGCTGCCAGCCATCATCACGCGTCATGCGATCAGTTTGTGCCCCAGTAATGGCGGCTAGCGAGCTATTTGCGCGATTTAATGCTTCTATTGCCAGGGAGGACGAGAAATCCTGAAAGGCGGTTGCTTTATGGCAATCTGCTTGAAATTGATCGATGCAGGCATTGATGCTACCCCACTGTTCGGTTGAAAGTCGCTCCCTTACATTAGAGGCTGTCCGTTTCATGGCTTGAAGATTAAAGCCAACGCTAGTGGCATGTTGCCAATGCCCAAGGCAATCAATCAGGGTACGCTCGAAGATACGGTGGTGTGCATCGCCATGCTCGAAATTGCTTGGCACACCGTCAGGCACCAGGCCGTATTGGGTGCATAAGCTACCCAACCAAACCCAAAGATGTTTAGAAGGGAGGTAGTCAGCATTGACGCTTTCAAGATAGAACTTAGCTAAACGCAAAAGATTCTCGCTTCTTTCGGTATAGCGGCCAAACCAGTAAAGATTTTCTGCGGCGCGACTAGTGACAATGCGTTTGCGAGAAATTGGCGCTTTATGCAGTGTTTGTGGTGCGAGAGGCTCTTGAGCTGTTTGGTGGTGGCTTTGCACCCAAACATCGGCGCTGCTGCCACCGCGCTGCATCGACGCAATACCCGGGTCCGATGAGGCGATGCGTGCCAAGCCTCCTGGTAGAACTTGCCAACTATCAGAGCCATTACTCAGTGCAAACACTCTGAGCATGTAAGAGTGGGGCTCAATTAAAGACGCATTATTCAGGTTGAAGGCATTGAGCCATACCGGCATTTGCGCCAGGGGAATATAGCGTTGCACTGTGTGTTCATCGGGTTGACGGGTAATGCGCCCAACCCATTCATCTAGCTGCGCTTGGTTTAGCGAAGCGCCTAGGGTTGCTTCATATTGTTCATGACCTGGAGCGCCGGAGTAGGTCGGTTTAATAGCACTCATTCCCAGGTTCGGAATCGCGGCCTCTAGTGCGGCTCTTTCTCCGCACCACCACGTATCCATCGCAGGTAATTGGATTTTCTCGCCCAGCAGGCGCTCACTGATGCCGGGAAGGAAGCCCAATAAAGCGGGTGACTCTAAAAAGGCTGAACCTGGCGCATTAGCAAGGATGACATTGCCAGCCCGGATCACTTGAAGTAATCCTGGAACGCCAAGTGTAGAGTCGGCACGCAACTCCAGTGGATCTAAGAATTCATCATCAAGACGTTTTAAGAGAATATGAACCGGCTCTAAACCTTTCACTGTTTTTAAGAAAAGGTGACGATCTCTCACTGTCAAGTCCCCACCTTCAACCAAAGTAAGGCCAAGATAGCGTGCAAGATAAGCATGCTCGAAATAAGTCTCGTTATATGGCCCTGGTGTTAAGAGGGCAATATGCGCATTGGAACCAGCTGGACTCTGGGATTTAAGTGAATCAATGAGGTCTCTGTAAACGTTCGCTAAAGGCGCCACTTGTATGGCTTGATAGGCCTTAGGAAATTGTCTTGCAATGAGATTTCGATTTTCGAGTAGATAGCCTAAACCGGATGGTGCTTGTGTGCGCTGAGACAGCACTGACCAGCTGCCATCTGGCGCTCTAGCTAAATCAAAGGCAATAATGTGCAGGTGTCTACTACTCGGCGGGTTTACACCATGCATCGAGCGTATATAAGCGGGATGGCCATGCACTAAGGCAGGAGGAATCAAACCCTCCTTAAGTAAGGTTTGAGGGCCATAGACATCCGACATGATTGCCTCAAGTAAGCGTGCTCTTTGCAGTACTCCTGATTCAATCTCTTGCCAGGCTTGGGTATTAATAATCAGCGGAAAGAGGTCTACGGACCAAGGGCGTTGAGGACCGAATTCATCGGCATATACGTTGTACGTGATCCCGTTTTCACGTACTTGACGATTTAGCTCTTGAGTACGCTGATCTAAGTCTGCCAAACCCGTAGGCTCGAGTTGCTCAAAAAATGTCTTCCAATGCGAAGCTAGTTCACCTGAACTATTTCGAAGTTCCTCGTAGTGACCCGGCTCAGCCCTGGGCGCAAGGTCACGCACCTCATCGATGAGTGAGGCGGTATAAATGTGCGGTAGTTCAGGCTGAGGATAGTCCACGGCCTATTGTCTCACTGTCGCATATCCAGCGTAAATGGAAACTCACGACTAACAGCCAGCTCAATATTGGCGCTCAAATCTGCGATTGTTCCCGGTGTATGTCCCATGCGGAAGAAGCGCGATAATCTGCGGCTTTCGGCTTCATAGGCATTAATAGGGAAAGTGTCGTAATTCAGGCCGCCTGGATGAGCAACATGGTACTGGCACCCTCCAACAGAGCGTTTCATCCAAGTATCAATAACGTCAAATGTTAGAGGTGCATGTACCCCAATACTTGGATGCAGGCTGGAGGGTGGATTCCATGCCTTATAGCGAACGCCTGCTACATACTCACCAGCAATGCCGGTTGGCTGTAGCGGTAGTGGCTTGCCATTACAGGTAACGGTGTAGCGACTTTGATTGAGGCCGGTCACACACACTTCAATACGCTCGAGTGAGGAATCTACATAACGAGCTGTACCTCCAGGAGCACCTTCTTCGCCCATCACATGCCAAGGCTCTAAGGCATTGCGTAGGGTAATTTCAGTACCCATGGTTTGTACTTGACCAATCAATGGAAAGCGGAACTCAAAATGCGGTGCAAACCATTCTGTTTTGAATGCGTAGCCGAGTTGCTGCATTTCTTCAATGACATCGGCAAAGTCCATCTTGATGAAGGTTGGTAATAGGCAGCGATCATGCAGCTCAGTCCCCCAGCGAGTTGCTGGCGCTTGGTAAGGTTCATTCCAGAAGCGGGCAATCAAGGCACGAATCAGGAGTTGCTGTACGATACTCATATGGGCATGAGGCGGCATCTCAAAAGCACGTAATTCCAGCAAACCGAGTCGGCCAGTTTGGCTATCTGGTGAATACATTTTGTCGATACAGAACTCACTGCGATGGGTATTGCCTGTAACATCAATCAAGATATTACGTAAGGTGCGATCGACCAACCACGGCGGCATGCTGTCACCATACTTTTTACGATTTTCATGTATTTGCTTTAAAGCAATTTCGAGCTCGTAGAGTTGATCATTGCGCGCCTCATCTACACGCGGCGCTTGGCTCGTTGGCCCAATAAACATGCCGCTAAATAGATAGCTCAAGCTAGGGTGGTTATGCCAATACAGAATCAGGCTGGCCAATAATTCAGGTCGGCGTAAGAAAGGGCTATCACTTGGAGTGGCGCCACCCATTACAAAGTGATTCCCTCCGCCAGTGCCAGTGTGGCGGCCATCGGTCATAAATTTCTCAGCCGAAAGGCGGGATTCAAAGGCAGCTTTATATAAGAATTCGGTATGCTCAACCAATTCATTCCAGTTATGCGCCGGATGTATGTTCACCTCAATGACGCCTGGATCAGGTGTAACTTGTAAGAGTTTTAATCTAGGGTCGCGCGGAGGAGGGTAGCCCTCGAGCACAATCTGAAACTGCAATTGCTCTGCGGTGGCTTCAATTGCATGCAAAAGATTGAGATAGTCTTCAAGCCTAGCTAGTGGCGGCATAAAGACATAAAGCGCACCATTTTTGCCGCCATGTTCATTTTCTGCTTTAGGCCCATTGGAGCGCATAGGGTCACGTGTTTCAACACACAAGGCCGTTCTAGTGATCCAGCTAGCAGATTCTTGTCTTTGGGGGAGGCGTACCTCTTGAGAGGTGCTCCAAACACTCTTGCTGGAAGTTGCGCTGTCTTTGCCTAGCGGGCGATATTGCTGCTCAATAGTTGCGGCAGATGGCAGCGCCACCTGTGGCGCAAAAGGGTCTTCCTCAATCAGGTAAGGGTAGTCAGCCTTGCTGGTCCAAGGTAAAGAATCGAGTGGCAGGCGATAGCCCATGGGAGAATCGCCCGGCAATAGATAGAGTCGGTCCTCCCGGTATAGCCATGGTCCTGTTTTCCATTTGGTATCAAAATAATTTTGACCATGTGCCGCCTCGATTGGCAGCACATAACCAATGACAGAGTCTAGTTTTTGAGTGAAGACGCGTTTCAATCTGGTGCGCTCCATCTCATCATCGAGATTAGAGTGAAATGGATCTACGTTGACCGGTAATTTTGATTCACGCCAGAGGTAATAGAAGGTGTCTTCATATGCCGGCTCAATAAACCGATCAGGTAAACCTAAATTGCCAGACAGTGTGCGAATAAATAAATCTGCATCCTTGCTTGTATAGGTAATCGGGCTACGTTCATCCGCAAAGAGTTTGGGGTTCTTCCAAATCGGCTCGCCATCTGCTCTCCAATAGATCGAAAGAGCCCAACGCGGAAGTTGTTCGCCTGGGTACCATTTGCCTTGACCAAAATGGAGAAAGCCGCCATCGCCGTATTCTGCGCGGAGCTTCTCGACCAAGTCGGTTGCATAGCCGCGTTTGGTTGGTCCAAGAGCATCTACATTCCATTCGCGCTCATCGCGACCGTTCACTGAAACAAAGGTTGGCTCTCCACCCATCGTAAGGCGAACATCATCGGCAAATAATTGCTTATCGACTTTGTGCCCTAACTCAACAATGGCTTCCCATTGATCTTCGGTATAGGGTTTAGTAACCCGGGGAGATTCGTAGATGCGAGTGACATCCATTGTGTGCGTAAATTCAACTTCGCACTCATCTACGCCACCTTCAATCGGGGCGGCTCCAGAAGGCTCTGGTGTGCAGGCTACGGGAATATGACCTTCGCCAGCCATCAGTCCGGAAGTTGGATCCAGGCCAATCCAGCCTGCCCCTGGTAGGTAGACTTCACACCAAGCATGTAGGTCGGTGAAGTCGACTTCAGTGCCACTAGGGCCATCCAAAGATTTGACATCGGGTGTGAGTTGAATCAGGTAGCCAGAGACAAAGCGTGCTGCTAAACCACATAGTCGTAGCAAGTTAACCATCAACCATGCAGAATCTCGGCATGAGCCACTGCGCAGCGTTAAGGTTTCGTCTGGAGTTTGTACACCCGGCTCCATCCGAATTAAATAGTTAATATCTTTTTGAACTTGCTGATTCAGTTTGACCAAGAAATCAATCGTGCGCATTTCACTACGATCAATTGTCTTGAAATATTTGTTCAAATCAGAATTGCGCATTTTCAGTAGATAAGGACGCAACTCTCTTCTGAGTTCTGAGTTGTATTTAAACGGATAGTTTTCAGCATCCGGCTCTAAGAAAAAATCAAAGGGGTTATAGACCGCCATCTCCGTCACCAAATCGACTGTGACCTTGAAGTGGTTGGTTGCTTCTGGGAAAACCAGGCGCGCTTGGTAATTGGCGTAAGGATCTTGCTGCCAATTTACAAAGTGCCCCGCAGGCTCCACTTTTAATGAATAAGAAAGAATATGGCTGCGGCAATGGGGTGCAGGACGCAAGCGGATGACCTGGGGGCCCAATTTAACGGGGCGGTCATATTTATATTCGGTGACGTGATGGAGGGCAGCGTGAATAGACATAGTGAAAGTCTATGGGGAGGACGTTACATTTACAAGATGCTAGGCACAGTAATAGTGCGTAATAGGGATTTACGCCCACAAATGGGTAATCCCTATGAAAAAGAGGGCATTTGTCCTCTTTTTAATGCTGTGGTCAGTGAACTATCTTAGTCCTGCATTAAGCGGCGCACTTTAATAAAGCCCAAGAGTGATAACAAGGCGCAAGTCGATAAGTAGTAGCCAACGTACTCAAGACCGTATTGGGTTGCCAGAGAAGTTGCCAAGTAAGGCGCTAGCGATGCCCCCAGGATTCCTGCCAATGTGAAGGTGAGTGAGGCTCCGGTATAGCGAACAGCTGTAGGAAAGACTTCTGCGAGAGCAGCACCCAGTGGGCCATAGGTAAAGCCCATCAACAGTAAGCCGATCGATAAAAAGACGATGGTTAAAAAGAGGCTGCCGGTAGAAAAGAGTGGCGCAAAGACTAGGCCGAACAAGAAGATGATTGCAGTAGCCCCAATCAATATATTGCCGCGGCCATATTTATCTGCCAGCAAGCCTGCAATTGGAATACCAATGGCAAAGAAAAGAACCCCTACCATTTGAGCTAACAAGAAGGTTGAGCGAGAGTAGTGCAAGACAGAGGTACCCCAACTGAGGCAAAAAACTGTCATCAGGTAAAAAATGACGAAGGTCGTAGTAGCGGCAATCGTGCCAAAAAATAAGATACGGGTATTTTTAAAGATGACATCATGCATTGGCATCTTAACGCGCTCGTTCTTCTGCATAGCATCAATGAAGTCTGGAGTCTCTTCGATCTTCAAGCGTACATAGAGGCCAACGAAAACCAGTATGGCACTGGCAACAAAAGGAATGCGCCAGCCAAAGTTAAAGAACTGCTCATCACTTAAGGTATTGCTGAGCAATAAGAATGTCCCGGTCGACAGTAAAAAGCCGATGGGTGCCCCCAGTTGCGGAAACATGCCATACCAGGCGCGTTTTCCAGGAGGGGCATTTTCTGTGGCAAGTAAGACTGCGCCGCCCCATTCACCACCAAGGCCGAGGCCCTGACCAAAACGAAACAGTGCGAGGAGTATTGGGGCCATGATGCCAATACTGGCGTAGGTTGGCAGCAGACCGATCGCAACAGTTGATGGTCCCATGGTCATCAACGCTGCTACTAAAGTGGCTTTGCGCCCAATACGATCACCAAAGTGACCAAATAGGGCGGCGCCAACCGGTCTTGCAAAAAACGCTAGAGCGAAAGTGGCAAGGGACTGTAAGGTTGCTGATGTGGGGTCACTTGAAGGAAAAAATAGCTTCGGGAACACTAACACCGCAGCAGTGGCGTATATATAAAAGTCGAAGAATTCGATGGTGGTGCCAATTAAGCTAGCCAGTAGAACGCGTGTTGCAGAATTTTTAGCTGGTCTCATTATTTATAGTTTTTATAGGGGTAATTAATTAAAACTGCCTATATCCTACCTTGTCTCTATTTTTTTTGCAGCTAGGAATTGACCTAGGTGCTGGTTTTAATGAGATCCCCCCATTTCAGGGTCCGTGGCGTTAATATGCGGGGATGGATGATTTAATGAACAGCCCGCAATCAGATTCAGTCGAAAAACAAGCGGCCGGCAAAAAAAGTACGCTAGTGAGCGTTGCCGTTAATCTTGCGTTAACGGTGGGCCAGGTATTTACGGGTTTGATTTCTGGCTCACAGGGTTTAATTGCCGATGGTATTCATTCCCTAACCGATTTGGTCGCCGACTTTGTAGTGCTACTTGCTAATCACCATAGCAGTAAAGATGCCGATGAGGATCATCGTTATGGACATCAGCGCTATGAAACCGCAGCCTCACTTTTCTTGGGTGTATCACTTCTTTTTGTTGGCGTGGGCATGCTCTGGTCGGCGGGTCAAAAAATTGTGAGCCCTACAGCGGTTGGCCAAATTGAGATTTTGGCTTTATATGTTGCTTTAGGCGCTCTTGTTGCCAAAGAACTCTTGTTTCGATACATGCTGATTGTGGCTGAGCGTGCACGCTCCTCTATGTTGGTTGCTAATGCTTGGCATGCTCGATCAGATGCTGCCTCTTCATTGGTGGTTGCCTTAGGTATTGTTGGCGCTTTGCTGGGTTATCCAATTTTAGATTCTGTGGGCGCCCTAGTGGTTGGCCTCATGATTGCGAGGACTGGTTGGAACTTTAGCTGGGAGGCGCTTCATGACTTAATGGATAGAGCGGTTTCTCTGGAGGAGCATCAGAAGATTGAAAAGATTATTCAATCAACACCTGGAGTGAAGGGATGTCACGACCTCAGGACGCGCAAGATGGGCGATCTCATTTTGGTTGATGTTCACATTGAAGTTGATGGTAATGAGACTGTCCAAGTTGGACATGATATTGCCCAGGAGGCTGCCAACCGAGTGTTAGCTAGCCTACCAATTCTGAATGTGATGACCCACGTGGATCCGGTATAAAGCGCGTTTATTCGTTGACGTAACGTGCAATATAGATGTGCTTGCCTTTAGGCTGGAGTTTGATCCAAACAAAGTGGCCTGAGCCTGGAGCGACATCGATCGCTTCATTATTTAGATTCCACATGGCATCGAGAGTGATATCGTGGTTTCCTTCTGGCTCAAGAATTTCTAGCTTATCGCCAACAGCGAAGCGATTTTTAACATCCACCTTAGCGCGGCCGCTTGCCTGGTCGTACTCAAGCACTTCGCCGACATACATACTTCTGCCCGATAAAGAGTGGCCTCTTAAATAGTGTTGATACTCGCTATCGTGATGCCTTTGGTAGAAGCCATCGGTATATCCACGGTTCGCTAAGCCTTCCAATTGACCCAGTAGAGCTGGATTGAAGGGTTTGCCTGCGGCGGCATCATCTATGGCTGCGCGATAGGACTGGCAAGTACGTGCTACGTAGTAAGGGGATTTGGTGCGACCTTCAATTTTGAATGAGTGCACACCCATCTTAGTTAATCGCTCAATATGTTCGATGGCACGTAAGTCTTTTGAGTTCATGATGTAAGTGCCGTGCTCATCTTCTTCGATAGGCATTAATTCATTTGGTCTGCCTGCTTCTTCAATCAGATAGACATCACCTGAAGCATCTTCTTCTGCGGGCTTTACTTTGTAATCCCAGCGACAGGCATTAGTGCAAGCACCTTGATTGGCATCCCTATGCGACATGTACCCAGAAAGAAGGCAGCGTCCAGAGTAGGCCATGCACAAAGCGCCGTGAACAAACACTTCCAATTCCATTTCAGGGCAGTCTTGACGAATGGCTTCAATTTCATCAAAAGACAGTTCACGCGAGAGAATGACTCGAGTGACACCCACTTTATGCCAAAATTTTGCCGCTGCACCATTCACGGTATTGGCCTGGACAGATAAATGAATGGGCATATCAGGCCATGCTTCGCGCGCCATCATAATTAGGCCTGGATCCGACATGATGAGCGCATCCGGTTTGAGCTCAACTACCGGGCTCATATCGTTAATGTAGGTACGCGTTTTTGAGCCATGCGGCATTACATTGGAGACTAAATAAAATTTCTTCCCCAAGGCATGCGCGGTATCTATACCTTCTTTGAGAACATCATTCTTTCCAAAGTCATTGTTGCGAACGCGTAATGAGTAGCGTGGTTGTCCAGCATAAATTGCATCTGCGCCGAAATTAAACGCGGTATGCAGCATATCTAGGCTGCCAGCTGGGGCTAAAAGTTCAGGTGTTTTGTTCATTGACCCATTTTAGAGGCTTGTACAAGACTTCGCCGGAGAAGCTCACGTAGTTCGGTTTCTGTCCTTAAAATCACCATTTACGCAAATACGCGTTCAAAATACAGTTTCTATTTTTAGCACCTTTTCATGAAACAACACCCCGCTACAGCCATGCTTGGCATCTCCTTGGTAATCATGTTGATTGCCTTGGATCAAACCGTCGTTGGCACGGCTTTGCCCAGTATTGTGGCTGATTTAAAGGGCTATAGTTTGTACCCTTGGATTGCCGCCGTTTATCTTTTAACCAATGCTATTTTTATTCCAATTATTGGACGCTTGGGGGATATTCATGGCCGCAAGCCATTCTTAATTGGGGCCATTGCGCTTTTCTCTATTGCGTCCATGCTTTGCGGTATAGCTGGTTCAATGATGCAGTTGGTTTTTGCTCGGGCCTTACAAGGGGCTGGCGGTGGCATGTTAGTAGGGTCCGCATTTGCATCCGTACCAGATTTATTTCCCGATCTAAAAGAGCGTGTACGTTGGCAGGTGATGCTGTCTTCTGCTTTTGGTATTGCGTCAGCTGTTGGTCCCGCACTTGGCGGAGTGCTGACGGAGCATTTTGGTTGGCGTAGTGTCTTTTATGTCAATCTGCCAATTGGCATTCTTGCCTTAGTAATGGTGTGGCGCTATTTGCCTTTAATCATTCACCACCAGGAAGAGAGGTCGGGCCTAGATTGGTTAGGAGTGGCTTTACTAGTGGCAACCTTATTTGCCTTACTACTGACATCAGAGCTTGGGGCTTCATTGGGTTTTCTCAATCCAACACTTTGGGCTTTAATGGCTGCTTCATTGATTTTTGCTTACCTGTTTTATCGACATCAGATTCAAAGCCAACAACCTATTTTGCCCCCACATCTTTTGGAGCATGCCACAGTGCAGCTGTTATCGATTCTGTCCTTCTTAAGTGGCTTAATGTTGTTCATTCTGGTTTTCTACATGCCCCTTTTATTGCAGGCTGGCCTCTCTTTATCGCCTAAAACAGCAGGGGGGATGGTGACGCCGATTTTGTTTGGCATCACTGTCGGGAGCATTATTAATGGCCGGGTGATTATGCGGATTAAACGCACGCGCTATGTGTATTGTGCGGGTGTGGCGTGCTTACTGGGAGGTCTTTTTATGCTGACTCAAGCAGGTCAGGAAACGGCCTCCATCTATTTGCTCACTGCCTTCTCATTGTGCGGCTTTGGTTTTGGTTTTCAGATTCCAAATCTGACTCTGCAAATGCAATCTGCAGTGGCTAGAGCTGACTTGGGCTCTTCATCGGCCCTGGTGCAGACGCTTAGAACGGTTGGCAGCATGTTCGGCGCTAGTATTGGGGGTTTGGTGGTAAACCTGTCTTTTAATCATGCGATTAGTGCCCATTTAAATCAGTTGGGAATCAGCGACTCTCGAGTATCCAGTCTCTTTCAAACCCCGCAAATATTGATTCGGGTTAGCGATCAATTACAACTTCAAGCACTCGCGGCTAGCCTTCATTTAAATGCGGCTGAACTGATTGAACAGGGGCGTCTCTATTTGATTAATGGAATTCATCACGCATTGTGGTTGGCCAGCGGTATTGCTATTGTCGCCATCTATGTAGGTCTAAAGCTACCCAATATTACCAACCCACATGCCAATGTCAGCGATACCTTAGCGGAAACGTCGGATGATTATTTGTAAGCTAGCAGCCCAATTGTGCTGCTAGCTCATTCAAATCTTTAGCATGATATGTAGTGAACTCCTCGCGCTGTAGATCTTCCCTGACAACCTGAGGCCCAAACTCCATCGGCCGCTCTATAAAGGCAGTTTGTAAGCCACAGGCTTGTGCAGACACGAGGTCATCTTTATGGGCAGCTACTAACATGACCTGATCTGGAGTCACATCAAAAATATCAGCCACCCCCAGGTATGTTTCTGGATCGGGCTTGTAATGCCGAAAGACTTCAGCCGAAAGAATCAGATCCCATGGCAAGCCTGCATTTTTCGCCATCTCGGCCAACAGTCCTAAGTTTCCATTTGAGAGGGTGACAATAATGAATTTACTTTTCAGTCTAGTAAGGCCTGCCACCGTATCAGCCCAGGGAGTAAGGCGATGCCAAACCAGGTTTAAATCCCGTATTTGGGGTTCAGAAAGAGCGTTAACCTGAAAGTCTTTCAGAATGTCATTGAGAATCAGGCGATGCAAATCATCAATCTTGGTCCAAGGCAATTCCCCTGAACGAACGCGGGCCATGGCTGGCTTGTAACCTGTTCTCCAGGCGGTCGCAAATGCATCAGGATCTACAGGCAGCTTGAGTTTTCTAACCTCAGCGGCAATTGATCCATGCCAATCCACCACTGTGCCAAAAACATCAAATGCCAGTACCTTTACTTGCTTAGTCATTCCAATAATTCCTATATGGTCACCCTTAGTGGTGCAGGATAAAGTATCTTAATTAAATATACGCACCAATTTAGTGAATATATTAGTGCAAACCCTTGCTAATCGATTAATAATGAAACAGCAAAATTTACTTTGATAGATCTATCAAATAAAAACAGGAGGTTTTATGAGTTCAGTAGCGATGGGTGCTTCAGAGGGTGCGAATAATCCCTTGAAGTCCAAATGGGTGCAGTTAGCCCTAGGCGTCATTTGCATGATGGCGATTTCAAGCCCTCAATATGTGTGGGCACTCTTTACAAAACCAATCATGGGTCAGCTGGGAGTCAGCTTAACTGAGCTACAGATTACCTTTTCGATCTTGATTGTGTTGCAAACTTTTTTCTCGCCCTTTCAAGGTTATTTGGTTGATAAGTTTGGTCCTCGCCTGTTGTTGTCGATCGGTACTGTATTGACCGGTTTAAGCTGGGTGCTATCTGCTAATGTTGCTACAGTTTCTGATCTCTACTTAACTTATGGTGTATTGGGTGGATTGGGAACCGGTATTGTTTATGTTGGCGTCGTTGGTTTGATGGTGCGCTGGTTTCCGCAAAATCGCGGCTTTGCTGTGGGTATGGTTGCTGCAGGTTACGGTATTGGTGCCTTATTGACCACCTTCCCAATCTCTAATAGCCTCGCTGAATCTGGCCTGCAAGGCACCCTCACATTCTTTGGCTACATCATTGGCGCAGTTGGTTTATTGGCTGCGCAAGGCATTCGTGTACCGCATGCTGATCGTGTGCAAACTGCTGGCCAGATTGAGGCAGCAGCGGCTGGTGTGTCACCCATGGCAATGCTCAAGACCCCTATTTTTTGGTTGCTCTTTTTGATGATGTCGATGATGTCCACCTCTGGTTTGATGGTGATCTCTCAGATGGGTGCATTTGCCAAGGACTTTGGTGTAACTGGTGCAATGGTTTTTGGCATGGCAGCTTTACCTTTGGCTTTGAGTATTGATCGTATTACCAATGGTTTAACGCGCCCACTCTTTGGCTGGGTATCTGATCGTATTGGTCGTGAATACACTATGACAATTGCATTTGGTCTAGAAGCAGCGGCTATGTTTGTATGGGTGATGACGCGCTCTGACCCGCTTATTTTTGTATTGATGTCTGGTGTAGTCTTCTTTGGTTGGGGTGAGATTTTTTCTTTATTCCCATCTACGCTCACAGATACCTTTGGTCAAAAGCACGCTACAACCAACTATGGATTTTTATACATGGCGCAGGGCGTAGGTTCGATTATTGGTGGTCCTATTGCCGCCTACATTCACAGTCAAACTGAAAGTTGGCTGCCAGTGTTTGCAATCATGATTGCCTTAGATGCAACGGCTGCATTACTCGCCTTCTTTGTATTGCGTCCAATGCGCGCAAAGTATTTGCAAGCTAAGGTTGCATAAAAGCAATGCATCAGTAGTTAAGACATAGTGCAATAGAAAAAGGCTGCCATTGGCAGCCTTTTTTGTTGCAGCATCAGGGCTTAGAAGGAGCTCACTGCACCATCGCTACGCGGATCCCAGCCGCCTCGTAAAGTGCCAGAGGGCTCTCGAATGATGCAACCGGCGTGTCCTACGGTTTCATCAAAGGCATCGAGCATCTCAATCTCATGGCCTAAGGCATGTAATTCTTTAGCAACCCATGGACTAAAGCGCGATTCAAGCTTGAGGCTATCGCTGGTTTGTCCCCAGGTGCGACCTAACAACCAACGAGGGCGGCTAATCGCATCTTGCGGGTCAAGACCATAAGTAGCGGTGCGTGTAAAGACTGCACATTGTGTTTGGGGTTGGCCATCTCCACCCATCGTGCCGTAGACCATAGAGCGACCATCTTTGAATAACGCCATAGCGGGGTTGAGCGTATGAAATGGTTTGCGATAAGGCTCAAGGTGATTGAGTGTTTTTGGATCTAGGGAGAAACTGCAGCCGCGGTTCTGCCAATTAACACCAGATGTAGGTAGAACAATACCGGCACCAAACTCATGGTAAATGCTTTGAATAAATGAAACACAGTTACCCTGCCCATCAATGACTCCCATCCAGATGGTGTCAGCCGGACCTTTGCCTTGACCCCATGGCAGTGCTCTTTCAGGATCAATATTTTTGGCTAGTTTTTTGAGGAAGGCGGGCGCTAAGAAATTTTGCGCATTGCGCTTCATATAGGCAGGATCAGTAACAAATTGATCGCGAATTTTGAAGGCTTGTTTGGTAGCCTCAACGCAATGATGGACGTACTCGGCGCTATCCACTTTGAAGCGCTTGAGATTAAGTTGATCCAAAATTCCCAATATCATCAGCGAGACTAAACCTTGGGTTGGTGGGATCATGTTGTAGACATTACCCAGGCTATGCTTGAGCTCTAGCGGATCAATCAGTTTTGCTTGATGGCGCTGTAAGTCACTTAAACGCAAAGGGCTACCCAATTCAGTCAATTCTTTGGCGAGTAAGTCAGCCAGATCACCGCGGTAATAATCTTCCGTTCCTTTTCTGGCGATCTGGCGCAGGGTTTTAGCGAGGCGCTCTTGTTTGAAGATGCTGCCAACTTGGGGCGCTTTGCCGTCCACTAGAAAGGTTTCTGCAAATCCAGGAATGGGACTGAGTTCGGCCGTCTTTTTAGTAGTTAAGCTCGATTGGCTATGAGTGACTGGCACCCCTTTTTCTGCGTAATAGATTGCATCAGCCAATAAACGGGAGAGTGGAATTTTTCCGCCCAAACCTTGTTTGGATAATTGATGTGCGGCACCCCATCCCGAGATGGTTCCGGCAACTGTATTGGCAGCAACCGCTCCACGAAACGGAATCGCCTTGGTAATACCGCGTTCTGCGTACCAGTTTTTTGTCGCTAGGCCAGCCGCTGCTCCACAGGCATCAATGCCACCCATGGCTTTACCAGGGGAGTGCACCACCCAAAAGGAGTCGCCACCAATGGAATTCATATGTGGGTACACCACTGCAATAGTGGCTGCTGCCGCAACCATGGCCTCAAGGGCATTACCACCTTCACGTAAAACTGCCAAAGCAGATTCAGATGCCAGGGAGTGGGGCGCTACGGCCATTCCACGAATACCCCATTTTTGTTGCATAGATTTCTCCGGATTGATTATTTTTTTAATTATCTCAATCCGATTATAGGGCTTCAGATCCGTGCCTTTAGGACCATTTGGATCTGAAGATTTTTAATTACTTGGCAAAAGCAATTTCTGCAAACTTAGCAATAGATAGGAGTTTGGCGTCCTCCTGGTATTGTCCAATCAATTGAATGCCTAAAGGCAAGCCATTGCCTGATTTGGTAAAAGGAAGATTGATCGCAGGCATTCCCAAAAAGCTCCAGAGGGCGCAGAAAATGGGATCTCCAGTAGAGGTCAATCCCTTGGGCGCCTCGCCACTAGCTGGTACCGATAAGAATCCATCGTATTGTTCAAAAAATGCAGCAATAGATTGTTTTAATTCTATTTGTTTTGCGCGAGCAGCAAGATAGGCTTCGGAAGAGTGCTTAGAGCCTCTGTCGGCTAAATCAATAATATGTTGGCTGAGGAGTTCCTTGTTCTCTTTGAGATGGGTTTCGTGAATCTGCGCTGCCTCGCAATCCATCATCAAGTTCATATCAGCTATGGCATCCCAGTATTGGGTTGGTAGCGTCAGCTCTTGGACAATAGCGCCTGCAGCGCGCAACCGATCTGCTGCAGCATCGAGCGCTTGTTTTTGCTCTGCACTTAGCAGGTGATCGTGTGGAGTGACAATTTTTGCAATGCGAGGTGTTGCAAAAGGGGCGATACCCGTTTTTTCGTTTAACACCAGATCGGGCAAAATAATTGCATCTTCTTCAGCCAGGCTGTCATTCTTGAGTAACTGAAAAGCCAGCGCCGCGTCATCAACTGATCTGGTGAAAAACCCAATGTGATCGAGGGAGCCGGCTAGGGGGTGAGCCCCTTCGCGCGTTACAGCGCCAAAGCTAGCTTTGAATCCAACCACACCACAAAAGGCAGCGGGACGCACAATGGATCCTTGCGTTTGTGATCCGAGTGCCAGAGGTACTATGCCGGCTGCCACGGATGCTGCTGAGCCGCTGGATGAGCCGCCAGGGGTATGTTCTGCATTCCAGGGATTCGTTGTGGGGCCAGGGTGGCGCCAAGCAAATTCAGTAGTGACAGTTTTGCCAAAAATCACACCGCCAAGCTGGCGAATTTTTGCAATGATGGGCGCATCCTCTTTGGGAATATTGCCCTTGTAAATTGGAGAGCCATTAGTAGTAGGGAACTGAGTTGTGGCAATAATATCTTTGACGCCAACTGGAATACCGCTAAGTGGCCCCGGCTTAACTTCTTTAGCAAGATCTTCCAGTGAGCCTCTCACCAGAAATGCATGCAAACTGGGCTCTAAGAGATCAGCTTGGTCACAGCATTGTGACAATAGTTCGTGGGGGGTGAGCTCACCCGCTTGAATTTTGTTGCAAGCTTCTCTTAGGCCAGGTATTTTTTTCATATGCATCGATGTCTTATGGTTGTTTGTTTAGGCAGTCTAAGACCGCCTAAACAGATTGATTACTTCAATGTTAATGCGTTCTTGATATAGGTTTGATTGATGAAGGTGTCATAAGCTGGTTGCTCCTTCAGATTTCCAAGTGCAATTTGGGTTTCCATTGCAATCTTTAGCGCTTGTGGCGTGATTTGTACGCTCTTAGGGAACACATTCTCACTCATCATGCGGTTCACTGCATTTTCAACAACCTGAGGGTCTTGTGAAGGAAACTCTTTCTTGGCGATTTCAATTGCGCCTTTGGGGTCTTTGGCCATATAACGCAGCGCCACTTCCATGCCATTAACCATTCTTTGGGCAACTACTGGATCGACTGTTTTCATAGCGGTAATTGACGAGAAGGCATAAGGACCATAGGTTTTTGGAAAGCCTAAGACAACTTTCATGCCCTTGATCGCAACTTGATCCAAGCCTGGCTCATATAGGACGGCTACCTTAGCTTGTCCACCTAGTAAGGCTGCTGGCTCGGTACCGAGAGGTACTTGGATCATATCAATATCGGTTTTCTCATTCATGCCATTTTCTTTAAGCAACTTCAGAAATAAAGATGTGCTGGTTGTTGGCATGAGGCCGGTGACTACTTTTTGACCCTTGATATCCTTGATTGAAGTGAATTTGACATCTGGTGCAGTAGCAATCCAAACTGCTGCGCCATTGACTGCATTGCTAATAATTCCCACGTTAGCACCTTTGGACGCTGCTATCGCAGTCCACTCTGGACCATGAATGGAGAACTGTGAGCTACCAGACAAAACAGAGGATAGTGCTGCAGTTGGGGAGCCAGCAGTTTCTTTAATCACGCTCAAACCCTGATCCTGGAAGAAGCCTTTATCAATCGCCACATATAAGGGCAAATACAGCATTGACTGAAAAGCCTGAGAGATCGTGACGGTCTTCACTTCTGCTGATGCCGATAGTGAAGTCATGCCGATTCCCGCTGCTAATGCGATAGTGCTTAATTTCTTAAAGATGGATTGCATTTGTAATACCTCCAATGAGTTAATAAATTACATTCGAATTTGGGTGCGTCCGTTATCAGAGCGCCAAGGGAACATCCATTTTTCCAGTGCATCAATCGCGTGATAGAGAAAGAAGCCAACAATCATTAGCATGAAGAGGCCAACCCATACTGAATTGAGCTCATATAGACTTGAAGCGTTATAAATCATGTGACCTAAGCCAGCTTTCGAGGAGATAAACTCACCCACGACTGCACCAACCAAGCCAAAGCCCACATTAATTCTGAAGTTAGAAACAATCACCGGCATTGAAGAGGGCGCAATGACTTCAAAAAATATTTGATGCTTATTACCGCCCATTGAAAACAATAGTGATTGCAGATCTTTATCAGCATCCTTGGTTGCCTGGTGGGCTGCAATGAGTGCAATGATTGCTGTCATCGAAACCACCAATACAACCTTAGCTCCCAATCCCGTTCCAAACCAGAGCAATATGATTGGTGCAAGGGCAATTTTGGGAACGCTATTAATAGCCACTATGAATGGTTCTGTAATTTGTGCGGCCCATTTTGAGTACCAAAGGGAGAGTCCCAGTGCCGTACCAATGATGGTGCCGATCACAAAACCAAGCAGTGCTTCCCAAAGGGTATAGCCTGTATCAATAAAGATGGAGTAGTTCAGCACACTTGCAACAAAACATTTCCAAATACCTGCTGGCGTTCCCACTAGGAATTCTGAAATAAATCCAAGCTCAGCTCCCAGCTGCCAAGCAGCACAAAAAAAAGAACTACAGAAAGTAATTGGATAAATGATTTGCCTGTGCCGCTATTAAGCCAAGAACTTAGCAAGGATGGTTTTGAGTTCATACTGAAGCATCCTTTTTGGTTTGAATATCTAACTCAGAACAGAGTAAGTTGAAGTACTCAGAAAAGTTTTTATGAGCCCTTGCATCAATTGGGGATGTACGCTCTATTTCTATTTCATGTACATTTTTTACGGTAGTGGGTCTGCCACTTAACGCAACAACACGCTTGGATAGGGCTACTGCTTCATCAATATCGTGCGTCACTAGGATGACTGTCTTTTTAAAGGTAGCAACAGCCTCAAGTAAGACGCTCTCTAAATACAATCGAGTTTGATAATCAAGTGCAGAAAAAGGTTCATCTAATAGAAGGATATCCGGATCCATTAGCAAGGTTCTGATCAGGGCAACCCGTTGACGCATCCCACCAGAAAGGGTTTGAGGGTAAGATTTTTCAAATCCAGATAGACCAAAAGTAGATAGATATTCTCTGGCCATATCAACTGCCCGGGGCCCATCTTCCCCTCGCACTTTTAGCCCCAGTAAAACGTTATCAAGCACTGTTTTCCAGGGAAAAAGTAGGTCTTTTTGCATCATGTAGCCAATACGACCCCGCAGACTGGTGGTTTTTTCACCTCTATATATAAGAGACCCCTGATCTGCCTCTAGTAAGCCGGCAATAATATTAAAAATAGTCGATTTACCGCAGCCGCTTGGTCCAATGATGCTGACAAAGTCTTGCTCGTGGACATCAAATGTCAGGCCGCTAAGCACCTCAACAGGCCCCGACTTCGAGCTGAAGGATTTATGAATCCCGTTAATAGAGAGTTGAATAGCTTGATTAGTCATGTCTTTAATGGCGATCTAAATTGGTGCGAAGTAGGTAGTAATACTTACATTCTTAGTTCAGGCCAAAGTAGGGGAGGATTTTTTTATGGTGCAGCAATGCATCAATTTGGTATTTCCTGAACCAAGGTGGGGCTTTCCTGAGTGAGAGCCTCTTTGGGCACTCATTTTTACCTTAGGCGATAATTGCCTCTGATGAGCATTTTTGTTGGAATTTGATAAAAAAGTACGGAGATATATGAGTAATTCAATTGAGAATAGTTTTTTTGCGCGATTTGCCATTCGCTGCGCAAACTGGGCTGAGCGTTGGTTCCCGGACTCCTGGGTATTTGCCGTAGTTGCTGTCATCGTTGTGGCCTTAGCCACGCTATACATTGGCGCCACCCCAAGCGATGCGGCCATGGCTTTCGGTAATGGCTTTTGGACTCTCATTCCTTTCACTATGCAAATGGCTTTTGTGGTGATTGGTGGCTATGTAGTTGCTAGCTCACCACCGGCAACTAAGCTAATTGAAAAAATGGCCAAAATTCCTAAAAATGGTCGTTCCGCCGTTTGCTGGGTCGCAGGTATTTCGATGGCAGCTTCTTTGTTGAACTGGGGTCTCTCTTTGGTTTTCGGTGGTTTACTGGTAAGGGCCTTGGCACGACGGACTGATTTGAAGATGGACTATCGTGCTGCAGGCGCTGCTGCTTATTTAGGCCTCGGCGCTGTTTGGGCGCTTGGTTTGTCATCTTCGGCCGCTCAACTACAGGCCAATCCAGCTAGCTTGCCACCATCTGTGTTGGCAATTACAGGCGTTATCCCCTTTACTGAAACTATTTTCTTATGGCAGTCTGGCGTTTTGCTCGCTGCATTGTTTATTGTTTCTTTGATTGTGTCTTATGTTTCAGCGCCCGGGCCTCAGGCTGCTCGTGATGCCGCTGGTTGCGGTGTTGATGTGAGCTTGCCTCCTCCTAAGCTGGCTGAGCGCACCCGTCCTGGGGAGTGGTTGGAATACAGCCCGCTATTAATTATTTTGCTGGCCTTGTTGGCTGCAGGCTGGTTGTATAACGAGTTCACTACCAAGCCTTTTATTACGGCGATTTCTGGTCTCAATACCTATAACTTCCTATTTATCATGGTTGGTGCTTTGCTGCATTGGCGTCCAAGAAGTTTCTTGGATGCGGTTTCAAAAGCAGTTCCAACGACTACGGGTGTATTGATTCAGTTTCCTTTGTATGGTTCGATTGCCGCTTTGATGACCCAAGTAAAAGGGGTTGATGCGCATACCTTGTCTGCGCATATCTCTGATTTCTTTGTGCATATTGCATCGCATGACAGCTATGCCATCATCATGAGTATTTACTCTGCAGTTCTGGGCTTCTTCATTCCATCGGGTGGCGGCAAGTGGATTATTGAGGCGCCTTATGTCATGCAAGTGGCTAATGACTTGCAATATCACTTGGGTTGGGCTGTGCAGATCTACAACGCTGCTGAAGCATTGCCAAACTTGATTAATCCGTTTTATATGTTGCCTTTGTTGGGCATCTTGGGAATCAAGGCACGTGAGGTGATTGGTTTCTCATTTGTACAGTTGCTAGTGCATACACCTTTGGTGCTGTTCTTGTTGTGGATGCTGGGTAACACCTTGGCTTATATCCCACCGATGCATTAATACTTAAAACATATTGATTTAATACATATTAAAAAGAGATGAATAATGAGTGAAAAATTAAAACTAGGATTTGTTGGACTTGGCATCATGGGTGCTCCAATGGCATCTCATTTGATTAAGGCGGGTCATGAAGTTTATGTAGCCACTCGCAGCAAAGTAGCCCCAGAAATTGCAGCATCGAGTGCAATTGTTTGTGCTAATCCACAAGAAGTTGCCAAGCAGGCGGATATTATTTTCCTGATGCTGCCTGATACCCCAGATGTGGAGCGCGTATTACTTGGTGAGCATGGTGTGGCAGCGGGCCTCACCAAAGGCAAGACAGTGGTGGATATGAGTTCAATTTCCCCGATTGCCACTAAAGAGTTTGCTAAAAAAATCAATGCATTAGGGTGTGACTACTTAGATGCGCCTGTATCAGGCGGACAAGTGGGTGCTCAAAATGCCACGCTTTCAATTATGGTTGGTGGTGATGAGGCAGTATTTAACAAAGTGAAGCCTGTCTTTGAGTTAATGGGTAAAAACATTAACTTAGTTGGTGGCAATGGCGATGGTCAAACTGCAAAAGTGGCTAATCAAATTATTGTTGCTCTTAATATCGAGGCAGTAGCTGAAGCCCTGCTGTTTGCAGCCAAAGCGGGCGCAGATCCAGCCAAGGTTCGCCAAGCATTAATGGGCGGCTTTGCAAGTTCCAAGATCTTGGAGGTGCATGGTGAACGCATGGTGAAGCGCACGTTTGATCCTGGTTTCCGTATTGAGTTGCATCAGAAGGATTTAAATCTAGCTCTTGAGAGCGCTAGATCACTTGGGGTATCGTTGCCAAATACGGCAACCGCCCAAGCCCTCTTTAGTTCTTGCGTAGCCCATGGCGGTAAGGCGTGGGATCACTCTGCAATGGTGAAGGCCCTAGAAGGCATGGCTAACTTTGAAGTCGGGCAAAAGGCTGACTAAAGCCCGAGTGTATTTATTGCAGTGCAATACACTAATAGCAGCAATAGTGTTCAGAGCCTCATCTACGATGGGGCTTTTTTATTGCCTAGGTGTTTTCGCTAGGAGTTGATGTGAATCAATTGCTTTTTTATTTCTACTTGATCTAATGACTCGACGACTTTCGTAATAACGAAGTCAAAAATAACTAATTACATATGGCAATCATGCCAGCGAGAGACAGGGCGGCTTATTGGCTGCTACAGAAAGGTAGAGATGAAGATTTATCAAACCATCAATAAAGTACCGGGCGGGTTAATGGTTGTGCCCTTATTTATTGGCATGCTACTCAACACGTTTGCGCCAAATGCCTTAAAGATAGGCGGTTTTACACAAGCTCTCACTAATCAGGGCTACCCAACCTTTTTGGCGATGTATCTATTTACCGTTGGCACAAAGATGACGCTCAATGCAGCGCCAACGATGCTCAAACGTGGTTTTGGTATCTTGTTTGCAAAGGTCGGTATCGCAATTGCTATTTCTTTGGCGATCGCCCACTTTTTTAATGGCGACATTGTTGGTCTCACTACCTTAGCAGTATTGGCAGCCATGAACGATACCAATGGCGGTATGTTTCTTGCTCTAACTAGCACCTTCGGTAGCAAAGAAGATGCGGGCACTTACGTGCCACAAAGTATAGAAACTGGACCATTTTTAACCATGCTAGTTTTAGTCGGAGCAGGCCTGGCGGTCATTCCTTGGATGACGATGTTCTCGGTCATTGCCCCAATTATTGCTGGAGCGATTCTTGGAAATCTAGATAGCGATCTCAGGGATTTCTTTGGTAAGCATGAGCCAATCATTATTCCCTTTATGGCCTTCACACTGGGTCAAGGTATCAATTTGTCAGCGGTAACGACCGCCGGCTTGCCGGGCATCTTGCTTGGCCTCTCAGTATTGGTCATTACTGGAATCGTTTGCATCTTGGCTGATCGCCTATTAGGCGGCTCTGGCGTAGCGGGTGCCGCAGCTTCCAGCACGGCAGGCAATGCCACCGGCACTCCGCAAGCAGTTGCACTGGCTGACCCATCTTTTGCAGCAATTGCACCTTTAGCGACTGTTCAAGTGGCCGCTTCGGTGATTGTGACTGCAGTGCTGACCCCGGTACTTACGGCCTATATCTATCGTCGCAATAAGAAGAAGCTAGAGGCGCAGTAATGTTCTGATCTAGCGGTTTCGCTTTTGCCTTTATTTTTTGAGGCGATACCCGGTCTTGAATATCCAGATGACCGCGGCGACAGAAACCGCTAGAAAGCTCAAAGTCATTCCCAGACTGACCCATAGGTTCACATCCTCAATGCTATAAAAGCTCCAGCGAAAACCGCTGATGAGGTAAACCACTGGATTGAGCAAGGCCACTTTTTGCCAGAATGGTGGCAATACTGAGATAGAGTAAAAGCTACCCCCCAAGAATGTCAGCGGGGTGATGATTAGTAAGGGCACCACTTGAAGTTTCTCGAAGCCATCAGCCCAAATACCAATGATGAAACCAATCAAACTAAAGGTGACTGAAGTCAGCAAAAGGTAAGTCAGCATCCAAATAGGGTGATCTATCTTGATGTTTACAAAAAAGGTTGCTGTGATCAAAATAATGAGACCCAGGATGATGGACTTGGTTGCTGCTGCACCCACATAGCTAATGATGATTTCTAGGGGGGATAGGGGTGCAGAAAGTAATTCATAGATGGTGCCGCTAAATTTGGGAAAGTAGATACCAAAAGAAGCATTAGAAATACTTTGTGTGAGTAGTGAGAGCATGATCAAGCCAGGCACAATAAATGCGCCATAGGAAACGCCTTCCATCTCACTAATACGTGAACCAATCGCTGAACCAAACACTACAAAATACAAAGAGGTGGAGATCACTGGCGCAATGATGCTTTGCATCAGGGTACGTCTGGTTCTAGCCATCTCAAATTTGAAAATGGCCCGCATGCCATAAAAATTAAGATTCATTTGAACTTGCTCCAGCATTCACTAAATTGACAAAGATCTCTTCAAGCGAGCTTTGTTTGGTATGAAGGTCTTTAAAGGTAATCCCACCCTCAGAAAGTCTGCGTAAGACTTCCCCTATGCCCATTTGCTCACTATTTGCATCATAGGTGTAGGTCAATTCGAATTTGTCTGTAGAAAGGCTAAGACCAGGAATATCGAGACCTGAGGGAATCGATTCAAGCGGAAATGGCAATTGCAGTATGAGTTCTTTTTTACCGAGTTGCTTCATTAACGCTAATTTTTCTTTTACTAAAATCAATTCACCCTTGCGGATGATGCCAATCCGATCGGCCATCTCTTCTGCTTCTTCAATATAGTGCGTCGTCAGAATCACAGTGGTACCGTTATTTTTGAGATCTCTGACCAATTCCCACATATCGCGTCTAAGACTCACGTCCACCCCAGCTGTGGGTTCATCTAGGAAGAGGATCTTGGGCTCGTGCGATAGGGCCTTAGCAATCATGAGTCGGCGCTTCATGCCGCCTGAGAGCGTCATGATCTTGTTATTACGCTTCTCCCACAGTGAAAGGTCTTTGAGGATCTTCTCAATGAGCGCAGGATTAGCCGGCTTACCATATAGGCCGCGACTAAATACGACGGTATTCCAGACAGTTTCGAAGGAATCGGTAGACAGTTCCTGTGGAACAAGACCAATTAAGGAGCGCGCCTCTTTGTAATTGCCAATGATGTTCTTCCCGTCAACCAATACTCGGCCAGAGCTAGGGTTCACAATTCCGCAAATAATGCTAATGAGGGTTGTTTTGCCAGCACCATTTTGACCAAGTAGGGCAAAGATTTCGCCTTTAGCAATTTCAAGATTGATGTCTTTGAGGGCCTGAAAGCCAGACTGATAGATTTTTGATAGGTGGGAAATGGATAGGATCTGATTCATTGGGGGTCATATTACCTGAAGGCTGTAATTGCTTGATTTATTGTGCGAATGAATAGGTTTCTAAAACTTCGAGACGGAAAGACAGGCAAATTATGTTCGCTACCAAACCATACTTAACTCAAGCTGATGCCCAAAAAATCTTGGCTGCTGCAGATAAATACGCAGCTGAACATAACTTGGCAGTAACCATTGCCGTTTGTGATGATGGTGGCCATGTACTTGGTTTAACTCGTCGTGATGGTTGTGCTCCTGTGTCTGCTTATATTGCTCAAGAAAAAGCACGCGCTGCTGCGATGGGCAAGCGTGAGACTCGTGTTTATGAGGAAATTATTAATAACGGACGTACTGCCTTCTTATCAGCCCCACATATTTCTGGGATGTTAGAGGGTGGAGTCAATATCGAGGTAAATGGTTTTACCATCGGCGCAGTCGGCGTTTCCGGCGTTAAATCGACCGAGGATGCTGCCACTGCAAAGGCGGGTCTTGCGGCTATTCTGTAAGTTACCTTGACAAATACTGCGCCTGAACTAAACACCCCTGCTATACCTGCAGAGTCAATTGACTCTGCCAATACTCCCGCTGAAATCACTTTTGCTGATTTTGGTCTTGATCCACTGATCCAAAAGGCGGTTGCAGAGCAGGGGTATAACACCCCCACTCCAATTCAGGCACAGGCAATTCCCCATGTATTAACAGGGCGCGACCTGATGGGCGCCGCCCAAACCGGGACTGGCAAAACGGCAGCCTTTGTGCTCCCAATTATTCAAAAGATTTTGCGCCATGCAAGTAGTAGCGCCTCTCCTGCGCGCCATCCAATTCGTGCTTTGGTGCTCACACCTACTCGCGAATTAGCTGTGCAGGTTGCTGAAAATGCAGCAAGTTATTCAAAGCATACCGATTTGCGTACTGCAGTTGTGTATGGTGGCGTTGATATGAAAGAGCAGGTTGGCTTGCTGCGCAATGGTGTAGAGATTCTGATTGCTACACCTGGTCGTTTACTGGATCACATTGGCTCTAAAGTAGCCAATCTCTCCCAGGTAGAGATTCTGGTTTTAGACGAAGCTGATCGCATGTTAGATATGGGTTTCTTGCCAGATCTGCAACGCATCATTGATTTAATTCCTGCGCAACGTCAAACCTTATTGTTCTCAGCAACATTCTCCCCAGAAATTAAAAAGTTAGCGCAAAGCTATTTACGTACTCCAGTAACCGTAGAAGTGGCTCGCCAAAATGCAGCCGCTGATACCGTTAAGCAAGTAGTGCACATGGTGTCTTCTGCGGATAAACAGCGTGCAATTGTGAAGGTACTTGAGGCTCGCACACGCCAAGGTTTATCGCGCCAATGCATTATCTTTACTAACAGTCGCTTGGGATGCGCCCGTTTAGCCCGTGCATTAGAGCGCGATGGTATTAAAGCGGGTGCGATTCATGGTGATAAGAGCCAAGGCGAGCGCACTTTAACGCTAGATGCCTTTAAGTCAGGCGCCATTGAGGTGCTGGTTGCAACCGATGTCGCAGCGCGAGGCTTGGATATCCCATCAATGCCTTGCGTGATTAATCACGAGTTGCCATTTAATGCGGAAGATTTTATTCACCGTATCGGCAGAACCGGGCGCGCTGGTAGCAAGGGCGATGCCATAGCTTTGGTTGATGACAGCGAAAAACGCTTGCTAGATGATATTGAAAAGCTAATGAAGCGTAAGTTGGAGGTGGCAGCGCTTCCTAATTTCAAGCAAGAGCCAGGACAAACCTCAGACCCATTTTTCTATAAGCCTTACGAGGCTACCAAGCCATCTCAGTCAAATGATCCGGTTCAGAGTTCGGTTACCGAACCCAAGAAGGTTGGCATCGTTTCAGCGAAGCCAGCAGTCGGCGCCTTATTGGGTGGCTTTAAAAAGAAGTAAGCGGCTTGATTGCCCATGCCTGGGTAGCCGCTAATAGCCACTGGGCAATGGTGATGCTCTTCCCATCTGGTAGTCCATATAAACCTAAATGTTCAGCTGCCTGACGCAGCGCTGCCAATGAATGACTGGCATCTTGCGTATTAATTTGGGTGGCTTTAGTTTGTTTGCTTAATTTTTCACCATGCTCATCGAGCACTAGCGGTAAGTGAAGGTATTTGGGGGTTACCAAGCCCAGCAAGTTCTGGAGATAAATTTGGCGGGCAGTATTGCTTAATAAGTCCTCGCCTCGCACGACATGTGTAATCCCTTGGGCAGCATCGTCTACGATTACCGCCAACTGGTAGGTAAAGAGGCCGTCGCTGCGACGCAAGACAAAATCACCGATTTCAGAACTGAGGTTTTGGGATTGTGGTCCTAGAGCAAGATCCTCAAACTCAATCTGAAGATCTAGCGGTAGGGCCAGTCTCCAAGCTGACTGACCATGCTGTAATTCCCCTAATTTATAAGGGGATATATGTGTAGGTCGGCAGGTTCTTGGATAAACCATTTCTTGATTGCGATCAGGCGGCTTACCCAGCGCTGCAAGAGCCTTTGCAATGGTTAATCTAGAGCAAGTACAGGGGTAGAGTTGATTAAGCTCATTCAGGCGCTCTAAGGCGCTCTCATACTGTATTTGACGTTTGGATTGCCAGACCACTTCCTCGTCCCATTGGAGACCGCAAGCCTGCAGTTGAGCCATGATTTCCTGATCAACCCCTTGAATGCAACGAGCTTGATCTACATCCTCGATTCTGAGAAGCCATTTCCCCCGATTTTTACGGGCATCCAACCAACTTCCTAGCGCGGCCGCGAGCGATCCAGCATGCAGTAGCCCGGTAGGTGAGGGGGCAAATCGCCCGCGATACCCGTAGGTTGGGGATGAAGGGTTTTGATCAGTAGACACAGCTAAAATCATCTCATGTCTTTGCCCCGTTTTGTCCATTTACGCGTTCACTCCGAATTTTCGATTACGGATGGGGTGGTGCGTATTGATGATGCAGTTGCAGCGGCTCAAAAAGACGAAATGGGTGCTTTGGCGCTCACTGATTTGAGTAACTTGTTTGGTTTGGTGCGGTTTTATAGCGCCGCTCGCTCAGGTGGCATTAAACCGATCGCCGGAGCCGATGTGTGGGTCAGCAATCTACAAGATCCTGATCAACCTTACCGCTTATTACTTTTGGTACAAAACCATTCGGGTTATCTCAATCTCTGCCAAATTCTCAGTCGAGCCTCTTTGGAAAATCAATCCCGGGGTAGGGCTGAAGTGCACCCCAGTTGGTTTACAGAGCCCGCTGCTAAGGCTGCGGATAAAGCGGCTAATAAAACTTTAGCGCATGGTTTGATTGCCCTGTCTGGTGCGCGCATGGGTGATGTAGGTATGGCTTTACTAGCCGGCCAAGAAGAACAAGCCAAAACAGCAGCTTTGCGTTGGGCAGGACTTTTTCCAGGTGCATTTTTTATCGAAGTTCAACGCGGTGGGCACACTCAAGACGAACAACATCTCCAACTAGCCTGCCATTTGGCAAGTGAGCTCGATTTGCCAGTTGTTGCGACCCATCCAGTGCAGTTTATGCAAAAAAGTGATTTCACGGCACATGAGGCGCGTGTATGCATTGCTGAGGGGGAGTTACTCGGCAATCCACGTCGTCAAAAGAAATTTAATGAAGAGCAATACTTTTTGTCTCAAGAAGAGATGGAAAAGCGCTTTGCTGATTTACCAATGGCTTTGGCTAATTCTGTGGAGATTGCCAAGCGTTGCAATCTATCGCTGACATTAGGGCAGCCGCGCTTGCCAGATTTTCCAACCCCGCCAGGAATCACCTTAGACGACTATTTATTGCAGCAATCTGAAATTGGCTTGAAGCGCCACATGGAGCGCAACTTTCTAGATCCGGAAGAGCGTGCCAAGGAAGAGGGGCGTTATCACGAACGTTTGGTCTTTGAGGTGAAGACGATCTCTCAAATGGGTTTTCCAGGTTATTTTTTAATTGTGGCGGACTTTATTAACTGGGCCAAAAATAATGGCGTACCAGTCGGCCCTGGTCGTGGATCTGGTGCGGGATCTTTGGTTGCGTACTCCCTGGGAATTACCGATCTAGATCCACTACGTTATAACTTGCTGTTCGAGCGCTTTCTGAATCCAGAGCGGGTATCGATGCCCGACTTTGATATTGACTTTTGCCAGCATGGGCGCGATCGCGTTATTCAGTACGTTAAAGACAAGTATGGCAAAGATGCGGTAAGTCAGATTGCTACTTTTGGAACAATGGCTGCTAGGGCAGCTATCCGTGACGTCGGCCGTGTTTTAGAACAGGGCTATAACTTTGTTGATGGGATCGCCAAGTTGGTTCCCAATAAGCCAGGTCAATACATGACCATTGAAATGGCTAAGAAGGAAGAGAAGCAATTAGCCGAGCGCGAGAAAAATGAAGATGAAGTCCGTCAACTTCTATCTTTGGCGCAACAGCTGGAGGGGATGACCCGAAATGTCGGTATGCATGCTGGGGGTGTATTGATTGCGCCAGGCAGGCTAACGGATTTTTGTCCGCTCTACACTCAAGAATCCAA
This sequence comes from Polynucleobacter sphagniphilus, assembly GCF_001953355.1. Lineage (GTDB taxonomy): Bacteria > Pseudomonadota > Gammaproteobacteria > Burkholderiales > Burkholderiaceae > Polynucleobacter > Polynucleobacter sphagniphilus. Next base: position 103,804 of record NZ_MPIY01000003.1, read on the forward strand.
AGATCAAGATAGCAGTTCTGTAATCAGTCAGTTTGATAAGGATGATGTGGAGGCCATTGGCTTGGTGAAGTTCGACTTCCTCGGCTTAACTACCTTAACCATTCTGGCGGCTGCTGAACGTTGGATTAAGGCCTTACATACTGATCGCAAGGATTGGAATATCGGTGAAATACCGCTCGATGATCAGGGGGCTTTTGAGGTTTTGAAAAAGGCTAACACTGTTGCAGTTTTCCAGCTTGAAAGTCGCGGCATGCAAGGCATGCTACGGGAGGCCAAGCCTGACCGGTTTGAGGACATCATTGCGCTTGTGGCTTTATACCGCCCGGGCCCGATGGACCTCATCCCAGACTTTATTGAGCGCAAACATGGTCGTCAAAAAGTCGAGTATCCGGACCCACGTATCGAGCCTGTTCTGAAAGAAACTTACGGGATCATGGTCTATCAAGAGCAGGTAATGCAGATGGCTCAGATGATCGGTGGCTACTCTCTAGGCGGTGCAGACATGTTGCGCCGGGCAATGGGTAAGAAAAAGCCTGAAGAAATGGCTCAGCACCGTAAGATTTTTAGTGATGGCGCGAAAGCAGGTGGCATTACTGAAAGCAAAGCAAATGAAATCTATGACTTGATGGAGCGTTTTGCGGGGTACGGATTTAATAAATCACATGCTGCTGCATATGCATTACTAGCCTATCAAACCGCTTGGTTAAAAGCGTACTACCCCGCTGAATTTATGGCGGCCAACTTATCACTCGCCATGGATGACACCGATAAGGTGAAGATTCTGTATGACGATTGCATGGCCAATCAAATTCGAGTGTTCTCACCAGACATCAATACTGGGGTCTATGAGTTCACCCCATTGCGCGCTCCCGACGCTGCGCCTGATAGCCCTTTAAGCCATATTCGTTATGGTTTAGGTGCCGTTCGTGGCACGGGTGAGGCGGCAATTGAGGCGATTGTGAAAGCACGCGACGCTGGTGGCCCCTTCAAAGATTTATTTGATTTTTGCGCTCGGGTTGATCGGCGCCAAGTCAATCGGCGTGCAATTGAGGCGCTGATGCGTGCCGGGGCATTCGATAGCCTCTATCGTGACACTGTTCCTGCTGGCGGAAATTTATACGATATCCGGTCCACTTTGCTTGCTTCATTAGCAAGAGCCATTGAAGCTGCGGAACAAGCGGAAGCCTCAATTCATCAGGTGAGTTTATTTGAGGCTGCCGGTGAAGCTGAGCGTCATCTGCCTGAGCTGGTTCGCGAGCCTATATGGCCAGAGAAAAAACGTCTGCAAGAAGAAAAAAATGCCTTAGGTCTTTGTTTAACTGGCCATATGTTTGATGCATATCGTGATGAGACTGCGCACTTTATTCGCCAGCCATTGGCAAAGATTGCTGAAGGTAAGGATCAATTAATTGCTGGCATCATTACATCGGCACGCATGTTGACCGGGCAACGCGGTCGCATGATGATCGCTACGATCGATGATGGCTCGGCAGCAATAGAGGTCACCCTTTATAGCGAAGTGTATGAACCCAATCGTTCTTGGCTTAAAGAAGATGAGCTTCTCGTTGCAAAAGTGAACGTTACTCCCGATAAGTTCTCGGGTGGCATGCGAATTGTGTCAGAAGCGGTCATGGATATTACGGGGGCACGCATGCGTTTTGCCCGTAACTTGCACCTGTGTATTGATTCGGCAACCGATCTCAAGCTGTTGCGTAGCCAAATCAATCCCTACTTGATGAGCAATCGCATTCGTGATCCAAAACTGGGGCCCGCTGGACCAGGGGCCTCTGCAATCAATGATGGCGTGAAGGGCTTATTACTGGCTGCTGCAGTGACTACCGGGGGCGGGGCGTGCTTGATGCAATTCCCTGAGGAATTACGCGTTTATCCAGATGACGCATGCTTGCATGGGCTCAATCAAATTTTGTCCCATAAACAAAGTAACCTGCGGACCTCTGCTGTGGAAGTTCAGTACCACTAAGTCTGAAGAGCCAGCTTCACTGCTGTTATCACCTGCGCCGGCTCCAATAAGTCCAAACAAGCACTGCGACTATCAGCCCGATCGTCACAGCCTGCTTTGCGGCAAGGCACACAATCCCCCGGACCTTGTAAGACAGTAATTTTTCCAACGGTTTGTGAGCGCGCACGCAGTTGATATGGCTGTGGCCCAATATAGCCATTTGGCCAAGGTCCGAAGTTCGTCGGCGGAGTGGCGCCAAACAAAGCAATGGTGGGGGTATTACAGGCTGCCGCCAAGTGGGTAATAGAGGTATCTACACCAATGTACAGCACAGCATTGCGAATCAGTGCGCCGGCCTGCGGAATCGAGAGCGAGCCATTGGTATCAGTTACCTTGTCTCTAGTAGTTTGATCAAGTAAAGACAGGATGTCCTGATTGAGTTGTAGGTCCTGCTTGGCTGGTGAAGCACTCAAAATAACTTGCAAGCCTTGCTCGCAAAGCCATGTAATCAGAGTTTGCCAATATGTCAAAGGCCAGCGCTTATAAGCAGTAAGCGGTCCCGGATGGACGACTACATAAGGAGCATGTAGTTGCATCGCAATGTCAGGTGGAATACTCTCACCACATGGAGGCGTCACTGAAATTGGCTTACTAAATAGCTCTTGAGGGTCTTTATAAAAAACACTCAGTAGACGTAATTTTTCTGCAATGACATGTTGATTGAAATAGTCGACATCAACGACATCTAGACAAATCGCTTTTTTCCAAGCATTTTGTTGTTCACTCTTACTTTTTTTACTTTTATCTTGCTCCGTGAGGCCTTGGGGGTGTCCGCCCAGTACGCCAACTCGGTGAAAGGCAGAGACTAAGCCATACACATAGGCGCGATCACTTGGCTGCGTCACAAATGCTAAGTCATAGCGTTGAAAGAGGCGATTGAATAAGCGCAGATATTCACAAAAACCAGGGCGATCTGAAGTCTCAATGATTTCTGAGATGTCTGGATTGCCTTTGAGCATATCGAGCTTGCCGCGATAGCCTAAAAAATGAAATTCAGCGTCTGGCCATAATTCACGTGCTTTACTAATTAAGGGGGTGGTAACGAGAACATCCCCAATTTGCCGAGTAGCAATAAATAGAACTTTTTTAGGCTTTAAAGGAGAAAATCGCTTGATAGATGGCATGAAAATAACCTTACTTTACCTTAGCCATAATTTTTTCACGAACACGCCGTGCATTTTCTGCAGCCTGGGATTGATCATTTATTTTGTGAAAGAGATGCAGCACTTCAGTTGACCAAGAGCCTGATTTTCTGATGAGACCTATATTAGTGAGTCTAAAAACGAAATCTGCATCCTCGTGACCCCAACCGGTCATGGTTTCATCGAAGCCATAGATTTTGAGGGCATCACTTTTCCAGCATGCCAGATTACAGCCTTTGATACGCCGCCAGACAAATTTTTTGTAGTTGCGCCATGCACCATCTGCTAGTTTCAGTCTCAAGGATAAATATTTGTTGATTCCCTGATGAACCCGGTGGCGTAGCAGCTCTTTATTAAATCGCCCAAAGTCCCAATGTGGCCACGATAGAACTTCTTTAGTTAAGGCTTGACTTAGCAATGCTCTGCCGCCAGTAACAAAATAACCAGGCTTGGCGAGTTGGCGATGACGCATCACAAAGTCCGGCTGCACTATGCAGTCACCGTCTAGGAATACCAGGTAGTCACCGGATGCAGAAGCGATAGCAAGATTGCGAATCAGCGCCAGGCGAAACCCCAAATCCTCATGCCATACATGTTTGATAGTTAGTTTGGTTTGCAGCTTAAAGGCATCAATAAAATGACGAGTTTCTTCTTTGGAGCCATCATCAGCAATGATGACCTCGAAATTCTGATCGTTTTGTGTTTCAAGGGATTCAAGAACGAATCGCAACGCATCCACTCGATTGTATGTTGCTAGAACAATGCTGATTTTCATAATTCTTGATTGTTTTGCAGAAGCCAAATTTTGATATATCGGTAGTAGCTACCTTCTGCATTGGAAATCGCTAGAGTCAAGCCTTGATAACCATCTAAAAAGCCTGCTCTGAAGAAGTAGGTTCTAAAAAATGCCCATGCGCCATGGAGAATGGCTTTTAATGGACTGCTTCGTTTACCGCGCAAAAAAGCTTGCTGGGCGGATGCAGTCGAGTAGCGGTCGATTTTCTGTAAAACCTGCGAATAGTTCATAAAGCTGAAATGCAGCATGGGGTTTTCTAGTCGCGCAACTTGACCGCTGGGGATTAGTCGCTCATGGACTAAGTCATCGGAGAATCGTGCTGTACCCCGCTTGAATAAGCGCTTCACATAGTCGGGACTCCAGCCCGAATGGCGGATAAATCGCCCACAATACCAAGACAGGCGCGGGATCGCAAAGCAGTCAACATGAGCGCTATGGGCAATAGCCCTCTGAATTTCAGCTCTGAGGGCGGGCGTGAGCCTTTCATCGGCATCCAGGGATAAAACCCAGTCTCCACTAGCCAAATCAAGGGCGCGGTTCTTTTGGGGTCCAAAACCGGGCCAATCTGGTGGGCTGGAGATGACGGCAGCATGGTTTTTAGCGATTTCTAGGGTGCGATCGCTGCTATTGGTGTCTACCACCACAATTTGCTGGGCAATCCCCTCTAGAGAGGCTAAACAGTCGCCTAAATTGGCCTCTTCATTGCGGGTGATGAGTATGACGGATAAGGTGGGCATAATTCATTATATGAATGCTCAAGACCGTACTGCTCTAAATCGCTTAATTGCCTACCTCAAACCCCATATTGGCCTGATTATTGGGTCTTTATTGGCTATGGCTTTGGTGGCGGGCGCTGAAACCTCCATCCCTGCCTTAATGAAGCCTTTGCTGGATCGTGGCTTCACAGGCCAATTAAATAGCAAGCTCTGGCAGGTGCCGGTATTTTTGGTTGGCTTGGCTCTAGTACGTAGTTTGGCTCAATTTTTATCTAATTATTTATTAACTCGCGTGATTAATGAAGTGCTTTTAAAGCTACGAGAGCAAATGTTTCATACTTTGCTGCGCGCTAAAACAGCCTTTTTTCAGAAAAATTCTGCTTCCAACTTAATTAATGCAGTGGTTTTTGAGGTGAATAACGTACTCACCATTATGGGCAGCATGCTGATTAGTTTGGTGCGCGATTCTCTCACCGTAGTTGGTTTAATGGGTTATCTGATTTATTTGAACTGGAAATTGACGCTAGTTGTCTTGGTTATTTTCCCGGTCATTGCGCTCATTATGAGCAAAATTAATCGTCGCCTACGGTCTCTAAATCGTGAGCAGCAAACCTTAACCAGTGACCTTGCATATATCGTTGAAGAATCTGCGGCTGGATATAAAGTTGTCAAAGTGCATGGTGCAGAAGAGTATGAGATGCGGCGCTTCATGAATAAGGCTGAACGCTTACGCCAATTTGCCATGAAATCAGCGGTAGCTGGCGGTTTAAATCAACCCATTACACAGTTGATTGCCTCTATGGCACTGTCCATTGTTTTGGTGATTGCCTTGATGCAGTCTACCTCTGAAGGTACGACTGTTGGTGGGTTTGCAGCTTTTATTACCGCAATGATGTTAGTCATTTCGCCGCTAAAACATTTGGCTGATGTCAATCAACCACTACAGCGAGGCTTAACTGCCGCAGAAATGATCTTTGCCATGATGGATGAGCCGATTGAGGAAGATGAGGGGCGGCAGCAAGCAATGCAAAGCTTGGATAAAGCTAGTGGTGCCATTACATTTGAGCATGTTGGATTTTCTTATGCGCAGGAAGTAGGGCGACAAGATGCGCTAAAGGAAATTAACTTAACAATTGAACCGGGCGAAGTAGTAGCGTTTGTGGGCCCATCCGGTGGTGGTAAATCAACTCTGGTAAGTCTCATTCCACGTTTTTATATACCTACTAGTGGGCGCATCTTGTTAGATGGTATTCCCTTGGATCAAATTCGTTTGTCAGACCTCAGAAAGCAAATCGCATTTGTTAGCCAGGATGTGATTTTATTTAATGACACTATTGCAGCCAATGTGGCATATGGTGCAGTGGGCGATGAAGGGGTGGATCGTGCTCGTGTCATCAAGGCTTTGGAGGCTGCTAATCTGTCTGCCCTGATGCAGGAGCTGCCTGAAGGTATAGATACTTTGATTGGGGATAACGGTAATCGTTTATCTGGCGGTCAGCGTCAACGTCTCGCTATTGCTAGGGCAATATATAAAGATGCACCCATCTTAATTTTGGATGAGGCTACTTCGGCTTTGGATTCGGAGTCTGAGCGTCAGGTTCAGGATGCTTTAGAGCACCTCATGGTTGGCAGAACGACTCTAGTCATTGCACACCGCTTGTCGACTATTGAACATGCCAATCGAATAGTGGTTTTAGAGCAAGGCGAGATCGCAGAAGCCGGTTCGCATGCTGAGCTGATTGGGCGTGATGGTTTGTATGCTAACTTGCACCGCATCCAGTTTTCGAATGCTTAACTTAAAACGATATCGTATTGCTCTTGGCGGAAACTACTTTCTGATTGAAGTTTGATTGGCTTATTAATAAAGTCGCCTAATTGAGCTAAGAATTGATTTTCTTCTTCAAGGAATAAATCAATGACATCGGGTGCGGCCACAATTCGAAATTCTCTCGGGTTGAATTGACGATGTTCACGGACAATTTCTCGAAAAATCTCATAGCAGATGGTTTGTGCAGTTTTTACCTCGCCTTTGCCAGCGCAGCTAGAACAAGGCTCACAGGTAATATGTGCTAACGATTCACGGGTACGCTTGCGAGTCATCTCAACCAAACCAAGAGCGGAAAAATCACTGACTGAAGTTCTTGCATGATCACGCTCTAGATTACGTTTGAGTTCATGTAAAACTAACTCTTGGTAGTCTTTGCCAAGCATGTCAATAAAATCAATGATGATAATACCGCCTAAGTTGCGCAGACGGAGCTGGCGTGCAATTGCTTGGGCTGCTTCTAAGTTGGTTTTAAAGACCGTGTCATCGAGATTGCGTGCCCCAACATAACTTCCGGTATTGACGTCAACAGTCGTCATGGACTCCGTTTGATCAATCATGAGATAACCGCCAGACTTAAGATCAACGCGACGTCCCAGCGCCTTATTGATTTCGGCATCAACATCAAATAAATCAAACAGGGCGCGCTCACCACGATGCAGGGTTAATTTATCCAAAAGATTTGGCATATAGAGCGTGGCAAACGCTTTTAACTTTTCAAAATTCTCTGCCGAGTCCACCCGAATTTGAGATGTATCTTCGCCAGCGACATCTCGTAAAACCCGCTCAGCGAGACTGAGGTCTTGGTAAAGCAGTGCTGGTGCAGCTTGATGATTGGCTGCCGCCCGAATATTTTGCCAAGTCGTTCGTAGGTAATGCATGTCATGCTCAAGTTCGCTATCGCTGGCATCTTGTGCGCTGGTGCGCACAATTAGACCCCCTTTCTCATCAGGAGGCATTAAACGCGCTAAGCGGGCCTTAATAGCCTCACGATCTTCTGGTTGATCGATGCGCTGAGATACGCCAATATATTTTTCTACCGCAAGATCGCTACCAGCAGGTGGGAGATACACTAGATTTCTGCCGGCAATACTCAGTTGGGTTGTTAATCTAGCGCCTTTAGTCCCTAGAGGATCTTTTAAAACTTGCACTAGCAAAGTTTGACCTTCAAATAGCAGTTTTTCTATTTGAGCCTGTGGATTGTTTTGGGTGATGTCAGCAACATGTATAAATGCAGTGCGCTCGAGACCAATCTCAATAAAAGCAGACTGCATTCCAGGGAGAACGCGTACTACTTTTGCTAAATAAATATTGCCAACGATGCCGCGTTGACGAGTACGCTCAATTTGCAATTCTTGGACAGCGCCTTGTTGAATGAGTGCAACCCGAGTTTCTTGGGGGGTGATGTTAATCAGTATCTCTTCATTCATTTGCGTGTCACTTTAGCGCGATTGAGTAGCTCTCTGGTTTCATGTAGCGGAAGTCCCATAATACCGCTATAGCTGCCTTCAATGCTGGGGATGAGTGATCCCCCAAGACCCTGAATGCCATAGGCGCCAGCCTTGCCAAATGGCTCACCGCTGGCAATATAAGTGGCTATATCCTGCTCTGAAAGCGCGGCAAATTGAACTTTCGAAACTTGCACGATGCACAGTGGCTTGAAGTCTAGGGCAGGCGTGATCGCAACCGCAGTGAGTACTTCATGTACTTTGCCGCTGAGCATGGTCAAAATGCGATCTGCATCCAATGCATCTGCTGGTTTACCTAGGATTTCTCCTTTGGGATCATCTGGCAGGCTAACGGTAGTATCTGCACATAAGATTGGGGCCCAAGGTAATTGACGCTCCTTCCAGCGTTGCAAGGCCGCAGTACTTTTGGCCAAGGTGACACGTTCTACATAGTCACGGGCTTTTTCATGGGGCAGGGGTATCTCGATAGACTCGCTATCTTCCTCGGGACTTGGCAGCAGCATCTCAAATTGCACCCCTAACTGCTTGAGAAGCTCTTGCCGGCGTGGACTCTGAGAGGCGAGATAGATGAAGGAATGATTATTCACGATGATAGGGGTGTCCCTGCAGAATCGTCCAGGCTCGATATAGCTGCTCAACCAACAGAACGCGTGCCATGGCGTGGGGCAAGGTTAAGCTTGATAAGCGCCACATGGCTTGCGCTGTCTGCTTGAGGCTTGGATCTAAACCATCAGCACCACCAATTAAGAAGGTAATATCAAAACCCTCTTGTCGCCAGTTCGCTAATTGAGTGGCTAGATTTTGGGTGGTTTGATCTTTGCCGCGCTCATCAAGTGCAATGACTCGTGAACCTTTTGGTATTGCCGCAGCGATTTTAATTGCCTCTTTAGCGGGCGTTAAGTCTGGCTTGATCTCTTTAATTTCAATGCTGCAATCGGCAGGCATGCGCTTGATGTAATCATGGGTAGCAGCTATCACCCAGTCTGGCATCTTATGACCAACGGAAACGATTGTTAAGCGCATGAGCCCAATTGAACCAGTTAGGAACTAAAGATGAGAAGACTTAATCGTCATCCTCATCATTAGACTCACTTGCTTTCACTAAGCCCTTTTCGCCAGCCAGCTTCACTCGGACCGGTTTTGCACCCCACATACCCTCAAGTTGATAGTATGAGCGCAGCATCGGTTGCAGAATATGAACAACGATATCTCCGCAGTCGACCAAAACCCATTCACCAGTTTCCAAGCCTTCAACAGAAATGACTTCGCCGCCCTTGGCATTCACATCCTCTTTAACGGACATCGCCAAAGAGCGCGTTTGGCGATTACTAGAGCCAGTGGCAATAATGACCCGATCAAATAGCTCGCTTAATTTGGTGGTGTCATAGACGCGAATATCTTGCGCCTTGACGTCCTCTAGTGCGTCAATGATGACACGTTGTAATTTGCGTAATTCCATAATTTCTCAGTTATCTTTATAGGGTGATCTTAGCTTGATTATTGATATAAGCCTAGATTTGTGATGATTTCAAAAGCATGTGCAGGGATTTGCTCGGAGGCCACCGTAGTCCGAGCGCTTGTTTTAAGGTGATTTCTCAGTTCGGTAGATGAGAGATCGATCGAAAGCTTGTTATCAATATATATGTGGCCATATGCTTGATTTGCAAGTACCTCAAGCCCATTGGCACCTTGGTTTTTCAGTAATTGCGCCATTTCTGGGCTCAATTCTTTCTGTAGATCATGATGGGGTCGGCTGGCTGCAGCAATATTGACTTGATTGATCAGGTCTTTCCAAGATTTCCAACTGGGCAGCCCAATTAGGGAGTCTGCCCCCATTAACCAAATGAGGCTAGCGTCTTTGCCGTAACGCTCCCTAAGTGAAAGCGCGGTATCGATTGCGTAGCTCGGGCCAGCCCGATCAATCTCAATCCGATCTACCCCGATTTTGGTTGGAATCTTCAAATACAGAAAAGCCCTAGCTAAATCGATGGCAGCAGCCTCAATCAAACTAAAGCGCACTTGAGCAGATGTGATGGTGTCGCTTTTTTTGCCATGGTTGACCACTCGGGATGAGCAGCAATTCATCTAAGTGGAGCAGTTTGGCAAAATGGGTTGCAAGTTTGAGGTGTCCAATATGTGGTGGATCAAAAGTCCCACCCAATATCCCAATTTTCTTCAGGGTATTCAAATTAAGCTAACCAGTCACGCGGCTTTAAATAAAAATCGTATAGCCGTGCTTCTGGGGTTCCTGGTTCAGGTTGCCAGTTATAGCGCCATTGGACCACTGGAGGCATCGACATCAGGATAGATTCTGTGCGACCACCAGAGTGCAACCCAAAAATAGTGCCGCGATCAAAAATGAGGTTGTATTCCACATATCGTCCACGACGATATTCTTGGAATGATTTTTCTGCCGCTGTAAAAGGTGTTTTATAGCGCTTCTCAACGATAGGCAAATAGGCATCAACAAATGCATCTCCAACAGCACGTGTCATCGCAAAACTGGCTTCAAATCCAAGGGAGTTAAAGTCATCAAAGAAGATGCCGCCAATACCACGAGGTTCCTCGCGATGTTTTAAATAGAAGTACTCATCACACCATTTTTTAAAGCGGGGGTGGAGATCTTCACCAAAAGGTTCAAGTGCATTCTTGGCGGTTTGATGAAAGTGTCTGCAGTCCTCCTCAACCCCGTAGTAAGGGGTTAAATCAAAACCTCCCCCAAACCACCATACCGGCTCTTGATCTGGCGCTTGCGCAATAAAGCAGCGCACATTCATATGAGTGGTAGGTACATGTGGATTGTTGGGATGAAAAACAAGTGATACCCCCATTGCCTCAAAACTACGACCAGCTATTTCTGGGCGGTGATGAGATGCTGAGGGTGGCATCTGTTCGCCACGGACATGTGAAAAACCTACGCCACCTTTTTCTAGGATCGAGCCACCGTCCAAAATACAGGTGCGCCCATACCCTTTCAGCTTGCTATTTTCGGGTTTGTGCCACTCATCGGCAACGAAGGCTTTGCCATCGAGCGCACTCATTGCGCTAGTAATGCGATCCTGCAAACCCAAAAAGTAATTTTTTAGGGCGGCAATGTCGATTTGAGTTTGTGTGCTTGAAGACAAGATGTTCTTTATTTAACGGCGCGATAGCCAATATCTGTGCGGTATTGCATGCCATCAAATTGAATTTTTGCAATCGCGTCATACGCTTTTTGTTGAGCGCCACGTACGGTATCGGCTAAACCAACCACGCACATCACACGGCCACCAGAAGTGACCAACTTGTCATCCTGAAGTTTGGTGCCAGCATGAAAGCTTAATTGATCTTCTGTATCCGCCGGAATGCCAGTAATCACATCGCCATTGCGTGGGGTATCCGGATAGTTATGCGCAGCCAGCACTACCCCTAAGGCTGTGCGGCGATCCCATTCGAGTTCAACTTCATTGAGTTTGCCATCGACGGCGTGATCTAAAGCGTTTACCAAATCACTGCGCAAGCGCGCCATGATTGGTTGCGTTTCAGGATCGCCCATACGACAATTAAATTCTAGGGTTTTAATTTTTCCATCCGGAGAAATCATGAGGCCAGCATACAAGAAGCCGGTATAGGGAATGCCATCTGCTTCCATACCCTTCACCGTTGGCATGATTACCTCGCGCAGTGCGCGCGCATGAATCTCTGGTGTGACCACTGGGGCAGGGGAGTAGGCGCCCATTCCCCCGGTATTAGGGCCTTGATCGGCATCAAGCAAGCGCTTGTGATCTTGGCTAGTTGCCAAGGCGAGCACATTTTTACCGTCAACCAAAACAATAAAGCTAGCTTCTTCACCAGTCAGAAATTCTTCAATCACGACACGGGCGCCTGCGTTACCAAGCTTGTTGTTGGCCAACATCATATCTACTGCTGCATGCGCTTCATCTACAGTCATTGCAACCACAACACCTTTACCGGCTGCTAAGCCATCAGCCTTAATCACAATCGGCGCACCTTTTGCATCAATATAGGCGTGCGCCTCTAGTGCACTGGAGAAAGTTTGATAGTCTGCCGTAGGAATGCCATGACGTTTCATAAAAGCTTTAGAAAAATCTTTAGAGGACTCCAATTGGGCGGCTAATTGTGTTGGTCCAAAAATACGCAAACCATTATTGCGGAATACATCCACAATACCAGCAGCCAAAGGCGCTTCAGGGCCAACAACAGTTAAATGAATTTTTTCACGTTTGGCAAAATCAGCTAGGCCTTGCAGGTCGCTGATAGGTAAATTCACAATGCCTGCAGCGGTTTGTTTTGCTGTGGCGGTACCACCATTTCCAGGTGCGACATAAACCGTTTGCACCTGAGATGATTGGGCCAATTTCCATGCAAGGGCATGTTCGCGTCCGCCAGATCCAATAAGTAGAATTTTCATAGCAATTTGCTTAATAAATTAATGAATAGTTTGTAGTGGCACCGTTTAGATGGCGGCATTCGAGAAGACTTCTTGAACATCATCTAGGTTCTCTAATGCATCTAACAGTTTCTGCATGCTTTCAGCCTGTTCTGCATCCAAGGCGATTTCAGTCTCAGGGCGCATGGTGACAGTGGCTAATTCGGGTTTCAGGCCAGCCCTCTCAAGTACTTCCTGCACCTGTGTAAATTCAGGCACTGGTGTTAAAACCTCGAAAGAGCCATCGTCATGACTGATAACATCCTCGGCACCAGCATCCAGGGCTATTTCCATGAGTTGATCTTCATTGGTGCCGGGTGCAAAGAGCATCTGACCGCAATGTTTAAATAGGAAAGCAACTGAACCTTCTGTACCCATATTGCCACCATATTTATTAAATGCATGACGTACTTCGGCAACCGTGCGAGTGCGATTATCGGTCATGCAATCGACGATGATTGCAGCACCATTAATTCCGTAACCCTCATAACGAATTTCCTCGTAGTTCACGCCCTCAAGGGAGCCTGTACCACGGGCAATCGCTCTTTGTACGTTGTCGTTGGGCATGTTGGCATCTTTTGCTTTATCAATTGCAAGACGCAAGCGCGGGTTGGTAGGGATATCTCCCCCGCCTAATTTAGCTGCAACAGTGATTTCTTTAATCAGTTTGGTCCAAATCTTCCCGCGTTTCTCATCTTGACGACCTTTGCGGTGTTGAATATTGGCCCATTTTGAATGGCCGGCCATACAGTAAGTCCTCTTAATAATTTGGCTATAGGACTCTATTTTAAGGGCTTACCAAGCAAAGGTAGGGGGAGCCAAGCATTTTTTGTTACACTCTTATGTCTTAGCAGCAACAAAGTAGTTAATTAAGCAGAATTTCCACTGCAAACACCTGCCCCGGTGATGGAATTGGTAGACGTGCCGGACTCAAAATCCGGTGCCGCAAGGCGTGGCGGTTCGAGTCCGCCCCGGGGCACCAATTCAGATGGCCATTGCCCTCTTGATTCCCTCAAAAATTTTAGATCTCGTAAGTTTCCGACTCGCTCGACATTGCTTGCTCAACTATTTTCTTTGTGAGGGTGGGTGAGAAGAGTTCAATAAAAGTGAAGACAAAAGAGCGCAGATAGGCGCCTTGTTTTACACCGAGATGAGTGACGTTGTTGCCAAACAAGTGCCCCACTGGAATCACCTTAAGATTGCGATCACGTTCGGCATCATGCGCCAGCCCCGATACAATCCCGACACCCATACCCGTTTCTACATAGGTTTTAATCACGTCGGCATCAATTGCCTCCAGAACAATATCGGGACTTAAATTGCGCTGGGCGAATGCCGCATCAATTTTGCTGCGTCCAGCAAAAGCTTTGTCATAAGTAATGATCGGATACTTGGCAATTTCTTCCAGGGTAATGCTAGCTTGATTAAGAAGCGGGTGGCTTAATGGCACCATGATGACGTGCTGCCATTGGTAGCCTGGGAGCGCTAGTACACCGGGTGTATTGGCAATGCCTTCTGTAGCAATAGCGATGTCTGCACGATCATGAATTAAGAGCTCTGCAATTTGACCGGGGTTACCTTGCTGAATGCTGACCCGGACCTTTGGAAAGCGCTTGGTAAATTCTGTCAGCACTTTCGGCAGAGCATAGCGCGCTTGAGTGTGGGTAGTGGCAATGACAAAGCTGCCTTGATCTTGGCTGGCAAAGTCTTTACCGACGCGCTTGAGTGTTTCGACTTCATCCAAAATGCGCTCAATCGAAACCAAGATGCGCTTGCCAGGCTCTGTAAGAGAGCGTATGCGCTTGCCGTGGCGTCGAAAGATTTCAACGCCGAGCTCATCCTCCAATTCAATAATGGCCTTGGAAACTCCCGGCTGAGAAGTGAAGAGGGCTTTGGCAGCTGTCGTCAGATTAAAGTTTTGTCGTACCGCTTCCCGTACAAAACGAAATTGATGCAGGTTCATATTGATTCCGATCTATATATCTACATAGATATAGAAATCAAATTCTATATTATTTTAGGGCATTAAACCCGAGAAACTCGATTTAAGGAAACAATCGCTAAACAGAAATATAAGAGGGGAGGCATAGCTGCCGTCACCACTGCAGGCCAGGCACCAAGGATGCCGATATTAGAGAACAAGGAGTTGAAAAGCTGAAAACTCATACCCAGCATGATGCCGCCAAATACTTTGATGCCTACACCACCAGCTCGCACTTTCATGTAAGCAAAAGGGAGTGCCAAAGTCAGCATGACAAAGATGGTGAATGGATAAATTACTTTTTTCCAGAACGCAATTAACTGACGATGGGCATCTTGATTATTCTCTTTTAAATGAGAGATGAAGCGCCCTAGGCTAACAATCGACATTTTCTCGGGGCTGACCAGTAGGACGCTCAGAATTTGGGGTGTCACTTCAGATTGGAGGGTGACTATCGGATGCGTCAAGGTTTGTGCAGAATAGACTGGATTTAAGGGATCTGCTTGCTTCGTCTCTGTAAAGCGGGTCTCGGTGACATCATCTAAGATCCAGGTGCCCGAATGATCAAAACGCCCTGAGGCTGCCGAGCGAATCGAGAGTAGATGATAGCGCGCATCAAATTCATACATGCGAATATTAAGGATCTCGTTATCACCCCCTATTTTTCCGACATTGACATAGCGAACCCCTGGTCGAACGGGTCCATTACCATCATCATTGCGCAAGCGATCCTTGACCCAGACTCCAGTTTTGAACTCTGATTCATAAGCTGAGCCTAGCGCTTTCACCCGAATTTGTTCTGACAAAGATTCAGAATAGGGGCCTACCAGCTCACTCATTAATAGGGTTAGTAAAATTAATGGAGTTGCGATCTTGGCTAAAGTCATGATGCCTCGTTTTGCATCTAAACCAGCGATTCTTAAAATCGTAAATTCAGACTGACTTGCTAGCATTGCAAAAACATAAATACTGCCAATTAAGCCCGCAACAGGAATAATTTCAGATACTCGGCTTGGCGCCTTTAGTAGCACATGTAACAGTGCAAGTGGCAGAGTGTATCCACCTTTTACTGAGCCTAACTCACTGAGGATGTCAAAAAATAAAAAGAGCGCTACCAGTGCAAATAAGATGAATGCAAAGGCAACATAAATTTGCTTTGCTAAATAACGCTCATATATGTAAGGAAACAATAATTTCATTTACGCCCTTTGATTGTTGGCAATTGTCGTTGCCACCACTTTAGGGACGGATTAATTCGATTGCGTATCAAGACAAAGGCCATGCATAGTGCCAAGGCATGGATGGGCCAAATGCCAACCAATACGCTGATCTTTCCTTGTGACACAAAATTTTGAGTGAGGTTAAGCAGGTTGCTATAGATTAAGTAAAGCAATACCGCATAAAACATGGCGGTGTAGTTACCTAACCTTGGGTTGACATAAGCCAATGGAATAGCAATCAACACCAGGCCAAGTGCCATCAGCGGGAGGCCAATACGCCAAAGCAGTTCTGCTTGATTGGGGTTTTTTGCCTGCGGATTAGGATCATTTAATAAATCCATAACCGACTTCTCTCGGTCCCGAGGAGGGGGGTCTAAAGATTCTTTGCTACGAATCTTGGTTGAGTAATCGTCAAATTCTAGAATCCTAAAATCAGGCTGTGTTGGTTGGCCCTCATAGCGGCGACCGTTGTGCAAGATGATTGATTTTTCTCCGCCTTCTGAATTCTGAATATAGCCGTTCGCTGCAACTGCAATATTCATACGCCCATTCTTTGAATCGGCCACGAAGATATTTTTTACTTCGCTTTTTTCAATATCAAGCTCTTCGATAAAAAAGACTCTTGGAGACTTTGCCGATTCCTTAAATTGACCTGCCGTTACCATCGAAACGTCATCGCGCTGTTGAAAGCGTTGACTAATTAAGGTGGATTCACGATTAGACCAAGGCCAAACAAAAAGGGCCAGTAATGCGATCACAACAATTAAAGGTGTAGCAAATTGCAAAATTGGGCGAATTAAATTAGTTACGCTCAGCCCGCTAGCAAACCAGACAATCATTTCCGAATCTTTGTACCATCGCACCAATACGATTAATACTGCGACAAATAAAGAGACGGTTAATAGAACCGCTGTGTAGCCCAGGGTAGCTAAGGCAATCAAGACAAAGGCATCTTGGGGGTTCACCGTGCCGTTGGCAGCAAATCCCAGAATACGAATCACCAGGGTAGTAATCATGATGGTGATTAAAACCAAAAATACCCCGCCCGTTGTAAAGCTGAGCTCGCGGCGAAGGGATTGGTTAAAGATCATGAATGGTATTTAAATCGGGCGATTATTGAGATTTTGACTGTTTTGTAGTTTATTTTAGATTTCTAGCCCAAAAAGCGGTTTTTGGATAATGAAAGGCGAAAGCCGCATGTCGGAGGATAATGGATAAAAATGAATTTTCCTCCTTTGAATCGACTTATCCACCCCAAAAATCGCCATTTATTATGACAATTCAATTTAGCAACAAGATTTTTCCTCTGGCTGACCTGCAACATTCCAAAGAACAAAAAGCCAGCCTCCTCATGCTTTTGTCGCAATCATCCGATTGCTTGGTATTGGCGTATTCCAAGTCCGATGTAGATGCGCTAGCTAATCCAAAGTCGAAAACTGGTTTATTGGTCGAATTAGATCGTCTTTTGGGTGGTTCAGTAGCCAGTGCTCAAGCACTTGGAGATTTGGATGGCAAGCAGGCTAATGCATGCATGATCAGAGCTGAAAAAACCTGGGCCACTCATGGCGTCAAAGCGAAACGCGTTTTATTAATTGGTTTAGGTGAGTTTGTGAAATCCAGGGGTTTGGATATTTACGCCAAGATTGCACGTGCTGGTTTAAAGGCATTGAGTGGCGGCTCAATTAAAAATGCACTTTGGTATGTCCCTAGCTTTGCGTTAGACGTAAGTCAAGATAATGTTGAGCAGGAGGTGCGCCTGACTATCCAATATGCGGGTGATCAGGCCTATCGCTTTGGGGTTCGTCAGCCAGCACTTAAATTTAAAGCGAAGGATGCAGCCGACTCATTTGCGCAACTCACCTTTGCTGGTAATGAAGCCTGCGCTAAAGCCATTAAATCTGCAATTGCAGAAGGCGGCGCCCTAGTTGAGGGTATGAATTTGGCAAAAGATCTTGGCAATTTACCACCTAATATCTGTACACCTACATACCTTGGCAAGACTGCTCAGGGCTTAAGTAAAAAGACGGATTTAAAAGTAGAAGTCTTGGGTCTAAAGCAGATTGAAGCTTTGGGTATGGGATCTTTTTTAGCGGTTGCCAAGGGTTCAGATACACCGCCGCAATTTATTGTGATGCGTCATCAGGGCGGTAAAGCCGGAGAGGCGCCGATCGTGTTGGTTGGCAAGGGGATTACTTTTGATACTGGGGGGATTTCTCTCAAGCCAGGCGAGGCCATGGATGAGATGAAGTACGACATGTGTGGAGCTGCTTCAGTGATTGGTACCATGTATGCCGTAGCCCTCATGAAGCTCAAGAAGAACGTGATTGGTGTGGTTCCTACTTGTGAAAATATGCCATCAGGTGGCGCAAGTCGTCCCGGGGATATTGTGAAGAGTATGTCTGGTCAAACGATTGAAATTCTCAATACCGATGCTGAAGGTCGTTTGATTTTATGCGACGCTTTAACCTATGTGGAACGCTTTAAGCCAAAGGCAGTGATTGACGTTGCGACATTAACGGGTGCCTGTGTGATTGCATTGGGTCATGTTCATAGTGGCCTGTTCTCGGACGACCAAGAGTTGGTGGATGCCTTAAGTAAGGCTGGTCAGACTTCATTGGATACGGTGTGGCGTTTGCCGCTTGATGCTGCTTATCATGAGCAGCTTAAATCAAATTTTGCAGATGTAGCCAATATTGGTGGCCGCCCAGCAGGCAGCATTACTGCGGCTTGTTTTCTCTCCCGCTTTACTGAGAAGTACAAATGGGCGCATCTGGATATTGCTGGAACAGCATGGAAAAGCGGGGCGGCAAAAGGTGCAACAGGTCGCCCTGTGCCTTTGCTGTTGAACTACTTGCTTGAAGCAAGGTAATTAGTTCAATATGGCCCGGATTGATTTTCATAGCAATGTGAGCGATAAGCTTGAGTACGCGTGTCGTTTGACGCGCAAGATTTGGAGTGCCACTCCGATAGGCGAGCCCGTTCGAAATATTGTGATGGTCGGTGAGAAAGCGGATCTCCAAAAATTAGACGAGCTCCTTTGGATATTCAGCAGTACTGAATTTTTACCCCATTGTTTTATAGAAGATGAAGCAGCTATCGAAACACCAATTGTTTTGAGTATGGATTGCTCACCTTCGACTTTAAGTGCCATTCCCCACGCCGACATACTGATTCACTTGGGTATGCGCATGCCAGACGATGTACCCGCTTTAGTTGCGCGTTTCCCGCGGATAGTGGAGGTGGTCACAGTAAATGAGGCTGAGCGCCTCGCTGGACGTGATCGCTATAAGGCTTATCGTGACTTGGGCCATGAGTTGCATAATTTCGATCAATCCAAAAGTTAAGACTCCTTTTTATGTTGATACATCCCCAGTTTGACCCAGCAGCCATTCGCATTGGATCTTTTGCCATTCACTGGTATGGATTAATGTACCTCTTGGCGTTTGCACAATTTTTAGCGTTGGGACGACTGCGTATTCGGATGCCGCAATATCAAACTTTGGGTTGGACTTATAAAGATTTAGAGGATCTTTTATTCGCAGGCGTTCTGGGGGTAGTCTTGGGTGGTCGCATTGGTTACACCCTGTTTTATATGCCCAGTTTTTATCTCTCACATCCTCTCAGTATCCTAAAAATTTGGGAAGGGGGCATGTCTTTTCATGGCGGCCTGTTAGGTGTATTGATTGCTCTACAGTGGTTTGCTTATAAAAAGAAAACTACTTTTTTTGTTGTGAGTGATTTAGTTGCACCCTTAGTGCCGTTTGGCTTAGCGTTTGGACGCTTGGGTAACTTCATCAATGGTGAGCTGTGGGGGCGACCTACCGACCTTCCATGGGGCATGGTCTTCCCAGTGGTAGATGCAATTCCAAGACACCCTTCGCAAATTTATCAATTGCTTGGTGAAGGTATCTTGCTTGGTATTGTTTTGTGGGTATACGCAAGCAAGCCACGTGCCGTTGGAAAAGTTTCGGGCTTATTCCTGTTGGGGTATGGGATCTGTCGCTTCGCAGCTGAATTTGCGCGTGAGCCAGATTCATTTCTAGGTCTTTTGGGGCTCGGACTTTCTATGGGGCAGTGGCTATCACTCCCAATGATCTTCTGTGGAATCGTTTTGTTTCTGGTCTCTAAGCGAAAATTGGCATAAATAGAAAGAGCTCGGTAATTCATGGCGCATGAAGAGGTCACGCTACGCAAGCTAGAAATACTGTGCTCCTTTGTCAGGACTGGTAGCTTAAGCAAAACAGCCGATGAATTACTGCTTAGCTCAGTAAGCATTCACAAGGCGCTGCATTCACTCGAAGAGAGTATTGGCTGCCCCTTATTTATCCGAGAGGGCCGTTTATTAAAGCCTTTGCCTACGGCGCTATATTTGGCGGAAAGCGCCTCAGATCTATTGAGTGATGTAGAACGCATCATCAAGAGAACGCGCTTAAAAGCTGGCATTGAGTCTGGGCAAATTCGCCTTGGTTCAATGTACTCCTTAACGGCCAACATTATTCCCAAGTTGATCATGGGCACAAAGATTCGACGTCCTGATCTTGATATTGATTTGTTTCTCGGGTCTAACGAAGATTTGATGAAAAAACTTTACGAGGGAAGTATTGAGGCAATCATCATAGCCACCCCCTCAGCGGGCTTAGCAGAGGATGTCCAAGTAGTCCCACTATTTGAAGATCGCCTGTTCTTAGCCTCCTCAAAAGGGCGGCAGCCTGCAAATCCACAGGCAGATATGGCGCACTACAGGGAGGAAAAGTTTCTCACCCTGCATGATGGCTTCGCCACTACCTCTGGTTTTTATGAGGTATTTGAACTAGCTGGCTTTAAGCCCAATCTGGTGATGAAGGTGGGGGATATTTTTTCTTTAATGAATATGGTTGCTAGTGGCATGGGGCGATCCATTCTCCCCGGGCGCGTTAAGGCTCTAATGGGGGATTCCATTGAATTTACCCCCTTGCTCGGCAGGTATGAGGTGGTGCAGCGTATTGCTCTGATGTACCTCACGGTTAACGAATCGAATCCAAATATTTTGGCTTTAGCAGCCGAAGCCCGCATGTTGCATCGCAATAATAATGTAATGCAATAAACTGGAATCTCAAATAATTAACTTTAAGTTAATGAATGGCAATAAAAGTTAATTGATTTCGCCTGCAATGATCCTTACATTAGATTTAATGAAGTAAATTCGTTTGGCACTCTTTTTTGAGAGAACACAATAAATGCTTGAAAAGTTAGCAAAAGCTCGTAATTTGGCCAAGGCAAATAATGCGATCAAACGCCTTATTTCTGAGCGCGGTGAATCTAATGCTGTGAGTATGGCCGATGATGTTGTGAATAACTATCGCAAGCTAACCAGAGATCAGTACGTAGCATTTTTTACTTATCTTTTCGAGAAGTTAAACCCAGATGCCGCATCGGTGATGGAGGCTGCGCAAAATTTTGTTGCTGAAGCCAGTGCGCGTAATTACATTCGCCTACAAAAAGTTTCCGAGTCCCCTCGCCAAGAATTATTTCGCCGCTTAAATCGCGCTAGCCAAGGTACGGCTGCGGTAGTGCAAATGCGTCGCGACCTATTGCAGATCTTGGATAAAAAACCTGAGCTTGCCGCAGTTGATTTTGATATGCGTCACTTACTCTCATCTTGGTTCAATCCTGGATTTCTAAAAATGCATCAGGTGGATTGGAAGTCCCCCGCAGAAGTATTGGAGAAGTTGATTCAACACGAGGCGGTTCATGCGATTGATGGCTGGGATGATTTACGTCGCCGCTTACAGCCTGATCGTCGTTGCTTTGCATTCTTTCATCCGCAACTTCCTAGCGAGCCTTTGATCTTTGTGGAAGTGGCGCTTTTGCCTGAGATTCCTACCGTCATTACGCCATTGGTTGATAAAAAAGCGGAGACGCTCGATCAACCATCGCAATTTAAGGTTGCTGTTTTCTATTCGATCAGCAACTGTGAGCCCGGCTTACGCGGGGTTTCAATGGGCAACTTCCTCATCAAGCGTGTTGCAGAGACATTGCAAGCGGAGTTTCCAACACTCAAAACTTTTGTCACGCTTTCTCCTATTCCTGGATTTATGGATTGGGTGGCTGGCGGTGCCAATTTAGGTGAGGGCGTTCCGGCAGAGCGCTTAAAGCCGGCCTTAAAAACTGCTAGAGACCAGGCGCTAGCGGTTCTCAAGCTAGAGACACAGTCTTGGAGCGAGCGCTTAAGCGCGGGATGGCATCCAGATCAGGCATCTGAAAAAGAAAAAGAGGCTTTGTTATGTCTAGCCAGCATCTATTTAGGGTTGGCTTCAACTGGGCGCTCAGGTAATCCAGTAGCTAAATTTCATCTGGGTAATGGTGCAAGGTTGCATCTCATTAATTGGGCGGGTGACTTATCTCGCAAAGGCTTGCGCCAGTCGGCTGGTTTGATGGTGAATTATTTGTATGACTTAAGTGCAGTAGAGGAGAATCATGAGCGTTTTTCCAATGGGGAAATCGTTTACTCAAAAGCAGTAGCGCGTTTAATGGCCAAATAGCACCCAAAGAGGTGCTGGTCATAAGTGTTTAAAATGCCAGAAGTAGCAAATAAACAATCTTTATCCACATAAGATTGAATTTAATAAAAAAAGTTTTAGGAGATCGCAATGTCAGATACCAAAGAAATAAGTGAATTTCGTCGTCAAATCCTGCTTGGTGCCGCTGGCGCCTCTTTGTCTATGTATAACCTGCCCACTTGGGCGCAGGCAAATGCACGCAGTTTGAAAATTTCGCATCAGTTTCCAAGTGGAACTGATTTCCGTGACCGCCTATGCAAAAAATTTGCAGAAGAAGTGCAAAAAAAGACCGCTGGCGCATTAAAGTTCGAGGTCTATCCACAGTCCTCCCTGATGAAGACAAATGCGCAATTTAGCGCGCTACGTAAGGGTGCGCTGGATTTCTCTTTTTATCCTATGCCTTATGCAGGTGGCGAAGTGGTCGAAGCCAATATTGGTTTGATGCCTGCCTTAGTTACCAGCTATGAGCAGGGTGCGCGCTGGAAAAATGCTGAGGTAGGCAAAATCCTCACTAAGGTGCTTGAGTCAAAGGGGATTGTGATTGTGAGTTGGGTGTGGCAAGCTGGTGGCGTAGCTACCAAGACCGGCCCGATTATTGTTCCAGACGACATCAAGGGCGTGAAAGTACGTGGCGGCAGCCGTGAGTTTGATGCCATGCTCAAAGCTGCCGGCGGTTCAGTCATGACATCCATTCCTTCAAGCGAGGTCTACCAGGCTGTTCAAGCCGGTTCTTTGGAGGCTGCTTACACCTCATCTGCCAGTCTGATGTCATTCAAATTGGCCGAGCTTACAAAAAATTACACCAGCGCAAAGAACAAATCCTACTGGTATATGTTGGAGCCGTTACTAATGTCTAAGATGGTCTTTGATTCATTGCCTCAGAACCAGCGCGACATCATCATGTCTGTCGGTGCAGATATGGAGAAGTACGGTACACAGCAGGCTAAGTTGGATGATATTGATTGCGCTGTTGCGTTTGCAAAAGCGGGTAACAAGGTCTATGACATTGATTCCGCTGCTGTCGATAAATGGAAGGCTATCGCAAAAGTATCTGCATGGAAGGAATTTTCTGATCGTAATGAAACCTGCGCAGCAATGATGCGTTCTGCCGAAGCAATCTCATAATATGAAGCTCTTTATCCTGCTTGACCGATGGATGTCGGTGTTAAATAAGTTTTTAATGCTTTTGGGATCAGTGGCCCTGATGGTATCGGCCCTGATTTTGAGCTACAGCGTCTTATCCCGCGGGCTCTTTCATGCAGCAAATGATTGGCAGGATGAAGCAGCTTTATTTTGTTTGGTAGGCGTCACTTTTCTTTGCAGCTCTTATGTGCAAGAAAAGCGGGGGCATATTGGTATTTCAGCAATAGAAGGTTTATTGCCTCATCCAGTCAATCAGGTCAGGGGAGTCATCATTGATGTGATCTCCTGCCTTTTCTTTGGATTCTTTTCCATCAAGACTTGGAATTTGCTAGTTGAAGCTTGGGTTGATGGGCAGGTGACGAATTCCACTTGGGCGCCTTCCCTTTGGATTCCATACTCAATGATGTTTGCGGGGATGTGTTTATTGACCTTCCAAATTTTTTTACAAATATTTGTCAGAAAACCAGTTGTCTCTGACCTAGTTGGTGGAGGTCACTGAGCATGTCTGTATTAACTATTGGTATTTTGTTTGGCCTTGTAACACTCCTGATTATGTTTTCAGGAATATCCATCGCATTTGCCTTGGGTATTGTTGCAATTATTTTTATGTACTTCTTTATGCCCGCATCCTCTTTGGATACGGTGGCGTTGAATGTATATGAGGAGATGTCTAGTATCACCTTAATGTCTATTCCGCTCTTTATCTTGAAGGGTGCGGCTATTGGACGCTCCAGGGCTGGTAAAGATTTGTACGATGCTCTCCATGTGTGGATGGGTAAGATACCTGGTGGTTTGGGTGTGGCAAACGTGTTTGCATGTGCTTTGTTTGCGGCAATGGCCGGATCAAGTCCTGCTACTTGCTCAGCAATTGGTAGTGCTGGCATCCCGGAGATGCGTAAGCGGGGTTACTCCCCAGGTTTTGCAGCGGGGATCATTGCTGCAGGAGGCACCTTGGGTATTTTATTGCCACCATCTATCACCATGATTTTGTATTCAGTTGCATCAGAGCA
Source organism: Polynucleobacter sphagniphilus (assembly GCF_001953355.1). Taxonomy (GTDB): domain Bacteria; phylum Pseudomonadota; class Gammaproteobacteria; order Burkholderiales; family Burkholderiaceae; genus Polynucleobacter; species Polynucleobacter sphagniphilus. The sequence goes on from NZ_MPIY01000003.1 coordinate 128,094, forward strand.
ATCATTGGGTAGGTTATTCCTGGCGGCGATTGGTCCAGGCGTCATGTTGGTAATCTTCTTTGCTGCATACACTATCTATCGTTATAAAAAAGAATATGCCCGTGCTTATGAGGCTTACAACGTTGGTGCTCCATCTGCCCCCATCTTGGAGCGTCAGACATACACCATGCAACAAAAAATTAGCGCATTGCCACGCGTTTTGCCGTTCTTGATTTTGTTGATTGGTGTCATGGTGGCTCTGTATGGTGGTTATGCTACCCCTGCAGAGACAGCCGGACTGGGCGCCGTTTTTGCATTCTTGCTTATTGCCGTTATTTATCGCATGTGGCGTTTCAAAGACCTGTACCCATTGTTAGATGTCAGTATTCGTGAGTCGGCGATGTTGATGTTCATTATTGGCATGTCTTTGTTGTTTGCCAACGTCATGAGTTATCTGCACTTGAGCCAATCAGCCGCCCAAGCGATTGTTGATTTACACACTTCTCGCTGGCTTTTGCTGACTGCAGTGCTGCTGATGGTGATCTTCTTGGGCTTTTTCTTGCCTCCAGTCTCCATCATTTTGATGACGTCCCCGATTTTCTTGCCTCCGCTACGTGCTGCAGGATTTGATTTGGTTTGGTTTGGAGTGGTGATGACTATCATCATGGAGACTGGCCTGATACATCCTCCGGTAGGACTGAATATTTTTGTGATTAAAAATATTGCCCCCGACATTACTTTGAAAGAAATTATTTACGGTGTGATGCCATTTGTGGCCATCATGATTTTCTCTGTAATTCTTCTATGCATCTTCCCCGAAATTGCTACAGGTCTATCTGACTGGGTAATGGGGCCTCCATTGGTATAAAAAATCAGTATTTAAGGAATGTATTTATGAATTTGTATTCAATCTTGGAAAAAGGTTTTCCAAAAGATAAACAGTCATGCGCCCTCGAAACGCATGATGGCCTTTATTACTCTTGGAGTGATTTGGAGCGTGCCACTGCAAAGATGGCTAATTTGCTCAAAAGCCTTAAATTGCCCAAGGGTTCGCGTGTAGCGGTACAAGTTGAAAAATCGCCAGAGGCCCTTTTTCTTTATCTTGCTACGATTCGCGCAGGGTATGTATATCTTCCATTGAATACGGCTTACCAGGCTGCTGAGATTGGGTACTTCCTTGAGAATGCTGAGCCGGCTGTAGTGGTCTGTAGTAGCAAGAACTTCTCATGGGTTTCGAAAACAGCGTTCAAGGCAGGTACTCAGCATGTCTTCACCTTAGATGAGAACCGTACCGGTACATTATTGGAGCGTGCTGGTGCTCAAAGCGACAGATTCAAGACGGCAACAGTAAAAGAAGATGATTTGGCCGCCATCCTCTACACCTCCGGCACAACCGGGCGTAGTAAGGGTGCGATGTTGACCCATAAGAACCTGAGCAGCAATGCCAAGGTTTTGCAGAAGTTCTGGGGTTGGAAAAAAGGCGATGTGTTGCTACATGCCCTACCTATTTTTCATGTGCACGGATTGTTTGTGGCTGCTCATGGCGCCCTGATCAATGGTAGCAAGATGATTTGGTTGCCACGCCTAGATACAGCACAGTTAATTCATTACATGCCTAAATCCACTGTGATGATGGGCGTGCCCACTTTCTACGTACGTTTATTGGCTGATAAGGGCTTTACTAAAGAAGTGACTCGCAATATGCGTCTCTTTGTTTCTGGTTCGGCACCTTTATTGACTGAAACATTTAACTCATTTATTGAGCGCACTGGACAGTCCATTCTGGAGCGCTACGGCATGAGTGAGACCGTGATGTTAGTCTCCAACCCCTATAAGGGTAAGCGTGTGGGCGGCTCAGTTGGCTTGCCATTACCAGGCGTCAAAGTACGTGTGGTCAATGAAAACAATAAGCCATGTGGAGTCGATGAGATTGGTAACGTTCAAGTCAAAGGCCCGAATGTATTTGCAGGTTACTGGCGCATGCCCGAAAAAACTGCCGAAGAATTTACTAAGGATGGTTGGTTTAAAACCGGCGACGTTGGTCGCTGGGGTGGTGATGCCAATGGCGGCAAAGCACCCAAAGATTACCTGTGCATTGTTGGCCGTAGTAAGGATTTGATTATTTCAGGTGGCTATAACGTCTATCCAAAAGAAATCGAGAGCTTTATTGATGATATGGATGGGGTGGATGAAAGCGCCGTGATTGGTATTCCGCATCCTGATTTTGGCGAAGCGGTGATGGCTGTTGTAGTTCCTAAGGCAGGGGCAAAATTGGATGCCCAAGCGATGATTGCTACCTTGAAAACACAAATTGCTAATTTCAAAATTCCAAAGCGTTTAGAAATCGTGGCAGATTTGCCGCGCAACGCAATGGGTAAGGTACAGAAAAATATCTTGCGTCAGCAGTACACTAACTAAAAGCCAAAGGCCTTGCGGCTTTCATTAAACATGAAGGCGGCAAGGCAAAATAGCATTACGCCAAAAATCCGTTTCAGTTGCACTACATCTAATTTTCTAGCCATCTTTGCACCGATGGGCGCCGTAAAGATGCTGACAATAACAATGCACGCAACTGCTGGCGCGTAAACATACCCTAGAGAACCTGCCGGTAAATTTGGAAGACCCCAGCTTCCATACATGTACCCAATAGTCGCTGCAGCTGCTATCGGAAAGCCCAACCCAGATGAGCTTGCCATTGCCGTATGGGGCTTCACATTGCACCAGAGCATAAACGGTACGGTAATGAATGCGCCACCTGCGCCCACCAAGCTGGCGAGCATACCTACACACAGTCCAAATAAAAACAAGCCAATTGGACCAGGCAAATTACGCCCGGCAGTAGGTTTTTTATTCAAAATCATCTGCACTGCAGAGTAAACGATAAAAATAGCGAAAAATAGGGATAGCCAAGAAGTGTTGATGGCCTCAAAAATTTTGCTACCTCCAACCAGGCCGCCAACCACCATGCCAGGGCTTAATGCGGCAACCAGCTTCCAGTCAATCGAGCTGTGTTTATGGTGCGCCCAAATGGCGGAAGAGGTTGTAAAGAGGATGGTTGCCATACCGGTGGCAATGGCCATATGAACAATCAGTTCTTGCTGAAACCCCAAGTGATTGAAGACCAAAATCATGAAGGGAACCAAGATCATCCCACCACCAATGCCTAATAGGCCAGCTAGAAAGCCAGAGATGCTACCGCACAGTAGAAGTAAAGTGATATCACTTAGGTACATGAATTCCCCGCCTTGGCCGCTAGGCCGTCATCCTGAACCCTAGGGTTCAAGGTGGAACGGCTACTCTGCTTCGGGTGCATTAAGGGTCTCAGGGAGTGAACAGCTCGAGGCTGCCACTGTAAGACATCAAAACGCTCACGCCCACAAGGTAAAGATCGTTCCTGATGCTTGCGCATCGGTTCAAGGAACTATTGGCCTTGGCGAGCCAGGCAGGGAAAGGGTTTGCATCAAAGTATCTACCTGATCTTCTAGCGATCGAATCTCATCATGAAGACGAGAGATTTCTTCAGAGTTGAGATTGGTAGTGCTTTGGTCTTGCGAAGGTTGTGCGCTTGCTTGCAAGGTAATGAGATCGCCTGCAATTTTAAGAGCGGCCATCATGCTGGCGCGTTCAATACTGCGATTGCCGCCATTGATAGCAAGTTTGATTTGTTCATCCACTAAAGTGCAGGCAGCGCGCAACAGCGGTTCATGCTCGGCGCTAGTGGCCAAGGTAATTTTTTGACCGGCGAGAGTTACCTCAATGCGTTGTTGGCTCATTGTCATCCTCTGGATTGGTTGGGGCAACCGCTTCGCCAAGTAAGTTCAGCTGGCGGCCATCGCTTTGTTCTGGCAGGCGACTCAAAATATGTTGTATGCGTTTTTGCGCATCTTCAATTTTGTTCTCGAGTTGAGTACGATCTAGATTGAGTTTTTTAACCGCTTCAGTGGCCAGGGCAATTTTTTCAGCCACGCGCGCAATGACAGCACTTAAGTTATCCATAGTTACCTCGTTTGGGGAATGAGGGGTTTGCTCGATCATATTGGCATTGTAGCCTTAGGAAAAGCTCTTGGCAGGAGGCCGACCCCCCTGGCAACATTGGACTATGTTTTTCTTTAGGGAAGGGCCCCTAAATAGGGGTCCTTAGAGGTTTACTTCATTGCGTAGCGAATTCCCACGAAGACATTGGAGCCCATAGTGTTGTAACCATAGGTCAATTGATATTGCTTATCGAAAATATTGTTCCAGCGGGCAAATACAGTCCAATCTTTTTCAAATTCATAACTTGTATATAAGTTAAATATAGAGTAGCCCCCCATTTGTCCGCTATAAGGCGCAAAAGTTGTGGCATCAAATCCAGGCATGTCTTGTCTTTGCCCCGAGAAAGTGCCGCCAAACCCAGCAATCAATCTCTGATATGCATATTCTGCTGAGGCATTCCCAAAGGTGCGTGCTCTTTTATACAGAGTGGTATCAGCAGTAACATTTTCAGGGTTTTCTTGATCAATCGATCCTTTTAATGTGAAGTTACTAACTTTTGCCATCCCACCAAAGGATATGCCAGTGATATGGGCGTATCCGACATTATTAGCGCAGCCGCCAAGAAATTGAATGGCTTGTGCCGTGCACCCAACCAGGCCTGATTGAATCATATTGCTGATGCTGTTGTCGTAGGCAACTAAATGAGCCTCATAGTTGCTTGTGTCATAGTGAATCCCTATTTCAGTATTTTTACTTTTCTCTGGAAGAAGGTTGGGATTTCCGTATCCTGGGTAATACAGGTCATTGAAGCTTGGCGCTCTGAAGCCAGTGCCGTAATTAATGTTTACTCGCCATTCTTTGGTGAAAAAATAACCATAAGAAATTGCCCCTGTTGTTTGAGGGCCGTAGGCTGAAATACTGTCATTACGAATAGAGATATTTGCTAGATTATCGCCTCGTTTGAGTTGATATGATGCTGCTATTGAATTGGTGTCCCTCGTCTGACTAAAGCCTGTAGATGGCCCTGTTGTCGAGCTTATTCCATTATTAAAGTTGTAATCAGCAACAGAGTTATATTGCAGTGATTTCACGCTTTGAGTTCTTCTTTCACCCAAAATCTGCAAAAGATCGCTGCCTAAGCTAATGTCGTTTTGCCATGTGTATAAGTTTTGATTGGTATTAATGTATGGGCTATAGGCTGGGCTATATGGCGTTGCGTCTTGAATGGATTGTCCATTGTTATTTGAAATCGATGCTTGTAATGAGCTTTTCCAGATATCAGTGATTTGATTTTTTGAAAACAGTGTGTAAATCCCAATTTGTGAAATCGTATTTTGGGCTTGTTGCGGACCTGGGGCTCCAGAGACCATGCCTGTAGACCAACTGGAATTATTGTAGTAGTCGAGGGTATTAAATTGGGGTACCTGTGAGTTCATACGACTTTGCATCATCTGAAATCCAAATGTTTGCCCCTGAGCCCATTCTTGTGAAAGCTTTCCGGTAACACCATTTTGTACATAACCTGTTTTCATGGCCGTTAGTGCAAACGGATTATTGCTAGCAACGCTATTAAAGCCTGTTGATAGTGACTCACTAACCCCCAATGAATAACGAATTTTTTGATCGCTATCAGTCGAGCCATAAATGCTAGCGCTACTAACGCTGGTTCCATAGGTGCCATATCCAGTAGATGCGCTTACCTTGGCGGGCCCATTGCCATCCTTGGTAAAGATCTGCACTACACCGCCAATGGCATCAGCACCATACAGACTACTTTGTGGGCCAAAGACGATCTCGATATGATCAATTAAGGGCAGGGGTATGGATTCCCATGTAGGCCCACCATTAAAGGCGGAGTCTGATCGAACACCATCTATTAATACAATGCTTTGTGAATTAGAGGTTCCGCGAAGAAACACGGATGCTCCTGAGTTTCCGGAGCCACCCGACCCATTGGTTATTTGGACTCCTCTTTGTCTTTGAAGTAAATCTACTAGACTGGTTTGCCCAGCTTGTTCAATTTCCTCACGGCCTATGTAGTCGTAGTCCGCCAATACATTAGTTGCCAAAGTTGGCGCTCGATTGGCGGTGACGAGCACAGGATCCATAGGGTTGGGAGCTGTTGCTACTGTGACGTTTGCGGAACTTTGAGCAAAGGAATTGATGGATGGGATGCAAATTACCGCGCCACAAAGTAGTGCGCATATTTTGATGCTGAACTGCTGCTTCATATTGAACCTTCTGCCTTCGAATCGCCAAGCTAACTTCCCCGTAAGCTGGGCCGAACAGAATTTCACAGGCAGGGGTATAGACGTCAATTGGGCGCAGGGGCGCTTCATCGGCGTGCGAAAGTTCCCCGTCCGCAAAAATTCCACCTGTCTTGGCCGGTATCCGGGCTAGTAAATCTCAGAATCTGGCCTTCCCATGCAATTGACGCGCACAGTGGCTCATTCAGACTCCTGACACCCAAAATTGCAGCTTAAGGGCGCATTTACTTACCGTTGCGGGGGCAGCACACGTTTAGTGTTTCCCGTTTAACTTTATTGCACTGCAATAAAGCACCACGACCCAGCTATTATAGCTTAATGGACAGCGGGTTTTTATAACTCTTTCACAGGTTTTACCCTGAAAAAGCCTACAATGGAGCCTCTAGGATTGAGGATTCATGACAGTATTAGATAAGCACCCCGAAAAAAACCTGATTCGCTTGCAGCTGAGCCAAAACTCGGTTTTAAAAAGCTTGGATGCCCAATCCATGGCCGATTTAGAACGCTGTTTAGAGATTTCGGATTTAAAGAAATCTGAAATCCTGCTCCATCAAGGTGATCATCAAATGGAGCAATACTTTGTTCTAGATGGCATCCTCAAGCGCATTGTTTCCAGTCCAGATGCAAAAGAAATGATTTTGCGATTTGCGATCGAAAAGGACATTGAGACTAGCTATGCTGCTTGGCGTCTCAAGACGGCCGCCCCATACAGCATTGCTTCGGTTACTAAAGCGCGCGTAGCTCGTATGCCGCTTAAAAAATGGGCTGAATTTCTTGAGCAACACCCGGTTTTAAAAGAAAGCTTTGAATTTGAAGTAATGCGCCTCATGAGCGAAATCATGGCGCATACCATCACTCTTCATATGCTTGATGCCCCGGGTCGGGTAGAGCGTTTCTTGAGAAAGTATGAGCCACTCTTCGACTTGTTGCCGAAAAAAGAGTTGGCCGCTTACTTAAATCTGTCACCTGAGACTTTGAGCAGACTCAAAACCAAGCACGCCGAACTTTTCATATAAGTTTTTTCCCTGCCGCCCCCTCATTTCGGGGGAAGTTGACCAAAGTCAATGATGAAGCTTTACCTCAGGCCTAAGATTCATCACAGTCTGGGCGGGAGCATTTAAATTCCCCTGGAAATACTAACAACCTAATGAATTCCTATGACAACAGATAATCAATCCCCACAGTTAACCGATGGCTTTCACTTAGTAATCGAAGCCCTCAAAGCAAATGACATTGAAAATATTTTTGGCTTAGTTGGCATTCCAATTACCGATTTGTGCCGTTTAGCTCAAGCTGAAGGTTTGCGCTTTATCGGCTTCCGTCATGAGCAGCACGCCGGTAATGCCGCTGCGATTGCTGGCTACATGACGCAAAAGCCTGGTATTTGCATGACTGTTTCTGCGCCTGGTTTTTTGAATGGCTTAACAGCATTAGCAAATGCAACAGTCAATTGCTTCCCAATGATTTTGATCAGCGGCTCCAGTGAGCGTGAAATCGTTGACTTGCAACAAGGTGACTACGAGGAGATGGATCAGCTCAATGCTGCCAAGCCTTACGCTAAGGCTGCTTATCGTATTAATCACATCGAAGATATCGGTATCGGTTTTGCGCGCGCAATTCGTGCGGCAGTTTCTGGTCGTCCAGGAGGCGTTTACTTGGACTTGCCAGCACAATTGCTCAGTCAAACCATGCCTGTCGAAGAGGCCAAAAAGTCTATCTTCAAAGTAATCGATCCAGTACCACGTCAAATTCCTGCTCCTGATGCAGTTGAGCGTGCGCTCAATGTTTTAAAGGGCGCTAAGCGTCCATTGATTCTCTTGGGTAAAGGCGCTGCTTATGCTCAAGCGGATCAACAAGTACGTGATTTGATTGAAAAATCAGGCATTCCATATTTACCAATGTCGATGGCTAAGGGTTTGTTGCCTGACAACCACCCACAATCTGCTTCAGCAGCACGCTCTTATGTATTGGCTGAAGCGGATGCCGTATTGCTCGTTGGTGCTCGCTTGAACTGGTTATTGGCGCATGGCAAGGGTAAGACTTGGGGTAAAGAGCCGAAGAAATTTATTCAGATTGATATCCAAGCAAACGAAGTCGACAGTAACGTACAAATCGATGCGCCATTAATTGGTGATATTGGTTCCTGTGTTGGCGAGTTATTAAAAGGCATAGCGGCTGTTCCAAAGCCAAGCGCGGAATGGTTAAAGGCGATTGCTGAGAAGAAAGATAAGAACTTAGCGAAGATGGCTGAGACGCTGGCTAAGGAAGTGTCACCAATGAACTTCCATGGCGCTTTGCGCGTGATTCGTGATGTTGTTAAAAAGAACCCAGATATTAATTTGGTAAACGAAGGTGCAAATACACTCGACTTCTGCCGCGCAATTGTAGATATGTACAAGCCACGTAAACGTTTTGACTCTGGTACATGGGGCATCATGGGTATTGGTATGGGCTACGCTATTGGTGCTGCTGTAACTAGTGGCTTGCCAACCATTGCAGTTGAGGGTGACAGTGCTTTTGGTTTTAGCGGTATGGAATTAGAAACAGTTTGTCGCTACAACTTGCCAATTACTACTATTGTCTTTAACAACAACGGCGTATATCGCGGTACTGACGTGAACCCAACCGGCGGAGCTGATGTTGCGCCAACTGTATTCGTGAAAGATGCTCGTTACGACAAGATGATTGAGGCATTTGGTGGTGTTGGCTACTATGTAACAACACCCGCAGAATTGGAAGCAGCATTAACTGAAGCGATTGCAGCTGGCAAGCCTGCTTTGATTAACGCAGTGATTGATGAAACAGCCGGCACAGAAAGTGGGCGTTTAACCAACTTAAATCCATCTACTGCTGCAGCTAAAGCTTAACTATATTTGTTACACAAATTCAAGGAGAAACAACAATGACTAAACCATTAGAAGGTATTCGTATTATCGATTTCACACACGTGCAAGCAGGTCCTGCATGTACTCAATTGTTGGCTTGGTATGGTGCTGACGTGATCAAAGTGGAGCGCCCTGGTTCTGGTGACGTAACACGTAGCCAGTTGCGTGATATTCCTGGTGCTGATGCTTTGTACTTCACCATGTTGAACGGTAATAAGCGCTCTTTAACTTTGGATACAAAGACTGCCGAAGGTAAAGAAGTATTGGAAAAAATGATCAAGACTTCCGACGTCATGGTTGAGAACTTTGGCCCAGGCGCCTTGGATCGCATGGGATTTTCTTGGAAGCGTATTCAAGAATTGAACCCAAAAATGATCATGGCCTCAGTAAAGGGCTTTAGCGATGGTCATTCATATGAAGATTTAAAGGTATATGAAAACGTAGCGCAATGTGCTGGTGGTGCTGCTTCCACAACTGGTTTCTGGGATGGTCCTCCCACTGTTTCTGCTGCTGCATTAGGTGATAGTAATACAGGTATGCATTTGGCGATTGGTATTTTGACTGCATTGATGCAGCGTCAAAAAACTGGCAAAGGTCAAAAAGTATCTTGCTCAATGCAAGATGCTGTTTTGAATTTGTGCCGCGTGAAGTTGCGCGATCAACAGCGTTTGGACAAAATTGGCTACCTCGAAGAGTACCCACAATACCCACACGGCTCATTCTCTGATGTAGTACCACGTGGTGGTAATGCTGGCGGCGGCGGTCAACCAGGTTGGGTTCTCAAATGTAAAGGTTGGGAAACTGATCCAAACGCCTACATTTACTTCACAATTCAAGGCCATGCTTGGGAGCCAATCACTAGAGCGATTGGTAAGCCAGAGTGGGCTACAGATCCCGCTTACATGACTGCAGAAGCTCGTCAGGATAAGATTTTTGACATCTTTGCAACTATTGAAGATTGGCTCAAAGACAAGACTAAATATGAAGCGGTAGATATCTTGCGTAAGTTTGATATTCCTTGCGCCCCTGTATTGTCAATGAAAGAGTTGGCTAATTCACCAGACTTGCGTAAGAGTGGTTCGATTGTTGAAGTTGACCACAAAGTACGTGGCAAATATTTGACCATTGGTAGCCCAATCAAGTTCTCCGATTTGGAAATTGAAGTTGGCCCTTCACCAGTCTTGGGTGAGCATACTGATGAAGTATTGGCTGACCTTGGCTATGGCAAAGAAGAAATTGCCAAGTTGCACGAAGCTAAAGCGGTTTAATTACCGTCTTTAGTAAGCACGATTTCTTAGTGCTGCACAAAAGGCGCTCCTAGTGAGCGCCTTTTTCTATTTTGCAGGCATTTCCAGCCCTCAAACCAGCAAGAAATTCATGAAAACCCGTCTTTCTTGCCTTGTAAACCCTACATAGGATTCTCCCTAGGTTATGCCCAAAAACAGGGCATCCATGATATTTTGAGATTTGCCGCTGGTAAAATTGGCTTAATTCAAAAATTTCAATCTTATTAGGACTTAAACCATGGCAAAAGCACTAGAGGGGGTCAAAATCCTCGACTTTACGCACGTTCAATCGGGACCAACCTGTACGCAATTGTTGGCTTGGTTTGGCGCTGATGTAATCAAGGTGGAGAAATCAGGGGAGGGCGATGCTACCCGTAGTCAATTACGTGACATTCCGGATGCCGATAGTTTGTATTTCACGATGCTCAATCACAATAAGCGTTCCATTACCGTTAATACTAAAACTCAACGCGGTAAAGAAATCTTGGAGCGTTTGATTAAAGAATGTGATGTACTGGTTGAGAACTTTGCACCTGGTGCATTAGATCGTATGGGTTTTTCTTGGGAGCGCATTCAAGAGCTCAATCCAAAAATGATCATGGCTTCGGTTAAGGGTTTTGGCCCTGGTCCATACGAGGATTGCAAGGTTTATGAAAACGTCGCGCAATGTGCGGGCGGTTCTGCATCTACAACTGGTTTTGATGATGGCCCACCCATGGTCACCGGCGCACAAATTGGCGATAGTGGTACCGGCTTGCATTTGGCATTGGGTATCGTTACTGCACTTTACCAGCGCACCCATTCTGGCCGCGGCCAAAAAGTGTTGGCAGCTATGCAAGATTCTGTATTGAACTTGTGTCGCGTGAAGTTGCGTGATCAACAGCGCCTTGAGCGCAACGGTACGATGAAAGAATATCCACAGTATCCGAATGGCACCTTTGGTGAGTCAGTACCTCGTGCTGGCAATGCCTCAGGTGGTGGTCAGCCCGGCTGGATTTTGAAGTGCAAGGACTGGGAAACTGATCCAAACTCATATATTTATGTGGTGGTGCAGGCCCCAGTGTGGGAGGCAATTTGCAAAGTAATAGGTCGTGAAGACTGGATTACTGATGTACGTTTTGCATCACCAATGGCGCGTTTGCCGCACTTGATGGAGATTTTTGCTGAGATTGAAAAGTGGACGATGACGCTCTCCAAGTTCGAGGTAATGGATATTCTGAATAAATATGACGTTCCATGCGGCCCCATTTTATCGATGAAAGAGATTGCAGAAGAGCAGTCATTGCGTGATACAGGGACTATTGTTGAAGTAGATCATCCGATTCGTGGCAAGTATTTAACGGTTGGCAATCCAATTAAGATGTCGGATAGCGAAACTGAAGTAACACGCTCACCACTGCTGGGTGAGCACACTGATGAAATTCTCAGTGAGCTTGGATTTACAACGGATGAATTGATTTCTCTGCGTCACGATAAGGTCATCTAATATGCGGGTTGCATTGATTGGTAGTGCGGATTTTGGTAAGGCAACTCTCGAAGCTTTTTTGGATCGCGGCGATGAAGTGGTAGCTGTTTTCTGCCCACCTGATAACCCCAAATCATCCAAGCCTGAGGCGCTTAAAGCGGCTGCCATAGCTAGGGGTATTACCCCTTTGCAGTTTGCTTCTCTAAAAGGAGCGGATGCTGCTCAAGCAATGATTGATAGCAAAGCGGATATTTGCGTCATGGCTTATGTGTTGCAATTTGTGCCTCAGGAATTGGCAAAGCTGCCGCCTCATGGCACGATTCAGTATCACCCCTCTTTGCTGCCAAAATATCGTGGTCCCAGTGCCATTAACTGGGCGATTGCCTTGGGCGAAGAGAAGACTGGCTTAACGATCTTCCGTCCTTCCGATGGCTTGGATGAGGGTGAGGTGATCTTGCAGAAAGAGGTCTCCATTGGCCCAGATGACACTCTTGGAAAAGTCTATTTTGATCATCTATTCCCCTTAGGCGTTCAAGCCTTGCTTGAGGCTGCTGATTTAGTGGTTGCTGGCAAACACCAAGAGCTCGTGCAAGATGAATCACTGGCAAATTATGAGGGTTGGTTTGATGCTAACGCTGCCAAAATTCATTGGGCAACTCACATTGGTCAGATCTACAACTTAATTAGGGCCTGCAATCCAGCGCCTGGTGCCTGGACCAAGTTTGGCGAGCAAAAGGTGCAGATTTATGACTGCCATAAGCATGTTGCGGCCACCTACGGGGCTGTGAAAGGCAAGCCTGGGGAGGTTACTCAAATTACTTTGGACTCTTTCTTTGTGGGCTGTCATGGTGGTCAGATAGAGGTTCTGAAGGCGAAGGGGGCTGCAGCCAAGGTGAATGGTGCTGAGCTTGCAAAAGAGTTAAAACTCGAAGTAGGGCAGTTTTTCGAGCTCTAAAATTTGTGCTTAAAGCGCCAATAGAGCGTGCTGGACACGGCGATCAGGCATGTTGCTGAAATCGCCAGTGACCAATGAATTCCAATCATGCCGCCTAATAGGCCAACAGTAATACCAGCCCCTGCACGCATACCCAGTGCTGACATATTAAATAAGCCAATCACTCTGCCACGAATCTCAAGTGGCGCATTGAGTTGCACAATGGTTTGAGCCATTGAGTTAAATGAAAGCTCAAAAAAGCCGCCAATAAATAGACAGAGGATTGCCAAAAGATATTGCTCAGATAGGGCAAAACACAGTAGGGAAGCGCACCATAAGACAGCCAGTCCAATCGCAGTAATGGGGCTTGTTTTCAGAATGCCCCCACGACTTTCAAGCAGCAAACCTGCCAGTAATGCGCCGGCAGCATCAGCCGCCAGTAAGGTGCTATACAGAATGCCCGGATCGCCATGCCCTAAATCTTGAGCAAAGCCTGGCATTTGCGCTTGATAGCTATTGCCAATGAAAAATGATGAAGCACCCGCGAGCAAAATCATTGAAGTGATTTTGTGCTCATGGGCAATTTCTTGAGCGGTGATGAAGATATCTTTAAAGCCTTTAAAAGCCCTCGGCGGTGCAATGGGGGAATCTCTAAATTTGGGTCCGCAGGGGGCGTTCATCAGCCAAATCAGATTGGGTAGATAGAAGCAAGCGTTGAGGATAATGCCCACTTTTGGCCCCAGGCCAAGCATCATGAGGGCGCCAACCGCTGGACCAACTAATAGGCCAAGATAGCGAGCCGTTGCTAAGAGGCGAATTCCGCTAGGCAAATTCGACTTACCAACTACGTCATACAGAATAATTTGAGTGGAGGTCATCCACAGTACGCCGGAGCAACCATGCAACACTAAAAGAGCCATTGCCTCCCATAGTTGCAGAGAGTCTGTGAGGAAGAAATAACCCCAAGCAAGTGAGCAAAACATGAACATCAACATGCCAATTTGAATTAAGCGGCGCGGATCAAAGCGGTCTGCAAGGGCGCCAGCTGGGACTGAAAAGACCAGATAGGGCAACCAGTGAGAAATGACTGCAAAGCCACCTAACTCTGGAGAATGAAACTGTTGAAACATCATCCAATAGCTAATGACATGCTCTATGTTGTCAGCCATCATGGTTAGCAAGAACGCGCTAATTAAGAAGCGATATGCTGGAATGCGAAGCGCCGCGAAAGAGGGTGGGTGTGTTGTTGACATCCTAATTTCTGCAGGCTAGCTCAAGTCAAAAACTTTTAGATAAAGCTTTAGATTTCTAAGTTGTCGATGAGCCTGGTATTGCCAATTTTGGCAGCGGTCAAAATGACGAGTGATTCACCATTTTGCAGGCTTTCATCTGAAGAGATAGATAAATCAATTTGCTGACGGATGGCGATGTAATCAGGTTGCCAGCCACGTTTCACTAACTGCTCAACGGCCTGCTTTTCAATTTGACTCAGAGAGGCGCTATTGCGATCTTTTAAATCCAATACTTGATGGCGCACCTCATTGAGAATGCGTTGTAAGTGCGGGGCTTCTACACGTTGCTCAGGCGTTAGGTAAGAATTGCGTGAGGAGAGGGCGAGACCATCGTCAGCACGAATCGTTTCGCCAGGAATAATATCGACTGGCAATGCAAATTGCTTGGCCATCTGACGAATGATCATCAGCTGTTGGTAATCCTTTTTGCCAAATACTGCCACTTTAGGTTGTACGCAAGAAAATAGTTTTAAAACAACGGTGCAAACCCCTTGAAAAAATCCTGGACGGAACTCGCCCTCAAGAATTTTTCCTAGTTGCTCGGGAGGTTCTACGCGATATTCTTGCGGCTGGGGATAGAGATCGCGCTCTGTTGGGGCAAATAAGATATAGACCCCTTCTTTTTCTAGCTTATCGATATCGGCTTGCATAGTGCGCGGATAGCTGTCGAAATCTTCATTTGGACCGAATTGCAGGCGATTTACAAAGATGCTAGCAACCACCGGGTCTCCATGTTGCCTCGCAAGGCGCATTAAAGAGAGGTGGCCCTCATGTAGATTACCCATAGTCGGTACAAATGAGGCTCGATTTTGTCCGCGCAAGTGATCGCGCAGCTCCTGAATATCGCTAATTATTTTCATGCGCTAGGTGTGTAAGCAAGTCGCACGTAGATTGGTGCATAGGGTTCTGCTTGGGTAATTTCTACGAGCGCTTCGCGCGAGAGCTCTAACATCGCGATGAAGTTCACAATCACCACGGGTACGCCTTTGCCAGATTTGATGGCTTCTTCAAAAAGTTCACCAAACTCTACAAAGCGGGTGCTCTGCAGGCGGCGCAAGATACGCGTCATAAAGTCCCGCACTGAGAGTTCTTCGCGTGTAATGGTGTGGTGTTGGTTGAGTTTGGCGCGATGCAAAACATCTCGCCAAGCCATTTGTAGATCGTCTAAGTTGACCTCAGGCCATGTGATGGCAACAGTGGTGTCAACATGACCATGTGCAATTTGAAAATCGCGGCCTTGTTGAGGTATTTGATCAAGTTCTTGAGCAGCCAATTTCATGCGCTCGTATTCAAGCAAGCGGCGTACTAATTCTGCGCGAGGATCTTCTACCTCTTCATCGCTATCTGCCTTCTTCATTGGCAGAAGCATGCGCGATTTAATTTCGATTAGCATGGCTGCCATCAATAAGTACTCTGCGGCAAGCTCTAAATTGTGGTGACGAATTTGATCGATATAACTTAGGTATTGTTGGGTCACCTGCGCCATCGGGATGTCAAGCACATTGAAGTTTTGCTTACGAATTAAATAGAGCAAAAGATCAAGAGGACCCTCAAATGCCTCAAGAAAAACCTCCAAAGCATCCGGTGGGATATAGAGATCGGTAGGGAGCTTGAATAATGGCTCACCATAGAGTTTTGCAAAGGCCGATGACATCCCATCAGTAACTGATGGAGTGCTATCCAGTAAATCAGATATCGGCTGGGCGCTTGGCTCAGTCATTCGAGTAAACGTAAGAGCGTTGCTTTAATTTGGCGACTTTTGCGCGGCGCAAATCCTCTGCAGTTTGAGGCTCTTGATCCCAGAGGAGGGCGCGGCCTGCTTGCTGCTCGGCTTCCAGCTGGGGCTTCTCGGATTTCAGCTCATTTAAGAACGTAGTGAATTCGGACTGATAACGTGCCATCATGTTTCCTAAAATACTCAATTAATTCAATAACTTATAAAATTACTATGACCCCAAGCAGGGGCAGCCTCCATCATTATTAACGATTTTTATAGCGGCGGAAGCGACTTGGCCTTAATTGACCCAAAAAAAGCCGTTTTTGCCCGATTTCTACTGGTTTGCCAGCAGTAATGCATCGATTTGAGGCGCCTCTACACGAGTCATTAGGTGCTTGTAGGCATGAATGGGATTTTTGCTTGAAAGAGGTGTATTCACGTCTTTCCAGCTCAGTGATGGGATGGAAAGGAATTCTTCTACACCAGTGGCTACTTGAGGGATGACCGGTTTGAGATAAAGCGTCAGCAAGCGGAAAGCCTCTAAGGTCACACTGCAAACCGGTTGAAGTTCAGCTTCACGGTCTGGGCTTTTGGCAATCTCCCAAGGTTTGTTCTCATCAACAAAGCTATTGACCTTGTCGGCTAATTCCATAATGCTGCGCAATGCCTTGGCATACTCACGACCCTCGTAAAGCTGGGCAATTTTTTCGCTAGCACCTTTAATCTCTATGAGCAGAGGGTGGTTCATAGCTGCATCAGAAACGACGCCACTAAAGCGCTTGACTAAGAAGCCTGCGCTACGACTCGCTATATTGATGTACTTGCCCAATAGATCGCTATTGACTCTAGCAACAAAATCCTGAAGATTAAGATCCAAATCTTCCATGCTGTCATTAAGTTTAGTAGCGAAGTAGTAGCGGAACCATTCTGGATTAAAACCAGACTCAATTACGCTGTGCGCTGAGATTAATGTACCGCGAGACTTACTCATCTTCTCACCATCGACGGTAAGGAAGCCATGGGCAAACACATTGGTGGGAGTGCGATAGCCGGCGAACTGCAAAGTGGCTGGCCAAAATAAGGTGTGGAAATAAAGAATATCTTTGCCGATGAAATGATATTGCTCGGTAGTGGTCTCTGGTTTAACCCACTCGTTAAAGTCTAGGCCTTTGCTTTGGCAGTAATTGAGAAAGCTGGCATAGTAACCAATCGGAGCGTCGAGCCATACATAGAAATACTTGCCGGGGGCATCTGGAATTTCAAAGCCGAAGTAAGGGGCATCGCGGGAGATATCCCAGTCGCCAAGCTTGCTTTCACCAAAATTGCCAACCCACTCTTTCATCTTATTGCGGGCTTCGGGCTGAAGGGGGGTTTTCACTTGCGTCCACTCGCGTAAGAATGCCTCGCAACGGGGATCGGAAAGTTTAAAGAAATAATGGTCTGAAACTTTTTTAATTGGAGTGGCACCACTGACTACTGAAAACGGATTTTTAAGATCCGTGGGCGAGTAAGTTGCTCCGCATTTCTCGCAATTGTCACCGTATTGATCTTTGGCACCGCATTTAGGGCACTCGCCTTTAATAAAGCGATCAGGCAAGAACATTTCCTTGACGGGATCGTAGGCTTGCTCAATAGCCCTTTTCTCAATTAGTCCAGCATCACGTAATTTGAGATAGATGCTCCGAGAAAGTGTTTCATTTTCGGGGCTATCAGTCGTGTAGTAGTTATCAAACGAAATTAAGAAGTCATCGAAATCACGCTTGTGTTCTTTCCAAACATTGGCGATAAGTTCTTTTGGTGTGAGACCTTCTTTTTCAGCGCGCAGCATAATCGGCGTGCCGTGAGTATCGTCGGCGCCAACATAATGGACTTCGTGTCCACGCATTCTTTGGTAGCGAACCCAAATATCAGTTTGTATGTACTCAACCAAATGCCCAATATGGATTTGACCATTGGCGTAAGGAAGAGCGGAGGTAACAAGAATGCGGCGTTGGGGGCTACTCATAACAACGGTTTGACTCAAAATAAAGGTGAATACAGGATTATGAGCCTAAGACTGGCTCTGAGCAGCCATTTTAGACTGCGGTTAAAGTAAACCCTCGACAATACCTTGTTTAAATTAAACTGAGCCCTCTAAAAGAAAGCGCATCATGGCTGTAGCACCAAATATCACCCTGTCTCATGCCTCCATCCCGCTTGTGCACGAAGTCGAGGTGATTGATGAGCTCGGGCGCCATAAAACGACCTTTATTCCAGGGGAGCGTCCTTTAACTATTTATCTGGATAAGCGTGAGGTGGTGACCCTGATGACCTTAGGGAGCGCCCCTGAGGCTCTGGTTTTGGGATATTTGCGTAATCAGCGCCTAGTTGAGTCTCCGGATGATATAGAGAGCATTCAAGTGGATTGGGAAACGGAATCTGCTGCAGTGAAGACGCGTCGCAGTACTGTTGATATCGATGCGCTTACTAGTAAAAGGGTGGTTACTACCGGTTGCGGGCAGGGCACTATGTTTGGGGGGCTCATTGATGAGATTTCAGATATTTCCCTGCCGGATGGCCCCCAGTTAAGCCAAGAGGCGATTGTGAGTCTGATCGATGCTATTCGCACTCATGACACCATTTATAAAAAATCAGGGTCAGTTCATGCCTGTGCCGTATTTGAGCGGGCTGGTGAAGGTCAAGTTCGCCTTTTGTATTTTATTGAGGATGTTGGTCGCCATAATGCCGTTGACTCTATTTCTGGCTTGATGTGGCTTGCTAATAAAGCAGGTAGAGATTTGATCTTCTTCACCACTGGGCGTCTAACTTCAGAAATGGTTATTAAGGGCGCTCAAATGGGGGTCCCATTTCTGATGACCCGTTCAGGAGTGACTTTAATGGGTCTGGAATTGGCTCGCAAGACCAATTTAACGATTCTTTCGCGTTGCTCTGGCAAGCATTTTGAAATCTATCACGGGCCACAGAGGGTGGTTTTTAGCTCTGCCTCTTAAAGAGATGTCCTCAGTGTGCAAATTATTGAGCTAATACCTGCGAAGGTTTTACAATTTGGGTATGACTATTAAATCCGACCACTGGATTCGCCGCATGGGCGAACAAGGCATGATCAGCCCCTTTGAACCTGGCCAAGTCCGCCAGGATGCTTCTGGGCAAAAAATCGTGAGTTATGGCACCTCTAGCTATGGCTACGATATTCGCTGTGCTGACGAGTTCAAAATCTTTACCAACATCAACAGCACAATTGTTGACCCAAAGAATTTTGACGAACAATCCTTTGTCGACTTCAAGGGACCGGTTTGTATTATTCCCCCGAATTCATTTGCATTAGCTAGAACAGTTGAGTATTTCAAGATTCCACGTAGTGTCCTAACTGTTTGTGTTGGGAAGAGCACCTATGCCCGCTGCGGCATTATTGTCAATGTCACACCCTTCGAGCCAGAGTGGGAGGGTTACGTTACTTTGGAGTTTTCCAACACCACACCACTACCTGCAAAAATCTATGCTGGCGAGGGATGTGCGCAAGTATTGTTCTTTGAGAGTGATGAAGTTTGCGGCACCTCTTACAAAGACCGTGGTGGCAAGTATCAGGGTCAGCGGGGCGTTACCCTGCCGAAGACTTAAGTCTCCACGGCAGTGGACGAATTTCACTTTGGTAACCGCAATCAGCGGATTAACCTTGAGGAATATCAAGCTACATTAACGCGATCAACCACCGCGCGTCCTGAAAATAATTTCTATCACTGGCTTCTTGGAACTACCTGGACGCGCTTTCTAATACTGGTCGTCCTCGTTTATTTATGTACTAATGTTTTATTTGCATTGGCTTACCTTGCCTGTGGTGTCGGCGCGATCACCAATACTGAGCCCGGTTCTCTGATTGATCTTTTTTACTTCAGTGCGCAGACGATGTCGACTATCGGCTATGGGCAGATGACTCCGGTCGGTCACTGGCCAAATTCTATTGTTACTTTCGAGGCTTTTTTTGGGATTGTCTATTCCGCTTTAACTACGGGTTTGGCTTTTGCACGCTTTACACGGCCCACTGCTGGGGTGCACTTTTCTAAGGTTGCTGTGGTCGGTTTGCATAACGGCATGAAGAGTTTTAAATTTCGTCTTGCAAACGTGCGCCGCTCCCATATTGTCGAGGCGCAGTTACGCCTTTGGTTGGTTTCCGAGAGTATGACTGCGGAGGGTGAGCGTTACCACCGCTCCATTGAATTACCCCTGCGTAGAGCTGAAAACCCTGTCTTTTCGATTATGTGGACAGCGATGCATAGTCTCGATAGCGCTAGCCCCTTATTGGAGTGCTTTATGTCAGGAAGCGCTAATCATCAATGGCATTTATTGGTCACATTTACTGGTTACCATGAGAGCCTTGCCAATCAAGTCTATGCTCGCCATGTTTACTTGCCTAAGGATGTGCAGCAAAATGCAAGGTTTGTCGATATAGTCACGGTTTCGCCTCAGGGTAAGCGGGTAATTGATATGGCCAATTTTGAGAAGTGGGTTCCGAATTCTTCGGATAAATTAGTAGGGGAGTTTTTATGAAATTTCGTTTCCCAATCATTATTATTGATGAGGATTTTCGTTCCGAGAATATTTCCGGATCTGGTATTCGTGACTTGGCAGAAGCCATTGAGCACGAAGGTATGGAAGTCATTGGTCTGACCAGTTATGGTGACCTGACCTCTTTTGCCCAACAGGCTTCTCGCGCCTCATCATTCATTGTGTCGATTGATGATGAAGAGTTTGTTTCTGACTCAGAAGACCATGATTTACCGGCACTCAATAATTTACGCGCATTCATTACTGAAGTGCGTAAACGCAATGAAGATATTCCAATCTTCTTATATGGTGAGACCCGAACATCACGCCATATGCCAAACGATATTTTGCGCGAGTTGCATGGGTTCATTCATATGAATGAAGACACCCCTGAATTCGTGGCGCGCCATATTATTCGTGAAGCCAAGGTATATCTCGACTCTTTGGCGCCACCATTTTTTCGAGCACTCACAAATTACGCTTCAGAAGGCTCTTACTCTTGGCACTGCCCTGGCCACTCCGGCGGCGTTGCTTTCTTAAAGAGCCCTGTGGGGCGGATGTTTCATCAATTCTTTGGTGAGAACATGCTCCGCGCTGACGTTTGTAATGCCGTCGAAGAATTAGGACAACTTCTAGATCACACTGGCCCAGTTTTGCAAAGTGAACGTAATGCTGCGCGCATCTTTAATGCCGACCATTTATTCTTTGTAACAAACGGAACCTCTACTTCAAACAAGATTGTTTGGCACTCAACCGTTGCTCCTGGCGATGTTGTGTTAGTTGATCGTAATTGTCATAAGTCAGTCATTCATTCGATCACGATGATGGGCGCGATTCCAATCTTCTTGATGCCGACCCGCAATCACCTCGGCATCATTGGCCCCATTCCAAAAGAAGAATTCGAATGGCAGAACATCAAGAAGAAAATAGATGCTAATCCATTTATCAAGGATAAAAATGTAGTGCCGCGTGTGATGACGCTGACACAAAGCACCTATGACGGTATCGTGTACAACGTCGAAATGATTAAAGAGATGCTTGATGGCAAAGTGGATTCTTTGCATTTTGATGAGGCATGGTTGCCGCACGCTGCTTTTCATCCATTCTATAAGGATATGCACGCGATTGGCTCTGATCGCAAACGTACCAAGAAAAGTTTAATGTTTGCCACTCAGTCAACTCATAAGTTGCTGGCAGGGCTCTCACAAGCTTCGCAAGTCTTAGTACAAGATGCTGAAGATACTAAGCTCGATCGAGATTGCTTCAATGAAGCGTATTTGATGCACACCTCTACCAGCCCGCAGTACGCCATTATTGCTTCATGTGACGTATCGGCTGCCATGATGGAATCTCCTGGAGGCACTACCTTGGTTGAGGAGTCGATTGCTGAGGCAATGGACTTCCGCCGCGCGATGCGTGAGGTGGATGATAAGTTTGGAGCAGATTGGTGGTTCAAGGTGTGGGGTCCGGATCACCTTGCTGAAGAGGGTATTGGTGAGCGTTCTGATTGGGTGCTGGAACCGAATGCTAACTGGCATGACTTTGGCGGCGTGGCCCAAGGCTTTAATATGCTTGACCCCATTAAAGCAACGGTTGTTACACCTGGCTTAGATATTGAGGGTAACTTTGGCTCGATGGGTATTCCAGCAAGCATTGTGACTAAATACTTGGCTGAGCATGGTGTGATCGTTGAAAAATGCGGTTTGTATTCTTTCTTCATTATGTTCACGATTGGTATTACCAAGGGACGTTGGAATACCTTGGTAACTGAGTTACAGCAATTTAAAGATCACTTTGATAAGAATGCCCCTCTATGGAAAGTGCTTCCAGAGTTTGTGGCGAAGCATCCGCGCTATGAGCGCGTTGGTTTGAAGGATATTTGTCAGCAGATTCATGAGTTCTATAAAGGCCGTGATGTAGCCCGCATGACCACTGAGATGTATACCTCAGATATGGTTCCAGCCATGATGCCTGCTGAGGCATGGGCAAAGATGGCTCATAAAGAGGTTGACCGCGTACCTTTGGATCAATTGGAGGGGCGTGTTACCGCTATGCTAGTGACGCCATATCCTCCAGGTATTCCGTTGCTCATTCCTGGTGAGCGTTTTAACAAACGCATTATTGACTACCTCTACTTTGCGCGTGATTTTAATACCCAGTTTCCTGGATTTGAAACTGACATTCATGGCTTGGTAAAAGCTGAAGTGGATGGTCACGCCGAGTATTACGTCGATTGTGTGCGTGCTTAGAGTCATTGCATTCTCTTCGTAGCTGTAATCCCATTAAAAAAGCCCAAGGCAATCACGTCTTGGGCTTTTTTCTAAGTGGTTCGAGCGCCTTACAAGCTAATGCGCCCCTGCTTAACGGCTGCTAGTACTTGACTGGGCGCAGTTCCGCCAGCATGGGCACGGGATTGCACTGAGCCATCAACTGTGAGTAGTGCAAATACATCATCACCCAATAGCTCTGGGCGATTATCTAGACCACATGCAAACCGAAGTTCAGCAAGACTCAGGTCTGTCAACATGCAGTTTCTGCCAACACAGGCCTTAACAGCGTGAGCAACGGCTTCGTGTGCATCGCGAAAGGCTAGTCCCTTCTTAACGAGATAATCAGCTAGGTCGGTAGCGGTAGCAAATCCTTCTTCAGCCGCAGCTTTCATGACTGCGGCTTTCACCTCAATATGGGGCACCATGTCGGCAAAAATACGTAAGGTGTCTTGCACGGTATCAACCGCATCAAACAAAGGTTCTTTGTCTTCCTGGTTGTCTTTGTTGTAGGCAAGGGGCTGACTCTTCATCAGCGTTAATAAAGAGATGAGATCTCCATAGACGCGACCTGTTTTACCGCGTGCGAGCTCTGGTACATCTGGATTTTTCTTTTGCGGCATGATGGAGCTACCAGTACAGAAGCGATCTGGTAAATCAATGAAGCCAAAACGCGGGCTCAGCCACAGAACCAATTCTTCAGATAGACGTGATACGTGCATCATCAATATCGAAGCAAAGGCACAAAACTCAATTGCAAAATCTCGATCCGATACGGCATCGAGTGAGTTATTGCAAATGCCATCAAATCCCAAGGCCTGCGCTACTTGCTCGCGGTCAATCGGATAGCTGGTGCCTGCTAATGCCGCTGCACCGAGTGGAAGGCGATTAAAGCGAGCGCGCAAATCACTTAAGCGGCTTGCATCACGACTAAACATTTCAAAATAGGCCATGAGGTGATGGCCAAAGGTGATAGGTTGCGCTACTTGCAGGTGCGTATGTCCTGGCATGATCGTGCCCGCATGTTTTTCAGCAAGATCGAGGAGGGCGGTGCGCAAAGTTTTTAGACTAGTTGCAATTTCGTCTACGCTAGCACGCAACCACAGGCGTAAATCAGTCGCCACTTGGTCATTGCGTGATCGGCCAGTGTGCAGGCGTTTGCCAGCATCACCCACTAATTCTGTTAAGCGCGCCTCAATATTGAGATGAACATCTTCTAGGGCGAGTTGCCAATTGAATTGACCAGCTTCAATTTCAGCCAAAATTTGAGCCATACCACCTTGGATATCAGCCAGATCCTGGTTGCTAATAATTTTCTGATTCGCTAGCATTTGTGCGTGGGCTAAAGACCCTGCAATGTCAACCAAGGCAAAGCGTTGATCAAAGCCAATGGAGGCGGTATAACGCTGGACTAATTCAGTGACGGGTTCAGCAAAGCGAGCCGACCAGGCTTGGGCTTTGTTGGCTAAGGAATTTTTAGATGAGCTCATAAACACAGTATATTGGTGTAATTCAATGATCATTTTAAATGCTATGTCGCAAACCCCCGTTTCTCCCCCAAGTCGTCTCGTCATTGCCTCTCGTGAGAGTCGTCTAGCCATGTGGCAGGCCGAACACGTCCGAGATTGTCTAAAAAGTCTCTATCCTGCATGTGACGTGCAAATTTTGGGGATGACCACCCGTGGCGACCAAATTTTGGACAAAGCGCTCTCAAAAGTGGGTGGCAAAGGCTTGTTTGTGAAAGAGCTAGAAGCCGCCTTAGAGGATGGTCGCGCCGATTTGGCGGTACATTCCCTCAAAGATGTCCCAATGATCATGCCTGAGGGCTTTGAACTTGCCTGCGTGATGGCGCGTGAGGATGCCAGGGATGCATTTGTATCAAATGACTATGCCAGCTTGGAAGATTTACCTGCGGGAGCGGTGGTGGGTACCTCCAGCCTGAGGCGTGAGTCCGTTCTGCGCTCACGTTTCCCTCACTTAAAGATTGAACCCTTGAGGGGCAATTTAGATACCCGTATGGGTAAATTAGATCGTGGCGAGTATCAAGCCATCATTTTGGCGGCCGCTGGTTTAAAGCGTTTGGGCCTAGAGAGTCGCATTAGAGCTTATTTACCTTATGACCCCTATACCCCAGCAGCGGGCCAGGGCGCCCTAGGAATTGAGATGTTGAGCGCACACCCCCAGATCAAGCATTGGCTTGCTCCCCTCAATGATTTACCTACCTTGTTAGCAGTTTCTGCTGAACGCATGGTTTCCCGTCAATTGGGCGGGTCATGCGAAGTGCCTCTAGCGGCCCATGCCACCTGGAATCAAAATCAAATGGAGATTCGTTCTTTTGTGGCTAGCATTGATGGCAAGGCTGCCTGCATGGCACGCTCAAGCGCTATGGTCAAGACCGTTGCGGATGCTGAGGCATTGGGTTTAGCAGTGGCGCAAGATTTGATCGGACAGGGTGCGGCCAAATTATTGCCCCATGGCTTACCCGGCTAAATTAGGCGTCTCACATGGGTACTAAAACCATTGTAGTGACCAGGCCAGTAGGGCAGGCTACTCAATTAATAGAAGCGATGCGAGGGCAGTTTCAAGGGGCTACTACTCAGATCCTATCCCTGCCTTTATTAACGATTGCGCCCAAAGCAAGTAAAGACTTAGGCGATCAAATTCTAGAGGCCTTGCAGGATGCTGATTTAGCTATTTTTGTGAGTCCAAATGCAATTGATTGTGTCATGCGTTTAATCGGGGGTGGTTGGCAAGCGATATCAAAAGCCATCGTTCCTATTGGAGTAATGGGTGGCAGTAGTCACGCTGCACTCGTTGATCATGGTATTGGCCATGAAGCTGCGCCTACCCCAATTATTTTTCCTCGACAAAATAAGCAATGGGACTCTGAAGGTTTATGGGCAGAACTGCAATTACTCTACCCTCATTGGGTGGGACGTAAGGTGGTGATTTTTAAGGGTGATGGCGGGAGGGATTGGCTGGCCGATACACTAAAGGATGCTGGAGCAAGCGTTCAAGCAATCTCTGTCTACACCCGCACCCCTTTGGATATTGAAAGCCCCGCTTGGGCTGCTATTGGTGATTTAGATATGGCGCAGTCACTCTGGCTTTTAACTTCCTCAGAGGCGGTGCGTTATTTGGGTGCAGCAATCAAATCGCACCTGCATCAGGATTTAGGTGCTGCAACAGCCCTGTGTCCTCACATTAATATTGCGCAAGCAGCTAAAGACGTCGGTTTTGGTCGGGTGCTAGGATGCGATCCGGGTGATGAAGCTTTGATTGCCGCCAGCAAAAAATGGCTTAATAATTAAGCAGCGCCGGTAAAAATACTTCACTCACCAGTAGTGGATGCCCCTTTAGCTTGTAAAGGGTCCGCCTTGACCAGACCGGTGTGGCTAGGGAGGGATACTTTTTTTGGCAGATCCTCCAAAAACAATCTCTTTTTTTCTAGAAAAGCAATTTTACGAAGCGCTTTTTTCTTGGTACTTGTTCGCGACTTTGCAAACAGTACGGCGCCCAAAGGTTTAGTGCCTAAACGTAAGACAGATTGATTGCTGCCGCTCAAGCTTGGGGTGGGGATGATGCTGCGCGCCATTACAAGGGCTTCTCCATTAGCACAGAGTAAAACCTCGCGTATCCGACAGCGCTTGATCTTGAAATGAAAATAGCGACTTTCGTCGCTATTTAGATCTTGTCGACCATCGTTTAAAACCAAAACTTCTAGTTTTTTGGTAAATGGCTCGCTCAATTTGTTGAGTTAATGATCCGGTATCACTTAGCCAAGACTGCCACTCGCGTGGCGCTTGATGAATCCCACCGGAATCGACTCGATTCCAAAAAGAACGGAGGCGACGACGGTGAGTCAATGTTAGCTACCGCTAAAGTTTCTACGTTGACCACCTGTTTTTGGTTTCGCAAAACGCGGACCAGCGGATGGACGCGAATCCCCGGAGCGTGCTGGACGTGAGTCAGCAGAACGCGCAGGGCGTGAATCACCGAAGCGATTGCCTGGACGTGAGTCACCAGCAGGGCGTGGCTCAGATGAGCGCGCTGCAAAATGATTGCCGTCTGAGCGACCACCACCAGAGCGAGACTCTGAACGTGCGCCTGAACCGTAACGACCGCCACCACCAGAGCGATTGCCACCGCCTGGACGACCGCCACCAGGACGACCACCGCCACCACCAAAACTAGGCTTGGCTTGTGGCTCAAGGCCGGCAATGACTGAAGCAACAATATCTTGCTGTGTAAAGCGTTCAATGTTCCTGATCTTAGCGCGATCACGATGCTCAACGAGGGTCACTGCTACTCCGCTACGACCAGCACGTCCCGTTCTACCAATGCGGTGCGTATAGTCTTCAGGCTTCATTGGTAAACCAAAGTTAATCACGTGAGTAATACGAGGTACATCAATACCACGAGCAGCTACATCAGTCGCAACTAAAATTTTGGTGTGGCCTTTACGCAGTGACTCAAGGCGACGCATACGCACAGCTTGAGGCATTGCGCCATGCAGTGCGGTTGCTTCGTAACCATTGGCACGCAATGTATCAGCAATTTTTTCGCTCTCAACTTGAGTGCTAGCAAAGATCACCGCTTGATCCAAAGTGGCATCTGCCAAAATGTGCTCTAGCAATTTATGCTTGTGTGAGACGCTATCAGCCCAATGCAATTTTTGCTCGATGTTCGCATGTTTCTCACCTGCGTGAGCTAGTTCAATCCGTTTGGCGTTTGAAGTTAACTCATTTGCCAAAGACATAATCTTTGGTGCAAAAGTGGCAGAGAACATCAAAGTTTGCGTGCGGCCAGCACAGCGTTTATCAATTGCCTCGAGATCATCAGCAAATCCCATATCGAGCATACGATCGGCTTCATCAATTACGAGTTGTTTTACATCATCTAAGCGAATTGCTTTACTGTCGCACAAGTCGAGCAAACGACCTGGGGTTGCAACAACGAGGGATGCACCTTTGATGGCCTGAATTTGCTTGCCGTAAGGCATGCCACCCATCACAGTTGCAATGCGAATGCCTTTAAAGCCGCGAACTAAGTTCACCGCATCGGCTGTAACCTGTTGTGCCAATTCACGGGTAGGGCAGAGTACCAACACCTTGGGTTGAGCGCGACCTGGAACAGGTGAGTTGTTTGGGTTGTCTTCGATTAGTTGATTAATTAAAGGCAATAAAAAGGCTGCGGTTTTACCGCTACCGGTTTGACTGCTGACCAATAAGTCACCACCAGCAAGCGCGGCAGGAATAACCTGAGCTTGCACGGCAGTAGCTTGGGTATAACCCAGCTCAGCAACGTTTTTAAGAAGTGGCGCTGCCAGCTTGAAAGACTGAAAGGCCGTGTCTGTGTTTTTTGAGTCCGTGGACTCGTGATTGGTTTCTTTAGAAAAAGTCATGCTATTACACATCCCCTTTGAGGGATGTCTCCGTATGTTGCACCCATTGTTTTTTATAGGGTGCGATGGTCAAAGGCATCGACCATCAGACAGGCGGCAGCGCGTTTTTTGAACTTCGGTGTTTATGGCTTCTAAACGGTACGCTGAAATATAGCTGGGGGGCGATGAATCAAATTGCTTTAAAAAAGCCCCTCATTATGGCATTTTGAAGCTTGGATTACAAGGGTTATCCTCGATTAATCTGTATTAATTGAAAGAAAGTCCCAAATAGATCAAGATTACTTCAGCCAGCGCAGCAATCGCTCTGTGCCCTTGCCATAAGGTGGGCGAACTAATTTAGTGGCGCGCAAGAAATTCAGGCCAAACAGTCCTCTTGCCTCCAAAATCGATTTGCTGTGACTAAAAGTATCGAAGCCCGCTTTGCCATGATAAGCACCCATACCGCTCGCTCCAATGCCTCCAAAAGGCAATTCTTCAACTGCTACATGCAACAGAGTGTCATTGACAGTGACACCGCCAGAGCGGGTTTCATTGAGGATGCGCTCCATGGCTTTCTGATCTCTTCCGAACCAATATAAGGCAAGAGGATTGGGTTTGGAATGGATGTAGTTGATTGCAGCGTTGGCATCTTGAGCAATCACAATGGGAAGAATGGGTCCAAACAATTCTTCCTGAAGGGCTGCTGCATCTTGTGGGGTGTTGAGTAGAGCGACGGGTGTAAATCGTCTAAGGCCGCTAGGATCAGCATCGAGCAGGGTAATCACTTGCGCCCCTCGTTGAACAGCATCATTGACTAGGAATTCCCAGCGCTGCAATTGCGAATCATCAATTGGACCTGTTAATTCTTCTGGATTGGAGAAGAGCGCTTTTGCTGCAGCTCGTAACTCTATAATAAAAACTTCAAGCTGATTTTGTCCAATCAAAATATAGTCTGGAGCAATGCAGGTTTGTCCACCATTAAAAAGCTTGCCATAGATAATGCTTCGGGCTGCATCCTTCAAATTGGCTGAGGGATCCACGACTGCTGGAGACTTACCACCCAGCTCCAGAGTAACTGGTGTCAAGCTCTCAGCTGCGGCACGCATCACTTTTTTCCCAATATTCTCTGAGCCAGTAAAGAAGAGGTGATCAAAAGGTAATTGCGCAAATGCTTCTGCAACTTCGGCATCACCAGTGGTGACGCTAAATTCACTGGGGTGAAAGTATTCGTTAATGAGGTTAGCCAAAAAGCCGGAGGTGCGCGAACAGCGCTCGGATGGTTTGAGCCAAACGCGATTGCCAGCAGCAAAGGCGGCAATCGCTGGAATCAAAGCCAATTGAATGGGGTAGTTCCAGGGGCTGATGATGCCTACTACTCCAATAGATTGTTTCATGATCCATGCATATGAGGAACCCATAGTGAAGGGCGCAGACTTCAGTTCTGGCTTCATCCACTCTTTCAGGTGTTGGCGCGTGTATTTGCACGCTTGGTAAATCATCTGAAATTCTGCCAAGCTGGTTTCAACCTGATGCCGAACCCCAAAATCAGCGCTCACTGCTTTGCAGATTTTTTCCTCATTGGCCTCAATCATTTTTTGGATGCGAGCAATCCGCTCCAATCGAACCTCTAAAGTAGGATTGGGCTCTGCATTAAAAGCGGCTTTAATTTCATCAAGTTGGAGCGTCAGGCGATTCATGGGGTTATTTCGGTGTTAAGCAAACGATTGAATAAGGCATTAGGATAAAGCTATGAACGAGACTATGAATAAAAACGATGCTGTCTTAGAGCGTGCCACCCTAGGTGGGGGCTGTTTTTGGTGCCTGGAAGCTGTTTATCAGCAAATTACTGGGGTAAAAGCTGTGATTTCAGGCTACGCAGGTGGTGCCAGGCCGAATCCCAGTTATGAATCGGTTTGTACTGGCGTAACTGGTCACGCTGAAATTGTGGACATCTACTTTGATCCAGGGGTGATTTCGTTTCGGGATTTACTAGAGATCTTTTTTGTGATTCATGATCCAACCACGCTCAATTACCAAGGCCATGATCGGGGTACACAGTATCGTTCTGTGATCTTTACGCACAGTGAAGCGCAATATCAAATTGCACATGAAGTGGTCAAAGAATTAGATGCTTCCGGAATCTATGCAACTCCAGTCGTTACTCAAATAGATGCGGCACCCACTATTTATCCTGCTGAGGACTACCATCAGGATTATTTCCGTCAAAACCCAGGTCAGGGTTACTGCATGGCAGTTGTAGCGCCAAAGTTGGCAAAATTTAGAGCGAAATTTAAAGCCTTAATAGTGCCAGAGTTTCAATAAGCGCACATCAGCACGAAGCAATTCAAATCTCAGGGCGCTAAACGCGTAATCTTCCACTCACCCCCATCGAGTCGGTAGTGGATTCTGTCATGCAGGCGGGAGGGGCGACCTTGCCAAAATTCAATATCAGTGGGGTGCAAGCGATAGCCTCCCCAATGCTCTGGGCGGGGTGGAGCATCACCAAATTTTTCCTTTAAACGTTTTTCAGCTTCCTCTAGAAACTCTCGATTCGGAATTTCGGCACTTTGAGGAGATGCCCACGCACCTATTCTGGAGGCAGGTGGGCGGGAGTGGTAGTAGTCATCACTCTCAGCACTGGTCACACGCTCGACCTTGCCCTTAATACGAACCTGACGCTCTAATTCATGCCAATGAAACAGGAGGGCTGCCTGGGGACGGACTGCCAATTCTTTACCTTTTTGGCTTTCGTAATTGGTGAAAAAGGTAAATCCATTCTGATCAGCCCCTTTTAGTAAGACAATACGGGCTGAGGGATTCCCCATTGCATCCGCAGTTGCAAGCGTCATTGAGTTGGGCTCTGGGCATTGTGCCTTGATTGCTTGGTCAAACCAGAGTTGAAAAAGGAGCAGCGGATCGGCTGATACTTCAGTTTCTGAGAGCTGACCAAGGGTATAGTTTTTGCGGAGCTGGGCAATGGAGTTCATTTTTTCAGTATAAAGAGAAGCTATGGCAGAAGACAATATCGAAGACCGTCGTTTTGGAGGTGTAGGTCGCCTCTATGGCCCAGTGTTACGAGAGCGCTTTCTTAATGCCACGGTAGTAGTTGCCGGCTTAGGTGGCGTTGGATCCTGGGCGGCTGAAGCACTTGCCCGAACTGGTATTGGTCATCTGGTATTGATCGACTTTGATCATATCGCTCAGAGCAATACCAATCGTCAGTTGCATGCCTTAGAAGGGCAGTATGGCAAAGCAAAAGTCCAGGCAATGAGCGAACGTATGCGTCTCATCAATCCAGATATGAGGATCACGGAGCACGATGAGTTTTTGGATCCCGAAAACCTAGATCGACTGATTCCGGGCGATGCGTTCATCTTAGATGCCATGGATTCAGTGCAAACTAAAATTGCCTTGGTGGCTTGGGCGGTAAAAAATAATCGTGCTTTAGTCATGTGCGGCGCAGCTGGGGGAAAAACAGATCCCACCTCCGTGCGCTGTAGTGATCTTTCCAGAACTGAGCAAGATGCCTTATTGGCTAAGGTGCGTCAAGAACTCCGCCAAAAGCATGGCTTCTCCCGAGACCTAAAAAAGAAAATGGGTGTGCGCGCTATTTATACACATGAGCCACGTGCAGGAGCGGCTGCGGGTGGTTTAGCATGTTCTGGCTATGGTTCAACCGTAATGGTTACTGCAGCCTGTGGACTTGCGGCGGCTGCAGAAATACTGAACTTAATCGGTGCATCAGCTGAAATAACCTGAAGAAGCAATAATTTATTAAGGGGATTCCCTGTAGGAACTTACTTATTCTGTGGTCATCCTCAACTTGAGAATCTTCATCAAAGCCTCTGTTCATCTGCGCTTTGATTTTTAGTAGATCACTTTTTATTCTTTTCATTACTTTAGGCACTTTTATGCGCTGGTGATTCTGCCAACTCCTCCCTAGACTTTGCTCCGTCGGCACATTAGCCGCGATTAAACAAAGGAGGTCTTTTTGCAGACAGAACATACTGGCTTAAAACGCCATCTCAAAGTACGCCATATTCGCTTGATGGCTTTGGGATCGACTATCGGTGTGGGATTGTTTTTAGGGTCCGCAAGCGCGATTCAAATTGCTGGACCATCCATCCTCCTTGCTTATCTACTAGCGGGAATTGTTGCCTTTATCGTCTTGCGAACTCTGGGCGAGATGGCAGTGCATGAGCCGGTTGCGGGCTCTTTTGCAGCATATGCAAATACCTATGTGGGACCACTTGCTGGCTATATGGTGGGCTGGGGCTATTGGACCTATTGGATTGTGGTGGGAATTGCCGAGGTAACAGCGGTAGGGATTTATATGACGATCTGGTTCCCCGAAATCCCGCAATGGATATGGGCACTCTCATCGATTGTCATGATGGGCTTCATTAATTTAATTGCGGTCAAGGTGTTTGGTGAGTTTGAGTTTTGGTTTGCCTTGATCAAAGTCGTAGCAATTGTTGCCATGATTGCCTTAGGTGGTGCGGTCATTTTCTTTGGCTTTACCAATGATTGGCAGCCCCTGGGATTTGATAATTTGTGGCTGCATGGGGGATTTTTTCCAAACGGCTTTACTGGAATGCTCTTGTCCTTGCAAATGGTTCTATTTGCCTATGTTGGTATAGAGATGATTGGGTTATCAGCTGGTGAGGCCGAAAATCCGCAAAAAACGATTCCAATGGCAATTGATTCACTCGCTTGGCGAATCTTGATCTTTTACATGGGTGCAATCTTAGTCATTCTCGCGATTTTTCCCTGGAATGAAGTGGGTCAACACGGTAGCCCATTTGTGGTGATGTTTGAGCGTATCGGATTACGTGAGGCTGCGGGGGTCATTAATTTTGTGGTCATCACTGCGGCACTGTCTTCATGTAATGCCGGCATTTTTAGCGGCGGTCGTCTCTTATATGCTTTATCCGTCAATGGTTATGCCCCGGCACCTTTTGCAAAGCTCTCAAAGTATGGTGTGCCTCATCGTGCTGTCATGACCACTGTGGCAATTTGCATGACTGGGGTAGTGCTGAACTACTTTGTTCCTGATAAAGCCTTTCAATACATGATGGCCGCCGTAACCTTTGTGGGCTTGATGGTATGGATTGCCATCTTATTTACACAAATGAAGTTCCGTCATTCATTAACTGGCGAGCAGGTTGCCCAATTGGGTTATCGCGCGCCATGGTGGCCTTATTCCTCGTGGTTTGCATTGGCATTCATTTTCCTGGTCGTAGTAATGATGGGATTTCATGAGGATGCACGGATCGCTTTGATTTTGGGTCCATGTTTATTAGGGGTGTATCTAGCTATGTTTTATATCGTTGGCTTACATCGCAAAACGAAATTGAATCGGTAATTCAAATAAAGGAGATGGGAATGATTATTGGCGTACCTCAAGAAGTAAAAAATAACGAGTTTCGCGTTGGTCTCACACCAGGCAATGTGAGCGGTTTGTGTAGGCAAGGGCATGCTGTTTTAGTGCAACGTGGCGCAGGCGCACAAATTGGTTTAAGCGATGAGTCTTACCGTATTGCAGGAGCAACATTGATTAATAGCGCTGCCGAGGTTTACAGCAAAGCAGAGATGGTGGTGAAGGTAAAAGAGCCGCAAGCGCAGGAGTGCGCCATGTTGCGCGAAGATCAAATTCTTTTTACTTATTTGCACTTAGCTCCAGACCCAATGCAAACGAAAGCATTAATCAGTTCTGGCGCGAGCTGCATTGCTTATGAAACTGTGACCGGACAAGGTGGTGGGTTACCACTCTTAGCGCCCATGAGTGAAGTGGCAGGTCGCATGGCTATACAAGCCGCGGCCGCTCATTTAGAAAAAACCAATGGAGGTTTGGGTATTTTGATGGCAGGAGTGCCTGGAGTATCGGCCGCTAAGGTGGTCATTCTAGGTGCGGGTGTAGTGGGTCGTAACGCATTGCAAATGGCTACTGGAATGGGGGCTGATGTTTGTATTTTTGATCGTGATATTGAACGCCTGCGACAAATTGATTTTCTCTATGGCAATCGGGTAAGAACCTATTACTCAGATTCCTTATTGATCGAACAAGAGCTCATGGCCGCTGATGTAGTGATTGGAGCCGTTTTATTACCAGGTGCTGCAGCGCCCAAATTGGTAAGTGCAGAACTGATTCGAAAAATGAAAACGGGAGCTGTCGTAGTAGATGTGGCGATCGATCAGGGTGGATGTTTTGAAACATCCAAGCCAACAACGCATGCTGACCCTACATTTTTAGTTGATGGCGTTGTGCATTATTGCGTTGCCAATATGCCAGGCGCAGTTGCTAGAACCTCCACCTTTGCATTGACTAATGCTACTTACCCCTTTGTTGAGGCGCTAGCTAATCAGGGAATGATGCGTGCACTCTCTACAAACTATCACTTGAGGGATGGTTTAAGTGTGCATCGAGGTGTTCTCACGTCTGAGCCGGTAGCGCAGGCTCAATCCTTGAGTTTTGTGCCGGCTGAGGTGCTCTTGGCTGCTTAAAGACGGTGATGCAATCCTTCGCTATTGGCGAATTAGAAATTCATTGATAATGGATTTCTAACTCATTTAGCCAATTGACCTATGGACTTTTCAGCTCTAACCCTTTCTGCAGGAGTGGTTGCTCTTGCGGAAATGGGTGATAAAACCCAATTACTCTCTCTGATGCTCGCGGCACGCTACCCCAAGCAGGGCCTTGCGATTATTGCTGCCATTTTCTTTGCCACCATTGCAAATCATGCCTGCGCTGCCTATCTAGGTCATTGGCTTACTTCTTTTGTCAGTACCGAGGTTTTACGCTGGATATTAAGCGCTAGCTTTATCGGTATTGGCTTATGGCTTTTGGTGCCTGATGAGATTGATGAGACAGAAGGCTCCAAGGTGGCCAATAGCCCGTTGCAGGTTTTTATGCTGACCATAGGCCTTTTTTTCCTAGCTGAAATGGGGGATAAAACCCAAATTGCCACCATTGCCCTGGGTGCACGCTTTAACGATGTATTTTCAGTCACGATTGGCACTACTTTGGGGATGATGCTAGCCAATGTGCCGGCAGTATGGATTGGCCAGAAATTTACCCAAAAGATGCCCATTAAATGGGTTCATGCCATTGCTGCCATTACCTTCATTGGCATTGGCCTGACTGCATTGATTTGGGGATAAGCACTTAGGGCGATTAAAATTGCCTTATGAAAACTGATCTTCCCCAGAGCTTTCGTCGGCTCGAATACCGTCCCCCTAATTTCACTTTTGGAAAAGTTGCACTCGATATTGCCTTAGACCCTGCTCGCACGATCGTCAAGAGTAGCTTGGAGGTATTGCCAGGCCCCGAATTCAAACCAGGGGAGCCGCTGGTGCTACAAGGTCAAGAATTAGAATTTGTGAGTCTGCGCATTAACGGGGCAGCGCATCGCCATTTCGAATTAAATCCCGAATCAATAACGATTCACTCTCTTCCCAATGAAGGAAGGGAGGCTTTCATGGTAGAAATTATTTCCATCTGTGTGCCTGAGAAAAATACATCACTGATGGGTTTGTATGTCTCGAATGGCAATTTCTTTACTCAGTGTGAGGCTGAAGGATTTCGGAAGATTACTTACTTCTTAGATCGCCCTGATGTGATGG
This sequence comes from Polynucleobacter sphagniphilus, assembly GCF_001953355.1. GTDB lineage: Bacteria > Pseudomonadota > Gammaproteobacteria > Burkholderiales > Burkholderiaceae > Polynucleobacter > Polynucleobacter sphagniphilus. Next base: position 163,709 of record NZ_MPIY01000003.1, read on the forward strand.
CCCGTTATACCGTCACATTAAGAGCACGTGAAACTGAATGCCCAGTATTGTTATCGAATGGCAATTTAATCCATAAGGAGAAGTTGCCTAATGGTTGGCACAGTGCTGTTTGGGAGGATCCATTTCCTAAGCCATCGTATTTATTTGCATTGGTTGCTGGTAAGTTGGAATGCATTGAGGAAACCATCACCACTGGCAGTGGAGCTAAAAAGTTACTGCAAATCTGGGTGGAGCCACATGATCTGAATAAAACCCGTCATGCAATGGATTCTCTAATCGCCTCAATCCACTGGGATGAAAAGCGCTATGGTCTTGAGCTTGATCTAGAGCGTTTCATGATTGTGGCTGTAGGTGATTTCAATATGGGCGCGATGGAGAACAAAGGCCTCAATATTTTCAATACCAAATATGTATTGGCGCAGCCTGAAACCGCTACCGATGCTGATTTTGCCAATATTGAAAGCGTTGTTGGTCATGAATATTTTCATAACTGGACTGGTAATCGGGTTACCTGTCAAGATTGGTTTCAGCTTTCTCTAAAAGAGGGTTTAACGGTTTTCCGCGATCAAGAATTTTCAGCCGATCAAATGGGTAGTGAGTCGGGCAGGGCGGTGAAGCGCATTGAGGACGTGCGTACCTTGCGTCAATTGCAGTTCCCTGAGGACGCAGGTCCCATGGCCCATCCGATTCGCCCAGATGAGTATCAAGAGATCAATAATTTCTATACCGTCACGGTATATGAGAAGGGCGCAGAAGTGGTGCGCATGTACCAAACCTTGCTTGGCGTTGATGGCTTTAGAAAAGGTATGGATCTGTATTTCAAGCGCCATGATGGCCAGGCGGTTACCTGCGAGGATTTCCTGGCGGCAATGGCTGATGCAAATGGACGCGATCTCACTCAATTTAAAAACTGGTACAGCCAAGCAGGAACGCCCAGAGTGAAGGTGGAGGAACATTACAACGAGGCCAGCAAGCAGTATGTGCTGACGCTCACCCAAAGCTCGGCCAAGGTAAATCAACAGCCTTTTCACATTCCACTCAAAATGCGTTTGCTCACTTCAAGCGATGATCAAAAGGAGCAATTGCTTGAGCTGACCCAAGAGAAGCAAAGCTGGACTTTTGAAAATATCTCGGAGGAGCCTGTGCTCTCGATTAATCGGGGATTCTCAGCGCCGATTATTCTGAACTTTGTTCAGGATGAGGCAGATTTGTTGACTTTATTTTCTAGCGATGACGATGCATTTAATCGCTGGGAAGCGGGGCAGAAACTTGCCATGCAATTTATCTTAGATAATCGCTTGCCTGGTGCCCAGCTAATTGCGGCATATCGCACGCTTCTATTGGATCCTGATTTAGATCCAGCGTTTAAAGAGCTTGCTATGACCTTGCCAGCTGAGGCATATTTATATGAGCAATGTGCAAGCGTTGACCCACAAAATATTTACAGTGCACGCCGCGCTTTCCGTCATGCCATCGCAACTGAGTTGCGCATGGAGTGGGCTGCTTTATATCAACAAATGCAAACGCCTGGTGACTTTAGTCCGGATGGCGTAAGCGCTGGTAAACGTTCCCTGAAAAACTTGGCATTAAGCATGTTGCTCGATGCCGATGTGGCAATCTGGTCAGCAATGGCAGTAAATCAATATCAAAATGCCAACAATATGACAGATCGTTATGCCGCATTGTCTGGATTGGTGGTGAATGGATCCAAGCAAGCTGGCATCTGTTTGCGAGATTTTTATACTCGCTTTACCGACGATGCATTAGTGATCGATAAATGGTTTGCGCTACAAGCAAGTCGTCCGCCTATTGCAGGCGTAGAGCCTGCTTTAGTGGATGTCATGCGATTACGGGAGCATGAGGCTTTCAAATTAAATAATCCCAATCGAGTTCGTAGCGTAATTCATGCATTCTGCATGGGTAACCCTGCTAGTTTTCATCAAGCCGATGGTAGTGGTTATGCATTTTGGGCCGATGCGGTTTTGACTCTTGACCCCATTAATCCGCAGGTGGCAGCCAGGTTAGCCCGCGGTTTAGACCGCTGGCGCTTGTTTGCAGAGCCTTATCAAAGCAAAATGCATGCCGCTTTAGAAAAAGTGGCTGCTAGCAAAACCTTATCAGCGGATGTACGAGAGGTCATTTCCAAGGCCTTGGCTAGTTAAGCCTCTTTACTTTTTAATAACAGGGCAAAATAGAGTCCATTGCAAGCTATAGCAATCCGAACGGAGAACTTTTTTGAACGCATCAACCAACTCAAATATCCAATTTAAACATTACCTTGAGACTTCCAAGGTGAAGGGCTTAGCTATTCCGGCAGGTTTGCAGCAGTTGCTACTCGCTGTGGCTGACACCTGCACCACCTTAAGTCATGAAGTTGCTCAAGGTGCGCTGATTGGATTGTTGGGTTCTGCTGGTACTGGTAATGTGCAGGGTGAGGTTCAGCAAAAGCTTGACATCATTGCAAACGACCTCCTGATTGAAGGTGTGCAAGCTTGCAAATCATTGGCAGGTTTAGCATCTGAAGAAATGGAGTTGCCTGTGGCAGTGCAGGGTACTGGTGATTATTTGCTCTTATTTGATCCACTTGATGGCTCTTCCAATATTGATGTCAATGTTTCTATTGGGACTATTTTTTCAATCCTGAAAAAACAAGATCCAACCGCGCCTTTGCAAACAGCTGATTTCTTATTATCTGGGCGCCATCAGGTGGCGGCTGGTTATGTTGTTTATGGCCCTCAGACGACCATGGCACTGACATTGGGCGATGGTGTTGTGATGTTTACCTTGAATAAGGATACTGGCCAGTTTGTATTAATCAAGCATGCAGTACAAATTTCTCCGGCAACTAAAGAGTTCGCTATCAATATGTCGAACATGCGTCATTGGGCCGAGCCAGTGCGTCGTTATGTAGAAGAATGCCTTGCTGGAGTAAGTGGTGAGCGTGATAAAGACTTCAATATGCGTTGGATTGCTTCAATGGTGGCAGATGTTCATCGAGTACTTTCTCGTGGCGGTATTTTTATGTACCCTTGGGATCAACGTGAACCGCACAAGCCAGGTAAGCTGCGTTTAATGTACGAAGCTAATCCAATGAGTTTTCTAGTGGAGCAGGCCGGTGGTGCCTCTACTAATGGTGAGCATTTGATTATGGACTTGCAGCCAAGCGATTTGCATGAGCGCGTATCTGTCATGCTTGGCTCCAAGGATGAGATTGAGCGTTTACAGCGCTATCACGCTAAAGTCTAGGGATCATTTTCAGACGCAAAATGTTGGAAATTAGAAAGCCCAATCAATGATTGGGCTTTTTCTTATGCACAAGACAAACTAGGCTTGTACTTTTTCCTTCAGATAGGCTAAAGACTCTTCAACTTGGTCAATCAAGATTAAGCAAATATCACCTTCCTCTAAGTCATTCAGGGCAGTGTCAATTGCCAAGAATTCGCCATAAATCTCCTTGACTTGTTTTGCCTTGCTGGCACCAACTAAGCCTTCTTGAAGCAGTTTTAATACTTCACCATCTTCACGTCCGCGTTGGCATTGATCTTGATACAAAATCACGTTGTCAAAGGCATTGCCCAAGATGCGCGTGAGATCGCGAATATCTTCATCACGACGATCGCCTGCACCGCTGATCACGACATGACTCTTTTTGGGTTTAAGAGCTTGTACAGCGCTTGCTAGAGCACGCATGGCATCGGGGTTGTGTCCATAGTCGGCGATGACTGTTGCGCCCTTATGCTTAAACTGGTTAAAGCGACCAGGTACTGCATTGGCAGTACTTTCAAATGTATTCAAGCCTCTGGCAATTTTTTCCGCATCCAAACCTAGTGCCCAAGCAGCGCCAATAGATGCCATGGTATTTTCAATCTGGAAGCCCAGTACACCATTTTGCGTTAAAGGTATTTCGCTGACAGGGAAGCGGAAAAGAACCCGTGATCCTTTTGATGCCACGATGTAAGTGCCATCAAAGTAGATCACTTTTTTGTTCTTAGCCCGATGTGCGGCAATGACGGGGTGGTGTTGGTCTTGGGCAAAGAAGATGACGCGACCAGTGCAAACGTCACCCATTTTGACAACCATCGGGTCGGTTGCATTTAGAACCGCTGCCCCAGTGGGCGCAACGTTTTGCACAATGACGCGTTTGAGAATCGCCAGATCTTCGACACTGGTGATGTAGTTCAAGCCAAGGTGATCACCTTCACCAATATTGGTAACCACTGCTACTTCGCAGCGATCAAATCCCAGGCCTTCACGCAGCATTCCGCCACGCGCTGTTTCAAGAACAGCTGCATCGGTATCGGGATGCATCAATACATTTCTGGCGCTGCGTGGTCCACTGCAGTCGCCAGAATCAATTAAGTGATTATTGATGTAGACGCCGTCGGTGGTGGTCATGCCAACACGTAAGCCAGTTTCATTTAATAAATGGGCAATTAAGCGCACGGTAGTGGTTTTACCGTTAGTGCCTGTCACAGCCACCACTGGAATGCGACCATCATCACCCAGAGGGAACATCATATTAATAATATCTTCACCGACAGCACGGCTTTTGCCGTATGAGGGTTTAAGATGCATTCTTAGGCCAGGGGCAGCATTGACTTCAACAATCCCGCCGCCTTGGGATTCCAGGGGTTTATAAATGGCCTCACAAAGAATATCCACTCCAGCAATATCTAAACCAATCATTTGTGCTGCAGCAATTGCGCTTGCTGCTACATCGGGATGCACATCATCGGTTACATCTGTCGCGGTCCCGCCAGTGCTGAGGTTCGCGTTGTTGCGTAACAAGACGCGTTCACCTGTTTTGGGAACGTAGTCAGGGGTGAGATTTAGGCCAGCAAGATGAGCAAGTGCAATGTCATCAAAACGAATCTTGGTTAGCGCAGTTGCATGACCATCGCCACGCAATGGATTTTTGTTTTCAATTTCAACTAATTGCGCAATGGTGTGGGTGCCATCGCCAACTACTTGAGCAGGCTCGCGTCGGGCTGCTGCAGCCAAGCGATTACCAACAACCAGTAGACGGTAGTCGGCGCCTGGCAGGTAGCGTTCAACAATCGTTTCCTGTCCAAATGCTTGCGTAACAATAAAGCCAGCGCGTACCTCTTCTTCGGTTTGAATGTTGGCTACCACCCCTTTACCCTGATTGCCATCTTTTGGTTTGAGCACAATTGGCCCGCCAATTTTTTGGGCTGCTCTCCAAGCATCGTCGGCATTAGTAACCACTTCACCAATCGGCACAGATACCCCTGCGGCTGCCAGTAAATTTTTAGTTAACTCTTTATCTTGTGCAATGGCTTCTGCAATCGCACTGGTATTGCTGGTCTCCGCAGCCTGTATACGTTTTTGTTTGCTACCCCAGCCAAACTGCACCATGCTGCCTTCAGTCATACGGCGGAAGGGGATGTTGCGCTGAACTGCAGCATCCACAATAGAGCCGGTGCTAGGGCCGAGACGAACATCTTCATACAAGGCTTCAAGTTCTGAGAGTGCAGCGGCTAAATCAAATGGGGCATTATTTAAGGTTGCCTGAATTAATGCAAAGGCAAAATCAAATGCCATGCGCCCAACAAGTTCCTCGATATATTCGACAACAACTTGATAGACGCCTGTTTCTACAGTTTGCACTGTTCTACTAAAGGTCACTGGACAGCCTGCTTGTGCCTGCAATCCTAAAGCAGCGTGCTCAAGAGCGTGTGCCAAAGAAAGCACCTCACCATGACCTCCGCGACGCATGCTTCCAAGCTGCGGAAAGCGTTCGCGAATCTTGGTTTCAAATTGGGGAATGAGGTCAATGGAGCGCTCGTTAGCATCGCAAGCAACAATTGCCTCTAAGGAAGTGTGGCGACTCCATAAGTTTGGACCGCGCAACATGCGGATACGGGTGATTTCCAATTAAGCCCCTACTGAATGCTGGGATGCGAAACAAACGTTTCTGCACCAGCCTCTATAACGTTGAATGGGATATCTAGCGCCCAAGCTGCTGCCATTGCAGCAGCTAAATTGATGGCATTCCAAGGTGTACTTGCATTGGGTACTAGGTGTTTTGGCACAGGAATTGCTTTTTGGGTGTGCTTACCTAAGTTCAAGGCAATTTGCTGTTTGCCGGCAATCACGGCTCGCCCACCATTTTGAAGATGTACTTTTACAATTTCAGACTCGGGATCTTGGGTGAAATAAATCACTTCACCATCGGATAGTTCAGCCATTTTTGCCACCATTGGATCGTCGGCATTGAGCACTGCCACCCCTGTTGGTAGGACGACATCGACCTGGGTACGCACAACGCTAAACACCTGGTCTTCATCATAGATGGCATATTCAGGAAAATTGGCCTTGGGATCCACATTCAAAACCACGCCAACCTGACAACGATCGTAAGCCAAACCTTCAATCAGCATGGAGAGGTGATTATTTTCAATCACAGCGGCTTCAACAGAACGATTTAACAAGGTGCGACGCGCATTTTCCCAATTGGCGGCATCACTTTTTTGAATAGCGCGCTGCCCAAAGAAAAGACCTTTACTGCATGCAAGACCAACATATAGATTAGTCAGGCGTAAAAAGTGTGCAATCATTTCTGCAACAGAAGTTTTGCCGCGCTCACCACAGATACCAATTACTGGAATGCGACAATCACTTCCAGGCGGGAAGAGGTGATCGGCAATTTCTTTACCAACAGGCTGGGGTTTGCCGCTAGCAGGCTTTAGATGCATCAGTAATCCTGGGCCTGCATTCACTTCAACAATCGCCGCATTTTGTTCTTCGAGCGGCCTGCCAATATCTTGCGCTACTAAATCCACGCCAGCAATTTCTAAGCCAACCACGCGGGCTGCTAAAGCAACTTGTCGTGCAACTTCTGGATGTATCGCGTCTGTGACATCAAAGGCAACATTGCCATTGCTCTGAATCAAGACTTTTTGGTCAAGGCTGGGGATGCTATCGCCGGTTAATTGTTGGCGCGCTAATTCCAGTTCAACTGCCGAGTCAATTCGGACTGGATTGAGCGGATGTTCTTCGGCAGTGCCACGCCTAGGATCTGAATTGATTTGGGATTGAATCAGTTCACGAACAGTATGTTGGCCATCGCCGGTGACCCAAACCGTTTCACCTTTAGCGGCTGCTACTACTTTATTGCCTACAACGAGTAGGCGGTGCTCGTCGCCCAGAATATGGCGCTCCACCAATACTTCACTGCCTTCATCGATGGCAACGGCATACGCCGCTTGAATTTCTTGTTGGGTATACAGATTGATAAATACGCCACGACCATGGTTACCGTCGATTGGCTTGACCACCACCGGCAAGCCAATTTCTTGCGCGGCTTCCCAGGCGTCATCAGGGCTCGTTACTGTTCTGCCTTCTGGAGTAGGGACACCAGCACTCGATAAAAGACTTTTGGTTAAGTCTTTATCCCGGGAGATGGTTTCGGCAATAGCGCTTGTTTGGTCGGTCTCGGCGGTCCAAATGCGACGCTGCTTTGCACCATAACCTAGTTGTACAAGATTACCTTCAGACAGGCGAATAGATGGGATACCTCGTTCTTCGGCTGCGTTGACAATACAAGCGGTGCTAGGGCCTAGTAACAAGTCATCACCCAGTTCACGTAGATTTTCAATAATAGTTTGAACTTCTGCGACTGGATCTTTGGTGTCTTGGGCTAGCGCAAGATAAAGATCTCTTGCATATTTCAGGGCAGTGAGGGTGACCTCTTCATTAATCGCGCTCACCATGACTTTGTAGACTCCGCGGCGATCACCATCTCGCGCTTTGCCAAATCCACCTGGAATCCCTGCGAGATTTTGTAGCTCAAGGGTGAGGTGCTCCAAAATATGGGCAGGCCACGTGCCTTCTTCAACGCGCTTTAGAAATCCGCCGGCCTCACCATAGCTGCAGCGATGCTCCTGTAGGCTTGGTAGGGCCTTAATGAGACGCTCATAAAAGCCGGGAATGAGGTTGGATGGGTAATCTTCCAAATCCCCAATATCGAGCCAAACCTCAATAATGGGGTGGTAGGTCCACATATTCGGGCCGCGGAGATGCTTGACGCTCAAGATCTTAATGGTTTTATCTAGTAATTGGGGCATAAACGGCGATGCGGTGAGGGCCACTTAAAGAGGGGCTCTCGGACTATCTCTCTGTCTCTAGTTGTTATTGAAAATCCACAAATTTAGCAAAAATACATAAAAAGCCTTACTTTCGTAATTTAACGGCTTTCTGGCTCAAAAAGTTGACATTGTTAATAAATCGAAAAAACTAGCCTCAACTATACTTTTAGTATTAATGAAGCCAGAAATTACTCCCATCACTTCGCCACTGCCTGCTGATTGGCTAGATCTTTTAAGCTCGATACCATCCATAGCGCTTGACCCTGGGGCTTTGATTGCCTGGGTTGAGTTGGATTTAGATGATGACTTGCGCTTTAAGAAAAGCCTCCTTTTGCTGACCAAGCAAAGTCTTATTTGGACAAACGGCACGCTTCATGAAACTTGGCCGATTCAAGTGGAAGCTCACCTTTCCCATGGGGATCATGCTGGCGTAGGGCATTTGAAGCTGGAGTTGACTAATAAATTATTACGTATTTGGTATTTCACGCTGGCGGTCAATCCTCAAATTCTGCGTTTGCAATCGGCCTATAGGCAATTAGCAGCCGGGAGCCAGCCCAATCAGGGTGCCCCGGAGGCGAATGAGTACGATAAGCAGGTCTGCCCGGTTTGCCTGAATGCAAAGCCAGCCAACTCGGATGCATGCTCGACCTGTGAGCCCGAGGATGACAAACCACCATCCACTTGGACCTTGTTTAAGTTATGGCGTTTTGCACGTCCATACAAAAAGCAGTTGCTCTTGGGTTTTATTCTTACACTGCTCTCCACTGGGGCGACTCTGATACCGCCTTACCTCACGATGCCTTTAATGGATCATGTCTTGATTCCTTATGAGCGTGGCAACCCCATTGATTTCCATTTGGCTAGCCTCTATTTGTTGGCCTTATTTGGCGCATCTCTTGTTGCATGGGGCTTAGGTTGGTGGAAGACTTACCTTTTGGCTTTGGTGAGCGAGCGGATTGGTGCAGATTTGCGTAACACCACCTTTGAGCATTTACTCAAGCTATCTTTGGAGTACTTCGGGGGCAAGAGGACGGGGGACTTGATTGCACGGATCGGCGCAGAAACCGATCGTATATGTGTGTTTCTCTCGCTCTACGCTTTGGACTTCGCCACAGATGTGTTGATGATCACCATGACGGCAGCCATTCTGGTGTCTATTGATCCCTTGCTTGCTTTGGTTACCTTGGCTCCATTGCCTTTTATTGTCTGGATGATCCACATCGTCCGTGACAAGCTGCGCTTCGGTTTTGAGAAGATCGATCGTATTTGGTCAGAGGTCACCAATATCTTGGCTGATACTATTCCCGGAATTCGGGTGGTGAAGGCCTTTGCTCAGGAAGATCGAGAGCTGAAGCGTTTTGTCGATTCCAATAAGCACAATCTACAAATCAATGACCGCGTGAACCGCGTGTGGGGATTGTTCTCGCCAACTGTCACGCTACTGACTGAAACTGGTTTATTGGTGGTGTGGGGCTTTGGTATTTGGCAGGTTGCTCACCGTCACATTACGGTGGGCGTATTAATTGCTTTCTTAGCTTATATCGGCCGCTTTTATATTCGCCTTGACTCAATGAGTCGGATTGTTTCGCATACGCAAAAAGCGGCAGCAGGGGCGAAACGTATTTTTGATATTTTGGATCACGTATCGAGTGTGCCCGAGCCTATCAACCCAGCGCCCTTAGGTGAGGTTAAAGGGCGTATCTCATTGCGCGGTGTGGGTTTCCGATACGGTAATCGCGCGGTTTCAAAAGGGATTGATTTAGATATTGCCCCTGGTGAAATGATTGGTTTGGTTGGGCATAGTGGATCGGGCAAGAGCACTTTAGTTAATTTAATCTGTCGCTTTTATGATGTGAGTTCTGGCGCTATTTGTTTGGATGATCGAGATATTCGTAGTATCGGAATTGCTGATTACCGCAAACGAATTGGCCTTGTATTGCAAGAACCCTTTTTATTCTTTGGAACGATTGCTGAGAATATTGCCTATGGCAAACCCAGCGCGACTCGCGAAGAAATCATCGAGGCTGCTCGTGCTGCCCATGCCCATGAATTTATTTTGCGCCTGCCTTTGGGTTACGACTCATTAGTAGGTGAGCGTGGCCAATCACTCTCTGGTGGTGAGCGTCAGCGCATCTCCATTGCCAGGGCTCTGCTGATCAATCCAAGTATTTTGATTTTGGATGAAGCAACTTCCTCGGTGGATACAACTACTGAGAAAGAAATTCAGCGAGCTTTAGATAATTTGGTTAAAGGCCGAACAACTATTGCGATTGCCCATCGTTTATCTACTTTGCGCAAAGCCGATCGCCTAGTGGTTTTAGATAAAGGTGAGATTGTCGAGATAGGCTCGCATGATGAGTTAATGGAAGCCAAGGGCGCTTATTACGCACTCTATCAAGCCCAGCTCAGGCATGCTGCAGAATTGGTTGAGGGTGGCGCTATTGGTGAAAGTCTGGAAGAGCATGGTGAAGAAGCTTTAGAGGTGATTGCCAAAGAGACTGGGGGTGGGGTGTGAGTCAGCGACTAGAACGCGATACCTTGGGACGCCTAGTATTTAAGGATCCCAATGGCAAGATGCATACTGGTGTTTATCCAGTGAGAGCATTTCCTATTACAGCCCCTGCGGCAGGTTTGTCGATCATGGATCAATCGGGTAAAGAGTTATGGTGGTATGCATCCATTGCCGCTATTCCAGAGTCTGAGCTCGCTCTGATTGAAGAAGAAATGACAGCGCGTGAATTTATGCCAGTCATTGAAAAAATTATCCAAGTCTCTACTTTTGCTACTCCAAGTATTTGGGATATTGAGACTGATAAAGGACCAACTCGGATTCGCTTAAAAGGTGAAGAAGATATTCGTCGTATTGCGGGCAACACACTCTTAATTGCTGACTCCAATGGCCTGCAGTTCCTCATTAAAGATTCAACAGCGCTAGATAAAAACAGCAAAAAATTACTCGATCGCTTCCGCTAAAATAAATGAGCGCCGCTTTAGCTCAGTTGGTAGAGCAGTTCATTCGTAACAACTTTGTTCGTCAAAAAAACAACAAAAATACTTATATAGAACATAGACTTAAGCATATATTTGTAGCATACCGAAAAGTATGCTACATTTTATACGTTACCTAACACACGTTAAAACAATGCGTAAGCGTTTAATTCCTAAAGTTGCTACCCAAGCATTAGCAAACGCTAAAAGTCGTAGCGTAGTGCCTATTAAAAGCACTATAGAAGCTATTAAAGGTTTTCCCAACAAACTTGTTATCTTCAAAATCCCTGCATCACCTTACTTTTGGGTGCGTTACTACGACAGCAAGCCAATTAAACGTAGCACCAAAACAGCAGACAAAGCACAAGCTATTAAGTTTGCTAAAGAGTTTTACGAGAGTTTGTTAGTTAATAAAAAGCTGGGAATTAGCGTTAATGCTAAGAAAACATCGTTTGTTGTCTGTGCTGAGCAAGTAATTGAGGCAGATAAGAACAAGGTTAAGCGTAAGGAATTGGCTGAAACTTACGTAAATTCACAAATAAACATCATTAGCAAACACATAATGACGTTCTTTAAGAATTACGAAATTAGCGATATTGACTACGCATTGCTAGACAAATTTAAGACGTATTTGTACGAAAAACAGCTATCCGCAGGCACTATTAAGATTAACTTTGTTTGCTTAAAGAAGATATTTGACTACGCACAGCGTAACAACATCATTAGCGCAAGCCCATTGTTGCCAAAAGTTAAGACTGTAGATAACGCACGTGGTTACTTCACTTTAGATGAATACAAGCATTTAAGACGTACTACGGCTAACTTAGTGGGAACAATAAGTGAAGTGATGCAGAAAGTTGGCGAAGGTGACGACGCTATTAATAAGAAGTTACGCAATATTGTGATTACGGAAGAAATTAAGCAATTAATTCCGTTTATGTTGTACACCTTCATACGCCCAACAGATATTAAGAATATTAAGCATAAGCACATTGACATTAGAGGCGGTGATGAAGGCGAGTATTTGTTTATGCCCATTCCGCCAAGCAAAAAGCATAGCAAGCCAATTACATCAATGCCACGTGCAACGGTGTTTTATAAAAGATTACGTGATGTACGGATTAAGGAATTAAAGCAAGCAAGTGCAGATAAAGATGCAAAGATTGATATAAGCGATGACTATTTGTTTATGCCACAGTATGCAAACAGAAATTATGCATATGCAAAGATAGCAAGACAGTTTGATGTATTGTTGGCGCAGGCTGGATTAAAAGTTAGTATTGACGATGATGTGCGTACCTTGTATTCAATGCGTCATACAAGCCTTATGTATCGCTTAAAGTATGGTGCAGAAATCAATCCACTTAAGTTAGCTAACAATGCACGTACAAGTGTAGAAATGTTAGAGCGGTTTTACTTGGCACAGTTGGAAAGTAGTGAATACACGAAAGACTTACACGCTAAGAAGGTTGTACGGAAACGTGACAACAAGAAGGAAAGTAAGATTGCAGTTTCAAAACCTGTGCATCCATCACTATTGCAATTGACTGATAAGGTAGCGAAGATAATTGATAAGACAGGAAGTAAACGAGGAATAACGTTTAGTGCAGATGGTGAAGGATTTGTAATAAAGTAATATTTGGTTGTGGATAAAAGCCGCTTTAGTTAAGTGATATAACAGTGCACTCGTAATGCTCAGTCACAAGTTTGATTCTTGTAAGCGGCACCATTAATTACCAAGCCGTACATCCTTAATCTGTTGCTGTGCCTTAGCAATCTTCTGTCTATCACGTTCAGCTTGTAGTGCTTTCGTACTAGCATCTTTTTGTCTCTTAAGTCCATCAATCCGTGCTTGCTGTGGTGTGAGTGGCTTAATTGCTGTAATTTCAAGTATCTTCATAGTACTAAAGTTGTGTAGGTTGATGTGGCACGTTACTGCTTCCGAATATTGCTTGGAATAACTTATATGCTTGTGCTTGATTTTGTGCATACAAAATAGTCTCAACCCACATACCACTAGCATTCACAATAGCTTTATATCGTCTCATAAAGTATTTATTGTTTTCTTATATTTACGTGCCCCAAATCCTTAAAACAATGGGGCACGTAACTAACACTATTTTTTAAATGCCTTGCGTGTAGCATCACTAACTTCACTAATTGCATCATCAAATTCACCAGCAATTACAGCTTCTTTAAGTTTGTGTAAAGTACCAATCAAAGCAGTACCATTCATTAACTCAATTGCGTTACAGCCTTTTTTCTTGTCCAAAGTCAGTGTTTTCGCACCATACTTAACAGCCAAGTTGATCTTGCCGTCTTCCGTAATCCAAAACCACTCCTTAACACGCTTAATAGTCTCAACAGTAGTACGTTCACCTGTTTCTTTATTAACTACTGTTTTAAGGCGTTTTGGTGCATAAGGTTGCTGATTACGCTTAGCTTCACACATATCTAACTGTTCCTGTACCTTAGCAAGTAGCTTATTGCGACGTAGCAATATTGGTGAAACAGCACTAGATTTAACGGTTGTGATTAGCTTTAAGTTTGTAACTATGCTCATTTGTAAGTTCTCCTATAAGTTAATGGGCATAGTTAATATATGGCTGATTTTTAGCTATTCCTACCGAAATCTGCCATCAAATCTCACTTTAAATGTTGTGATTTATGGTTTTTAAATAGGTTGATACGCATATAGATAAATAACTATATGTCTAATCACCAAGCTCTAAAGCAAGCATACGTAGCAACAATTAACCAATTAAGCCCACGCTTTACACACGCTGTAACGGTGACGTTTAAAACACGTGCTTACGTGCTACCAAAAAGCTATGCCAAATGCACCCAAAACCCCAATAACGTATTCGTCACTGCCCAAAAGTACCAACCAGAACGCTATAAATGGACGGATAAGAAGGTTTTGGGTGATTGGAAATGGTTAAACGAAGAAGTGGCAGAAAGCACTTTAGATTATTTTTACGCTAAGTTGGCATTTATGGCTTACGGAAAGGATACAAAACGCACATCAACAAAGGCATATTCACAGCCCACAATGCTAACAAGCATAGAAGGCTTAATTAGCGACAAACGCATACACGCACACTTAGCAATCGGTAACTTACCCGAAAACATTGATATTCGAAACACAATAGAACGAGCTTGGTGGGCTTGTGACTTTGCACATCACAGCATCGTCATCAAACCACTAAGCAACAGTTATGGCTGGCTTGACTACATTACAAAAGAAGCAAACGTTGGCAACGTAGAGGCTTTGCGAATACAAAGCATTAAACAACCCCAAATCTACTTAAGTGACATTGGCGTAGAAAACAGCTTGTAATTAAGCGGATTTGGACAATTTGGTAACAAGCAAGCATTACTGTTATTTAATGCTTAATGCGAAGCTTTACCTAAAATTTGCAAACAACAAAACACAACACCTCAAATTAACGCTGTAAGCAAAGAACTTAGCAAGCTGAATGCAAACGTAGCTGATTACATAAAAAACGCTACTGTGACGCTTTAAACAAGTCAGTTAATTAATGTGGGAATTAGACAACACGATTACTAAATACAACAATGCTTAGTTTTACATAAAAATAAACATTTATTTAGAAGATGACGTAACTACTTGATTATTGGAAAGAAAATACTTAATGCAAAGAAATCAAAAAGAGGTAGGAAAAAATAACAAAAGAAAACAATATATAGCTATTGCAAAATTATATTTAGGTGTGAAAACAATGGCTAAGCAAGCAAAAACATTAAATCAACAAGAGTTGCGTAGAGTTTTAGATTACGTAGCAACAAGAAAGCACGCATTACGAAATAGGGCGCTTATAACCATCAGTATGTATTCAGGTATGCGTTGCGGAGAAATTAGTAATTTACTGTATTCGGACGTAATTGATGCAGAAGGTAAGGTGCGTAACGAAATTAGATTACGTGCAGAAGATACTAAAACTAAAGAAGCACGTACAGTATTTGTTAGTGAGAAATTGCAGAAGGAATTACAGCAATACGCTAAAGTCTACAAACCTAAAGACGTTAATGTTAAGTTCATCTATTCACAAAAAGAAAATAGTGAAGGATTTTCGCCTAATACTCTCTGCCAGTTGTACTTCAATATCTACAAAGGTGCTGGTTTGCAAAATTGCTCAAGTCACTCAGGCAGACGTACATTTGCTACAGAGATTGCTAATAAAGGCGTAAGCATACGTGTATTGCAGAAGTTACTAGGGCATAAAAACATACAAACTACTTCAATTTACGTGGATGCTAATGATGATATGTTGAGAAAAGCCGTTAACTTAGCGTAGTTACTTGTTAAGTATTTCCTGCAACTTATCTTTATGTATTCTGCCGTCACCATCTAAGTCATCCATACTTACAAAGTAAAAATTACTTCTGTCAGTAATCTCAGCTTCAAATAAGCTAATTACTTCTTCCGTAGCAAAGTATTCCGATACTTTGCTTTGGCTATTATCGATGTCAAATAGTTTGTAGGAATAGACTTTAACTGGCATTGGGTAGTTAAATGTTTTTAGTGATTAGAAATAAGTAGGGCTTGCTGATTTCGTGTAAAAAATCTACGTATTGCTCTACTTCCCAATTGTTACTATTTCTAACGTGTGCTGTAACGCTATCAATGTAACTATCAACTTCTTTAACATTGTAGATTGCTTGATCTTCTTCGCCGTTGTTATTATAGATACGTACAGTAAATTGATCATATACATTATGCTTTTTGAATAGTTTTGCTAGCTCACCTTCAACGCTAAATGTAACTGTAAATTCACCGCCATAACTTTCCATATCGCAACGCAATACTTGCACATTGTATTTTTCTACAGTTTCATCGCTAAATTGCTCTAAACCATAACCACCACCTTTAGCAATTGACCAACTGCCAGTTTCTTCAATCTTTTCCGTAACCGATAGCTTAACTAACGTAGCGATAAAGTCTTCAATCCTATCTACAGCATTTCTAATCTCTAAATCTTGATTATTTTCCTTTTCACGTTTTTCCCAAATTGGTGAGCGATAGGTGGCAATATTATGTGTTGCTAATTCTCTACCTAATTCAACGCCTAAGTTAAATAAATCTTCTCTATTTAAGTTCCAAGTATGTGTAAGTTGCTCTGTTAATTTCTTATCAATTTCATCAAACTTATTTGCCATTTCTATTTCACTTTCTTAACCCTGCTCTTAGCAAGTTTGCGTAACTTGCGTGTTACGTAGTCAATCCACATATCTTCACTTGTTTGTCTTAAATCTTTAAACATAGTTACTACTAAAGCATTAGTCTTTTGTCCACCGTGTCCTGGCAACCTTAACCCCATATGTTTAATTACAGCACGTAGCCAAGCGTCCACGCTTTGATGCTCACCAGCAATTGACATATTTGAGTGTTGATAACTGTAGCTATACATTGGATCAACTTTTGGCATTGTTTCAAAGTAAAGTTGCGTTTCATATTGCTCTTTCAATTCAGCAATTTGCATCTGTAATTCAAACTTCTGCTCTTCAATTGTTTTGCTTGGCTTACGTGGCATAGCTTACTTTGCTTTTGGCTTGCGTTTTTTAACTTCAGTCTGCGTAATTGCAAAATTCTTAATCCCTGCTGCCTTACCAATAGCTGTCAATATTGCAATGTCGCTAATATCTTTAGTACTTGTTTTAATCGCATTAATAGCAGAAACAATATTCTGTCCTTTAATAAGTGCCTCCAACTCTGTTGCATAAGCCTTTTGCTCTAATGCCTTGTATGCCTCTTTTGCCTTTTCTAACTTTGCCTTATAGTCATCTGCCGTCATTACCTTGCGTGTACGTGTCCCTGTAGCCATAGTCAATTCTCCAAGTAGTTATGTTTAACAGAATAGTAGTAAAACCTATTGTCATTAACTTTATATGCCTATATTCTGCTTAAAGTCATTAGTGTTTATCCTTAGTCCAATACGGTTAATATGTAATTTATGGCAGATATAACAATTAACGAAGTCCGCAGACGCTTACAGCTATTTGCGAAAGAGCACGAGAGCGACAGGGAAGAGAAACAGTACGCACAGCAATTTATGCGTGATTTCTACGCTTGCTTTGGATTAAGCAAGAGTTCTGCGTCAATGTTCGAAAAGAAGGTTATTAAGTTTGGCAATGCACGGGGTTATATAGATAGCTTTATACCTGGCGTGTTATTGGTTGAACAAAAGACAACTGGCGAGGATTTGTATAAAGCATATGAGCAGGCAACTGACTATGCAATGGCAATTACTAACGAGTTTGAAAAGCCGCAGTACATATTAATTAGCGATTTTCAAACATTTCACCTATATAACCTACACAGCTTAGATAAAGAACCTCTCGTATGTAGCTTAAGTGAGATTAGCAAACGAGCTGATTGGTTTATGTTTTTGGTTGATAAGCGAGTTATTGCTTACAGCGAGGAATTACCAATTAACCGTAAAGCTGTAGAGCAGATTGCCAAGTTACACGATGCTTTACTTAAAGCTAACTACACAGGTAGGGATTTAGAGAGCTTTTTAACTAGATTGCTGTTTTGCTTGTTTGCAGACGATACAGGGATATTTGGTGAGGATGGGCAGTTTAAGAAGTTGGTAGCTAAGACTAAGGAAGATGGTAGCGACTTAGGAATGGCTATTGCTATGCTGTTTCAAGTGCTTAATACAGCACACGACAAACGGCAAACAAACTTAGATGAAGCACTTAAGGCTTTTGAATATGTAAATGGTGGATTATTTGCAGAGCAAATATCTATCCCTAGCTTTGACTTTGATTTAAGAACGATATTAGTTAAGTGTTCGGAATTAGATTGGAGTGGAATTTCGCCAGCTATTTTTGGTGCAATGTTTCAAAGCGTATTAGAAGCTGGTGCTACTGACACAGCACATCGCAAAGAGAGTAGACGAGAGTTAGGCGCACACTATACAAGCGAACGCAACATACTTAAAGTAATACAGCCATTATTTTTAGATGAGTTGCATAAGGAATTCGAGCAAGCAATTACTAAGCCTAAATTACAGGCACTTTACGATAAGTTGCATACACTTAAGTTCTTTGATCCAGCTTGCGGTTGCGGTAACTTCTTAGTTATTGCTTACAGAGAATTAAGACGTATTGAGAATGACGTTATTGCTAAGCTGTACTTTAAAGGTGATCAAGGGGGCTTATTAGACGTTAAAGAGTATTGCAAAGTAAGCATTGAACAGTTTTATGGAATTGAGATTGATGAAGCGGCTGTACATATTGCACGTGTAGCAATGTACATAACAGATCATCAACTTAACTTAGAAAGCGGTAATAGGTTTGGTGAGACTCGTGCAACCGTTCCGTTAATAGCAACTCCGCATATACATTGTGGTAACGCATTACGTATGGATTGGAATAGCGTAGTAAAGGCTGAGGATTGTAGTTACGTGTTCGGTAATCCCCCGTTTATCGGTGCAGCATTAAAAAATACAGAACAACAAAGTGAGATGGATAGTGTTTTTTATAATATTGATGGTGCTGGTAAATTAGATTATGTTTGTGCTTGGTATGTTAAGGCTACTTATTACACTGATATAAACAGTGATATTAAGTGTGCATTTGTATCTACAAATAGCATTGCACAAGGCGAGCAACCTGCTATTTTGTGGAAAGTATTATTTAAACACGGCATTTCAATTAATTTTGCACATAGAACATTTAGGTGGAGCAACGAAGGTAGAGGAGTTGCAGCTGTTCATTGCGTAATTATCGGCTTTAGTAAACATAGTGGTGGAGCTAAGAAATTATTTACATATGAAAATTTAAAGGCAGATCCTGTTCTTGTAATAGCAAATCAAATTAACCCATATCTTGTTGATGCCGCTAATGTATTGATTGAAAATAGATCTAATGTCCTTTGTCCAAACCTGCCGGACTTAATTAGAGGTAGCATCCCTTACGATGATGGGAACTTATTGTTATCTGAAGATGAAAAGAACGCAATATTAAGTGCTGATAGTAGCTTAGAAAAATACATTAAGAAATATGGTGGAGCTAAGGAAATGTTAAGCAATGAATGGCGATATTGCTTTTGGCTTAAGGATGCAACACCAACAGAAATTGTTAGCAATAAAGTAATAAAAAATAGAGTTGAAGCTGTAAGGGATTTTCGTGAAAAGAGTAAGACAAGTTCTGTGCATTCTAAAAAGGACATTCCTGCTTTATTTGGCGATATTCGGCAACCTAGTGCGGATTATTTGCTTATTCCGCGGCATTCATCCGAAAACAGAAAATTTATTCCAATTGCTTACGTTAGTAAGGAAGTAATTTGTGCTGATAGTGCATATGCTTTACCGAATGCTTCTCTCTATCATTTCGGTATATTAAGTAGTTCCTTGCACAATGCTTGGATGAGGACTGTTTGCGGTAGATTGAAGAGTGACTATAGATATTCTGGTGGTATTGTTTATAACAATTTCGTTTGGGTTAGTAATTTAGATGAGGTATTACGAGCAAATATAGAGAAATGTTCACAGCAAGTGTTGGACATTAGGGCTAATTTAAAGGACACAACTGTAGGTGATGCTTACAAGGTGATAGCAATGCCAATTTCTCTAATAAAAGCACACAAAGACTTAGACAAAGCAGTAGATGAAGCATACGGCTATAAAGGTGGTGATGATGATGCAAGCAGAGTTGCGTTCTTGTTTAAGCGTTATGAAGAGTTAACTAGCTTGTTACCTGCTACTGCAGTTAAGAAGAAGCGTGTAAAGAAAAATGATGATGGTGAATTGCTAATTTAAGGTTAAGTTATGAAAATTTATACACTACACAATACTAAGTTAGATGAAGTGGATGAAAAGCAATTTAAGTTAGAACGTGAGATACAGCAAGTATTTGAAGATAACTTAGAAACTGTAATGGGGTTAACGCTTGTACGTAGTGAGTTTACGATTAAAAATAAGCGTATTGATACGTTAGCATACGATAAACAGGCTAAGGCATTCATTATTATCGAATATAAGCGTGACAAGAATGTTAGTGTTGTAGATCAAGGCTTTACTTATTTGAGCTTAATGTTGGAGAACAAGGCTGACTTTATTGTTGAGTACAACGAACAGCTTAAGCAAAACTTACAGCGTACAGATATAGATTGGACGCAGACAAGAGTAGCTTTTGTTTCTCCAAGTTTTACCGAAAATCAAATATTAGCTACAAACTTTAAAGATATTGCTATTGAGTTGTGGGAAGTTAAGCGTTACGAGAACAACACAATTGTTATTAACGAGGTTAAGAAAACAAGAAGTGCAGAAAGCATTAAGCCAATTACACAGCAGAATAAAGAGTTAAAACGTGTAACGGATGAGATTGTTGTTTATACAGAAGATCAGCATACAAGCTATGCAGGTGAGGAAATGGCTGAGTTATATGACAAGTTTAAGAATGCAACACTTAACTTAGCTGATGGCATTGAAATTAAGCCGCAAAACGATTACATAGCATTTAAGAAGGATAGAAACATTGTTTGCTACGAATTACAAAAGAAGCAGATTAAAGTTTTTATAGGTGCTAAGTGGGGTGCTATTGAAGATAGCAAGGGTTTGGCTAGGGATGTTTCGCAAGTTGGACACTTTGGTACTGGCGATTACCAAATACAAGTAGACAGTGATAAAGATTTGGAATACATAATGAGCTTAGTTAAGCAGGTTTTATAGGTTTATTAGGTAGGAATTTGTAGCTTACGAACTTAAAATACAGTTATGACACAAGAAATGCTAACTGTAGGCTTTGACGATAGCGAAGATAAGCTGGTGTTTAAGCTTGATATGAACTACATAACCACGGATGACGCTGTTAGGTTGAGGGTAATGACTAGGCTTAAGGCAATGGTTGACGCTGAGTTAGATTACTTAACAAGCGAACGAGTAATACTTAAGTAGTAGTGCAACGCACTTTAACCCAAGTCTTTCTACACTTTTCTATCCTTAACAAAGCCTTATAGAACGTGGTTTGTAGGGCGATTTTTTACCCAAAAAAAAGTGCAACTTGGTATGCTACAAAGGTATGCTACAAATTTAGAAAGCTATATAAAATAAGGCTAGTAGCTATCGAGTAAGTTATTCGTAATGAAAAGGTCGCCAGTTCGATTCCGGCAAGCGGCACCAACGCTACTTGTTTTTT
Organism: Polynucleobacter sphagniphilus; assembly: GCF_001953355.1. Lineage (GTDB taxonomy): Bacteria > Pseudomonadota > Gammaproteobacteria > Burkholderiales > Burkholderiaceae > Polynucleobacter > Polynucleobacter sphagniphilus. Next base: position 184,972 of record NZ_MPIY01000003.1, read on the forward strand.
AGATTTCGATATGTGCGCGTAAGCCATAAAAATTGACTGGCCCACGCGCAGAGTTATAGGCTGGATTGGTAATGTGTTGGTAGTCGGCTGAAATATAAAGGTTTTTATAAACCTGCGCGCTGTAGTAAGTTTCAATAACTTGTTCTCTTTTATAGCTTAATGCGCTATCACCGATAAACATCGTATAGCCACCTTGCTGAAGATAGCTAATTTCTGAAGCTGAGATTCCATTGATTGCATATCCAAGCCCAATAGTGTCATTTGGCCTGCTCCAGTTGCTACCCTTCAGAGTTGTACCAAAAGATAGGGAGCTGCTGACATCAAGAGTTTGTGTTTCTGTTTGACCATTATTCCAACTCCATCTGGCAAACAATCCCAAATCTTCGTTGACGGCTTGTTCGATATTTAAGCCATAACCCCACATGTTTTGCTCACTAAATCGAGCCGTGAGAATATTGGGAGTGAGGCCTAGCTGATAACCCTGGTTAATCGCGTTTTGATAGCTTGCCATGAATGCGCGTTGTTGAAGGAACAGGCCTCTTACTGCGCCAGGTTGACCCCAGAGTTCATGTTGATGTGTTAGTTCAACCTGATTGGTGTAGTCTTGAGTAAGGGAGTAATTGAGTTCCATGGTATTAGGAGTGGTTGGGACTGCAAGGCGGGCTGCCCTTAGGGTCCAATCTCCCTGGTACCATTCTCCAACGACACCATATGTAAAGCCTTTGGCATCAGCTGCATATCCATAGGCGGCCATCGAAAATAAAGCAAAATTCTGAAATTGCGTTCTTGGATCGTGACTGTATTTATTTTGGTCAAAGAAATCCAATGAAGCAAATTTTCCATAAGAAACCACAAGACGATTTGAATCTACTGGGCCAGCCAATTGGTTTGGCCCATCTTCAATATGCTCTCGTTCGCCACCTAGACCAATTGTTTGTCGAATAAATGCTCGTGCACTGTAATAGGTGGGTGGAATATACGAACCCTTTTGTAATTCACCATTCTGAAAAGCACCCAATCCAACTAGTGATCCACCAAAAGGGGTGCCTTCAAACATTTCGGGGTTGTAATAAAACTCGCCGCCTTCCCAGAGTCTTCCGCCTAAAAAAGCAGTTGCACTCCATGTGAAGCTGTCATTGCCACTACCTTCGGTCTTATTTAAGAGGCTATTTTGGCCATAGTAGGGTGAGTTGAAGTTATTTTTCTGCCCAATGATGTAGGTTGACTGCGCATGAATGCTCCATTGCTCAGGTGGATCATCGACTGGATTGAATTGGGCTAATACAGTTGGGCTGGAGCGAACTGGTGCTTCAGCCAAGAGCGTTAGTGGATTGACCTGATTGGATTGCGAGTGAACCAAGGTGGGTGCAAGTAAAGACAAAGTCATGCCGATCGACTGCAGTCTTATGTTGCCTAGGATTCGACGCGCCAACATCACTCTGACAAAGCCTTAATCTAAATGAGAATGATTACTATTATACGTACTAAATAGTAATCATTCTCATTTAAATACAGAATTCACCGGGTATTTACGAGAAAAGGGCTATTAAACCCCTGATATCGAATCTTATTAGGGTTATACTCTAGGTACTAACCCTTAAGGAGATTCAAATGACTCAGTTATTGAATATGTTTAACCAGATTTTTTCTGACAGCAAAGTAGCCAAGGCGAAACAAGCGCGTCATTATGATTTTGATGGCGCATATCGCGGCATGTAATCCGTAACACGGCTTTAAAAAAAGAACCGCCTTCGGGCGGTTTTTCTTTGCCCACTTTTAGGGGGGCATTTAGGGTAAGCACGAGTTGGTAGGGTGAAATATCCAGGCTCAAAGCTATTACTATCGATCTTTATTAGTGCTTGATAGCATCTGCACTCAAGGGTTATCACTAGTAATGCAATTAATCAATTCTTGATGTCTATCAAGATGTTAATCGCCAGAATATTCAAAAATCACGCATGCCATTTTTATGGCGATCAATGAATATAAAAGAAGAAATTGAGGAGACACCAAATCGTGACTAAACCTTGGCATAACCGTTGGATGCAATTGATTTTCGGAATCATTTGTATGGGCTTGGTTGCTAACTTGCAATATGCGTGGACATTGTTTGTAAACCCGATTCAAGTGAAAACTGGCTGGGCTTTATCGGCCATTCAACTTTCTTTCTCCATTTTTATTGTGGTGGAAACTTGGTTGGTGCCCGTTGAAGGTTGGATGGTTGATAAGTTTGGCCCACGCTTCGTGATTTTGATTGGTGCTGTATTTGCAGCAGCGGGTTGGGTTATTGATAGCTATGCCACTTCTATTGAAATGCTCTATGTGGCCGCAGTGATTGCTGGTATTGGCGCAGGCTGCGTTTACGGCACTTGCGTTGGTAATGCCTTGAAGTGGTTCCCAGATAAGCGTGGCTTGGCTGCCGGCCTCACGGCTGCAGGCTTTGGTGCAGGCGCTGCCATTACCGTGATTCCAATTGGCAATATGATTTTGAGTGCTGGCTACGAGCAGGCTTTCTTATTCTTTGGGCTTGCACAAGGCGGTTTAATTTTCTTGTTGGCTTTATTGATGGTCAAACCAACCCCTCCAGTAGGGGTGCAGGCTGCTCCGCGGATTGTTACAACTAAGGTGGATTACACATCGGGTCAGATGATTCGCAAACCTTTGTTCTGGTTGATCTACGTGATTTTTGTAGTGGTAGCTGCTGGCGGCTTGATGGTGACTGCGCAAATTGGCCCAATTGCTAAAGACTACGGCTTAGCTACTCTGCCAATGTCTTTCTTTGGCGCAACTTTGCCCCTCCTAACAATGACTCTGTCTATTGATAACCTATGTAATGGCTTTACTCGTCCATTGTGCGGCTTTATTTCTGATCGCTTCGGTCGTGAAAACACCATGTTCTTTGTATTTGCCGGCGAAGGTCTAGCCATGTTGGGATTAATGCACTTTGGCCGTGACCCAATTGCCTTCATGACTTTTGCGGCACTCATTTTCTTGTTCTGGGGTGAGATTTTCTCGATCTTCCCAGCAATCTGCGCTGATACATTTGGGGTCAAAAATGCCGCAAGTAATGCGGGCACCTTGTATACCGCCAAGGGTACAGCATCATTGTTAGTGCCGCTAGCCTCGGTACTGTCGGCTGGTGGTAACTGGAGCTTTGTGCTGGTTGCTGGCGCCATTGTGACCGTGACCGCGGCATTTAGCGCTAAATTTATCTTGGCACCGTATCGTAAGCGTTTTATTGAAAGCGCTAACCGAAACGTTGCTTAAGCAAGGCGCATAAGCAAGCAAAAGGGGTCCTTGGACCCCTTTTTCTATTGCAAAGTGACAAGGCAATTCAGGTAAAATAGCCCCAATATGAAATTAAGGAATCGCAAACTCATTCACTGGATCGCAGCAGCTTCGATCGTAATGAGTGCGCTCGCGCCAGTGGTTTCTCAAGCAATTTCCGCTGGGCAGGGCATCTCTATGGAGATTTGTTCTGTTGATGGCACAAAGATGATTCAGTTGCAGCAGGATGGCTCCCCGCAAATGGATCAACATAGCCAGACTTGCCCCTACTGCATTACACATGCGAGCATTCCACCGGCATTTAATACCAATCTGAAATTTGCAGCACCGCATTCATTTGCCTTGCTTCCCCTGCTTTACTATCAATCTCCTCAACCACTCTTTACTTGGTTCACGCCGCCTTCGGCAGCGCCACCAGCAAGCACCTAATCAATCGCTATTAGGGCATAGCCTCGCTATGTATTTGGCAAGTAATTGCCGCTGTTTTGTTGGATCTACAAATGAAATTGAATAAATTAGCCTTAGCCGCAGCTTTGGCGCTGCCAGCATCTTCAGTCTTGGCTTGTGCCAGTTGTGGGTGTAGTTTGAATACCGATATCGGAACACAAGGTATGGGTATGTCGGGTGGATGGACTTTAGATGTGCGTTATGACACCTTAAATCAAAATAAACTGTGGGCTGGCACCAAAAGCATTTCTCAGAATGGTGTTAACGCTGCTAGTCCGAGTGCTGAGGTGGAAAACTTTACCCAAAATAATTACCTCACAGCATCCTTAGATTACAACGATGGTGAAAAGTGGGGCGTAACAACGATATTGCCCTACATCATGAGAACCCACAGCACTTTTGGATCTGATGATGGTATTTCAGGCCCTACTAACGCTAGTAATCCCTCATCTAATGCTTACTTGTCTCAAGCCTCAGGTATTGGCGATATGAAAATTATTGGCCGTTATTTTGGATTTGCCGAAGAGAAAGATTGGGGTTTCCAGTTTGGTGTGAAGTTACCAACCGGTAATAACTCGCAAACGGTAGTCAATAACGGCGGATCACTGCAAGGTGTTGATCCAGGGCTGCAATTGGGTACTGGATCAACCGATGTGATTATTGGCGCTTATAAATTTGGCTTCATACCCGCGACAGAAGATTGGGGGTACTTCGCCAATATTCAATATCAAGCTACCGTCAAGCCGACAGATGTTCCCGTCACAATTGCCACACTCAATGCGCAGAATGGTGTGGGCTCCTCTTATCGCCCGGGTAATGCTGCCAACTTAAATCTGGGTGTGAACTACCAAGGTTTTGAAAAGTTGGTACCAACCCTGCAGTTGAATATGCTTAATAAGAAAGTAGATAGTGGAACAGCAGCCGATACCTTGTCTACGGGGGGCGTATTGGCTTACATCACTCCAGGTGCTCTGTATAACGTGACAGATACAACGCAGTTATATGTGAACGTGCAACTACCTATTTATCAAAATGTAAATGGTTTTCAGTTGGTACCTAGCTTTGTTGCGTCAGTAGGTATGAGGGTGCATTTCTAGGGCTTACTTGGAGAGTAATGGTGTAACGACTTCATCAAGGACTTTGTTGTCTAAAGTGGGGTCACCAGTTAAACCATTCTTTCTGAGAAAGCCTTGTTTATCGATCACGAAGGTGCTCGGGATGCGCCAGATTCTGCCGTAGCCCGAGTAATTCATTTGTTTTTTCTCCGCAAAGAGGAAGTTGTAGCCATGCATCATATGCTTGGCTTGCTCTAATTCAGAGGGTTTGTCCATGCTAATTGCAAGCACCTCTAATCCTTTGGATTTATTTTTTTCAAGGTAAGCTTCCATGAGTGGCATTTCTTCTTGGCAGGGCTCACACCAACTTGCCCAAAAGTGCACCAAAACCACTTTACCTTTATTGGCTTCAAGCGAGAAGGGCTTGCCATTCATGAGCGTACCTTCTATATTGGGTGCAGCTTGCCCAACTTGCAGTTCTGCAAATGCCTTGCTACAGCAGCAGGCTAAGAGCAAGAGAAAAAGAATGGCGCGGTATTTAGGCATTACAAGTAGTATTTCATTAATTTCAAACACAAGGGAATGGTAATGATAAAGAAAAATTGGATGGGCACTATGAGTCGCCTCATTTTGTGCGTAGCAGCTGGAGTAAGCCTGAGCGGAGGAGCCCATGCTCAGGATGCTAAAGCGGGCAATATTCAAATTACCAATGCTTATACACGCGCAACCGTTCCCGGTCAGCAGGTAGCGGGTGGATTTATGAAGATTGAAAATGCCGGCGCAGCTGATCAATTACTTTCAGTAAGCTCACCAGTTGCTGGTGAGGTTCAACTGCATGAAATGGCGATGGATGGCACAGTGATGAAAATGCGTCAGGTTAAAGATATTGCAGTGCCTGCCAATGGTTCGGTTGAGCTAAAGCCAGGTGGTTTGCATTTAATGTTTATGAACATTAAAGCCCCACTTTCTGCAGGTGAAACAGTTCCAGTCAAACTCAAGTTTGCTAAAGCGGGTGAAGTGGAATTGAAAATGCCCGTCAATGCCATGGGCGGTAGCATGCATATGCATTGATTCTCAAATGAAGAATGCTTGAAATTCAAAGCCCCTCCAATGAGGGGCTTTCTTTTGCTACTTAGGCTAAATGCATCTCCAAGATTTGCGCAAGATGTAAAGCTTGTCTTGAGGCGCCATCTTTAATTTGATGTCTACAGCTCGAGCCATCTGCAACTAGTAAGGCGTCCGGCGCCTTTTCAATGGCGGGCAGTAATTGCAGTCCCGCCATTTGCATCGACACATCCATGTGTTCACTCTCATAACCAAAACTTCCTGCCATTCCACAGCAAGATGTTTCTATGAGTTCGGGCTTGGCATTCGGAATCAGTTTGAGTAAATCCATCATGGGTTTGACAACATCAAATGACTTTTGATGGCAGTGGCCATGGATCAGAATGGGTTTGTTTGCAGGTTTGAGGTTTGGATTAAAGCGACCCGCTTTATTTTCTTGAGCCAGGAACTCTTCAAAGGTAAAGCTATTCTTGGCTAATAGGGATGCCTTATCACCTAGATCCATCACCAAAAATTCATCACGCAAACTCAAGATGCAAGAAGGTTCTAGCCCAATAATCGGAATTTGTTTATCGGCGAAGGGGTAAAGCGCATTTACAAGCTCGCGTGCAGATTCTTTAGCGCGATCTATCATGCCAGTTGCTAAATAGGTTCTGCCACAACAAAAATGGCCTTGTTCTTTTCTAGGGATGTATACGGTGTAGCCCGCTGCTTCTAATACGCGTACTGCCGAGTAAATATTTTCTGATTCAAAGGCACCATTAAAGGTATCGGCCCAAAGTACGACTGGCTTATTGGCATTGTTAAAGCTATGCAGGTCCACATGACCAAGATTGGATTGCCAAACAGTGTCCGTTCTCCAGGCTGGGAGACTACGTTTGGCGCTAATGCCGGTGAACTTTTCTAATACCTGAGCAAGTGCCTGTGAGTGATTGCGCAAATTAAATAAACCAGTCAAAACAGATGATTTAGAAATCACATGCAAATAGCTGGGTAAATACCCAATGAGCTTGTCGCGCAGAGTAAAACCATGTTTGCTTTTGTAATGGCTTAAAAACTCAATTTTCATTTTTGCCATATCAACGCCAGTGGGGCACTCGCGTTTGCAGCCCTTACAACTAACGCATAAATCCATTACCTCTTTGACGGCATCTCCTGTAAATGCATCAGGACCGAGTTGATTGCTCAGGGCTAGGCGCAATGTATTGGCGCGACCCCGCGTGACATGTTTTTCATCGCGTGTTACACGGTAACTTGGGCACATCGTACCCGCATCAAATTTGCGGCAATGACCATTGTTGTTGCACATCTCCGCGGCTTTAGCAAAACCCTCCGCTGCATCTTTTCCGGTTCCAGGTGCCGAGGTCTCTTCGGTAACCGCATTATTTTGAACATTCCATGCAGACCAATTGAGATTAGTCTTGAGCGGTGTCACTTTGTAATTGGGTGGAAAGCGAAAGAGGGTGCTGTCATCCATCTTTGGTGTGTTGACGATCTTTCCAGGATTAAATAGATTACCTGGATCAAAGGCATGTTTGATTTCTTTCAAGGCTTCATTGATCTTGGGCCCAAATTGCCACTGAATCCATTCGCCGCGGCAGATACCATCGCCATGCTCGCCACTGAATGCACCTTTATATTTGCGAACCAACTCTGAGGCTTCCTGAGCGATTTCACGCATCTTGCTAGCGCCATCGCGACGCATATCTAGAATAGGGCGGACATGCAGGGTGCCAACTGAAGCATGGGCGTACCAGGTGCCGCGTGTTTGGTGTTTGGCAAAGACTTCTGTAAGCGACTGGGTGTATTGCGCTAGGTGCTCTAAGGGAACGGCGCAATCTTCAATAAAGCTGACTGGTTTGCCATCACCTTTGAGGCTCATCATGATATTCAGGCCAGCCTTGCGCACCTCCCATAGATTCTTCTGGGCGCTGGGGTCTAGCATTTCTACTACTGAGCCAGGTAAGCCCAAATCAGCCATGAGCTCACCTAATTCTTTTACTTTTTTCTCCAGAGGAGCTAATTCATCACCTGAGAACTCTACCAGCAAGATGGCTTCTGGTGATTTTCCGCCCTGATCGATGAGCGCGGTTTCAATCGTTGATTTAAATGCAGGATTACTGCGGGAGAGATCGAGCATAGTGCGATCCACTAACTCAACTGCACTTGGTCCCAGCTTGACGATATGCTGGGCCGAGTCCATGGCTTTATAAAAACTCGTAAAGTTCACTACACCCAGTGTTTTATGTTTTGGTAGTGGGGCTAGCTGAAGTTTGAGCTTATTGAAGTAGGCGAGCGTACCCTCGCTACCAACTAGCAAATGGGAGAGATTGACCTTGCCATCATTGGTATAGGGGCGCTCACTTTGATTATTAAAGATATCGAGGTTATATCCAGCAACCCTGCGCATGACTTTTGGCCACATTGCTTCAATTTCAGCTTGATGCTGTACTGCTAAAGACTGAACAAATTGGCCCAGCTCCAATGCCTTTCCTTTGGCATCTTGCATTAAGCCAAATTGGGTTAATTGCCCATCTGCCAGCCACGCATCGATTCCTAAGACGTTATGCACCATGTTGCCGTAAGCAATCGAGCGGCTGCCGCAAGAGTTATTGCCTGCCATGCCACCAATCGTTGCCTGCCCTGCAGTAGAAACATCTACCGGAAACCAAATTTGATGTTTTTTCAATTGGGCATTCAGGGTATCGAGCACCATGCCTGGTTCCACTTCAATGCTTAACTTTTCTAAATCTAGATTTTGACTATTTCTAAAGTATTTAGAGTTATCTATTACTAGAGCTGCACCAGTCGTTTGACCGCATTGGCTGGTGCCTCCACCTCTCGGCAAAATCGGCACACCCATCTCTCTAGCAATTTCAATCGCGGCGGCAATATCTGCAGCGGTTTTGGGGACAAAGACAGCCAAGGGCATCGTTTGATAAATCGATGCATCGGTGGCGTAACGTCCTAAATCGGCACGGTCAATCATGACCTCACCGCTGGTTTGCTTTTTAAGACGTTCGGCTAAGAAGTGGATTTCACTTGGCTTATTCATAGAATTATTTATTTAATGATTGAGGTTCTAATAAATTCAAAATGGCATTTTTTTTGTTCTCAAGATGCTGCATCAGGACCTTACGCATTCTTTGGCCATCAGCCGCCTTGAGTGCAGCAACCATTTCTTCATGCTCTAAAACAGCTTCATCCCACTTCGCTTGATCTTGGTTTGATCTAAAACGCAGAGCTTGTAGGCGGGCATTGACTTGAGCATAGGTATTGGCCAGTACTGGATTACCGGCCGCCAAATTAATGTGTTGATGGATTTGAGAGTTGAGTTTGTAGTAGCCCGACAAATCCTTGCGACTGTGGCAAGCTAGCATTTCATAATGAAGTGCCTCGATTTCACTTAAGGCTTCTTTGCTAATTCTTTTGGCAGCCAATTCACCTGAAAATCCCTCAAGCTCAGCCATCAACTCAAAAGAATGCAGTACATCTTCTTTTTTCAGTTGCAGTGCAATAGCGCCGCGATTGTTGATGAGTTCAACCAGGCCATCAGCAGCCAAGCGCCGAATGGCCTCTCGAATTGGGGTGCGTGAAACCGACAGGGTTTCTGCCAGTGCTCTTTCGTTTAATTTGCTTCCAGGTGCAATCTCACCCTCCACAATCATGGCCTTGAGCTGCAAGAAGGTTTGTTCATGCAGGTTAGGGGGTGTGCTTATTTCACTCAAAATCATGGTTTTAAGCTAAATTTTGTATACATTCTCGTATATTACAAAAATATGCCCTAAAAACCTAGTAATTATCACGTATTGACATTATATTTTTGTATGCAAAAATAAGAAAAATGAATTCACACCTGTCTTTTCACACTCTCATTCGAGGTTCCTATGCTTAAACTTGATTCCCATTCGGCTGGTCGACATTTCTTACATATTCCTGGTCCTAGTCCAGTGCCCGCCCGAGTGCTGCGCGCTATCAGCTATCAAACGATTGATCATCGTGGTCCGGAGTTTGGACAGCTTGGTTTAGCCATCCTAGAGAACATTAAAAAAATATTTAAAACGAAGAGCCCCGTCATTATTTATCCATCTTCTGGAACTGGTGCGTGGGAAGGTGCCTTAGTTAATACACTTTCACCGGGCGACTTGGTATTGATGTACGAGACAGGTCAATTTGCAACCCTGTGGAAGAAATTAGCTGACCGCCTCGGATTGAAAACGGAATTTATTGGCAAGCCAGGAGCAGAGGGCTGGAGATATGGCGTTGATGCTGCCAAGATTGAAGAGCGTCTTAAGGCAGATACTGCCCACGAAATCAAAGCGGTTTGCGTTGTCCATAATGAAACATCCACTGGTGTTACTTCTAACATCAAAGCAGTACGTCAGGCAATGGATGCTGCTAAGCATCCTGCCTTATTATTGGTTGACACTATCTCCGGTCTTGGTTCGGCCGATTACTGCCATGATGATTGGGGTGTTGATGTCACCATCAGTGGCTCCCAAAAAGGTCTGATGCTGCCACCTGGCATTGGGTTTAATGCTCTTTCCACAAAAGCAATTGAAGCGAGCAAAACTGCCAAGTTACCAAAAGCATTTTGGGCTTGGGATGAAATCCTAGAGTCTAATAAAACCGGTTACTGGCCAACTACGCCTTCAACGAATTTAATGTATGGCTTGCATGAAGCAATGGAAATGATTTTGGCTGAGGGCTTAGATCATGTTTTTGCCAGACATCAGCGCTTGGCAAAAGCATGTCGTGCTGCAGTTGAGGCCTGGGGACTAGAGATTCAATGCCAAGACCCTGCGGTGTATTCACCAGTTTTAACTGGTGTGGTTACACCGGATGGTGTGGATGCTGATCAACTGAGAAAGTTGATTTTGGAGCGCTACAACTTATCTCTCGGCACTGGCCTGGGGAAGGTAAAAGGGCGTATGTTCCGCATTGGGCATTTAGGCGATTGCAATGAACTTTCATTATTGGCAGCCTTGAGTGGTTGCGAGATGGGTATGAAGGCCTTTGGTATCAAATTAAAAGGCAGCGGCGTAGTTGCTGCACAAGAGGTATTGCAGGATTAAAAAAAGTCTCACCCCCGCCAAAATGTGCTGGCGGGGTCATGAAAAATAACAGGAGACCTGCATGAAAAATATTCTCAGACTCAAACCAACTACGGTTGTGTTGGCGCTATTTTGTGCCATGTATTTTTTGACCTATATTGATCGCGTCAATGTTGGTTCAGCTGCTGCCGGATTTGGTACCGAGTTCAACTTAAGTAAAACCCAAATAGGCTTTGTCTTCTCAGCATTTGCTTATCCCTATTTGATTTTTCAGATTATTGGCGGATGGGTGAGTGATCGATTTGGGGCCAAGCGCACGCTAATTTATAGCGGCCTCATTTGGGCTTTGGCGACCATCCTAACCGGCTTTGCAGGCGGTTTAGTATCGCTAGTGGCGGCCCGCGTTTTGCTAGGTCTTGGGGAGGGCGCCACTTTTCCTGCGGCTACTTCTGCAATGGCCCGCTGGATTCCAAAAGAAAATCGCGGTTTTGCTCAAGGTATCACCCATGCGTTTGCGCGGGTGGGTAATGCAGTTGCTCCTGCACTCATTGTATTTATCTTGGTTGAATATGGCTGGAGATGGTCTTTCTACGCCTCAGGTCTTTTGAGTTTAGTTTGGGTCATTCTTTGGGCACTCTTTTTTACTGAGAACCCAGCAGATCATCCGCTGATTACGCCAGAGGAATTGGCCAAGAAGCCCGCCCCCAGAAAGATACAAAAAACACCTTGGAAGAGGCTGGCAAAAAGAATGGCCCCTGTAACAGTGGTGTACTTTTGTTATGGCTGGACGCTTTGGCTTTTCTTAAGCTGGATTCCGCAATATTTCTTGCATAGCTATAACTTGAAAATTTCCACCTCGGCACTCTTTGCATCTAGCGTATTTTTTGCCGGTGTAGTGGGCGATACCTTGGGTGGAATTATTAGCGATAAGATTTTGCGCAAGACCAATAATCTCAATGTAGCCCGCAGTTGGATGGTGGCTATTTGTATGACTTGCACCTTGTTATCCTTGTTACCCATCATGTTCACCCATGACATTACGATCTCAGTCCTCTCCTTAAGTTTTGGCTTTTTCTTTGCGGAGATGACGATTGGTCCAATGTGGGCTATTCCGATGGACATTGCCCCAGAGTTTTCTGGTACTGCAAGCGGCATGATGAATACGGGTTCAGCGCTAGCGGCGATTATTAGTCCGGTTGTATCAGGATTTTTGATTGATTGCTACGGAAGCTGGGAGCTGCCCTTTGTTGGGAGCATTATTTTGATGGCTGGCGGTGTGTTATTAACTTCGCGCATGAAGCCAAACGATCGATTTACTGCCTAGATGACATTTTTGCCATAAGAAAAAGCTCCTCAGTAATGCGAGGGGCTTTTTTAGTTATTGAGGTAGCACTTTACTAGTCCTGTCATCATGGTTATTATTGGATTAGCTGACTTACATGTAGCTACAAGCTTTATTATTTACTTCGTTTTGAAACAAATCTTCTTTAGAGTATTTGTCAGATGAATAAAAATCCCAAGATTCCCGAGATTCAGCAAAGTGCTTTTATTCAAGCTAGGGAGCAACTTGGCTTCAGCATTGCAGACCTTGCTGCTAAAGCCTGTCTTTCAGCAAGGCAAATAGAGCAGATTGAAAATGGTCATACCAGCTCATACTATGGTGCACAAAATAAATTCACTGCTGCAAAAAAAGTAGCCGCCATTTTAAAAATATCAGATCAAGATGCTTTTGAGGGGGTTGAGGCTGATCAATTAGAGTCTGCAGTACAAAGTGTTCAATCTGAGCCGACAAGCTCCACCCAGCTCGCTAAAAAAGAAAAGCAGGCGCATAGGATAGAAAAAGAAATTACCAATAAAGTGGAGAGTGTCAAATCAAGCAAGCGACTCATACTTTCCTTGAGTATCTGTGCCGGCTTGGTTTTTGCTGGAATTAATTTTTACAAAAATGCTTTTTCAGAAAAGACGGAAGAAGTGCAGCTTGCCAGCCAAGATCAAGCAGAGCCAGTTGCTAATCCGACTCCCGAGGTGAATGTACCCCAAGCAGCTGAGTCGGCTAGTGAGGCATGTCCTAGTGCTGATGCAGCAGTTTCCATCTATAAGTCAGAAAGCCCTCTTAAACCAGGGGATATGGTGTTTGTTCAATCGAAGACTGCTCAAGTAGTTTGTGTTGTTGACGCTACTGGTAAAACACAGAGCAAGGCGCTGGAGCAGGGCGCACGCGCCTCGTTTTATGGCAAGCCGCCGTTCAAAGTGTTGACCTCGGGCTTCAATCAGATAGAGCTCTATTTTCAGGGGGTAAAAGTGCGCCCTGACAATGTAGGTGGAAAAACAGTATTGCTGGAGGCGGCTGAGCTGGTGCATGCCCAGCCCAGTAACTCAACTGATTCCCAATTCAGATAATGCTTTGAAAAATAAATAGGGCTTTACAGGGCTGAATCGTTCGTCTCGCCTGTGCGAATGCGAATCGCTTGCTCAATGGGGCTAACAAAAATCTTGCCGTCACCAATTTTTCCGGTATGAGCTGATTTGGTAATAGCTTCCAGGCAGGCTTCAACGAGCTCATCAGCCACCACCACCTCTACTTTGACCTTGGGCAAAAAGTCAACTACATATTCAGCGCCACGATACAGTTCGGTGTGGCCCTTTTGGCGGCCAAAGCCTTTGACTTCAGTCACTGTTAAGCCAGTGGCGCCTACTTCGGCCAATGCTTCACGAACTTCGTCCAATTTAAATGGCTTGATGATGGATGTAATGAGCTTCATTTAGTTCTCCTTAATGGCTTCATCATACCTAGAACTGGTGAGGGCAGGGTGATATCGTGAATTACGCTCTAAATTGGGAGGTAATTGGGTAGCGCCAATCACGCCCAAAAGCCCTGGTGGTAACGCGGACACCCGGTGGAGCTTGTCGACGCTTGTATTCATTGAGCTTAATGAGGCGAGTGACCTTCTCAACACTGTCGACATCAAATCCGGCGGCAATGATTTGCTCGATGGATTGGTTCTGCTCCATATAGCGCTCAACAATGCCATCGAGCACTTCATAAGAAGGTAGGCTATCTTGATCAGTTTGGTCGGGTCGCAATTCAGCAGAAGGGGCGCGAGTGAGAATGCGCTCTGGAATAACTGGGCTAATGCTATTGCGATATGCGCAGAGTCGGTAGACCAAGGTTTTGGCTATATCTTTAATGACAGCAAACCCGCCTGCCATATCGCCATAAAGCGTGCAGTAGCCGACGGCCATTTCACTTTTGTTGCCAGTGGTTAAAACCAAGCGACCTGTTTTATTCGATAACGCCATGAGCAAGGTGCCGCGAACGCGCGCTTGAATGTTTTCCTCAGTCGCATCAAGCTTCATGCCTTTGAATTGCGGCGCAAGGGCTTTCTCGAGCGCATCGACTGGTTCGCTAATGGGAATTTCATCATACTGAACACCGAGGTTCTTGGCGAGCTCGCTAGCATCAATCCACGAAATATCGGCGGTATAGCGAGAGGCCATCATTACAGCGCGTACTTTATCGGCACCTAAGGCATCAACTGCAATCGCCAATACTAGAGCTGAATCAACCCCACCAGATAGGCCAATAATGACGCCAGGAAAGCCATTTTTGTGCACATAATCACGAACGCCTAAAACAAGAGCTTGATAGGCTTGTGCTTCTACGGTGAGTGGGAGGGTCTTGCTACCGATTTCAAGATCACCGGATTGAGTCAGGTTCACTAAGCCAAGACCTGTTTCAAACTGAGGCATTGACATTGCTAACTCACCTTTGGAGTTCAGAGCGAAAGAACCACCATCAAATACCAACTCATCTTGACCACCAACTGCGTTGACATATACAAGGGGCATGTGAGACTCAAGTAAATGTTTGCGTAATACCTCTATGCGTAATAATTCTTTTTGGAGGTGATAGGGCGAAGCATTCAGTGTGAGTAATATTTGCGCGCCAGCAGCCTGTGCTTGTTTGGCTGGGCCCACATGCCAAGCATCTTCACAGAGAATCAGACCAAATTGCGTACCCATACATTCAAAGACACAGGCTTGTTTACCGGGTACAAAGTAACGCACTTCATCAAATACTTCGTGATTGGGTAATTCTTGCTTGGCATAGCCTGCAATGACTTTGCCATTGCGCAATACTGAGGCATAGTTTTGCAGCCCGGCTGCAGTCTTTTTGGGATGACCAACTATTACCGTTAAATCGGTAAATTGCTTTAATTCTTCAGTGAGTAATTCCAATTGCTTCTGAGCGGCTTCAATGAAGGCGGGGCGCAGCAATAAATCTTCAGGGGGATATCCAGCGATTGAAAGCTCTGGAGTTAAAACTAACTGAGCGCCTTGGGCAAAGGCCTCAGCCGCTGACTTGAGAATGAGCTTGGCATTGCCCGGCAAATCACCCAAAAGAGGGTTGATTTGCGCTAAGGCGATTTTTTGCTGACTCACTCCCGATGTCAAAGTAACGTTTGCCTAAGGTGACAGATTACTTCTGTGACTTGGCGTAACCTTCAATGCCTTCGAGAATTTCTTTATGGGCAGCTTCGATTCCACTCCAGCCGGTGACTTTGACCCATTTCCCTTTTTCGAGGTCTTTGTAGTGCTCAAAGAAGTGTTGAATTTGGTCGAGCTGCAATTGATGTAAATCTTGGATTGATTTGACATTGGAATACAGCGGTAATAATTTATCTTCGGGTACAGCCAACAGCTTGGCATCTTGGCCGCCTTCGTCTTCCATCATCAATGCACCGAGGGCGCGGCAGCTAACCACTACGCCCGGAAAGAGTGGGAAGGGTGTCAGCACAAGCACGTCAACCGGATCGCCATCACCAGCGATTGTTTTGGGAATGTAACCATAGTTACATGGGTAGTGCATTGCAGTGCCCATGAAGCGATCAACAAACAAGGCGCCACTTTCTTTATCCACTTCATACTTCACTGGATCCGCATTCATTGGGATCTCAATAATGACGTTGAATTTTTCAGGGATATTTTTACCTGGGCTGACCTTGTCGTAACTCATGCTTGCTCCAATTAATGATTAATGATGGCATTTTGAATAATTCATCTAGCAAATGCCTATAAAACAGACAGCCCATAGTTTAAGGCTTTCATGCTGGGAATATCCCAAAAAATACTAAAAATAAGCTCGGGGTAAACCTTGATGGCTGGGGCCCATAAAAAAATGCCCAGCAGAACTGGGCATTTAGAGGGCAGTGCAGTAACTTTTAGTTGAGGGATTCTAGATAGCGCTGCGCATCTAACGCTGCCATGCAGCCTGTACCAGCACTGGTAATCGCTTGACGGTAAATATGATCTTGCACATCGCCTGCCGCAAAAACACCAGGGATATTAGTGGCGGTAGCATTGCCCTCTAATCCTGAGTGGGTTTTGAGGTAGCCATTGTGCATATCAAGCTGACCAACAAATAATTCGGTATTGGGTTTATGGCCAATTGCAATGAAGGCGCCAGTCACGGGAATATCTTCTGTGCTGCCATCTTGTTTTTTGATACGCACGCCCACTACGCCTTTTTCATCGCCAAGCACTTCCTCAAGGGTGGCATTTAACTTCAACTCTACTTTGCCTTCAGCAACTTTAGCCATGAGACGGTCATTCAAAATGGGTTCGGCGCGGAAGGTATCACGACGGTGAATCACTGTCACTTTCTTGGCAATTCCGGTGAGATAGAGTGCCTCTTCAACTGCTGTATTACCGCCGCCGACAACACAGACATCTTGATTGCGATAGAAAAAGCCATCACAAGTGGCGCAACCAGAAACACCGCGACCCATGAATTCTTCTTCACTGGGCAAGCCAATGTACTGAGCAGATGCGCCGGTACAAATAATGAGGGCATCGCAGGTGTAAGTCCCAGAGTCGCCTACCAAGCGAATCGGTTTTTCTTTGAGGGCTGCTGTGTGAATGTGGTCAAAAATAATTTCGGTATTAAAGCGCTCAGCATGGTCTAAAAAGCGCTGCATGAGTTCCGGTCCCTGAACGCCGTTGGCATCAGCAGGCCAGTTTTCGACATCGGTAGTGGTCATTAATTGGCCGCCTTGAGCTAGCCCAGTGATCAGGGTGGGCTTCAGATTGGCTCGAGCAGCGTAAACCGCTGCTGTGTAGCCAGCAGGGCCAGAACCGAGGATGAGAACTTTGGAGTGTTTTGGTGTATTTGAGGTCATATAGGAATTATAGATTTGCTTGTTTACAATCGGTGGAACATGGCTAGAACCGCTTACCCGAAGTCTCGCACCCCCTTAAACCCTGAGCCGCCTGAAAATGGCACTCAGGGAAGGATGCCCCGCCTACTCCTTGAGGCCCGCTGGTTCATATCCCTGGGGCTTTGCCTGGGCTTATTTGCTATTTTATTGACTTATTCCAAGGCCGATCCAGCCTGGTCTCACGCTAGTTTTGAGGCTCCCAAGAACTTAGGGGGTCGTTTTGGAGCCTATTTAGCCGATCTGATGCTCTATATCTTCGGAATTTCGGCCTTTTGGTGGGTCATTTTGTTTGGGCGCCGAGTTTTGAATGGCTGGCGCGAGCTTTGGAGCATCCCTTTGCCGGCTGATCCAGACGCCAAGCCAGACTCCTTATTGATGCGTTGGTTGGGTTTCGGCCTGACTTTAATCAGCTCCATGGGCCTTGAATCGATTCGTATGCACTCCTTATCCTGGGAGCTGCCTCGTCCACCGGGTGGCATCTTGGGTGAATTAATTGGCGACCCATTGCAAATGGCCCTAGGTTTTACAGGGTCAACTTTGGTCCTTTTGTTTGGTCTATGTGCTGGACTTTCTCTATTCCTCCATTTTTCTTGGTTGGATGTGGCTGAAAAAGTAGGGCGTAGTTTGGAGTTGACTTATCGCTACCTACGTGAGCGTCGCGAAAGCGAGGAAGATCGCAAATTGGGTGAGGTTGCCGCTGAAGAGCGCGAAGAATTTGTAGAAGAGTTCCGCGGACGGGTGGATATCGCGCCCCCAGTGCAAATTGTGCGAGCCCCTATTGAGATTCCAAAAAGTGCACGCGTGGAGCGTGAGAAACAACAGCCGCTCTTTGTGGATATTCCAGATTCAGAACTACCTCCATTGGCCTTACTTGATGAGGTGCCAGAAGCCAAAGAAACAATTTCGGCTGAAGTTCTGGAATTTACCTCCCGCTTGATAGAGCGCAAGCTGGCTGAGTTTGGCGTGCAGGTTACTGTCATCGCTGCCTACCCAGGCCCAGTAGTAACGCGTTATGAAATTGACCCCGCTGTTGGCGTGAAGGGCAGTCAAATTGTGAATCTTGCACGCGACTTAGCCCGTTCACTAGGCGTAGTGAGTATGCGTGTGGTGGAGACGATCCCAGGCAAGACTTGTATGGCTTTAGAGTTGCCAAACCCAACACGTCAATCGGTTTACCTCTCAGAGATTTTAAGCTCGCAAGTCTATAACGATAGCCATTCGATCTTGACACTATCTTTAGGTAAAGATATTTCAGGTAAGCCCGTGGTGGCTGACTTAGCGAAGATGCCACATTGCTTGGTGGCGGGCACAACCGGTGCTGGTAAATCGGTTGGTATTAATGCCATGATTTTGTCGATCCTCTTTAAGGCCAAGCCCGATGAAGTGCGCTTGATCATGATTGATCCAAAGATGCTGGAAATGGCGATGTACGACAAGATTCCACATTTGCTCTGCCCAGTTGTGACCGATATGAAGCAGGCCTACAACGCCCTCAATTGGGCTGTGAATGAGATGGAGCGCCGCTACAAACTGATGAGTAAGTTTGGAGTGCGCAACCTCGCTGGCTTTAATAAGAAAATTTTAGAGGCTGAAGAAAAGGGTGAGAAGTTAACGAACCCTTTTAGCTTAACTCCAGAAGATCCAGAGCCAATCTATAAAGCGCCTGTCATTGTCATCGTAATTGATGAGTTGGCCGACTTAATGATGGTCTCCGGCAAAAAGATTGAAGAGTTAATTGCGCGTATTGCACAGAAGGCCCGTGCTGCCGGTATCCATTTGGTGTTGGCTACCCAGCGCCCAAGTGTGGATGTCATTACTGGCTTGATTAAGGCCAATGTACCCACCCGTATTTCTTTCCAGGTGAGTAGCAAAATTGATAGCCGCACCATCTTGGATCAGCAAGGTGCTGAGGCCCTATTGGGTATGGGTGACATGCTCTATATGGCGCCAGGTACTGGCTTGCCAGTGCGCGTGCATGGCGCATTTGTTTCGGATGATGAAGTGCATCGTGTAGTTGAGTGGCTCAAAGAGAAGGGTGAGGCCAACTACATTGAGGGTGTGCTCGAAGGTGCTGATGAATCTACTATCGATGCCTTAACGGGCGAGAGTGGTGGCGAAGCAGATCCCCTCTATGACCAAGCAGTCGCGATTGTTCTTGAGAACAAGCGCCCATCGATTTCTTTAGTGCAGCGGCATTTGCGTATTGGCTATAACCGCGCTGCCCGCTTATTAGAGGATATGGAAAAAGCCGGCCTTGTATCGAAAATGGGTAATGGCGGTAACCGTGAAATCCTCCATCGTGCATCTGAGTAAGGCAATAATTTTGAAAAGTGTTTTCTCAAGACTTGCCCTCGTCACAATTGCATTGTTTGCAAGCATCAATCTGACTCTGGCCGCAGAGGGTGATAGCGGCGCTGATCAGTTGCGTCAATTTGTGCGTAACTCCAAAACCGCCGAGGGTGATTTTGTGCAACAGCAATTGCGCACGCCAAAAGGTGATGAGCCAAAAGATAAAGGGCTCAAAGTGGTGCGCCAGACCCAAGGTCATTTTGTATTTCAGAGGCCGGGACGTTTTATTTGGGATACCCAAAAACCATATGAGCAAAAGTTAATTGCTGATGGTAAACAAGTGGTGATGTGGGATAAGGATTTAAATCAGGCCACCTTTAGACCGGCAGGGCAAGCTCTTGCCACTACCCCGGCAGCTATCTTGTTTGGTGAAGATGCCTTGGATCAACATTTTGAGTTAGTCGAAGGTGATGAGCACTTGGGAATGAAGTGGGTTAACTTAAAGCCTAAGACTGCAAGCTCCAAGGGCGCTAATGATCTGCCCTACACCAAGATCTCAATTGGTATGGCCAATGGTTTGCCAAAAGCCTTAGAGTTAATTGATGGTTTGGGGAGTGTGGTGTTGGTAACTTTAGATCACATCCAACTGAATATCGCCTTGCCAGCCAACCGCTTTACTTTTACACCTCCAGCTGGCGCAGAAGTTGTCCGCATGAAATAAAGAACCAATTTAGTTAATTAAGAATAGAGCATCATGATTGATCCCCAATTACTCCGTAAAGATATCGCCGCTGTTCAGGCGCGCTTAGCGACTCGTAAATTCCAGCTCGATGTTGAGAAATTTAATACGCTTGAGACCGAGCGTAAATCTTTGCAAACCCGCACTGAAGTATTACAAGCCAAGCGCAATCAATTGTCTAAAGCCATTGGTATGAAAAAAGGCAAAGGCGAAGATGCTAGTGCTGAGATGGCAGAAGTGGGTCAGGTCAATGCGGATATGGAAGCTGGCGCAGCCCGACTTAGTATCTTGCAAATCGAGATTGCGGATTTCTTAATGGGCATCCCCAATCTTCCAGATGAGTCGGTGCCAACAGGTAAAGATGAGACCGAAAACAAAGAGATCAAAACTTGGGGGCAGGCCCCGTTGTTTGATTTTGAGATTAAAGATCACGTAGATTTAGGAAGTGCGTTGGGCTTGGATTTTGAAGTTGCCGCCAAGATTAGTGGCTCTCGCTTTGTAGTACTCAAAGGACCGATTGCCAGATTGCACCGTGCCTTGGCACAGTTCATGCTCGATACGCACACTACTGCGCATGACTACCAAGAAATCTATACGCCTTATATCGTGAATGCAGCATCGATGCGCGGCACAGGTCAGTTACCTAAGTTTGAAGAAGACCTTTTTAAGGTGCCGCGTCAAATGGGTGGCGAGGATCCTAAAGGAGTGAATGAGGGCGAAGCAAAAACAGAAAACTTTTACCTCATTCCAACTGCTGAGGTTCCGGTCACGAACTTAGTGCGAGATGAGATTGTTAATGCCGATAGTTTGCCCATGAAGTTTGTTGCGCATACGCCTTGCTTTCGTTCTGAAGCGGGAAGTTATGGGCGCGATGTGCGTGGCATGATTCGTCAGCACCAATTCGATAAGGTGGAATTGGTGCAGATGACTAAACCAGAAAATTCCATGCAGGCTTTGGAAGAGCTCACTGCACACGCAGAAAAGATTTTAGAGTTACTGGAGTTGCCATACCGCAAGGTATTGCTCTGTACTGGCGATATGGGTTTTGGTAGTACCAAGACCTATGACCTGGAGGTATGGGTTCCATCACAAAACGCCTATCGTGAAATTAGCTCATGCTCAAGCATGGGAGATTTTCAGGCAAGACGCATGCAGGCGAGATTTAAAGCGGGTCAGGGTAAGCCAGAATTACTTCATACCTTAAATGGTTCGGGCTTGGCTGTGGGTAGGGCGCTAGTGGCTCTGCTTGAGAATAAACAACAAGCGGATGGCAGTATTTTCATCCCAAAAGCACTGCAACCCTATTTAGGTGGCCTGGAAGTACTTAGCCCTATCGTGAAGTAAGTACAAAGAAAGCCAGTCCCAAAGCTATAATTGCCGTTCGGTTCGGAGAGGTGGCAGAGTGGTCGAATGTACCTGACTCGAAATCAGGCGTACTGTCAAAGGTACCGAGGGTTCGAATCCCTCCCTCTCCGCCAGTATCGACCTGAAAGCCATTATTTATAAGGTTCTGTATTTCTTGGCTGCTACTACCCACCAGCCTACCCACCAGTGAAACATTGCTTACTTTTAAATTTCTAGCTAGGCAACGTTGTCTCTAGATAAGATATCACTATGGACGATCTTGAATTTGTAGGGAAAATTAAGGGCATGAAAACCCTCAAGCAGATGATTGAGAGTAAAGAGGTCATACCAGCCTCAGAACTAGCAAAAATGAAGGCCGAGGAAGAGGCCCAAGAAAAAGCCTTTGCAGAGGCAGTCCAATCAGAGCAGTCACATCAAAAAACAAAGATCTGCACCGGTAAGGTCGAGGGCAGGGCACTTTGGACGCGTGAGCGCTTTAACGAAGATTGATCTAGCTTTAGGGTTGTTCTAAGAACACCATATTCCTACAATTTGAATATCAATTCCAAGTTTTGATTTCAGATTGAAAGGCGAATATGACACCCAGAACGCTAACCAGGCAGGAAATGTATGATCTAGTATGGTCAAAGCCAATGACGCAGCTTGCGGCAGAATTTGAGTTATCTGATGTTGGATTAAGAAAAATCTGTAAAGCAGCAAAAGTGCCCACGCCTGGCCTCGGATATTGGGCAAAGTTGGCAAATGGCAAGAAAGTCGTTAAGACTGAGTTGCCAACTTTGTACCCATTCCAATCTCAATTTGTCCATATTGGCGGGGGTTCTCGCAGTAGGTATGGTTATTTCGACGAACCAGAGAAAACGGATGAGGAGTTGGCTCAAATGGAGTTGCCACCTCCTCCAAAATTCGATGAGACGATTGATGAGGTGAGGTTGAAGATTGAGGCTCTCGTTCCCTTAATCCCTATTCCCAAAAGCATTATAGAAGTTCACGACCAACGCCTTGGATATGAATACCGCATGAACCTAGCTGACCCATCTATCTTCTCCAAGATTGGGGCTGAGAGATCAATTGGTCAAATCTTCAGGGATAAAGGCGTCATATGGACCGAAGCCTACAACGCACCTAGAAGCAGGGTTAACGGAGCCCAAGAAATCATCCGGCTATTGGCTGAAGACAGGCTGAAAATCTTCTCAACCTGTAAGCACTGGTTAAGAACCATCCCTCAACTACCACCAGACTCATTAAACCCAGAAGATGTAGATACCGATGCAGAAGACCACGCCTGGGATGCTACAAGGTATGGGGTGATGAGGGCTCGAAGAGCATCAGAAGCGAATGCTTAAATCAGCCTAATTTATTGACTGATAGAGCTAAGCCAAAATTGCTGCTCTCTCCAGTTGCTGGGAAACCCCATGTGTACTTGTGAGACCTTAGGATTTTTATCGAGCAACTCCTGCAAGTGTTTAGCCCAATTGCTCGAAGGGGAGATTCTATTCATTAAAGACTGAATCACAATTAACTGAAAGTACAGCCTGCGTTGTGGGTTCAAATATTGCTGAACACTATTTTTCGAACTTACCAAAACGGATGCGGGTATGGCTGGCCAATTTTTTGGAGGTCTTTTTGGGCATTCAGGAATACTTCCGAATTCCCGATTCCAGACCCTAGAGTGATGGGCGCATAAATTCCTCAAATCAGAAACACTACGAAACCAAGATTTAAGTAAGGTAAATTTCCAACCAAAATGTGCCTCTATTGCTTGGGTATCTCTTGGAAGCTTCAAGTTGCTAAATAAAGTGGATATCTCTTTAAATGTAAGTAGCTCAACAGCCATCCAAATAGGAGGATGCTTTGGCGCTCCGGTGTATTTTGTTTTGTAATGGCTAATAAAAGTTTCTAAATCACGACCTTTAGATTGACTAGCAATAAGCTCTAATAGTTTAGGATGATCATAGCGATTATCAAAAATACTTTGATCTAGGTAACCATGGGGTCCATGATGTTTGGCAAGCGTATTGGCTACTTGTGTGCGTAGCGCTACTTCAATTCTTTCAATTGCATCCAACAGAAGTAGGCGTAATTCCTTGTCAAATAGATATAAATCTATGACATCTGAAAAGGCTGTGCCAAAAATAAATGTATGCTCGGCGATATTTGGAAGGTAAAAGGGGCGGGTGTATGCGGAAAGCCTGAAGTAGCTAATGTTGCTTAGATAATCTATTGCTTCATCATCATTTATTAGAAGGTTTCGATTTCGAAGACGCTCAATATGTTCTAAATGTGTGAGTGCTGGCTTATCGAATGTAGTCAATAGAATCCCCCAATAAAAAACCCGCCAAAGTGTGCTTCCAGGAGAGGCATGGCGGGTATGTTGGATTAATTATACATTTAATTACCGCAGATAAAAACCCTCTAATAGAAGCTTGTATTTTAGGTCTTCTGAAACATAAATCCAAAATTAGTCCTTTGGATGTGAGTCTGAATTTGTACACAAGATATGCCCAGCCAAAAACTAAAAGCCATTTTTAAAAAATGGACTGCTCGCAGCACTCATACGCGCACTCACTGGGCAACCTTTCATAAACGTGCAAGGCATGAATGTAATTCCAACCCTACCGGCAAAGACTTCTAAATAATTATCATGGGGCTAAAAAGAAAAAGTCCTCAATTATGGGCTTTTGGAAGAGGTGCGGTACCCAAACTTGACGCGTTCAAAACGCGCTTACGATGGTGACGAAATTTGTCGCAAGCTACTTGGGGGTTTGATTACTTATACCGCTTCGTCATTAAATAAGATTATCCATTTTTAAGTAAATCAAAGTCAAGCTAGAGCTGGCATCTATCAATGTAAATTGCAGCCCATAAGCCATTCAATTTATGCTTGCCTCCGTTGTATTTGATTCCTGAAAGCTGTCAAAAAAAATACTCCCATGCCAATTGCCAGAGCCATGAGCAAAAAGAGTGGGTAAGAAGAGTTCGGTGGAAGGGCTAAATAGCCTATAAGACTAGGAACCCCGAAAATCCCACAATAAAAACTCGCATTAAACGCTGAAAGCGCAATTGGGCGCCGATCGATATCAAATGAATCGGAAACCCAAACACTGAGAATAGGGAAACTAAGGCTGTAGCCAACCCCAAAGCAGATGCCGGAGATAATAATCGGTAAAGGGCTATGTAGACTAAATACCAAAGCAAATGCACACGCCATCAAGCCAAACGAGCAAGCTACCAAGATAGGGCGCGAGAATCCGCCTAATATGCCCAGTAGACCAAAACGTGAGCCAAAAAGGGCGAGGCTCATTGGTAAGAAAAATAAGCCTACCGAGAAATTGTGTTGGCTTAGGTATAAAGCCATATACCCAGTAACAAAACCCCACAATACCCCAATAGAAAAAATGCCCAAACCTAAGGCATGAAATCTCTTTGCGCACAGAATTTGATAATAAGAGTGCAAACTAATTGCAGGTGTTTTACTGGAGCGGTCAAATCCTTTAAAGATTATGGATAGGGCGATGAGTGTCAGTAATGCTAGTAGTCCCGGTAATGCCATATACAAAAAGAATCCATCAGATCCATGATTCTTAAAATACCACTGGGCTACTATAGGACCAAATGCATTAGGCAGCGGAAACATTGATGCATAGATCCCAAAGAAATAGATTATTCTTGGACCACTCAATAAGCTCCTTATATAGATCATGGAGGCAGAAAAGTAAAAGCCAGACCCAAAACCAATTAGCCCACGAAAAATTGTCGAAAGAGGGATCGAGCTAAGGGCATACTCAAGGCCTATAAAGCCCAATATCATCAATGCCTGACTAATGATCATGAGTCGAATGCAGCTAATTCTTTGCAAGATAGCACCCGCGCTAAACAATGCAATCAAGGTTGGAATGAGTGGCGCAGATAAGACTGAGCCAATAGCCTGTTGAGAGTAGCCTTCCTCATTTAAGAGTGCCGATAAAAATATCAACGTAGATAGAGATAGTGACCCAAGGAATGTTACCAAACATAGCAAAGAGAAATATCTTTG
This sequence comes from Polynucleobacter sphagniphilus, assembly GCF_001953355.1. Classification (GTDB taxonomy): domain Bacteria; phylum Pseudomonadota; class Gammaproteobacteria; order Burkholderiales; family Burkholderiaceae; genus Polynucleobacter; species Polynucleobacter sphagniphilus. The sequence continues at coordinate 210,525 of NZ_MPIY01000003.1, forward strand.
AGATGAGTTATTCGCGAATGCACTAGTCATAGGAAGCACATATCTCATGAATTACAGGAGAAAAGACTTCTCCTTGGAAAATTAAACAAACATCCAATATGCTTGTCCATCTAAGTCTATCTTCTCTAAGATCGCAACTCAATCAGTAATATTGACCTCTTAATAAAGATGGCATTGATAACTGAAAATATATTTGTGACTTATAAAATTTCTATCACTTTATGGAAATATTTTGTAGTGAGTGAGTGCGAAACCCCGCCATGATAAATCCAAGATAAGTGCATCGATGCGAGATTCGCAATCTATAAATAGGATGTGCCTCAAGACTCAAAAGCCCTTCAACAAAAATGGACCGCCCGCATCACTCATGCGCGCGCTCACTGGGCAATCAGCCAGAGCAATGGCAGACCATGATTGAATCTATCTATGAGGCGATTGGAAGGCCGGAACCTAGTTTTGGAGGCATTAAGCCTATAGCAACCCATAGCCCTCAGCCTATTCGGGCGCGAACTTCAACATTGGGAGCGCCATTGGCTAGCGCAGGCAATCCCATGGATCGGATTGCCCAGCATTTAGGCAATATGGGGATATAGATAGGTCTGAATTACATGCCACTCAAAATCAGTGGCATGTAGACATAAATGTCTTTAGACACCCAAATCGCCTCATTTTGTCTACAAAACTGCCGATATAGTCATTTTTCGTCAACAACTTAGCTTATATCGTGAGGATCAAGCAATTGATGCTGTGAGGGGTTGTCTGTAAATGCGTTACAAGCCTTCATTTTTTCCCAAAGATTTGGGAAGTTCGAATAATCAAATCCAGCGGTCCAACGCCAGGCGCGAGTCATGGATCGGATAAAAGGACTGGGATCATTATTTTGAGACAGCGCTTTTAATGGCAGCAAATAATCCTCACGATAAGCTGTGGGAATAATAATGCGAGAGGCGGAATGTTGAGTTAAGTAAGCATTCATCGTTAGGCGCGCAGTTCGGCCATTACCATCCATAAATGGGTGCACTTCAGTAACAACAAACATCGCCATCAATGCACGCGCAAATGGATCTTCCAGTAAAGCGATACGCTTGAATCCTTCCCGCAAAGTGCCTTTAACAAGCTCGGGGTGAACAAAAATGGTATTTCCTGCTTGGTTACTTTGCTCTTTCCATTCGCCTGGATTTTTATCTGGACGACTAGAGAGTATTTGGAGGTTACATTGCAAAAGCCACGCTAAGAAATCATCTTCATCTTTTGGGGGCTTAGAGCGAAAGGGCTGCTCCATGATTGCTTTAAAGGTACCAAGTACATCATGTGAATCTTCATTTCGCTTTGGAATGATTTTCCCATCGAAAATAATCTCGGAGGCCTCTTCGACGGTGAATGTAGTGCCTTCAATGTAGTTCGAAAAGTACGATTCAAAGAATGCGAAATTAAAGGCGCTTTTACCCGTTTTTGCCTGATCTTCAATGATGGGAAAAGGTTTTCTTAAAGCAGAAAACAAAGTTTCGAAGATCTCAATGCGATCAGGATCATAAGGCTTACCAGCTGCGCGCGCTAATGCATCAGCTGCTCTTAAAGAGCGAGCCTTACCAGTTTGCATTAAGGCGGAAACAATCGTGTTCAGTGTTTTAAATTGAACCTCTAGACCTAATTGGGGGGCAATAGCTTTAGCGTCATCACGCAGTGCATTGAGCTTATGTTCACCACGAATGGTGCATAGCTTGCTTAAATAAGACTCAACCCAAGGGCGACCCATAGTGCGAAGATCTGAGCCTTTGCGGCTATAGAGATTCTCTAACAGCCGCCTAGCCTCCGAGGATATAAAGAGTTTTCCATAAGGGGTATCGTTAAGCGAATCCTTGCGCGATTGAACTGCAGGAGGACCTGGCAAGATATTGAGAGTCAGCCCCGGAAATTCTATTTGACGTGCTCTATTGCCAGATACTAAAAATACATTGCCGCTATCATCTGGTTTGCAAAGATGAGCAGAACGGTAAGCTATTACAGAGCCTGGATAAAGATATTCGGTAATTTGCCGCCAATTGGGCCGAATGATTTGTTCGAGCGGGCTGGTGATGTCGCCGGTGTAAATGCCGCGATAAATTTGACGCAAACGCCCAGACCTAGCCAAGCGGGAAATTCTCTGGGCGTTGGTTTTGTCTTCTCTTGAACTAAAAAGCAAGAGGGGTAGCTGGTCAACAGAAGTGCTCATAGGGCCTCAATTTATCCATTAATGTCAACAACTATGCATATATTATAGTTTAATGTCAACAAAAGTGCGTATAGAATCAAAATAACCCTATTTTTAGGTATATAGATACGGCTATTTCAAAGCCTTGGCATCGTTTACCAGTTGATATATCCGATTGTGTCTGTGAAGGATTTCAAAGAAAAGCCTCAAGGTATTGAGAGCATCAACATCTGCTCTATGTGGACTGCCTTCAAATTGAAGCTTAAAAGAACCCAGACCTGAGGATAGACCGCCACTGGGTTTTTTGCCCATGGCAAGCATGTGCAGGCTATACCAAGTTTTGACATCGATCCAGCGACGACCAAAATGGGGAAAGCTGATACCTCGATCTTTAAATTCAGATTTCAGTTCAAGTGAATCGCCACCGCCCCAGGTAATGGGATTAACAAAGCAATTGCGCTTAGTAATAATTTCACCAATTTCTTTAGCTACTTGTTCATGTGGAACTGCATAGTCAGAAATATCCTGATTACAAATGCCCGTTAATTGGGTAATGAACTCAAAAATAGGCTCTTTAGGATCTAAGAACCATTTATACGTAGATAGGGATTGATTGACATAGTCATGATAGCTTCCTACCGCTAACCCTATTTGAATGATCTTTGGATTTACTGTGGAATTATCTTGGGCATTATTGAGTTCTAAATCAAGCGAGAAATAACACTGCTCTTTGTCCATGGAACTCCTTCGCTATTCTTTTAGATGAATGAGCAATGTAGAGGTCAAGCCGCAAAGAGTCAAACAAAATAAATCACCACATTCCTATTAATGAATTTACAAGAGAGTAATTCCGTCAAGGGCACCCCAAAGGGGTGGCTTGCGCACCCTTGACGGCCACGACCAAAGAAACGCTCTTTTATGCCCAAGGTGGCGTAATGACACATTGGGCATAAAGACCTATTGCGTGCTAATAAAGCAACTCAACAAAAACCCCAGAAATATCCAAGCCCCGTACTAAAAACCCCAATAATTCATTCATGTAGTGAGAGCTAATCACTCAAGCTGCTGCTTCACGCCATCGCGTTAAAGCTAGAGTCGCGCCTAGTAGCGTAGCAATGGATGGGTTCACGCTCCATCTTACGGTATGAAGCTAACTAATTCACGAATAGATAAACATATTGATAGGGGTGGCATATGCCAATTTCAAATACAGACTTGCAAGAGTTAGCTAAGGTTTCCTTAGATGAGTACTTGCGCAATCTTCCAGTAGATCAGATAGCCGTAGAGAGACCTTTCCTTAAAAAACTCATGGAAGGTCGTAAGAGCCTGTTAGGCGCAAAGCAAAACGTAGTCGAGAACATCCGCAAAGAGCACGGCAGTAACTTTAGCTGGGCCTTTGGGGAGGAGACGGTCAAGTTCAATAAACGCAATACGACTGAGCAGGCTTCCTTCCCATGGCGTAGAGCGGTTGATGGTCTCTATATAGATTACGACCGACTATTTAGCAACGGCATCAAAGTTCGTGAGGGTGGGGCGCGAGGATTCCAATTGGAATACAACGAGCGCGTACAACTGATCAATCTCTTGGATGAGCAGTTAGAAGTTCTTAGAGAGGGCTTTCTCAATAAGTTAGATCTAGAGTTGCACCGCGACGGCTCATGAACTGCTGTCAATGAGATCTTATCTAAAAAGGGAAGCCACTTCGATCCTGAGGTGGTGGATGCTTTTATGTCAGAGCTAGATAGCTTTAAAGCAATTTCAGAGCAATATCAAGACCGCTAAATCTAGTTCCCTGGGGTGATCTCCAGCTCACCATAAAACCAACATTGCGCCTCTACTTGCTTCCAGCCCAAAGAGGTGAGGCCCTCATGCATAGAGTCTTCATACATCTTGAGCATTAACTCTTGTTCGCCTTGGGCAATATTTTCACTAAAGCTGTATTTGGCATAGGCATCATGTAATGAGCCATCAAATGGATCAAATGCTAGGTTTACATCAATGCCCAGGGTGGGGTTGTAAGACTCTGGAAGTTTGGGTTCTTTATTCACCAAGACATAGCCTGAGCTCCAGCTTAGTTCAACTGTGAAGGTCTTATCGGATTGCCGCCAAACTTCAATTTCTACAATTGGGTTTGGTTTGGTGGCGGCAATCTTATGGACCATATCAGTCAGCCGTATTCATTAACCAAGCATCGATAAATCACGTACCGCACCCTTATCAGCAGAAGTTGCCAATAAGGCATAGGCCTTGAGGGCTGCAGAAACCTGGCGCGGACGTGGCTGGGCTGGCTTCCAGCCTAGAGCATCTTGTTCAGTTCGGCGCTTGGCTAGCTCCTCATCGCTCAGCAATACATTGATGCTGCGGTTGGGAATATCAATGCGAATACGATCACCATTTCTGACTAGGCCAATAGCGCCACCCGATGCCGCCTCAGGAGAGCAGTGACCAATGGATAAACCAGATGTACCGCCAGAGAAGCGACCATCCGTTAATAGGGCACAAGCTTTACCAAGTCCCTTGGATTTAATGTAGCTGGTAGGGTAGAGCATCTCTTGCATGCCTGGGCCACCTTTAGGGCCCTCATAGCGCACCACCACAATATCACCCGCTTTCACTAGGTCACCCAGAATATGTTCAACCGCTTCATCTTGAGACTCTACTACATGAGCAGGGCCTTCAAAAACTAGGAGGCTATCATCTACGCCCGCTGTTTTTACGACGCAGCCATCGAGTGCAATATTGCCTTTCAAAACTGCTAGACCGCCTTGGGTGCTAAAAGCATTTTCAAAAGAACGAATACAGCCCTCTTTACGATCTAGATCCAAGCTTGGCCAGCGAGTATCTTGACTAAAAGCTGTTTGCGTTGGAACACCAGCAGGACCTGCTTTATAAAAAGTTTGCACTGCTTCGCTCGGATTGCGGGCAATATCCCACTCGTCGAGTACTTCTTTCATGGTCTTGCCAAGCACGGTGCCTAATTCAGTATGAATGCGGCCAGCGCGATCAAGCTCACCTAAGATGCCCATAATTCCGCCGGCACGGTGAACGTCTTCAATATGATATTTGTTGGTATTTGGAGCTACCTTACACAGCTGCGGCACAACTTTAGAAATGCGATCAATGTCGGCTAGCGTGAAATCTAATTGGGCTTCCTGGGCAATGGCCAAGATATGCAAAATGGTATTAGTCGAGCCACCCATAGCGATATCGAGTGCCATGGCATTTTCAAAAGCCTTGACACCCATCGAGCGCGGTAATACTGAAGTATCTTCTTGCTCGTAATAGCGCTTGCAAAGATCCACAATCACATGACCGGCTTGTTTAAAGAGTTTTTCACGATCGGCATGGGTTGCTAACATCGTGCCATTACCAGGTAAAGACAGGCCAAGCGCCTCCGTTAAGCAGTTCATCGAATTGGCGGTGAACATACCTGAGCAAGAGCCGCAAGTGGGGCAAGCAGAACGTTCAATCTCCGCTAAATCAGCATCGCTAATTTTGTCATCAGCAGCCATCACCATCGCATCGATGAGGTCCAGCTTTTTAAATTCCATTGCATGGGTTTGAGGATTAGCTAAGCGCACCTTTCCTGCTTCCATTGGGCCACCAGAAACAAAGATCACCGGAATGTTCAGGCGCATTGCAGCCATGAGCATTCCAGGAGTGATCTTGTCGCAATTGGAAATGCATACCATCGCATCAGCGCAGTGGGCATTGACCATATATTCCACTGAGTCTGCAATCAAGTCACGACTTGGGAGAGAGTAGAGCATGCCATCGTGGCCCATAGCAATGCCGTCATCTACCGCAATGGTGTTGAATTCTTTTGCTACACCACCGGCGGCTTCAATTTCACGAGCAACTAATTGACCTAAATCTTTAAGATGAACATGCCCTGGTACAAATTGCGTGAAGGAGTTGACTACTGCAATGATTGGTTTGGAGAAGTCGCCATCTTTCATCCCAGTGGCGCGCCACAAAGAGCGGGCACCCGCCATATTGCGGCCAGCAGTTGAGGTTTTTGAACGGTAAGCAGGCATGTCTAAAGCTCCGGTATAAATAGTAAAAAATGATCTTTTATTATCGCCCAGACCCCAAGGGGCCGCTGAGGGCGGGGCGGCTTTATTTGAGGTTGTTTAAAACAATCTGCAGCACTTGTAGCAGCACCAATAAAACCACCGGGGAAAGGTCCCAGGCCCCCGAATTGGGGAGGCGGCGGCGAATTGGCGCCAGTACAGGCTCAACTAAGATCCCTAAAATGATCTGCATTTGTGAGCCAGGCCCAACCCAGGAGAGTAGAACGCTAGCAAAAACGAGCCCAATCAGGCCAGATAGAGTCATCTGCAGAAGGTCCAGCAAAGAAAATATCAGCAGCGGCAGCACTTCAAGAGGAATGCTAATGAGAGTGGCAACGGCAATGGCCTTGAGTAAGACAACGATGTAAGCTGCCAATAGGCTGGCACTATCTAAGCGTCCAACACTTGGGGTGACTTTCCGCAAGGGCAGAACCAGCCAATTGGTAATTGGTAGGAGATAGGTAGCGAGCGATTTGCCTTGACCGATTCCGAGATTAAAACCTAGCCATTGCAAATAGCAGCGGAGTATGCAGGCGCCGGCTACTACGCTAACGGTAATTTGTAATAGGAAGTTAAGGATCTGAAAAATCATGTAGGCATTCTGTTGTTGGGTTTAGTGTTGACGTAGCTTATTGCGGTATTCTTGCGCAGCTTTATTTTGGCGAGCTACCTTGGCTTTGTAATCGGACAACAATTTCTTTTGAGCATCGCTATGGCGCGTTTTAAGCCAGTAGACCAAGCCCAAGCCAATAAACCAGGTTGGTAAAACATAGAGAGCAATCAGTGAGTCTTCGCTCAGCGTGAGGGCATAAAGCACGACGCCAAAGAAAGCAAGCGAAACGTATGGCATGACCCTGCCCAATGGCATCTTGAATTCAGATTTGGCATGCGCCTCAGGGAAGCGTCGGCGATAGACTAAATAGGAAATCAAAATCATGGTCCAAATGAAGATAAAGATAAGAGCAGCAACTGTGCCGACAAGATCAAAAGCTTCCATAATGGAGTCTTTGGTCGCCAACAGCAAAGATGTAATCAAAATGATGGCGCTACCAAGGTAGATGCCCACTGTAGGAGTTTGGTAAGTAGAAAGCTTGCCAAAAATGGCTGGAGCATGGTGTTGTTGTGCCAGTCCATACAGCATGCGGGAGGTGGCAAAGATACCGCTATTACTGGAGGAGGTGGCTGAGCTCATCACGACAAAATTGACTACGGAGGCTGCCCCAATCATGCCTACCAAGGAGAACATACCAACAAAAGGACTCTTATCGGAAGGGATGGCATCCCACGGGGTGACAATCATCAGTACGGTAACGGTACCGATGTAAAAAATCATGATGCGCCAAGGAATTTTTCGAATCGCTTCAGGAATCATCTTCTTTGGATGTTCCGCTTCGGCCATCATCGTCCCAATGATTTCCATGCCGGCAAAGGCAAAAATAGTCGTTTGCAAGCCATTCAAAAGTCCGCTTACTCCGTGTGGAAAGAATCCACCGTAAGACCAGAGATTGCTGACTCGGGCTGCAATTCCCTCTGGAGAGATAAAGCCGGTGGTAGCCAGCCAAAGACCAAGAGCAATTAAGCCAATGATGGCGATCACCTTAATGATGGATAACCAAAACTCGAGCTCACCAAATGCACGGACACTTAAGAGGTTGAGTGTAAAAAGCAAAACGACGGTAGAGAGAGCTGAAATCCAATGGGGTAGATCAGGCCACCAAAATGAGGCATATCCAGAGATTGCTGTAATTTCAGCAATGGCGGCAACAATCCAAGCAAACCAATAAGACCAACCTACAAAGAACCCAGCAGAAGGCCCAAGAATATCCTCTGAAAAATCTACAAAAGATTTGTAGTTCAGGTTGTGAACCAGTAGCTCACCCATAGCGCGCATCACAAAATACAAAATGAGGCCTGTGGCGGCATAAATAAAAATAATGCCCGGACCAGCTAGGGAGATTGTTTTTCCAGATCCCATAAACAGGCCGGTACCAATGCAGCCGCCAATGGCAATCATTTCCATTTGGCGCTGGCCTAAACCCCGCTCTAATTTAGTGTTATTTTCCATATGCTCTTCATTGTATTGGAGGCCCACAGGGTAAGATGCGAGAATAAAATAATGACTATTTTAGGGGGTTTAATGCGTTTTTATCACTTCATATTGATTGGATTTTCAGTGCAAACTCTATTGGCTTGCAGTACGCCAGTCAGTGATTTTGCTGTGTATCGTCAATCCGATGGCACTGTAGGAGTGCATGCTCCCAAAGGCGCAACTGATACGGAGGCGCATGAGGCCGCATTATTGGAGTGTAAAAAACTAGGAAAAAGGGCTGCAACGATCGTTACAGCCCACCCTACATCGAATGATCGATTTCCAAATACTTACATCTATAACTGCACTTACTAAGACTTAGCTTAAAAGCCATTTCTTAATAGACTTATTGACGCACATTGCATCGATCGCTAGGCCAAAAAATTCAGAGCCATTAGTGATCATGCTCTCAATAGCCTCTACTTTTCCAGATTTGATACCGCGCAAGTAAGTTGCTGCGCGGTAGCGTAAGAAATGCTCTGTTTCACCTTCTTCATTTTCGGTAGAGCAGATCTCCAGGCTACCGTAGCGAGTTTCAGGGTTGATATTGAGAATCGATAAGCCTAATGCACCAATTAATTTCTCAGGCACTGGGATCGGAACGTAAGAGTAGAGGGAGATCATCATTTCATCTTCATCGACTTCGATGATGTGATCTACGTCAAAAACGTCTTTCTCAGTTAATTCAGTTTCGCCTGAATCGCCACCACCAAAGGTGGACTCAAACTGTAACATTGCTGTATTGCTGTCCTTAGAGATCTCAATCATGTCGGGATAGCCCAACAGACCTTTCCACCAGTACATCAACGAGAAGGTGCATGGCTTTACTTCTACCAAGCCTTTTTTAGTGGACTTTGCAAAGTACAAGCCATAAAACTCATCATCGGATTCTAGACCGTATTGATCTACCTTGAGGGCTTTGGTAGTAGCTTTAGGTGCAGTCTTCTTAGCCACTTTTTTAGCTGCTGGTTTCTTGGTGACCACTTTTTTTGTAACTGCCTTCTTAGCTGCAGGCTTTTTGGCGGCAACTTTTTTAGCAGTTGGTTTTTTTACTACATTCTTCAACGCCTTTTTTGCTACCACTTTCTTGGCGACAACTTTTTTGGCAATTTTCTTTACAGGGGCTTTTTTTACCACCTTGGTAGCTACTTTCTTCTTTGCTGGTGACTTTTTCGTAGCCATGGTTAATTACCCTTCTTTTGCTCGTTAATGTGCTTGATACACAATCATATTACTGCACTTTCTATACTGTTTTCTAACTAGTATGCGGGGGTTTTCCTACAAATATCAAGCGCTCTTCATAACTTCCCTGTTATGCGCTGCCTTGACTATTGAATTTGATCTCGAACTTGCTACACTGAACCCAGGTAGTCGTGAATAACCTAAACTGGAAAAAGACTTATGTTCCCTGAATATCGCGAATTAATTACCAAATTAAAAACATCTGATCGCCATTTTTCGCATTTGTTCGATAAGCATAATGCGCTCGATGGAAAAATTATCAAGATGGAGGATCACAAAGAACCCAGTACTCCGGAAGAAATCGAGAACCTTAAAAAAGAGAAGTTACTACTTAAAGATCGGATTTATGCAATCTTAAAAAAGGCGAGCGCTTAAGCTTTTTTTAGGAAGCAGGCTTTAAGCAGCATATTTCCAGCTTCTGTTTTGCAATCCACCTCATGATCGCCAGAAACAAGGCGAATACCTTTGATTTTTGTTCCCACCTTCAGGGTGGTCGAGGAACCCTTTACCTTCAGGTCCTTAATTAAGATAACGGTATCTCCGTCAGCTAGTAAATTGCCATTAGCATCTTTTACGATCAAACCAGTTTCCACCTCCTCAGCTTCAGTGGCAATGGGCCACTCATGGCCACACTGCGCACATACATAGTGAGAGCCATCGGGATAGCTCATGTCCTCTTGGCAAGCAGGGCATTTAGGGGGATTTGTGTTGATATTCATTTGTATAAAAAAGGGGGTGGTTTTTCTGTAATGATTCATTCTATTCTAGGCCAATCATCCTTTTTGGAGGGGCTGGGAGTTAGAATCTAATTAGTGATGAATAAAAAGGTCTCCATCCTTCTGGGCATGCTAGCCGCGGTGATATTGTTCATTGGCGCTGGAGTTTGGTACGCCAGTACTTTTGTTAATCCTGTTGCCCTGACTGCTCTGATTCAATCCTCTGTTAAAGAGGCTAGCGGCCGAGATGTCGCTATTGGTGGCCCAGTGAGTTTGTCTATTTTCCCGGTTATGGGTGTAGTGGCCGAGCAAGTCTCCATAAGTAATCCCTCTTGGGCATCTCAATCTGAGATGGTCAAGCTAAAACGGATCGATTTGGATATCAAGCTACTACCGTTATTCAAGCGGAACATCGAGATTGGCCATATCAAATTGAGTGGTCTAGACCTTTACCTTCAAACCCAAAAAGATGGCACTGGAAATTGGTTACTGACGCCAACTTCAGTGCATTCGAATACAAATTCAGGGCTTCCTAGCGATCAAGGCGATATGGGGGTGGGCACTCTCAATTCTCCTGAAGAAATCACTGTGACGGATGCCCGCATCCACTTTCAGAATGCCGGTGAAGCTGAGCAGGTTTATGAAATCCCCAAGCTTTCCCTGGTTCGCAGTTGGGATAAAACAGATATCGATCTTGCGCTCAAGACAAGCGGCTGGACTCTCGGAGTAAAAGGAAAAGTAAGTGAACTTTATAAATTGATAAATGATTGGGATGTGAGGCCAACCACAATGGATGCCAATCTGGAGCTGAGCTTGAATGGTAAGTCACTTGTGATTGCTGGCACTGCCCAAAAAATGCCTGCACAAATTCCCACATTGAATTTTTCTTTGCGCTCTAAATCGTTTGACTTGATTCCTTTGGCTGGCGCGGCACGTACCACTTCTACTCAAGGGCTTGCGAGTATCAAGCCATCACCAAGTAGCACATCACCTTATCTGTTCAGTGCTAAGCCAATTGCATTTGATTTACTACCAAAGGTGAATGGAAAAATTACTGTAAACATTGGGGAACTGGTATTGCCTGATCGACTTCCTTTGCAAAATGTTGATGCCAGTCTGCAAATGGAGGGTGATGAAATTGATCTACAGAAATTGACATTCCAATTGGGAGCTGGTTTAGCCGAGGTGAAGGGGACTCTGTCTCAATTTAAGGGCCCCGTTCCAATCATTGCTCTTCAAGGATATGCAAAAAACTTTACCCTTGGTAATTTATTGCAAAACATGGATGCCAAATACAAGGCTACAGGCGGTCCAATCAAGATGGCATTTAATCTCAAGGGGGCTGGAGCAAGCGTTCATCAATTACTTGCTAGCTCCAGTGGCAAAATTCAATTTACTGTAGGGCAGGCCACTATGGGTACAAATTTTTTGAATGATGGCGGTGATTTTGTAGTGACTCTCTTGGATGCCGTTAACCCACTGCGCAAAAAAACGACCCAAACCACTTTAGAGTGCGCCGTTGCTTATTTACCCGTTAGCAATGGTCGGATATCCATTGCCAAGAGTGTGGGGGTGCAAACAGATCGCCTCAATGTTGTTCTATCGGGGGGGCTCAATTTGAAAACAGAGCAAGTAGATCTTAGTATTGCTCCCCATGAAAAATCGGGACTGACAACGGGTTTTGATTTGGGTGGGCTGGTTAAAATTCAGGGTACCCTGATGCAGCCAAAGACAGCAATTAATAAAGAGAGTGTAGTCAATAGTGCGATTTCTATTGGCTTAGGCATTCTGACTAGCGGCGCTACGATTGTTGCTGAGAATGCAAAGTCTATGGCAACTAAGGTGCAGCCATGCGCAGATGCACTGCACCCCTGGTCCGATATCTATCCAGGAATGAATTAATCCTGCAGCAATTCGTGATCACTCTGAAAAATTATCGATTACTGAGTTCCCGGAGCTGATTCCACCAACTTTGGTGACGCGTGAGCTTGAGGCAGTACAAGCCTTTCATCAACAGCATGCCGATATTGTTGTGAAGCCTTTAGATGGAATGGGCGGCATGGGTATTTTCCGGGTAGGGCCTGACGGCCTTAATCTGGCGAGCATTGTTGAAACGCTAGGCGAGAATGGTGCAAGAACCTTAATGGTTCAACGTTTCTTGCCAGAAATCTCCCAGGGCGACAAGCGCGTACTTTTAATTGATGGGGAGGTTGTGCCATTCGCATTGGCGCGCATTCCGCAAGGTAGTGAAATTCGTGGCAACTTAGCCGCTGGTGGTAAGGGTGTAGCAATGCCTTTAACTGATTCTGAAAAAAGAGTTGCTGAGCGGTTGGCCCCCCTCTTAAATGAGCGCGGTTTATTTTTGGTTGGACTCGACTTAATTGGAGGCTATGTCACTGAGATTAATGTGACGAGCCCCACTTGCTTTGTAGAAATTACTGAGCAAACGGGTTTTGATGTTGCCGCTTTTTGGTTAAAAGCACTTGAAAAAAGATTGAGCCTGACATGACGGGAATTGTGATTGTGGCCCATACCCCAGTAGCGAGTGCTATGTTGGGATTTGTGGAGCATGCATTTGGAGTGATGCCACAAGGAGTGAGGGCGGTGGATATTCCTGCACATGAAGATACCAAAATCAGTTTTGATCGCGTGCTTGAGGCCGCCAAGGGCGTGAACTCAGGTAAAGGCGTGCTCATTTTGACCGATGTCATGGGCGCAACGCCGGCAAACGTGGCCTCTAAGATAGAGGCTGCTGGTGCTGTGACTGGCCTAGCTGCGCCGGTGATTGTCTTAGCTGGACTCAATCTTCCTATGTTAATGCGTTGCATTTCACACCGAAGTGATGATTTAGAGGGTTTAGCTCAAAAAGCCTTGCAGGGTGGTCAGCATGGGATTTTGCGTCTTGGCGCTAAAGTGACATAACAACAGAAGGAAATCAGTTCCGATCATGCCAGTTTCAGAAATTGAAATTATTAATAAGCTAGGGCTGCATGCCAGAGCATCTGCCAAGTTATCGCAACTGGCAGCCCAATTTCCTTGTGAAATACTTCTGTCGCGCAATGGTAGGCAGATCAATGCAAAAAGCATTATGGGTGTGATGATGCTGGCTGCTGGTATGGGTAGCACCATTACGCTTGAAACAGTAGGCGAGCAAGCCGATGAAGCAATGCAAGCGTTGACGCATTTAATTAATGACCGCTTTGGTGAGGGTGAGTAAGCATGACATTTGCCCTGCACGGAATTCCAGTATCTAAAGGCATTGCCATTGGCAAGGCGGTACTGATTTCACGTGCAGCGTTAGAGGTTAGCCACTATTTAATCGAAGCAGGAAAAGAAGAGTTAGAGGCGCAAAAATTAATTAATGCATTTGAGCAAGTACGTCTTGAGTTAGAGCAGCTACGTTATGGCTTGCCCAAAGATGCTCCGGGTGAGATGGCGGCATTCTTGGATGTGCATGGCATGATTTTGGCTGATCCTGCGCTAGCTGAAAAACCCTTGAAACTGATTCGTAGCCAGCGTTTAAATGCTGCTTGGGCTTTAACGACTGAGCTCAATGATTTGCTAGAACAGTTCTCTGAAATTGAAGATACCTACTTAAAAGAGCGGGCAAATGACATACGGCAGGTTGCTGAGCGCGTTCTCAAGGCACTCAAGTCGGGCGAAAAGGAATCGACAGAAGACCCTGAATTAGCATTATTCGGTGAGGTAGATGTAGATGCCATTATTGTTGCGCACGATATTGCGCCTCACGATATGTTGCGTTTCAAGGATCGCGCACTCACTGGCTTTGTCACTGATTTAGGTGGCAAAACTTCTCACACCGCTATTGTGGCCCGCAGCATGGAAATACCCGCGGTGGTGGGTGTGCGTCACGCCAGTGAAATGATTCGTCATGGCGATTGGTTGATTCTTGACGGTGAGCATGGTGTAGTCATCGTTGCACCAGACGAGCAACTCTTATCGGAATATCGCTCTCTCAGAGCGCAGGCCTTGGAAGATACCCGCCAGCTCCAGCAGCTCAAGTATGCAAAAACCCGCACCTTAGATGGCGTTGATATCTCTTTGTTTGCCAATATTGAATTACCTGAAGATGCTACGCAAGCGGTTGAAGTGGGTGCAGTGGGTGTTGGCCTATTTCGTTCCGAATTTTTATTCATGGATCGCAACCAAGCTCTGCCTGATGAAGAAAAGCAATATCAAGAGTATCGTCGCGTTGTCGATCTGATGCATGGCCTGCCGGTCAATATTCGCACGATTGACGTTGGGGCAGATAAGGCTTTGGGTGCAGGTACGGATTTATCTCAGACGGGTACTTCTCCCTTGGGTTTACGTGCAATTCGCTGGTCACTGACTGAGCCAGAAATTTTTCTTACGCAATTGAGGGCCATTTTGCGGGCATCTGCCCATGGCCAAGCGCGCATCATGATTCCCATGCTGGCACATGCAAAAGAGATTGATGAAACTTTGCGCTTAATAGAAAAAGCCAAACAACAATTGCATCAACGCGGCAAGGCTTTTAACCCCAATATTCAAGTAGGGGCAATGATTGAGATTCCTGCGGCCGCCTTGGTGTTACCTTTATTTATCAAGCGCTTTGATTTCCTATCTATTGGTACAAACGATTTAATTCAATACACATTGGCTATCGACCGGGCTGACCATGCGGTGGCACATTTGTATGACCCATTGCATCCGGCAATTTTGTATTTACTCTCGAACATTATTAGTCAAGCAAAACGTGCGAATGTGCCGATTTCTGTTTGCGGTGAAATGGCGGGAGACCCTGCTCTCACTAAATTGCTATTGGCTTTGGGTTTAACCGATTTCTCAATGCACTTCAGTCAGTTACTCTTGGTTAAGCAAGAAATTTTGCAGGCCGATGTTGGCCAATTACAGGCCCATATCCCACAACTCTTAGAGGCGGTTGAGCCTGAAGCCCAAGCGAAGGCGCTTGAATTCTTATTGGCTTAGTGGGCTTTGCCGCAAACGGGGCAGTCTGGGTTACGAGATAGCTTGATTTCATCTATCTGAGTTGAACGCGCATTCCAAAGCAATAGTCGCCCAACCAAAGGTGCGCCAAAGCCTATCAATAGTTGCAGACATTGAGCGGCCTGCATTGCTCCAATGATTCCTACTAATGGTGAAAAGATACCCATGCTTGAACAGCTTACTTCCTCAAATTGCTCTTCTGGTGAGAAGATGCAAGCATAACAAGGTGAGCTAGATTGACGGGGATCAAACACTGTTAATTGACCGTCAAAACCCAATGCTGAGCCTGACACTAGAGGCGTTTGATGTGCCACACAACAAGCATTAATGAATTGCCGAGTAGAAAAGTTATCGGTGCAATCGAGCACTATATCAACGCTAGGCAGTAACTCATCGAGGAGTGCTTGCTCGGCTTTGGCAGCAATCGCATGGATTTGTATATTGGGATTGAGCGTTTCTAAAAAGGTTTTTGCGGACAATGCTTTGCTTTTCCCAACCGAATCTTGGGAATACATAATTTGTCTTTGGAGATTGGTTAACTCAACTTGATCATGATCAATCAAGGTGATCTTGCCAATGCCTGCTGCAACAAGATAGGGGGCTGCAGCACTGCCTAAGCCCCCGCATCCAATGACTAGAACATGTGATGCCAAGAGTTTTTCTTGGCCAAGCACATCGATTTCCTCAAGAAGCAAATGCCTAGAGTAACGCAGCAATTGCTCATCATTCATATACAGATATGTAGTCTGAAAATGAAATTATTCGAGCTTGGATGAGGAGCGCTTCACAGGCTCACCATTAATAAATGCCACTGCTTGTGAAAGCATGAAGTCATCTGCACTTCCCAATTCGACTGGTTTTTTGTTCTTGTCTTTTTCTTTTTCCTCAGGCGTCTTCTTCGCATTTTTTTCTTCAATGCGCTGCAACTCTTCCAAGCGACGTTTTTCGCGATCGGCAATTAACTTGTCTTCAGAGGACTGCGTATTTTTAAGGTGCTTCTCACTATCCACTTCACGCGTGATCAATACATCATCGGGATCACCATCTTTATTTTGATCGACTGCGATATCGGGTTTAATGCCAAACGCCTGAATCGATTTACCGCTGGGAGTGTAGTAATAAGCGGTAGTAATTTTTAATGCAGAATCGTTTGAGAGTGGGCGAACTGTCTGAACAGAGCCTTTGCCAAAACTCGTTTTACCAATAATGGTCGCGCGTTTGTAATCTTGCAGGGCGCCCGCAACAATCTCTGAAGCAGAGGCGGAGTAGGCGTTAACCAATACGACCATTGGCAATTTCTTAAACATCTCAGGCACGCCAGCCAAAGGATCGCCAGGTTCATTGAGTCGATACATTGCTGGCGTGGCATTAAATACTTGTTGCGAGTCAGGTGACTGACCTTTGGTTGAAACAATGACTGAGTCTGGAGGTAAGAATGCTGCGGCAACACCAACAGCGCCTTGCAGGAGGCCGCCACCATTGTTGCGGAGATCCAAGATGATGCCTTTCAGCTTGGGATCTTGCGCCGCAATGTCGGTTAACTTTTTAGCTAGATCCGGCACTGTGCGCTCTTGGAAGCTGGTGATGCGAACCCAGGCAATATCGTTATCCAGAATTTTAGTTTTAACAGATTGAACTTTGATTTCAGCGCGCGTAATGGTTACTGGAAAGCTACGTTCTTCACTCTTGCGATATATCGTCAATGTAATTTTTGTGCCAGGAGTTCCACGCATAGTGCGCACTGCTTTGTCTAATGACATGCCGCGCACCGGTTTGTCATCTAAGCGAGTAATGAGATCGCCTGCTTGTAAGCCAGCACGTGAGGCAGGAGTGTCTTCAATTGGATTGAGAACTTTTACTACGCCATCTTCAGAAGTAATTTCGATGCCTAAGCCAGCAAACTTACCTGAAGTTTGCTCCTGCATCTCTTCAAAATCTTTTTTATCCAAAAAGGTGGAATGCGGATCTAAGCTGCTCACCATTCCTTTGACGGCATCCGTTAGTAACTGCTTGTCATCAATTGGTTGCACATAGTCATGCTTGATTTGCGCAAATACATTGGAGAGGGTACGCAATTCATCTAATGGAAGCTGCGCATTCTGTTGTGCGGTAGCTGAGATTTGAATGGTTGCAAAAACCCCCGCAATCAGACCAACCGCGATGAGGGCAAAGTTTTTCAAAAATTGACGCATGTATTTTTAACCCTGATTCAAATAAAAATGTTTGATTGGCTTGAGGTTGTCATCCAATTCATAAACGAGTGGTACACCGTTAGGGACATTAATTTCCATGATATCGCTATCGGAGACTTGATCTAAGTACTTAATTAAAGAGCGAATACTATTGCCGTGCGCAACCAATAGAACACGTTTACCGGCTTTCAGTGCGGGTGCAATAGATTCATTCCATAAAGGGAGTACGCGCTCCACATTGTCTTTAAGGCACTCACCCAAAGGAATGTCTGCCGTAGCTAATTTTGAATAGCGGCGATCATGTTGAGGGTTGCGCTCATCACGAGTCTCCAGGAGTGGTGGCCTTACATCATATGAACGGCGCCAAATATGTACTTGCTCGTCGCCATATTCTGCAGCGGTTTCAGCCTTATTAAGGCCAGTAAGGGCGCCATAATGGCGCTCATTCAGTCTCCAGCTATGAACTACGGGAATCCACATCAAGTCCATAGCGTCTTGAACGTGCCATAGGGTACGGATAGCCCTTCTCAAAACGGAGGTATAGGCAACATCGAACTCATAACCTGCTTTTCGCAGGTCTTCACCTGCAGCAAGGGCTTGTTCAGTCCCTTTGGGGGTTAAGTCAACGTCGGCCCAGCCAGTAAAGCGGTTTTCAAGGTTCCAGGCGGATTCGCCATGACGAATAAGGACAAGTTGTTTCATAGAGCCATTCTATAATCCGGTGATGAACTTTCTCACGCAAATTGATAATTTAGCGCTGATCGCCTTATTGGTAGTTTCAGGCATCGCGCTTTTCCTCCCTACATTATCTACGCTTATTAGCGGAAAAGGCTTGTCTCCCACCGAGGCAACCATTTGGATTAATCGCCGCAAGGCCTATGTATTTGATTTACGACCTGAAGAGGCCTTCAAACTGGGCCATTTACCCGGTGCAAAACGCCTTTCTTCCGCGGACCTCGCTGCTAGTCTAGAAAAGATGAAATTGAACCGTAAACACCCTGTAGTTCTGGTGTGTGAAACGGGGTCTGAGTCACTTAAGGCAATTGGCCAAGTGCGCCAATTAGGCTTTTCTGAGGTTGCCACCCTGCAAGGTGGCGTTGCAGCCTGGAAGGCAGCCATTCTTCCATTGGTGAAATAAGAAAGAACTTATGCCTCCGGTCACGATGTATAGCACCCAAGTCTGTCCTTACTGTGTGATGGCAGAGAAATTGCTGCAAAAGAAGGGTATACAAAATATTGAAAAGATTCTGATCGATCGCGATCCTGCCCAGCGCGAGGTCATGATGACTCGAACCGGAAGGCGTACTGTCCCTCAAATTTACATTGGCGATACCCATGTTGGGGGTTTCGATGATTTAGCCGCGCTCGATCGCGCAGGTAAATTGGATGCGCTCTTAGCTTAATGCTTGAAAAATTAATAAGGAATTTGTGATGACTGAAAATACTGCCGCTGCACCAGAAAATAGTGAAGAAGCGAAACACCCTGGCTTTCGTATTCAGCGTATTTATTTGAAAGATTTATCGCTTGAGCAGCCCAATGCACCCCAGATTCTCTTGGTGGCTGCAGAACCAACAGTAGAAGTTGAGGTGGATGTAGTGGTAAATCGTCTCAGTGATGAAATTTTCGAGGTCGCTTTGATCTCAACGGTTACTGCTAAGGTTGATGGAAAAGTGCTGTTTTTGGTAGAGGTAAAACAGGCTGGAATTTTTGAATTCAACCATATTCCACCAGAGCAAATTGACCCTATGTTGGGTATTGCTTGCCCGACGATTTTGTATCCATATTTACGCTCTAACATTGCTGATGTGATTAGTCGCGCAGGCTTCCAACCCATTCATCTCAATGAGATTAATTTCCACGGCATGTATGAGCACCGTATCCGTCAGGCACAAGAGGCGGCGCTTGCAGAAGCCAAGGGAAGTCTTCCTAACTAATTTCATTCACGAGCTCTCAGAATCATGAAAGTGACGCTGCTTGGAGCTGGTGCTTGGGGAACAGCCATGGCTGCGCAAGCAGCTCGCCACCTCCCAAGTGCAGATGTATGCCTTTGGTCCCGTAGCCCTGCGCAAATTGCGGAGATTAAAAAGACCGGTCAAAACCAGGCGTATTTACCGGGCGCAACTTTGCCAACCGGCCTTGAGTTAGAAGCTCATTTTGAGAAGGCTATTGCTAGATTGTCGTCAGATGATCTTTTGGTGATTGCCACCCCAATGGCGGGTTTGTCTGACACCATTTCTCAGATATTAGAGCTCGCGAAGCACCCTTTACACATTGTGTGGTTATGTAAAGGGCTTGAGCCCGATACGGCGCTCTTGCCACATCAAGTGGTTGAGCGCCAAGACCGTTTACATCATCATGGTTTAGTGCATTCTTACGGCGCTTTATCGGGTCCCAGTTTTGCTAAAGAGGTTGCGCAAGGAATGCCTTGTGCCTTAACCGTTGCAAGTAAGTCCAAGACTTTATGTGAGATTGTTCAAGCCGCTTTTCATCATGGCAATATGCGCATCTATGCAAGTGATGATTTGATTGGTGTGGAATTGGGTGGCGCCATTAAAAATGTCCTAGCGATTGCCGCTGGAATTGGTGATGGTCTCGATCTTGGGCTCAATGCCCGCGCAGCGGTGTTAACGCGCGGTCTTGCGGAGATGATGCGTTTGGTGAAGGCTGCTGGTGGCAAGTCTGAAACATGCATGGGTTTGACTGGTGTGGGCGATTTAATTTTGACAGCTACTGGCGATCTGTCTCGTAACCGCCAGGTGGGCCTTGCGCTAGCAGCCGGCAAATCTTTGCAAGAAATTTTAGATAACTTGGGGCACGTAGCGGAAGGTGTTTTATGTGCCGCTGCAGTAGGTAATCTAGCTAAGCGCTTAGGCGTTGAAATGCCCATTACAGCTAGCATGGGTGAGGTGCTTGCAGGCAAACTCACTCCATTGGAGGCTGTTACTAAATTGATGGGGCGCGACCCCAAAATTGAAACTTAGTTACCGCCTGTAAAAGCGCTTTGACGCCAGGCTTCATATACCACAATGGCAACCGTATTGGATAGATTGAGACTGCGACTGCCATCTTGCATGGCTAAGCGCATGCGATTTGGAGCGGGTATAGAGCCCCTCACTTCATCGCTAATCCCTTTTGTTTCAGAGCCAAAGACAAAGTAGTCATTGGGCAAATAGATGCCTTCATGAAACTTCCCAGAACCTTTGGTTGTTAAAGCAAACATCCTATCGACTGGTAGCTTTTCATTCTCAAGAAATGCTTTCCAACTGGGATGCACTTTTACTTTTGCAAACTCATGGTAATCAAGCCCAGCTCGGCGCAATTTCGCATCTTCCATGGGGAAGCCTAAGGGCTCTATCAGATGTAATTTTGCGCCCGTATTTGCGCATAGGCGAATGATATTGCCAGTATTTGGAGGGATTTCAGGTTCGAATAAGACGATATTAAACATGGAGAGTTTTAGTTTGTTGTGGCTCTAGAGTGCGCAGCACCGCCCAATTAATTACGCGCGATACCCCATTGTCCTTCAGAATGCGCGCGATTTCATTGAAGGTTGCTCCGGTAGTCATGACATCGTCGAATACCACCACTGTTTGTTGCTCTAATTGGGCACGATAGAGTGGATTAATATAAAACTGATCGCGAATCGCAAGTTCACGCGCTGATCTGCTAGCTAATGCTTGCTGTACCGGATGATGGAGGCGCAATAAAACGTTTGGCAGCCTTTGCATCTGCTCTGGGCATTGAATACGACGCGCAATTTCCCAACTTTGATTGAAGCCTCGCATCGCGAGTTTTTCTTTGCTTAATGGCACTGGTAAGAGAAAGTGAGCATGATGGGTTTTTAGGTCCCTCGGAATGAATTGATCCCATACTTGTGCCAGCCCATGCGCATAAGCTAAGCGCTTTTGGTATTTGAGCAAGTGCAATGCGTTTTGCAAACAACCGAGATAGCGATCAAGGCAAATGGTTTGATCAAAATAGGGTGGTGTCCTGATGCACTGAATGCAATGAACTTGGGATGTCTCATCTGCTTGTAGTGGGACGCCGCACTGCAAGCAACATACGTAATTGAATAGGCCATTTGCTGTCAGTTGAGTGGTGCATTTGAGGCACAAACTATCGCGCTGAAACGATCCACAGGAAATGCATGAGGTTGGCAAAATATGGGCACAAACCGAGGTGAAAAGATTGTTCAATAAGCGCATGGGGCGCTGAGTATACTGAGGCAATGACCCAATCAATCAGATGGCTACAGGATGAAATTGCAGATCGAATGCTGCAAAAACTGGACATTGTGAAGCTGGAGGCAAAAGACCTTTTGCTGATCCCAGATTTCCCTGGGGCACACCTGCAGTTTTTAGCGAAACGCTTCCCCAATGCGTCTATTCATAGCGCGCAGGAGCTTGATGCAAGCAAAGAGCCCTTGCGATTGAGGGTTTCTAGATTCTGGCGCTCGGTATTTAAAAAAGACACGCGATTTTCCTTGGAGGTCTACCTCAAGACGGGGCGGATTGATTTGCCCAATAATTCAGTGGATTTAATTTTTAGCGATTTGCTCATCCAAGACTTGGCTGATCCTAAGCGCTTTTTAGGCGAGTGCTGGCGGGTATTGCGGGAGGGTGGATTACTTACTTTTAGTTATCTTGGCCCAGATACTGGTAAGGAGCTCGGCGCAGAATTGCCTGTTACCGGGATTCAGCCCAAAAAACTCGCGAGTCCTTGGGATATGCACGATATGGGGGATGCATTGCTTGGTGTGCGTTTTGCCGATCCTGTTATGGATATGGAATTGCTCCATTTGGACTACGAATCACCAAAATTACTAATTGATGATGCAGTCAACCTTGGATTGATCGAAAAGCCTGCTGCTAGCGCATCAACTATTGGGGATTTACCCAACAAGCTGACCCTAGAGTTAGTTTATGGGCATGCTTGGGCGGTTGGAAAGCACCTTGCAAAAGCACAAAATCAGCTTGCTTATATTGATGTAAATCAAATCGGACGCAAGACTAGGAGTGATTCTGCTTAAGTGTAAGTGCTTACTATCATTTAGACCATTGTCAAGATTGGTTAAGGCACTGTTTATGCGGTTTGTTGATATACCTAATTAACCCTATAATCTTGGCTGGATGTATTGGCTTGATACCGCTTTTTGGACTATCTGAGGCTGTTTTGCCCCAGGTATTCACGACAATAAACAGAGAATAAGATGAATTTATTTGGAAAAGTCACTAGGGCTTCGCTCTATGTAGTAGCAGCCTTTGGAACTGCATTTGCTCACGCAACTGAAAATATGCCTGGCGGCCCCGCTGTAAACCAGCTCAATTTTGCAGCTCCTGCAACCAAAATCATGGCTCAAATCCATTGGTTGCATTGGATGATGTTGGTTATCTGTGCTGTCATTTTTGTGGGTGTTTTTGGGGTGATGTTTTACTCCATCCTCAGGCACCGCAAATCCATAGGCCATAAATCTGCCTCATTCCATGAAAGCATCACTGTTGAAATTCTTTGGACAGTCGTGCCATTGCTCATCGTGATCGGTATGGCATTGCCTGCGACAAAAACAGTTGTAGCGATGAAGGACACCACTAATTCTGATATCACCATTAAAACGACTGGATACCAGTGGAAATGGGGATATGACTACATTAAGGGCGAGGGCGAAGGCATTAGCTTTTTATCCACTCTCTCTACTTCGCGTGAAGCGATCAATAACTTGGCACCAAAGTCAGATACTTACTTGATGGAAGTAGATAACGAGATGGTCGTGCCGGTTGGTAAAAAGATTCGTTTAATCACGACGGCTAATGACGTGATTCACTCATGGACAATTCCAGCGTTCGGCGTAAAGCAAGATGCGATTCCTGGATTTGTGCGTGACACCTGGTTTAAGGCTGAAACGATTGGTACTTTCCGTGGTCAGTGTTCTGAGTTGTGCGGAGCTGAGCATGCTTTTATGCCGATTGTTGTCAAAGTAGTTTCCCAGGAGGATTACACCAAATGGGTTGAGCAGAAGAAAAAAGAAATGGCTGCTGCTTCAGATGATCCTTCCAAGATTTACACGCTAGATGAGCAAAAAGAGCGTGGTGCCAAAGTGTATGCCGCCAATTGTGCCGCTTGCCATCAGGCCAACGGTAAGGGAATGGGAGCTTTCCCAGCATTAGATGGCAGCAAAATGGTTCTTGGCCCTAAAGCCGATCAGATCCACCTGGTACTCAACGGGAAGAATGCGATGCCTAAATGGGGTGGCGTAATTTCTGATGGTGATATTGCCGCTGTGATTACGTATGAACGTAACGCTTGGGGCAACAAAACCGGTGAAGTGATTCAGACTCAAGATGTTGCAAATGCTCGCGCAGCAAACTAATTAACTTATTTAGATATAACTAACTCGGAGTAATCCATGAGCACAGTCTCTACTACCATTGACCACGCACACGATCACGCGCATGATGATCACACGCCACACGGCTGGCGTCGTTGGTTGTTCGCAACCAACCATAAAGACATTGGCACGATGTATTTGATGTTCTCGTTTATCAGTCTGTTGGCTGGCGGAACCATGGCTTTGGGTATTCGTTTGGAGTTATTCCAGCCAGGCTTGCAATTTTTCCGCCCTGAGTTCTTTAATCAGCTCACCACCATGCATGGTTTGATCATGGTGTTCGGTGCGATCATGCCAGCCTTTGTTGGCTTTGCGAACTGGATGGTGCCATTGCAAATTGGTGCTTCAGATATGGCCTTTGCACGTATGAACAACTTCAGCTTCTGGATTCTTCCAGTAGCTGCTTGTTTATTGTTCGGCTCTTTCTTTGCGCCGGGCGGTGCACCTGCTGGCGGTTGGACTCTCTATGCGCCATTAACTAATCAAATGGGCCCTGGCTTAGATATGGCGATTTTTGCCCTCCATTTATTGGGTGCTTCTTCCATCATGGGTTCGATTAATATCATCGTGACCATTTTGAATATGCGCGCTCCCGGCATGACATTGATGAAGATGCCCATGTTCTGCTGGACTTGGTTGATTACTGCTTACTTGTTAATTGCTGTAATGCCTGTATTGGCTGGCGCAATCACCATGGTGTTGACTGATCGTCATTTCGGTACCAGCTTCTTCTCTGCAGTTGGTGGTGGCGACCCGATCATGTTCCAGCATATTTTCTGGTTCTTCGGTCACCCAGAGGTTTACATCATGATTTTGCCTGCGTTTGGCATCATCAGTGAGATCATTCCTGCATTCTCCAGAAAAACCTTGTTTGGCTATAGCTCCATGGTGTATGCCACTGCATCTATTGCGATTTTGTCCTTCATTGTTTGGGCGCATCACATGTTTGCAACTGGTATGCCAGTGACAGGCCAACTGTTCTTTATGTACGCAACCATGTTGATTGCGGTTCCAACAGGTGTGAAGATTTTTAACTGGGTTGCAACCATGTGGAGAGGGTCAATGACCTTTGAAACACCGATGCTGTGGTCGGTTGGATTTATTTTCGTATTCACCATGGGTGGATTTACTGGGTTGATTCTGGCAATGGCTCCGATTGATATTGGCCTACAAGATACCTATTACGTGGTTGCGCACTTCCACTATGTATTGGTTGCTGGTTCCTTGTTTGCGATGTTTGCTGGTTTCTATTACTGGTGTCCAAAGTGGACTGGCTATATGGCTAGCGAAACTCGTGGCAAGATCCATTTCTGGGCTTCCATGATTTTCTTCAACATCACCTTCTTCCCAATGCATTTCTTGGGCTTAGCAGGTATGCCACGTCGTTATGCAGACTACCCAACTCAGTTTGCTGATTTCAATATGATTGCTTCGATTGGTGCGCTCGGCTTTGGTCTGGCTCAGGTGTATTTCCTGGTATTTGTTGTATTGCCTGCGTACCGTGGTCAAGGTCAAAAAGCGCCCATGAAGCCTTGGGATGGTGCCAAAGGTTTGGAGTGGACAGTGCCTTCACCAGCACCCCACCATACTTTTGAAACACCTCCAAGTGCAGAACAAATGCATGAAGCCGGAATTTAATTCCAGCTCTAAGGAAGCCCTAGCTGCGAATAATCGCAGAATGGGGCTTACCCTTTTGAGTGTCGCTGTCATATTTTTTATTGGCATCGTTCTCAAGCGGAGTGTTTTGGGTTAATCCCAATTAAGTTGATATGGCAGGCCTGCAAACGCTTAATCGTCAAATTTTGCTGAAGCTTTTAATAGTGTCAGTAATGATGTTTGGTTTTGGCTATGCCCTAGTGCCGATGTACAAAGCTTTATGTGAAGTAACTGGTATCAATGTTTTAACGAATAAGAATGACTATGGTGTGCGTGCCTATAGCCCGAATAAGGTTGGCAACACCCAAGTAGATTATTCCCGTGTGATTACGGTTGAGTTTGATTCCAATAGTCGTGGGCCGTTTTCATTTCGCCCACTAAAGAATTTTTTGGAAGTGCATCCTGGTGAAATGATGCAAATTGATTATCAGGTATCCAATAATTTGGATCGTGCTGTGCAGGCTCAGGCCATTCCCAGTTACGCTCCTAAGGTGGCGACCGAGTATTTCACTAAGCTGGAATGTTTTTGTTTTCAGCAGCAAACTTTAGCTGCGCATGAAACAAAGACTATGCCGGTGGTTTTTATTATTGATGCTGGTTTACCGCAAGATGTGAAGACGATTACCTTGTCTTACACATTCTTCGAGGTAGGCGAGGGTCAACATGCAGTACCTGAAGCGCCTAAATCGAAGGTGGCCTCATGAAAAAGAAAAGTTCTTTTTTGCAGTCAATGATTGCTGTGATGTGGGCTTTTTTAGGTGTCCGTAAGAAATCGGGTTTACAAGACGATGTAGCTTCGTTGAGTTTTATCCACATTATTATTGCGGGAGTGCTGGGCGCTTTGATTTTTATGAGTGTGCTCCTCCTGATTGTTAAAGCAGTTGTGTCCCATTGATTATTTTTTGATTGAATAGAGGAAATACGATGTCATCCAATTCAACCCCATACTATTTTGTCCCTGGACTGTCTAAACATCCAGTCGTGACGGCTATTGGCTTAATTGCTTTTGGTTTTGGCATGACTGGCTGGGTAAACCACACAAGCTGGGGCGGTCCTTTGGCGATTGCCGGTGTCGTATGGGTGCTGTTTTCTCTCTACCACTGGTTTGGTGACACGATTGCTGAATCAAATACTGGTAAGAATGGTACAAACGTCGACGTTTCCTATCGCTGGTCGATGGCCTGGTTCATCTTCTCAGAAATTATGTTCTTTGGTGCTTTCTTTGCTGCTTTGTTCTATTCGCGCAATATTGCAATGCCTTGGCTCGGTTCTGTTGAAGGCAAATTACTCTGGCCCAACTTTACAGCGGTATGGCCGAATGCCGGCCCTGCTGGCTTGATCCCTCAGTTTGAGACGATGGGTCCTTGGCCAATCCCAACAATCAATACATTGTTACTTTTAAGCTCTGGTGTGACTGTGACCTATGCACATCATGCATTGCGTGAAAATCACATCAAGCAGGCCATTATTGGTTTGGCTGCAACAGTCAGCTTGGGTTTCATTTTCTTGTGCTTCCAGGGTTTTGAGTACTACCACGCATACCATGAGCTTGGCTTGAAATTAACCTCTGGTATTTATGGCTCCACCTTTTTTATGTTGACTGGTTTCCATGGATTCCACGTATTCTTGGGTGGCTTGATGTTGGCAATTGTTTTGCGTCGCGCAATTCGCGGGGACTTCACTGCTGAGCATCATTTCGCATTTGAGGGTGCGGCTTGGTATTGGCACTTTGTTGACGTAGTCTGGCTTGGTCTTTACATCGCTGTTTACTGGATGTAATGAGAGACAAAAATCGGGGCTTAAAGCCCCGATGTGTTTTATGGCCTTTGCATCCTCAAGCTGTTTACCTGACTCCCACCTGAATACCGGTAGACTCAATGAGCCCAAAGTAGTGAGCAATCCAGATTCCTGCAAATAATGCGATTGATAAGCCGATGCGTAACATCAAAGAATGAATCATTCTTGAGCTACCACCTTTGTCGCGCATCATAAAGAATAGGGCGGAACCAAGACTGCCAACAATCATTAATAATGCTATTGCTATAACCCATTTCATTCTGCGAACCCCTTGAATATATTCACTAGCCTCATCGGCTCTCGTCTAGTCGCTACTGTATCAGCCCTTTTTGTAATTGGGGTGGGTTGCGCTGCAGGGGTCTGGCAACTAGATAGAGCGCACCAAAAGATGGCCTTGTCGCAAAGCATGGCTGAGCATGCCCAATTACCGCCATTGGCTTTAAATGGCCGCTCTTGGACTCTAGAAGAAGTATTACAACGGCGTGTCGTTGCTAAAGGGCATTACTTGCCCAGTCAAACTATTTGGCTCGATAACCGCCCTCGTCCTATACCAGCAGGTGGTGCTAATAGCGCCGCTCAGTCTGGTTTTTTTGTCATGACGCCCTTTCAATTGCAGGGCAGTGATACTGTGTTGTGGGTAAACCGAGGCTGGGCTCCCCGTAACACTGAAAACCGTACAGAATTACCACCTGTCAGCACCCCCGATGGCCTTGTTGTAGTTGAGGGTATTGCTTTGGCAAATCCAGGCAAGGTGTATGACTTGGGTAAAAATGATGGACCTATTGTCAGGCCCCGGATTGAGCAGAATTTAGATTTAGCAAAAGAAGCGAATTTGCACCAGTGGCAACAGCTGCCATTTATATTGCGCGAAACCAATGTAGATGGCTTGGATGGTTTGGCGAGGAGTTGGGCACCCCCAACAACAGGAGTCGAGCGCCATCATGCTTATGCCTTCCAGTGGTTTGCTTTGGCATTGTGTGGCTTTATTTTTTGGCTGGTGACTGGTTTAAAACAATATCGGCAACAAGGTGGTGATCAGAGTGAATGAAAACGAAGTATTAATTCCGGCATCTCAAATGGATCCTTCGGCAATCAATGCACGCACTAAGCGTGGGCGCATACAAATGCTGTTTTTATTATTGGCCTGCGCTGCCCCAGTACTAGCATCTTATTTTGCTTACTATGTATATAAGCCTGAGGGTGGCAAAACGAATTACGGCACGCTGGTTCAGCCTGTCCAAGAAACCAATCCCGCTTGGTTTGCTTTACCTCTTCAAGGTAAGTGGACTTTAGTGGCAGCTCGTCCAGCGGGCGATTGTACGGTGCAGAATACTAAATGCCTTGAAGCATTATTTTTGATGCGCCAATTGCGCGTAGCAATGGGCAGGGAAAGTAATCGCGTACAACTGCTGTGGGTGAATACCGATGGCAAGCAAGTGGACCCAGAAATAGCCCTTGCCTATGATCATGAAACCGCTGGTTTTACTGTTGAAGATCTGCCATCCAACCCAGAACTTAAAGCGCAGTTTATGCAGTGGCTCAATCACGAAGGTGCAGGACAGCAAATCCAGCTGATCGATCCCAGTGGTGCAAAGATGATGTATTTTCCGGTGACTAATTCTCCTAAGGAGTTTGGCAGCATCAAGAAGGATTTAGAGAAGCTCCTGCGCATTAATTACAAGGGCGAAAAATTGCAATGAGCAGCATTGCTTTATTCCTCGAGCTTGCGGTCATTGCAATTGTCTTTGCAGGCCTGCCTTTGACTTATCTGTGGCAAAAGCGCGAGTATGGTTTTTTTGAAAAACTCAATTGGCTCTTAGTCTTCATGACATTTGATCTGATTGTGTTCGGTGCTTTTACACGTCTGAGTGATTCTGGATTGGGTTGTCCTGATTGGCCAGGTTGCTATGGCACCTCTAATCCATGGCACGCTCTGGGAGATATTCAGGAGGCAAATGCCGCTTTTCCGACGGGGCCTGTATCACTTGCAAAAGCATGGATTGAAATGATTCATCGCTACCTAGCAATGACAGTTGGTACATTAATTGTGGTGCAACTGCTTATGGCGTACAGCAAGGTGAAGTCGCTTGGCACTAAACCACTGTATGGCAGTTTGGGTTTATTGCTCTTGGTCTGTATTCAAGGGGCATTTGGTGCATGGACAGTCACGCTGAAATTGCAACCGATTATTGTGAGCACCCATTTGCTCTTAGCAATTGTTTTGCTTGGATGCTTAACTGCTTACGCAAATCAAGCATGCTTTCATAAAACTGCAGAACCAGCCAATCAAGAGCGCTTGCCAGCTAAGTTACTCGCTGCTGCCTTTGGAGTACTTGGCGTGCAAATTTTCTTAGGTGCCTGGGTCAGTACAAATTATGCCGTGCTGGCTTGTCCTGATTTTCCGACTTGCTTAGGAGCATTTTGGCCTGAAACACAGTGGCAAGAAGGTTTTACGCTGTGGCGACACTTAGGCCTCACCGCAGGAGGTGAGTATCTCTCTCCGACTGCATTACAGACTATTCATTGGGCGCATCGTCTTTTTGCGGTGCTCGTTTTGCTTGTGCTGACCACTTTGTTTTTCGTTGCACGTCAGTTACCCCAGTTAAAGTCCTTATCCAAATTGCTGTTGGGGCTTTTAATTCTCCAGGTAATTACAGGAATTTCTAATGTGGTCTTTCAGTGGCCATTGTTGGCGGCTTTAATGCATACCGGCGGCGCAGCCGCTTTAGTGTTTTGTTTAGTACGAATGAGTTATTGGGCGAGCTGGAAATCCCCGATTCAATTAAGATAGAAGACCATCATGAGTAGCCCTAATTCCACCGCCGTAGTCCCGATGCCTCGTTGGCGACAATATTGGGTCTTAACAAAGCCTCGGGTCACTCAGTTAGCCGTTTTTTGTGCTGTGATTGGGATGTTTCTTGCCACCCCTGGCATGGTCCCATACCCAATTTTGCTTGGCGGGATTGTTGGTATATGGCTATTGGCAGGCGCTGCTTTTGCAATGAATTGTCTAATTGAGCAGGCAGTTGATGCAAAAATGAAGCGAACATCTTGGAGGCCTTCTGCTACAGGTGAGCTAAAGCCTATTCATATTGTGATTTTCTCGATCATTTTGGGCTCCCTTGGAATGGTCATTTTGTGGAACTTCACCAATCCCTTAACGATGTGGCTGACTGCTGCAACTTTTGTGGGTTATGCGGTGATTTATACCTGGCTATTAAAACCAGCGACTCCGCAAAATATTGTCATTGGTGGATTGTCTGGGGCAATGCCACCAGCCCTAGGTTGGGCCGCAGTTACTAATAGCCTGTCTGCTGAAGCATGGCTCTTGGTGTTAATTATTTTTGTATGGACGCCCCCACATTTTTGGGCCTTAGCTTTGTATCGTCGTGATGACTACGCACAGTCCGGATTGCCAATGCTACCCGTCACGCATGGTGAGCGCTTTACACTACTCAATATTTTGCTTTACACCCTGATTTTGATTGCAGCCACCTTACTTCCATACATCTATGGGATGAGTGGCTTGGTCTATCTGATTGCAGCCGTGCTTTTGGGTTTCATCTTCCTGACTTATGTCATTGCCTTATTTATCTCTTATAGCGATGCCTTGGCAAAGAGGACCTTCCGTTTTTCTATCACTTATTTATCACTCTTATTTGCAGCCCTGTTGATAGATCACTATTTCATTTAAGAAAATAATGAGAAATCCACTCTATCGCCTTGGATCGTTAATCGCCGCCTCTATTTTGGGGCTTGCCCTATTGGGCTGCAGCCCAAAAGCCAGTTTTACGAATGTGGATATCACTGGAAGTACCGCATTTGGTAAAGAATTTAGCTTGCTAGATCCGGATGATAAGACCAGAACATTGGAAGATTTCAAAGGCAAAGTGGTAGTAATGTTTTTTGGTTATACCCAGTGCCCCGATGTCTGTCCAACTACTTTGACAGAGATGGAGCAAGCAATGAACTTGCTAGGGCCCCAATCAAATCAGGTACAAGTTCTTTTTGTGACAGTCGATCCACAGCGAGATACGGCAGCGATACTAAAACAGTATGTACCGGCTTTTGATCCGCGTTTTCTGGGTCTACGACCAGCGGATGATGCTGCTTTAGAAAAGGTTACCAAAGACTTTAAGATTTACTACAAGAAAGTGCCCGGATCGAGCCCGGGTTCATATACCATTGATCACACCGCAGGCAGCTATGCTTTTGACCGTAATGGGCAATTGCGATTATTTATCAAGCATGCGCAAGGTCCGCAGACCTTAGCGCAAGACTTGAAAGAGTTGTTGAAACAGTAAAAAATTAAGCGGCTGGTGCTTGTAGCATCGCCCGCATTTTTTTCAGAGCGGACATCTCGATTTGGCGCACGCGTTCGGCAGAGATGCCGTATTCATCAGCTAAATCATGTAATGTTTTTGTGCCATGACCATCGGCATCCATCGCTAACCAGCGAGATTGCACAATATTTCGGCTGCGCTCATCTAATGCCATCAAGGCGTTGTTTAGCTGAGGTCCTTGGAGTGCATCCGTTTGGGCAGCGGCCATCATTTCAGTAGGCTCCTGAGTGCTATCACTGAGCCACTGAATGGGTGCGTAGGCAGCATCTTCGTCGCTATCATCACTGTCCAGTGCAACATCACCGCCAGCCAAGCGCATTTCCATTTCCCTGACATCGGACCCCTTAACGTCGAGGGCTTTTGCAAGCGCCTCAATTTCACCGGGAGTTAATGCGCTGAGAGTCGGTTTATTGCTGCGTAAATTGAAGAACAACTTTCGCTGTGCTTTGGTAGTGGCAACCTTAACGAGGCGCCAGTTTTTGAGAATATATTCATGAATCTCGGCTTTGATCCAATGAATTGCATAAGATACTAAGCGTGCCCCCTGAGTAGGGTCATAGCGCTTCACAGCCTTCATCAAGCCTACATTACCTTCTTGTATGAGGTCGGCGTGTGGAATACCATACCCAAGATACTGGCGGGCAACGGAGACGACTAAACGTAGGTGTGATAACACCAAGGTTTTAGCGGCATCCACATTTTCAGTGCGACGAAATTCCTGCGCAAGATGGAGTTCTTCAGCAGCACTGAGCATGGGGACGCGATTAACATAATTAATGTAGGCATCGAGTGTGCCAATCCCGAGGGATGGCAACATTGGAAAAGCAAGCGAACCACCAGCAGTCTGCGCTGCTGGCAATGTTTGCCTGGCTTGCAATAGCGGTTTATCAGCTTTCTTTTGAACCATTTTTTTGAATTTTTTAAGTGTGAATAAGTTCCATTTTAGCACTCCTGTTAAGAGACTGCTAATGCTTTTTTACTTTTGCAAGCAACTGATTTAATTGAATAATTCTGCTGAATATTGCTCGGCAGTGAAGGGGACTAGGTCGTCAATTCCCTCACCTTTTCCAAGGGCCAGAATGGCTGGTTTTGGGCCGTCTTTCAGAGTATGGGCAAGGGCGCAGATTACCCCCCCTTTTGCAGTGCCATCGAGCTTAGTCACGATGATTCCGGTAAGACCAAGGGCTGCATGAAATGCCTTGACTTGGCTCAAACCATTTTGTCCAGTGTTTCCATCTAGAACGAGTAAGGTCTGGTGTGGTGCCCCGGGTAGGGCTTTGCCGATGACGCGCTTGACCTTCTTAAGCTCTTCCATCAGGTGGTCTTGCGTTGCCAGACGTCCGGCCGTATCAATAATGAGAATATCGCTTTTGCGTGAGATGGCCGAATGGATGGCGTCATGCGCCACTGCCGCTGCGTCACCACCTTCTTGAGTGATGACATCAACCTGGTTGCGCCCACCCCACTCTTGCAATTGATTGCGTGCCGCAGCACGGAAGGTATCGCCAGCGGCCAATAGGACTGATTTACCCTGCGACTGAAAGAGTCGACATAACTTGCCGATGGTGGTTGTCTTGCCTGCCCCATTCACGCCAATTACCAGCCAAACTTCAGGGCTACCTATTAAGGTATGGGTATATAAGGGGTTGGGTGAGGGCTCTATGGCGCCAAGTAATGCGGCGACCTCTTGGATGAGAAGTTGTTGTAAGTCTTCAGGGGTAGATGCCTTTTCTGACTTTGCTGCTTTACGCAGCTTAATCATCAATTGCTCAGTGGTGGGTAGTCCCACATCACTTTGGATGAGTGTCTCTTCGAGAGTCTCAAACCAAGCTTCGTCAGTTTGGTTGGATTTAAATAGAGAACCGAGGGTTTTACGTAGGCCGAACATAATCGATACAATTTAAAAGATGCATCTTATCAATTTAATTTTTGGAGATACAGTGATCTTACAGATGCGCAGCGTTTTACCGCGGCTTTCTTTGCTTTTCTTGCTCTGTATGCCTTTATTGGCATGCGCTGAAGCAAATCAGACTGCTGATACCCATGAGTACCAACTCTCGAATGGCCTCAAACTCATTGTGAGGGAGGACCATCGCGCTCCTACTGTGGCACATATGGTTTGGTATCGCGCAGGATCAATTGATGAAACCAATGGTCGCACTGGCGTAGCCCATGTCCTTGAGCATATGATGTTTAAGGGTACCGATCAAGTAAAAGCCGGTGAATTCTCCCGCTTAGTTGCTGCCGTGGGAGGGCGCGAGAATGCCTTTACCAATCGTGATTACACCGCCTTCTTTCAGCAGGTTGAAAAATCAAAATTAAACGATGTGATGAAGCTAGAAGCCGACCGTATGTCTAATCTCAATTTTGATGATGCAGAATATGCCAAAGAAATTCAGGTGATCATGGAAGAGCGGCGCTTACGCACCGAAGATAATCCAGCTAGCCTATTAAATGAATCCTTGATGGCAACCGCTTTTATGAGTTCGCCTTATCGTCATCCTGTGATTGGTTGGATGAATGATTTGCAAAATATGAAAGCAGTTGATGCGCGTAACTGGTATCAGAGTTGGTATGCGCCTAATAATGCAGTCGTTGTGATTAGCGGGGATGTTGATCCAGAGCAAACCTTGCGTATGGTCGAGAAATATTATGGCCCTGCTCAGGCACGTGAATTACCGGTTCGCAAACCACAAATTGAGCCACCTCAAAAGGGTATCAAGCAGGTAGAAGTGAAAGCACCTGCTGATAGTTTGCAGCTTGCAATGGCCTGGAAGGTTCCTCGTTTAGAGCCTGGCAAGTTAGATGATGTTGAGCCTTATGCCCTTGAATTACTTGCCGGAGTGCTGGATGGTTATGACAACGCCCGCTTAGATCGAATCTTGGTGAAGCAAGAGCGTGTGGTCAACGATATCAATGTCAGTTATGACATGATTTCTCGTGGGCCAGAATTATTTACGATCAGTGCGCGCGTGGCAAAAGGAAAAACGATTGCACAATCGCAAGCCGCTATTCGCGGGGTCTTGAATGAATTAATGGCAAAAGGTATTTTGGATTCCGAGTTAAAGCGGATTCAGGTCCACCTGCTTTCCGATCAAATTTATAAACGGGATTCCATCTTTGGTCAGGCAATGGAAATTGGCAGTATCGAAATGGCTGGATTCTCATGGCGTGATATCGACACAATTTTGGAAAAAATGCAAACCATCACACCCGAACAAGTTCAAGCGGTAGCAAAAAAATATTTAGTGGATAGCGGCTTGACGATTGCAGTGTTGGATCCTCAAGTTCGTAATACTGCGGATGTCTCGAGTAAGGGAGCTACAAAATGAAGCCCCCTTTCTCCGTTAAACAAGCATTTGTTTTTGGGATATTCCTGTTTATTGCTTGGATACACAGTGCATATGCCATCTTGCCCATAGAGCAATTGCCCGCAGTAAATGGTGCGAAAGCTTTTTTAGTTCAAACCAAGGCCTTGCCGATGGTGGATATTGAGGTCAGCATTGATGCAGGCGATCGCTATGATCCAAAGGGTAAGAGTGGCTTAGCCTCGATGACTGCGGAGCTGATGAGTTATGGTGTGCGTGGCGAACAGCACGGATTATCTGAGGCGCAAATTGCTGATGAGATTGCTGATTTAGGTGCAAATATTGCTACCTCAGTGAGTGGTGAGCGTGCAACTTTACGTATTCGCAGCTTAAGTAGAAAAGATTTGCGCGATAGGGCAGTGCAATTAGCGGCTGATATGTTAAGTACCCCGATCTATGATGCAAAAATATTGGCGCGGGAAAAACAGCGTTCTATTACTGGTTTACTCGAAGCAGAAACTAAACCGGATTTTGTACTGGAGCGTCAATTTAGCAAATTGATTTATGGTGACTATCCATTAGCAAATTCGCCCTCGGTTAAATCGATTGCCGCGATTGAGGCCAATGATTTAGTGCGGTTTCATAAACAGTTTTATCGTGGTGAGCGCATGATTGTCAGCATTGTTGGCGATGTGAGCCCTGTAGAAGCTAATGAGGTAGTGCATACCTTGCTCAAAAGAATTCCACCATCAGGGCCAGCGATTCCAGCCCTACCCGCTTTTGCGCGCTCACCTGTAGAGCCATTAGCAGATCGTGAGGTAGATATTCCCTTTGATTCGCAGCAAGCGCATATTGCCATGGGAATGACAGCGATTACTCGCAATAATCCCGATTTCTTCCCGCTCTTGGTGGGTAATTATGTTTTAGGCGGGGGCGGTTTCGTCTCGCGCTTAATGACTGAGGTCCGTGAAAAACGCGGGCTTGCCTATAGTGTCTTCAGTTATTTTGCACCCGGTAAAGATGTGGGTATTTTTCAAGCGGGATTGCAAACAAAGAGTGATCAAGCTTCCTTGGCGCTTG
The DNA here is from genome assembly GCF_001953355.1 of Polynucleobacter sphagniphilus. Classification (GTDB taxonomy): domain Bacteria; phylum Pseudomonadota; class Gammaproteobacteria; order Burkholderiales; family Burkholderiaceae; genus Polynucleobacter; species Polynucleobacter sphagniphilus. The sequence continues at coordinate 246,587 of NZ_MPIY01000003.1, forward strand.
ATGTTATGAGTTCAACCATGGCAAAGTTTATTGAGGATGGACCCACCCAATCTGAATTGCTCGCAGCCAAAGCAAATTTGATTAATGGTTATCCGCTGCGCATTGATAACAATCGCAAATTATTGGATACGGTTTCCTCGATTGTTTGGAATGGTCTGCCCTTAGATACGATGGAGACATGGACACAGCAAGTCAATGCCGTTAGCCTTGAGCAGGTTAATGCTGCTTTCCAGAAATACCTTGCGATGGATCGCATGAAAATTGTTGTACTGGGAGCATCCAAATAAATAAGCCTACTAAGGGAACTTCTAAGGGTGTTTTGCAGCCTCCAAAGAAAGTGCGCATTATTGGTGGGATTTGGCGTAGTCGCTTATTATCCGTCATAGACGTGCCTGGATTGCGCCCTAGTACAGATCGTATTCGAGAGACCTTATTTAATTGGTTGGGGCAGGACTTAAGTGGCTTACGCTGCCTCGATTTATTTGCGGGTACTGGCGCTCTCGGTTTTGAGGCAGGATCTCGGCAAGCAGCTTCCGTTGTCTTATTGGAGAAGGATAAGAAGGCCTTTAGTAATTTGCAGGCGAATCTGGCTTTATTGCAATCCTCAGCCGTGCCTGGCACTGTTGAAATACTGCATCGGGATAGTTTTGAGTTTTTGAAAACACAAGGCGATTCCAGCTGCAATTTGATCTTTATCGATCCCCCATTTCAGGATGGGGTGTTACTTGATCGGGCCGTCATTGAGGCGGGTCGGGTTTGTGATGATGCTGCGGGGGGCGGTATTTATGTTGAGTTTCCTGCAAATCGCCCTAGAGGCGATATAGAAGCCTTACTTCCAGGGTGGCATTGTGGAAAGTACTTAGAGGCAGGGCAGGTAAAAGCCTGTCTATTTCGCAGAATAAGGGACTAAACTCTTGCCTGTAGCTGATAAAGCCTTAGGAGAATTATGACTGTCGCTGTATATCCAGGAACGTTTGACCCTTTTACTCGTGGACATGAGGACTTAGTTCGTCGTGCATCGAGTATTTTTGGCGAGCTGATTGTGGGTGTTGCTGACAGTCGCAGCAAAAAACCCTTCTTTACCTTAGAAGAGCGGATTGAAATTGCGAAGGAAGTCTTGGGTCACTATTCCAATGTGAAGATTGTTGGTTTTACCGGCCTACTGAAAGATTTTGCACGTGAACACAATGCACGTGTGATCGTGCGTGGACTCAGAGCAGTATCTGACTTTGAATACGAATTCCAAATGGCAGGTATGAATCGTTACCTATTGCCGGATGTGGAGACATTGTTTCTCACGCCATCTGATCAGTATCAATTTATTTCCGGCACCTTTGTGCGTGAGATTGCCTCCATGGGTGGAGATGTGAGTAAGTTTGTTTTCCCGTCTGTTGAAAAATGGTTGGTGAACAAGGTTGCCGATAGCAATTCAAAGAAATAATTCTTTAAAAAGACACAAGAATCTCAATATGGCTTTAATGATCACAGACGAATGCATCAACTGCGATGTATGCGAGCCAGAATGTCCGAATGACGCCATTTACATGGGCCTAGAGATTTATGAAATAGATCCAGATAAATGTACTGAGTGTGTTGGTCACTACGACGTACCGCAGTGCCGCCAGGTTTGCCCTGTCGATTGCATACCATTTAGCCCGAATCATGTTGAGACTAAAGAGCAATTAATGGCTAAATACGAAGTATTAATTGCAGCAACACGCGCTAAAGCACGTACTTAATTTTTCGAGTGTAGTTCCAACATCGCAGTTTGGGTGTCACCCTTGAGAAATAAGGACAAAATCTGTAAGCCATTTTCGATGCTTTGATCAATGCGCTTTTGTTCCTCTTGTAGGGGCCTTCTGAGAACATAATCTGCCACGTCCATAGGCCTGCCATCGCCAGCAAGATCACGCGGATGACCAATACCTAGGCGTAAACGCCAATAATCAGGCGTTCCTAGGTGTGCCTGAATGTCTTTTAAGCCATTGTGGCCCCCGGTACCTCCCCCCAGCTTCAGGCGAGCTGTGCCAGGCTTGAGGTCAAGCTCATCTTGAACGACTAAAACATCCTTGGGCAAAATTTTATGGAAGCGGCACATTGCTCCAACTGCTTGCCCACTTAAGTTCATATAAGTGCTTGGTTTGAGTAAGAAGATATCTTCAGCTGCCGATTTGGCCTTGGCCGCCTTGCCAGAAAAGCGTTTTTCCGTCTCAAAGCGGGTGCCTAATTGTTTTGCGAGGGCGTCTACAAACCAGAAGCCCGCATTATGGCGGTCCTCTTCGTGTTCATCTCCTGGATTGCCTAAGCCAACAATTAATTTAGTCATAATTTGAGTGTAAGAATAAAAGCATTTCTACAAAAAAGAAAACCCGCGAGTAGCGGGTCTTCTCATTGAAGCAATTGCCTTTAAAGCATCAGGCTTATTTTTTTGCTTCAGCGGCTGGTGCAGCAGCAGCTGCTGCAGGAGCGGCTTCAGCGTCAGCAGCTTTAACAGATGGGATACGTGCGTTAACGAGCACTGGATTCTCTTGCTCAACGTGCAATACCAAAGTCACACCTTTAGGTAATACAACATCTTTAGCGTGGATTGCATGACCCACTTCGATTTTGCCCAAATCTACTTCAATGAATTCTGGCAAATCAGCTGGCAAGCAAGAAACTTCCAATTCGTTCGTAATGTGGCTTAGTGCTGCACCTTGCAATTTAACCGCATCAGATGCGTCTGCATTGGTGAAGTGCAATGGAACACGCATATGAACTTTCTCAGATGCGGAAACACGCTGGAAGTCGATATGCAGTACCAATGGCTTAAATGGATGCATTTGATAATCGCGCAACAACACTTTCTGCGCTTTGCCATCGATCTCAAGATCAAGAATAGATGAGTGAAATGCTTCTTTGCGAAGAGCATGGAATAGCGCATTGTGATCCAACTCAATTGCGAGTGCTGGGTCATTGCTACCGTAAATGATTCCTGGAGTTTTTCCAGAGTTGCGCAGACGGCGGCTCGCACCCGTTCCCTGTACGCTTCTATTAAAGGCTACTACTTTCATATTGAATTCCCAAAATTAAGGTTAATTTCCGTTCGCGACCAAACAGAAAAGCCTTTGATTATAGCGTGGGATTGGATGCTTTTGCCTAAAAAGGCTGGAAAAATACCAAAAAAGGGCTTAATTACTTGTTTTTGGCTTATTCGGCAAACATCGACATCACGGAGTCACCTTTGCTGATGCGGGAAAGCGTTTCAGCGAGGATGGGAGCAACGCTCAGTTGGCGAATCTTACTTACTTTGATTGCTTCCGGAGTCAGGGGAATGGTGTCGGTAACAACCAGTTCATCCAATTGCGAGGCAGCAATTCGAGCAACTGCCCCACCGGAAAGAACGGCATGGGTACAGTAGGCAGTTACACCCTTGGCACCACGCTCTTTCAGGGCTTCAGCAGCCTTGCAGAGCGTACCGCCAGTATCAATAATGTCATCCATGATGACGCAATGGCGTCCTTCTACTTCACCAATTAAGTGCATTACTTCTGAAACGTTTGCTTTTGGGCGACGTTTATCAATAATGGCCAAATCGGTGCCCAATTGTTTAGCCATGGCGCGAGCGCGAACAACACCGCCAATATCTGGCGAAACAATGATTAAATCTTTTTGGGTCTTTTGGGCCTGCAGGTCAGCCAGCAATACGGGAGACGCGTAGATGTTATCAACAGGGATGTCGAAGAAGCCCTGAATTTGGTCCGCATGGAGGTCCATTGTTAATACGCGCTCGACACCAGCGACTGACTGGAGCATGTTCGCAACAATTCGTGCTGAGATGGCAACCCGTGCTGAACGAGGACGGCGATCTTGTCTTGCGTAACCGAAGTAAGGAATCACTGCGGTTATGCGGCTTGCAGATGCTCGTTTCAGGGCATCAATCATGATCATTAATTCCATCAAACTGTCGTTCGTTGGCGCACAGGTTGATTGAATTACCACCACATTTTTACCGCGCACGTTTTCTTGAATTTCTACCTGAATCTCGCCATCGGAGAAGCGGCCGACGAATGCTTTCCCCATGGGGAGGTCGAGCTCTTTAGCAACGGCTTGGGCCAAAACAGGATTTGCATTGCCTGTAAATAGAGTCAATTGGTCAGCATTCATTGTGGCGGACATAGGATATTTGGTATTTTGGTGATATTGAATGGGTGATGTATGTTTGTTTCTACAGTATTTGGCAGGGGAAGAAGGATTCGAACCTTCGCATGCTGGAATCAAAATCCAGTGCCTTAACCAGCTTGGCGATTCCCCTACAGCTTACTCTGAAGAAATCAAATTGTAAGCGGGATTTTTATTTAGCCCCCTAACAATTCGACCTACCCATCCTTTTGGAAGATTTTGCAAAAGATTTTCTAGTTTGGCAGTATCTGCATGAGGTTCAAGAACCGCAAATACGCTACTGCCAGAACCGGACATACGAGGCCTTGAATTTGGCATCACCTCAGCAATCCAATCTAATGCTTGCTTCACTTCAGGATTCATCCACATCGCTACTGCCTGACAATCATTTGACTGAAATGACATTGGCTCTGCAAGAAAGCCATCTATTGTAATCGGAGCGTGGTCTCGGGTCAAATCACTGTCTTTAAAAATGTCTGCAGTAACAATCCCCTGTTTTGGAAAAATCACTAAAAAGTCCTTTGTTTCCAAGGAAATACCCGAAATCTGCTCACCAATCCCCTCGACAAAAGCATTTTGTCCAAAAATGAAAAAAGGTACATCAGCCCCCAGTTTGAGCCCTAACTCGCTCAACGTGGGAATATCGAGATTCAATTTCCATAGGTAATTAAGACCAATTAAGGTGGAGGCTGCGTCTGATGAGCCGCCACCTAAGCCTGCTCCCATCGGAATTTCCTTTTTAAGGGCAATTTCTACGCCACCATCAACCTGACCAAGCTCCATTAAAAGGTGGGCTGCGCGAACTACTAAGTCTTCCTCTGGGGGGACCCCAGGGATTGGGTTAATGCGCCGAATCTCTTTTTCCGGAATCCATTGAAGACTTAGCGTATCGCACCAGTCAATGAGCTGGAAGACAGATTGCAAGAGATGGTAGCCGTCTGGACGGCGACCAATAATATGAAGAAATAGATTGAGCTTGGCAGGGCAGGCAAGCTCAAGTGTCTGCACACTCGGACTACTCATTCGGGTTATCAAATACCAGACGAATATCAATCGATCCGACGTTTGAGCTGCGGCTCATGGTCAGTTTTTCTAAATTGCTCGATTTGCTCCAGGTATATCGCAAAATCCAGCCATCTTGAGTAATTTGACTGACTTGACCTTTTTCATTGCGCTCAATGCTGGCATTGCTTCCGGGCCGCGCTTGTCCTCGCAACCAATCGGAGAGCCCACGTGCGGGCAGCGGCAAGCCCAAGACATTTTGAATCAGGGTATCTGCATCAATTGCAGTGACCACTTCCCCATTGCGTTCGAGGGATGCTTCACTTGGAGTAATCGTAATTTTCGCAAGTGAGCTACCAACGGGGCTACGGATTTCTAAAATATCTTTGAGCTCATCCTGAGTTAAGGTAAATCCACCCGATCCACCTTGATTTTGGCCTTCAGTAAGACCGGTGATTTTTACTGCAAATCGTCCGTCCCAAGATCCTTGCGCAGTTTTATCTGAGATTGACCAGCTTGGTTTTAGGCGCGCTAGGGTTTCCTTTAGTGTGGGATTATTGGCATCGAGCTTTTGCCCTTCACGCCATATATCTTCAGCCTCTGCGGGGCGATTCATGGTCCATAACACTTCGCCAAGATGAGCAGCAATATCAGCCTCAGGTTTTTCCTCAAAAGCTTTTTGTAACTGCGAGAGAGCTAGTGCATTCTTACCAAGTCGAAAATTAACCCATCCGAGACTATCCAAAATAAAAGCATCTTGCGGAGCAATTTCATGCGCTTTGCTGATTAATTTATAAGCCTCTGGCAAATTTTGATTGCGATCTGCCAGTGAGTAACCTAGGGCATTTAAGCTGTTGGCATCGTTTGGATGCTTGCGCAATATTTGACGCAAAGTTTTTTCCATCACATCGGTATGTCCTGATTGCTCAGCAGCCATGGCATAGGCGTAAAGAATCTCGGGATTTTGTGGCTCTGGCTTGAGTGCTGAAACAATTTCATAATAGGCACTCATTCCTTGGGCTTCATTACCTGTTTTTGTAATCAGCTCTTGTAATTGGAAGAGCGTCTGCTCACGCTGGGCTGGCGTCTGATGATTGAGAAGTGCAATGGCAGGGGGTACCGCATCAGACCAGCGTTGATTCAGAATGTAAAGGGTAATCAATGCTTCCTTGGGTTTGACATCGGACGGCTTGGCCAAGCTTTCCCATTCTTGCGCTGCTTGGAGGGCCAACTTGGGCGAGCCGGCGGCTACGGCAATTTCCATGGCGCGTTGTGCAAGACGAGGGTCTTTTAAGTCTTGCGCTAGGTCTAAATAGGTTTTGTACGCCAATCCAGCTTCGCCGCGTTGCAAAGCTATTTCTGAGGCCAGAACTGCAAAGACCCCTTCGCCACTTTCAATGGCATTTGCATAGCTAGGCGCGCAGTAGAGGCTAGCAATCCCAATGGAGGCAGAAAGTATTAAACCCTTAAAAAGGGACTTTTGAAAAAGTTTGCTCATAAGCACATTCTAATCCGCGAATCTACAATCCATCTATGCCAGAACTTCCAGAAGTAGAAGTCACCAAACTCGGAATTGCACCCCATCTCATCGGTAGGGCGCTGACTGCCGTCAAGATATTGGATGGACGCTTGCGCTGGCCCATTCCCAGTAATTTAGGCAAAATTTTGCCAGGACAGACAGTGCATGCAATTGCGCGCCGGGGAAAGTATTTATTGGTAGAAATGGACCAAGGCCATCTTTTGTTGCATTTAGGCATGACTGGAACCCTAAGGGTCTTGGCGAAATCGGATCCCTTGAAAACGCATGATCGCGTTGCCTTTGAGTTTGGTGCGCTGAGTCTGCGTCTACACGATCCCCGAAAATTTGGCGCTGTCTTGTGGCATGCAAAAAAACAAGGTCCGGTTGAGAGTCATCCCTTGCTAAAAAAATTAGGTGTTGAGCCATTCTCTGAGGAATTTTCTGGCGAGAATGGTGTTGCAGTTTTATACGCATGCTCGCGAGGTCGTAGTGTAGCCACCAAGCAATTTTTACTGGCTGGCCAAGCGGTGGTTGGAGTAGGCAATATTTATTGCTCGGAGTCTTTGTTTGAAGCAGGGATTCATCCTGCAAAGCCGGCTGGAAAATTAACACGTCCAGAATGCGCTCGCCTAGCCAAGGCGGTACGGATGATTCTTAAAAAAGCAATTGATGCAGGTGGCAGTACCCTCAATGATTTTGTCAATAGCGAAGGGGAGCCAGGACACTTTACTCTTCAAAGCAAGGTCTATGATCGTAAAAATTTACCATGCAAGATTTGCAAAACACCAATCAAGCAAATAGTTCAGGGGCAGCGCTCAACTTATTTTTGCCCGCAATGTCAAAAGCGTTGATTACCAGTTTCTCCAAGAAGTTAATTGCCTGGCATGGCCTTCATGGGCGCGCAGGTCTACCTTGGCAAAATAATCTTGACCCTTATGCAGTATGGGTATCAGAAATCATGCTGCAACAAACTCAAGTAGCTACAGTGCTAGAGCGCTATCCTCGCTTTATGAAGCGCTTTCCAACGGTGAAGCAATTAGCAGCGGCAAGCATGGATGAAGTTATGGCGGAGTGGGCTGGATTGGGTTATTACTCGCGTGCCAGAAACTTGCACGCCTGTGCTGTTCAAGTAGTCGAGCGGTTTGCAGGAAAGTTCCCAAATGACCCAGTGCTACTGGAGCAATTAAAAGGGATTGGTAGATCTACCGCTGGCGCCATTGCCGCTTTTGCATTTCATGTGCGCGCCCCTATTTTGGATGCGAATGTAAAGCGTGTTCTAGCAAGAATATTTGCAATCGAAGACCCGATTGAAGAAAAAGCTGTCAATGATCGCTTATGGAACTTGGCTGGTGAATTGTTACCCAGCCAGGCAAAGGACATGCCAACCTATACGCAAGCCTTGATGGATTTTGGCGCAACTTGGTGCACTTCTCGTGGGCCTGTTTGTTTGAGCAATAACCATCAATGCCCTTTTTCTAAAGACTGCCAGGCTAATTTAAGCGATCAAGTTCTCATATTGCCCCGTAAACGTATCAAAGCAAAATCCCCGGAATTCAATTGCGACATGCTTTTAATGAGATCTGGCAATTGGGTGTTATTGCAAAAACGTCCTAGCAAAGCCATTTGGGGTGGTTTATGGTCTCTGCCAGAATCAAGTTGGAGTGCTAGAGCTGGTGCAAGAACGAATGATCTGCAGTCTCAAGAATTATTTGCGCTGACCTTGCCTGATTCCCTTGCACCTCAGTCTTTGAAAACAACGGAACCTCTAAAACGCGGTCCTCAAATAAAGCATGTCTTCACGCACAGACGTCTGTGGATGCAAATTTGGGAGCTGTCGGTGGCAAAGCCAATTGAATGGGGTGATGCTGATTTGCAGTGGGTTTCACTGCGTCAGTTAGGTCAATATGGCTTACCCCAGCCAATTAAAGTGCTACTGCAGGGATTGAGTCTAATTCGCGATGGCGTGTAAGGAAATTAATCTGACTGGTCGCCAAGTTTTTTTGCACACTAAAATATTTATTGAGCTGGCCAACTAAGTAAACTGAGCGATGTTGGCCGCCAGTGCATCCGATTGCAACGGTGAGGTAGCTGCGACCATCAGCAATATAGTGGGGCAACCACTTTTCAACAAAGTGAATGATGTCCACTTCCATACTTTGTACTTCCGGTATTTTTTCTAAGAAAGCTTGTACTGGGGCATCATTACCAGTCAAGGGGCGGAGCGCTTTGTCATAGTGAGGGTTCGGTAAGCATCGAACATCAAACACCAAGTCGGCATCGCTTGGCACTCCTTTTTTAAATCCGAAGGATTCAAAAACAACCGTTAGTCCAAGCGGTTTATCTTTTAAGAGGTCTTGTATCCAAGAGCGCAGTGCATGGGCTGGCAAATTGCTGGTATCAATGCTGTGTGCTTGCGCACGTAAAGGCTCTAACAAACTACGTTCTTTATCTATAGCCTCAATTAAGGTGGCAGCCCCAGACTGCTCACTTGTTCCGGAAAGTGGGTGACGTCGCCGAGTTTCTGAAAAGCGTTGAACCAGGGTATTGGTGTCTGCATTTAAGAAGACAATGCGAATCTCGTGTGAACGGCGCAATTGTTCCAGTATGAGAGGAAGGTCTGCGATCGATTCACCTCGCCTGGCATCAATTGCTACAGCAACCCGATCACACTTTTCTTTTTCAAGCGTGCTAATGAGATTTTCAAGCAAGGGAACAGGAAGGTTGTCTACACAATCATAGCCAGCATCCTCAAAAGCCCTGAGTGCCACTGATTTACCTGAGCCCGAGATACCGGTAATCAGATTAATTTGCATATTAGAGCAGGCGACCTTGGGTTTTATTGGAATAGGCATCCGCATTCATCTGCTGTCGCTGACGCTCCATAAATTCTTTAAGCGTATCAATGCCGCGTAATTGCAAAATGGTATTTCTAACGGCAGCCTCAACCAGTACCGCTAAGTTTCGACCCGCTGCCACTTGAATTTTCACAGTACGAATGGGGACGCCCAGAATATCGATATGCTGAGCTTCTAATGGCAGTCTTTCAAATTCACCATCGTTTCTACGAACTAACTGAACGATGAGGCGTAACTTCAATTTGCGGCGTACAGCAGTTTCACCAAAGATGGTGCGAATGTCTAATAAGCCTAAGCCACGCACTTCCAATAAATTGCGCAGAATCACTGGACAGCGCCCTTCTAGATAATCGGGACCCAGTCTTGCAAAATCGACTGCATCATCTGCAACCAAGCCATGACCACGGGAAATCAATTCGAGGCCCAACTCACTTTTACCTAAACCAGACTCGCCCATAATTAAGACGCCTAAACCTAGGATATCCATAAACACACCATGCATGGTTGTTTGGGGTGCGCCAATTTTGGTGAGATAGATGCGAAGGTGGTCAATGACAGTTGCTGCTGAAACTGTCGTCATAAACAAGGGTGTTGAAGAGCGTTGGCAAAATAACTGCAAATCTGGATCTGCTGCTCTGCCATCGGCCACGATGACGCAAGGCGGTGTCTTGGAAATTAAGCTGGAAATTTGCTCTTGTTTTTGTTTGGGATCAAGTGCCGCATGGTAGTCAACCTCTTGTTCGCCGAAAATCTGAATACGGCTGGGGTGAATTAGGTTTAAATGTCCAACCAAGTCTGAGCTGGCTGCGGCTGCTTTAACTGCCTCCGGTGGAAAGGTACGATCTGCACCTTCTAAACCACTAATCCATGAAAGTTTTAATTCTGCGACATTATCGTCAAAGATCTGTTGCGCATTCACACTCTCAAGAAGCAGCAGCTGGGTCATTTACTTGGGCTCCATTGCTGCAGAAGTTCATAGACCTTAGTACGTTCTTTTTCGGAAGCCAGCGTGTTACGCGCACCCGGGTCTGATAGTAATTGCGCAATGGAAGAGAGAATCTCTAGGTGTTGCTGAGTCGCCTTTTCTGGAACCAAGAGGAAAATCAACACTGAAACTGGCTCGCCATCCGGTGCAGCAAATTCAATTGCTTGCGCTAGTTTGATAAAGGCGGCAACGGGATGCTTTAAGCCTTTGACGCGCCCATGGGGAATTGCAACACCAGCACCAAGGGCAGTAGAGCCCAAATCCTCGCGCGCGTTTAAAAAGCCAACTACAGCAGCAGCATCAATACTGCCTTCTTTGGCAAAAAGGTTCCCGGCTGCCGCGAATGCATCAGCCCTGCTTTTTGCAGGGTTATCTAATGCAATGCGGTCCAGGGTAAAAAGATCTGTCAGGGCATTCATGTGAATTGATTATAGGTGTCCTGACCCTTCACTTACTCGAAATGCTTTTCGTGATGGTGATCTTGGATTTTTTCTTTATGTTTTGCAACTTGACGCTCGAGTTTATCTACTACGGCATCCATCGCGTGATAGAGGTCTGCATGATGGGCTTCGGCGAAAAGTTCTTTACCTTTAAGGTGAAGGGTAATTTCAGCGCCTTGCCGTAAATCTTTTTCTTTGGCGTTATCGACGATCAAAATGGCGGAGGCATCTATAACATGGTCAAAGTGCTTACGAATTTTGGATAATCCAGCCTCCAAATGAGTGCGCATAGCGGGTGTAACTTCTACATGTCGGCTATTAATTTTTAAATTCATCAGCAGCTCCTTTGATAGATCAGTGCGCAAAGTACTACTGGGGCGCGCAACATACCCCTGTAATTTAAATGAACAATTTTTGTACTTTTATCTTACGAACCTCCAGCGTATCAGCGATTTGACTGAAATCCAAGAGGGGTTGCTGATTTATTTTTAAGGCAGAAAAAGAGCCTTGGGGCTACATCCTGAAGTTTTCGCCTAAATACACTCTACGCACAGCATCATTTTCAATAATTTCATCGGGCTTGCCCTCAGCTAGAACGCTACCCTCGCTAATGATGTAGGCATGGTCGCAAATACCGAGGGTTTCTCGTACATTGTGATCGGTAATGAGAACGCCAATTTGGCGATCACGTAGAAAGCGTACGATTCTCTGAATCTCACCTACTGCAATGGGGTCGACACCAGCAAAGGGTTCATCCAGCAGGATAAATTTAGGTTGAGATGCGAGTGCCCTAGCAATTTCAACACGGCGCCGCTCACCGCCTGAAAGAGAGAGGGCTGGATTGTTACGTAAGTGCGTAATTTGCAGTTCACCCAAAAGCTCATCTAAGCGATGATTCATTTCTGCCTTAGTGAGGCGCTTACCACCTTGAACTTGAAGCTCTAATACTGCTTGAATATTTTCAGCGACATTGAGCTTACGAAAGACGGAAGCTTCTTGAGGTAAGTATGAAAGACCCATTCTGGCACGCTCATGAATGGGTAGGTGGGTGATATCGACGCCATCAAGAATGATGTTGCCACCATCCAGAGGGACAAGACCCACAATCATATAAAACGAGGTAGTTTTACCGGCACCGTTAGGACCTAGTAAGCCAACAACTTCGCCGCACTTTACTTCTACTGAAACATCGCGTACGACCGTTCTGGAGCCGTAACGCTTTTGAAGATGATGGGCGTTCAGGGTGGCAGGTTGATGGTTACTTGCTAAATCCGCTGTCATTTCTCTAATGTGGCTTTTCGTCTAGGTGAAAGAATGGCTCTTGCTAAAGGCAAGTCATCCGGTTTGGCATCCGCAGGGGGTATCACGTGATAGTACTGCTTCACATCATCGTACTCAATTTTCCAACCCTTTAATTGATCGAGCATTTGCATATTGAGCAAGCGCTTTAAGGTGGCATTGCCAGTGATGATGAGCATTTCTGTTTTAGCGTCATAAATCACTTGATTACCATGGCCCTGCATAAATTCATTGGCAATTCCTTCTTTGCGCTGCCTAAAGGTGGCAATTGCTTCGGGGGTACCTTTCACATCAATGAACTCATAGCCTTCGGGATCTACTTTAATATTGCCATGTTCGCCGGTGACTACAATGCTGCCTTTGATGAGCAGGATCTGTCCATCTAGATCATAAATTTGCTTCACGTCATCGACTGATACTTGGTCGGCTTCCAAAATAATGGGCTTATCTTGATCCGCTTTTTCAGCAAATGCGTAATGAGGCATGCAGATATGCCATCCAATAGCAAGTAGAAGTGCTAGTTTGAGCTTCATTAAGGTGTGCCTCGTGGAAGACGCTCGATACGACCTTTTACTTGCCCAATGAGAACCATACTTTGTTCAACATTATTAAATGTACCGCCATCAGTGGAATTGATCACTGACATCCCTTGTTCTAAGGTAATAGGCTTATCCGTTTGGATGATGTCATCGTTAATCAATACTTTGAAATAAGAGGACTGCGCAAGCAAGCGTAACAGAGCTGGTTGTGTCGCCGTCGCCGCCTGGGGAGGTCGCAAAATCTCCGCATGATCATATAGATCCAGAATAGTCAGATCACCATCCAAATGACCTTTATCTGCTTTGACAGTAACGGGCGGTTTTTCTACCTGAAATAAACGCATGCGAGGTGTTGTGATGTCAATGGTGGCATCATCATCATAGTGAATCACCTTGCTTCCTAAGATGCGGTATTTTGTATTGCCGAGCTCATTGAGAGTAGATAAAGCCCCATTGGTAATGGTGTAGTCAGGCTCATGTAAGCGTACCTGCTCAATGGTCGATTTTTCTGGTGGGGTGCTTTTTTGAACCAGCCAGAAAGTCAGGAGTGTCAAGATTCCCATGATGAGCAGCGGCAGTAGCCGCAATAGCCCACGCAACATGCTCGATTTGAACGCTTCCTGCTTGGTCGGCATCAATACATCCTTAAGCACGAGCCTGATTGAGCAAATTCTCGTAGCGGTTTTGCGCTTTAAGTATCAGATCGCATACTTCGCGAACGGCACTATTGCCGCCAGCTCGGGTAGTCACTAGATGGGCAACTGCTTTGACTGCCTCGTGAGCTTGGGCGGGGCAAATAATGAAACCAGCTCGCTGCATCATTTTGAGGTCAGGCCAGTCATCTCCCATCACAGCACAGTCTGAACGCTTGAGGGATAAATCGCTGAGCAGTTTGTCTAGAGCAATTGCTTTATTTTCAACCCCCACATGAACATGCTGTATACCTAATTCTTGGCAGCGGGCAAGCACTGCTTTTGATTGGCGACCCGTAATGATGGCGGTAGGAATGCCACATTGCTCTAAGAGTTTGATGCCTAAACCATCTTGGATATCAAATGCTTTGAAAGCCTCTTTACCCTCACCATCTAAAAATACTTGTCCGTTAGTCAGGACACCATCCACATCGAGCACCAAGAGTTTGACTTGACCTGCCCGCTCCCATGCTTGCGGGAAATTGCTCAATGGATTGGTTTGGTGTGTATGAAAAGCACTAGGCATGGTTTGTATTTCGAATGTGAAAGCCGAATTAAATTACTTTGGCGGCAAATAAATCATGCAGATTGAGGGCGCCGAGTAAGGTTCCGGCTGCATCTGTCACCACCAAATGGTTGATACGGTGTTTTTCCATCATTTCGATGGCTTCTTCTGCAAGGAGTTCGGGTGGAATGGTGTGGGGGGCAGAAGCTATGGCTGCTTTTAGGGTGAGCCCCTCAAGATTGGTCGTTTTTTCTAGTAGGCGACGCAAATCACCATCAGTAAAAATACCTGCAACATGATTATTTGGATCTAGCGCAACCACCATGCCCATGCGTTTAGCCGTCATCTCCAACAATGCCGCCTGCAAAGTAGTATCTAGATTGATCTTAGGCGTTTCTTCAAAACTGCGCATGACACTTCGCACGTGCATCAATTGTTTGCGTCCTAAGCGACCACCTGGATGGGAGCGCTGAAAATCTTCTGCTTGAAAGCCCCTAGCATCTAATAGGGCTACCGCCAAAGCGTCACCCATAGCGAGGGCAGCCGTAGTGCTAGAGGTGGGCGCCAAATTTAAGGGGCATGCCTCTTTTTCAACGCTAGTATCAAGATGGGCATCAGCTAGCTGGGCTAGTGAAGATCTTGGTGCGCCAGTAAGCGCAATGAATTTAGCCCCCGTGCGTTTGACGATAGGTACGATGGTCAGGAGCTCATCGGTCTCACCGGAATTGGATAGGGCGACAAATACATCATCTCGAGTGACCATGCCTAAGTCACCATGGCTGGCTTCAGCCGGGTGCACAAAAAAGGCTGGTGATCCAGTGGAGGCAAAGGTCGCAGCGATCTTACGGGCAATATGTCCAGATTTACCGATTCCAGAAACTACGATGCGACCTTTACAGGCGTGAAGCAGTTCCACGGCTAGAACCAGGGCATCCGCATTGGGCCCTTCCAGTCGATCGCGCATGGTTTGCAGGGCGCTAGCCTCAATAGTGAGGGTATCGCGTGCAAGCTTTAGGGTTCGTTCACGAGTCTTAGCTATCATCGAGTAAGTATATGCCGTCAGCCCTTCAATTAACTCTCATCTTGTTAGCCTCCGGAGTGGCTGGAGTCGTTATTTTCCGCTATTTTGGTTTACCCCCCATTTTGGGCTATTTGGCTATAGGGGTGCTGATTGGCCCCAACGCCCTGGGTTTGGCTAACGATTCGGCTACTGTGAAGTATTTGGGGGAGTTTGGGGTCGTTTTCTTGATGTTTTCCATTGGACTTGAATTTAACCTGCACAAGCTAAGAGCGATGCGTTCTATCGTATTTGGCCTGGGAGGCAGTCAGGTCCTTTTGACTATGCTGCTAGCGGTTCCAGCTAGCTTGCTCATGAACTGGATTTACCCGATTTCTTGGGAGGCTGCGATAGCCTTGGGTGGCGCTTTAGCGATGTCTTCCACCGCCATTGTGACCAAACTGATTGCCGATCGTTCTGAGCTGGAAACCGACCATGGCCGCAACATTATTGGTATTTTGCTGTTTCAAGATCTGGCGGTTGTTTTCCTATTGATCTTGTTGCCTTCATTGGGCAAAAACCCGGGTGATTTATTCATTGCATTAAGTGCTGCAGCAATCAAAATCTCGGTCGCTCTGGTGTTGATTTTTGTTCTTGGGCAAACGCTCATGAGTCGCTGGTTCCGCTTAGTGACCAAGCTGCGCTCCCAAGAGCTATTCATGCTCAATTTGTTATTAATCGTTTTAGGCATGGCTGGACTGACAGAGCATTTTGGTTTGTCTTTGGCCTTGGGTGCTTTTTTAGCGGGCATGCTCATCTCGGAGACACCCTATCGCCATCAAGTTGAGGAAGATATAAAGCCATTTCGCGATGTGCTGCTTGGCCTATTTTTTATTACGATCGGGATGTTGCTCGATTTTCATGTGATTGCCCAGCAATGGATATTGGTTCTACTGCTTTTAATCGGACCTTTGCTGTTTAAATTTGGCCTTATTGCATTACTTTCACGTGCTTTTGGCTCTACTCCTGGCATCTCTATTCGCACTGGACTTTGTTTAGCGCAAGCTGGCGAATTTGGATTTGTGCTGCTCAACCAAATCGACGGTTTAGATTTGATTGATCCAGCTTTAAGTCAAGCGGTATTGGCTGCCATGTTGCTATCGATGTTTGGCGCACCTTTCTTAATCCAATATAGCGATCGGATTGCGATGCGCTTTTCTAGTAATGAGTGGCTCTTGCAATCACTGGCATTAACGCGTGTTGCAGCCAAGAGCGTGCGCACGGAAAACCATGTTGTCATTTGCGGTTTTGGTCGCTCGGGGCAAAGTTTGGCTCGCATGCTTGATCAAGAAAAAATACCCTATATCGCCTTGGATATGGATCCGGATCGTGTAAAAACAGCGGCTGCTGCTGGCGATAACGTGGTGTATGGGGATGCTAGTCGTGAGAATTATTTGATTGCTGCAGGTTTATCACGCGCAAAAGCGGTTGTGATTACCTATGCTGATACACCTGCAAGTTTTAAGGTCTTGCATCAAGTCGAACGCTTACGTCCTGGCATGACTGTTTTGGTGCGCACCAAAGATGATGCCGATTTAGCAAAGTTACAGGCGGCGGGGGCCACTGAGGTTGTGCCGGAATTGATTGAAGGTAGTTTAATGATGGCCTCGCATGTCTTATTGATGATGGGCGTGCCGATGCGCAAAGTGGTGCGTATTGTCTCTAATGCACGCGAGGCACGCTACAGCTTATTGCGCGGCTACTTCCGCGGCTCGGAAGTAGAAGACTTTGATTCTAATGAATCCTGGCGTTTGCATTCGGTAACGCTCTTGCCTGAATCAATTAGTATTGGCAAAACTCTTGAAGAACTTGCTTTGGAAAACGATGGCGTGAGTATCCAAGCAGTCAGGCGCAAAGTGGGCGGCGGAGATTACATTAAGCTCGAACTCACACCCCACTTGCGATTACAAGCAAACGATATCTTGGTACTCTCAGGCAATCCAGAAGCGACTGAATTAGCGCAATCTAAATTGCTCTGAGAACGTCGGTTTACTTAGCCTTTTTCTTACTTTCTGCTGTTCTACGGGTAAGTAGCGGGGCTAAATAGTGGCCGGTAAAGCTGGCTTCATTTTTAGCGACATCCTCAGGCGTCCCGGTAGCGATAATTTGCCCACCACCAGCACCCCCTTTAGGCCCTAGATCAATAATCCAATCTGCAGTTTTGATCACATCCAAATTGTGTTCAATGATCACAATGGTATTGCCTTGTTTTTTAAGTGTCTGCAGAACAGTGAGTAGCAATTGAATATCATGAAAGTGCAGACCAGTAGTCGGTTCGTCCAAAATGTACAAAGTTCTACCGGTATCACGTTTAGATAATTCAAGCGAGAGTTTGACTCGCTGGGCTTCACCGCCAGACAGGGTGGTAGCGCTTTGTCCGAGCTTGACATAACCCAAGCCAACATCGAGCAGGGTTTTGAGCTTACGCTTAACAATTGGCACTGCTTCAAAAAACTCATGGGCTTGCTCGATGGTCATTGCTAGCACTTCATGAATATTTTTACCTTTGTAGCGAATGTCTAAAGTCTCACGGTTATAGCGTTTGCCATGACAGACATCACAAGGTACATAAACGTCTGGCAGGAAATGCATTTCTACTTTGAGTACGCCATCCCCTTCGCAGGCATCACAACGACCGCCCTTGACGTTGAAAGAGAAGCGACCCGCTTCATAGCCACGCTCACGCGATGCAGGAACGCCGGCAAATAATTCACGGATGGGCGTAAACAAGCCGGTATAGGTAGCGGGGTTAGAACGCGGGGTTCTGCCGATAGGTGATTGATCGACACTAATGACTTTATCGAAATGCTCTAATCCTTTGATGGCATCATGCGCGGCTGGTTCGGCAACCGATCCATAAATATGCTGAGCAACAGCATGATGCAAAGTATCGTTAATTAAAGTAGATTTTCCTGAGCCTGATACACCAGTCACGCAGGTTAATAGCCCAACTGGAATTTTGGCGTGGACGGATTGCAAGTTATTGCCGCGAGCGCCAATGATTTCTAGAAAGCGATCATTTACTGGAATGCGTTTTTCAGGAACCGCAATACATTCACGCCCGGATAAATATGCGCCGGTCAGAGATTTAGGGTTCGCTTCTACCTCTGCTGGAGTTCCTTGCGCCACTACTTCGCCACCATGGACACCCGCTCCAGGGCCAATGTCGATGACATAGTCTGAAGCACGAATCATGTCTTCATCATGTTCTACTACCAGTACGCTGTTACCTAAATCACGCAGGTGCTTGAGGGTGCCAATGAGGCGATCATTATCGCGTTGGTGTAGTCCAATAGAGGGTTCATCTAGCACATACATTACCCCGGTCAAGCCAGAGCCAATTTGAGAAGCCAAACGAATACGCTGCGCTTCACCGCCTGAGAGGGTATCGGCACTGCGCTCTAGTGAGAGATAGTCCAGACCTACATCATTTAAGAAGCGCAAGCGTGCGCCAATTTCTTTAACGATTTTGTCAGCGATTTCACGCTTGGCGCCTTTGAGCTGCAGTGCCTCAAAATACTCTTTGGCTTCTTTGAGTGGTAGGGCGCTGATTTCATAAATGGCGCGCGATTGCTTGCCATCACCCACCTTCACAAAGCGCGCCTCTTTGCGCAGGCGACTGCCGCCACAATCACGACACACCTGCATATTTTGATAGCGCGCTAATTCTTCGCGTACGGTCACTGAATCAGTCTCGCGATAGCGTCGCTCAAAGTTCGCAACAATGCCTTCAAAAGGATGCTGGCGAACGCTCATTTTGCCGCGTTCGTTGATGTATTCAAAGGGAATCTCGATATCACCCGAGCCCAGCAAAATCAGATCTTGCTGTTTTTTGCTGAGGGTCTCAAATGGCTTTTCAACATCAAACCCACCGTGTTTTGCTAATGTCTGCAATAGCTTGAAGTAAAACTGATTACGGCGATCCCAGCCTTTGATCGCACCCGATGCGAGTGATAAATCAGGATGTGCCACGATCCGCTTTGGATCAAAGAACGATTGATGACCTAGGCCATCGCATGAAGGGCAAGCGCCCATAGGGTTGTTGAAGGAGAAGAGGCGAGGCTCTAATTCTTGTAGTGAATAAGAGCAAACTGGGCAAGCAAATTTACTCGAGAAAATGATCTCTTCACCAGTGTCCATATTGACCACCATTGCTTTGCCTTCAGCAAGGCGTAAGGCAGTTTCAAATGATTCCGCAACACGTTGTTGAATATCGGGACGCACTTTAATACGATCAACCACTACTTCAATGGAGTGCTTGTCGTTTTTCTTCAGGCTAGGTAGTTTGTCAACTTCAAAGATTTCCGCTTTGGCAGTATTCGTTGTGCCGCCACCAGAGCGAACACGGAAACGAACAAAGCCTTGTGCCTGCAGATCTTGGAAAAGGTCAACGAATTCACCCTTACGCTCGCTCACTACGGGGGCCAAGATCATCAACTTCGTTTCTTCTGGCATGGCCAAGACAGTGTCGACCATTTGTGAGACGCTTTGCGCCTCTAAAGGCAGATTGTGTTCGGGGCAATGAGGTGTGCCAGCACGTGCGAATAATAAGCGCAAGTAATCATGAATTTCAGTCACAGTACCCACAGTCGATCGGGGGTTGTGACTTGTGGCTTTTTGCTCAATCGAAATGGCAGGCGACAATCCTTCAATCACATCCACATCTGGTTTTTCCATGAGCTGGAGAAATTGACGGGCATAAGCAGAGAGGGACTCAACATAGCGTCTTTGACCTTCTGCATACAAAGTATCGAAAGCAAGGGAGCTTTTTCCTGAGCCAGATAAGCCGGTCAAGACGACCAATTTCTCTCTAGGGATATCTAGATTGATATTTTTGAGGTTGTGCGTACGTGCACCGCGGATTTTAATTTCGTTATTCATGATTTTTTAGCGTAACTTGTTAATATAGCTCTTTCCTATGAATCCTTCTGAACTTCGCTCAACTCTCGCCTTAGCGGGCATCTTTGGCCTTCGCATGCTAGGTCTTTTCTTGCTTTTACCGGTCTTTAGCGTCTATGCGCGCGGCTTACCGGGCGGGGAGCACGCCCTTTGGGTGGGGCTCACTCTGGGCATATTCAATATTGTTCAGGCTTGTTTGTATATCCCCTTGGGGAGGCTTTCTGACCGCATAGGACGAAAACCTGTAGTTTTCTGGGGTCTTTCTCTCTTTGTGGCTGGTGCCCTGATATGCGCAGCCCGTGATGATCTCATCTGGATTGCGATTGGGCGGGGTGTGATGGGTGCAGGTGCTATTTCTGCGGCTATATCGGCCTGGGTCGCAGACTTAACCCGTGAGCAAGTGCGCACCCGAGCCATGGCTTTGGTGGGCGGTAGTATTGCCCTCTCCTTTGCTCTTTCCTTGGTGATTGCTGCGCCAATCTATCGCATGATTGGGATGGGTGGAATTTTCATCATTTTGGCGATTCTTGGAGTCTTGGCGATGGGGGTGACCTATTTTGTTCTACCCAATAACAAACCCGAGCTCAAAGCGGCGCAAGCATCTTTAAAAGAAGTCTTTTTACGCCCGGAATTAATGCGTCTGAATGCCGGCGTCTTTGTTTTGCATGCCACCCAAGTGGCTATGTTTTTAGTGGTACCTCGTTTATTGGTACAAGCAGGCTTACCTTTAAGTTCCCATTGGGAGATTTATTTGCCAGTAGTACTACTCTCATTCTGCTTGATGGCACCCGTATTGATCATGGGTGAGAAGAAACAAAAACTGCGCAATGTGCTCTTGATTGCGATTATTTTACTTTTCATTGCAGAATGCGCGTTTACCCAGGCTGGCTCTGTAATGGCTATCGCGGTTGGCTTGTTAATTTACTTTGTCGGATTTAACTTGCTGGAAGCTTTGCAGCCTTCATTGGTATCTCGTTTTGCCAAAGAGTCTAAGGGTACCGCTTTGGGGGTTTACAACACCACGCAATCGATTGGCCTCTTTTCAGGGGCTGTGATTGGGGGTTGGTTAATGGATAGCCATGGCCAGTTATCCGTCTTTGTCATGGGCGCAGTACTGCTTTTGTGCTGGCTTATAATTGCCTGGTCTATGCAGGATTTGCCAGCAAAAGTGGTAGATGCAAGCGCTGCAAAAGCATAGACCCATCCGTAGCTGCTTTATATTTTTTTAATCGATTTATTCACATCATCATTTTCTTCGGGAGACAACATGGCTTCGGTAAATAAGGTCATCATCGTAGGTAACGTAGGGCGCGACCCAGAGACACGTTATATGCCAAGCGGCGACGCCGTTACAAACATCTCAGTAGCAACTTCAGATCGCTACAAAGACAAACAGTCAGGTGAGATGAAAGAAACCACAGAATGGCACCGCGTTGCATTCTTTGGCAAGCTTGCTGAGATTGCTGGGCAATACCTCAAAAAAGGTTCACAGGTTTATGTTGAAGGTCGTTTGCGTACGCGCAAATGGACTGATGCAAGCGGTCAAGAAAAATATTCCACTGAGATCGTTGCAGAAACAATGCAAATGCTTGGCGGTAAGCCAGTAGGCGGTAGTGAAGGTGGTGGTGAAGGTTATAGTCGCCCACGTTCTGTAGAGCAGTCCGCTCCAGCCGCATCTTCAAGCGCAGCATCGCTAGGCGCAATGGATGACGACATTCCGTTCTAAGGGACACCTAAAGGTATTAGTTAACAACTAATCAAATAAACCCCTCTTAGCCTTGTGCTTACAGGGGTTTGTTCTTGACTTCATTCTTTTGCATTGCTTTTTAACAAAAAGTAGCAATACTCTTAAAATAAGACATGCAAATAAATAGGTTCACGAATTCAGTCCTCAGCCTTTTGGGGATTATGGCCATATTACTTGCGCCAGCCCCTTCTGTTGCAGCACCATTTTTCTTCCCAGATGTGAATCCTTCTTTTGGTAAGAGCGATCCGCCAGATTGGTTGCATGATGGTAGAGGAAATGATGGTTATGTCACGATTACATCTGAAGTGATCCCAACGAGTGCTTGCACGCAAATGTCTAGCCATCGCTTTTGGGGATCTGACAAAACACAATTGGTTTTATCCATTACGAGCTATGGCTTCAAAAATAAATTAGACAAACTAGAAGTTCCGATTGCGACATTTGACGGGCGTGAGAATGGCTCTCAGTGTGCATCTTTGAGTACAACCCCATTACAAGTCGTGCCGATGACCAATATGGCTTCTTATTCCATATTGAGTCCAGGCAAGCTTTCTTTGGTGCTCAATGTGAAGAGTTCTAATGATTCCAATCAAGACTATGTTGGTTCGGCTAAATTCTTATTAGGGGCGGCAGCTATCGTGGCTACTGGTGGCTCTGCTGCAGCTATTGGGGGTGTATCAACTGCTGTGGGCAGTTCGGTGGTTTCTGATACCCAAACCAAGGCAAATACTTTGCTGCAGGGCATGATTGATGCAAAGGTTCCAATCTCATTTAGTTGGCCTGAGCTACGTCAAGGTATTCAATCTGTAGAGATCCCTGTGTATAAAACCGATCAAGATATTAATAAGATTACCGATAAAGAGATTGAAAAATTACAAAAGGATCCAAAGGCGGATAAGCAATTACTGTTTACCGTGAAGCTTAGTTTTCAATTCTCAAGAACCTTGTTTTATCCCACCATGGTAGATATCGATGATTTAGTCAATCGGGAGAATCTATCCTCGCAGCATGTTTTAAATCACTTGGCGCCGGAGTCTACTCAGAACTTTATGCAGATTTTGAATAACTCATCACCCAGTCTGCTGCAAAAAATTGGGCGTTCTGATGGCTCTGATTTAGCGCGAGCCTGCTCTTCAGGTTTTGATAAGTTAAAAGTTGCGGGTCTAGATAATGTCGATATTGCGATTGTGATGAAATCATTTATAGATGAAGCAAAAGCTACCGAGACCTGGTACTCTAATCCTGAAATAGTAAGGAGTTGCTTTGGTCAGGCACCCAGCATTGCTTCCTATTTAGAAAAGATTTATGACCCCTCATCAGCTCCCGCAAAGTAGCGGAGAGCCGATGAGTTTGCTGGCGTGCTATTGCCTTGCGTGACGCGTGTTATCAGGCCAAGGCGCATTATGATCTGTGCGAAATGGATTGATATCCAGCCCGCCCCGTCTTGTATAGCGCGCATAAACAGATAATTTTTCTGGCTTGCACTGGCGCTTGATATCAGAAAAAATGGTCTCGACACAATGCTCATGAAATTCGCCAAGTTGTCTAAAGCCAATGAGGTAACGCAATAACCCTTCTTCTAATATCGGGCGTCCTTGATAGCGAATTTGGACGCTGGCCCAATCAGGCTGTCCTGTTACTGGACAATTGGATTTAAGTAGATGCGAGACCAAGCATTGCTCTATTGGACCAAAGGAATCGTTCACTCCAAGTAATCCTGGATCAGCGGAAAGATTGGGGTCAACCTCAATATCGAGTCGATCGATGAGAACGCCGGTCATTTCTTGCATCCCTTTTTTGGCAACCACATCAGTTGGGTAGATGCGAGTCGATACTTTGCTGCCAGCCACCGCAGATAAATCAGTGATGATTCTTTCGCGTACCGCATCTTCATTTTCAAAGCGGGCGCTATTGAGGCTATTGAGATAGAGCTTGAATGACTTCGATTCAATCATGTTGGGAGAATCGGCGGGCACTTGAAACTCAGCTAAGGCAATTTGTGGTTTACCCCTTTGATTGAGCCAGCTTAATTCATACGCATTCCAGATATCCACACCGACAAACGGCAGGACTTGATTAGCCTCAATGCCTAACTTTGCGCGATTTTCAGAGCGGGGAATTGGAAAAAGCAAACTCGGATCGTATTGATCGGGATATTGCGATGCTTGGCCGAGCGGTAATGTTGCCATAATGAAGTTCTTGATTTACTTAATTTGTTTTAGGCTTATTCGATACGCCAGAGACTACGTGACCGGTTGGTGCAACCGATGCTGCTGATTGGCAATGGCCAGTCTGATCATCAAAGAAAAAATCAGGCTCGAATTCGCGTAGGAATTCGCTCTTTGAGAGCCCCCCTAAGAACATCGCTTCATCTACATCAATGCCCCAAGCCATCAAGGTGCGAATTGCGCGCTCATGTGCTGGAGCTGAGCGAGCAGTGACTAGGGCCGTGCGAATACGCATGCCTTTTTCGCTGGTGGTGCGTTGCAAGCGATGCAGTGCCTCTAGAAGCGGTTTAAAGGGACCCGGGGGCAATGGAATGTCAGCTTTCTTGCTCTCATGGGCGACAAATGCCTCTAGGCCTTTATCTTGAAAAACTTGTTCTGCTTCGTCTGAGAACAACACGGCGTCTCCGTCAAATGCGATGCGAATTTCATTAGGGTGTGATTCCGCAGTTTTTGTGGATTCAGGATAAACGCGTGCCGCAGGAAACCCGGCTTCAATAGTTGCGCGCACGTCATCTTCATTAGCCGAAAGAAATAGATTGGCATGCAATGAACGCAGATAACTATAAGGAGGGCGCCCTCTGGTAAATACCCCACGTTCTAAATGTAAGCCATGATGTTTGGCTGAGCGAAATACACGCAAGCCGCTGACTGGATCATTGCGCGACAGAATGACAACCTCGACTCTTTGCTGACCCTCCTCATTAAAGGCAAGTAGTTTTTTAATGAGGGGAAATGCCACGCCAGTTTGTGCTGCCTCACCTAGTCGATCAAGCTGTAGTTTCATATATGCGCTGTCATCGGTTGATTCGAAGATACGATTTTCTTCTTCAAAATCAAACAGGGCGCGCGATGAAATCGCAACAACCAGTTTTCCAGTGAGTGTGTAGGACATTTTTTAAATAGAGTCTTATTTTAGAAACAGTCGATAAGCTGGATTATTGGTCTCATCCCAATGTGGATAGCCAAGAGAGGCCAAGAAATTTTGGAATTTCTTCTGCTCATTTTTGGGAACTTGAATACCCACCAAGATACGACCATAGTCAGCGCCATGATTGCGATAATGGAACAGGCTAATATTCCAGTTAGGCGCCATGCTGGTCAAGAATTTCATCAAGGCTCCAGGGCGCTCTGGGAATTCAAAGCGATAGAGCAATTCGTCGTTCGCGAGTGCTGAGTGTCCGCCAACCATGTGACGCAGATGCGATTTGGCTAACTCATCATGGGTTAAGTCAATCGTTGCAAATTTAGCCTTGGTAAAGTGATTCGCAATAGCAGCACTATCAGTCGCTTTTTGCGTGCCAATGCCAACAAAGATATGGGCTTGATTTTGATCGGTGATACGGTAATTAAATTCAGTGATGTTGCGCTTGCCCAGTAATTCGCAGAAGCGTTTAAATGAGCCGCGTTCTTCGGGGATGGTGACGGCAAATACTGCCTCACGGAATTCACCAACGTCCGCGCGTTCCGCAACAAAACGCAAACGACTGAAATTCATATTTGCACCACAAGCAACTGCTACCAAGGTTTTTTTCTTGGTGCGATGGGTCTCCACATACTTCTTCATGCCGGCAATAGCCAAGGCGCCAGCAGGCTCCAGAATGCTTCGAGTATCGGTAAAGACATCATTAATTGCCGCACAGATCTCATCTGTATCGACAGTGATGATGTCGTCAACTACCTTTTTGCAAATACGGAAGGTTTCTTTGCCCACCAGCTTGACTGCCGTGCCATCTGAGAAGAGGCCTACATCCTTCATCTCGATGCGTTTATTGGCTTTGAGAGAACGACGCATCGCATCTGAATCGGATGCCTGTACGCCAATAATTTTGGTCTTTGGGCTAATGGCTTTGGTGTACTCGCCAATTCCAGAGATGAGGCCACCACCACCGATGGCTACAAAGATGGCTTCGATAGGCGCTTGATGTTGCTCGAAAATTTCCATGGCAATCGTGCCCTGTCCAGCAATGACATCCGGGTCATCAAAGGGGTGAACAAAGGTTAAGCCACGTTTTTTCTCAAGAAGTTCTGAATATTCAAATGCGTCGCTATAGGACTCGCCATGCAGAATGACCTCTACCCAGGAGCCGCCTCGAGCTTTTACAGCCTCAATTTTGACGCTGGGAGTGGTGGTTGGCATCACAATGACGGCCTTACATTTCATTTTGGAGGCCGCTAGGGCCACCCCTTGAGCGTGATTGCCTGCCGAGGCTGCGATGACCCCGCGTTTTAAGGCTTCCGGGGGTAAATGGGCCATCTTGTTGTAAGCGCCACGTAATTTGAAGGAAAAAACCGGTTGGTTATCTTCTCTTTTGAGTAAAACTTGGTTGCCTAAGCGCTTGCTGAGTGCAGGAGCGAGCTGTAATTCAGTTTCCCTGGCTACATCGTAGACTCGGGCCGATAAAATTTTCTTTAAATAGTTCGTTGCCATCTGATGAGCGTACCACGGATGGCCCTAAGCCCTTAGATTTGAAAGGGTTTATTCCCGCCAGCAGCAACTTTGTCGGATTCCTGCCAATATCAGCTTCGCTCTATTAAAATGCTTATTTATCAAATATGACGCTATGAACGCTCCATTGGCTTTAAATCAGTTGTTGGACGCCGAGGCGGGCACCCCCCGTTTACGCGAAATTCCCTACAACTACACCTCTTTTTCCGATCGAGAAATCGTGATTCGCCTCTTGGGCGAGGAGTCTTGGCGCGTTTTAAATGACTTGCGCGGTGTACGTCGTACTGGCCGTTCTGCGCGGATGTTGTTTGAGGTCTTAGGTGATATTTGGGTCGTACAGCGCAATCCATTCTTGCAAGATGATTTGCTGGATAACGCCAATCGCCGCAAGCTCTTGATCGATGCCCTCTGGCATCGTCTGGGTGAAGTGAAAAAACGCTCTAGCGGCGATTCTGCAGATCAGGTGCAGATCTTATTGAATGCTGCACATCGCGCAGTCGACAATTTTGAGACTGGGTTTAAAGAAGTAGAGCAGTTACGTAAGCGCGCCCTCAAGATATTGGGTCGTCATACCGCTACTGACAATATTTGTTTTGACGGCGTGTCGCGTGCAGCGCATGTGACTGATGCTACTGACTGGCGGGTGGAGTTTCCCTTGGTGGTTCTCAAGCCTGATTATGAATCTGAAATTCCTGGGCTCGTAAAAGCCTGTATTGAATTGGGCCTGACCATCATTCCACGTGGAGGTGGCACTGGCTACACCGGCGGTGCAATTCCTTTGTATGCAATGTCAGCCGTGATCAATACTGAGAAGTTGCAAGATATTGGCGGCGTCAAACTCAAACGTTTGCCAGGGGTTACTCATGAAGTGTCTACCATCTTTACTGGTGCAGGCGTTGTAACGCGACGTGTTTCCGACGCCGCAGAGCATGCTGGGCTTGTATTTGCTGTCGATCCAACCTCAGCTGATGCCAGTTGCATTGGTGGCAATATCGCGATGAATGCTGGTGGTAAGAAAGCCGTTCTTTGGGGTACTGCACTAGATAACTTGGCTAGCTGGAGAATGGTTGATCCAGAGGGTAACTGGTTAGATATCGAGCGTCTTGATCATAATTTAGGCAAGATTCATGAAGTTGATCAAGTGCGCTTTGAGTTAACTTGGTCGGATGGTTTGAGTGAGCCAGGCGAGCGTATTCTGAAAAAAGAAACTCTCCAAGTAGAAGGCAAGCGCTTTCGTAAAGAAGGTTTGGGTAAGGATGTTACAGATAAGTTTTTATCTGGACTACCAGGAGTTCAAAAAGAAGGTTGCGACGGTTTAATCACGAGTGCCACTTGGGTCTTGCATCGCATGCCTAAATACATGCGTACTGTTTGCTTAGAGTTTTTTGGTCAAGCACGAGAAGCCATTCCAAGCATTGTCGAAATCAAGGCCTATTTAGATGGCTTGAGTAAACAAGGTGGCCCAATATTGGCTGGCTTAGAACACTTAGATGATCGATACCTCAGGGCGGTTGGCTATTCCACTAAATCCAAGCGTAATAGCTTGCCAAAAATGGTTTTGATTGGTGATATCGCAGGTGATGACGAAGCAGCGGTGGCAGCGGCAACCAGTGAAGTTGTGCGTATGGCTAATTTGCGTGTCGGCGAGGGCTTTGTTGCTGTGAGTGCGGAAGCGCGCAAAAAGTTCTGGTTAGACCGGGCCCGTACTGCAGCCATTGCGCGGCACACCAATGCCTTCAAAATCAATGAAGATGTAGTGATTCCATTGCCGCGGATGGGTGAGTACACCGATGGGATCGATCGCATCAACATTGAGTTGTCCCTGAAAAATAAATTGCAAGTATTGGATGGTCTCGAGTCTTTCTTGAGAAAGAGCGCTTTGCCATTAGGTAAGGGCGATGATGACTATGAAATTCCGACTGCCGAGATTTTGGGCGATCGGGTGCAGCAGGCCTTGGAATTAATTGCGAAGGTGCGCACCCGTTGGTCTGACTGGTTGGTTGGAATGGATAACTATTTCTCACAGCTCCAGAATTTCAGTTTGCGTGCATCCTGGAAGGAGGAGGTACGCGCTGAGCTAAGGATTATTTTTGGCGGTTTAGCATTCGAACCGATTTTGGCTGAGCTCGAAGCAACGCATAAGCGTATATTGCGTAAGCGGGTGTTTGTCGCCTTGCATATGCATGCAGGTGACGGTAACGTACATACCAATATTCCAGTCAATTCTGATGACTATGAGATGTTGCAAGATGCGCATCATGCAGTTGATCGCATTATGAAATTAGCCCGCTCTTTAGATGGCGTGATTTCGGGTGAACATGGTATTGGTATTACCAAGCTTGAATACCTCACTGAAGCAGAGTTAAAGGACTTCCGTAGCTATAAAAATCGTGTGGATCCTGAAGGTCGTTTCAA
This sequence comes from Polynucleobacter sphagniphilus, assembly GCF_001953355.1. Taxonomy (GTDB): domain Bacteria; phylum Pseudomonadota; class Gammaproteobacteria; order Burkholderiales; family Burkholderiaceae; genus Polynucleobacter; species Polynucleobacter sphagniphilus. The sequence goes on from NZ_MPIY01000003.1 coordinate 275,376, forward strand.
CAAAGGTAAGTTAATGCCCAACGCCGATCTCAGCATGGCTTATACGCCGAGCTTTGGTTTGATGGGTCATGAATCGATCATCATGCAGCAGAGCGATATTGGCGCAATTGCTGATAGCGTGAAAGATTGCTTGCGTTGCGGTAAGTGCAAGCCAGTGTGCTCTACGCATGTACCACGCGCAAACTTGCTTTACAGTCCACGCGACAAAATCTTGGCAACTTCATTGTTGATCGAGGCATTTTTATATGAAGAGCAAACGCGTCGCGGTGTATCCATTCGTCATTGGGAAATGTTTGATGACGTTGCTGCGCATTGCACAGTTTGTCATAAATGCTTAACACCATGTCCGGTCAAAATTGACTTCGGTGATGTGACTATGAACATGCGTAATTTATTACGCAAGATGGGCCAGCAACGTTTTAACCCTGGTACGGCTGCATCCATGTTCTTCTTAAATGCAACCAGCCCAGAAACAATTAATCTAGCGCGTACGGCTATGATTGGCTGGGGATATAAGTTGCAACGATTAGGCAATGATGTGCTGCGTAAATTCGCGCGCAAACAGACTACCCATCCACCAGCGACGGTTGGTAAGCCAAGTGTGAAGGAGCAAGTTATCTTCTTTGTTAATAAGAAGATGCCGGGCAATTTACCGAAGAAAACAGCGCGTGCACTGCTTGATATTGAAGATGCCAATTACGTGCCAATTATTCGAGATCCTAAAACCACTTCTTCAGAAACCGAAGCGGTGTTTTATTTCCCAGGTTGCGGCTCTGAGCGCTTATTCTCACAAGTAGGCTTAGCGACTCAAGCAATGCTGTGGAATGTCGGTGTACAAACTGTATTGCCACCAGGTTATTTATGTTGCGGCTATCCGCAGCGCGGCAATGGTGACTTTGATAAAGCGGAAAAGATGATTACCGATAATCGGGTTCTATTCCATCGGGTTGCTAACACCCTCAATTATTTGGACATTAAGACAGTGGTAGTTTCTTGCGGAACTTGCTACGACCAATTAGCAGGCTATCAGTTCGAGCAAATTTTCCCCGGCTGTCGCATTATTGATATTCATGAGTATCTCCTCGAGAAGGGCGTCAAGCTGGAGAATGTGACGGGCGTGAAGTACATGTATCACGATCCGTGTCACTCCCCAATGAAATTGCAAGATCCTTTAAAAACGGTAAATGAACTTATTCAGCTTGAAGATGGCAAAGCCATTCAGAAGAATGACCGTTGCTGTGGTGAGTCAGGTACATTGGCTGTCACGCGCCCAGATATTTCTACTCAAGTGCGTTTCCGCAAACAAATTGAAATGGAAAAGGGCGCTAATGAATTGCGTAAAGATGACTTTACTGGCGATGTCAAAGTCTTGACTAGTTGCCCTTCTTGCTTGCAAGGCCTAACCCGTTTTGATTCCGATAGTGATACCACTGCCGACTATATCGTGGTTGAAATGGCTCAAAAATTATTAGGTAAGAACTGGATGCAAGAGTATGTAGTTAAGGCCAATCAAGGTGGTATCGAAAGGGTATTGGTTTAATGATTCCAACTAACCTCGTGGTGCATCAGCAATCCAAGGTATTAGAGTTGACCTATGAGAATGGGAGTACGTATTGTTTGCCGTTTGAATTATTGCGCGTACTCTCACCCTCTGCTGAAGTACAAGGACATGGCCCAGGGCAAGAAACCTTGCAAACTGGCAAAAGAGATGTATTGATTACCAGTCTTGAACCAGTGGGACATTACGCCCTTAAGCCTACATTTTCAGATGGGCATGACTCTGGTTTATTTACTTGGGATTATTTATATAAGCTATGTGAGAATCAAGAACAACTCTGGTTAACTCATCTAGAAAAGCTGGCTGCCGCTGGGCTAGATCGAGATGCCCCAATGACTAAGCAAGGTCATTCTTGCGGCAGTCACTAAAAGTAATTATTCAGATAGAGAGCGCCATTCATGAGTAAAACGCACTTCGGTTATCAAAGCGTAGATGAAGCAGAAAAAGCTGGCAAGGTTGCCGAGGTATTTCATTCTGTGGCTGCGAAATACGATGTGATGAATGATTTGATGTCATTTGGATTACACCGTGTTTGGAAAAAAATCACTATTGCGCGTGCGCAAGTTCGTCCTGGCCAGAAGGTCTTGGATATTGCAGGCGGTACTGGAGATTTGGCTGCCGCCTTTGCTCGCGCAGCTGGCTGGGGTCAAAACACCGAGGCGCAGGTATGGTTAAGTGATATTAATGCTTCGATGCTAGGTGTTGGTCGCGACCGTTTGCTTGATCAGGGCTTAGCTTTGCCATGTGTTCAATTCGATGCTGAGAAGATTCCATTTCCAGAAAATCATTTTGATGTGGTGACTGTGGCATTTGGTTTGCGCAATATGACCCATAAAGACGTGGCTTTAGCCGAAATGCGTCGCGTGATCAAACCAGGTGGTCGCGTGCTTGTCTTGGAGTTTTCAAAACCTGATGCCTTTTTGCAGTCTGTGTATGACGCTTATTCATTCAAGGTGCTACCTTGGTTGGGTGAGAAGATTGCTCAGGATTCAGAAAGCTATCGCTATCTGGCTGAATCTATCCGGATGCATCCAGATGCGGATGCCTTAAAAGAAATCATGCTCGGCGTTGGATTTGATGAGGTAGAGACTCATCGTATGACAGGTGGTATTGTTGCTTTGCATATTGGTTTTAAATATTAAGCAAAGAGGTTTTATATGGAATACCAAATGAATCAGCGTTTCTTCAAAGCATTACTAATTAGCCTGAGTTTGTTGCTCGCTTTTGTTGGACCAGTAAACGCTGCACGTTTGGGCGGTGGCAAAAGTTTTGGTCGCGCACCTAGCGCCCCCATTCAAAGGCAAGCTACGCCGCTCCAAAAGCCAGCGCAGCAGACCCAAGCAGCTCCTGCTGCACCTACTCCTCAAGCACCTACGCCAAGTCGTTTTGGTGGAATGGGTGGGATGTTGGGAGGCTTGGCTGCTGGATTAGGCATTGGTTATCTTTTATCTCATTTTGGCTTGGGGGAAGGCGCTTCCTCTTTAATTACTGGTTTGCTTCTTGCTGCTTTAGCTGGATTTGCGATCATGTTTGTCATTCGCAAATTACTTCCCGCAAGCTCGGTCATGACGCAATCCAATCACCTGAGGCAAGGGATGCAGCGTACAAGTGAATCTGGCTTACGACAAGAGCCGGCATTTACCCCTGCCGCAAATGCATTTGCTGGTGTTGGCTTAGAGGCTCAGCCTTTCCACTCAACTTTGCCCCCTGGTTTTGATGAGTATGCTTTTTTAGCCAATGCAAAGCAGTACTTCATTAGTTTGCAAAAGGCTTGGGATAGCGGTGACTTGGGGGCATTGCGCGAATACACAACGCCTGAAATGTTTGCAACCATCTCACAAGATTTATCCGGCCGTAGTGATAGCGCTAATCAAACCGATGTCTTGACCATAGATGCCAAATTATTGGGAATTGAGACTGCGGATGCGAGTTATTTCTGTAGCGTCCAGTTTTCAGGCTTAATTCGCGAGCAAATAGATGCACCTGCTAATCATTTCTCTGAAATCTGGAATCTAACTAAGCCTTTAGAGGGTCCTGGAGGCTGGGTACTGGCGGGTATTAGGCAGTTGGTTTAAGCTTAGGGCACTTTCCATTGGAAAACCCGCGTACTTGCGGGTTTTTTACACTCATGAATAGCACTTCTTCAACCACACACACCATTGCAGCTGCCACAGCCTGCCGCGGGATTAATCATGTGCTCTCTGCTGAGCACTGGGCGATGACTGAATTAAGTCGACATGCCTATAAAACCATCTTGATAGAAATGCCGCTTGGCAATCTTGGTTTTGAATTAAGTTCAGAAGGCCTGCTTAAGGCGGCTTCCGAAATAGAGCAGCCATCCCTAATCTTGAGCATTTCAGCAAAAGCATTAACTGAAATCCTTGGCAGCCCAGGCAATTTGCGGGAACAGGCATTTAAAGCGGTGAAGATTGCAGGTGATGCAGATTTGGCGCAATTATTAGGTCGATTAATTGGTCAGGTTCGCTGGGAGTATGAGGAGGATTTATCTCGTTTGCTAGGTGATGCGCCTGCACACTTTACAGTTAAGCAAGGGAAAAAATGGCTCTCTGCAAGCAAGTTGGCTGCTGGTGATTTGCTTGATAACGTGGTTGAGTACGTTAGCGAAGAAAAAAAAGTATTACTAAATAAGCGTGATTTTGCTAACCGCAAGGCAGAATTAAATGATTTACGAGATGCGGTAGACCGCATCGAAAAACGCATTCAATTACTAGAAAAAAAGGCTTTATAAATCGTGCGTCGACTAGCTCGTCTTTTCTATATCTTTTTTACAGCATGGCGCTATGGCTTATTGCCTCTATTACGTGACCTCTTAAGACCTGGCATTCGTAAGGGCTTCTTAACCATGCTGTGTTGGCTTTCTCCCAATTCAAAGATGCCGCGAGGCGTACGCATTCGCTTGACGCTAGAAGCTCTTGGACCGATCTTTGTGAAATTTGGTCAAGTTTTATCAACACGTCGTGATCTTCTGCCAGAGGATATTGCGAATGAATTGGCCAAACTACAAGATCAAGTTCCACCATTTTCAAATGAAGAGTCGCGCCGCTTAATTGAAGTAGATCTAGGTCAATCCATTGAAGAGATCTTTTTAGAGTTTGATGCAACACCGGTAGCGAGTGCTTCTGTAGCGCAGGTGCACTTTGGGGTATTGCGAGGCACTGAGAAGCATCCCGAGTGGCATGGACGAGCAGTTGCCATTAAAGTACTGCGCCCCGGCATTCTGCCAGTCATTGAGGGCGACATTGCACTTTTATATGATTTAGCAAAAATTGTTGAACGTAGCTCCGAAGACGGTCGTTGCCTCAAGCCACGCGAGAACGTGGCTGAATTTGATACCTACTTACATGACGAATTGGACTTAATGCGCGAAGCAGCGAACGCGAGCCAGTTGCGTCGGTACTTTGTGGACTCCAAAAAATTGATGATCCCTGAAATGTATTGGGATTTCTGTCATACCAATGTCATTGTGATGGAAAGGATGAATGGGGTCTCCATCGGTCGTACGAAGGTCTTGCAAGAGGCGGGTGTCGATTTTAAAAAGTTGGCTGCTGATGGCGTTGAAATATTTTTTACTCAAGTGTTTGAGTATGGTTTTTTCCATGCAGATATGCATCCTGGAAATATCCTCATTAGCTTAGAGCCAGAAACATTCGGAAGATTTATTTCCTTAGACTTTGGAATCGTTGGCGCACTGAGTGAGTCCGACAAAAATTATTTAGCCCTTAATTTCTTGGCATTTTTTAATCGCGATTACCGTCGCGTCGCTGAACTGCATATTGAATCTGGTTGGGTTCCTGCAAACACAAGAGTAGAAGAGTTAGAGGGGGCGGTGCGCTCCGTATGTGAGCCTTATTTTGATCGCCCGCTCAAAGAGATATCTTTAGGACTTGTCTTAATGCGCCTATTCCAAACCTCAAGACGCTTTAAGGTAGAAATTCAGCCGCAATTGACCTTGCTCCAAAAAACCTTGTTAAACGTAGAAGGCCTTGCCCGCCAACTAGATCCGGATCTGGATCTTTGGAAAACCGCTAAGCCAATCCTGGAAAAATGGATTAGTCAGCAATTAGGATGGCGTGGTTTGATCGATGGCCTGAAGGAAGAGGCACCCTCTTGGGCAAAAATTCTCCCTACTTTGCCGCGCCTGATTGCCCAAAGCTTGGATCAGGGTCATCGGCAAAAGAATGAGAAAAACCCAGAATTAGAGGTTTTGAAAGCACTTTTGCTCCAAGAAAGACGCACTCATCGGCTTTTAGTAGGGGCCTTACTCTTTGCTGGTGGGTTTTTGGCTGGAATTTTGATAATTAGCTCCGGTATTTACTAGTCCCGCCCCGTTGCCACTTTAACCCGCTAAAATGCTGGGTTAGGCAAGGAATATGAAAAAATACTTTATCGCTGGCATTCTCGTTTGGGCTCCTATGGCAGTCACTATTTGGGTGATTACCTGGGGCTTGGGCTTGCTTGATGGTGTTTTTGGCTCAGTAGTGCAGGCCATTATGGCAGTACTTCCTCGTGAGTCTGCTGCAGAACTTCAGCGTTTCCGTGAGCTACCTGCAGTGGGTATTTTGATTGTGGTCGCTGTAGTCATGTTTACTGGCTTAATCGCAATTAATTTTGCTGGGCAGTGGTGGTTAAAAGTCTGGGATAAGTTTGTAAACCGTATTCCGGTAGTGCGTTCCATCTATTCAAGTGTCCAACAAGTTTCTTCCACCCTATTCTCTGGTAGTGGCCAAGCATTCAGTAAGGCACTGTTAATTCGTTACCCGCATCCGAATTCTTGGGCTATTGCGTTTCAAACTGGAATCCCTGCAAAAGAAGTCAGCAGTAAGTTGGGCGAGGATTACGTCAATGTTTTCCTGCCAACCACCCCAAACCCCACCTCCGGTTTTTTTATGATTGTTCCTCGCGCAGAAACAATTCAACTAGATATGAGTGTCGAGGAAGCGTTGAAGCATATTGTTTCAATGGGTTCTGTGCCACCCACGAGTTCAACTGGCCTGACTTCAAGTCAGTCACCAAGTCATTTTTGATTTATAGGAAATTGTTATGTCGATGCGAAGCCATACCTGCGGTCAGGTAACCGATTCACTGATTGGTCAAGAGGTCACCCTCTCTGGATGGGTCAACCGCCGCCGTGATCATGGGGGTGTAATCTTTATTGACTTGCGCGACCACCAAGGTTTTGTGCAAGTTGTTTGTGATCCGGATCGCCCAGAAATGTTTGCGCTTGCCGAGCAGGTGCGTAATGAATTCTGTATTCAGATCAAAGGCTTGGTACGTGCCCGCCCAGCTGGTACTGAGAATGCTGACTTAGTTAGCGGCAAAGTAGAAATCTTGTGCCACAGCTTGGTGATCTTGAATGCTTCGGTTACACCACCATTCCAATTGGATGATGAGAATCTCTCCGAAACAACCCGCTTAACCCATCGCGTTTTAGATTTACGTCGTCCACAGATGCAAAAGAATTTGCGTTTGCGTTACAACGTAGCCATGGAATGCCGTCGCTATTTAGATGAAGCCGGATTCATTGATATCGAAACGCCAATGCTTACCAAAAGCACGCCAGAAGGTGCGCGTGATTATCTAGTGCCTTCCCGTGTGCATGATGGCCAGTTCTTTGCTTTGCCGCAATCTCCCCAGTTGTTTAAACAATTGTTGATGGTTGCTGGGTTTGATCGTTATTACCAAATCACGAAGTGTTTCCGGGATGAGGATTTGCGTGCTGATCGTCAGCCAGAATTTACACAGATCGATTGTGAAACTGCTTTCTTAAGTGAGTTAGAGATTCGTGATTTATTTGAAAACATGATTCGTCATATTTTCAAGAAAACCATGAACGTTGAATTGCCTAATCCATTCCCAACCATGCCTTACTCAGAAGGTATGGCGCGTTTCGGATCTGATAAGCCAGATTTGCGTGTGAATTTTGAGTTCACTGAATTAACTGATTTGATGAAAGATGTTGATTTCAAGGTGTTTTCTGGAGCTGCAAATCAAGCAGGTGGTCGCGTAGTTGGTTTGTGCGTACCTGGTGGCGCAGAGATCAGTCGAAGTGAAATCGATGACTACACTCAGTTTGTTTCTATCTATGGCGCTAAGGGCCTAGCTTGGATTAAGGTGAACTCAATTGCAGAAGGCCGTAATGGCTTGCAATCACCCATTGTGAAAAATTTACATGATGCAGCGGTAGAAGGCATTCTCAAACGTACTGGTGCAAAAGACGGCGATATTATTTTCTTTGGAGCAGATAAAGAAAAAGTAGTGAACGATGCCATGGGTAATTTGCGTTTACGTATTGGCCATTCTGCTTGGGGTAAAGAGCATGGACTCTTTACTGAGGGTTGGAGACCATTGTGGGTGGTTGACTTCCCAATGTTCGATTACGACGATGGCGAGGCGCGCTGGGTTGCTTGTCATCATCCGTTTACTAGTCCCAAAGATGAGCATATGCAATATCTGGAGTCTGATCCGGGCAAGTGTTTGGCGAAGGCTTACGATATGGTCCTCAATGGTAGCGAGATTGGTGGTGGATCGGTTCGTATTCACCAAGAGGCTGTACAGAGCCAGGTATTCCGTGCCTTGAAGATTGGTGCTGAAGAGGCACAAGCCAAGTTTGGGTTCTTACTCGATGCGCTTCAGTATGGCGCCCCTCCTCACGGCGGTATCGCCTTTGGTTTGGATCGTATCGTGACCATGATGACTGGTGCAGAGTCGATTCGTGATGTGATTGCTTTCCCGAAAACACAACGTGCTCAGTGCTTATTAACCCAGGCTCCCAGTCCGGTTGATGAGCGTCAATTGCGCGAATTGCATATTCGTTTGCGTCAAGCAGCCCCTGCTGCGTAATTGCATATCAGAACGCTAGCGCGCTTATCTTGAAAATCCCCATTTCGGTTTTAGTTGTTATTTACAAATCGACTGGGGATGTTTTATTAATTGAGCGAGCAGATCGGAGCGGCTTTTGGCAGTCAGTCACAGGCAGTCTTGATGCACCCGATGAAGATCTAGCAACAGCAGCTGCAAGAGAGGTGCTGGAGGAAACTGGTATTGATATTACCTCCTTGCCAGAAGGCGCATTGCAAAATATGCACCACCAAATTGAGTATGAGATTTATCCGCAGTGGCGTTATCGTTATCCTCCTGGCATCACTCAAAATACGGAACATTGGTTTTCATTGGAGGTTCCAGACAATACGAGCGTTACACTTGCGCCTAGAGAGCATGTGGCTTACCAGTGGCTACCCTTTGAACAAGCTGCTAAGCAATGTTTTTCTCGTAGCAATGGCGAAGCGATCTTGCATCTCTTTTCAGCATAGCTAGTGATAACTCACTAAGATAGTGTCATGAGACATTCATCTGGTCGACACCACGCAGATCCTTCTGCAAATTCTTCTAAAGACAATGATTGGCGTGTGATACGCGATTTATTGCCTTACTTATTGGAATATAAATTTAGGGTAGCGCTTGCTCTAGCGTGTTTGATTGCGGCAAAACTTGCGAATTTAGGTATTCCAATTTTGATGAAGCGCTTGATTGATGCTCTCAACATCAAGGCGGATGCCCCTCAAGCTTTGGTGATAGTGCCGGTTGCTCTCATTATTGCCTATGGCGCATTACGCATCTCGGCATCCCTCTTTAATGAATTGCGTGAAGGGATTTTTGCGCGCGTGACTCAAAACGCAGTACGCAAAGTGGCATTGCAAGTTTTTGAGCATTTACATGCTTTGGCCTTGAGTTTTCACCTAGCGCGTCAAACTGGAGGTGTTAGTCGTGATATCGAGCGTGGGACGCGTGGCATCCAGTCCTTAATTTCCTATTCACTCTATAGCATCCTACCGACCTTAATTGAGTTTTGTTTGGTGCTGGGTTACTTTGCATACTCCTATGACTTTTGGTTTGCGGGCATCACCTTAACTGCCTTGGTTTTGTATATTGGTTTCACGGTCTTGGTTACTGAGTGGCGCACTCACTTTAGAAGAACCATGAATGAAATGGATTCAAAGGCAAATCAAAAAGCCATTGATTCTTTGCTGAATTTTGAGACCGTGAAATATTTTGGCAATGAAGCTTTTGAAGCAAAGCGCTACGACGATAATTTGATTCGATATCAAGCTGCTGCAATTAAATCGCAAAAGTCTTTAGCGCTATTGAATTTAGGTCAGCAAACTATTATTGCAACAGGTTTGGTATTGATTTTATGGCGGGCTACGCTGGGTGTCGTCAATGGCAGTATGACCTTGGGCGACTTAGTATTAGTTAATACCTTGATGATTCAGTTGTACGTCCCACTTAATTTCTTGGGCGTGATTTACCGCGAGATTAAGCAAGCGTTAACGGATATGGATCGAATGTTTTCTTTGCTCAATACCGAAAAGGAAATTGCAGATGCTCCAGGCGCATCCCCATTGCACATTCAAACGCATTCATTGGGACCAGATGTGCGTTTTGAGCACGTTTCTTTTCATTACGATGCCAAACGTGAAATCCTAAAAGATGTCAGCTTTCATATCCCTGCTGGAACCATTGCTGCTGTAGTTGGGCAAAGCGGGGCGGGTAAAAGCACCCTAGCACGCCTGTTATTTCGCTTCTATGACATTCAATCTGGATCTATTTTGATCGATGGTCAAAATATTCAAGATGTCACGCAAGCTAGTTTACGTAAGGCAATTGGAATTGTTCCTCAGGATACGGTACTTTTTAACGATACCATTGGCTACAACATTGCCTACGGTGATCCAAGCGCCTCCACCGAGGCAGTACACGAGGCTGCGCGAGCGGCACAAATTGATGGCTTTATTAAGCACCTTCCCGATGGCTATCACACCCAGGTTGGGGAGCGCGGCCTCAAGTTATCCGGCGGTGAAAAGCAGCGGGTTGCCATTGCCCGTACTTTGTTGAAAAAGCCAGCCATGCTCATTTTTGACGAGGCAACCTCAGCTTTGGACTCGAAAACAGAGCGTGCTTTTCAGGAGGAATTGCTCAATTTAGCTAAAAATCGCACAACCCTGATTATTGCCCATCGACTTTCAACCATCATTCATGCCGATCAGATTCTTGTCATGGATCAAGGTCAAATTGTTGAGCGTGGCACCCATTCTGAGCTCCTCATGGCCAATGGCCGTTATACAGAAATGTGGCAAATGCAAGAGCGAGTGGCGCTTGATTAGAATAGAGTAATGACCCAAGAAACCATTCTTAAAAATGCTTTTGCAGCTGCATTGGCGGTTGCTGACCCCCAAAAGATCGTTCCCGAGCATTTGGGAAAAATCTTTCCAAATGGACTGAGCGGCCGATGTGTAGTAGTTGGTGCCGGCAAAGCCAGCGCCTCAATGGCCAGCGCCCTTGAGCGCCATGCAAAAGTGCATTGGCCTGAAGCCCAATTAGAGGGTGTGGTGCTAACGCGATATGGCCATGGCTCACCCACATCTCACATTAAGATTATTGAGGCTGGTCACCCCGTGCCCGATCAAGCCGGTATGGATGGTGCAAAAGCAATTTTTGCATTGGCCAATCAACTACAGCAAGGCGATGTTTTAATTGCTCTGGTATCGGGTGGAGGCTCTAGCTTACTCACACTCCCACAGGATGGTATCAGCATTGATGACATGCGCATCACGACCCAAGCACTTCTGCGTAGTGGTGCCCCTATTGAAGAAATGAATATCGTGCGCAAGCATTTGTCGGCGATTCTGGGGGGCAACTTAGCTAGAGTTGCAATTGATCGTGGTGCCCGGGTCGAGGCTTTATTAATTTCAGATGTGACCGGCGACTCACCCGCTGATATTGCTAGTGGGCCTTGTGCAGCAGATTACTCTAGCTATCAAGATGCCTTAGATATTTTGGCTAAATACCATCTCAATACAGAGCAAGTGCCTACCTCTGTTCTCAGTCATTTACAGAAGGGTGTGGCTGGCCAGATTCCTGAAACTTTAAAAGAGACTGATTTAAATAGCGCACACGTAGTCAATCATGTGATTGCCACAGCCCACAACAGTCTTGAAGCTGCCGCCACTTATATTAAAAGTGTTGGCTATCAACCCATTATCTTGGGTGACACCATTACTGGTGAAGCAAGAGATGTGGCGTTAGTGCATGCTGCAATTGCCCGAGAACTCTCCGGTTACCAATCTTGGGCCAAGCCGCCAGTGGCACTGATTTCTGGTGGAGAATGTACGGTGACTTTACCTCCGGGTATCGTGGGTCGTGGTGGCCGCTGCAGTGAATTCTTATTGGCTTTACTGGCAGCGACACCTGATATGTCCAATATTGCTGGATTGGCTGCAGATACCGATGGTATTGATGGTAGCGAAAAGAATGCGGGTGCTTGGTTTACTCCTGAAACGCGCCGTACTGCTCATGCAAGAGATATTCGTCCAAGTCATTTTTTAGCAGCCCATGATTGCTTTGGATTCTTTGCTGATTTATCTGCTTTGGTTGAAACTGGCCCAACGCTGACCAATGTAAATGACTTCCGTATTATTTTGATTGATTAACTAAAGCCAATTCTTATGTCGAATCACTTAACTCAAATTCAAATCACCCAGCCTGATGATTGGCATTTGCATATTCGTGATGGTGAAGTGATGAGAGATGTATTGGTTGATACAGCGCGGCAATTTGCACGTGCGATCATCATGCCTAACCTCAAGCCCCCAGTCACTACCGTAGATTTGGCGGATGCCTATCGGGCTCGGATTGAGAGTCAGCTCCAAGTGTTAGGCATTACAAGCTTTACGCCATTAATGACCTTGTACTTGACTGATAACACTTCAGCCGATGAAGTACGTAAAGCAAAAGCGTCAGGTATTACAGGGATTAAGTTATATCCTGCGGGTGCTACAACTAATAGTGATGCGGGTGTGAGTGATTTGAAGCATTGCACTAAAGCGCTTGAGGCAATGCAGGAAGTGGGTATGCCTCTTCTAGTGCATGGTGAGGTTACTCACTCTGACATTGATATCTTTGATCGTGAAGCTGTTTTCATTGATCAAGTATTAATTCCTCTGCGTAAAAACTTTCCGGCACTCAAGATTGTGTTTGAACACATCACCACACTCCAGGCGGCACACTATGTGCGTGATGCTATGAGTGAGCAAAATACTATTGCTGCAACCATTACCCCACAACATTTGCTCATGAATCGCAATGCGATTTTTGCTGGTGGCATTCGCCCACACAATTACTGCTTGCCAGTTCTTAAACGTGAGGAGCATCGCCTTGCTTTGTTGGAGGTGGCTACTAGCGGTAGTCCGCGATTCTTCTTGGGAACAGATAGTGCTCCGCATGCGAAGGGTGCCAAAGAGGCTGCCTGTGGTTGTGCTGGTTGCTATAGTGCTTTTAATGCTTTGGGCTTATATGCTGAGGCATTTGAGAGTGTTGGCAAGCTCGATAAATTAGAGGGCTTTGCTAGTTTCTATGGCCCTGATTTCTATTCATTACCGCGTAATACTGGAAAGATTACCCTCATTAAGCAGGCGCAAGCCATTCCAGCAGAGTTGCCATTGGGTGAGCAAACCATTGTGCCTTTGCGTGCTGGTGAGAGTATTGCCTGGTCCTTGGCAGCTATTTAAATCAATTAAATTAAGCCACTTTTCTCCGACTGCGTTAGACTGCAGGCGCAGAGTCAATTAGGCAATCGCCGCCTCTTTATTGAGGGGGAGGAAAGTCCGGACTCCATAGGGTAGGGTGATGGTTAACGACCATCCACGGTGACGTGAGGAATAGGGCCACAGAGACGAGCGTATTTAGTTACGGTGAAACGCGGTAACCTCCACCTGGAGCAATCCCAAGTAAGTAGGCGATGAGGCGTCCCGCTGAGTCTACGGGTAGGGAGCTTGAGCCGTCAGGTAACTGCCGGCCTAGAGGAATGATTGCCCCTAGATGCAAATCTAGGCGACAGAATCCGGCTTATCGATTGACTCTGCACTTATTCAGCAACAAGCTCAATGCTGTAGCTTAGCTCAGCCGTTTTGGCCAACATAGCTGTGGCTGAGCAATATTTGTCATGCGATAGTTTGACGGCTCGATCCACTTTGGCAGGATCTAGATCTTTCCCCTTGATCTGAAAATGCAGGTTGATCTTGGTAAAGACTTTGGGATCCTCAGTGGCCCGTTCAGCTTTGAGGGTGACATTGCAGGCACTAATGGCCTGACGGGAGCGTTGTAGGATTAAAACCACATCAAATGCAGAGCATCCTCCTGCTCCTGCTAGGAGCATTTCCATCGGTCGGGGAGCTAGATTTTTACCGCCTGCTTCCGGGGCGCCATCCATATTAATGAGGTGACCACTACCGGTTTCTGCTGAAAAAGCCATGCCATCAGTTCCTAACCAGGCTACTTTGCATTCCATATTAGTGATCCCTAACTTAGTAAATTAATCAATATTATCAATAGTTTACCAATTTATACATAAAACAGTGTTGGAATAAAAGCATTAAATAATTGACCGCGGTCAATTTTTTTGCACCGCACAATGAATTTTGTGTAAAATAACCATATTGGTAGTCAGTCTTATGTAAGAGATTGATGTACCTCCCAGTGTCTCCTCCACTTAAACATAGGTGGATTCCAACCCAGGACTCGTTCCTGGGTTTTTTTTGGGTTACAATTCAAGGCTTTACTGAATTGCCGTCCTAGTCAGCGGTAATTGTTTTACCAGTGAAATTACAGAATCTGCGAGCTTGCAAACATAAGCAGGGCCAAGGTGGACGTAGTTTGATTGGAGTAATTTTTATTTTGACTATAACAATTTGATAAATCATGAAAACTTTTTCTGCAAAATCCCATGAGGTAGTGCATGAATGGTTCGTGATTGACGCTACGGACAAAGTCCTCGGTCGTGTCGCCAGTGAAGTGGCACACCGTCTACGCGGCAAGCACAAACCCGAATACACACCACACGTTGATACTGGCGACTTTATTGTTGTCATCAATTCTTCTAAGCTGCGTGTTACAGGCACCAAAGGCTTGAACAAGATTTATTACCGTCACAGCGGATACCCAGGTGGTATTAGCTCGACTAACTTCGACAAAATGCAAGACCGTTTCCCAGGTCGCGCTTTAGAGAAGGCTGTGAAGGGTATGTTGCCAAAAGGCCCACTAGGCTATGCCATGATCAAGAAATTAAAAGTCTACGGCGACGCCAATCATCCGCATGCGGCTCAACAGCCAAAAGCGTTAGAGATTTAAGGAAACCAAATGGCTATTAATTACGGAAATTGGAATTACGGCACAGGTCGTCGCAAGAGCTCTGTTGCACGTGTATTCATCAAATCAGGCAAAGGTGAGATTACTGTTAACGGTAAACCTATCGATGCATACTTTGCTCGCGAAACATCACGCATGATCGCTCGTCAGCCTTTGGCTCTCACAGCCCACCTCACTACCTTTGATATCAAGGTAAACGTGAGTGGTGGCGGTGAAACTGGCCAAGCTGGTGCAGTTCGTCACGGTGTGACGCGCGCATTGATCGACTACGACAACGCATTGAAGCCAGCCCTGTCTAAAGCAGGCTTGGTGACTCGCGATGCTCGTGAAGTTGAGCGTAAAAAAGTTGGTCTGCACGGCGCGCGTCGTCGCAAGCAGTTCAGCAAGCGCTAATTCTTTCAGTCGCTTATGTTTTATCAGAAAGGGTCGCGCAAGCGGCCCTTTTTGTTTCTACAATCAATAGAATTGTAAGAATCGTGCAGTAAGCTTTATCCATTCTTTTTAATTAATAAGTTGCGCAATCAGTATTTTGGAGAAACACATGATTAAGGTTGGCATTGTTGGTGGAACTGGTTATACAGGCGTTGAGTTATTGCGCTTACTCGCCCAACATCCTGAAGTGAAGCTTCAGGCCATTACATCTCGAACGGAAGCTGGTATGCCAGTAGCGGAGATGTTTCCTTCTTTGCGTGGTCGTATTGATCTTCAGTTCACTACTCCTGATGAAGCAAAGCTAAATGAGTGCGATGTCGTCTTCTTTGCAACTCCGCATGGTGTTGCAATGGCGCAGGCAAAAGAACTACTTGCTAACAATGTGAAGATTCTGGACTTGGCCGCAGACTTTCGTTTAAAGGATGTAAAAGAATTTGCTAAATGGTATGGGATGGAGCATAGCTGCCCAGATATTTTGGCTGAAGCGGTGTATGGCTTGGCTGAAATTAATCGTGAGGCGATTAAGAAGGCGCGTGTTGTGGGATTAGCTGGTTGCTATCCGACTTCGGTGCAGTTGGGTTTGGCGCCGCTACTCTCACCAAAATCAACTGGTGGTAAGCGCTTGATCGATGGTACACATATTATTTCCGACTCGAAGTCGGGTACTTCTGGTGCCGGCCGTAAAGCTGAAATTGGGACTTTGCTTTCTGAGTCGAGTGATAACTTTAAGGCTTATGGTGTTAAAGGCCATCGTCACCTTCCTGAAATCGTCCAAGGTTTGAAGGCAATTGCAGGCCATGAAGAAATCGGTCTGACATTTGTGCCACACCTCACTCCAATGATTCGGGGCATTCATTCCACAATTTATGTACGCTTGACTGAGGTGGGTGAAAGCGTGGACTACCAAAAGCTCTATGAAGACTTTTATAAGAATGAGCCTTTTGTGGATGTGATGCCAGCGGGCAGTCATCCAGAAACCCGTTCCGTGAGAGGTAGCAATGGCTTACGTATTGCAATTCATCGTCCAGGTGGCGGTGATACCTTGGTGATTTTGGTGGTCGAGGACAATTTGGTTAAAGGTGCTTCTGGCCAGGGGGTTCAGTGTATGAACTTGATGTTTGGCTTGCCAGAGACCATGGGCTTGACTCAAATCGCTGTATCCCCTTGAATGCTAGGGGTTTGAGGCCTATTATTGGCTCTATTAAGACCCCGCGTGCAAGCAGGATATTAAAAGCCTAAAATAGGACATTGCCTTTCGAATTAGGAGTAAATCATGACACAAGCAGCCACCCAAGAATCAGTAGCACCAGCAGTCGATCTCGCCGAACCACCAACGCCATTGGTGTTTACGGATAGCGCTGCGGCTAAGGTTGCTGATTTGATTGCCGAAGAAGGTAATCCAGAATTGAAATTACGCGTCTTTGTTCAGGGCGGCGGTTGTTCTGGATTTCAGTACGGATTTACTTTTGATGATGCCGTAAATGAAGATGACACTTTGTTTGAAAAGAACGGTGTGACTTTGCTGGTTGATTCAATGAGTTTCCAATATTTAGTTGGCGCTGAGATTGATTACAAAGAAGATATCAACGGTTCGCAATTTGTGATTAAGAATCCCAATGCGACTACCACTTGTGGTTGTGGTTCCTCTTTCTCTGCATAAACATAACACTAAGTAATTTAAGCTGGATAACAAGCGCCCAAAATTCTAGGGCCCTTCGCTCCAGTAACGGCTGGCAAATTTGCCGGCCGTTTTTCTTTGTGAGCCCACGCTAGCCAAGCAAAGGCAAGTCCTTCAACGAGTTGTGGGTCAATGCCAAATTGATTGCTAGTTACAACAATCAGTGGGTGCTCGAATAGCTCCAATGATTTAGTCTCTAGCAGATGCATGAGTGCCGTATTTTGCGCGCCACCCCCACAGACAATCAGTTGTTTAGTTTTTGGCGCATAACTAGCAAGCGCTTGTAGTGCTGAGATAGCAGTCAAGTGCAAAAGCGTAGCTTGTACATCTTCAGGCTCAATATTTTCATCGCTAATATTGTTGCGAAGCCACTCAAGATGAAAATCATCCCGGCCGGTACTCTTCGGTGGCTGCTTGGCAAAGAATGAATCAGCCAACATACGTTCTAGTAATTTTGTATGAACGCTACCTTGTAAGGCCCAGTTGCCATTGGCATCATAGGCATGCCCTTGTTGCTCTGCAATCCAAGCATCCATCAGCATATTTCCGGGCCCACAATCAAAGCCCCTTACTTCGCCCTGCATTGGTAATAAGGTGAGGTTGGCAATGCCGCCAAGATTAAGTGCAGCGCGATCTTCATTGCTTGCGCCAAACTGCTGATCATGAAAGGCTGGCACCAAAGGTGCCCCGTGGCCACCGGCTGCCATATCTCGGCTGCGGAAGTCGGCAATGACATCAATACCCGTTTCCTCGGCCAAAAGTGCTGGATTCAGGGTTTGATGGGTATAGGCTAAGTCGCCGAAACCAGGTTGATGACGAATGGTTTGGCCATGTGCGCCAATGGCACTGATTTGGGCAGGAGATAGCTCTGCCTTTTGTAGCAATTGCTGAACGCATGTTGCATAAGCTAAAGACAGTAAATTGGCAGCTTGGTTTTCCCGATGAATTTCATTATGACCTGGGCTTTGAAGGTCGGAGAGGATTTTGCGTAAGGGATCATCAAAAACAGTGCTGACGGCCTCTAAAACGCTGGATTTACCATTTGCATCGATTTGGGCGAGAACGGCATCAATCCCATCTAGGCTGGTGCCAGACATAAGGCCAATGTAGTAGGAGTGCGGTTTATTCATCTCGTTCTCAGGAATGCGACAATTATGCTTTAGCAACTTAAATACTAAATCACTGTATCAGCATGACAGCTAAACCAGAACAAAAATACCCATTAACCCCTGAAGTTTTTGCCGCTCTTGAAGTCACGAAGCGTGGCTGTGATGAGCTATTGGTCGAGGCAGATTGGGTGCAGAAGTTGGCGCGTAGTCAAGCCACGAATACCCCGCTGAGGATTAAATTGGGTTTAGATCCTACTGCGCCAGATATTCATCTAGGGCATACGGTAGTTTTGAACAAATTGCGTCAATTACAAGACTTGGGTCATACAGTGATCTTTTTGATTGGCGACTTTACCAGCATGATCGGCGATCCATCTGGACGTAATGCTACTCGCCCCCCATTAACTCCTGAAGCTATTGCGATTAATGCAGAAACCTACTATCGCCAGGCGAGCATGGTTTTAGACCCTGCAAAAACGGAAGTGCGTTACAACAGTGAGTGGTGTGATCCATTGGGCGCACGCGGCATGATTCAGTTGGCTGCTAAATACACTGTTGCACAAATGCTAGAGCGCGATGACTTTACTAAGCGCTATCGTAATGGTGTACCGATCTCCGTGCATGAGTTCTTGTATCCATTGATGCAAGGTTATGACTCAGTAGCGCTTAAGAGTGATCTGGAGCTAGGTGGTACTGATCAAAAATTCAATCTTCTCGTTGGGCGCGAACTTCAGCGTGAGTATGGCCAAGAGCCGCAATGCATTTTGACTATGCCACTTTTGGTTGGTCTAGATGGTGTTGAGAAGATGAGTAAGTCCAAGGGTAATTACATTGGCATCAGCGAACCTGCTGGCGAGATGTTTGGCAAGCTAATGAGTATCTCCGATGACTTGATGTGGGATTACTTCACCTTGCTCTCATTCCGTCCCATGGCAGAAATTGATTTAATGAAGCAAGAAGTAGCGGCCGGTAGAAATCCACGTGATTGCAAAGTGATGCTCGCTCAAGAAATTGTGGCACGTTTTCATACGCAAGCGGCGGCAGAAAAGGCTCTAGATGACTTTAATCACCGCGCTAAAGGTGGCATACCGGATGACATTCCAGAGGTGACCCTCACAGGTGCTCCAATGGGAGTCGCCAATTTTCTCAAGGCTGCAGGGCTTGCTCCATCTACCTCAGAAGCTAATCGCAATATCGAGCAAAACGGTGTGAAGATTGATGGCGCCACCATCACCGATAAGCAACTCAAGGTTGAAGCTGGGACCTATGTGGTGCAGGTAGGTAAACGTCGGTTTGCTAAGGTCGCACTCAGTTAATTAAAAAACCACCCTCGGGTGGTTTTTAATAGGACTTGAGTTTGCTCTTTCAATCGAGCAGATTATTATTCGGAGGCGTTAAGCCAAAGTGCTCATAGGCTTGCCGGGTTGCTATGCGACCACGTGAGGTGCGTTGCAAATAGCCCTGCTGAATCAGGTAGGGCTCTAGGACATCTTCAATCGTATCGCGCTCTTCGCCAATGGCTGCAGCCAAGTTATCTATTCCGACCGGCCCACCATCAAATTTATGCAAGATGGCTTCGAGCAATTTGCGATCCATCACATCAAAGCCGCTAGGATCTACGTCGAGCATCTTCAAAGCCGCGTCAGCCATGGCTTTAGTAATGGTGCCAGTACCTTTGACTTCAGCATAGTCACGCACCCGGCGCAGCAGGCGGTTTGCAATACGTGGAGTGCCACGAGCGCGCTTGGCAATTTCTACTGAGCCTTCCGGGTCAATCTTCGCTTTGAGTAGACTGGCTGAGCGATCAATAATTTTCGTGAGCTCTTCAGTGGTGTAAAACTCTAGACGCGCCACAATCCCAAAACGATCACGCAATGGGTTGGTGAGCATCCCAGCGCGGGTGGTTGCACCAATCAGAGTAAATGGCTTGAGATCGATTTTGACGCTCCGAGCAGCGGGCCCTTCGCCAATCATGATGTCTAGACTGTAATCCTCGAGTGCAGGGTAAAGAATCTCCTCAACTACAGGAGACAAGCGATGAATCTCGTCAATAAACAAGACGTCGTTTGTTTCTAGATTGGTTAGCAGGGCTGCTAGATCACCTGGCCTATCTAAGACCGGACCACTGGTTTGGCGAAGATTCACACCGAGCTCACGGGCAATGATATGCGCCAGGGTTGTTTTACCAAGACCTGGAGGGCCAAATAGCAATACATGATCAAGTGCTTCTTGACGGGCTCTAGTGGCGCTAATGAATATCTCTAATTGAGCGCGCGCTTTGGTTTGACCAACATATTCATCGAGTTGTTTAGGGCGCAGTGCTTTTTCAAAAATAGCTTCTGCATTACCTGCTGAGCCACTCACAATGCGATCACCGTTTTCTGGTAAATCGTCGGGAAGAGTGCTTAGATCGTCAGTGTGTATCGCCATACCTCAAGTGTAGTGGGTTTAGCCTTTAGATAGGTACTTCAGACCCAGACGGATGCCATCGGATACGGAGCTGTCCACCGGAATTTGTTTGAGCGCCAAAAGCGCTTCTTTTTCTGAGTAGCCCAACGCAAGCAGAGCCTGTAGTACCTCACTACTCGCCTCGATAATATGAGGCTTGCCTGTACCAATACCAAGATCAGGAGCTAGTTTGCCTTTTAGTTCCAAGCAGAGGCGTTCGGCCGTCTTTTTGCCAATACCCGGAACCTGAGTTAAGCGACCTGCTTCTTGCATGGCAATTGCTTGGGCTAGTTCATTCACACTCATGCCTGAGAGCACGGCTAATGCGGTGCGGGAGCCCACGCCGCTAATTTTGATTAAAGCCCTAAAAGCCTCACGCTCAGTTTCAGTAGCAAAGCCAAAGAGTTGCTGCGCATCTTCGCGTACCTGAAAGTGGGTCAGGAGAGTAATCTTTTGATTGACCTCCGGTAGCTGATACAGCGTGCTCATAGGCACGTCAATTTCATAGCCAACCCCTTGGCAATCAACCAATAGGCGGGGAGGGTGAACCGAAATTAAGGTTCCTTGTATACGACCAATCATGTCAGGATCTTACCTTGTTTCCATTAATTCATTGAGCGTTTACTTGCTGCGCTTCTTGGTCGCCAGTGCACTGCTGATTGCTTTTGGAATATGAGCATGGTGTGCTGCGCAAATGGCTACTCCTAATGCATCGGAGGCATCTGCACCAGGCGCACGGCTTAAACGCAGTAGTCGCTTAACCATCTCTTGCACTTGGGGCTTAGCGGCTCGACCCGTACCAACAATCGATTGCTTGACACGTAAGGCACTAAATTCATCTACGGGTAGTTTGGCGGCAACCAAGGCTGCGATCACGGCACCCCTGGCTTGGCCTAGCATTAAGGTCGAGCGTGGATTGACGTTTAAGAAGACCTCTTCAATGGCAGCCGCCTGGGGTTGATAGGTATCGATGACCTCTTTGATCCCAGCATATAAAGCGCCAAGGCGTTCAGGTAAGCCTTTGGCTGGATCGCCACTTTCAATCGTCCCAGAGGCTACATACGTCAACTTTTGGCCTTCGACATCAATCACGCCAAAGCCAGTAATACGTAGTCCTGGGTCGATTCCTATCCAGCGCATGGCTTCTTAATGACGGAAATGACGAGTACCAGTAAAGATCATGGCAATGCCATGCTCATTTGCTGCCGCAATGATTTCATCATCACGCATACTGCCCCCTGGCTGAATAGCGCAACTGGCGCCACCATTGACTACCACATCAAGGCCATCGCGGAAAGGGAAGAAAGCGTCGCTAGCGACCGCAGATCCTTTCAGGCTTAGGCCAGCATTTTCAGCCTTGATACTGGCCATCCGTGCAGAATCTACTCGACTCATTTGGCCGGCGCCAATACCGAGAGTCATCCCATTGGCGCAATAGACAATCGCATTCGATTTCACAAATTTGGCAACACGCCAAGCAAATAACATGTCATTCATCTCGCTGGGAGTTGGCAAACGTTTGCTAACTACGCGCATTTCACTTTCAAGAACATTTTTAGCATCTGGTGATTGCACTAGCAAACCGCCACCAACGCGTTTGAAGTCAAATGTATTAAAGCCGTCACCCAATGGGATTTCTAATAGGCGAACATTTTGTTTGGCAGCAAAAATTGCTTTAGCTTCATCGCTAAAGCTGGGGGCAATCAACACTTCCACAAATTGCTTAGAGATTTCTTGAGCAGCAGCGCCATCACATGGCACATTAAAGGCGATGATTCCACCAAAGGCGGAGCTTGGATCGGTTTTAAATGCCTTTTGGTAAGCCTCAAGCGCATTGACGCCCACTGCTACACCACAAGGGTTGGCATGCTTAATGATGACGCAAGCAGCAGCGCCACCGGCGTTATTTGCAAAGCTCTTTACGCACTCCCAGGCAGAATCTGCATCTGCAATATTGTTATAAGACAGCTCTTTACCTTGGAGCTGCTTGTAATTAGCTAAAGCACCTGCTACTGGTTGAATATCTTTGTAGAAAGCAGCGGACTGATGTGGATTCTCGCCGTAACGCATCTCTTGAACTTTTTCAAAAGCAAGATGCAGTGTATCGGGATAGGCAGAGCGTGCTTTGTGATCTAGTGCATCATCTAATGAAGAAAGGTAGTTTGCAATGGCACCGTCGTATTGAGCGGTATGCGCAAATACTTTCTTCGCAAGACTCAAATTCGTTTTGTATGACACGACATTTTGATTGGCTTTCATTTCTGCCAATACAGGCTCGTAATCTGCTGGTGAAATCAATACAGTGACATCTTGATGGTTCTTAGCAGCAGCGCGCAGCATGGCTGGTCCACCAATATCAATATTCTCTACTGCATCTTCAAAAGAGCAGTTTTCACGCGAAACTGTTTCATTAAAAGGGTAAAGATTGATCACCAGCATATCAATGGTATCAATTCCATGTTCTTTTAATGCAGCCATATGCTCAGGGAAGTCCCGGCGCGCTAGCAAGCCACCATGCACCATAGGATGAAGAGTTTTAACCCGGCCATCGAGCATTTCTGGGAATTTGGTGAGTGAAGATACTTCAACTACGGGCAGTTTATTTTCTGCCAAGAGTTTTGCCGTACCGCCTGTAGAGATGAGCTTGATGCCCTGCTCATGTAATGCTTTAGCAAAAGGCACAATGCCATTTTTATCGGAGACGGAAAGAAGAGCTGTGCGGATCATATTGGAGATAAAGAGTAGTTAAAGTTTGATAGATAAATTGATTTACTTGATGAGTTTGTGCTCTAGTAATTTTTTATGCAGCGTATTGCGATTGATCCCAAGAAATTGCGCAGCCAAAGATTGATTTTGTTTGGCATGTTGCATTACTAACTCAAGCATGGGTTTTTCGACTACCCCCAATACCATTTGATAAATATCGTTTGGAGGAGTTCCCTTCAGATCATCAAGATAGCGTTGTAATTGGGTTTCAATACATTCGGTGATGGGGTGTTTATTGGTCATCGTCAAAAGAGGGCGGGCTTGTTAAGCGGCCTCTAAAAAAAGTAATTGATCGGAATGGGATTTCATCTCATCAAAAAAATCATTCACCATTTGCAACTGGGTTTTGCAATCATCAGCAGTGTTCATGCGCTGCCTAAAGGCATGAGAGTCGCGCAAACCTTTGCAATACCAGCCAATATGTTTTCGGGCCGTACGCAAGCCAATGTATTCACCATAAAACTCATAGTGATCTAGCAAGTGGGCATTCATGATGCTTTGAATTTCTTCGATTTGTGGGGTTGGTAATTTCCCACCCGTTTCCAAAAAATGATTAATTTCTCGAAAGATCCAAGGGCGACCCTGGGCTGCACGACCAATCATGATGGCATCTGCACCCGTAGTCTGTAAAACAAACTGAGCCTTTTCGGGGGTATTGATATCACCATTGGCCACCACTGGAATACCAACACTATTTTTAACAGCAGCAATCGTTTCGTACTCAGCTTCGCCGTGATACAAATCTGCCTTTGTGCGACCGTGGACAGTTAGCATGGAGATACCAACTTTTTCTGCCAACTGAGCAATTGCGATCGCATTCTTATGCTCGCGATCCCAGCCAGTTCGAATTTTCAATGTCACTGGAACGGCGTCCGGCCCAACACCAACTGCTTGTACTACCGCTTCCAGAATTTTTTCTACCAATGGTTCATCACGCAAGAGGGCCGAGCCCGCGGCAACATTACATACTTTTTTCGCTGGACAACCCATATTGATATCAATAATTTGGGCGCCATGATCAACGTTGAGTTTGGCCGCGGCTGCCATCATTGCCGGATCAGCACCTGCAATTTGTACAGCAATCGGCTTGAATTCGCCCTGGTGGTTGGCGCGACGCTGGGTCTTTTCGCTCTTCCAAAGGAGTGCATTTGAAGCAATCATCTCGGAAACTGCATAACCTGCACCCAACTTTTTACACAGTTGTCTAAATGGACGGTCCGTTACTCCCGCCATGGGGGCAACAAAGAGTCGATTTGCGAGAAGGTGAGGACCAATCTTCATTAAAAAAGTCGGGGCTGTGAAATGTCGCTGTGGCGGGTTGGAAAGCATGACACTTTAGCACAGGAAGGGGGTAAATTGCCTAAAAAATAGGCAAATCCAGTCTAAAAATGGTAAACCTGCAGATCTGAGTTAAACAGGCCTAACGGCGACCAAACATCATTTGGCGGGCTAAGGCTATTTTCACTGGAGGAAGCCACTGCAGACTCGATAAAGCCAGTCCGCGAGCCAGTACAACGGGAAGAAGATTGGACGTAAATACCCGCGCCATGATGTCTGTTAAACCAATGGTGGCCGTTCGGTCCGCTTTGCGGCTAGTTGCATAGTCTTTGAGGGTATGAGGCAGAGATTCGGATGATGATTCTTCTGTTCCCGAATACAGCGCTGAGAGTTTTTCAGCCAAAAGATAGGCGTCACGTAGGCCTAGATTAAGACCTTGGCCGGCAACGGGATGTAAGGTCTGGGCGGCATTACCAATCCAAACCTCATTGCCTTGGGTAATTTCTTTGCGATAGTTCAAGCCCAGTTCATACAGTCGCCGATCGCGCACTTTTAAGAATTTCCCCAGCCGAGTGCCAAACTCTTTTTGAAGTTCAGTCAGAAAATCGACATCATTGAGATCTAGGCGCATTTTTGCTACCGCAGGTGAGCTGCACCAGACTACATTAAGGGTATTGGCGTCATAGTGGCTGGGCAGGATCGCTAGGGGACCTTCTGCAGTAAAACGCTCCCATGCTTGATAGGGGATAGCGCTTTCTACTTCAACCAAGCCAACCAAAGCTGACTGACCATAGTCACGGCCAGATTCAACCCAATCTTGTGTTTTAAATAAGCCACCTTCGGCATGCACAATGCATTTGGCGTCTGTTGTAGGACTTTCTTGATTGGGTGCGATGTGCTCCCAAGCAAAATTGGGGGATGTTTTCTGAATTGCCCTTAGGGATTTGCGTAAGGTCAGGTGAATATCGCGATAGCGAATGATGTGGCCCAGAGCATCCTGATGAAGCTCTTCACGTGTCATCAAGGCGCGACCAAAACGACCTGATTGGGAAACATGTACCCGATGAATATCAGCCGCTTCCTTGGGCCATGCCTTGATCGTATCTAGTAGCAGCTTACTGCCGTGTGAAAGAGCAATACCGCGACTATCAGCTGCCACAAGATCCGCATCATCGGCTGGATTGCGATCTTGCAACACGAGTTTTGCCTCTGGAAATTTTTGCAGACACCATGCTGCGCAAGCTAGACCAACAGGACCGCCGCCTTGAATCAAGATATCGAAATGATCGTTGCTCATGCGCTGACTGGTTTAATGCTGCATTAATGCTTGAATTTCATCGGGGTCAACTGGCACACCACGGGAAATTAATTCACAAGCCGAGTTTGTGACAACGGCATCGTCTTCAATACGGATACCAATATTCCAAAACATTGGATCAATATCATCGGCTGGTCTGACATAAAGCCCTGGTTCAATAGTCAGCACCATGCCAGCCTGGAGTTTGCGCCATGGTTTTTCACTTGCCGATGCTGATGTGCTAGCTTCGCGATATGAGCCAACATCATGGACATCCATTCCCAACCAATGTGAGGTGCGGTGCATATAAAAACGACGATAGGCCCCAAGCTCAATAGCATTATCTAGTGAGCCTAACTCAGCACGCTTTAATAACTTTTCATCTAGTAAGCCTTGGGTTAAGACTCTTAGAGCAGCCTCATGTGGCTGTATAAAAGTATTGCCGGGACAAGTAACCGCAATGGCTGCCTCTTGGGCGGCGAGTGTAATCTCATAAAGCGCGCGCTGCGGACCGGTAAACGCGCCATTTACCGGGAAGGTGCGTGTAATATCAGATGCATAACCATCTAACTCGCAACCTGCATCGATTAAACATAAGTCGCCACTCACCAATTCTGTAGAGCCTGCGCGGTAATGAAGAATGCACGAGTTAGCACCACCTGCCACAATACTGTTGTAGGCAACACTTTGTGCGCCACTGTTACGGAACTCGTGCAGTAATTCGGCTTCGAGGTGGTATTCACGCATACCTGGTTTGCAGATTTGCATGGCACGTATGTGAGCGCGCGCAGAAATAGCAGCTGCTTTACGCATGATGTCCAGCTCATGAGGATCTTTAAAGAGACGCATTTCGTGGAGCAGGGCATCTACATCATGAAACTGTGAGGGGGGATTGATTCCGGAACGTCCCTGTTGGCGAACTTGCTTCATCCAATGGCGAAGTCTGCGATCATCCTCAGCGCTTTGAGCTAGGCGAATATAGACAGCATTTTGATCAGCTAATAGCTCTCCCAGCTTTACATCTAAAGTCTGGTTGCTGTGTGCGTATTGCACCCCCAGTATCTCAGGAGCAGCCTGAGGCCCTAGGCGGATGCCATCCCAAATTTCTCGTTCGGCATCTTTTGGGCGGCAAAACAGATGAGACTCTTGGCTATAAGAAGCGCCATTCCTCTGAACGATGATGACAAGGGTCGCCCCTGGCTCTTCAAAGCCGGTGAGATAAAAGAAATCACTGTCATGACGATAGGGAAATTCACTATCGCGATTGCGAGCAAGTTCGGGGGCAGTGTTGATGATGGCAATGCCGCTACCTGTTTGCGCATGTATTTGCCTGGCTAATTCATCCCGACGTTTTTGATAGATTTTGAGATTATTCATGCGCTGCGTTGAGTTCGTTTAAGCGTTGTGGAGTCCCTACATCGTGCCATGGACCAGTATATTTTTCAGCGGTGACTCTATTTTCCCTCATTGCTGCTCTTAATAAGGGAGCTAATTTTGTAGGCTCACCTCTTACCAAATCCTTAAATAAGTCTCGATGGTAAAGGCCAATACCAGAAAAGGTGAGTTTTTCGGCATCAGGCAACGCGCTATCTGAGACTTGCGAGTGATACAAATAAAAGTCGCCTTCTGGATGCTGCACGGGGTTGGGCACCAAGATCAAGTAGGCGAGCGGTTTGTGTGGATCTGCCAGCCTTTCAAGGCGAGTGAACTCATCGAGCAAATGATCCATCGGAAAGTTCGGGCAAAAGACATCTCCATTGATTACTAAGAAGTAGTCATGGGGGTCTAATAAGGGGAGTGCTTGGCAAATACCACCAGCAGTCTCTAAGGCAATCATTTCAGGAGAGTAGGTGATTTGTAGCCCAAACTGTGAGCCATTTCCCAGCGCATTTTCAATCTTCTCTCCCAGCCAGGCATGATTGATGACCACGTTTGTAATACCGGCTTTTGAGAGTGCTTCTAGGTGCCAGCTCAGCAAAGCTTTGCCTTTTATTTTTAATAAAGGCTTAGGTAGATCATCCGTTAAGGGACGCATGCGCTCACCTCGACCGGCAGCAAGCAATAAGCAAGGTAAAGAAGTGGGCCTAGTCATTCTGGTTTAGGCGAGTGGCTTCTAAGATGCGCGCTAAGGGCTTTAATTCAATATAGCGATTGGCTGTAGCAATGGCGTAATCGAGAACCAAGGGAATATCTTTGAGATAACCATCCTTACCGTCACGATGGAATAATCTTGCAAAAATACCCAGAACTTTGAGGTGGCGCTGTAAACCCATCCACTCAAAATCACGATAGAACTGTCCAAAATCACTTGGCATTGGTAATCCAGACTTGCGCCCCTCTTCCCAAAATTGAATGACCCAGTCAATCACCATTTCTTCGGGCCAGGCAATATAGGCATCACGCCATAACGAGGCGGCATCATAAGTAATCGGGCCATACACCGCATCTTGAAAATCTAAGATGCCCGGATTATTTTGGGCGGTTACCATTAAATTGCGCGAATGAAAGTCCCGATGCACAAATACTTTTTCTTGGGCTAGATTATTTTCAATAATCAGTGCAAAAGCCTGCCGCATTTGTGCCGTTTGTATTGCACTAAGCTCCAATTGAAGATGCTGCTTTAAATACCACTCTGGGAAAAGATCGAGCTCTCGTTGGAGTAGGGCTTGATCATAGTTGGGTAACACATTTGGTTTGCTGGCTAACTGCATTTGAACTAAGGCGTGGCTTGCATCTCGGTAGAGGGCATTTGCACTTTCATTATTAAGGGCTTCTAAATACGTTTTATGACCAAGGTCACTTAACAAAAGAAAGCCATCCTCAATATTTTGTTCTAGTATTTGAGGGACATGTAATCCTGCCTCAAATAGCAATAAATCGATCTCAATAAAGGCATCCAAAGGCTCATGTTGGGGTGGGGCATCCATCACGATCAGGGTCGGATAAGTGGGGTTTTTTGACTCAATCCGAAAATACCGCCTAAAGCTGGCGTCAGCTGAGGCGGGTGCCAATGTGGCTAGATCTAATTGCCAGCTAGGTTCAAGGCCCTTTAGCCAGCCACGAAGGGTGTCAATACGAGTATTAGTCATGGTCGATTCGTATAATAAGCTCGGTCTGCATCTATGAATCATTATCGCCGTCGCGCCGGTTTTTGCGCCCCTCTTTTTTTAGCTTTAGCCCCGCGCGTCATGATGGGGGTTGTAATGCTGCATTTTGCCCTTCCGGCAAATGCCCAGGCTCCTGCGCCTTTACCTCCAACGGCTCAATCTTTGGCAAATGCTGGCAACACCATTTTGATCCCGGATCGTGGGGAGGTGACAGTGCTCAAGCTGGACGATCAACTGCGTCTGGGTAAGCCAATTGAGGATGGTAAGGCGCTCACTTTTACTTCAAGTGATTCGATAGATGGTGTGGTGGATCGTGAGATGGTCTTGCGGGGGCGCGCACAGATTCGGCGCAATGGTGCGGTATTAAAAGCAGATGAAGTTCACTATGACCCCGATACGGATATTGCAGACTTAGTTGGCAATGCTGAAATGTCAAAAGGGAATGTCACCTTCAAGGGTCCGACTGCACAATTTAAGGTTGATGCTCGTGAAGGTGAAATGAAAACACCAAGTTACGAGTTGCGGGATAACCGTGCTACTGGTACTGCTGATAAATTAACCATTCAAAGCTCGGATATTTTTGTCTTTGATAATGCAACTTATTCGACCTGCACTCCTCAGAATTTAGACTGGTATTTTTCAGTTGATCGAATGGAGATTGATAACGAGCAAAAAGAAATGGTAGGCACTGGCGGTGTCTTGCATGTATTTGATGTACCCGTTGCCTATGTCCCTTATATAACAGCGCCCACTGCCAATCAACGGCGCTCAGGCATTCTGTCTCCAGTGGCTGGTTATAACTCCAATAATGGTTTTGATATAACGCAGCCCTATTATGTTGACATTGCCCCCAATCGAGATTTACTAGTTTTGCCTCGCTATATGTCTGACCGAGGATTGCAATTAGGCGGTCAGTACCGTTTCTTGGATCCTTCGTATGTTGGCACTTTGGCAGGTGATTACATGCATGACATCAAAACAGGCACTGATCGCTGGCGCTACGATTGGCAACAGCGTCAATTGTTTAGTGGAGCGATGGGGCCTGGAGGCGTACCTATGCCAGGTAGCTGGACAGGTTACGCCAATATAGCCCGCGTTTCTGATAGCGCATATCCTACCGATTTCTCGCAAAGTATTGCAGGAGTGGTTACCAGTCAGTTTCGCCAAGAGCTGGGGACATCGAAAGGTCTCACAGGAGATTTAAGCAATTGGATAGTT
Organism: Polynucleobacter sphagniphilus; assembly: GCF_001953355.1. Classification (GTDB taxonomy): domain Bacteria; phylum Pseudomonadota; class Gammaproteobacteria; order Burkholderiales; family Burkholderiaceae; genus Polynucleobacter; species Polynucleobacter sphagniphilus. The sequence goes on from NZ_MPIY01000003.1 coordinate 305,488, forward strand.
TCAGCAAAAGCCACTACCTTTCAGACTCTTCAGCCCGATCCGATCAATATTGTGCAAGCACCATACAACTTGCTGCCTAATATCACGGCATCCTATAACAATCGTTTAACGCCTACTGTAGCCGATCCTACAAGCAAGTATGTAGCCCTGCCATCTGGACCGACCAATACCTTTTCAGTGGATTTCTCACGCTTTCAGTACAACATTCAAGGTAATCTAGCGGCAACTGCGCCAGGCGCATATAGTCAAGCAGATAGAACTATTCTGCGTGGTGCCATGGCCTACCCTGAGATCACCCCTGGTTACTACATTACGCCTAAGATTAGTTTCCAGGCAAATAATTACAATGCAACTGCTCTCAACCCAGGCGCCGCCCCAGCGCAAGGATTTGTTTTGCCAACGTTTAGCGTGGATTCTGGCTTAGCATTTGAGCGTGATGCAGCTGAATTACATAGCTTCTTTGGGCGTGATATGGTGCTGACGATGGAGCCACGTGCTTTCTATGTTTATACGCCCTATCAAAATCAATCTAACACCCCTTTATTTGATACCGCTGATGGTGGTTATGGTTTGAGTCAAATATTTGCTGAAAATAATTTCATTGGCGGCGACCGAGTTGCCGATAATAATAAATTAACGATGGGTCTGACCAGTCGCATGTTAGAGGCTAGCTCTGGTGCCGAGCGCGCAGTCTTTACTTTGGCTCAGCGCCAAGAGTTTACTGGGCAAAAAGTCGGGCTCTATGGCACTGTAGTTGATCCGAGCACCTATTCTGATACATTAGGTGCGGCATCGGTGCGTTTGCTGGGTAACTTTAGTGCGGACGTATTTGCGGACTATAACGCGCAATTGAATCAGTTTGCGCAAACAACCTATGGTGCCAGTTGGCGACCAACCCCAGGCAGAAGTCTCAATATTGGCTATCAAACGCTCTGGACCCCGCCGACGGTAGCATCCCCGCAAAATAACGTACTCGCAGCACCTGCGGCCACCACGGTGAATCAGTACAACATTTCTGGGCAGTGGCCTATAACGCGTGAGATCTCCGTCGTGGGTCGGTGGGGATATGATGCCTTAACTTCAAAAACCCTTAATACATTGGCTGCTATGGAGTGGACTAGGGATTGTTGGACATTCAGGGCTGCCTATTCTCAGATCACTAACCCCACCCTAGTCACTCCTTTGACGACGCAAATTCTGTTTCAAGTCGAATTTAGGGGCTTTGGTAGCGTCGGCAGCAATCCAGTTGATATTATGAAGCTTAACGTACCTGGATATTTACCTACTTCTAAGCCAATACCACCATCAACATACGAGAACTATCAATGATGTTTTGCAGAATGCGATTTCAAGCGATGTTTGCCCTTACTGTATTTATGGGGCTATTTCTGTTGGGTAACACGAGCTTTGCTCAGGATGCTTCGAAAGCCGTTGCGCCATCAACGGACAACAAGACTCGCAATATTAACGGGGTAGCGGCTGTCGTAAATACCGGCTTCATCACGCGTAAGGATATTGACGATCGAATTGCAGAACTTCAGAAGCAGGGAGTAAAACTGCCTGAGGGAGTGAACTTAAGAAAAGCCATCTTAGATCGCCTCATTATTGAAAAAATTCAACTCCAAAATGCTGAGGAGCTTGGAGTTACTGTTTCAGATAAAGAGTTGGATAAGATTATTGCGGACATGGCCGTAAAAAATAAACTCACTTTGGCGGAATTTAAAGAGAAGGCAGGCGCAACTGCCGGTAGTTTTTCTAAGTACAGGAAAATGCTGCGCGAAAACATACTGGTTTCTCGCTATCGTGAGCATGAGGTGGATGCAAAAATTACGATTTCAGAAGCTGAGATTGATAACTTTATTGCTGAGCGTAATCGTGCGATGGCTCAGCCCGCACCTCAACCCTCCAGACCTGCTGCAAAAGGTGAGTTGGAAGAAATTGATGTCGCTCAAATTTTTGTGCCAGTTGATCCTGCAGATGGCCCAAAGGCTCAGGCTGATGCGAAGAAGCAGGCCGATGCTTTATTGCGTGAAGGTCGAAGCAAGGCGGACTTCCTGCAGTTGGGTGCAACTGCAGCAAAGGAAAATCCAAAAATTAAATTTCAGGAAATGGGGTATCGCACTCCTGATCACATCCCTCAATTATTTAATGACGCCATCAAAAACGTTCCTAGTGGCCAACTGCCTAGTGCAGTTGTAAAAAGCCCCGCTGGTTATCATGTACTCAAAGTGTTGGATCGTCGTGCGGCAGTTGCTGCGCAATCCCCCCAGGCGGTTGCTGCACCAGCAGTCACCACCACACCAAAAAATATTATGATCACCCAGACCTTGGCGCGTCATATTTTGTTGCGTCAACGTGCTGGCCTCAGCGATCAGGATGCTGAAAGACGTTTAGCTGGCTATCGTGACCAAGTGCGTGCTAAAACAGCTGACTTTGGTGAGTTAGCAAAAAAATATTCCGAAGATGGATCCGCTCAAAATGGTGGAGAGCTTGGTTGGATGGGGCCTGGTGAGCTGGTTCCGGAGTTTGAGCAAACCATGAATCGTTTACAAATTGGCGAAGTGAGTAACCCTGTCAAAACCCAATTTGGTTGGCATCTCATTCAGGTATTAGAGCGACGCGAAACGGAATTGACTGTGGATAAGCAGCGTGAATTTGCTAAAGCAGCTATTCGTTCGAAAAAAATGGATCAGGCTTACGAAGATTGGGTGAATGAATTGCGCGATACGGCTACTGTCAAAATCCTTAACTTAGACGATGCAGCAAAAAGCAGCCGTTAATTTAGTGATTAGTTCCGGCGAGCCAGCCGGAGTTGGTCCAGAGGTATCTTTGGCTGCTGCTTTACATTTTCTTGATGAGCGGCCAAATGTCAATCTGACAATATTAGGTGATCCAAGTCTATTAAAGATCTCAGAAGCGCTTCCCTTAAGTCTTGCTGCGCGCCTTCAGATCGAGCCAATTGAACTCATTGAGGCGGTAGTTCCAGGCAAGCTCAATAGCAAGAATGCAGCCTATGTATTGAAGATGCTCGATACTGCTATTGATGCCTGCCTTGAGGGACGTTTTGATGGCATGGTAACTGCTCCATTACAAAAGAGTGTGATCAATCTTGCGGGAACGCCATTTAGTGGCCATACCGAGTACCTGGCTGAGCGCAGTCGAGTGGGGCATGTAGTAATGATGTTATCTGCACCCCTACCAATTGGATTTTTAGGTTTGCTAACCCCAAGAGATTTGCGGGTTGCTTTAGTGACAACCCATTTGCCTTTAAAAGCAGTGCCTAGTGCACTCACACTTGATCTAGTTTTGGAGACCATTCAAGTAGTTGCACGTGACTTGCATCAGCGTTTTGGGATTGCTCAGCCCGTCATCCGTGTGGCCGGTTTAAATCCTCACGCTGGTGAATCTGGCTATTTAGGGCGAGAAGAAATTGAATGCATTACCCCAGCGATAAAGGCTGCACAGGCTGCTGGTATTGCTGTAACTGGCCCTTATCCGGGGGACACCATGTTCGATACTGCTGCATTAAATACAGTGGATGCTTTTATTGCGATGTATCACGATCAAGGCTTGGCGCCATTTAAATTTGTGACATTTGGTGGTGGTGTCAATGTCACTTTAGGCCTGCCTATTATTCGTACCTCAGTGGATCATGGCACTGCCTTAGATATTGCAGGCAAAGGTATGGCAGATTCCAGAAGTATGTTGGAGGCTTTACGTTTAGCTTATCAATTGGCCCTTAATCAAAAGAAAAATTCATAAATGATGCATCAGGCTCGCAAACGTTTTGGACAAAATTTCTTACAAGATGCAGGCGTCATTTATTCAATCGTATCTTTAATTAACCCTCAGTCCGATACGCATCTCATTGAAATTGGTCCGGGTCTAGGTGCGTTAACAAGGCCCTTGCTCAGTAATGTGGAGCAACTCGATTTATTGGAGATTGACCGAGATTTAGTAGCCTTCTGGAATCAGCAAAATTTAAGTGGACTGAAGGTCATTGAAGGAGATGCCCTCACATTTGATTTCTTGGGGTGGGCGACAGATCGTCCTACTGGAAGTGGGCTCTGTAAAGTAGTGGGTAATCTGCCATATAACATTTCTTCCCCATTGTTATTTCATTTAGTGTCTGCTGCTAATGTGATTGATGAGCAAGTTTTTATGTTGCAGGCAGAGGTAGTTGAGCGCATGGTAGCAGACGCAGGAAGCTCAGATTTCAGTCGTCTATCGGTCATGTTACAGGCACGCTATCACATGGAGCAGGTGTTAGAAGTGCCACCCGAGGCCTTTGATCCGCAGCCTAAGGTCAATTCTGCTGTAGTACGAATGATTCCAAGGGCCGACTTTAATTTAAGTGCGACACAGTGGAGCGCTTTGGAGAAGGTGGTTGCAGCAGCGTTCTCGCAAAGAAGAAAAATGCTGCGCACTAACTTGCAAACTTATTCTGAAAAACTGGCTCTCACTGAGCTTGAGTTAAAAGCTAGGGCACAAGATATATCGGTAGATCGATATATTGAGTGGGCAAAAATCTTAGCTGTCTGAGTAGGCGCTCGGATCAATCACCCGCATTTCATTCTCAATCCAGCTTTCAACTTCTTGATGGAGTTGACCGCCAGTTTTACCAGCCGATGAAATAGCGGGGCCGATTGAGAAAATCACAGTGCCAGGTTTTTTTAGAAAACGATTCTTCGGCCAGCATCTACCTGCATTATGCGCAATTGGGATGACAAAGGCTTCGGTTGCACTAGCCAGTCTGGCGCCACCTTTGCTATAAGGTTTATGAGTACCTGTGGCTGTTCTAGTGCCTTCAGGAAATAACATGATCCATTTGCCTTCGGCCAAACGCTTGCGACCTTGATTGGCAACCGAGATGGCTGCAGTTTCTTTACTCGAGCGATTGATGTGAATCATCTTTAGTAAAGCTAAGGCCCAGCCAAAAAAAGGAATCCAAAGCAATTCACGCTTAAAAACAAAACAAAGTTGTTTCGGTAGCAGGGCAATGTAGGCAATGGTTTCGTAGGCTGACTGATGTTTGCTTAAAACTACTACTGGCTGGTCAAGCATTGCGTTCATATGCTGCATGCCGCGGATCTCATAACGAATATGGCAAAGGTGCCATAGCAGCCAAATAACCACCTTATTCCAGAGGCCGATAAAGCGATAGCGATTTTCTGGGTTCAGAAATGGAAAAGCAATAAAACACAGCACCGACCAAATGGGGGTGAAGATCACCAAAAAAATAGCGAATAGGATGGAGCGTAAATAAATCATTTGTGTTTTAAGACTTCGTTCCTAAGAGTGTATTCGTAAAGGCCAGTAGATCTTGATGAATTTCAGTGCCCTCTGGTAGACCCCCTTTTGACAGGGTTTTCTGGCCTTTGCCAGTGAGCACTAAATGGGGTGAGGCACCCAATGCTACCCCTGCCTGTAAATCTCGCAATGAATCTCCAACGATTGGTACGCCTGAGAGTGGGCTGTCACTGTCATTTTTTTTGTAATGTAGCGCTATTTGTTTCATGAGTCCTGGTAAGGGCTTTCGGCAATCACATTGCTGGGCATCGGTATGGGGACAGAAGAAAATACTATCTATCTGACCACCTAAAGGCTGCAGTAATTTTTCCATTTTGTTATGCATAGCATCCAGATCATTCATACCAAAGAAACCCCTTGCTATACCGGATTGATTGGTGGCAATAGCGATTTGATAGCCCGCATGATTGAGTAGGGCAATTGCTTCTAAGCTGCCTAGAAGCGGAATCCACTCATCACTGGATTTAACGTAGTCATCCCGATCCTCATTAATCACCCCGTCGCGATCGAGAATGATTAATTTATTGGTGTTACTACTCATGCTAATTTGCCGAGGTCGGCAATCAGATTCATTTTTTGGTGCAGTTGTTGCAGGAGTGCTAAGCGGTTATCGCGCAGCTCTGGATTGGGGTCCATTACCATGACATCAGCGAAGAATTGGTCAATAGGTTGGCTCAGCGCCACTAGTGCTTTTAAGAGCTCTACAAATTGGCGCTGTTCATAGGCTAATGAGAGGGCTGGGCTGATATTTTCTAGGGCCTGATAGAGCGCGATCTCTGCCGGATTGTGCAAAAGGGCTTTGGAGCACATGGCAGGTATTGCAGTCGTTGTTTTCTTTAAGATGTTGCTGATGCGCTTATTAGCTGCTGCTAATTGGCTTGCTTCAGTCAGAGCATTGAATTCACGCAAGGCAATTAAGCGATCAATGAGGTCATTTAACTGGGTAGGAGATTGAGAAAGTACGGCATCAATTTCAGCGCTAGTAAATGGCTTGCCCCCAACAGATTGATCTTTCAGGTAAGCACGCAAGCGATCCAGAATAAAGACATAGATGTCCTCAGCCTTGGCTTTTTCTTGTACGTCTTTTTGGGGAAACTGCGCTTTTGCAAGCTCAATGAGTTTAGGTAGATGGAGAGCAAGATTTTTTTCTAGCAAGAGGCGGCAAATACCTAGCGCATGACGACGTAGGGCGTACGGATCTTTATCACCGGTTGGCGCTAAGCCTACTCCCCAAATGCCAACCAATGTTTCCAACTTATCGGCAATGGCCAAGATCGAGCCTGTTTGGGTTGTCGGCAATGCATCTCCTGCAAAGCGGGGCATATAGTGCTCACTGCATGCGCTGGCTACTTCTGTATCCTCGCCATCGTGGGTGGCGTAGTAGCGCCCCATGATGCCTTGTAATTCTGGGAACTCACCCACCATATCGGTCAGCAAATCAGTCTTAGCAATTTCCGCTGCACGATTAGCTAATTTGTCATCCACACCCAATTGTGTTGCGATTCCGCTAGCAATGGCTTGCACGCGCAGGGTGCGATCTAATTGATTGCCGAGTTGATTGTGATAGACCACTTTACCCAGGTCCGCTACCCGCGCTGCGAGCGTACGCTTTTGATCTTGCTGAAAGAAAAAGCGCGCATCTGAAAGGCGGGGGCGCACAACGCGCTCATTACCAGAAATAATCGCTGCAGGTTTATCGGTTTGAATATTAGAAACAATTAAAAAACGATTGCGTAGCTTGCCTTGTTTATCCGTCAATGCAAAATACTTTTGATTGGTTTGCATAGTAAGGATCAGGCATTCCTGAGGTACTTCTAAGAATTCATTATCGAAATGGCACTCGTAAATAGCTGGCCACTCTACCAGGGCTGTTACTTCATCTAGTAGGCTATCAGGCATCAATACCAAATCATCGCCAGCCGCTTTTAATAGAGCAGTTTCAATAAATTGACGACGCTTGTTAAAGCTAGGCAATATTTTGGCATCCGCTTGCAAAGCAGATTCATATTGATCTGCTGATGCAATGGTGATGACGCCAGGGGCTAAGAAGCGGTGACCTTCAGTTTGATTGCTTGCATTAATTCCTAATGCGCTGATATTCAAAGAGTGATTGCCATGTAAGGCAATGATGCGATGAGCAGGACGCGCAAATTGAACATCAGCAAGTGCACCATTTTTTTGGAGCACTTGGTAGTGCATCATCTTGGCAATCGGTAGCTTATTCAAAGTTTGAATCAGTGCAGTTTGGGCCAAATCTTGCAGGGAGGCACCTTTGGCGGTGATATTGAGGTAGAGCGCTTCGTTCTTACCTTCACCTGATTTTTCTAGGGTGGCGATATCAATATCCGCATAGCCAAGTGCGCTTAATTTTTTGAGTAAAGGGGCAGTTGGTTTGCCATCAGCATCAAAGGCAATACTGGTGGGCAATAATTTTTCTCTTACAGGGTAATCTGGGGCTTGACTCAGGACATGGCTAATATGCACTGCCAAGCGACGTGGTGTTGCATAACTGGTCACGATGGAATCGTCACCTGCTAAACCAGCATGCTTTAGGTGGCTGTAAATACCTTCGCTAAATGCATCACCTAAGCGGCGCAATGATTTTGGAGGCAGTTCCTCAGTAAATACTTCAATCAACAAATTGGCTGATGGGGAAAGCGTATTGGGTGTACTCATATTTAGATGGCGGTGCTTAAGCGATAGCTTTGGGTTGGCACATTGGGAATCCCAGCTTTTCTCGAGATTCAAAGTAAGCTTGTGCAACTGCGCGGGAGAGATTCCGAATACGGCCAATATAGGCTGCACGTTCGGTAACGGAGATTGCGCCGCGTGCATCAAGCAAATTGAAGGTATGCGCTGCTTTTAAAACCATTTCATAAGCTGGTAATGCCAAAGGTACTTCCATGAGGCGCTTAGCTTCGCTCTCATAGTTTGAGAAGTTTGCAAATAACAAATCAGTATTGGAATGTTCGAAGTTGTAGCAAGACTGCTCTACTTCGTTCTGGTGATACACATCACCATAGGTAATGCCATCGGCCCACACAAGATCGTAGACGTTAGAGCAGTTTTGGATATACATGGCCAAGCGCTCAATACCGTAAGTAATTTCGCCCAGTACCGGCTTGCAATCTAAACCACCTACTTGCTGGAAGTAGGTAAATTGGGTTACTTCCATGCCGTTCAGCCAAACTTCCCAGCCCAGTCCCCAGGCGCCTAAAGTAGGGTTCTCCCAGTCGTCCTCAACAAAACGCACATCGTTTTCTTTGAGATCTAAGCCCAAGGCGGCCAATGAACCTAGGTACAGTTCAAGAATATTTTCGGGTGCTGGCTTAAGCACAACCTGATATTGGTAGTAGTGCTGCAAGCGATTTGGGTTCTCGCCATAGCGCCCATCTTTGGGTCGACGCGATGGCTGGACATAGGCTGCTTTCCAAGGCTCTGGGCCGATAGCGCGTAAGAAGGTGGCTGTATGAGATGTACCGGCACCGACCTCGAGATCGATAGGTTGCAAAAGGGCGCAACCTTGTTGGTCCCAGTAGTCTTGAAGTTTGAGAATGATTTGCTGAAATGTGAGCATGATTAACCTAGCTAAGCCATTGATTTTACATGGCTAAGACAGCAAAGCTTTAAAAGCGTTTTTGCCGAATAAAGCCTAAAACAAGCAGAAGGCAAGCCAAACTCAAAATAGGGGCATTACCCCAGCGGACATAAGGCGTTTTGCCGCTGTAGGCCTGTAATTTTGCGCTTAAGGTCGCTTGGGTAAATTGCGGTAGTTCCGCTAAAACCCGACCATCAGGACCTAAAACTGCTGTCACCCCGGTATTAGTGGCTCTGAGTGCCGGTAAACCAGTCTCAAGAGAGCGCAACTGGGAAAGGCGTAATTGCTGGGTAGGGGCCTGAGAAGCTCCAAACCAGGCTAAATTGGTCATATTAATTAATAGGTTGGCTTCTTGATCTGAATTGCGCAGGCGAGTTGCCAACTCACCGCCAAATACATCCTCATAGCAAATCGTAATGGCTGCATAAAGCGGTTCTTCATTCTGTCTGGCGATACGGAATAGGGGTTGATTGGTGGGGCCGCGTGCGAAATCACTTAAGGGCACGCTAAATGCATTCACGAACCAGCGAAAGCCCGGTGGGATGAATTCTCCAAAGGGCACAAGGTGGGATTTGTCATAGCGATAAGGTGGGTTGTGATCACTCAGTCCAAGTGCGCGATTTGAAAACTCTCGGCCATCAGGCGGATTTTCATGGTAACCAATCGCCCCAAATAGAAGGGTACTGTGGTTTTCATTGGCTAAGTCTTGTAAACGATCTAAGGTGCCTATGGGCAGGCTCATTTCAGGCCAGGGAAGCGAAGTCTCTGGCGAGACAACCAGCTGGGCCTGTGAATGGATCATTGCATTTTCATAAAACTGTATTTGCCTAAACATACCTTCACGACTAAAGACAAGGTGTTGGGCAAAGTTTCCTTGAATCAGTTCAATGCTGAGGGGTTCGCCGGTTGGCTTGGTAAAAGCCCACAAACCTGGGAGCTGTGAAAGTACTGTAAGGCTGAGAGCAAAAACCAGGAGTCCACGTACATTTTTTCGTAATTGCAATAGTTGCCAGGAGCTCAACACGACAAAGAAGGTACAACCCAAGCCCCCTAAATATGGAGCGATGGATGCAAAGGGTCCATGTACCTGTGTTTCGGCAAGTCCGAGCCAGGGAAATCCAGTAAATAAAACGTTGCGCACATACTCAGCCAGTACCCAGCTAGCCCCAAGAATTAAACCTAAGATGGGTGATTTTCTGTAATAGAAAATAGGCAAGCAGGCGAGTACAAAAAATAATGTTGTGTAAGAGGAGAGTAAGAACACTGCAGCAGCGGAAAGGATGGGGTTCATCCCTCCAACATCATGCAGGCTGATATAGATCCACCACAGTCCGCACACGAAATACCCGAGCGCAAAGGAGGCCGATGCCGTAAGGTGAGTTTTAAGTGAGATTGCTGGTAACTTAGCTAATTGCCAAAAAATAAAACCCAAAATAGGAATTTGTAGCCAGCCACCAAGAGGCAACTCGGCAGCCCCCGCCAAGATTGCACCTGAGATAAACAGGGTGATCAATGTTGTGGTGAGTTTGTGCTTCATGAACTGCCCATCTAGCGAGCTCAATCTGGGTTAACTTTTTTAGGAATCTGCCGAGCCAACAAGATGTGAATTTGGCGCGGATCAGCTCGCTGCACTTCAAATGCAATCCCATCCATCTCAATGAGTTCACCCATCTTTGGTACACGACCAAGATGCTGAATGACTAAGCCAGCCACAGTTTCAATGCCATCATCTTGGAAGTTGGTTCCCAGCATCTCATTAAATTGCTCAAGCTCCGTGATGCCTTTTACACGGATATCACCATTGTCTAAGGCAATCAGGTTATCGGCCTCTTCATCAATGTCATGCTCGTCTTCTATGTCGCCCACGATTTGCTCTAGAACATCTTCAATCGTAATAATTCCTGCAACGCCGCTATATTCATCAACCACAATTGCTAGGTGATTGCGATTGTCTTTAAAGTCACGCAAGAGCACGCTCAGACGCTTTGATTCGGGAATAAATACTGCAGGTCGCAACCAGTCGCGTACTTGAAAATCTTCCTCGCTCGAATGGCGCAATAAGTCTTTTGCCAGTAAGGTTCCAATCACATTGTCTCGGCTGCCGTCGAATACTGGAAAGCGCGAGTGCGCTGCTGCAATCACATTTTTAATGATTTCGCTAAGGGGTAGATTGATATCGATCCAATCAATTTGGGCGCGTGGCACCAAAATATCACGAGCACATAATTGCCCCACTTGAAACACACCCTCAATCATCGAGAGTGCATCAACATCAATCAGCCCTTCCGTTTGGGCCTCTCTGAGAGTGTGAATGAGCTCTTGGCGACGCTCTGCTGCGCTGGTGGGTTGAGGCGTTAGAAACTCAGTCAGTCGTTCTAGTAGGGATTTAGCGGGGTCAGGCATCTTGGAAGAATAGCTTAGAAATAGGTTAACTTGATGAAAGGCGATGGCTTCTTAGATGGCAAGGGGTAAATAGGGGTTTGTAAAACCCAAATCTCGCAGAATCTTGATTTCCAGCTTTTCCATCTTCAAAGCTTCGCGATCATGCTCATGGTCATGGCCTTGAGCATGGAGACAGCCATGAATCACCAAGTGGGCGAGATGCGCTTTGAGGGTTTTTTGTTGCTCTCGAGCTTCTTTCTGAATGACGGGTAGGCAAAGAACAATGTCAGCTAGCAACTCTTTTTTGGAAAGCTCGTATGGAAAGGTCAAAACATTCGTTGCTTTATCTTTATTCCGAAATGCACTATTGAGTTTTTTGCCTTCTGCCGCATTGACAAAGCGCAAGGTGATCAATCCAGAAAGTTTGCAAGCCTGCTGTACCCACTTTTTCATCAGCGTAGTGGAGATAACTTGGGTTAATTTTTTCTCAAGTGCGGGGCTACCATATTGAATTTCAATAGCAAGTTTGGCTTCAGTTTTCATAGGCAAGAGCTGGCTCACCGCGCAGGGTGTAATTGAGAACCTCGGTAATGTTAACGTCGATCATTTGGCCAATCCATGAGTCGATATTGTTTGTAGGAGCAGCAATATGAATGACGCGATTGTTGGCTGAGCGACCTTGCAGATTTACACCATCTTTTGCGAGACCTTCAATTAAGATTTTTTCTGCATTACCGAGCATCCCTTTGCTGATGGCAGTCGCTTGCGATTCGACTAAAGCCAGCAAAGTTTGTAGACGCTTTAGCTTCACTTCATAAGGAGTGTCATCAGCTAAGTTTGCGGCGGGTGTGCCAGGGCGCGGGCTAAAGATAAAGCAAAAGCTATTGTCGAACTGAAGCTCTTGCACCATCTTTAATAATTTTTCGAAATCGGCCTCTGTCTCGCCAGGAAAGCCCACAATGAAATCACTCGATAGAGTAAGGTCTGGTCGGACTGCACGCATTTTGCGGATGATGCTTTTATATTCCAATGCCGTATATCCACGCTTCATTGCTGAAAGAATGGTGTCCGACCCATGTTGCACAGGTAAGTGGAGGTGGCTGACTAACTTCGGCACTTTGGCATACACATCAATTAAGCGTTGCGTAAATTCTTTTGGGTGGCTGGTAGTAAACCGAATGCGCTCTACCCCAGGAATCTCTGCAATGTATTCAATTAGCAAGGCAAAGTCAGCGATCTCTTCTGTGCCACCCATCTTACCCAAATATGCATTGACGTTTTGACCAAGCAGCACAATTTCTTTAACGCCTTGCGCTGCTAGTCCTGCTACTTCAGTGAGTACATCATCGAATGGGCGTGAGACTTCTTCCCCACGAGTGTATGGAACCACGCAGTAACTGCAATATTTAGAGCAACCTTCCATGATCGATACATAAGCCGACCCCTTAGTTTGGCGAGAAGCGGGCAGGTGATCAAACTTTTCAATTTCAGGAAAAGAAATATCTATTTGAGGTACGCCGGTCTTTTGACGATCGGCAATTAAATCGGCGAGGCGATGCAATGTTTGGGGACCAAAAACGACGTCAACATAGGGTGCTCGGCTAATAATTTGCTGACCCTCTTGACTGGCTACGCAGCCACCAACGCCAATCAGTAAATGAGGCTTTGTTTTTTTCAGTTCACGCAAGCGCCCCAGATCTGAAAATACTTTGTCTTCTGCTTTTTCGCGAATTGAGCAGGTATTAAGTAGAACAATATCTGCATCCTCGGGGGTGTCGGTTGTTTCCATACCAGAATCAGCATGGAGGAGGTCGGCCATTTTTCCCGAGTCGTACTCGTTCATTTGACAGCCGAAGGTTTTGATATAGAGCTTTTTCATATGCCGTTCTCAGGTTTATAGCTGGGGGCCAAGCTCAGATTTTACGTGATAAGCACTCTTACATGAGGCGGTAAACCAAAATCGTCACGATAGTAGGGGGCAAAGCGGCTAGCAAGAGCAGGCTTGCTGAAACCGCAGCGTTAGGAAAGTAGTTGCGCAAAATGGCAATTCCTGCAGGATTTGGGGCATTGGCGATCACTGTGAGTCCGCCGCCTGCAACTGCCCCTCCGACTAAGGCAAGCTTAAATTCAGCAGAAGTACCAGTAACCAGAGAGCCTAAATAAGTCAGCGCAGCATTATCTGTAATGGCCGTTAAAGCCATACTGCCATAAAACACAGCAGTTGGGCTCATGTTTTCTAGGATGGGTTGCAGCCACCAACTTTGGAGCGCGCCTAACACTACTAGGCCTGCAAGGAAGAATCCAACCAAGAGAGCCTCTTTCAAAATCAGGCGACTCTGAAATTTTGGATAGGCAGTGGTGTAGCCGATAAAAAAGAGTAGGAGCCACATAAAAATCACTGGATCATGGGCAAAGTAAACCACGCCAAATAAAAATAATAGGTGAATCAAAATCACCGTTAGAGGTATCTGCGCAGTGTGATCCCCTGTTTCTGGTGCAATCAGTTGCTTATGAAACAGGAGGGTAATTGCAAATGCATTAATAAAAATAGCAATGATTGACTCTAGGCCAAAATGAGCAAACATGAATGCCGAACTCCATTCCCAGGCTGTGGCAACCATGAGTACAGGAGGCGCGGCAAAATTAGTGAGCGTGCCGCCAATAGAGATGTTTACAAATAAAACACCCAATGTGCCAAACAGTAAAGCCTTTGAGCATTGATGGCGATATACCAGGTCACGTAATAGGAACGCTGCCAAAGTCATGGCGGCAGGTTCTGTAATGAGGGAGCCAAGCAGCGGGGTAATAAATAGGGTTAGAAAATAGAGCGTAGGCGCTTTTTTGGTACGCAAAACTAATTGAATGACTCTTGAGAAGCCATATAAGATTTGTGTAGCTGCTTGTAGTATGGGTTTGCTGCCAGCCACAATCATGATCGCAAATACAAAGAGGGGTTCTGTGTAATTGCGGGTGTTTAAATAGTGCTTCGCAGTCGATAAATCATCAACAAAGCAGATGTATATGGCAAGAACAGCTGCCCAGAATCCAAAAACGATTTCGACTTCACCCAGCAAGTGCCATAAGCCGGCATGTCTGGGTGATTTGCTGGCCAGGGTTTCAAAATAACCAGTACAGAAGGTGTGTATGACGGCAATAGCAAAAATAATACTGGCGCCAAGTTCAGTCGGGGTAAAGTTCATAAAGGCATAGTATCAGGAGCAAGGTTTAGGTAAATAACCTTATGATTTATCAAACATTAATGAAGCTATCAGCAATGGAGACAAAAGTGAAATTAAAAGTAGGCTATCAAGATTTGATTGCGCGTGCAATGGCAAATATTGAAACGGTACCGCTCTCGCAGGCGCAGGAACTTTTGAATGATGAAAACACGGTTTTTGTAGATATTCGCGATGTGCGAGAGCTTGAACGTGAGGGCATGATTCCAAACGCTTTGCATGCACCGCGTGGCATGCTCGAATTTTGGGTTGATCCAGATAGCCCATACTACAAACCCATTTTTGGTGAAGGCAAGCGCTTGGTGTTGTATTGCGCTTCCGCATGGAGATCTGCGCTAGCAACTGCAACACTCCAGGAGATGGGGGTACCTCATATTTGCCATCTTGAGGGTGGGTTCTCTGCCTGGAAGAAAGCAGAACTACCAACTGCAGCCAAAGCTGAAAAAGCAAAAGGATAAATTCATCATGAGAAAAGTAGCGGCGCAATTTGGTGTGGGCGCACTCCAACAAAAAATGTCCGTGGGTGATTTGCACTTTTTATCTGATGCTGAAGTTATTAATGGGGGCTCTGGAACGGGCCCTTCACCGCATGAGTATTTGGCGGTCGCATTGGCTGCTTGTACCACGATGACTTTGAAGATGTACTCGGGTCGCAAGGGGTGGGATCTACAAAATGCGATAGTGACTGTTCATGCTGAGCGGGTGGATGATGTGGAAAAAATGACGCGGGATATTGAACTTGTCGGTAATTTAGATGCCGAACAGAAAGAGCGTTTAATGGATATCGCTAACAAATGCCCTATACACAAAGTCTTAACTGGAGAGATCCAAATAAAAACCCAGCTAGTAAATTAATACAAGCTGGGTTTTTATTGATTAACTGCTAAAGGGTACTGCGCTTACTTCATGCCAATTTAATTGGGGGCATTATTAGGCGCATTATTTTTTCCGGCGTTATAGCCAGAGTTATATTCAGCGGCCTGATTCTTTTTGTAGGCATCATAAACATAGCCAGATGCAGCGCCAACAGCCGCTCCGCCTACTGCGCCCCAAATAGGGTTGCCATGGAAGATGGCTGTGCCAACTGCACCTGCAGCTGCACCGATACCAGCACCCGATAAGGTGCGTTGTTCTGTATTACTCATGTTGGAGCAGCCAGCAATAGCAACTGCAGTAGCTGCGATAGCGATTATTTTTTTCATATCAACGGTTCCTTATATTGGTTGAATTATTTACGGCCGCAAGGGAAGCGCATTGCCAAAAAGCCTAGGACCGTTCCTGCAGCTGGTTTGTCTGCTAGCTCTGGGTTGGCGCCAGCAAACTTCACGAAATCCGCAATCACATCATCCCGTTTTGGGGCGGGTTGTTTTACGCAAATGAATGGCTTGGCACGTTGTGGGTGACGAGTGGCTAAATAGGTGTCATAGATTGCAGTGGTGTAACCAATGCAGAAGCTACGTGACTCAGGGCTGGCCGGCAATTTACATTCATTCACCAGCTCTTGCGTGCTCAGCACCTGAATTTTTTGCTGTGCCTGCGCCAGGCCAGAAAATGCGCCAAGAATGGCTAAAACAACTAGTACTTTTTTCATGGGTTCTCCTTGAGGTGTATGTGGCTAGATCATAAACCTTATTTTTCTCTGTAAATCATGTTCCGACCTATTTTGGAGGGTTAGTGAGCTTAGTATTTTTACCTATAATGGGCTCATGGCTATATACGAACTAGACGGAAATGCACCTCTCTTAGCAGATGGTGCTTGGGTCGCCGAAAGCGCCGAAGTAATTGGTCAGGTGCGGCTAGATAAAGACGCGAGTGTGTGGCCCAAGGTGGTTATACGCGGAGATAACGATCTGATTCATATTGGCCAAGCAAGCAATGTGCAAGATGCTTCCATTTTGCATACGGATCCCACTTTTCCATTAATCATTGGAAAAAATGTGACGGTAGGTCATCAAGTGATGCTTCATGGCTGTCAGATCGGTGATGGGAGTTTGATTGGAATTGGTGCCGTTATTTTGAATGGGGCGAAGATTGGTAAGAATTGTTTGGTTGGCGCGGGCGCGCTGGTCACTGAAGGGAAAGAATTTCCTGATGGTTCCATGATTTTGGGAACACCGGCAAAGGTGGTTAAAACATTAACAGCCGAGCAAATTGCTGGTATTCACGACATATCCGAGCGTTACGTTAAAAATGCCCAGCGATATCAGCAGACGCTTAAAAAAATTGCTTAAGTAGAGGCTTTAACCGTGTTCTACGTTATTAATGTAGTCCTGCCTGTTTTTGCACTCATACTGCTTGGTTATGTTTCAGGTCGAACTGGTAAATTAGGAAAAAACGCCTCAACCGAACTCAATCGCTTTGTCATCTGGCTAGCCTTGCCAGCTCAACTATTTCATTTTGCGGCGAACAGTACCTGGCAATCACTTTGGCAACCCGAATTTATAGAGGCCTTTGGTGGAGCCGGCCTTTTGGTGTACTGCTTGATTTTTGGGATCTCCTGGTGGCGCAAGCGTGATTTAGCGCTCGCGAGTTTTTCTGGCTTAAGTGCCTCTTACTCGAATACCGGATACATGGGTATTCCCTTGTGTATCTTGGCGCTGGGTCAGGATGGTCTGGCGCCGGCAGTCATTTCTACTTTTATTGTTTTTGCACTATTTGCTTTAGCCACAGTCTTTATTGAGATTGGGATGCTCTCCCATAAAAAGCCCCATGAAATTGGATGGAGTGTCCTCAAGTCTCTCTGCACAAACCCTTTATTAGTAGCCCCGGTTGCTGGTCTGGGATGGTCTTTAAGTGGTATTGCCTTGTATGCGCCGCTTGAGCAAGTGATTTCTTTTTTGGCTGCAGCTGCTAGCCCCTGTGCACTGGTTTCAATCGGCTTATTTCTTTTGCAAAAAAGTGAATTCAATTCCTCTGAAGCATGGTTCATTAGCATTGCCAAGTTAATTCTTCAGCCATGTCTTGCCTGGGTGATTGCAGGACCTATTTTGGATTTATCCGAGCCATGGCTCAATGCGGTTGTCATACTGAGTGCATTACCTACGGGAACTGGGCCCTTTATGTTGGCTCAGTATTACGATGCTAACAGTGGCAATATCTCTCGAGTTGTGTTGTTAACCACCTTAGGATCTTTACTGACGCTTTCATTGATCCTGATGTGGAATAAAGGCTTTTAATTACTACCTACTTCTTTTTTTTAGGAAATTCTTCAAACTGATTTAGACTTTCCTTATGCATGAAATTAATTTTTGGATCAGTGTCGTTGCAACGATTGCCTTTGCAGTCACTGGGGTGTTGGCAATTGCTGACCGCGGCGTTGATATTTTTGGCGTGATGGTGCTTGGCGTCATTACGGCAATTGGTGGGGGCACGATCAGAGACATCATTTTGGGTGTTCCTAGTTTTTGGTCTGAAACGCAAATGTATGTTTGGCTCGCTCTAGCTGCCAGCATTGCCACTTTTGTTGCTGAATCTTTTTTTACACAACCTCAAATTCACCGGACAATGCTTTATATCGATGGTTTTGGGGCCGCATTGTTTGGTATTGCTGGGCTTGATAAGGCCTGGAATCTGAACTTTGGCTTGCCAGTCGCCCCTGTTATTTTGGGTGTAGTGACTGCAATTGGTGGTGGTTTATTGCGAGATGTATTGGCTGGCAGAAAAACACTCCTGATGTCGCATGAGCTTTATGCCATACCAGTCACCTTGGGTTGCTGTCTGTATGGCCTTGTGCTGCAATTCTTTCCTCAGTACACAGTACAAGCTTCAGTGATTTGTATTGCAATTATTTTTGGCATACGTGTGGCCGCAATCCATTGGGATCTGAGGGTGCCCAAACTATTTATTACGCAAACGCGTTAATAGATTGCTTAGCCAATTGCTCAATGATGAAAACATCCCTGTAGCAAATCCTTTAGTCCTCGGCGCCTTCCTAATCCCACAAGTTGCGCTGTTGATTGCGATTGAGAAGGGCGCGATTTTGATCGGCGATCGATGTATCTCGGGGACCAGGAAAAATAGCAATGGGTTCACCTGCTTGCAGCGCTCCTGTTTGAATGACGCGCAAGTACCAGCCGCAAAAGCTAGACTGGAGCATCGCCTTAGCTGCCCCCTTATAGCCCATTTTGGCATTGAATTTAAAACAAGGCTCTCTCAGTTTGACAACTGAAAACTCAAGCTCACCAATAGTGAGTCTATCGCCAACAAATACTTCATGCTCTAGCAGACCTTCAATCGTGAAATTTTCTCCAACAGCGCCGGGGTTTAATTCAACTATCTGTTTAGTTTCGCGGGTGAGTAGTTCATTCCAAAAGGCGTAATGTTCTGCAGGGTAAACATAAATTGCTTTTTCAATACCGCCATGAACACTCAAATCTGCCTGTTCATCTCCTTTAATACCAAGCCTGCCAATTTCGACTGGGACAGGATTTTCTAAATTACTAATGGAAGTTTTATTAATTCCCGAGGCAACTACCTTGTAATTTGGATGATGTGATCCAAAGAGTGGAGTCACTTTGCCGGAGGAAATAGATAGCAGGCGCATAATTTAGATCATAAATCCATTCCAGGGAAGTCAATGTCTTTCTATATCAAAGTGCTTACTGTTCTTGTGTGTGGGCTGCTCAGTCAGGGCAGTTTTGCGAAATGGGAAGAAGAGCGCGATATCACTACAGATCGTCGCCAAGAGCTGGTGTATTACTTTAAGATGAATGATCAGGGCCAAAAATTGGTTTTAGATAAATATCAAAAGCGCCTGATTTTTATTCAAAAAGATCGACTGTATAAGCGCACTATTACGCAAATTAAGATTGATGGCGTGCCAGTGGAGGTGATGAGCGATCCCTTTTCGCATTATCCCGAGCAAACTGCCATTACCTTTGAAAACAAAGACGAAGTGCTCAAGAAACTCTTTTTAGCTAAAAGGGTGGAAGTGAGCGTTTTTTATAATCGAGAG
Source organism: Polynucleobacter sphagniphilus (assembly GCF_001953355.1). Lineage (GTDB taxonomy): Bacteria > Pseudomonadota > Gammaproteobacteria > Burkholderiales > Burkholderiaceae > Polynucleobacter > Polynucleobacter sphagniphilus. The sequence continues at coordinate 324,968 of NZ_MPIY01000003.1, forward strand.
CCAGGCATCAGTGTTTTCCAAATTAAGTAGCATTTAGTTAGTACTTTAGTTTCAGCCTAAAACCAAAGTACTAACTTAATACCCTGGAATCTTGATTTCTGTCATGTGCTGGTATTTTTAGGCTGCTATCTTTCTCTTAGCAATCATTTTTATTGCTAAGGAATGGATATGAAAGTAAATTACATTCTTGTAAGTCTTTTACTTGGGATGCTGATCGGTGCAGTGAGTGCAAGCTCGATAGACCCAGATACCCCACTTTCTCTTAGGGATGGCCTCACAAAATACCTTAGGGCAGATCCTACAGAGGCAGGCTATTTAGTTGATTAACTAAAGCTGCGCAGGAAAGCGCGTTTAAGCTCCCAATCGCTTGTGGTTTGGGCGCATTTAGACAGATGCTTGTCTATCATTTATAATAACCAGTTCGGCGAATTAGCTCAGCTGGTTAGAGCGACGGAATCATAATCCGCAGGTCCGGGGTTCAAATCCCTGATTCGCCACCATACAAAAGGCCATTGCCAGTCGGCAGTGGCCTTTTTCTTAGGCTTAATTGGGTTTGTCTGATGGCTAAATTTTGGAACTTTGTTCTTTTTCAGGCCGGTTGGTTTGCCTGCATCATTGGAGCAGCCAATCAAAGGGTATTTTGGCCAGTGCTTGTGACTTTGGCTTATCTCGGTATTCATATTTGGCGCTCCCCATCCCCTAAAAACCAGCTTAGTCTTGTGCTCAAGGTGTTTTTATATGGCCTGGGCGCTGACACGCTGCTACTTCATTTGGGGGTAGTGCGTTTTTACGACACTTGGCCCAGTATTTATCTGTCGCCATTATGGATGTGGACACTCTGGGCGCTGGTAGGTAGCACTATCAATGGGTCTTTGGCCTGGCTCAAGGGCAAGCCCCTTCTAGGCGGGGTATTGGGGGCCATTTGCGGCCCAGTTTCCTATGGCGCTGGCATTCAGATGGGTGCTGGAACCTGGGGTAGTGGTAATCAAACTTGGCAATTTGTTGCTGTGGGCCTGATTTGGGGCTTAGCCATTCCCCTATTTTTGAGCTGGGAAGAGTCTGCAAATAGGAAATTTCTGGCTCAAAATACGTAATGACTTGAAAAAAGGTGCTTGCAATGAGTACTGTTTTTATATACAGTAGCCTCTAAGTTGTTCAGCAGCATATAAAACTTCGGGAACTAGCCCAATACATAGCGAAAAGGAATTCAAAATGGCCTTCGATGATAAGAAAAAATCAGCCTCATCAGAATTTGATGGAATGAGTGGAGACAAGCAAAAAGCACTAACGGCGGCCCTGGCTCAAATTGAGAAGCAATTTGGTAAAGGTTCAATCATGCGTTTGGGCGACGCAGAAATTAACGAAGATATCTCCGTGGTATCGAGCGGTTCACTTGGGCTGGATATTGCTTTAGGAGTTGGCGGCTTAGCACGCGGTCGTGTCATCGAAATTTACGGTCCAGAATCTTCTGGAAAAACTACCCTCACTTTGCATGCTATTGCGGAAATGCAAAAGTTAGGTGGAACCTGCGCCTTTATTGATGCAGAGCATGCGTTAGATGTGCAATATGCCTCACGTCTTGGTGTTGACGTAAATAATTTATTGATTTCTCAACCAGATACTGGTGAGCAAGCTTTAGAAATTGCAGACGCTCTAGTGCGTTCTGGCTCGATTGATTTGATCGTGATCGACTCGGTGGCCGCTTTAGTGCCAAGGGCTGAAATTGAAGGGGACATGGGTGATTCATTACCCGGTCTGCAGGCGCGATTGATGAGCCAAGCCCTGCGTAAGTTGACTGGCGCTATTAAGCGCACGAATACAACGGTGATCTTTATTAACCAAATTCGTATGAAGATTGGTGTGATGTTTGGCTCACCTGAAACGACTACTGGCGGTAACGCTTTGAAGTTTTATGCCTCGATGCGTTTGGATATTCGCCGCATTGGTAGTATTAAAAAAGGCGATGAGGTTGTCGGTAATGAAACTCGTGTGAAGGTTGTCAAAAACAAAGTATCCCCTCCATTCCGTGAAGCTATTTTTGACATCATGTACGGCGCTGGTATTTCACGTGAGGGTGAAATTATTGATATGGGTGTCGAGGCTGATCTCGTTGAGAAATCAGGCTCTTGGTATAGCTATAACGGCGACCGTATTGGCCAGGGCAAAGACAATGTGCGTGAATTCTTAAAAGAGAATCCTGCCATCGCTAAGGATATTGAAGCCAAAATTCGCCAGAAGCTGGGCGTAAAGGCGGGTTCTGCCGTGGTGAGCGATGTGCTTAGTGAGGAAGAAGAAGTCTAAGTAATCGATGTCAGACTTAGGTGACAAAGTGAAACAAGGCCCGAGTCTAAAAGCTCGGGCTTTGCGCCTTTTATCCTTGCGTGAATACAGTCGCAAAGGTTTGGCAAGCAAGCTGGAAGAGTCTGAGGCTAGACGCTTGCAGCGTGCATCCCTGAATAACAAGGAACCTGAGGTTTCCGGCAAACCGATAGCGCTGCAAATTGAAGAGGTACTGGATGATTTTGAGGCGCGCGGTTGGCTCTCAGATGAGCGCTTTGCAGAATCCTTGGCTCGCCGTCGTAGTGAGCGCTACGGAACTCGCAAAATCCAAGAAGAGCTACAACGCGCTGGCGTGGATAGTAATAAAACGCTTGATTTACTTCAGAGCCTGAGAGATTCTGAATTTGAGCGCGCAAAAGAGCTCTGGCTCAGGAAGTTTGGTTCGATGGCACAAGAGCCAAAAGAGCGGGCCCGTCAATACCGCTTTCTGGCCTCAAAAGGATTCAGCTCGGCGATCGTTGCAAAGATTATTGGCGGCCGTTCAGACTAGGGCAAGTACGGAGTAGGCCGGTCAAAATGCCGCGTTGCAGCATGATAGACTCATAGAGTCGGTAAAACCATTCACATTTATTGAATTTCAACAAAAGTAATTGGGTTTGCTAATCCTCGTCGCTTGCTAAAAAAGATACTGTTTCGGGAGTAATTATGAAAATTCACGAGTACCAAGGCAAAGAACTTCTGCGCCAATTTAATGTGCCTGTTCCAAACGGCATTCCTGCTTTTAGTGTTGATGAGGCTGTATCAGCTGCCGAGAAATTAGGCGGCCCAATATGGGTTGTCAAGGCGCAAATTCATGCGGGTGGTCGTGGTAAAGGCGGTGGTGTCAAATTAGCCAGAAGTATGGATGAAGTAAAGAAATATGCTTCTGAAATCTTAGGCATGCAGCTCAAAACACATCAAACGGGACCGGAAGGTCAAAAGGTAAATCGCCTTTTGATTGAAGATGGTGCTGATATCAAAAAAAGAGTACTACTTCAGCGTAGTGACTGACCGTGCATCACAAAAGAACGTGATTATGGCTTCTAGCGAAGGCGGTATGGATATTGAGGAAGTGGCTGAGTCACATCCCGAAAAAATTATTAAGGTATTTGTTGATCCATTGATTGGTCTGACAGATGCTGATTGCACCGTGATTGCTAAAGGAATTGGTGTTCCAGATGCCTCCATTCCAATGGCTAGTGAAGTATTTAAAAACCTCTACAAAACCTATTGGGAAACTGATGCCTCTTTGGTTGAGATTAATCCATTAATCCTTGAGGGGAATGGCAAGATCAAGGCACTGGATGCCAAATTCAACTTTGATCCCAATGCTTTGTACCGTCATCCAGAAATCGTTGCTTACCGTGATATCGACGAAGAGGATGCTGCTGAGATTGAGGCCTCCAAATTTGATTTGGCCTACATCTCTCTAGATGGCAATATTGGTTGCTTAGTAAATGGCGCCGGATTGGCGATGGCTACGATGGATACGATCAAGTTATTTGGTGGCGAGCCAGCAAACTTCTTGGACGTAGGTGGTGGCGCTACAGCAGAAAAAGTAACCGAAGCTTTCAAGATCATGCTCAAAAATAAGAGTGTGGAAGCGATTTTGGTCAACATCTTCGGCGGCATTATGCGTTGTGATGTGATTGCTGATGGTGTGGTTACAGCCTGTAAAGCAGTCAACTTGACTGTGCCTTTGGTTGTGCGCATGAAGGGTACCAACGAAGAGTTGGGCAAGAAAATTCTTGCTGACTCTGGTTTGCCTATTATTAGTGCCGATTCAATGGCTGAAGCCGCTACTAAGGTAGTTGCTGCTGTTGCCAAAAACAAATAATCAAGGAATTTCAATATGTCTATTTTGATTAATAAAAACACCAAAGTCATTACACAAGGTATCACTGGTAAGACCGGTCAGTTCCACACTGAAAAGTGTCAAGAGTATGCAAACGGTAAAAACTGTTTTGTAGCAGGCGTCAATCCAAAAAAAGCGGGCGAATCTATTTTTAATATTCCAATTTACGGAACGGTTAAAGAGGCTGCTCAACAAACAGGCGCCACTACTTCTGTGATCTACGTTCCGCCTCCAGGCGCAGCAGCAGCGATTTGGGAAGCAGTAGAGGCAGATCTTGATTTTGTGATTTGTATTACCGAAGGTATACCTGTGCGCGACATGTTGGAAGTGCGCAATAAGATGAAGGCAAAGGAAGCTGCTGGTGGCAAGAAGACCTTGTTGCTTGGCCCTAACTGCCCTGGCATCATTACTCCAGATGAGATCAAAATCGGCATTATGCCGGGCCATATTCATAAGAAGGGTCGCATTGGTGTGGTGAGCCGTTCCGGTACTTTGACCTATGAAGCTGTTGGGCAATTGACTGCCATTGGCCTTGGTCAATCTACTGCCGTAGGTATTGGTGGCGATCCAATCAATGGTCTCAAGCATATCGATATCATGAGAATGTTCAACGATGATCCTGAAACTGATGCAGTCATCATGATTGGTGAAATCGGTGGTCCAGATGAGGCGGAAGCGGCTCGCTGGTGCAAAGAGAATATGAAAAAGCCAGTAGTAGGATTTATTGCTGGCGTAACTGCGCCTCCTGGAAAACGTATGGGCCATGCTGGTGCATTGATTTCTGGTGGTGCGGATACTGCAGACGCCAAATTGGAAGTGATGGAGGAGTGCGGTTTTAAAGTAACACGCAACCCATCCGAAATGGCTGCTTTATTAAAGGCTATGCTGTAAACAATTTATCGGATGCATCATGAGACTACAGCTCCTTAGGGAGCTGTTTTATTTGAAAGATATTGAATGGGCAGTTTGGATATTTCGACATTATTAAATCCAGTCTTTTTGACTGCGCTACTTTCAATCGTTGTAGCTAATATTTTGCTGTCGGGAGATAACGCAGTAGTGATTGCCTTAGCCTCCCGTAATTTGCCAAAAGGGCAGCAAGGCAGGGCAATTTTTTGGGGTAGCGCTGCTGCCATCATTTTGCGCATCGTTTTAACGATTGCTGCTGTTCAATTATTGAATCTGCCCTACCTAAAAATCATTGGTGCAATTGCTTTAATTTGGATTGGGGTGCAGTTATTAGCAGATGGTGATGGGGAGGCTGAGACTCAAGCCCACCCCAGTGTATGGGGTGCAATTCGGACAATTTTGTTGGCTGATTTAGTGATGAGTTTGGATAACGTAATTGCAGTTGCCGCTGCGGCCCAAAAGGGGCCGGAAGAGACTCGCTTACTGCTCTTAATCATCGGACTGGGTCTTTCTATTCCTTTGATTATTTTCGGCAGCACCATATTACTTAAGGCCATGAATCGCTTCCCTATCATTATTACTTTAGGGGCTGGGTTGCTTGGCTTATTGGCTGGGGATATGTTGGCTGGAGACCCAATTATTAAAGGGTTAATTCAGCAAGATGGGTTGGAAAATGCACGCACCTTATTCGAAGTAGTTGGTGTGGCTATTGTGATTCTTGCCGGCACTTACTTGAAGAAAAAGGATTCGAAAAAGACGGACTCTTAAATCAGAGCTTTCTGATGGCGATGTGTGTTGGTTGTTAGAGCTATAAGATGGATCATCAGGGTTTAACACCAGGAGATAAAGTGATGCAAAAAAGTACGCTACAAGATCATCAGCAAAGTAATGCTTCAGAAGCTGGATTTACATTAATTGAGGTGATGGTCGTAGTTGCCATCATCGGTATTCTGGTGGCTGTTGCTGTGCCCCAATATCAAGACTATATTGCGCGCAGTCGAATTGTTGAGGGTATGAATTTATCCTCTAGCGCCAAAATGGCAGTAACGGAAGCTTTTGCAAGTCGTGGAACGGTAGCTATGGATGAGGCTACTCATGGCTCGTTCACTTTTACGCCCACTAGAAGTGTGAAGTTGATAGAGGTCACGCCATCAGGAGCCATTGCAATTGATTATCAAATTAGCGTTGCCCCTGAGGGCAAAAATACCTTGCACTTGATTCCAACGAATGAGCCAGATGCAAATGTTCCCAAGCCGCTTGATCTTTCTAAGCCAGAAGGCTCAACCTGGTCAGGTGGGTGGTCATGTCGCTCTACCGAGACCAATCTTATTTCTCAATTATTGCCATCTGAGTGTAGGGTTGGGAGATAAAAAGCAAGATAAACCACCTGCGGGTGGTTTTTTATTGATCGACCACCTTCCAATCTCCACTCTTGCCACCACTCTTCTCAAGTAGTTTGATGTCACCCATAATCATCCCTCTATCGACTGCTTTGCACATATCGTAGATTGTGAGGAGGGCAACTTGAACTGCGGTAAGCGCTTCCATTTCAACGCCAGTCGGTCCTGTAGTTTCGGCTCTGACATGACAACTAATGCTACTAGTCTCTTGATTGGGTTGAAACTCCACGCTAACGTGAGTTAGTACCAATGGGTGGCATAAAGGGATTAGCTCAGAAGTTTTTTTGGATGCTTGTATGGCTGCAATTCGGGCAATTCCTAGAACATCACCTTTTTTATGATTACCAGCCATCACCATGTCAAATGTTTGGGGTAGCATAGTAATTAACCCGCTAGCCAAGGCAATGCGGTGGGTATTGGCTTTATCACCCACGTTCACCATATGAGCTTGGCCACTATCATCAAAATGCGTTAATTTATTCATGGGATAGTTTTACCATATAGGCATGCAATCAATAAAGACTTCTTCTCAAGATAAATTGTCGCACTCTATGCCCCAGAGAATTCTGGCATGCCAGTTGATTCTAGCGCTTGCTTTGGGGGGTGTTTGCCCAGCATATGCTGCTAGCGGAACCCCACCTCCTCCTGCGGATGTTTGGGGGGATGTTTCAGTTGAAGGTAATTCAGCTGCAATTGCGAATATTGGCAGGGCTATGCAATCTCCAGATGCCCAGTCATCGAACTTGCCAGTGCGAAGTATTAACTCGCAGTCCAACATTGTTTTACCGGATATGGGTGATCCTGGTGGAGACGCTTTAAATCGAGTGGATGAGCGCAAATACGGTGAAATGATTATGCGAGAAATCAGGCCAGACCCTGATTATTCTAATGATTTGCCGATCTATGATTTTTTAAATCAGATGGAGCGACGCCTGATACAGACTGCCAAGCGCTTGCAGTTAGGTGGAGCCAATGAGCAGGGTAGTGGTGCCTATAACTTTGAAATTTTTGTGGTTAAAGATAGCAGCATTAATGCGTTTGCTTTGCCGGGCGGCTTTATTGGTTTTCATACTGGATTGATAGTGAGCGCAGAAACCGATTCAGAGGTGGCTTCGGTGATGGGGCATGAAACCGGACACGTTTTACAACGTCATTTAGCGCGCGAGTTGGATAAGCAAACCACCAATATGATGATTGCCTTGGCAGGTATGGCATTAGGAGCTTTAGCTGCTTCACGTAATCCTAATGCAGGTGTAGGAATTATGCAGGGTGGGCAAGCCTTGGCTGTTAATAATCAGCTTTCTTATTCAAGAGATGCTGAACGTGAAGCTGATCGAGTAGGTTTTCAGATATTGTCCGCAAGTGGTTATGACGTCAATGGGGCACCCGATTTTTTCCAGCGTCTACAAAGAGCGACGGGGATCATGGATAACGGGGTACCAGCCTATGTTCGTACTCACCCTTTAACTACGGAGCGGATTGCTGATATGCAAGACCGAGCCCGAATGATTAAACAAGCAACAGTACCAACGGCCATTGAGTTCTATTTTATTAAAGCGCGTGCTCGTTTTGAGCAGTCTGGAACCACTAGCGGAATGTACGATCTTAAGAATACCTTTGAGAGTTTGAGTAAACAATCTGCGCCCGGAAAGCAAATGGAGGGCTTTTATGGCCTTGCTTTAGTAGCGCAGCGTCAAGGACGCATCGATCAAGCAGAATCCTATTTGCAGCAGGCGCGCAACGTAGCACATGCATCGAGCGCGCCGGGTTCGCCTATTCAGAGGCAAAGCCTCTCTTTGGATGTAACGGCATCAGAGCTAGCTCTTGCCAAAGGCAAGTATGAAGATGCTTTGCAGATTGCCCAGGCAACCATGCGTGCCTACCCACAATCCTATGCTGCTAGTGTGGCAATGATTAATGCAGAACTAAAGCTTGGGCGCACTAACGATGCTATTGCATGGTTAAAAGCGCGCACTAAGACACAGCCTAATGAGATCCTTTGGTGGGGCTTGCTATCCAAGGCCTATGACCAAGCGCAAAATGTGCCGATGCGTCACTATGCTTTAGGGGAAAAATATGCCCTTGAGGGCGCATGGCCCTCTGCAATTGAACAGCTGAAGATTGCACGAAGCAGCGGCGGCTCTGATTTTTACCAGGCATCCACGATTGATGCTAGGTTGCGTGATATGCAAAGACGATATCAAGAAGAAATGAAAGACTTGGGCAAGAAAAAGCCGGTACCGCTTTAAGACTTTTTGGGATTTTTAATAAACTCAAAGCGTGAACTGAGCTCTTCAAAGCCAATGGGATCCAAAGGGAGTGTTGCGCCATTCCAAGCCCAAGAACCTTTGAAGCTACAAGCATCTTGATGAACTTTGGCAAAGCCAGAAAATAAGTCTAAATCATGATCATGCAGAAGTGCCACGCTCAAACGATCTAAATGGGTAAAGTGATTGCTGTTCGAATCATCACAACAATTTTGACTAATTAAGCCAGTGATATATACATTGCCGAATTCATCGCAAAGCGCACCTTCTGCTTTGATGCTGCTGTGACATTGCGTTTGCAGAATAAAGGCATCTTTATGCGGAATGAGGCGAGCTATCCATGGGGTGGCATCTAGTGTGATGTACACACGTTGAGGACCATTTTGAAAAAAGTACTGCCCCATAGAATCACGCGCATAGTTCCTGGCAATGAATTCATTTAAAGCTGAATGCACTATTGGAGATCCTGGCAATCTATGGTGCTGCGCATATTCATCGCGCATACGCCACTGTCCTCGGCGGTCTAGTGCTAGCCAGCCAAAGCACTGCGGTACATTAGGCCACTTAACAAGAGAACGTAGTACCTGTTCATCCATGATTGTGGATTAATGCAGGCCGTGAGGTGTGGAGGGTGCGTTGAAGGTTTCTTCGGTAGAGCGGCTTGCGTGTAGATGGGCGATGCGCCAGCCTTGACTATCTTGCAATAAAACTAAAGTGATGTTCAGAAAAAAAGCAGCTTCAATTTGATCAACACGCAAGTGCACTGCTTCAGTTGTATCGTAAACAGCAGCACCTAAAACAGAGTGACTGATGCAGGCAATGGGTTCTAAAAAAAGCGCTTGTTTAGCAAGTAGCCTTTCAAGACCCTCCCTAATCTCAGCATGACCACTGAGACGATGGCCTTCTGGTAATACGCAAGTAATCGAGTCATCATCAAGCCAGATAGCTAATGCACCTGTAATATCTTGACGCTTTAGGGCATCCCGCCAAGCTTCTACAACTTCATCTGCATTATGAAAGAGTCTAGCTAGTTTTGACATGGCGTAATCTTTGGATTTAAGGGTTAGCGAAGCAAAGAAATAGTGTGAAGGACATTTTCGGGGGTGATGTCGTCTAAACATTTGAGATGCCCTAATGGACACTCTCGTTTATGGCATGGACTGCATGGTAGATTAAGCCACATGATTTTTGCCCTATCTGAAAGAGGGGGCGTATGTTGCGGATCGCTCGAGCCAAAAATGGCTACTTGTGGGATGTGTAGTGCAGCGCCAATATGCATCAGGCCAGAATCATTGCTAACGAGTGTCTGGCATAAGCCGATTAAAGCAATCGCTTCATCAAGAGAAGTGCTGCCGCACCAGTTATGTATCTGTGGATGTCCATTAGCACCCTGAATAATTTTCTCCCCAAGGCTGTAATCCGCTTTGCTGCCTAATAAGACTATCTGGGCATTTGAATTTTGAGCAATGACAGCCTGCGCTAGTTTTGCAAAGCGCCCTGTTGGCCAGCGTTTGCTCGGCCCATACTCGGCCCCCGGACAAAAAACATAGAGAGACTCGTTATTGATATTGGCTGCTGTCAATTTAGCTTGTACTGCACCCTTGGCATCATGAGAGATGGTGAGGATAGGATTTGGGGCTGCAGTTACTGGAGCTTGATCTAATTCCAGTAAAGATGCCAGGGCGCAATAGTGCTCCACCATGGGTGGACGATTTACTTTGCTGGGGTTTTCTAGGGCGAAGTTAATGAGACCAAAACGCATCTCGCCTCGATAGCCAAAGCGAAATGGAATATTAGCAAGCCAAGGAATCAGCGCAGATTTAAGGCTGTTGGGTAATACAAAACAAGCCGAATAATTTTGAGCCTGCAGTTCTCTAGCCAATTTTTTGCGCATCGACCATTGCAGTTGTTTGTGCTCCAGCTGTGCTTCAATGACTTGATTCACTTGTGCGCACGCGCGGTAAATGGGGGCAACCCAAGTGCTAGCTAAAACATCAATTTGAGAGTGGGGGTATTGCGCTTTGAGCTTGGCCAGCAATGGTTGGGACATGACTGCATCACCAATCCAATTAGGGGCGATGATCAGAATACGGTTCATGTGAGGTATCCCGATGCAGCACCCACATCTGCGTGGGTGCTTAACACGGTTTAATGTCCGTGCGGCTCAGTGCCAGGGATGAGTTTGTAATGAGCGCCACAATAGGGGCACTTAGCCTCGCCTGTTTCAGTGATATCTAAAAACACCCTTGGATGTGAATTCCAGGCCGGTGTTTTATTGGTAGGACAGTGCAAAGGCAAGTCCTTGCCATCAATCATTATTACTTGTGCTTCGCTCATTTTCTGCTTCCTTAATACTTAAAAGAACGTTTTATGTATTACTTGACGTAGGTAAGCCATGACTTATATTTGTCATTCTTGCCATAGACTGCTGAAAAATAAGTTTCCTGAATTTTTGCAGTAATAGGACCCTTTTTGCCGTCTCCAATAGTGCGATCATCGAGCTCACGAATGGGTGTTACCTCGGCAGCGGTACCGGTAAAGAAAGCTTCATCAGCGGAATAAATCTCATCGCGTGTGAGGCGCTTCTCACGCAGCTCAAAGCCAAGATCTCTCACGATTTGAATAATCGAGTCACGGGTAATGCCATCCAAGCAAGAGGCTAGGTCAGGGGTATAGACAATGCCATCACGCACCATGAAAATATTTTCACCAGAACCTTCGGATACATAACCTTCGGTATCGAGCAATAACGCTTCATCGTAGCCATTGGCGGTCACTTCTTGGTTGGCCAAAATGGAGTTAATGTAATAGCCAGATGCCTTAGCGCGTACTAGTGATGAGTTAACAAAGTGACGAGTAAAAGACGAGGTTTTAACGCGAATACCTTTATTCAGGCCATCTTCACCAAGGTAAGCGCCCCATTCCCAAGCGGCAATCGAAGTATGGATACTATTGCCTTTGGGGGAAATACCTAATTTTTGGGAGCCAATAAAGATAATGGGGCGGATATAGCAAGATTCCAGATTATTGCTATTAACAACATCAATAATGCCCTTGGTCACCTCTTCTTTGGAGAAGGGCATCTGCATTTGGAAAATCTTTGTACCGTTAAATAAGCGCTTGACATGCTCTGGCAGGCGGAAAATGGCGGTTCCTTGGGGGGTTTTATAGGCCCGAATGCCCTCAAATACGCCCATTCCGTAGTGGAGACTGTGGGTTAGCACATGAATAGTGGCCTCACGCCAGGGAATCAGTTTCCCATCGGACCAAATAAAGCCATCGCGGTCAGACATCGACATTTTCTTATACCTTCTGTATCTGATAAATCGGGTTAATTGGGGCGCGCTTAAGGGGCGGGGTTTAGCCCCTAGGCTCCAGATGCGTCTCAGTCTTTATTGTAGAACAGGCAGGGTAAGTCCTTTGGAGCTTGTTAGCCCGGGACGATTTAGAATGGAGTATTCCCTGTAACCCACCCCATATATCTATTTTCATGCCGGAATCCTTATATAAAGTAAAACGCTTAAGCGAATTAGCCCAATCAGGCCTTTTAAAGGGAAAACGGGTCTTCATTCGCGCCGATCTGAATGTCCCGCAGGATGATTTGGGTAATATCACTGAAGATACCCGCATTCGGGCCTCCATGCCTGCGGTACAGATGTGTTTGGACGCCGGCGCAGCTGTTATGGTTACTTCGCATCTGGGTCGTCCAACCGAGGGTGAATTCAAACCCGAAGATAGTTTGGCGCCAGTTGCCGACCGAATAGCTACTCTACTAAACCGTAAGGTTCCATTAATTAGTGACTGGGTAGAAGGTGATTTCGAGCTCAATCCTGGTGACCTAGTGCTGCTGGAGAATTGCCGCTTAAATGTAGGCGAGAAGAAAAACTCGGATGAGCTCTCTAAAAAAATAGCCGCCTTATGTGATGTCTACGTGAATGACGCTTTTGGAACCGCTCACCGTGCTGAAGCAACCACCAATGGCGTCGCTAAATATGCTCCAATCGCTTGTGCAGGACCCTTGATGGCAGCTGAGTTGGATGCTTTGAGTCGAGCACTAGCTAGCCCCAAACGTCCCTTGGTGGCGATTGTGGCGGGATCAAAAGTATCTTCTAAGCTAACTATCCTCAAGGCCTTGGCTGACAAAGTCGATGAGTTGATTGTGGGTGGTGGTATTGCTAATACCTTTATGTTGGCGAAGGGCTTGCCAATCGGCAAGTCATTGGCAGAGCCTGATTTAGTGAATGAGGCTAAAGAAATTATGGACATCATGGAAAAGCGCGGTGCGCATGTGCCTATTCCGGAAGATGTTGTAGTAGCTAATGAACTATCCCCACTGGCCCGTGCTAATCGCGTTGCTGCAGATCAAGTTGCCGACGATGACATGATTTTGGATATTGGCCCAAAGACCGCAGCGCGTTTGTCCATCATGTTGGCCCATGCTGGCACGATTGTGTGGAATGGACCTCTGGGGGTATTTGAAATTGACCAATTTGGTGGCGGCACAAAGATGCTTGCGGCTGCAATTGCCCATTCCCCCGCATTTTCAATCGCTGGTGGTGGCGATACCCTGGCAGCCATTGCAAAATATGGTATTGCCAATCAAGTAGATTACATCTCCACTGGTGGTGGCGCTTTCTTGGAATTTTTGGAAGGTAAAACCTTACCCGCTTTTGCGGTACTTGCTGAAAGAGCAAAAGACTAAACATGCTAAGAGCTACCAAAATCATTGCTACCTTAGGGCCTGCTTCTGAAAAGCCTGAAGTACTGCGCGAGATGATTCGTGCGGGAGTAGATGTGGTACGTATGAATTTCTCACACGGTACGGTAGCTGACCATCAAGCACGCCATGATTTGGTGCGGGCTATTTCGGCTGAAGTAGGCAAAGAGGTCGGCATTATGGCTGACCTGCAGGGACCCAAAATCCGCGTAGGTAAATTCGCTGATAACAAAATTGTTCTCAAAGAGGGTGAATCATTCATCTTGGATGTGCACTGTCAGCTTGGTGACCAATCTCGCGTGGGACTTGATTACAAAGAGTTGCCAGGCGATGTTCATCCAGGCGACCGCCTCTTGTTAAATGATGGCTTAGTGGTTTTGACTGTAGAGAAGGTGCTGGGTGGAGAAATCTTTACCCGGGTTGAACAAGGTGGCCCGCTTTCCAATAACAAAGGTATTAATCGTGCTGGTGGTGGTTTAACTGCGCCTGCATTAACGGAAAAAGATATTGCTGATCTCGATGCTGCGATTGCGATGGGTATTGATTTCTTGGCCATTAGTTTTCCAAAAGATGGTGCGGATATGGCTTATGCCCGCAAGCTGGCTGATGCGGCGAGTTCTAAGTATGGTGTCGGTAAGGTACGAACTATCGCTAAGGTGGAGCGTGCGGAAGCAATTGTGCCTGCAGCTTTAGAGAGCATCATTGCCGAGAGCGATGGCATTATGGTGGCTCGTGGAGATTTAGCAATTGAGGTTGGTAATGCGGCTGTACCGGCATTGCAAAAAAGGATGATTGCCTTAGCGCTCGAAGCCGATAAATTTACGATCACTGCCACCCAAATGATGGAGTCGATGATCAATGCGCCAGTGCCAACGCGCGCAGAGGTGAGCGATGTAGCCAATGCAGTATTGGATGGTACAGATGCTGTGATGCTATCTGCCGAGTCTGCTGCAGGTATGTATCCAGTGCAAACCATTAAAGCGATGGCAGAAATTTGTGTTGCGGCTGAACAATCAGATCGTGTTCAACTAGATACTGATTTCTTGGATCAAACCTTTACTCGTATTGATCAAACCATTGCTTTGGGTGCTTTATTTACTGCACATCACTTAAATGCCACTGCCATTGCAGCACTCACAGATTCTGGTTCAACTCCTATTTGGATGAGTCGCCACAATATTCATTTACCAATCTTTGCTTTAACTTCGAAGATCTCTACCCAGCGTGCTCTGAGTACGTACCGCAATGTTTTTCCAATTGGCCTGAATTACACCAAAGAACGAGATGCTGCCCTGCAAGAAGTGGAATATTGTTTGAAGGCTATGGGGGCAGTGAAATCGGGTGATGTAGTGGTTTTAACGAGCGGCGAACCAATGGGTGAGCCTGGTGGCACCAATACACTCAAAATTATTCATGTGAAGTAAGTTTTATTTCCATTTCAACTTTTATTTATTAACCTAGAATTAAGAGAACAACATGGCATTAGTTTCCCTAAGACAGCTTTTAGATCACGCCGCAGAAAACGGTTACGGCTTACCCGCTTTTAACGTCAATAACTTGGAGCAAGTTACTGCAATTATGGAAGCTGCCAATGAGGTTGATTCCCCGGTGATTATGCAAGCCTCAGCGGGTGCACGTAAGTACGCCGGCGAAGCATTTTTACGTCATTTGATTTCTGCTGCGGTAGAGGCCTATCCTCATATTCCAGTAGTCATGCACCAAGACCATGGTCAAAGCCCAGCTGTTTGTATGGCTGCTATTAAGAGTGGCTTTACTAGTGTGATGATGGATGGCTCATTAGAAGCCGATGGGAAATCGGTTGCTAGTTATGAATACAACGTCGATGTATCCAAAGAGGTAGTCAAGTTTTCCCACTCTATTGGAGTTACTGTTGAGGCAGAGTTGGGTGTGCTGGGCTCTTTGGAAACAATGCAAGGCGATAAAGAGGATGGTCATGGTGCCGACGGCAAGATGACACGGGAACAATTGCTCACTGACGTTGAGCAAGCTGCAGATTTTGTTAAAGCGACTCAATGTGACGCCTTAGCCATTGCAATTGGTACTAGCCATGGCGCATATAAGTTCACCAAAAAGCCAACAGGCGATATTTTGGCAATTGATCGTATTAAAGAAATCCACGCACGTATTCCAAATACCCATTTGGTGATGCATGGTTCATCGAGCGTGCCACAAGAATTGCTTGCTGAAATTCGTGAATTTGGCGGCGACATGAAAGAGACCTACGGTGTGCCTGTTGAAGAAATTCAAGAAGGCATCAAGAACGGCGTTCGTAAAATTAATATTGATACCGATATTCGTTTGGCAATGACTGGCGCAATTCGTCGATATCTTTTTGAGAACCCCAGCAAGTTTGATCCACGTGATTATTTGAAGCCAGCTCGTGAAGCAGCCAAGCAAGTCTGCATCGCCCGCTTTGTTGCATTTGGTTCTGCTGGTCAAGCATCCAAAATTAAACCAATTTCTTTAGAGAAAATGGCTGAACTATATAAGAGCGGTAAATTAGCTCAGATTGTGAAGTGAGTTAAAAATGCCCGCTTTGTATGCTACGAGTATTCAGTCACTGCCTTTGCTATCCAAAGGGAAGGTGCGTGATGTTTACGCCCTAGGTGATGACAAATTATTGATGATTACTACTGATCGTCTATCCGCTTTTGATGTTGTGATGGGCCAGCCTATTCCAGAGAAGGGTGTAGTGCTCAATCAAATGGCCAATTTTTGGTTTGATAAATTGGCCTCTGTCATTCCGAATCACCTCACTGGTATTGATCCTGCTAGCGTCGTTACTGCTGATGAAGTTCCTCAGGTGCAGGGTCGCGCGGTTGTTGCGAAACGTCTTAAGCCCATTCTAGTTGAGGCGGTTGTGCGCGGATACTTGGCTGGTAGCGGTTGGAAAGATTACAAAGAGACTGGCAAGGTCTGCGGCATTGCATTGCCCGATGGTTTGGAGAATGCACAAAAATTACCAGAGCCTATTTTTACTCCAGCTGCCAAAGCAGATGTGGGTGAGCATGATGAAAATATCTCTTTTGAGAAAGTGATTGAGCTCATTGGTGAAAAATTAGCCAATCAAATTCGTGAAGTGAGTATTCGTTTATACAAAGAGGCTTCTGAGTACGCCGCTACCCGCGGCATCATTATTGCTGATACGAAGTTTGAATTTGGCTTGGATGATCAGGGTCAGTTGGTCTTGATGGATGAGATCCTGACGGCGGATTCTTCACGTTTTTGGCCTGCGGAGACCTATTACGTAGGTTCAAACCCACCTTCTTACGATAAGCAATTTGTGCGCGATTGGCTTGAAACAGCTATGGTAGGTGGCAAATTGTGGCCTAAAACAGCCCCCGCCCCAGAATTACCTAGCGAAGTGATCGAAAAGACGGCAGAGAAGTATCGCGAAGCCTTAACAAGGCTAACCAAGTCCTAATTCCTGGAGTACTCAAAAGGCTGGGATAATAGGGGCTTATTGAGGAATTAAGGGTTTTTGGAGAGGCGCATGAGCAAGAAGCCATTAGTAGGAATAGTCATGGGTTCCAATTCAGATTGGGACACCATGCAACACGCAGCCCAAATGCTAGAGCAGTTTGGCGTGGCTCATGAGGCCAAAGTGGTGTCTGCACACCGCATGCCTGATGATATGTTCCAGTATGCAGAGCAAGCCCAAAGTAATGGCCTACAAGCCATTATTGCTGGAGCAGGCGGTGCAGCTCATTTGCCTGGTATGTTGGCAGCCAAAACCACCGTGCCGGTTTACGGAGTACCAGTGGCTAGTAAGTATTTACGCGGTGAAGACTCCTTACTCTCCATCGTGCAAATGCCCAAAGGCATTCCAGTGGCTACCTTTGCCATTGGTGAGGCCGGCGCTGCCAATGCTGCCTTGCATGTCGTTGCTAACTTGGCTTTGCATGATGCTGATTTAGCAAAGCGCTTAGAGGATTTCCGTGCCAAGCAGTCAGATGCTTCACGCTCCATGAATTTGCCGGGATATTAAATAGATGTCAGATCGTATGGAACCCATTTTGCCGGGTTCGTATTTAGGAATTTTAGGTGGCGGTCAGTTGGGTCGGATGTTCACCCAAGCTGCTCAAGCAATGGGCTACAAAGTCTGCGTATTAGATCCAGGTGCGGATAGTCCTGCCGGATCAATTGCTGAAAAATATATTCAAGCAAACTATACAGATAAGGCTGCTCTTCAAGAGATGGCATCTATTTGCCAATCCGTCAGCACCGAATTTGAAAATGTTCCCGCACAAGCGCTCGATGAACTTGAAGCTCTGGGTGTATTTGTAGCACCGCGCAGCAGCTGCGTATCCTTGGCACAAAACCGGGTCGCTGAAAAGAAATTCTTGGCCACCTGGAAAGCTGAAACGAATATTGGCCCAGTGCCATATTTTGTGATTGAGCATGATGCTGATATTGCCAATGCGCCAGCAGATCTTTTCCCTGCCATTCTGAAGACTGCCCGTATGGGGTATGACGGTAAAGGCCAAGTCACAGTACATGCAGCTCAAGAGTTAACCTTGGCTTGGAATGAATTGGGTCGAGTGCCTTGCGTTCTTGAAAAGCGCATGGAATTGGATTTTGAAGTATCCGCCTTAGTAGTGCGTGGCTATGACGATGCAGTGGTGGCCTACCCTGTTTCTCAGAATATTCATCGCGATGGCATTTTGCATACTTCAACAGTACCAGCACCCTCACTTAAGCCACAGCAAGAGAAAAAAATCATTGATGCTGCTAAGGCATTGATTCGCAAGATTGATTACGTCGGCGTGTTGTGCGTTGAGTTCTTTGTTTTAAAAGGTGGCGATATCGTGGCTAATGAAATTGCCCCGCGTCCGCATAACTCTGGCCACTACACCATGAATGCTTGTGTCACTAGTCAGTTTGAGCAACAAGTTCGAGCAATGGCTCGTTTACCTCTAGGTGATACGCGTTTATTGTCATCCGTTTCGATGCTCAATCTATTGGGCGATCTCTGGTTTGAAGGTAGTGAGGATAGGCCTATTGAACCGGCGTGGAATAAAGTCCTTGCCCATCCAGATGCCAAGTTGCATCTCTATGGCAAATCCGAGCCACGTATGGGAAGAAAAATGGGCCACATCAATTGCTTGGGTGAGTCGCTTAATCAGGCCCGCCAGAGCTGTGCCGCAGTTGCTGGCGAATTAGGAATTGAGCTCTAATTAAATGCCCACGGCACCACAAACAGCAGCAGTCATTGATGAAGCGGTGCAAACCTTGCGCCATGGTGGACTAGTCGCTTTTCCTACGGAAACAGTTTACGGCTTAGGTGCAGATGCGCACAATCCAGAAGCGATTAAGAGGATATTTGCCGCCAAAGGAAGACCTTCTAACCATCCTTTAATTGTTCATTTAGCTGCTCCGGAAAAGTTCGACGTGGCGCAAGTAGATTGGGCTGCGCTAGTGAGTCCATGGGTACGCGATTTATCTGAAGAGGCGCTGCAATTAATTAGTACTTATTGGCCCGGACCATTAACACTGGTCTTCAAAAAAGATAAACGTGTTTTATATGAATTAACGGGCGGCCAGGACACGGTGGCGATTAGGGCTCCTGCCCATCCTGTAGCGCAAGCGCTATTACGTCAATTTAAGGGTGGGGTGGTTGCTCCCTCAGCCAATCGATTTGGAAAAGTATCGCCCACCAGCGCTGCAGATGTTCGTAGTGAGTTCGAGGGCATGGTAGATCTGATGATTTTGGATGGTGGCGACTGTGATGTTGGCATTGAGTCCACCATCATTGATCTTTCTTCGGGTGAACATCCTGTTTTGCTCAGACCAGGTGTCATTACTCCACAAGCTATCTTTGAAAAGACAGGTATTCGGGTTTATAAACCTGGCGAGCTGGTTAAAGAAGATGAGACGGTCCAAGATAATGCATTGCCAAGAGTATCAGGCAGCTTGCGAGCCCACTATGCACCAAGTACACCCTTACGCATGTATGGCCCGGGGCGGGTGCTCGATGCTTTGAGCGAATTTACCGACACCAAATCAAGAGTGGCTGTAGCTGTTTGGGATTCTGAATCTTCGCTAAGTGAGGATGGTCATCCTTCGGTGAATTTTGAAGAAATTTTGGTGCCAAGCGATAGTGCAGCCTTTGCAAGCAAACTCTATCGAACATTACGTGATTTAGATGCCCAGGGATGGGACCTCATTTTGTTTCCTGAGCCACCTGCTGGTCAAGATTGGGATGGTGTTCGTGATCGACTTCAACGTGCCTGTTTTGGTTCGGGTCCATCTTCCATGAGCCACGTCAGTAATTGATCATGTGCCTCTATGCCTTTCCAGGCATTAGGATGATTAATGAATGATGTAACAAGGTACATCTTTCCAGACTTACTCGTGACATAACCTGAGATTGCCCTAACATCAGCAAGTGATCCGGTTTTAATATGCGCTTCCGGCTTTTTCTTGAGGTATAAAAATTTACGCAACTGCATCATGAGACGATTTTTCATCGTCCCATCTACCCCAGCGAGAGGCAGGCTGTTATAGAAAGTCTCAGCAACGGGAAGATTGCGTGCTGTGAGTAATAACTGATTCATGTGCGCCGCTGAAATGACTTCATTGCGAGACAAGCCCGAACCGTTTTCGATGATGAGTTCCGGAAAAGACAGACCTACTTTTTTGAGCCAACTTTGTATGACAATTTCACCATTCTCAGTGGTTGCAGGTTTGCCCATCTTCTCTAAGGCCAAGGTCAACATCAACTGACGGGCCATGACGTTATTGGAATATTTATTGATGTCCTGCACATCGTCCGACAGTACACTCCCTTCAAATTGCAGGAGTGGTCTTGCTGTAATGGGGACGGTGCCACTTTTGCCGCTGGGTTGCTGCACCCAAGTACCACCCGCTAGTTCCCAGGCAGCAGCAAAGCCCTGCGTTAAAAATGTATTAGCATCAATAGCAACTACGTTATAGATTGCACTACTGCAGTTCGATGGAAATGCCCCCGAGAATCTAGCAGTCATGGCTTGGGTGCTGTTAGGTGCTTCTGGCGTTAACTCAAAATGAATATCTTTTTTCCAGTTATCGCAAGCTTTATTAGTCAGGCGTAATTGGTTTTGAATTTTGAGCTGCGCTAAAGCTGGTGTGTAGTTGATGTCAATAAAGTCAGCAGTTGATGATTTACCCAATTGAAATGAGAGCGTCCTAAAGGCATAGAGTAGGGGATCTGGAGTCACGTTATAGGCGCGCAATGATTCACCATCAATCGTGCCTGCTTCCATCACGCTTTGTGCGTATGCACTTCTATCGAATGCTAAATTGCCATCGATTTTTTGGATTCCTAAATCTTGAAGATTTTTCATCATACGGGCGAGTTCTTCGGGAACTAGTTTTGGATCGCCCGTACCCTGTAAGTAAAGATTACCTTTCAGTGTGCCTTGGCTAATTTGCCCATCAGTAAATACATTTGTACGCCAACGGTACTGTGGTCCTAAGAGATCTAAGCCTGATAAGGTGGTCAGAATCTTCATAGTGGAGGCTGGATTCATGGCTTGGCTTGCGCGCCAGTCCAGCATTGTTTTAGAGCCAAGCTTGCCCGGGTGACTGGACTCTACCTCCATGACAGAAATGCTAATGGCATCCTTAGGAATTTGATTCTTTTCTAAGCTGGCTGCAACATTTTTAGGAATGTATTGCAAAGCCGTGTCTTGTGAAACCAGCTCAGGGCCCGCTCCATAAGCAAGAGAGCTAAAAGCCAGCCAAAGAACAGTTAGAAAAAAATGGGATTTAAAGATTTCCATAAGTCATAGGATAAACCCCTGGCATGAGTCTAGCTATTAAAGCGCGCTTGATATTGCCTGATGTTTTTATTTTCAGCCTCCAAGAGTTGCATGAAGTGAGCCACTCTTTCTTTTAGATTGCCTGGCTGGTCCAGTTTTTCGCAGCCTTCAATCAATCGCTTGGCACCCAAAAGCTGTCCACCACCTTTTACTTTATGAACCATGCTCTTAAATTGCATCTCATCTAATTTATCCCCAGTTGAGTCATCTGCTAGTTCAAGCAAAATATCATCATGTACCTTGATAATTTCATCTAAAACTAAAATCACATGTTTTGGATTCTCTTTTAGTAAGCTAACAAAGGCGTCAAAAGAATATTCCCCAACTTGGGCAAAGGTAGTGCTTACCTTGCTAGTGAAGTATCGCCCCAACTCATTTTCAAGAGCGCTTAAACTGAGTGGTTTAATGAGTACCCCATTCATGCCAGAAGATAAAAATTGATGGCGAGCCTCAAGCGCATAAATATCGGCAGTGACTCCGATAACCACGAGTTCATTTTGACCAAGGGCGCGGACTTGCTTTGCCAAATCAGATCCGTGCATACCCGGCATCGATTGATCCGTCAGCAAAATATCAAAACGCTTCTCCCTTAGCATTTGCAAGGCAAGTTGGGCATTTTCACAAACCTGCACTGCAATACCTAAAGCCTCTAATTGAAGTGAGAGTACTTGGCGGCTTGCAGGATGATCTTCCACAACAAGTGCTCTTAAGCCTGAATGGCCTGGCTGACCTTTGAAAAGTCGTATCTGTGCTCTTGAGCGACTATCTGAACTAGAGTTCGTCTTTAGAGTGGCTGTACAGGTTCTCGGAAAGGCAACTGAAAAATAAACGTTACTACCAAAGCCGGGAGCGCTTTCAAAATAGAGTTGGCTATTCATCGACTTGATTAAATGATTGGTGATTGTGAGTCCTAGTCCTGTGCCACGTTGTTGTTCATTTAAATTCACTTCGGCTTTAGAGGGTACTTGTTCAAAAGCTTGCAGGGCCTGTGCAATCTCTGCTTTTGCCATACCAATGCCCGTATCAAGCACTCTAAACTCGATGAGTTGACCAGCATGATCATCTGCCAACACAGTGATCGAGAAATACACCTCTCCCTCTTTTGTAAATTTAATGGCATTACTGATGAGGTTTTGCAAGATTTGGCGTAAACGCAAAGGGTCCATCATTAATACAGGAGCCAATCTGGGATCAATGATGGTGTTTAAGAGTAAATTTTGCTTAATCGCCACGGTAGTAAATGCAGCATGAATATCATCAATTAAGTTTTTTAAACAATAGGGCTCTAAATTAAGGGTAAGCTTGCCAGCCTCAATTTTGGAAAGATCCAAGACTTGATTGAGCATGCCAAGGAGGGATTCAGCTGAAGCATGAGCGCTTTTGAGCAAAGGGCGCTCGCTAGCTGGAAGCTTTTGATTATTAAGTAGCAATTCTTGCATTCCTAAAATGGCATTCATCGGCGTTCGAATTTCATGGCTCATAGTGGCCAAGAATGCTGACTTTGCAGCATTTGCCTTTTCCGCTAGTTCTTTAGATCGAATGAGTTTTTTGGTCTGATTTTGATGAACTAGTTGATTGTTGTGCAGACGCCATAAAACCCATATTCCGCCAGCAAGTAAAAAAAAGTTCAAGATCCATGGGGTGCTTGTCTGCCACTGACTAAAACGTGTGGGTAATGCTTGTGGGGCAATCGCAAAGAGTTGATCTAACTCTGCTGGATCAAGCCCCTTTGAGAATTGCTCTAGCACATCATGAAGTGTCTTGGCTTCATGGGCAATCAGCCAGCGGTAGGCTAAAGTATTGGCGTTTAAATCATCATGCCTCCAAAATAAGGCTTTGGTTAAAGAGCCCAGCAACAATAGTTCCTGATAGACGGCAGGTGGATCGATAACAAAATGTACTTCGCCATTGGCAAGCTGTGTAAACACCTGGGCATCTGAGCTGCGCCACTTGGGATGGAATTCTTGTTGAGTAAATTGATTTAGCCTATCTAGGATGAGCTTAAAGCTGGCGGGCTCATGATTTTCATGAATGCTAAAGTACACAATCGGATTAGCATTGATCCATTCTTGTTCCTTCTGGTTAAGTGAATTAGCAAGCGAGGTTTTACTCACTAATGTAAAAAATACCATCACTCCAAGAATGAATCGATGCACGCGCATGATTAACTTTCGATGATGTGATTCATGCGGCAGAACAATATCAAATCAGCAATATTGTTAATACCTAATTT
Organism: Polynucleobacter sphagniphilus; assembly: GCF_001953355.1. GTDB lineage: Bacteria > Pseudomonadota > Gammaproteobacteria > Burkholderiales > Burkholderiaceae > Polynucleobacter > Polynucleobacter sphagniphilus. Next base: position 348,491 of record NZ_MPIY01000003.1, read on the forward strand.
ATCAAATACCCTTGTTTTGTAAGTGGCAACTGTTTTATTGCTGATGTGTAGGATGTCAGAAATTTGTTGATTTGTGTTGCCCTTGCCTAAATATTTCATTACCTGTAGCTCTCTATCGGAAATGAGGGCAAGCTTATCGTTATCACTCAAGGAGCTATTGCCATTCTTACCATGCGTAAAGAAGTTATAGCCTTGCGAAATGGCAACGCAAGCGGCTAGAATCACGTCCGCTCCAGCAGTCTTATTGACAAAACCATGCGCTCCCAGTGATCTGACTCTGCCACCATAGACCGCTTCATCCAAGCTAGACAAGACCAGAATGCGAATGTCTGGGTACATTAAGCCAATACGCCGAATGACATCAAAGCCATCTGTCTTTGGCATATCAATATCCAAAATCACCATATTCGGATTAAGCTCCTTAATGGATCTGAGACATTCCTCTCCATTCTGGGCTTGACCTGCTATCTCAAATAGCAATTGGTCTTGCAACATGCTTTTTAAAGCCATCAACATTGCTGGATGGTCATCTACCAACATCACGCGTTTTCTCATTACTTGTCTCCGTTTTGGTTTTTATGAGGGTGCAGCGAAAAAATGGCTTTAGCGATTCGACTATCGTTAATGTGTAAAGTTTGGTGGCGGCTTACCGGAGGCATCATGAGTCCCCCATAGCAATGATGAATTCCAAGAGCGCTTGCGTTTTCTAAATCAATCCGCAAGGTGAGATTGCTTGCATAAATCTGAGCCGAGCATTTTTTGGCTTGTTCAATTACAGCAATCGGCAGGGCTTGATTGCGAAACTGCCCCATTTCAATATGCAGGCCATCTAGCTGCATTTCCTCTAGAAATAGAAATTGTTCCGCCGTACCAATAAAGTCCATGAGATGAAGCAAGATGCCTAAACGCCGCAGGCGCAATAGACCTTCCTTAAAGGCAAATGCTTTTTCTGCATTTGGTAAGGTTTGAATTCCCAAAGAAACTAAACCGACCGGTAGGCGGGAGTTCAGAATCAGATCGCTTAAGGCATCGATGTAATGATTGGAGATTAAGGCATGGGTGGGGATGGGGAGGATTCCGGGAATAGGGCGTCCACTGCGATACCAGTAAGAAATAGTATCGAGACCTTCCATAAACAATCTCAGTAGTTGTGTATCTGTAGCTGTGAGTAAAGGCCTAAATAGCGAGCCGGTGAGTTTTGTTCCTCCAGCATTAAAAATGGGTTCATGGCTAATTGCCTGGCGTTGTGACCAGCAATCATGTTGCTCAAGGGCTTGATCACTTAAACCGAGCCAATGGTCGCCACAGGCATCACGTACTTCTTGGAAGGGTTTGTTCTTCCATGCCTTTACAAGCGTGTACAGCCGGGATTTCGGGCTCATCAGCATTCTCCAGTGGGTAGTCATCCAGTCTAGGCAGGACGGAGTGGAGCGGTAAGGGTGTAAGGATGATTTGTCTGTAGGAAAAGACTTACTCGCTTGTCCCCAGTATAGGAAGCGCAAAATACCTTGATCAAATTATGGGTACGCACCCTTGAAATTTTCAAAGGTAGACCTATATAATCAGCACTCCCTACATGCGAGTGCTAAAAAAGCTGGATTCTTGGTAGTTTAGCCCTAGCTTCCGTGTGAAGAGATTACAAGTTATTGATTTTTATTGTTTTTTTAATTAGTTAACACTTACTAACATAGGAGAAGGAATGAATCTGCGTCCTTTACATGATCGCGTAATCATTAAACGTTTAGATCAAGAATCAAAAACTGCTTCCGGAATCATTATTCCCGATGCTGCCGCTGAAAAACCAGACCAAGGTGAAGTATTGGCAGTCGGTCCAGGTAAGCGTGATGAGAGCGGCAAATTAAATGCACTCGACGTCAAAGTAGGCGATCGCGTGTTGTTTGGTAAATATGCTGGCCAAACAGTCAAAGTAGACAACGAAGAGCTCATCGTGATGCGTGAAGACGACATCATGGCTGTTGTTCAGAAGTAATTTCGGTATTTAAGAGAGGAATTTAATCATGGCAGCAAAAGACGTTGTATTTGGAGACAATGCCCGTACCAAGATGGTTGAGGGTGTCAATATTCTTGCAAACGCAGTGAAAACAACTTTGGGACCAAAAGGTCGCAATGTAGTCATGGAGCGTTCATTCGGTGGTCCAATCGTTACTAAAGACGGTGTGAGCGTAGCAAAAGAAATCGAACTCAAAGATAAGCTCCAGAACATGGGTGCTCAGATGGTGAAGGAAGTCGCTTCTAAAACTGCTGACATCGCTGGTGACGGTACTACTACTGCTACCGTATTGGCTCAGTCCATCGTTCGTGAAGGTATGAAATACGTAGTTGCAGGTCACAATCCAATGGATTTGAAGCGCGGGATCGATAAAGCAGTTACAGCTGCTGTTGCAGAACTCGCCAAAATCAGCAAGCCCTGCACTACTACCAAAGAAATCGCTCAAGTTGGCTCTATTTCAGCTAATAGCGACTACAGCATTGGTCAGCGTATTGCTGAAGCAATGGAAAAAGTAGGTAAAGAGGGTGTCATTACTGTTGAAGATGGCAAGTCTTTAGAAGACGAGCTCGAAGTAGTTGAAGGTATGCAGTTTGACCGTGGCTACCTCTCACCATACTTCATCAACCAACCTGAAAAACAAGTTGCCATTATGGAAAGCCCATACGTGCTCTTGTTTGACAAGAAGATTGCTAACATTCGTGATTTGCTCCCAGTACTCGAGCAAGTAGCGAAGTCTGGTCGTCCATTGTTGATCATTGCAGAAGATGTTGAAGGCGAAGCCTTGGCAACTTTGGTTGTGAACAATATTCGCGGCATCATCAAGACTTGTGCTGTGAAGGCTCCAGGCTTTGGTGATCGTCGTAAAGCAATGTTAGAAGATATCGCGATTTTGACTGGTGGTACTGTCATTGCTGAAGAAATCGGCCTCACACTCGAAAAAACTACTCTTGAGCACTTAGGTCAAGCTAAGCGCATCGAAGTTGGCAAAGAGAACACCATCATTATTGACGGTGCTGGCGATGCTAAAGCAATCGAAGCGCGCGTGAAGAACATTCGCGTTCAGATCGAAGAAGCGACTAGCGACTACGACAAGGAAAAATTGCAAGAGCGCGTTGCTAAGTTGGCAGGCGGTGTTGCAGTGATTCGTGTTGGCGCTGCTACTGAAGTTGAAATGAAAGAAAAGAAAGCCCGCGTTGATGACGCATTGCATGCTACGCGCGCTGCGGTAGAAGAGGGTATTGTTCCTGGCGGTGGCGTTGCTTTGATTCGTGCAATGCAAGGTATCAAGGGCTTGAAAGGCGATAACTCTGATCAAGACGCTGGTATCAGCATCGTGCTGCGCGCAATGCAAGAGCCACTTCGTACGATCGTCAGCAATGCTGGTGAAGATGCAGGTGTTGTCGTGAATGCCGTGCAAGAAAGCAAAGGCAACAACGGTTACAACGCTGCAACTGGCGAATACGGTGACCTCGTAGCTCAAGGCGTGATCGACCCAACTAAAGTAACAAAAACTGCATTAGTAAACGCAGCTTCTGTTGCCGCATTGTTGTTGACCACTGACTGCGCAATCTGCGAAGCGCCAAAGGATGAGTCTGCTGGCGGCGGCATGCCTGATATGGGTGGTATGGGCGGTATGGGTGGTATGGGCGGCATGATGTAATTGCCGCTTTCCACAGCAAGTTCGCTGTAGAAGCAAGAGCGCCTGGTTCAAAAGACCAGGCGTTTTTTTATTCGCTCTTAGTGCAATGAGTCTTTAAAGCGAATGAAATCTTGATTGAATTGCTCTGTTGGAAAAAATAGATTCGGGTATTCCAATGAAAAAATGACGTACAAAGTAAAGCCCATCACGCACATATATAAAGCGGTCAAAAACCAATCCTCCTCCTTCTTTGCAGCCATCGCATAGCCAGTTAATAGAGCCGCAACAGAAAGAAGTAGCAATAAATAATGATCAATAATGGCCGGCGGGTGACGTTTCGCATTTAATATGCCATCCCCAATATCACTCACCAGATTGCTCAGTTGCGGCTTTAATATTTGATCGGCTAATAATTTTGTCGTGGCGGGGGATCGATTGATGGCAAGTGTGACAGCTTCATTTGTTTTAGCAAGTTGGTCACTCAACTTATCTAGGTTGTCACTTAAGTCATCCATTTTCTTGATGTTTTGAAAGGCAGCCATCCGAATATCAACCAATCTGATTAAGGCAGCTTGGGTAGCCGCTCTATCCATGGGATTTAAATATTTAGTTGACTCATAAACTTGTCTTACGCTAGCAGCCTGTTTACGCAGCAACTGAATGCGATTGTCAAAGTGTTCATTGGCGCCGCTAAAGCTAAATCCCAATACAAGCGCAGTCAGGCCAAAGATAGCGGTAGCTAGGGAATCTCTGACAATGACGGTTGAGGAAGATCTCAGGCGATAGCGACCAAATAGCCAGCCCGCTAGCAAAAAAACAATAATTGAAGCTAAAAAGAAATAAGGCGCATAGGGGAGCAAGTCAATGTGATTGCCAAGCGTGTAGTACATGAAGTGCCCTCTTATTTGTTGTTGCCCTAAGAATAAGTACATTTAAGAGCAACTGCAATAAAAAACCGCCCGAAGGCGGTCTTTTATGACTTGATATTAGTATTGTTGTTACTCCACTGCTTTAACCATCTCTTCAACCACCTTCTTCGCATCACCGAAGACCATCATGGTTTTATCCATGTAGAAGAGTTCGTTATCAAGACCAGCATAACCAGCAGCCATGGAGCGCTTGTTCACAATAATTGTTTTGGCTTTGAATGCTTCTAAAATCGGCATACCAAAAATAGGGCTGCCAGGCGTACGAGCGGCTGGGTTCACCACGTCGTTTGCACCAAGCACTAACACTACGTCAGCTTGACCAAAGTCACTGTTAATGTCTTCCATCTCAAACACTTGGTCATAAGGCACTTCAGCTTCTGCCAACAATACGTTCATATGTCCAGGCATACGGCCTGCAACCGGATGAATTGCATACTTCACAGTCACACCATGGTGAGTGAGCTTTTCAGTCAATTCTTTAAGAGCGTGCTGAGCACGGGCAACAGCCAAACCATAACCAGGCACGATGATGACTGTATCTGCATTTTCCATCAGGAAAGCAGCATCTTCTGGAGAGCCAGTTTTGTAGTTCTTAGGGCCACCATCATCGCCACCACCTGCAGCTGCTTCAGCACCAAAGCCGCCTAGCAATACGGCGAGGATAGAGCGGTTCATCGCCTTACACATGATGTAAGACAGAATTGCGCCTGAAGAACCTACGCAAGCACCAGCAATAATCAATACAGGGTTATTTAATGTGAAGCCAATACCAGCTGCAGCCCATCCTGAATAACTATTGAGCATCGATACAACCACTGGCATATCGGCGCCACCAATCGGGATGATCAATGTCACACCCAATACCAAGGCAACAGCACACATTGCTAGGAATGCGGCATGGCTACCAGTGATGTAATACGTGACGCCGGCACCAATCATGGCAATTGCCATGATGAGGTTGAGCAAATGCTGTCCACCAAAGCTGACTGGTTTGCCACTCACTTTGCCGGAGAGTTTGCCGAAAGCAATAACAGAAGCTGTAAAGGTAATTGCGCCAATAAATGCACCGATGAACAATTCAATTTTCTGTGCGCCTGTATGGTCGTGAGCAGGATTAAATACCGCTGCCACTGCGATCAACACAGCAGACAAACCAACGAAGGAGTGCATGAGCGCAACGAGCTCTGGCATCTTGGTCATCTGTACACGTTTTGCAGCTAAGGTACCAATGATGGCGCCAGCCACAACCGCTCCAGCAATTAAGGAAAACGCTGGTTTGAAATCAGCCACAAAGAAAGTGGTGATCACAGCGAGCAACATGCCAATCATGCCGAAGGTATTGCCTTGGCGTGAAGTGGTTGGTGAAGACAAGCCGCGCAGCGCGAGAATGAACAACACCGAAGAAATGAGATACGAAATAGCGGTAAGGTTTGACATGAGTTTGGTCTCTCGATTGGTCTTTTTCTAGTTTTATTTGGTTCCGGCCGCGTCAGCCTTCGGGGCTTTTTTCTTGAACATTTCAAGCATGCGGCGGGTGACCATAAAGCCACCAAAAATGTTGATAGATGCCAAAAATACGGCAATTGCACCAATGACGCTGGTCAAAGTAATGTCATCGCCTCCAATGACTTCAGTTTGCAATAGCGCACCAACAATGATGATTCCAGAGATGGCGTTGGTTACCGCCATTAAGGGCGTATGCAATGCTGGCGTAACGTTCCAAACCACGTGGTAGCCAACAAAAATAGCCAACACAAAAACAGTGATGTTTTGGACTGTGAGGATGCTTTGAAAAGCAGCGAGATCCATAGTATTTCCTTAGTTTGAATATTCTGTATTAGTTTTTGCGAACAGCCTGACCATCACGACACATCAAGCAAGCAGTTACGATATCGTCATCACTTGGAATGGCAAGCTTGGCTTCTTTGTCGACAATCAGCTTCATGAAATCGAGCAAGTTACGTGCATACAGTGCAGAAGCATCCGCAGCCACCATACTCGCTAGATTGGTGTAACCAACAATCTTGACGCCATTGTTTTCTACAATTTTGTCAGCTTGAGTGAGTGGGCAATTGCCTGAGCCATTGTCGCCACGGCCCGCAGCCAAGTCGATCACCACGGAACCTGGTTTCATTTGCATCACAGTTTCGCTATGCAACAAGACTGGCGGTTTACGACCCGGAATTAAAGCAGTGGTAATCACGATATCGGCCTGTTGGGCTTTTTCAGCAACCAGTGCAGCTTGACGTTTCATCCATGCTTCTGGCATTGGACGGGCATAACCACCCACGCCTTGAGCGATTTCGCGCTCTTCATCGGTTTCATAAGGGACATCAACAAACTTAGCGCCCAAAGATTCAATTTGCTCTTTAGCAGCAGGGCGTACATCGGATGCTTCAATCACAGCGCCTAAGCGCTTAGCGGTTGCAATCGCTTGCAAACCAGCAACACCTGCACCGAGAATCAGTACGCGCGCCGCTTTAACCGTACCAGCTGCAGTCATCAGCATTGGCATAAAGCGCTGATACTCATTAGCAGCAATCATCACGGCTTTATAGCCAGCAATGTTCGCTTGTGATGAGAGTACATCCATGCTTTGCGCACGAGTCGTTCTTGGAGTGGCCTCCAGCGAGAAGGCGGTGATGCCTTGAGCAGCCATCGCTTCAATATTTTGATTATCAAATGGATCGAGCATGCCAATCAGCACGCTGCCAGATTGAATTTGTGCCAGCTCAGTATTTTCAGGTGCACGTACTTTCAAGACGATTTCAGCGCCCAATACATCTGCTGCTGAACCAATGGTGGCGCCAACGGCCTCATAAGCAGAGTCTGGCTGACTTGCTCTAACACCAGCATCTTTTTGGATGACTACCTGATGGCCTTGGCCAATGAGTTTTTTAACGGTTTCCGGTGTTGCGGCGACTCGCGTCTCTCCGGACCTAATTTCAAGTGGCACTCCTATGCGCATGGCATGTCTCCAAGTACAAATTTTTTAAAGAATCTATTTTAGTTAAATAGGCAAAATATTGCCCATCCACTTACCCTGCTCTCCAATAGCTTGGTCTTTGCCAAAATCTCGGTGAGATCGGGCTAAGACTTCTACAATGGGGTTTTCAGCTTATATTGAATTTTCGCATTTTTTGATGATCCCGCTCAATTCTTCACCAATCCCTGCTACCAAACCATCCAAAGTCGTCATTGGGATGTCTGGAGGGGTTGATTCGTCAGTGGCTGCTTGGATGCTCAAGCAGCAAGGCTATGAAGTAATTGGCCTTTTTATGAAAAATTGGGAAGATGATGATAACGATGCGTACTGCTCGGCACGCCAAGATTGGCTCGATGTGGTCTCCGTAGCTGATGTCATTGGTATTGATGTGGAGGCTGTGAACTTCGCCGAAGAGTACAAAGAGCGTGTTTTTGCTGATTTCTTGCGCGAATATGCCGCAGGACGCACCCCAAACCCGGATGTTTTGTGCAATGCTGAAATCAAATTCAAGGCCTTTTTAGACCATGCAATGAGCTTGGGTGCCGATGCGATTGCTACCGGCCATTACGCCCGTGTGCGCCATTCAGAACAGGGTGTGCAGCTTTTGAAGGCGGTGGATGTCACCAAAGATCAAAGTTATTTTCTGCATCGACTAACCCAAAAGCAATTGGCTAATGTGTTGTTTCCTTTGGGGGAGATCCCAAAAACCGAGGTACGGGCCATTGCTGAGCAAATCGGCTTACATAATGCGCGTAAAAAGGACTCCACTGGCATTTGTTTTATTGGCGAGCGACCTTTCCGAGAATTCCTCAACCGCTATTTGCCGCGTACCCCAGGTCCCATCAAGACCGCCGAAGGCAAAACCGTCGGTGAGCACATGGGCTTGGCATTCTTTACCCTAGGGCAAAGAAAGGGTATCGGTCTAGGCGGTAGCCAAGATGGCAATGGTGATGCCTGGTATGTGGCTCGCAAAGATGTTGTTAATAACACCCTCTATGTGGCGCAAGGTCATGAGCATCCTTGGTTGCAAAGCCATGCGCTAGCGGCAATGGATGCCAGTTGGATTGCGGGAGCTCCGCCAGTCTCAGGACCCTACTCTGCTAAGACACGTTATCGTCAGGCGGATGCGGCATGCACCTTATCTGAGGGTGCTGATGGACCATTGAGTTTTCGGTTGGATTTCCCAGAAGCTCAATGGGCTGTTACTCCAGGTCAATCAGCAGTACTTTATAGCGGCGATGTTTGCTTAGGCGGTGGGATTATCTCCGCCTAAGCATGATTTTGCTTAATCTTTAAGCGGCAGGTGGGATGCTATCGATAAAAGATGAGCGCTGCATCAATTTTTGATAGAGCTGATCCAAATTGGGGTGTTGAGACTGCCATGCAATATGAGGGAAGCGGAACAGCAGATATCCCAAGGCGCAACCCACCGCAATATCGGCCAAGGTCATTTGATTGCCATGACACCATGGATTTTCACCCAATTGAGCGGCCATTTGGTTCAAAGCGGCTTGCACTTTGCCCATTTGGCGATCCATCCACATTTGACTCTGTTGTTCTGGTGGCCGCAAAGTGGCCTCTAAACGAGCCAAAATGCCTGCGTCCATAATGCCGTCAGCTAAAGCCTCCCAGGTTTTAACGGATGCGCGTTCACGGCCGTTATCAGGAATCAGCTTGCTCACAGGGCTCAAAGTGTCTGCGTACTCAGCAATGACTCTGGAGTCATAAATGACCTCGCCATCGTCTAAAACCAAGCAGGGCACTTTGCCCAGGGGGTTTGTGGCGTTAATTTGCGTATTGGCAGCCCACACATTATCCAAAACAAGGTCTACTTCAACCTTTTTTTCAGAGAAAACAATGCGTACTTTGCGTACATAGGGGCTGGTAAGGGATCCGATTAGTTTCATAGGTGCTCAGTATAGCGATCTTAAGTCGCGGGGTTCTCAGTGAGAACGCATTAAAATTGAGCTTTATTGATATTCAATGTAAAGGCACCATCCGTGAGTCAGCCCCTTTCAACCCTTAATGCACTTTCCCCTTTAGATGGCCGCTATGCAGGAAAAGTAGATGCCCTGCGCCCCTGGTTATCAGAAGCAGCATTTATGCGTCAACGGGTTTTTGTCGAAATTCATTGGTTGCTCGCTTTGGCAGCAGCAGGCTTGCCAGATGTACCAACTATCAGCCCAGCTGATGCTGAGTTCTTGTTATCTTTGCCGCAGAACTTTTCCGATGCCGATGCACAGCGTATTAAAGATATCGAAGCGGTTACCAATCATGATGTGAAAGCGGTGGAGTATTTCCTCAAAGAAAAAGTAGCGGGTCGTCCCGATTTGCTTAAGGCGAGCGAATTTATTCACTTTGCTTGTACTTCTGAAGATATTAATAACACTTCACATGGTTTGATGTTGCGCGGTGCGCGTGATGAAGTATTGCTGCCGCAATTGAGAAAAATCCTTTCAGTCCTCACCGATTTGGCCATTGAGAATGCGAAGGTGCCACTCCTCTCTCGTACCCATGGTCAGCCTGCCTCCCCAAGTACTTTAGGTAAAGAGATTGCCAATATTGCCAAGCGTTTAGAGCGTGCGATTACTGCGATTGCTGCAGTACCTTTGCTCGGAAAAATGAATGGCGCTGTTGGTAATTACAACGCCCACATTTCTGCTTACCCTGATTTTGATTGGGAAAATTTTTCCAAGAACGTAGTGGAGCAACGCTTGGGTTTAACGTTTAACCCTTACACCATTCAAATTGAGCCACACGATGGTATGGCTGAGTTGTTTGATGCAATTGCTCGTGCCAATACCATCCTGTTGGATATGGACCGCGACTTCTGGGCATACATCTCCGTTGGCTACTTTAAACAGCGCACTAAAGCGGGCGAAATTGGCTCTTCGACAATGCCGCATAAAGTCAATCCAATTGACTTTGAAAACTCAGAAGGCAACCTGGGTGTAGCAAATGCTTTGTTGCGCCACTTGGCTGAGAAGTTGCCTATCTCACGTTGGCAAAGAGACCTTACCGATTCAACCGTATTGCGCAATCTCGGCCCCGCTTTTGGGCATAGCGTGTTGGCCTACGATAGCGCCTTACGGGGCCTTGGAAAATTAGAGGTCAATCACGCTGCCATCGCAGCTGACTTAGATGCCTGCTGGGAAGTGTTAGCAGAGCCAGTGCAAACAGTAATGCGTCGTTATGGCATTGAGAACCCGTATGAGCAACTCAAAGAACTCACACGTGGCAAAGGCATTAATCAAGCTGATTTGCAAACATTCGTGCGTGGCCTGGCTATTCCTGAAGATGCGAAAGCGCGCCTCTTAGAGATGACACCTTCTTCTTATTTGGGCAAGGCGGTTGAGTTAACCGAACGCCTCAAAAAGTGAGTTTGACGCCAAACCAGGGTGGTGCATCAACTTCTGATTTGGAATACGGTGCTTGCCCAACTGTCTGGTTCGCTGCATACCAATTGCTTTGGCATCTTTTGTTGCCATTGGCATTTGTGCGTCTTGCTTGGCGCGCTCGTCACTCCTTTGCCTATTTACACCACACACCTGAGCGTCTTGGTTTTGGCTATGACAAGCCCATTACTCAGGGTGCGATTTGGATTCATGCGGTATCGGTAGGTGAGACGCGGGCAGCGCAACCATTGATTGACGCTTACTTAGCGCGTGGCGAATCCATTCTTCTGACCCACATGACCTTAAATGGGCGCCGTACTGGTAAGCAATTATTTGCAAAAGAGATTGCCGCAGGGCGCGTGACGCAAGTCTATTTACCGTATGACCTCTGTTGGTCTGTTGAGCATTTCCTCAAAACGTTTAAACCGCGTTTTGGCCTTTTTATGGAAACCGAAGCTTGGCCCACTGTGGTATTTCGTTGTGCGCAGATTGACTTGCCATTGTTTTTAGTGAACGCGCGTTTATCAGAGCGCAGTGCGCGCCGCGTCAATCGCTTTGGCAAGGCGGGTCGATCATTATTTCAAGCATTCCGAGGTATTTTGGCTCAGACCCAATTTGATGCTGATCGTTACCGCAGCTTGGGCGTAAAAGATGTGCAGATTGTCGGTAACCTCAAGTTTGATGTACCGCTGGACTCTACTTTGTTAGAGCAAGGTGCCATCTGGAAAAAATCGATCCATGCTGGCAATCGTTTGATGGTTTGCGCAGCCAGTACGCGTGATGGTGAAGAGGCTATTATTCTCAAGGCATGGAAAGATTTACTGCGAAGCAATGCATTTAGCGTGCCCCCGCTGCTTTGTTTGGTGCCGCGACATCCAGAGCGCTTCCCCGAAGTTGCCGAGCACATTCGCTCTGCAAAATTCACGTTCCGCGCACGCAGTGAATGGTCTGGTATACCAAGTGACACTACAGCTGTTGAAGTGATCCTTGGCGACTCAATGGGCGAGATGCCCCTGTATTACAGTGCGGCAGATTTGGTTGTTATGGGCGGTAGTCTTTTACCCTTTGGCGGCCAAAACTTGATTGAAGCTTGTGCGGTAGGTTGCCCCGTTTTATTAGGTGAGCATACCTATAACTTTCAGCAGGCTGCACTCGATGCAATTGCAGCAGGTGCAGCAAAAAGGCTTAGCGGTGAATTGATGTTGGGTGAGCCAACTGCCCTGACAAAAGAGTTGCAGGCGCTGTTATCAAATTCGGCTGAGTTATCGCAGATGGCGCTTGCTGCGAAAAAATATGCCACTGAACATCAAGGTGCGACCCAAAGAATATTGGCCGCCCTAGATGCTAAAACAATTTAATAGCGAAGCCCTTAAACTCGGGCTCCGAAGTTAGGATCCTCGTCACGGTTCTTATCTTCAGGCTTACGTTCACCCTTCACAAGATCTTCTCTAGTAACGCCTAGCCACATCGCTAGTGCTGCAGCCACGAAGACGGAGGAATAAATACCAAACAAAATACCAATGGTCAGTGCCAGTGCAAAGTAAAACAATGTTGGGCCACCAAATACCAACATTGCCAACACCATCATCTCGGTACTGCCGTGGGTGATCATGGTACGGCTGATTGTACTGGTAATCGCATTATCAATAATTTCACGGGTATTCATCTTGCGGTATTTGCGGAAGTTCTCGCGAATACGGTCAAAGATCACAACGGATTCGTTCACTGAGTAACCCAATACTGCTAACACTGCTGCCAAGACTGAAAGAGAAAATTCCCACTGGAAGAAAGCAAAGAAACCCAAAATGATGACCACGTCATGCAAGTTCGCAATGATGCCGGCCAGCGCAAACTTCCACTCAAAACGGAAGGAGAGGTACAAGACAATACCAATAATCACAAAGATGAGGGCTTTGAGTCCATCCATCGCTAATTCTTGACCGACTTGAGGTCCTACAAATTCAACGCGCTGTAATTTGGCACCAGATGTTGAGGGATCGAGCGCCTTCATGACTGCAGCGCTTTGATCAGCCGATGAAATGAGTTTGCCTTGGGCATCTTTTTGCAAAGGCAGGCGAATCATCACATCACGTGAGCTGCCAAAGTTCTGAATCTGCGTATCGGCATAACCTAGCTTCTCGACATTGCCACGAATCGCATCTAAAGGTGCCGCCTGTGGATAGCTCACCTCCATCACAGTACCGCCGGTAAATTCAATCGAGAGATGTAGGCCGTTATGCCAGAGGAAGAAGATGGCAGCTAAGAAAGTAATGAAAGAAATCGCATTGAGCACCAATGCATGGCGCATAAATGGAATATCTTTTTTGATTCTAAAAAATTCCATGACTTATTTCTCCTGTGGGCGCCAAACTTGGCCGATAGCGAGTTTGTGAATCTTCTTGTGTCTGCCATACCAAAGATTGACAAGACCACGTGAGAAGAAGACGGCTGAGAACATCGAAGTGAGAATGCCTAAGCAATGCACGACCGCAAAGCCTTTAATCGGGCCAGAACCAAAAGCCAATAAGGCTAGACCAGCGATCAATGTGGTGACGTTTGAATCCAAGATGGTTGCCCAGGCCTTATCAAAACCAACAGCAATGGCAGTCTGAGGCGCAGCGCCATTACGGAGCTCTTCCCGAATACGCTCGTTAATTAAGACATTCGAGTCAATCGCCATTCCAAGTGCTAAGGCCATCGCCGCAATACCCGGCAGTGTCAAAGTAGCTTGCAGCATAGAGAGTACCGAAATCAACAGCAGTAAGTTCACAGCTAAAGCGACTACCGAGAATGTGCCAAACAAGAGGTAATACATGATCATGAAGATGGCAATGGCTGTAAAGCCGATGAGTAATGACTTAAAGCCTTTTTCAATATTCTCAGCGCCTAGGCTTGGCCCAATCGTACGCTCTTCAATAATTTCCATTGGAGCTGCTAAAGAGCCTGCGCGCAATAGGAGGGCTAAGTCATTAGCACTCTCAGTAGTAGGCTGGCCCGTGATTTGGAACTTAGAGCCAAATTCGCCTTGAATGGTGGCAATCGTCAGCACTTCACCTTTGCCTTTTTCAAACAAAATCATGCCCATTGGCTTACCCATGTTTTCACGGGTCACTTCTTGCATCGTGCGACCGCTAGAGGCATCTAAGGTGATATTGACAGCAGGGCGTTGATTTTGATCAAAGCCAGCACTGGCATCGGTAATACTTTCACCACTAAAAATCACTGACTTTTTGAATACGCCTAAACGATTTTCACCAAAGCGGAAAGTATCCATACCTGGGGGAGGTATTTCACCAACATTGATGGTTGACATGAGTGGGTCGGCAAGTCGTGATTCCAATGTAGCGGTACGACCAATAATGTCCTTGGCGCGCGCAGTATCTTGAACACCCGGCAATTGCACTACGATGCGCTCTGCACCTTGCTGCTGGATCACGGGTTCTTTTACGGCAAGTTCATTGACACGCTTATTTAGAGTGATGATGTTTTGCTTTACTGCGTTATCTTGAATTTCTTTTAAGGCGGTTGGCTTGAACTCACCCTGCAGCTTGTATGAGCCACCTGCAGGTGTGATTGTCCAAATTAATTGTGGTTGGCTGCTGGTTAGTAAAAAGCGCGCTGCCTCAGCATCTTCAGTGCTACCAAACTGAATGGTGATCGAGTCTACATTGCGATCAATCCCTTGGTGACGAATGGATTTGTCGCGTAACTGACTGCGAATATCACCAGCCAATGAGGTAATTTTCTTTTGTAATGCACCCTTCATGTCCACTTGCAATAAAAAGTAGACTCCACCGCGCAAGTCCAGGCCCAAGGGCATAGGCAGGGCATTGATTGAGCTTAGCCAGCCAGGGGTATTGGAGAGCAGGTTCAGTGCAACTGTGTAATTGGGGTCGTTTTGATCGACATTCAATTTCTGCTGCAACAGATCGCGTGCACGTAATTGTGTATCGGTATTGTTAAAGCGAATCTTAATAGAACCTACATGACCGGTATTTTCAAAAAAGATACCGGTGCTGCTCATACTTTGATCAGCCAGAATCTTCTCAACCCGAGCCTGAGTCGCCAAATCCACTTTGATCGTTGGTTTGGCCGATGAGACTTGAACCGCTGGAGCCTCGCCATAGAAATTCGGTAAGGAATACAGCGTTCCGATCAGTAATGCAACCAGAATAACTACATATTTCCAAAGAGGGTAGCGGTTCATATTGAGTTATTTCTAAGCAGATGTATTAAGCAGACTTCAGGGTGCCCTTAGGCAATACTGTGGTGATCGCAGCTTTTTGCATTTGCACTTCTGTACCAGCAGCAATTTCAACTGTGACAAATTGATCTTTCAGTGCGCTTACTTTGCCAACGATGCCGCCAACGGTAACTACTTCGTCACCAACCGTTAAAGCCTCTAACATCGCTTTAGTTTCTTTTTGGCGACGCATTTGTGGGCGAATCATGATGAAGTAAAGAACTGCAAACATCAAAATGAGGGGCAGGAAGCTCATCAAGTTATTTGAATCTGCGCCCGCAGCTGAAGCTTGGGCAAAAGCGTTACTAATCCACATAAAAACCTCCGTTAATTACCAATAAGAAACTGCGTTTGTTTTAGGGCTTAAAAGGAAAGCCGTAAACCCGCAATTCTAAACTGTATGGGGCTTTGGGGCGGATTTCAGGGGTAAATTGGCTTAATCCTGCCCTGGCTCTACGCCCCGTTGGCGATTACGGTGAAATTCTTCGCGGTAAGCGCTAAAACGACCCAAACTGAGGGCCTCGCGGACTTCAGTCATCAATTGCAGGTAATAGGATAGGTTGTGGATCGTATTGAGCTGTGAACCCAAGATCTCATTGGCCTTTTGCAGATGGTTCAGATAGGAGCGAGTGAAATGTTGGCAGGTGTAACAGGCGCACGTAGGATCTAGCGGGCGGTCATCCTCTTTGTAGCCTGCATTGCGGAGTTTAAGATCGCCAAAACGGGTAAATAACCAGCCATTGCGGGCGTTGCGGGTGGGCATTACGCAATCAAACATATCGATCCCCAGACTCACTCCCAAGATGAGGTCTTCAGGAGTGCCCACACCCATGAGGTAATGCGGCATATGCTCTGGCAACTTCGGCGCAGTGAAATTGAGGATGCGCTCAAATTCTGGTTTAGGTTCGCCAACGGATAGACCGCCTATGGCGATGCCATCAAAACCCTGTTGACTGACGGCATCTGAAGAAAACTCTCGGAGATTTTCAAACATGCCGCCTTGGACAATGCCAAAGAGTCCGTTCCCAGTATTGAGCTCACGAAAACGTTTGAGAGAGCGATCGCCCCAACGCAAAGACATTTCCAATGATTGGCGTGCTGTCTTTTCAGTGGTGGCCTGGCCTTTTACTTCGTATGGTGTGCACTCATCGAATTGCATGGCGATATCGCTATTGAGCACTGCCTGAATTTCCATCGAAACCTCAGGAGACATAAATAATTTATCGCCATTAATGGGCGAGGCAAAGGTGACGCCTTCTTCAGAGATTTTGCGCAGTGCCCCCAAGCTAAATACCTGAAAGCCACCAGAGTCAGTCAGGATGGGTTTATTCCAACCCATGAAGCGATGCAAGCCCCCATGTTTTTTAATCACATCTAGTCCCGGTCTGAGCCAGAGATGAAATGTATTGCCTAGAATAATTTGCGCTTTGGCTTCCTCGAGATCGCGGGGGGTCATCGCCTTTACTGTCCCGTAAGTACCTACGGGCATAAAAATTGGTGTTTGGACACTGCCATGCGGGAGATCTAATTGACCTAAGCGGGCTGGGCTTTGTGAATCACGCGCCAGGATCGAAAAGTTCACGGGTTTGCTCATAAATTGGTATTTGGCACTCGGGTAAGGAGCATCGCATCCCCATAACTGAAAAAGCGATAACTCTGATCAATGGCATGTTGATATGCATTGCGGATATTGTCCATGCCGGCAAAGGCGCTGACCAACATTAATAAGGTTGATTTTGGCAGATGGAAATTAGTTAACAGGCAATCCACCGCTTTAAATTCATAACCGGGGGTAATAAAGAGATTGGTCTCACCGCTAGCTTGGCCGGTAGTAGCGTGACTCTCTAGGGCGCGAAGACTGGTGGTGCCAACCGCGATGACGCGTCCACCCTGGTGTTTGGTTTGTGCGATGGCATCAATCGTTGCTTGTGGCACGGAGTACCACTCATAGTGCATCTGATGCTTGCTGAGATCTTCTTCGCGTACGGGGGTAAAAGTGCCAGCCCCAACGTGCAGGGTAACGCCTGCCTGATTCACTCCAGCGTCGCTGAGCTGCTGCAATATAGCCTGATCAAAGTGTAAGCCAGCAGTAGGCGCTGCAACGGCCCCAGGATTTTTAGCTACTACCGTTTGGTAACGCTGTGCATCTTCTTGGGTGGGTTGATGCTCGATATAAGGGGGCAGGGGTAATTCGCCAAAGCGCTCTAGCAAGCCGAGGACATTTTCCGGAAAGCGGACTTCATAAAAGCGACCGTCATACCCAATCATTTCTACAGGAAAGGTTTCGCCGGCCTGATTATGAATATGCACAATCGAGCCAGTCTTGGGAACCTTGGAGGCTCGCACTTGAACCCAGGCCTGCTTGTCGCCGCTAATGCGTTCAATTAAGAGCTCGACAATGCCGCCAGTTTCTTTTTTGCCATGCAAGCGGGCCGGAATGACTTTGGTGTCATTCATCACCAATAAATCCCCTGGCCTAATCAGGTCCACTATTTCCCGAAAGGTTCTGTCTATGAATTGGGCACTCGAGTCCCCATGAGCCTTGACCTCAAGGAGGCGGCTATCCGTGCGCTTTTCCAGGGGATGCTGGGCGATTAGATGTGGGGGGAGGGTGTAATTGAAGTCGGAGAGTTGCATAGCATTACCATCAGGTATTGGATTTTAACGATGACGACGAAGCGACTACCAACTACACTCCAAAAAATGGGTCTAGATACCCCTTTGGCGCTCGCTTTGCACTTGCCAGCCCGCTATGAGGATGAAACCGAGCTCTACACCGTAAAAGAGGCTTTGACTCGGGGAAGGTCGATTTCGGTGCAGACTCAGGGGGTGGTGATCCGTAATCAGGTCTTATTTCGACCTCGGCGGCAGCTTTTGGTCACGATTGAGGACGAGACTGCCAGCTTGCAGCTGCGTTTTCTCAACTTTTACCCCAGTCAGCAAAAACAAATGGCAGTTGGCGCCCATATTCGTGTGCGTGGCGAGGTGCGTGAGGGCTTTCAGGGTGCTGAGATGGTGCACCCAACGGTGCGCTCGGTGGTTCCTGATGCCGCTTTGCCAACGAGTCTGACACCCGTTTATCCAGCCAGCGCTGGAATTTCGCAAACAGTGATTCGCAAAGCAGTCAAACAGGCCTTGCGTGATCCCGGTATTCAAGAGCATTTGGCTGAGTTTTTGCCAAAACCACTCATGGCAGCACTTTTACCAACCCAAGATTGGCCACCATTGCAAAGCGCTATTGCTTATTTGCATGAGCCGCCAGCAGATGCTGATACGCAAGCTCTATTAGAGCGTACTCATCCCGCTTGGCGCCGGGTGCAATTTGAAGAATTGCTCGCCCAGCAAATTTCACTCAAGCGCGCACATCGTATTCGTCGAGAAAGGCGTGCTCCTTCATTTCAAGTCTTGACTGCAGCCAATAATGGCGTGGGTATTGAGGCTGGCTTGATCAAAGTCTTGCCGTTTAAATTAACTGGTGCACAGCAGCGGGTGTGGTCTGAAATCAGTGATGATGTATCCCAGACCTTCCCAATGAATCGCTTGCTCCAAGGGGATGTGGGTAGCGGTAAGACGGTTATTGCAGCCCTTGCAGCTGCGCGCGCCATGGATCATAGTTACCAAGCCGCCATCATGGCGCCTACCGAGATTCTGGCAGAACAGCACTACCTCAAAATGAAGGAGTGGTTTGAGCCTTTGGGTGTGAATGTGGCATGGTTATCAGGTAGTCTCAAGGCGAAGGAAAAAAAGCTTACACAAGCGGCGATTGAAAGCGGACAAGCGCAACTAATTATTGGTACGCATGCTTTGATTCAAGAAAGCGTTAGTTTTGCCAAATTGGGATTGGCAGTGATTGATGAGCAACATCGTTTTGGCGTCAAGCAACGTTTAGAAATTACGCAACGGGTCGGCTCGGAGTTATTTTATTGTCACCAGCTGATGATGACGGCTACCCCAATACCGCGTACTTTGGCAATGACTTACTATGCCGACCTCGATGTATCGGTAATTGATGAATTGCCCCCTGGCCGCAAACCGATTGCTACCAAAGTGGTTAAAGCTTCTCGTCGTGATGAGGTGATTAGTGGCTTGCACTCTTGGCTCGGTAAAGGTCTGCAAGCCTATTGGGTTTGCCCCTTGATTGAAGAATCTGAAGCTCTGCAATTGCAAACGGCAATGGAGAGCTTTGAGCAGCTAACCCACGCTCTGCCAAACTTTAAAGTAGGCTTAGTTCATGGTCGCTTAAAGAGTGAAGAAAAAGCGGCAGTGATGGCCGCATTCAAAGCAAATGAGATCCAATTGTTAGTAGCCACGACGGTGATTGAGGTGGGAGTAGATGTACCTAATGCCGCTCTGATGGTCATTGAGCATGCAGAGCGCTTTGGCTACGCGCAGATCCATCAATTAAGGGGGCGAGTAGGGCGTGGGTCGGCTGATTCAGTATGTATTTTGATGTATGCCGAACCACTCTCTTTGGCTGCTAAAGAACGTTTGCAGACCTTACGTGAAACCTCAGATGGATTTGTCATTGCAGAGCGTGATTTATCTTTGCGTGGACCTGGCGAATTACTAGGGGCCAAGCAATCGGGCGATGCCATGTTGCGCTTTGTAGATCTACAACGTGATGCTTGGCTCATTGAGCTGGCGCAGCAAGCGGCCGATCGCCTCTTGGCGGATCATCTGGATTTAGTAGAGCGCCATTTAGAGCGCTGGCTAGGATCTCGCGCCGAGTTTCTAAAGGCTTGATAATGAGAATATGCGCGCTCGTTTAATTGCTTACGCTTACCTGATTCGCTTGGATAAACCCATCGGCACCCTGTTGCTATTGTGGCCAACCTTATGGGCACTGTGGTTGGCGAGTGGTGGCGCGCCTCCATTACACATCTTGCTGATATTTGTAGTGGGAACCTTTCTGATGCGCAGTAGTGGTTGTGCGATCAACGACTATGCTGATCGTGATTTTGATCGATATGTGCAACGTACGAAAGACCGACCTATCACCAGCGGCAAGATCTCTGGCAAAGAAGCGGTGGCAATAGCAGCCCTTCTAGCAATCCTTGCCTTCCTATTAATCTGGCCCCTCAATGCGCTCACAAAAGAACTGTCTGTTCTTGCTTTGTTGGTTGCCGTGCTCTATCCCTTTACCAAGCGCTTCTTTGCAATTCCTCAAGCTATTCTTGGTATCGCGTTTGGCTTTGGTATTCCGATGGCCTATGCCGCGGTGCAGGATGCTGTACCTGTGGAGGCATGGATTTTGTTGATCGGCAATGTCTTTTGGGCGATTGCGTATGACACGGCTTACGCCATGGTAGATCGGGATGATGATCTTCTTTTGGGCTTACGGACCTCGGCAATTACTTTTGGAAAATTTGATGTGCTGGCAATTGCAGTAAGTTATGCAATTTTGCTATTGAGCCAGATTTGGGTAGCGCAGATAGCACATCTGGGTCCGATTTTTTGGCTGGGATGGATTGGCGCATTACTGTGCGCCACCTACCATTTAAAACTCGCTGCTACGCGGCGCAGAGAAGAGTGCTTTAAAGCATTTCGTCATAACAACTGGTTAGGCGGATTTCTATTTCTAGGAATAGCGCTAGGTTTAGCTTTTCCCTAACTCATCACCCATTGCTTTGCCGCGCTGACTAGCTGCATTAATCGCTTTTTCTAAAATGTCATGCCAGCCATGGTCTTTCATGACCTCTAGTGCAGCAGCAGTAGTGCCGCCTTTGGAGGTGACGCGCTCGCGCAATACCCCAGCATGCTCATCCGAGTTATGCGCCAACTGGGTAGCGCCTTCCAAAGTGGCATAGGCTAGTTTACGTGCCGTTGCCGCATCTAAACCCAGCTTTTCTCCACTAGATTGCATCGCTTCCAAGAAAGCAAATACATACGCTGGCCCACTACCAGAAACTGCTGTTACGGCATCCATGAGCTTTTCTTCTGCAACCCACACTGCTTGACCTACTGCATTGCAAATAGTTTGCGCTACATCACGATCAGCTTGATTAACTGCAGCATCTGCAAATAAGCCGGTAATACCTTTGCCGATCAGCGCAGGTGTATTGGGCATTGCTCGTACGCAACGCTCGTGATCCAACCAACGGCTCATGTCTTTAATCCGAATTCCGGCTGCAATACTGAGAATCAGTGGGCCGGGAGCAGAGGCATGCTTGAGTTTGGCACTTAAGCCTTTGGCAACCACGTTGAAATCCTGTGGCTTGATCGCCATCACAACGACATTGTTCTTAGAAAAATCAAAAGCAATTTGATCTAACGCGCCAATCACTTGAACGCCATAATCCTGATGCAACCCTAAGGCCGTACTTGCATTGGCCTCCACTACGCTCAATTGATTAGCCTCAAAGCCACTGGCAAGTAAGCCGCTGATCAATGCTCGACCCATATTGCCGCCACCAATGAAGGTGATGTGGGTATTTAAATTCTTTTTTAGTGTGTTCATGGGCTTATCTTAGCGCGCTTACCAAATATAGCGCTACCTATTCTGACGATGGTACTGCCCTCTGTAATAGCTGCCTCCATATCATCTGACATCCCCATAGAGAGGGTGTCAAAGAATTGATAGCCACTAACGTTGAGGTGCTTATCTTTGATTTGCTTAAAGCAATCATGCACTTGCTTAAAGGAGTTTCTTTGTTCTTGCGGATCCTGGCTTGGCGCTGGGATAGCCATCAGGCCTCGCAAGGTGAGATTGGGTAATTGCGCTACGGCATCACATAGGGATTCTGTTTCAGAAAGACTGAGGCCGCTCTTGCTGTCCTCAGCGCTCACATTTACTTGGATGCAAATCTGAAGAGCATCTAGCTCGGGATATTCGCCGCGTTGAACCGATAGTCGCTCGGCGATTTTCAGGCGATCGACACTATGTACCCAATCAAAATGCTGTGCTACTTCTTTAGTTTTATTGCTCTGTAGTGGGCCGATGAAATGCCATTGCAACCAAGGGCGCAATTTAGCCAATTGCCCCATCTTTTCCACGGCCTCTTGCACATAGTTTTCACCAAAAGCCGTTTGTCCTGCGTGCATCGCCTCTTCAATCGCACGGGCTGGAAAGGTTTTGCTTACTGCCAGTAATTGAATATCCTCAGGCTCACGATGCGCAGCTAGCGCCGCTAACTCGATCCTTTGCTTGATGAGTATGAGGTTGCTAACAATTTGACTCATTGTTTAATGGTTTGCTTTTGCGAAATCAATTGATCAATGATTTCAATCCAATGGAGTACTGGCTTGCCATCTTGTTGTAAGTGGGTGATACAGCCAATGTTTCCAGAGACAATGACATCGGCACCAGATTCTTCACAAGCGGCATGTAAATGAGTCAATTTTTGTTGGCGCAATTGCTCTGATAGTTCAGGCTGGGTAATGGAGTAGGTGCCAGCGGAGCCGCAGCACAGATGGCTGTCAGTGCATAGTTTTACGCCTATACCGATACTACTTAGCACCCCTTCGACTTTTCCGCGAATTTGTTGGCCATGCTGCAAGGTGCAAGGGGGGTGATATACCACTCCTGTCTTGGGTTCAGTGCCAATTAAGGCAATCAATTCATTCTGCAGGGCTGGCAGAATTTCTGAAATATCTTTACTGAGTTCCGAGATTCTTTTTGCTTTATGGGCATACGCAGCATCATTGGCAAGGAGGTGGCCATAATCTTTGGTCATTACTCCGCAACCCGAGGCGGTGACCACAATTGCTTCAACACCGCTTTCTATTAAAGGCCACCAGGCATCAATATTTTGCTTGGCATTAGCTAAGCCACCGGCTTGATCATTTAAGTGGTATTTCAAGGCACCGCAACAGGTGGCATTGGATGCGCTGATGAGTTGTATCTTCAGGGCATCCATCACACGTGCTGTAGCTGAATTAATATTCGGCAGCATGCCTGGCTGAACGCAACCCTCGAGTAATAGCATTTTGCGCACATGCTCGGTGTGAGGGCGCGCATAAGGATCGGTTGATTTTGCTAGTACCGCATTTTTAACCAATGGGATCTTGCGCTGGATGCTGTTTGGCATAAGCGGACGCACAAAGCGACCCAAAGTCATTGCTGTATTAAAGAGAGTGGGATTGGTTAAGCCATTTTTTAGTGCCCAGCGCGTAATGCGTGAACCGATTGGTCGGGCTGGGGTATTTTCTTCAGCCCATTTGCGCCCAATATCAACTAAGTTGCCATATTGCACACCACTTGGGCAGGTGCTTTCACAGTTGCGGCAAGTTAAGCAGCGGTCTAAGTGAAGACGGGTCTTTTCCGTGGGCGCCTGGCCCTCAGCCATTTGCTTGATGAGATAAATGCGGCCGCGCGGGCCATCGAGCTCATCACCAAGCAGTTGGTATGTGGGGCAGGTTGCTGTGCAGAAGCCGCAGTGGACGCATTTACCAAGAATGCGTGCTGCCTCTATACCTTCTGGCGTATTGGCAAATTGTGGAGCGAGTTGAGTTTGCATATAAAAACTTATGAAAGGCGATTGGTGGCAAAAACGCCAGCAGGATCAAAGGCGGCTCTGAGACGAGATTGAACGAGTTCAAGTCCCTTAGAGTGGGCTTGCTCACTCAATAGAGTGAAGCGCTGTAAGGACGGGTCGACTGAAGTACCCAGGCGGAAACACGTTGCATGCCCTCCGTGTGCAGTGGCGATTTCTTTGAGTGCTTTGAAGGTGGCTGCGTCGCTTGGACCTTTGAGCCAACGTTGTTGACCATGCCATTCAATGACAATATCTTTGTGCATCTGGCCGATGTTAAGGGGGCCGCAGGCAGCAGGTAATGCAAGTCGATATAGGCTCTCATTTTCTTGAAGCGTTTCAAAGAAAGACATTTTTTGTTCACGTAGGTTTACCCAAAATACTTCTGCCTCATGAGGCTCAAGCGTTTTTGCATTTACTAGTGCACTCATTAAATTCCTGGCAGCTTCAACTGCTGCGACTGCGCCTGACAAACGGAAGGTGAGCTCACCTACTGAGTCAACGCTCGATTCCCCAATCCAGGCGCTGGCAGTTAAGGAGAGGGGTTGCCCTGCCCACTCATTCAAAACCTTGAGGGCATTTGCTTGAGTGGTATGACAGCGCAGGGTAGCCATTGCCTCGGGGCGCGGTAATACTTTGACTGAAGCTTCCAACAAAAGCGATAGCGTACCCAGGGAGCCTGGTAGCAAACGAGAAATATCATAGCCCGCAACGTTTTTCATCACCTTGCCGCCAAACGAGAGGTCTTGCCCTTTGCCATCCATGATGCGGGCGCCTAAAACAAAGTCCCTTAAGTTGCCGGCACTGATGCGGGCAGGCCCAGCAAGACCAGCGCCAATTGCTCCACCAAAGGTTGCGGTATCACCAAAATGAGGGGGTTCAAAAGGGAGTATTTGATTTTTGGCTGCCAGAGCTGCTTCAATTTCTTTCAGCGGCGTACCTGCACAAGCTGTAATGACCAGCTCTTCTGGTTGGTACTCTAAGATCCCCGCATATGCGCGGGTGCTCAGCTTAGTAAAGTTATTTTTGTTGCCATACCAAGATTTAGTACCGCCACCCTCTATAGAGAGGTGTGTGTTGGTTTTTGCCGCTTGGAGAATTTGCTCTTTAAATAAATCAATCTGCATAGTATGGTTTATAGCGGAGTTGCTCATTAAAAGCGCTCCAATTCTGGGTGAGGTAATTTGCCGCCACTAATACGCATACGACCATATTCTGCGCAGCGACTCAATGTAGGAATGGCTTTGTCTGGGTTGAGCAGTTTTTGTGGGTCAAAAGCACTCTTCACGCCCCAGAAAGCCTCTCGCTCTCCTTCTCCAAATTGCACGCACATCGAATTTATTTTCTCGATTCCTACACCGTGCTCACCAGTGATTGTTCCACCAAGCTCAACGCAGGCCTCTAAAATTTCTGTACCAAAGTCTTCTGCACGATGCCATTCATCTTGATCGGCGCCATTAAACAAAATGAGAGGGTGCATATTGCCGTCACCTGCATGGAATACATTCAGGCAGCCCAGCCCATATTTCTTTTCCATCACTTGAATACGCTTGAGGAGGGTAGCGATATGCCTGCGTGGAATGGTGCCATCCATGCAATAGTAGTCAGCAGCAATGCGGCCCGCAGCCGGGAAAGCATTTTTACGACCACTCCAAAATTTCAGGCGTTCAGATTCGCTGTTTGAAACTTGAATCCCACTGGCACCAGATTGTTCTAGTACTGCTGTCATGCGCGCAATTTCTTCAGCAACCTCTTCTGGTGTGCCATCGGACTCGCACAGCAAAATCGCTTCAGCTTCTAAGTCATAGCCGGCGTGCACAAACTCTTCTACAGCGCGAGTAGTGGCTTTATCCATCATTTCCAGACCAGCAGGAATAATGCCGGCAGCAATGATGGCAGCAACTGCATTGCCGCCCTTTTCAATATCATCAAAACTGGCCATGATGACGCGTGCTAATTTGGGTTTGGCTACTAGTTTGACAGTGACTTCGGTAACAACGGCCAACATACCCTCGCTACCGATGAGGACCGCTAAAAGATCTAAGCCAGGCGCATCGGGCGCTAAGCTACCAAATTCAACTACTTCACCGTTCATCAAAACTGCCCTTACCTTAAGGACATTGTGCAATGTAAGACCGTATTTAAGGCAATGCACCCCACCTGAATTCTCATTTACATTTCCGCCAATAGAGCAGGCAATTTGGGAGGATGGATCAGGGGCGTAGTACAGACCAAGATGGGCAACCGCTTCTGAAATCGCTAAGTTACGCACACCTGGCTGTACAACGGCAGTGCGTGTAAATGGGTCAATGCTGAGGATTTTTTTCAGCTTCGCCAGGGAAAGTACTAATCCTTGGGCAATCGGCATAGCGCCACCTGAAAGACCTGTCCCAGATCCGCGGGGCACCACCGGAATTTGCATGGCAAAGCAAATCTTCAAAATTTCTGAAACTTGCTCTTCGGTCTCCGGTAGGGCTACTGCCAAAGGCATGCGCCGATAGGCTGCTAAACCATCGCATTCATAGGGAATCGTATCTTCGGGCTCCCAAAGCAAGGCATGCTCAGGGAGGATGGGGCGCAATGCCGCTACCAATTTAGATTGAAGGGCTGTGATAGCGGCTAGATCAGGGGGAGGGGTCACCATATTCATATGGATCATTTTAGCCATTTACCTATAATCAGTTCATGGGAAATCGACTTTCAAAAATAGCCACCAGGACTGGGGATGCCGGTATGACCGGTCTAGGCGACGGTAGTCGCGTAGAAAAGGATCATTTACGCATTTGCGCTATGGGGGATGTGGATGAGCTGAACTCTGAAATCGGTGTTTTATTGACCGAGGAGCTGCCTAAAAGTGTTGCAGATGCCCTTTCAAGCCTTTTATTAAAGGTTCAGCATGATTTATTTGATTTGGGCGGCGAGCTTTGTATCCCGAATTACACCTTGCTCAAGCCTGAACAGGTCGAGCAATTGGATGTTTGGCTGGAGCAATACAACGCCAACTTATTGCCCTTAACCGAATTTATTCTTCCTGGAGGCACTCGCGCTGCTGCCCAGGCGCATGTATGTCGAACGGTATGCAGAAGGGCTGAGCGCTCAGTAGTTCGTTTAGGTTGGGATGTGGATATTCATGAGGCGCCACGCCAGTATCTCAATCGCTTATCTGATTTACTATTTGTTTTGGCTAGAGTGCTTAATCAAGCCTCCGGTGGTTCTGACATTCTTTGGAACCACTCCAAAGAAAAGAAAAAATAAAAAGCAAAAGGGCTAAATTACTTTAGCCCTTTTTATTTCAGCGCAGCAGTTCTTATTTTTTGCTGCGACGCTTTTTCACTGCGCTAGCAAGACGCTCTAATACCTTCACTGAATCATCCCAGTTAATGCAGGCATCAGTAATACTCTTGCCGTACTCCAGTTTGTTTGGGTCATCCTTGCCCGGACTGAATTTTTGCGCCCCATCCTTGAGGTGGCTTTCAATCATTACGCCAAAAATTTGATGCGATCCAGACTCGATCTGCTGTGCAATATCATCCGCTACCACAATTTGACGCTCATGTTTTTTGCTCGAATTTGCATGTGAGAGGTCAACCATCAAACTGGCTGGAAGCTTGGCTGCTTCAAGCTCTGCACAGGCTGCTTGAACATATTTCGCCTCATAGTTTGGCTCTTTACCACCGCGCAAAATGACATGACAGTCTTTGTTACCTTTGGTCTCCACAATCGATACCTGACCATTTTTGTGAACTGACAAAAAGTGGTGTGGGCGACTTGCCGCTTGAATGGCATCGGTTGCAATTTTGATGTTGCCATCGGTACCATTTTTGAAGCCGATCGGCGCAGAAAGTCCAGAAGCGAGTTCACGATGTACTTGACTCTCGGTTGTGCGAGCACCAATAGCACCCCATGAGATCAGGTCAGCAATATATTGTGGAGAAATCACATCTAAGAATTCACTACCAGCTGGCATACCTAGACGATTGATTTCCATGAGCACTTGGCGCGCAATCCGTAGACCTTCTTCAATGCGATAGCTTTCGTCGAGGTAAGGATCATTAATTAATCCCTTCCAGCCCACCGTAGTGCGTGGCTTTTCAAAATACACGCGCATGACAATTTCTAGTTCACCCGAGAAACGCTCACGTTCAATCAGAAGACGTTGGCAATATTCAAGTGCAGCACGTGGGTCATGAATCGAGCAGGGCCCAATGATCACTAAAAGGCGATCATCTTTGCCATGAATAATGTTGCGAATCTTCGTACGCGTTTTACTGATGAGGGATTCGGTGGCGGTTCCTGAGATCGGAAAGAAACGAATCAAATGCTCTGGTGGAGGAAGAACGGTAATGTTCTCAATACGTTGGTCATCGGTGTCAGACGTTTTGTCAACGGCTGCATACCAGTTCGCTGGATTGGTGTTTTGTTGGCTCATATATCTATTTTAAGGGTATCAGGCGGTTCCACCCACGGTAAGACTGTCAATTCGTAAGGTGGGCTGTCCAACACCTACTGGCACGCTCTGACCTTCTTTGCCGCAAACCCCCACGCCACCGTCTAATTTGAGGTCATTTCCAATCATAGAAACCTGTTTTAAGGACTCAGGACCGCTGCCAATAATGGTTGCCCCTTTGACGGGATATTGAATCTTGCCGTTCTCGACCCAATAAGCTTCGGATGCGGAAAATACAAATTTACCGCTGGTAATGTCAACCTGACCACCGCCAAAATTGACTGCATAGAGTCCGCGCTTAATACTTGCCACAATCTCTTGCGGATCATCTTTGCCAGCCAACAAATAGGTATTGGTCATTCTAGGCATGGGAATGGATGCAAAACTTTCACGTCTACCGTTGCCGGTAAGGGGCATTTTCATCAGGCGGGCATTTAAGCTATCTTGTATGTAGCCCTTCAGAATCCCATCTTCAATCAATGTAGTGCATTGAGTTGGAGTGCCTTCATCATCTATATTCAGTGAGCCACGACGCCCTGTAAGCGTTCCATCATCTACTACCGTCACGCCTTTCGCTGCCACTCGTTCCCCAATGCGACCAGCAAATGCAGAGGAACCCTTGCGATTAAAGTCACCCTCAAGTCCATGGCCAACCGCTTCATGCAATAAAACGCCAGGCCAACCTGGGCCCATGACAACAGTCATTGGCCCGGCTGGGGCGGGGCGAGATTCAAGATTAATCAGGGCGCCATCAACCGCTTCATCAACGTATTGATTAATGAGCTTGGTATCAAAATAGCCATAGTCATGGCGTGCGCCGCCACCGGAGGAGCCAGATTCTCGGCGACCATTCTGCTCTGCGATGACATGAACGGAGACTCGTACTAGTGGGCGTACATCTGCAGCAAGCAGACCATCTGCGCGAACCACTAGAACTACATCAAACTCACCCGCAAGACTTGCCATTACTTGAATAATCCGTGGATCTCTCGCTTTTGCTCGCTTCTCAATGCTCTCCAGTAAGGCAATTTTTTCTTTGGGTTGCATTGAGTCCAGTGGGTTAATACCAGAGTAGAGCTTGTTCGAAATAGGATGAAATATTTTGCGTGCGAAGCCTTGCTTACCACCTGCCGGCCCAATGACTCGTGTTGCTTTGGCAGCTTTAGCGAGCGCCTCGGCATTTATCTCATCCGAGTAAGCAAATGCAGTTTTATCGCCATAAATTGCGCGCACACCTACGCCCTGATCGATGCTAAAGCTACCTGATTTAACAATGCCCTCTTCCAGGCTCCAGCTTTCACTGCGGGTGTGCTGGAAATACAGATCAGCATCATCGAGGCGATGCGTAAACATATCGCCAAAAGTATTGCTTAATTCACGCTCGGTTAAGCCGGTTGGCTCGAGCAAAATGGATTTGGCTAATTTGAGAAGATCCGCCTGTTTTTGGGCTTGGCTCCAATTGGCGGGAAACAGTGCTTCAGGTGCATTCATATTAATTTAAGCAGATCTTTTAATTTTTAAAGCTTACGATGTTTTAATGCTGGTAGCTTAGAGCGTACCTCGTTTAATTTTTCTTTGCTCAGAAGGCCTGATATAAAGCCCTCACCCTCAGGTAGGTCGCCTAGGATCGCACCCCAAGGGTCAATCAACATGCTATGACCCCAAGTGCGACGCCCATTGCGATGGGTTCCACCTTGTGCTGAGGCTAAAACATAGCATTGGTTTTCAATTGCGCGGGCGCGTAGTAGCACTTCCCAATGCTCTTTGCCGGTGGTGTAGGTAAATGCTGCGGGTATCAAGTGACAATCCACTTCGCCCATTGATCTGTAAAGCTCAGGGAAGCGGAGGTCATAGCAAACGCTTAAACCAAAGCGCCAGTGGACTCCGTTGATATCGAGCGAGACGAGTCCGGGTTGATTACCTGCCTCGATTGTTTCGGATTCCTGATAGCGTTCAGTGAGCGTCTGGAATCCAAACAAATGGATCTTGTCGTAACGACTAATACATCGACCACTGAGATCAAAAATGAGGGTGGAATTTAAAACCTT
Source organism: Polynucleobacter sphagniphilus (assembly GCF_001953355.1). Classification (GTDB taxonomy): domain Bacteria; phylum Pseudomonadota; class Gammaproteobacteria; order Burkholderiales; family Burkholderiaceae; genus Polynucleobacter; species Polynucleobacter sphagniphilus. The sequence goes on from NZ_MPIY01000003.1 coordinate 378,660, forward strand.
ATTTGCCTCTCTAGCTTCCAGTGGAATGGTACCGGCCACCAAATAAATCGAATTGGCTTGCGCAATGGCTGCCAGCCGCTCTTGAATTGGACCCTTTCCAAACACTTCTCTCACTGCAAGCTTATCAGTATCTTTTAAGCCCAATAAGCAAAAGTATTCCGGCAGAACAACTACTTGAGCGCCATCTTGCGCAGCGAGATGAACTAGCTTGCCGGCAGCATTCAAATTCTCCTCTAAGTTCGGAGTGGAAATCATTTGCACGGATGCAATTTTGAGAATAGCGTTATCTGGAGCTTTATTCATTTATAGGGCAGGGCCAACTGGTGGTTTATCAGTCGGCGCGTTAGGTGCATTCGGTTTAGTTTGCTCTTTAAGTAATGCTTTTTGTCGAATCGTTTCTAGAGTCTTTGGATCCAGGGGTTGCCCTTTTTGATCAAGGGGAATGACCTCCGGATTGCCCCAGGAACCTTGTATGAGGTAATCAGATTGCATGCTGCGATTGATTTGATTGGTGATGAGATATTGACCTACTAGGGCGCTAAGGCCAACGATGGGATTAACAACGAAGGCCGCCACAATGGATCCAGCAGTGGCATCGAGTGTTGGGAATACTGTAACCCTTAAATCTTGCGTTTCATTAGGGATATTGATTTGGCCTACCATCGCTACACGCGCTTGATCTAACTCCATCGTAAATTGACTGGCGTTGGCAATCCCGTTGGTAATTGCAAAATTACTAACAATTGAATTAAATGGCGTACCTTTGGTGACAATGCTACCTAAGCCCCCCTGTAAATCAAGCGTAGCAAAGCGAAATAAACTTTGCAGGCTTAGTACGTTCAATAATTTGGCGGCATCAGTGTTCACTTCAAGCAGACGACCTTTTTCTAAATAAAGATCTACATTGCCCGATAGGCTCTCATAGCTGGGTGCATAGGGTGAGCCATTCCATTGCAGCTTGCCAGTGATCTTGCCATTTCCACCTTCAATCGATTTGGCATTTGTCCAGTGAGCAACTATTTCACCGGCATTTTTAATTTCCATATCGACATTGATCGCAGTTTGCTCTCCACTATCTTTTGGATTGATGCTCCATTGTCCTGAGAGGGTAGAGTTATCTTGAGGATTGGAGACCTGAATAGATTCGATGTCTAAGCCATTCCTGTTAGTGTGCGTCTTTATTTTGACGCTGCCAAGCAACGTTTTAGCTAAAGAAAAATCATCAATCGAAATATTGAGGCTCGGTATGGCATTCGGCTTGAAAGCTGTTGATGCAGAAGTAGCTTTCGCAAAACTTTTTTTCTCACCAGGATTCCCTTTATTGCCCATCTCGACCTCTAGGTTTTGGTCTGGGACTTTGAGTCGGGCTAGGTGTCCAGAGATTAGGCCGCTCGGGTTTTGTTCTGTTGGTTCGTGCCAGTTCAGTCGCCCTGAGAGATCGGCAGAGTTCAGGCGGAATCTCCACCCATCACTCTTGTTTGTGCCATCTAAGCTGAAATTCGTCCAAAGGCGATTAAAGAGTGTGAGATTTTTGACTTGGGCGTTGATGCGTGCATTATTTGCATCGCCCAATGAGGGAGCCCCTGCTAAGTTATTTTGATGGTTGGTACCGGCGTTCATAAATTGTCGCCAAGCATCTAGATCCAGTTCATTAGCCACTAAATTGAGATTGAATCCTTGGGGTGGCAAGCTTGCAGTCGCGCCAATACCAATAGATTGGCGTAATTCCTTGTCAGTACCTAATGCGCCCTGAACAAAATAGTTTTCGCCCAGTTTTCCTGACCAATCTACTTTGTTGATGCTCAAGTTTTTGTTTTTTGAGCTGGTGTAGGTCTTGACATTTAATTGCCCTAGCATTGGCACGCCCGCTAATTTTTTTGCGGGGACTGGTGCCGCGCTTGCCCAGTTCCGTAAATCGAATTGAAGGTTGGTTTCACTGCCGGCTTGATTGAAATTTAAAAGCCCTTCATAGATAGCTGAGCCACCCATCGCATTGAATGCTGGCGCGTAGTCAGATTTGAAGTTTTTTGCAAAGTAGTCTTTGAGGTATTTGGCGCTAATGTCGCCGGCAATCTTAAAGCTCGAAGTATTTGCTGTAGCAGGCGCATTAGAAATCTTGATTGAGCCGCCCAAGAAACTTGCCGTGACATCGTCAAATTCGGGATGGACTTCGGTTAACCTTACCTTTCCTGTAAGATTTTCAAGTGGTGGAAGATTGCTCCATTGCACGCGATTACCTGAAAGTGTGAGCTTGGTATCAATCCGGGGATCACCCGATCCGGATAGCGGAAACTCTATTCCTAGGTCGAGAATAATTGGACCACTAGCTGACAAGTTTTTTTGAAGCTCGGGCTGTTGTTTGCCAATGGGTGAGGCAAAAAGATAATCGAGCATCTCAAGTGCATCGCCTTGGGCTGCGCCTTGAATATTGAGTATTAAGTGATTTGCGCTGACATTTGGAATTTGTGCATGAAAATTATGCAGGGCGATATTTTTATAGTTTGCTGAAGTGATATCGACATTTACAACTGAGTTTTCTTGGCTCAGCTGACCATTGACATTGCTCAGCGACTGCCAAACACCTTGATTGCTTGGTAATAGGGGGGCAGGTTTGAAGCTTGCTCCTAAAATAGGGAGATACAGAGAGAATTCTCCCGAATTTGGTTTTGAAAATGGGATCTGATCTGGATCGCCCTTTACATGCAAGGTTCCATTTTCAATAGTGCCAGAGCCGAAACATTTTTCAAGATACTGCCTAGCATCTTTGCTCATTCCGATTGGCAGGTAGCGATAAGCCGTCACCATATTCGCTTTGACGAAATTCATATCCAAAACCATTTGGTCCGCTTGCTTTGGTGCGCCAAGCAAATAGCTGAGATTCAGTGTGGTGGTGATATCCGGATTTTTAAGGGCGAGTTGTTTTGCTTCAATCGACCATTGGCCGCGTTGTTTCGTCCAAGTAAGCACCCCATTGGCAGTATCCAGTTTAATTTTTGGATCTACTAAAAAATCGTTGATTTCTATCTCAATATTTTTTGAGTCAAGTGTAAATTTCCCGCCTTTTTCATCGCTATATAAGAGGCCTGATAAATGCGATACCGCTGGCATTGATTTGTTAATTGCGGCAAAACTCAAATCAATTAATTTGGCCTTGATCATAAAATCCAGTTTGTCTGGATTGATCCAAGATCCGGGAATGGGCAAGACTGCAAGCGCAGATTTTTTCTCTGACCAATTGAGTTCTAGATCCTGTAACTCACCTTCGGCTTGTGAGGCCTTAACCCATTCGTGTACTTTTTTGGAGAGGGGAAGATTCAGGGCAAATGAGGCTGCATCAGCCACATGAATTTTGGGTGATGAGAAACCAAACTCTTTAATTTCCCCATCTGGGCCAGGCGGACGCCAGCGGAAAGTCATAGGGCTTAAAGTGGTTAGCGGGGCGTTGCTCGGGCTATTGATATCACGCCAAGCAAGGTTTTTGGAGCTAATTGATAAAAGCCCCCGAGTATTTGCCTGGCTCAGATCGGCCTCAAGATGGCCAAACTCAATAGGCTCTTCATTTTTATTGAGTTGCACTCTGAATTGATTTGCCTTGAGATTAAATTGAGCCCCATCAGCAACTCCCCCATCTAAGTTAAGCTCGCCTTTAGAGCTGATCGTACCTTTCAGTGTATTGAGGGGTAGGGTGAAATCGGTCGCTAATTGATTGAGATTGAGATCAATAAAGTCCCAAGAAAAATGACCAACCCAATCTCTCCAGTTGCCTGGCTGTCCTCTGAGGCGGTGAACAAAGTCTGCTTGCAACTGAATGGGGCTGTTAGACCATGGCGCACTCATGCTTAGATCTGCTTTGTGGAGCCGGATCCCATTTGTCAGATGAAATTGAAAAATATTGACGGAGGTGTTTAATTTTTTATTTTGATGGTCCTGCCAAAAAATTTGCGCATCGCCAATCTCAATCTCTGATTGATCCAAGAGCCAGTTTCCTGCGGAAAAATCATCATCGTTCCCATTAATAGGGATGCCGGCAATGGATACTGCTCCTTGGGTATTTCTCTGCGCATAAATTTGTGCGCCTTGGAAATGTAGATCCTCAAAATAGGGGGCGAGGTGATAGAGTGAATTCCAACTTAGGCCACCACTAATTTTTTGAATTTCTAGCAGTGGGGGTGCTTTTTTATCTGGTGCATTGAAGCGCAATCCAGAGATCTCAAAGCGAGGCCGAATTCCTGTCCAGGAGACCTGGAGATCATCCATGGTGATATTTGCATCCAAACGGGCGCTCATCAATTTTTCGATGGCAGGTTTAGATTTCTCAATTTGAGGCCATAGCAAGAAGCGAACACCTAGATGCCCGAGGACCAGGGTTGCAATGATTGCCCCGCAAAGAATGGCTGCGCGCTTGCGCCATGCCCCACCAGTACCCACGGGGCGTTTTTGAAGCACGCTCTGCAGGCGACGCTGGATCAAATTTCTAAGCATGTGCTCTATTATCCGTCAGCCAGCGCCGGTTCGCCAAGCTATTGAGTCAGATTCTTGCGCCGGATTAAGATGGTGAAATGAGTCATTTTTCCAAGCAAATCCAATTTTTGACGACGCACTCCAGCTATGCTGCTCGCTGGCTCAATGCAAGGCCGGAATGGGTTAATTGGCTAGAGTTGCATGCAGGGCAAAAAGTCGATCCAGTTGGTATTCAAGCCCTCCTAGGAGAGTGCGCTGTTTTAGCTGCCTCTAATGGGTGTGACGAAGCTCTGTTGATGTCTCATTTACGTCTTGCACGTCAGAAATTAATGCTTTGGCTGGCTTTTCGAGATCTCAATGGCTTAGCTAGCCTCGATGAAGTAATGCGTGGCATGAGTCAGTTCGCTCAAGCGGTAATTGCGCTATGTATTGATTTTATTCGCGCTGAGCAGAAAAGTCGGTTTGGGCTTCCTTGGAGCGTAGTTCGTCACTCGGAAATACCTCTCATGGTAGTTGGTATGGGCAAGCTTGGGGGTTATGAGCTGAACCTATCGTCTGATATCGATTTAATATTTTTGTACGAGTGTGATGGCCAGACCCAAAATGGCCCTCACAGCCTATCTCATCAAGAGTGGTTTACGCGCATGGGTAAGCGCTTAATCAAGTTGCTGGCCGAGCATACTGAAGATGGATTTGTGTTCAGAGTTGACATGCGCTTACGTCCCAATGGCGATTCCGGGCCCTTGGTTTGTAGCTTGCCCATGCTGGAAGAGTACCTAATGGTGCAGGGTAGGGAGTGGGAGCGCTATGCTTGGATAAAGGGACGGTTAATTGCCCCTGCACCCAATTCGGCTGATTTTGCTTATTGTGAAAAACAATTAGATCAACTCATTCGACCGTTTGTGTATAGGCGCCATTTGGACTATGGCGTGATTGCTTCGATTCGCGACTTGCATGCCCAAATACAGATTGAGGCGGAAAAAAAAATCCTCACATCACCATGGCCGTTCACAAGACATTAAGTTGGGGCGCGGTGGTATTCGTGAAATCGAGTTTCTGGCGCAAATGTTTCAGCTCATGCGTGGGGGCACAGATCCTCGCTTTCGTGTGCGACCTACCTTAGAGGTGCTCGATCTGATTGCAGAGCGTGGTTTATTGCCTCGGGATGCGGTGCTGGCCTTAAAGGCGGCCTATGTATTTTTGCGGCGCTTAGAGCATCGCATTCAGGTATGGGAGGATCAACAGACGCATTACTTACCAGAAGATGCTGCTGCTAGGATGCGATTGGCTAATGCCATGTCTGGGCCAAACGCTACTGAAGGCGACTCAACATTTTTGCAGGCACTAGAACAGCATCAGACAGCTGTTGCTGCGCTATTTGAAGAGGCTTTTGTGCTTGAGGATAAAGCGCGTTTAGAGCTCGCGCCATTAGTGGCGCATTGGAGTCCAGACCCCGTGTTATTTCCGGAGGGTTTCAAGCGCTGGGAGCTTTGGCTTGATAGCGCTAGGCAAAAACATTTACCGGAAAAAAGTCGCTTAATTATTTTTAATCTGCTTAATAAGGCAACTGAATATTTGCAGTCAAATGAAGTCAATTCGCAGGCGGCTGATATCACTATCTTGCGCCTTTTTGATTTGCTTGAATCGATTTCCAGAAGAAATGCTTACCTGGCGATTTTGGCTGAATACCCCAAAGCCTTGCTCAATGTATTGGCTTTGCTGAAATCATCCCAATGGGGAGCCGCCTACCTGAGTGGTCATCCTTATTTATTGGATTATTTGCTTCATTCTCGTGCTGAGCAGTTGCTGATTGATGAGCCTAAGCGGTATTGGTATGAAGTTAAGGAAAACCTCGACATGCGCCTGGATGATGCTCAGAGCAACGGTGAGGGTTCTGAGCAATCGCTCGATATTTTGCGGGTCACGCATCATACCGAAACCTTTATTACCTTGTTGGCTGATCTAGGCATTGGTATAGAGCGGGGGCTTTCAGTGGAGCAGGTGAGCGATCATCTATCGGCACTCGCCGATTTAATCTTGCAGGCGACCTTTGAGCACGTGTGGCCAAGCGTTGCCCAAAAATTTGGCCTGAGTTCGTCATTGCCCCCATTTGCCATCATTTCTTATGGCAAGTTAGGCGGCAAGGAATTAGGGTATGCATCTGATTTGGACCTAGTCTTTTTGTATCAATCAGAAGGTGCTGGTTATGCCGATCAAGAAATTTATGCTTTTTTGGCTAAGCGCATGATTCATTGCTTGACTGCATATACTGCTGCCGGCACTCTTTTTGAAATTGATACTCGGCTTCGCCCAAATGGTTCGGCAGGATTTTTAGTTACCAATGCCGATGCTTTCAGAAAATATCAGCTACGCGAGGGCGATAATTCCGCTTGGGTATGGGAGCACCAGGCTTTGACTCGCGCACGCTGTTCTGCAGGTAGTCCGGTAGTGGGTGCATATTTTGAAAAAGTGCGCTCTGAAGTCTTAAGACAACAACGCAACCAGGAAATACTCCGCGCAGAAATTGTGGACATGCGCATGAAAGTCCATGCGGGGCATCCAAACCCTACAGTGCAATTTGATTTAAAGCACGATGCTGGTGGCATGGTTGATATTGAATTTATTGTCCAGTTTTTGGTGTTGGCCTTCGCACATCGTCATGAGCAGTTGGTCGGAAATCTCGGCAACATTGCACTTCTCAGAATTGCTGGGAACATTGGATTAATAGATGAGGATTTAGCTATCAAGGTGGGTGATGCCTACCGCTTGCTCAGAGCGCGTCAACACCGCTTGCGTTTAGATGGGGCAGAAAAGATTCGCGTGACTTTGGAGTCAGAGCCCAACCTCATTCAAGCGAGAACTTCGGTCTTACAGCTCTGGAGAAACGTTTTCAAAGTCCCTATCGATTAAGGCAAGCAAGCGTTAACTTTGCTCAAGTAATTCGCGGGCATGACGGCGTGTGGTGTCAGTAATCGTTGCGCCCCCCAACATTCTGGCAATTTCTTCAACACGCTCGGTTCTGCTAAGAGGGCTTACCTGTGAGAGTGTGGTGTTGCCAGCTTGTGACTTGCTGACTTTGAGATGGTGATTTCCTTGGGCAGCAACTTGAGGTAGATGGGTTACGCACAATATTTGGTGCGATTGACCAAGCTGCCTGAGTAACTTTCCGACTGTTTCAGCAACTGCGCCACCAATGCCGGCATCAACTTCATCAAAAATAAGGGTGGGTGTGAAGGATGCCTCACTCGTGATAACACTAATCGCCAGGCTGATACGAGCAAGTTCTCCTCCTGAAGCCACTTTAGCCAAGGGCCTGGGTGTACTGCCTGCATGACCAGCAACCAAGAATTCAATTTGCTCTAAACCATTGGCGCCACCTTCGCTTAAAGGATTTAAGGCGATCTCTAGTTGACCGCCTACCATCGATAGGCTTTGCATAGCAGTAGTGACCATTGCCCCAAGCTCGCTAGCGGCTTTGCTGCGTTTTTGAGTGAGGAGTTTGGCCTGTTTTTGATAAGTTACTTCTTCTTGCATGACCTTGTCGCGCAAGGCTTCAATATTTTGTGAGGCGGTTAAGGCTTCTAAACGCTCATCTGTTTCTAGTAAAAGTGCTGGGAGCGCAATGGCCTCTACTCGGTACTTGCGAGCAGCAGAATGCAGTGCCTGCATGCGCTCTTCAATTTGGCTAAGGCGCTCTGGATCCAGGTCTGCTTTTTGTAGATAACGATTTAAGCCGTGCACTGCTTCACCTACTTGAATTAAGGCTGACTCCAGTACTTCACTCATCTCTTTGAGGAGCGGGTCATGCTCCGCTAAAGTGGCAATACTCGCACTTGCTTTGGAGAGGGTCGATTCAGCAGAGTTCTCGGCTTCGCTTAAGGCTTCAATGGCCTCTTGGCAACCAGTAAGAATTTTGGCGCCATTCGCAAGGCGACTATGTTCGCTTTGGACATGCTCCCATTCACCTACTTGTGGAGATAGTTCAGTGAGTTCCTCTAGTTGCCATTCAAGTCGTTCACGTTCACGCTCAATATCTTGTCCAGCATTTTCGGCTTGTACTAATTTGCGGCGCGAGTCGGCAAGTTGTTTAAAGGCAGCAGCAACTTCTAGTGCTAGTGGCATTAAGTTTGCATGGCGATCGAGAAGTTCACGTTGCGCCCCTCCCTTCAGAAGGAGTTGATGCGCGTGTTGACCATGAATATCAACTAGCTGATCGCCCGCTTCACGAAGTTGGCTGAGCGTTGCCACGCTGCCATTGATAAATGCTCGACTACGGCCATTGCTTTCAACCGTTCTTTTGAGCAAAAGACTGTGACCTTCTTCTTCCAACGGAAAGCCTTGTTCATCTAACCATTTTTTGAAGTGATCTATTTGCCCCGCCTCAATCTGGAAAAGTGCGCTGATTTCAGCGCGTTGGCAGCCTTCCCGCACTTGACTGCTATCTGCACGCTCGCCTAGAACAAGGCCGAGGGCATCCAAAAGAATGGACTTGCCAGCACCGGTTTCTCCGGTGAGGACGCTGAATCCGGAGGTGAAATCCAGCTCGAGCTGGTCAACAATGACAAAGTCGCGAAGGGTTAGGATTTGAAGCATGTATTAGCGTACCGAAGAACTCGACATTAGAAAGTCGATGGATACTCGTTCCAGTGTAATTTTTCACGCAAGGTTTTGTAATCGCTATGTCCTCGAGGGTGCAAGAGGGTGATTGATTTCTCAGACTGACGCACTTCAATTTTGTCGCCCGATTGCAATTCTGTTTGAGATTGCATGTCGAAATTCACAATCACTTCACGCCCGTCGACCACTTCAATACTGGTAACGGCGTCTTCGGGCAAGACAATGGGGCGATTGGAGAGGGAGTGCGGCGCAATTGGCGCCAACAGAATGCCTGCCACTCGAGGGTGCAGAATCGGTCCGCCCGCGGAAAGTGCGTATGCGGTAGAGCCGGTGGGCGTCGAGACAATGAGACCGTCAGAACGCTGGTTATACATAAATGACCCATTGACGCGAACCGCAAGTTCGACCATGCCAGAAGTGCCGGAGCGGTTGACCACCACATCGTTTAAGGCCAAGGCGCGGTTGATGATCTGCGCCCCCCGCAAAACAATGGCGTCTAAAAGGGTTCTGGAGTCCGCCTCATATTCTCCGCCAATGATTTTTGGAAGAACCTCTTTTAGATCCTGAATGGGAATGTCTGTCATGTACCCAAGACGGCCCATATTGATGCCAACCAAGGGCACTTTGCTGCCGGCTAACTGACGCCCAATGCCGAGCATGGTGCCGTCACCCCCCAAAACCACTACCAAGTCGATACTTCCCGCAAATTCAGCGGGACTCTTGCTTGGGTGGGAGCTTAAGTTCAGGTGAGTGGCCGTTGCTGTTTCAATAAAGACCTCGCAGCCCAAGTCGCTGAGCATCTGGGCTAGGTCAATGAGGTGCCCCTCGATACCATCAGCTTGAAATTTACCGACCAGCGCCACCCGGTTAAATTCGTTTTTGGCAGATTTTTGGGATGGGCTTAACATATAACGATTAAACCATAGGCATAAAATCCCTTCCACCATGGATGATCGTTCCCGCGCTTTACTTAAAACCCTCATCGAGCGTTATATCGAAGAGGGTCAGCCCATTGGCTCGCGAACCCTATCTCGCTTCTCCGGCTTGGATCTATCTGCAGCTACGGTCCGTAATGTCATGGCTGATTTAGAAGAAATGGGCCTTGTTACCAGCCCCCATACCTCGGCTGGACGCATTCCTACGCCTAGGGGCTACCGCCTATTTGTCGACACCATGGTTACCGTCCGCCCCCTAGAGGAAATAGCGGCTAGAGAGGTGGAAAGAGGCCTTTTGCCTGATTCTCCTTCGCGGGTTTTAAATTCAGCGGCGCAAATCTTGTCCAATCTGACTCATTTTGCTGGGGTAGTCATGACCCCAAAGCGCGCTCAGGTCTTCAAGCACATTGAGTTCTTGCGCTTAGGGGAAGGGAAAATTCTGCTCATTGTGGTGACCCCAGAGGGCGATGTGCAAAACCGTATTTTGCCGACCACTCAGGATTACACACCCAGCCAGTTAGTTGAAGCGGGTAATTACATTAATGCCCAGTTTGCTGGGAAGAGTTTTGACCAGGTTCGTATGCACCTGAAATCTGATCTGGATACCCTGCGTGCTGATATCTCAGGTTTGATGGCGCTGGCGTTGCAAAGCGGCGTATCCGATTACGGCATGGGAGAGAGTGACATGGTGCTTTCTGGCGAGCGTCGTTTATTGAATGTGGGTGATCTCAGTTCCAATTTAGATAAGCTGCGCAAGATGTTCGACATGCTTGAGCAAAAATCAGTTCTTATGCAGTTGCTCGATGTCTCCAGCCATGCTGATGGGATTCAGATCTTTATTGGTGGAGAGAGTGACTTATTGCCCTATGAAGACTTAGCTGTCATCAGTGCGCCGTATAGTGTGGATGGTCAAATCGTTGGGACCCTAGGTGTGATTGGACCAACCCGTATGGCTTATGACCGTGTCATTCCGATTGTGGACATTACTTCAAAATTACTATCAGGTGCCTTGAGTAGCTGAGCGAAAATTATTTTTTATAGAAGACGGATCTATCTTGAATCAAAATCCCCATTTGCGCCCCTCCAAGACAGCTGTTGTATTGCTTAATCTTGGTACGCCTTCAGCCCCAACGTCCAAGGCAGTCAGAGCATACTTAAAGGAGTTTCTCTCTGACCCACGCGTAGTAGAAATTCCAAAAGTAATTTGGTGGTGCATTCTGAATGGCATTATTTTGCCGATTCGAAGTGGTGCTTCAGCTAAGAAGTACGCCTCTATTTGGCTGCCTAAATTGGGTTCGCCGCTGATGCATTACTCCCGATTACAAGCTAAAGAGCTCGGAGAACTATTTACCAATCAGGGCCACTCAGTTTTAGTGGATTTGGCAATGCGTTATGGCGAACCATCCACTAAAAAGGTTTTGGATGAGCTCAAGGCGCAGGGTATGGAGCGCTTATTACTTTTGCCTTTGTATCCACAGTATTCAGCCACTACTACTGCTTCTAGTTTTGACGAAGTGTTTCGTGTACTAGGAACTTGGCGCGATCAGCCTGAATTGCGTCTGATAAAGCACTACCACGACAATCCTGCTTATATTGCTGCCTTGCGTGACCAGGTCTTAGAGGCTTGGGATAAAGATGGGCGCCCTGATTTTGCAAGAGGTGATCGTTTTGTAATGTCCTTTCATGGACTGCCTAAACGCAACTTAATGAAAGGCGACCCCTATCATTGTGAATGCCTCAAAACAGGCCGATTATTGGGCGAGTCTTTGGGCTTGGAGCGCGGGCAATATCTAGTTACCTTTCAATCCCGTTTTGGTAAGCAAGAGTGGTTAAAGCCGTACACAGCTCCTACTATTGAGAAGTTAGCTAAAGAGGGATGCCAGCGCCTTGATATCTTCTGTCCAGGCTTTCCAGCCGATTGCATAGAAACGCTAGAGGAGATTGCCATGGAAGCACGTGAAATCTTTTTGGAGCACGGTGGCAAGGACTATCGCTATATTCCCTGCTTAAATAGCAACCCCAAATGGATCGAGGCTTTGGCTAATATCGCCCACGATCATTTGCAGGGTTGGCCCCTGAGCTCAGAGCCCGAGGCAGTGTTGAATGAGCGCAATGAACGTGCTGAGTTGGCTAAAAAGGCATTGACTTGAATTTCGGGTACTTGAAAACCAGTATATTGACCCAATATCCCCAATAAGCATTATTCGTAGCCGTTTTTAAAGAAAAGTGAATTCCTAGCCATGACACAAGAAAATCAGAATCCAACCGAACCAAGTAAAGAGAATCTGGAAGTTGAGCCGCAGGTGGCCGATGGCGCAGAGCCTGAGTTAATGGTTGAATCCAGTGCACAACTGATTGAGGAATTAAATCAAAAGTTGGGTGAGATGCAGGATAACTTCCTGCGCGCCAAAGCTGAAGGAGAAAATATTCGCCGCCGTGCTGTTGAAGACATTGCCAAGGCCCATAAATTTGCAATTGAAAGTTTTGCTGAGCATTTAGTTCCGGTAACCGATAGCTTGTATGCCGCACTGAGCGCCGAAGCAGTCGATGCCAAAGCCTTTAAAGAGGGTCTCGAAATTACACTCAAGCAGCTACTGTCTGCTTTTGAAAAAGGTCGCATGACCGAAATTAATCCAGCTGTAGGTGATAAGTTTGATCCTCATCATCATCAAGCTATTTCAGCGGTGCCTTCAGAGCAAGAGCCAAACACGGTGGTTTCAGTCTTGCAGCGAGGCTATTCGATCGCTGATCGGGTGCTCAGACCCGCATTAGTGATGGTGAGCGCCCCAAAATAAGGGGTTTTCTGGGGATTTTGCTCAAAAATCCTAAAAAAGAGAGAAAAAAAGGCAGATTTCTGCCTTTTTCCTTTTTTAACCCTTGAAATAGTCTTTTTAGACCCCACTTATTGAATATCGATTTATTCGCAGCAGCACATCAGAGATTACATAACAACTTAATTTTTTGGAGCAATTATGGGAAAGATTATCGGAATCGACTTAGGAACCACTAATTCGTGTGTTTCAGTCGTTGAAAACAACGCACCAAAGGTGGTTGAGAACGCAGAAGGCGCTCGCACAACACCATCAATCATTGCTTATGTTGAAGACGGCGAAGTATTGGTTGGCGCACCTGCAAAACGTCAGTCAGTAACCAATCCGAAGAACACCATTTATGCAGTAAAGCGTTTAATGGGTCGCAAATTCACTGATCCAGAAGTGCAAAAAGACATTGGCCTGATGCCATATTCAATCATTGCTGCAGATAACGGCGATGCTTGGGTTCAAGCACGTGATAAAAAAATGGCGCCTCAGCAAGTTTCCGCTGAAATTTTGCGCAAGATGAAAAAGACTGCCGAAGATTACCTGGGTGAAGAAGTGACCGAGGCGGTGATCACCGTACCTGCTTATTTTAATGATAGTCAGCGTCAAGCAACCAAAGATGCTGGCCGTATTGCAGGTTTAGAGGTAAAGCGCATCATTAATGAACCAACAGCAGCCGCTTTGGCATTCGGACTGGATAAGCAAGACAAAGCAGATCGCAAGATTGCGGTGTATGACTTGGGTGGCGGTACATTTGACGTATCCATCATTGAGATTGCAAACGTTGATGGTGAGAAACAATTCGAAGTACTTTCCACGAACGGTGACACCTTCTTGGGCGGTGAAGACTTTGACCAACGTATTATTGATTGGATCATTGATGAGTTTAAGAAAGAACAAGGCGTTGATCTGAGTAAAGATGTATTGGCATTGCAGCGTTTGAAAGATGCTGCTGAAAAAGCCAAAATCGAATTGTCCTCAGCGCAGCAAACAGAAATCAATCTACCTTACGTCACTGCGGATGCAAGCGGTCCAAAGCATTTGAACTTGAAATTGACTCGTGCCAAATTAGAGTCCTTGGTAGAGGAGTTAATCAAGCGTACAGCAGGCCCATGCTTAATGGCGATTAAGGATGCTGGCGTTAGCGCATCTGAAATCGACGACGTGATTTTGGTCGGCGGTCAAACCCGTATGCCTGCAGTACAAGACAAAGTAAAAGAAATCTTTGGCAAAGAGCCACGCAAAGATGTGAACCCAGATGAGGCAGTGGCAGTTGGTGCGGCTATTCAAGGTTCCGTATTGTCTGGAGATCGTAAAGACGTATTGCTCTTAGACGTTACCCCATTGTCATTGGGTATTGAGACTTTGGGCGGCGTGATGACTAAGATGATTCCAAAGAACACCACGATCCCTACTAAGCATTCACAGGTTTACTCTACCGCTGAAGATAATCAGCCTGCAGTGACCATTAAGTGCTTCCAAGGTGAGCGTGAAATGGCTGCGGCAAACAAGTTGTTAGGTGAATTCAATCTCGAAGGGATTGCCCCTGCGCAACGCGGTATGCCACAAATTGAAGTGACCTTTGACATTGATGCCAACGGTATTTTGCATGTCACTGCAAAAGACAAAACCACTGGCAAAGAGAACAAGATCACCATTAAGGCAAATTCTGGTTTGACCGAAGAAGAAATTCAGCGCATGGTGAAGGATGCAGAAGCTAATGCTGAGGAAGATAAGAAGGCGCTTGAGTTGGTAACCGCGCGCAATACTGCAGATGCCTTGGCTCACTCAACCAAGAAGGCATTGGAAGAGCATGGTGCTAGCTTAGAAGCTTCCGAAAAAGAAGCGATTGAGGCTGCTTTGAAGGAGTTAGACGAAGCCATCAAAGGTAGTGATAAAGCTGCTATTGAGGCGAAGACGGAAGCTTTGGGTAAAGTCAGCCAGAAGCTGGGCGAAAAAGCGATGGCTGCTGAACAGGCTAAAGCTGGTGGCGCAGCTCCAGGTGCAGCGCCGAATGAAGCCCCTGCAGCAGATGCTGACGTGGTTGATGCTGACTTTAAAGAAGTGGATGACAAGAAATAATTCAGAGTCATTATTCATCAGTGAGTAGTAAATAAATAACAAGTCGGCCCCGTGCCGACTTGTGTCATTGAAGTAGTTGAGAGGAATGTTGTGTCAAAAAGCAAACGCGATTTTTACGAAGTCCTGGGCGTAGCCAGAGGTGCTAGCGACGAAGAGTTAAAAAAAGCTTACCGTAAGTTGGCGATGAAATACCATCCGGATCGTAACCCGGATAGCAAAACTGCCGAAGCCCAATTTAAGGAAGTCAAAGAGGCGTATGAGACGCTCACTGACCCTAACAAGCGTGCTGCATATGATCAATATGGCCACGCTGGTGTTGATCAATCGATGGGTGGCGGCGGTTTCGGTGGTGGTGGCTTTGCTGATGCATTCGGGGATATTTTTGGGGATATCTTTGGTCAAGGTGGCGGTCGTCACTCTGGCCCTCAGGTCTACAAGGGCGCTGATTTACGCTACAACATGGAGATCACACTTGAGCAGGCAGCTGAAGGCTATACCTCTCAAATTCGGGTGCCTAGTTGGAGTGCATGCAAACCATGTCATGGCACTGGTGCTGAGCCTGGAAGTAAGCCAGAAAAATGCTCAACTTGCGATGGTCACGGCCAGGTCCGTGTACAGCAAGGCTTCTTTTCAATGCAACAAACTTGTCCCAAGTGCCGCGGCACAGGCGAGTACATTCCTAAGCCATGCAAAACATGTCATGGTAGTGGGCAGCATAAAGAGCAGAAGACTCTAGAGATCAAGATTCCCGCAGGTATTGATGATGGAATGCGTGTGCGGTCCGTTGGCAACGGTGAGCCCGGTTTGAATGGCGGTCCATCTGGCGATCTCTATGTAGAAGTCCGAGTCAAACCTCATAAGGTGTTTGAACGCGATGGCAGCGATCTCCATGTGCAAATGCCAATCTCTTTTGCAACAGCTACCATTGGTGGTCAGATTGAGGTGCCAACCCTCTCTGGTCGTGTTGAGTTTCCGATTCCTGAGGGAACTCAGACGGGCAAGACATTCCGTTTGCGCAACAAGGGCATTAAAGGTTTGCGCTCCACCCTGGTGGGCGACTTATTTGTGCATGTGATTGTGGAAACGCCGGTAAAGTTAACCGATGAACAGAAGAAGTTATTGAAGAAATTTGATGACAGCCTTAAATCGGGCGGTGACAAACATAACCCGCATCAAAAGGGTTGGTTTGATGGCGTAAAGAGTTTTTTTAGCTAAAGAAGAATGTGTGAGCTTAGCCAGCAAAGCCGTGCTCTGGTCCGGGGAATTTCCCAGTTTTTACTTCCCGAACATAGGCTTTGATGGCAGCTTCAATTGAGGCGTGGCCATCTACGAAGTTTTTAACAAACTTGGGTGGCTTACCGGGGCTAATGCCCAACATATCTTGCAATACTAAAACCTGACCAGAGCAATCTGGTCCAGCGCCAATTCCAATGGTTGGAATTGCAAGGGATTTTGTAATTTGTTTACCGAGTGATGAGGGAATTGCTTCGAGCACAAGCATTTGCGCGCCTGCCTCTTGGCACGCAAGTGCCTGTTCACGCATCAGGGTTGCCGCATCTTTAGACTTGCCCTGTACTTTATATCCACCAAGAACATGAACTGATTGTGGCAATAGTCCAAGATGCGCGCATACTGGCACACTGCGCTCAACCAAGTATTGAATAATTTCAATTTGCCAATCTCCACCCTCGAGCTTGACCATATCCGCACCAGCACGCATTAATTGTGCAGCTGAGTCCAGCGCTTGTACTGGATCGCCATAACTGGCAAATGGTAAATCAGCAATAATGAAGGCATGAGAATTAGCACGCGCTACACACTCGGTGTGGTATGCCACTTGTTCTACGGTGACAGGTGTGGTGCTACTATGGCCCTGCACTACATTGCCCAGTGAATCACCAATCAAAATGGTTTCAACACCACAGCGATTTAAGAGGGCAGACATGGTGGAATCGTATGCAGTGAGCATGGCGATCTTCTCACCCTCAGTGTGCATAGAGAGTAGCTTGGTAATTGTGATTGGCTTGTCGCCCTGTAGGTAGCTCATGAGCAAAGTTTACTAAACTTAATGAGCGGCTTGCTGGTATGCGTCTTTTTCTGTGCAGCCACAGTTTCTGCAGCTTAGTTTTTCGATGCTCTGATGGGCCACTTTGGGTAAGTAGGCTTTGAGTTCACCCCAATTGGGTAAGAAGAAATCAGGTGCGATTTCAAGCAGGGGTAGCAATACAAATGAACGCTCGATGATGCGAGGGTGTGGCAAGGTGAGCTCAGTATCAGTTTGGGAGACCCCTTCAAACGAAAGGATATCAAGATCTAAGGTGCGTGGCGCATTGGCATAGGGGCGCTCGCGACCAAACTCTTGTTCTATTGCCTGGCAAATGTGCAGCAAGCCATATGGACTGAGCTGGGTTTCAATTTCAATGACTGCATTAATGTAGTCCCCACCCACCGCTTCCACGGGAGCACTTTGATAGAAGCAGCTTTTGTTGAGAATTTGGAGTTCGCAACGTTGCGCTAGGCAGACGATAGCATCGGTAATTAACTGGCGAGTGTCGCCAATATTGCCACCAAATCCGATAAATGCTCTTGCCATACAAGTTCCATATTGAAGATGAGTCTACTTTACTCAAGTTCTGATAAGTTTGCTTAGCTCGGTGTTGTTTCGCTCGGTGCGTTGACCTTGGGTTTTCTCCGGCGCCGTCTTTTAGCAGCAGGCGCAGTATTGACCGATTCATTTTTCACGGCTGCCATCAAGGCCTCTTGGCCAGCAGGGTCAGCTGCAATAAAGTCAGTCCACCACTGGCCAAGACTGGCATTTTTTTTCACCGGATGCACAGCGCAGTAGCAGAAAATCGTATGCCGCTCTGAAGCGAGGGGATTCAATCAGACGATATGGGTAGCGCCCAACCCGTTTCTCAAAGCGGGGCTGCATTGACCAGATTTCGCGCATATCGCTTTCAAAGCGCCGCTGGATAGTCATGCCGCTACTTTGGGTGGCAATCGTCTCGTCCATTGCATCATGTAGCGCAGGAATGACCGAAACACCATTGGCAATATTCTTTTTCCAGTTTTTTAATAAATCAGGCCATAGCAATGTGGCAAATAAAAAACCTGCCGACACCGTTTTTCCGGATTGAATGCGATGATCGGTATTGCTGAGAGCAAGACGCACAAATTCATTGGCTTCTTTGGAATCAGTGGTTTGATCGAGAATGGTATCGAGCAGTGGGAGTAGGCCATGATGAAGTCCTGCATTGCGAAGGCCTTGTATTGCTGCCCAGGCATAACCAGACATCAGTAGTTTCAGAATTTCATCAAAGAGACGGGCAGCGGGAACGTCATGTAAGAGCTTTCCTAATTTAGCTATCGGAGCGCCGGTTTGTGGATCCAAGGTAAAACCAGTTTTGGCGGCAAAACGAATAGCCCGCAACATACGGATAGGATCTTCGCGGTAGCGTTTAGCTGGATCACCGATCATCCGCAGGGTTTTCTTCTGCATGTCAGCCATACCGCCGTGATAATCCAGTATGGTCTCTGTTTGCGGATCGTAATACATGGCATTGATGCTGAAATCGCGACGGTTAGCATCTTCACCTTGTGAGCCCCAGACGTTATCGCTCAGTATGCGACCACTTTCAGCGACATGATCGCCGGCATTTTCGAGTAAAGCTCTGAATGTCGAAACTTCAATAATTTCAGGGTGACCTTTGCCAAAAAAGGTGACGTGCACAATTTGAAAGCGGCGCCCAATCAGACGGGCTTTGCGGAATAATTTTTGAACTTGCTCAGGGGTTGCATTGGTGGCTACGTCAAAATCTTTTGGGCTGATACCCAGCGCGAGATCTCGAACCGCTCCACCTACGATAAATGCCTCATAGCCTGCTTGTTGCAGTGTATGTGTGACCTTAACCGCATTTTTAGAAAGTAAGTGCGGATCAATGCGATGTGATTTTTTTGGAATGCGCTTAGGGGCACCGCTGCGATTGACCGCAGTAGGTCGTTCCATGGGGTCGCGGCGCAAAATGCGTTTGATAAATTTAGTGATCATGCAAACAATTCAAGGATGGGCCAGTTACGCTTGGTAGCTTCTTGGCGCAAGCGGTCATCTGGATTGGTGGCGACTGGATGACTCACTTTTTCTAAGAGAGGCAAATCATTCATCGAGTCTGAATAAAAATAACTACAAGGCAAGTGATCTAGATTGAGATTTTGTTTTTCTAGCCAGTCATTCAGGCGAATAATTTTTCCTTCACGAAAGCTTGGTTCGCCTCTTACTTCGCCTGTGAAATTAGCCAATGGATTATTGTCAAGAGTGGCCGGTTCAGTTGCAATGAGATGCTCAATGCCAAATGCCTGCACAATCGGGCGCGTCACAAAACTATTGGTTGCAGTGATCACGCAGCAAAGATCGCCGGCATCTTGATGTTTTTTGACGAGGTCAAGCGCTTGTTGGCGCAATTGACCGTTGATCACTTCTTGCATAAATGCATCATGCCATTGTTTGAGTTGTTCGCGAGAATGCTCAGCCAAAGGCTTTAAGGCGAAACGCAGAAATTCTTGTATATCGAGCTTGCCTTCTTTGTAGTCTTGATAGAAGCGCTCATTTTGTTGGGCGTAGTATTTGCTATCAACCACACCAATGCGGGCCAAAAATTGCCCCCACTCATAATCGCTATCGCAAGGCAGAAGGGTGTGATCTAAGTCGAAAAGTGCTAATTGGGTCATTAATTTATTTTGGCTGCAAAAGCTCGCGAACAAGTGGCAAGGTTACAGCACGTTTTGTTTCTAGTGAGTACGCATCTAAGGCGTCGATTAAAGCCATTAAATTAGGCATATCTCGATAAAAGCGGTTTAAAAGCCAGGGCAGTACATCGGGCGATAAGACTAAACCCCTTTCTAGGGCCGCCTGTTGTAAAGCAAGTATTTTCTCATCATCATTGAGCAAGGTGGTTTGGAAAATCAAGCCCCATCCCAGACGCGTACGCAGATCTTCTCGGAGTTTAAGGGAGCTGGGGGCTGCATTACCGGCCATAAAGATGTGAATAGCTTTGCTCGCTTGTACTTCATTGAGAATGCGGAATAAGGCGCCAACGCAACGCTCATCTAGGCGATCAACATCATCCACACTAATTACCGAGGGCGTGTCACTCAGTACAAAGCTTGGTAGCTCTTCTTCAAGGCGTATCCAAGAGATGGGCTCATGTGGCCCAAGCGAAAAATGCCTTAAGCCCATTTTTTCAGCGGCATACCCAAGCGCGCTCAGTAGGTGAGTTCGACCCGAGCCTTCTGGGCCCCACCAATAGATCCACCTTTGATTCAAGGCGTTTGATTGCGCTGTGAGGGACTTTCTCTTTTCCCAATTGGCCACAATTTCACGCAAGGTGGACAAAAGGGCGCCATCTTGTCCCGGTAGGAAGTGGTCCAGACTGGCCTGTGGCGGGCTAGTGAGATCAAGGGCAAACTGACGTGGCAGCAAAGTATTGAGCATTACAGCTAAAAATTATTTTTGATACCAGGTGCTTTGGGTATATCGCGCCCAAAAATACTTGATGAGTACCAGGCTGACTGCGCTAATTGGTAAGGCCAATAAGACGCCAAAGAAACCAAATAATTTACCAAACAAGAGAAGGGCAAAAAGTACTGCCACAGGATGAAGGCCAATGCGCTCACCAACTAAACGTGGAGTTAAGAAGAATCCCTCTAAGAATTGACCCAAACTAAACACAATGATTGTGCCCAACACTTGGGTGCTAGGGCCAAATTGCAGAAGTGCTGAAATTAAGGCAAGCGTAACCCCGAGTGTGATGCCTACATAAGGAATGACAACCATTAGCGCGGTAAAGACGCCAATTGCTACAGCGCCTTTGATGCCCACGATGCTTAGGCCAATGCTATAAAACACTGACATGACGGTGATCACAATAATCTCCCCCCTGAGGTATTGGGAGAGCAACCCATCGGTATGCTTGGCTAAATGATGAACCGTATCTTGGGCTCTAGTGGGCACTAATGTTTTGAGGAGTCCGAAAAAATGAGTCCAGTTAATAAGCAGATAAAACATGACAAACAAAATGAGGATGGCGTTAGCAAAACCAGCAATTACAGAGCTGCCAGATACTAAAACCGTCTCAAGGGTGGTCCCCATCAGTGTGTCAGCATTCTCGCTAATGTGCTCGGTAATTCTCTCGGTAAGGGTAGTTTTTAAGTTACCCCAGTCCACATCAATATGAAATTGACTGAGTTTTGGGCCGAGCCAAGTTTGGGTATTTTGGATCCAACCCGGTAATTGTTCTTTAATCAGGGGAATTTCTGTCTTCAGTAGCCCAATAAATAGGCCAAGAACCAAAAAAATGACTCCCAAGCCAATAATCATCGAGAATATGGCAGCAAGAGCTCGGGGCAAGTGGCGCCTCTCAAGCCATAGGCAAACTGGCCTCAAAGCATAAGCCAGGATAAATGCAGCAAGAAAAGGGGTAAAAATTTCAGCCATCTTGTATGAATCCTCTAGAATTCAATGATTCTACCGATCAAGTACCGTTTTTACTAATTCTCTAAATTTGCCATGACATCATCAAACGCATCATCCTCTAAAGGCCTTTCCTACCGCGACGCTGGCGTCGATATCGACGCGGGTGATGATCTGGTTGATCGCATTAAGCCCCTAGCCAAGAAAACCATGCGCGAGGGCGTTCTGGCGGGTATTGGCGGCTTTGGGGCCTTATTTGAGGTTCCTAAGCGCTATAAAGAGCCTGTATTGGTATCCGGAACCGATGGCGTTGGCACTAAGCTGAGATTGGCTTTTGAGTGGAATCGCCATGAAACCATTGGCCAAGATTTAGTGGCCATGAGCGTGAACGATATTTTGGTACAAGGTGCTGAACCACTCTTTTTCTTGGATTACTTTGCCTGCGGTAAATTAACAGTAGATACCGCGGCGACGGTGGTGGCTGGGATTGCCCATGGCTGTGAATTATCTGGCTGCGCTTTGATTGGTGGTGAAACTGCTGAAATGCCCGGCATGTACCCCCCAGGTGAATACGATTTAGCTGGTTTTGCTGTCGGCGCAGTAGAAAAATCCAAAATCATTACCGGTGCAAGCATTGTTCCGGGTGATGTGGTGTTGGCGATCGCCTCTAGCGGCGCACACTCAAATGGTTATTCATTGGTGCGCAAAATTATTGAGCGGGCTGGCGCAAAGCCAAGTGATGATCTAGGCGGTCGTCCTTTGGGTGACGTGGTGATGGCACCTACAGAAATTTATGTGAAGCCCTTGCTTAAATTGATTGCAGAAATTGATGTGAAGGGTATGGCCCACATCACCGGTGGCGGCTTGGTGGACAACGTTCCTCGGGTACTTCCTCAGAATGTCCAAGCGGTATTGCACCGTGATAGCTGGCAGATGCCAGAACTCTTCCGTTGGTTGCAGATGAAGGGTGGGGTTGCTGATGCAGAGATGGTTCGTGTATTTAATTGCGGTATTGGCATGGTGGTGATTGTCTCGCCTGAGCAGGCAGAGCAGGCCATTGCCTCATTAAATGCGCAGGGCCTCAAGGCTTGGACCGTAGGCGATGTGGTTGAGCGTCCTCAGGATGCCCCTCAAACCATTGTTATTTAATCTGATCCCTAATACTTTGTTGGCAGAATAATACTGCTTCCTCTAACTCCGTTGGGTTGAAGGGATCAAATGTATTTCTGCCGCTCATGGCACGCAGCCAGGTGAGTTGCCGCTTACCAAGTTGACGAGTGGCGGCCAAGGCTTTGTAGCGCATTTCTTCCCAGCCAATTTCCTGATCTAGGTAAGACCATACTTGGCGATAGCCTACAGAGCGAATCGCTGGCAAGTCAGGATGAAGCTTGGGATGAGCGTGCAGTTTTTTCACTTCCTCAAGCAAGCCACTGCTCAGCATCTCGTCAAAGCGCTTTTCTAGATTTTGATGTAAGCGGGTGCGATCGCTTGGCTCTAAGGAAACTAGCGTAATCCATTCTGGGATATCTGAACCTGCTCTGCCGTCTTCACTTGGTGAATCCGCCAATAAAGATGACATAGTTTTACCTGTTAGCTCATACACCTCAAGCGCACGCTGAACTCGTTGGGAGTCGTTTGGTTTGAGTCTGGCTGCAGTAAGCGGGTCGATGGCAGCTAGATCTGCATGCATCGCAGGCCAGCCGATTTGCTTGCCACGTTCATCTAAATATGCACGTATCTCTGAATTGGCTGGCGGTAATGCAGAGAGCCCATGAGCCCATGCTCGCCAATAGAGCATCGTCCCGCCAACTACCACGGGGATATGCCCGCGCATACGAATCTCAGTACAGAGCCTCTTGGCATCTGTAGCAAAACGTGCTGCCGAGTAAACCTCGTTTGGTTCAATGATGTCAATTAAATGGTGCATCACCAAGGCTTGCTCAGCTTTGGTGGGTTTAGCACTTCCAATATCAAGACCTCGATAGACAAGGGCCGAGTCCATACTGATTAATTCAATTGTTTGGCCAATTGAACTGGCGTATTGCGCCAGTGACATCGCGAGATGGGTTTTGCCTGCGCCCGTAGGACCCACAATACATAATGTTTTAAGGGGATTAGAAGCATGCTCAGGCTGAATGTTGGGTTCAGTTTGCATACCCCCATTATAGGAACTTAAAACCAATTATCCCAAGCCAAGAGCCTGTTAATATGCTCTTCAAATTCATAAGCGGAGTGCGTGTTGGTTGATACCCTTTTACAAATAAGTGATTTATTGCTGCATATCGATAAGCATTTGGATGTGATCATTGCGCAATACGGCTTCTGGGCTTATGGCCTCTTATTTGCCATTGTCTTTGCTGAAACTGGCCTGGTGGTAGCCCCCTTTTTGCCCGGTGACTCACTGTTGTTCATTGCTGGCGCTTACTGTGCCACTGGGCATTTTGATATTGGCGTCCTCTGTCTTGGTTTATTGCTCGCAGCGGTTGCCGGTAACACAGTAAATTATTTCATTGGACGCTGGATAGGTCATCGCGTGTTCAGTAGTCAATCTGCTTGGATTGATCAAAATGCCCTGCGTAAAACCCATTCGTTTTATGAGAAGCACGGCGGCAAAACAATTATCTTGGCGCGTTTTCTGCCTATTATTCGCACCTTTGCACCTTTTATTGCGGGCGTTTCAGAAATGAACTTTGCGCGTTTTCAGTTATTTAATATTGCGGGCGCAGGTTTGTGGATTGTGGGATTGGTTGCCGCAGGCTATTTCTTTGGAAATATTCCCTTGATACGCCAAAACCTCAATGTCATTGTTCTCATTGGCGTGGGCGCAGCGGCCTTGCCAATTTTATTGGCAGGACTCTACAAGTTATTGAAGTCAAAGAAAAAGGGCTAACAACTACCCTTGAGGTAACGCCTTAGTGCAGCTTGGTTTGGCCCTCAAGCGTAGCGATATGCTCTCTGATTTCGGAGGCATCTTCTGCTCCAGGCGCCTCACTGAGATAGCGTTGCATATCCGCTAAAGCCGGACGAACGTATTCCAATTGTGCAAAGATCAACCCGCGATCACGGATCTCTTCTACTGATTCTGGTAAGAGGATGACTAATCTCTCTTGTATGCCAAGGAGACGCTCCCAGCGCTCATCTTCCGAGTAAATCATTTTGAGGTTACGTAAAAAACGCGAGAGAATTTCTCTTGGACTGGAGGCGCGTAAAAAAAGATTTAAGGGTAGACTCAGTTCACCTCGATAACCTTTGGCATCAAGGTAGGGATCGAGCATTTCTTGCAGTTGATTCTTGGAAAGCGAATCGCCTGTTAATGGGTCCATGATGATTTCACCTTGTTGCAGGGAAATACGCATCATGAAGTGATTCGGAAAAGAAACCCCGCGAATATTTAACCCAATCTGCTGCCCTAATTCCATCATGAGGATAGCTAAGGAGATGGGTATGCCGCGCCGGTTCTCAATAATTTGGTGCAAATATGAATTTTCAGGCGCATAAAAATCATTGGGGTTGGGGCCAAATCCAAGCTCAGTATAGAAGAAGTGTTTGAGGATTTGCAGGCGCTGAATCGGGGTGGTATCCGGGCTAATACGAGTCCGTAGTTTGCTGGCCAACTGATCGATTTGATCGAGCACTCCCTGAACATCTAGGTCGGGATAGGCATGCTGAGCTACTGCTACTGCCGCCTCAGTTAAGGGAAAGTGCTCGTCCTCTGTAACCAGGGATGTGAAGTAGTCAAGCTGTTGTGTTGGCATATGCTCTATTTTGCATGACGCAGAAATTTTTGCCAGCGAATTCCAACTAAACCCAGTGCGGCAAAGTAGACGACTGCTGCTACACCTAACCACAAAGCCAATAAGCTGATGCGCCACCACGGCGTGCTTTGCAAGGCTATCCAGTTATGAAAGTGGGCGGCGTAATAGAGTACCCCTGCAAATGGAATGAGCGCAAAAAATAGTTGACTCAAATACTGCAACCAAGATGCTGAGGGAAGGGCTCCGCGCTTGCTAAGGCCAACCCAAAGAAGGGTGGCATTTAAGCAGGCCCCCAGCCCAATGGATAGTGCAAGGCCAGCATGACCAAACCAGGGTACAAAAACCAGATTGGCTAACTGGGTGGCAACCAGCACGAGCAAGC
The DNA here is from genome assembly GCF_001953355.1 of Polynucleobacter sphagniphilus. Classification (GTDB taxonomy): domain Bacteria; phylum Pseudomonadota; class Gammaproteobacteria; order Burkholderiales; family Burkholderiaceae; genus Polynucleobacter; species Polynucleobacter sphagniphilus. The sequence goes on from NZ_MPIY01000003.1 coordinate 404,177, forward strand.
CAATTTTGACAGGCGTGCGAATATCTTGGCGAGAATAAAAACCAGGCGCTAAGATTTTTACCAAGATCAAGCCAATTAAGCCAACACCATAGGCTGCCAAGGCGCGCTGCGTCATCAAGACATCAAGCGCACTAAATTTGCCGTAGTGATACAGAACTGCCGCCAAGGGTTCGCCAAAAATAAAGAGGGCGAGCGCGCAAGGCGCAGCTAGCAAAAAGGTTAACTGTAATCCCCAAATGAGGAGCTCACCCGCATGCTTGAGGTCATTTTGAGCATTCGCTTTGCTCAGACTAGGCAGGAGCACGGTACCCAGCGCTACTCCTAAAAGGGCGGTGGGAAATTCCATCAGGCGATCAGCATACGAAAGCCACGAGACGCTCCCGGCAGGTAGTCGCGAGGCGATATTGGTATTGATAATCAATGAAATCTGCGCAACTGATACCGCGAAAACGGCTGGCCCCATCAGTCGCATGACCCTTCTTGCCTCAGTATTTTGAGCGGCCGCCTTGATGGCTTTGGGCCACAAAGCTATTCTGGGCAAAAGTTTCAATCGCGCCAGAGCTGGAATCTGGATGCCAAGTTGCAAAAAGCCGCCCAAAAGCACCCCAATGCTCAGGGCATAAATCGGTTGCTCTAGATATGGAGACAACAAAATAGCGCTCCCAATGAGGGCTAAATTGAGTAAAACCGGGGTAAATGCTGGAATGGCGAAGCGCTGAAAGGTATTGAGGATGCCGGCCGACAGCGAAACCATTGAAATTAGCCCAATGTAAGGGAACATGATGCGTGTCATAACAACACTTGCCTCGTATGCTGGACCGCCTTTAAAGCCCGTAGCAATCACTAGAATCAGCAAGGGGGCGCCTACGACACCAATACATACCGTAAGCAGCAAAGCCCAAAATAAGAGCGTAGCAACGGCATTAACGAGGACTTGAGCCTTTTTTTGGTCGCCTTGAGTAGCCATTTCACCCAAAATTGGGACAAAAGCCTGGGAAAAGGCCCCTTCGGCAAATAATCTGCGTAGCAAATTGGGGAGCCTAAAAGCCACATTAAAGGCATCAGTCCACTCGGAAGCCCCAAAACTACGGGCAATTAGGGTCTCCCGCAAGAGGCCTGTAATGCGGGAGAGCATCGTAAGGGAGCTGACTTTGGCGGCAGCGGAAAGCAGATTCATGGGTCGATTTTCTCTTATTTGTCAGGCGGCTGGGCTTTTTTGCCCCTTTAATGTAAAATCTTGGGTTTTGGTGGGTCCGCAAAGAAAGCTGGCAATCCCATACAAGTTTCAGTTAATCGTATTTTGTAATTTTTATATAGCAAGGTTTAAAGATGGCCAATACCGCACAAGCGCGTAAACGCGCACGGCAGGCAGTAAAACAGAACGAGCACAACTCTAGTTTGCGTTCAAAGCTTCGCACCTCCATTAAGGCGGTTCGCAAAGCAATTGAAGCAGGTGATAAAGCTGCTGCCGCTCAAGTTTTCATTGCAACTCAATCAACAATCGACAAGATTGCTGACAAGAAAATTGCACACAAAAATACTGCTGCTCGTCAAAAGGCACGTTTGTCTGCAGCTATTAAGGCAATGGCAGCGTAAGACGTAATTTGTTTTAGGCTGGCAAGCGTCATGCTTGCCTAGGCCCGCTCCTTATCAGAGCGGGTTTTTGTTTTTAAGACTAGGTTTGTGGTTTGGGTTCAAACTCACAAGCTTCTTCGATGGGTAACTCATTGTCTTTGGCAAAGTTCATAACGAAGTCGAGCGCTCTTGGATCAAGATCGCCCAGTCTGGTATCAATGACAACGCATTTCACTTTAGCAATAACAACTGGTCTGGCATAAGGCGAGTAAGTGAAGCGGGGGTCGCCAGCATCGCCTGGCGGGCGAAATGTAGCCATCACTCCGCATAGACGTTCAGCCCAATCGCTGGGCCGAAATGGCTTGCCAGAAGTTGTAATGCCTTGAATGAAAAGCTTTTTGTGGTTCAAGTTGGCGTCAGGATCGTAGTAGAAATAAGTAGCAATAAGCCTCTAAGCTTAACAGCCTCGAATGAGCTTAAGATGACTTTAGGAACTATTTTCGTGCAGTTGAATGCCCAAAGAAAAAAATGCAAGCTAAAACTTTAGTAGAAAGCTCAACAATGACATCTCTGGCAAAACCCCAAGCGCCCGGTCAGGTCAGGCATTACTTGCAATTTTCTGACCTTTCTCGAGAAGAGTATGACTATTTGCTCGAGCGTTCTGCTTGGCTCAAGGCTAAATTTAAGAGCTATGAGACTTGGCATCCATTGCATGACCGCACCTTGGCAATGATTTTTGAAAAGCATTCCACTCGTACACGTTTATCTTTTGAGGCGGGTATTCATCAATTGGGTGGACATGCTGTCTACCTGAATACTCGCGATACTCAATTGGGCCGCGGTGAGCCAGTAGAAGATGCCGCCCAGGTGATCTCTCGGATGACTGACATCATCATGATTCGCACCTTTGGGCAAGAGATCATTGAGCGTTTTGCTGCTAATTCACGCGTACCCGTCATTAATGGTTTAACCAATGAATATCACCCATGTCAGGTTTTGGCTGATATTTTTACTTTTGTCGAGGCACGCGGCCCAATACAGGGTAAAACAGTTGCTTGGGTGGGTGATGCCAACAATATGGCGTACACCTGGATTCAGGCGGCCGAATGTTTGAATTTCCAAATTCGTTTTTCTGCCCCCAAGGGTTATCAACTAGATAGCTCGCGCCTCACTGGAGCAGCCTTAAATCACCTCACAGTATGTTCAGACCCTAGGGATGCCTGCAAGGATGCTGATTTGGTAACAACAGATGTTTGGACCAGTATGGGTTACGAGGATGAAAATGCGTCGCGTATGAGCGCATTTAAGGAGTGGATGGTTTCACCCGAGTTAATGGCGTTAGCAAAACCGGACGCTCTGTTTATGCACTGCCTCCCTGCACATCGTGGCGAAGAGGTGGCGGCCGATGTCATTGATGGTCCACAAAGTATTGTGTGGGAAGAAGCAGAAAATCGCTTGCATGTGCAAAAAGCCCTCATGGAATATTTGCTCTGCGGTCGCTTGGATTGAATATATTTAGTTTTTCGAGTTAATTTTTTATTGAATAGAAATCATGTCAGATATTAAAAAAGCAGTGTTGGCGTATTCCGGTGGTCTTGATACCAGCGTTATTTTGAAGTGGCTACAAGATACCTACCAATGTGAGATCGTGACTTTTACGGCTGACTTGGGTCAGGGTGAAGAGCTGGAGCCTGCGCGTGCAAAGGCATTGCAATTTGGTATCAAGCCAGAAAATATTTTTATTGATGACCTGCGTGAAGAGTTTGTACGTGACTTTGTATTCCCTATGTTCCGTGCCAACACCATCTACGAGGGCGAGTATTTGTTGGGTACATCTATTGCGCGCCCTTTGATTGCTAAACGCCAAATAGAAATTGCCCGCTTAACCGGTGCTGATGCGGTGTCACATGGTGCAACGGGCAAGGGAAATGATCAGGTTCGTTTTGAGCTTGGTTACTACGCTCTTGAGCCAGGAATCAAAGTGATTGCGCCATGGCGTGAATGGGATCTGCTATCACGCGAAAAATTAATGGCCTACGCTGAAAAGCATGGTATTCCAGTCGAGATGAAGCATAAGCAAGGTGGCTCACCCTATTCCATGGATGCCAACCTCTTGCACATTAGCTATGAAGGCCGTCATTTGGAAAACCCCAATGCCGAGGCTGAAGAATCAATGTGGCGTTGGACTGTTTCACCTGAAAGGGCCCCGGATGCTGCTCAAATTATTGAAATTGAATTCCGTGCAGGAGATCCAGTAGCGATTGATGGTAAGACTTATAAGCCACATGAGTTATTAGCTGAGTTAAATCGCCTTGGCGGAATGCATGGCATCGGTCGTTTAGATTTAGTCGAAAACCGTTTTGTCGGCATGAAGAGTCGTGGATGCTATGAAACCCCTGGTGGAACTATCTTGCTTAAAGCGCACCGCGGTATCGAGAGCATCACCCTTGATCGTGAAGTGGCTCACTTAAAAGATGATTTGATGCCTCGCTACGCTAGCCTGATTTATAACGGCTTATGGTGGGCTCCAGAGCGTATTGCCTTGCAAACCTTAATTGACCACACCCAGCAAATGGTAAATGGCGTGGTGCGTTTGAAACTCTATAAGGGCTCGGTCTCAGTCATTTCGCGCGATTCAGCAAATACATTGTTCGATCAAACAATTGCTACTTTTGACGATGATGGTGGCGCTTATAACCAAGCCGATGCTGGTGGCTTCATCAAGCTCAATGCTTTGCGTATGCGCATTGCTGAGACTGCTAAGCGCAAGCGCGCTAAATAATTTTTTAACGATGTTGATTTGAAAGAATAAAGATGCAATTTGATCAAGTATCAGTAGGTAAAAAAGCGAATGTATTTTTTGATGGTAAATGCGTCTCACATACCGTCACCTTGCCAAATGGTGTGCGTAAGTCTGTTGGTGTTGTGCTTCCAAGCACTTTACGTTTTGACTTAAGCACTAAAGAAATTATGGAAGTGGTGGATGGCAATGCTTTTGTGAGCATTAATGGTGCTCCTGAACAGGAGTTCAAGGCAGGTCAGAGCTGGGAAGTGGAAAAGGGCGGATATTTTATTATTCGCGCCGAGTCACCAGTTCACTACGTTTGCCACTTTGAGTAAAGCTGAGTTGTTGCTCGCCACTGTATCGCTGGCGCAAACAAAATGCAGACCAAGGTCTGCATTTTTTTATGACTTCTTTGCTTATTTCTTCGGTAAGCCTGTCACTGTCATTCCTGGAATGATCACGCGCTCTGCAAACCATTGCTTGTTCATCTCTAGAGCGTAACGAATGGGGGCTGTTGGGCAGTGGTTATTGGTGGTGTCAGCTTGCATTTCTTCAATATTCACAATCTTGCCGTCATCTGCAATAAATGCAATCGATAGGGGGATCTTGGTGTTTTTCATCCAAAAGCAATTTCCTGCTTTCTGTTCAAAAACAAATAGCATTCCTGAGTTAGTGGGCATGCTCGTGCGATTCATCAGCCCAACTTCTCTTGCTTGAGGGGTATCCGCTAACTCTGCTTGAATACGATAAATTCCTGTTTTCAGTTCAATAGTCGGCAGGCCAGTGTTCACTTGCGCGATGGTGCTGATGGAGATCAGGAAGGAAGCGGCGCCCGCTAAGGTCAGGAGGATGGGTTTGATATTCAGAAGGTGCATGATGCTCTCTAGCAAATAGGGTGTGCGTGCATTCTAAGGGAGAAGAAAATATAGGCGAAAAAAACCCAGGAACAAGTCCTGGGTTTTAGTAATGATCTAAGAGCGATTAAGCTGCTTGGATATTGGTAGCTTGTTTGCCTTTAGGACCTTGGGTAATGTCAAACGTTACCTTTTGGTTTTCCTTGAGGGTTTTAAACCCAGGCATTGTAATTGCGCTGAAATGCGCAAACAACTCTTCTTCACCATCATCAGGTTTGATAAAACCAAAACCTTTTGCATCATTGAACCACTTAACAATTCCGGTCGCCATGCGAACTCCATTACATAAACTTAAAACAACCGTGATGAGGGTGAATACTTTTTAATCAGTCTCGCTCTACAACACGCCTAAATAGGACTTTAAATAAAGCCTATACCCTGATTGTTTGCCCTTTATGGTGAGGTGTCAAGGGGTTATATGCATATAGTTGGGGTGAAGTACCCCTTTTTTTATGAAAAAATGCCCCAATATGGGGTAAGTGGGCTTTATTAATGGTTTTTTCACAACAGGACCCCTGTAAATTTAAGTTTATGTATCTGTGTTTAGAATGTTTCTCATGAGTCGCACAACGAAAAATCCCACGGTTGGTAGTCCCAACAACCCCTACATCGAAGACACCGTCCTTCTCGAAAAGCAGGCCGAGAAAGTAAAGGAGCCTTCGATGTATAAAGTTTTACTATTGAATGACGATTACACCCCAATGGAGTTTGTGGTGATGGTCATTCAGGAGTATTTTAGGAAGGATCATGAAACGGCAACTCGGATCATGCTCCAGGTTCATTTGGTAGGCAAAGGCGTTTGTGGAATTTTTACCCGCGATGTGGCTGCCACCAAAGTGCATCAGGTTTTAGAGCTCTCCCGCGAAGCGGGCCACCCACTACAGTGCACGATGGAGGAAGCATGATTGCCCAAGAATTAGAAGTGAGTTTGCATATGGCGTTTGTTGACGCTCGGGCTGCTCGACATGAGTTCATTACGGTCGAGCACTTATTGGCCTCTCTATTGGATAACGCAACAGCGGTTGAGGTTCTCAAAGCTTGCGCAGTTAATATTGCGGAGCTGCGTGCGCAACTCAAAAATTTTATTAATGACAATACTCCGGTAGTGCCTGGTAACGAAGAGGTCGATACTCAGCCAACTCTAGGCTTTCAGCGGGTCATTCAGCGCGCCATTATGCACGTGCAGTCAACCTCTAGTGGCAAGAAAGAAGTCACTGGCGCAAATGTGTTGGTGGCTATTTTTGGCGAGAAAGACTCCCATGCGGTGTATTTCTTGCAGCAACAGGGTGTTACCCGCTTAGATGTAGTGAACTTTATTAGTCATGGCGTTCGTAAGGATCAGGCTGAACATGTGAAACCTGTAGATCCTGCACAAGAGACAGAAGAATCTGCCTCAGGTGGAAAAGAAAGTCCGCTAGAGCAGTTCACGCAAAATCTTAATGCTATGGCGCGCCAAGGCAAGATTGACCCCTTAATTGGTCGTGACAGCGAAGTGGAGCGTGTCATTCAGGTCTTGTGCCGTCGTCGCAAAAATAATCCTTTGTTGGTTGGTGAGGCTGGCGTTGGAAAAACAGCGATTGCCGAAGGCCTGGCCTGGAGAATTGTGAAGGGGGATGTCCCTGATATCTTGGCTGATGCTACCGTCTACTCCTTAGATATGGGCGCACTTTTAGCTGGCACTAAATATCGTGGTGATTTTGAACAGCGTCTTAAAAGCGTTCTCAAATCCCTTAAAGACAGCCCACATGGCGTTCTCTTTATTGATGAGATCCATACCTTGATTGGGGCTGGTGCTGCATCTGGGGGTACTCTCGATGCAAGCAATTTGCTCAAACCCGCTCTATCAAATGGGCAGCTCAAGTGTATCGGCGCAACCACCTTTACTGAGTATCGTGGCATCTTTGAAAAAGATGCAGCATTATCTCGCCGCTTCCAGAAGGTGGATGTTGTTGAGCCTACTGTAGATCAAACCGTCCAGATTCTGCGTGGACTCAAGTCCCGTTTTGAAGAACATCATAGTGTGAAATACGCTGCTGCGGCTTTAGTAGCTGCCGCTGAACTTTCTTCACGCTACATTAATGACCGTCATTTGCCAGATAAGGCAATCGATGTGATTGATGAGGCTGGCGCTGCGCAGCGTATCTTGCCAAAGTCTAAGCAGAAGAAAACGATTGGTCGCCCCGAGATTGAAGAAATTGTGGCAAAGATTGCGCGCATCCCCCCACAGTCAGTCACGGTGGATGACCGTAGCAAATTACAGACCTTAGATCGTGATATCAAGAGTGTCGTCTTCGGTCAGGACCCAGCAATTGAGGCGCTAGCAAGTGCCATCAAAATGACGCGTGCGGGCCTTGGGAAGATTGATCGCCCGATCGGTTCATTCTTGTTTTCGGGCCCTACGGGCGTTGGTAAAACTGAAGTTGCCAAACAGCTTGCCTACATTCTTGGCATTGAGTTGTTGCGTTTTGATATGTCTGAGTACATGGAGCGCCATGCCGTTAGCCGTTTAATTGGCGCGCCTCCGGGCTATGTTGGTTTTGACCAAGGCGGCTTATTAACTGAGGCAGTGAATAAGAAGCCGCATTGCGTACTCTTGCTTGATGAGATTGAGAAAGCCCACCCAGATATTTTCAATATCTTGCTGCAAGTAATGGATCACGGTACTTTGACAGATAACAATGGCCGTAAAACTGACTTCCGCAATGTCATCATCATCATGACTACGAATGCTGGTGCAGAGGCAATGCAGAAATCAACCATCGGCTTTACTAATGCTCGTGAGTCTGGTGATGAGATGGCTGATATTAAAAAGTATTTCACGCCAGAATTCCGCAATCGCTTGGATGCTATCGTCTCCTTCAAGGCGCTTGATGAAACCATCATCATGCGGGTTGTGGATAAATTCTTAATGCAGTTAGAGGAGCAATTGCATGAGAAGAAGGTGGATGCCACTTTTAGCCCTGCATTACGCGCCCACCTTGCTAAGCATGGTTTCGATCCTTTAATGGGGGCTCGGCCAATGCAGCGGATTATTCAAGATACCGTTCGCAAGGCTTTGGCAGATGAACTACTCTTTGGTAAGTTAGCACAGGGTGGTGCGGTAGCGGTTGATATTGATGCTGACGGTAAGGTGTTACTGGATTTTCAGGCACCTGCATTGCCGCGCAAGCTACCCAAGGCTGATGTGGCTCCGGCCGAAGAAATCTGATCCAAATTCAGAAACTAGTTTTTGTATGCAAACAAGACCACCTTCGGGTGGTTTTTGTTTATTTAGCAATAATGTCAACTCGCTATTTTGAATGAGCGTTATATGAGTAGGGATCAGAATTCAAATAAATACCCAGGAGGTAAAGATGAAAAAAATCCTAATTTCTGTAATGACAGCGCTCGCTTTATGCAGTTTTGTTGCTCCTGCCAATGCTTATGGTTGGCATGGCGGTGGATGGCACGGTGCTTGGCGTGGAGGTGGTTATGGGTATGGTTGGGCACCATTTGCAGTAGGTGCGGTGGCCGGAGCAGTAGTTGCTAGTACTTACTATCGTCCTGCACCCGTCTACTATGCAACGCCATACTATCAAGTGGCCCATAGAACAGCGGCATTTTGTCCTGAGAATGGACTCTACTACCCTCAAACCCAAGCTTGCCCAAGTGGCTGGCAGCAGGTTCCAGTTCAGTAATTTTAGGAAAAAATAAACCGCCCAAATAGAGAGGGGCGGTTTATTCAATTGCCGAGGCGTGATGCTTTAGCTGCGACCGGTGCTGCCAAAGCCCCCAGCACCGCGGCTGCTTTCAGTGAACTCCTCTACCACTTTGAGCTCAACTTGTTGAACGGGCATGACGACCAATTGAGCTAAGCGCTCCATTGGTTCGAGCTTGAAGGCTGTGTCACCACGATTCCAGGTGCTCACCATTAATTGACCTTGGTAGTCTGAGTCGATCAAGCCAACTAGATTTCCTAAGACGATGCCATGCTTATGACCCAAGCCAGAGCGCGGCAGAATAAAAGCAGCATAGCGAGGATCTTCAACGTAAATCGCTAAACCGGTTGGTATCAGTACGGTTTGTCCTGGTGCGATGTCGATTGTTTGATCAATACATGCGCGTAAGTCCAGGCCTGCACTACCTGGTGTCCCATATGCGGGTAATAGGGAGCGCATGCGCTCATCTAAAATTTTGACTTGGAGTGATTGCATGAAGATTCCTAAAGCAAATAAATGGATGAATTGCGCATGATTACAATTTTTTAGCCACTAACTGAATGAGTTGACGTGCTAAAACGAGTTTTTCAGCTTGAGCGAGTTTCTTGCTACCACGATCATCAATCACTAGTAATTGATTGAGATTGCTGCCAAAGGTATCGGGCCCAATATTGCCCACAATCATTGGAATGCCTTTACGAATTCTTTTCGCCTTTGCATGCTCGGCAAGTGTAGTGGATTCGGCGGCAAAGCCGACACAGTATGGATAAGGTTTGCCAGCTTTCTTTTTTACCGCCTTTGCAACGTCTAGCAAAATATCGGGGTTCGCAATCAATTCAATGGCAGGGGCTTTAGTTCCCTGGCGCTTCATCTTTTCTTTAGAAGGCTTGGCGATACCCCAGTCAGCCACGGCAGCGACAGCAAAGAAAATATCGCAGTCGGTCGATGCCATGGTTGCAGCATGCATCTCTTTAGCGCTAATGACATTGGTACGAGTAATGCGACCAGTTGCTTGAAGCGGTGTGTTCAGATCGCAGGGGCCTGCAATCAGATGCACTTGCGCACCAGCCTCAATGGCGGCCCGCGCAATCGCAAAGCCCATCTTGCCGGAGCTGTGATTGGTGATACCGCGCACTGGATCAATTGCTTCAAATGTGGGACCCGCAGTAATCAGTACGCGTTTGCCAGACAATACTTTCTTCTGAAAGAAGGCAATCACCTGTTCTGTAATTTCAGCGGGCTCTAACATTCTGCCCATGCCAATTTCACCGCATGCCTGAAATCCGCTAGCAGGGCCTAACAAAGTAACCCCATCAGCCTCTAAACGCGCAACGCTGCGAGTGGTGGCGCTGTACTCCCACATTTGGCGATTCATGGCTGGTGCAAGCAGGAGAGGGCAGTCACGCGCTAGACATAGCGTTGAGAGTAAATCATCGGCTAGACCCAGTGAAAGTTTGGCCATGAGGTCTGCGCTTGCGGGTGCAATGACAATAGCATCGGCTGCTCTGGAAAGCTCAATATGTGCCATATTGTTTGCAATACGCTCATCCCATTGATTGATATAAACCGGGTTGCCCGTTAAAGCTTGCATAGTTACGGGAGTAACAAATTGCTGGGCTGCTTGCGTCATGACAACTTGAACCGATGCACCCTCTTGCATGAGCAAGCGAGCAAGTTCCGGAGCTTTATAGGCGGCAATTCCCCCGGAAATACCTAGGACGATTTTCTTGTTTAAAAGTGATTGCATGGCGCCAGCTTAATTGGGTTAGGCAGTTTTGCCAAATGCCTTGCGCAACTCACCCCAAACTATCAGGGCGGCGCCGATGCAGATTGCGCTATCAGCTACATTGAATGCTGGCCAATGCCAAGTAGCGTAGTGAAGGTCAATGAAATCAACTACAGCACCAAAACGGATGCGATCCAATACGTTTCCTAGTGCACCCCCCAGAATCAAACTCAGAGCCCATGAGAGGGTTTTATCGCTCTGGCTCTTGCGCAATAGCAGCACGATATAAAGCGATGCTCCTAGACCCAAGGCGGTAAATAACCAACGCTGCCAGCCTGACCCTTGGGCTAGAAAAGAAAATGCCGCTCCAGGGTTAAAGAGCAAGAGCCAGTTCATGAAGGGCAATACTGCTTCAGGTTGGCCAAATTGCAAATGGGTCAATGCGAGCAGTTTGCTCACCTGATCAAGCAATATGACAAATATTGCGATCGCCAACGCCTTCTTAAAAGGCAGCTCTTGCTTGGTTTGCATTATGCGAATGAGCGACTTTCGCCGCTTCCAAAAAGATTACTAATACAGCGGCCACATAAATCTGGATGTTCTGAGTTCAAGCCCACATCATCTGTATGGTGCCAGCAACGACCACATTTTTTGAATTGGCTGGCGCGCACCAGAACCTCCAAGCCATCCTTAGAGTGCTCTACTGCAGCACTAGAAGTAATTGTGACGAAACGTAAATCATTTCCGAGGGAGTGGATTAAAGCAAAATCTGCCTCGGGCACTTTAATGGTGAGTTCTGCCTGAAGTGATGAACCAACATTGCCAGCCTCTCGTTCAACTTCAATGGCTTTGGTGACTTCAGAGCGAATCTCGCGAATGCGGTTCCATTTAGAAACCAAGTCATTTGCATCTTTGATTGCTGGGAAAGCGCCAAATTCTTCCATGAAGATCGATTCACTGGCCTGCTCTTGAGCGCCATGAGGAAATGATTTCCATGCCTCTTCTGCCGTAAAGGAGAGGAAGGGTGCCAACCATTTCAAGAGGTTGCGCGTGATATGGAAAAGCGCATTTTGCGCAGCACGGCGATCTTGTGAGTGGGGTGCACTCGTATACAGACGATCTTTCAGAATGTCCAGATAGAAGCCACCTAAATCCTCGGAGCAGAAAGTCAACATGCGTGCAACCGCTGGTTGGAATTCGTATGCTTTGTAGTGGGTTTCCACTTCGCCTTGCAATTGCTCAGCAAGTGCGACAGCATAACGATCAATCTCAAGCCATTGCTCTGTTGGTAAGACATGCTGGGTGGGATCAAAGTCAGAGAGATTGGCAAGCAAGAAGCGCAGGGTGTTACGAATGCGGCGATAACTTTCAGTTACTCGCTTGAGGATCTCATCAGAAATTGTCATTTCACCCGAGTAATCTGTTGAGGCAACCCAAAGGCGGATGATTTCTGCTCCTAATTTATCGGCGACTTGTTGTGGAGCAATCACGTTGCCGACCGACTTACTCATCTTGCGACCCTGACCATCAACAGTGAAGCCATGGGTTAATAGCGCTTTGTAAGGCGGCTTGCCATCGAGCATGGAGCCTGTCAGCAAAGATGAGTGGAACCAGCCGCGGTGTTGATCTGAACCTTCTAAATAGAGATCAGCCAAGCGACCTTCTGGTAATTCGGATTCAGGTCTAAAGAGTTCATTGCGATGGGAACCACGAATCACGTGCCAATGCGTTGTTCCAGAATCAAACCAAACATCTAGGGTGTCGCGATTCTTTTCGTATTGGGATGCTTCATCGCCAAGTAGTTCGCTCACTTCGAGTTTTTGCCAGGCCTCAATTCCGCCTTGTTCAACACGTTTTGCAACTTCTTCAAGAAGTTCGATGGTGCGAGGATGTGGTTCACCACTTTCCTTATGAACGAAGAAAGCCATTGGTACGCCCCATTGGCGTTGGCGTGAGAGCGTCCAATCTGGACGATTGGCAATCATGCTGTGAAGGCGTTGCTTGCCCCATGCTGGAAAGAATTCTGTTCCTTCAATACCGGCCAATGCAGTCTCACGCAAACTGGCTTTACCATCAGATGGTTTTTTATCCATGCTCGCGAACCATTGAGAGGTGGCACGATAAATAATTGGGGTCTTATGACGCCAGCAATGCATGTATGAATGGGTATAGCTTTTCTCTCTCACCAAGCTACCGGCCTCTCGGAGTGCCTCAACAATTTTTGGATTGGCCTTCCAGATAAATTCATTGGCAAAGAGAGGGAGCCAGGAGGCGTAGACGCCATTGCCCATTACCGGGCTCAGAATATCTCTATCGGCTATCTGATGCTTTTTGCAAGACTTAAAGTCTTCCTCACCATAGGCTGGTGAGCAATGAACAATTCCAGTGCCGGTATCGAGGCTGACATATTCAGCTGCATAGATAGGGGATAAACGACGATAACCTGCATCGAGTTTTGCTAAGGGATGCCAGAACGAAATATTTTCTAATTGGCTACCCAAGCAGGTGCCGATAATTTCACCTGCCAGACCATATTCCTGAAGGCAGGTCTCCACACGATCTTTTGCAAGAATGAATAATTTGTCACCCACATCTACCAAGGCATAGATGAGTTCGGGGTTGACATTCAAGGCTTGATTGGCTGGAATCGTCCAAGGTGTCGTTGTCCAGATGACCGCCATACCAGGCTTTGCTGGTAAGTCATTTAAACCAAACGCTTTTGCTAATTGTGGGCGCTGAGCATCATCAAAAGCAAAGCCAACATCAATCGTTGGATCCGTCTTATCTTGGTATTCAACCTCGGCTTCGGCTAGTGCAGATCCACAATCAAAGCACCAATTGACCGGTTTGAGGCCGCGGAACACATAACCCTTTTTCCAAATATTGCCAAGCGCACGAATCTCATCTGCCTCGTTACGGAAGTTCATGGTGAGATACGGGTTATTCCAGTCGCCCAGAACGCCCAAGCGCTCAAAATCCTTCTTTTGTTTATCGATTTGCACTTGTGCATAAGCCCGTGCCTTTGCTTGCACCTCTGCAGTCGGTAAATTCTTACCGAATTGTTTTTCAATTTGGATTTCAATCGGCATGCCATGGCAATCCCAGCCAGGTACATAGGCTGAATCAAAACCCATCAACCAGCGTGACTTTACGATCATGTCTTTGAGAATCTTGTTAACTGCATGCCCAATATGAATATCACCATTGGCATATGGAGGGCCATCATGCAAAATAAATTTCGGTTGATTGGCATGTGCCGCACGAATCTTTTCGTAGAGCTTATTTTTTTGCCATTGCTCAACCCATTGTGGTTCGCGCTTCGCAAGATCTCCGCGCATCGGAAATGGCGTTTCTAAAAGATTAACGGGATATGAGTTTGCTTTTTCAGACATAGACTTTTTTCTGGAAATAATTTCTGGCGTGCTTTGCATCTGCTGCAATAGCTTGTGTGAGTGTGTCGAGGTCAGCGTACTTTTCCTCGTCACGAATTTTTTCTAAAAGCTCAACGGTCACAATTTTTCCGTAAGCATCTTGTTGGTAATCAAAGATATGCGTTTCAAGTAACACCCGCCCTTCATCCTCTACTGTGGGCCGTACACCCAAGCTAGCTACTGCTGGCAGAGGCTTATCACTCAAGCCAATAACCTGTGCTGTAAAGATGCCGCTCGTTGCAGGCTTACGATGATGAAGATGATTTGCAACTGCTAAATTTAAGGTGGGAAAGCCCAGTTCGCGCCCAAGCTTTTGTCCATGAATGACATGGCCCGAAATGCCATAAGGGCGCCCGAGTAATTTGGCGGCGAGTGTCATATCACCATTGGCTAATGCGGCGCGCAAAGCCGAACTAGAAATGCGCTCGCCATCTTCAAGAATAGTGTCGATGCTTGAAACGGTGAAGCCAAATTTTTCACCAGCTGCTTTGAGGCTTGCAAAATTTCCGGCACGTTTTGCGCCGTAGCAAAAATCATCCCCGATTAAAATCCATTTTGCATTGAGCCGCTTGACTAGAATTTCTGAAACAAACTCTTCTGGACTTAGGCTCGCAAAAGCCTTGTTGAAATGCTCAACCACCACTCGATCGATTCCCATTTGCGCAAACGCAGCTAATTTGTCACGCAGATTCAAGATGCGTGGTGGCGCTGCCTCCGGCGAAAAGAATTCCTTTGGATGCGGCTCAAAAGTCATGACGCAACTTATCAGCCCTCTTTCGTCGGCTCCTTCTTTTAGTTCTTTGAGCAGGGCGTGATGACCCCTGTGCACGCCATCGAAATTACCAATGGTTAAGGCACAAGCAGGTCCTGCAGAAAACTGGGTCGGGCCACGGAATACGTTCACAAAATCGCTTTCAGGGTAGCCTTCAATTATATTGTGGGCATGCAATCAATCGTTACCTTAATCTCAGGCCGCGGATCAAACTTCGAGGCAATCGTTAAAACAGCCCAAAAAGAGGCTTGGCCCGTTCAATTTTCGGGGGTCATTTCCAACCGATCTAGCGCTTTGGGGCTTGATTTTGCTCGTTCTCATGGAATTCCAGCCTTTGCCATTGAGCATCAAGAGCATCCCTCTAGAGAGTCTTTTGATGCCGCCCTCATCGAGCAAATTGATGCTTTAGGGGCTGATTTAGTGGTTTTAGCTGGATTTATGCGTATTTTGACTCCGGGCTTTATTCGCCACTATGAAGGGCGTTTGATCAATATTCATCCTGCTTTATTACCTGCTTTTCCTGGATTGCATACCCATGAGCGTGCTTTGGAGGCTAAAGTGACAACACACGGAGCTACTGTGCACTTTGTAAATGAAGGCGTTGATGAGGGTCCCATCATCTGCCAGGCCTCTGTTCCAGTGCTTCCCGGGGACGATGCAGCGACCTTGGGGGCTCGTGTTTTGGCTGCTGAGCATCAAATCTATCCACGGGCCGTAAAATGGTTCCTCGATGGACGATTGCGAATAGAAGGTAATCAAGTGAAGTTACAACCCCCGGAGTCGCAATTTTTTAAATTATGAGTAAAGAACGTTCATCCAGAAATGCCAGCCCAAGAGCCAGGGCTAGATCCAGCGATAGTAAAAACTACGCTACTAAATCAAAAGATCCTTTGCGTAACCCTGAGCGACGCAATGCGAGCGGCAATCTCATTGGGCCTGTCGGTCAAAAGAATTTTTCGAATGCCAAGGCATTGCCTCAGCATGCCATTCATTTAGAGCGCCTGTTGCCAGAGATGCTCAGTTTTGAGCAGCCTGCAGATCGAGTCGTCAGTCGCTACTTTCGGGCTGAGCCGCAACTTGGTAACCGTGATCGCGCCTTGATCGCAGAAAGTGCTTTTGCTATCTTGCGTCGTAAAAATGAGTTCTCACAATTGGCAGTGAGTGGTGAAGGCTCTCAGGCCAGACGCTTAGCTCTATTGGGTTTGATGTCCGCCTTGTCTGAAGGTGGCCTAGGCACATCGAATCGTGCAGAAAGCGCGATTGCCGATCTGGCGCACGTGCTCAAGCCGGGAGAGTACGAGTGGCTCGTTCATGTTTCTAAGATTGACCCGGAGACTTTAAACCCCCTGGTTCGCAATAATCTGCCGGAGTGGCTTTGGGATGCTTTTGGAAAGTATCCGGGTGAAGAGTCTCGTGAAGCCTTGGCTAAATCACTCATGCATCCAGCCCTATTGGATCTGCGCGCAAATACGATGAAGACTACGCGCGAGCAATTGCTCCTTGAGATGAATGCCCTGGGCGGTCGTTATCAAGCGATCCCAACGCCTTATGCGCCAGATGGCGTGCGCATCATGGGCAAGCCTGCGCTACAAAATACGGTTGGCTTTAAGGCCGGCATGTTTGAGGTTCAAGATGAAGGCAGCCAGCTGTTGGCTTACCTGTTGGCGCCTAAGCGCGGTGAGATGGTGGTTGATTTTTGCGCAGGTGCTGGTGGCAAGACTTTAGCAATAGGAGCCCTGATGCGCTCTACAGGCCGTTTATATGCCTTAGATACATCCGAGCGTCGCTTGGCAAATCTAAAGCCTAGGCAGGCCCGTAGCGGCTTATCCAATGTCCATCCTGTTTGGATCGATAGTGAGAATGACACCAAGATTAAGCGTTTGGCTGGAAAAATTGATCGTGTCTTAGTGGATGCGCCATGTAGCGGGATGGGTACCTTGCGCCGCAATCCTGATCTAAAGTGGCGTCAAACTCCTGAGGGAGTGCTCGAATTAAATGTTAAACAAGCCAATATTCTGGCTTCTGCAAGTCGCTTGCTAAAACCCGGCGGCCGTTTGGTTTATGCCACTTGCAGTCTCTTGCCGCAAGAAAACCAAGGGATTGCAGAAGACTTTTTAGCAAAACACCCTGAATTTGAAGTGGTGCCTGCTGCAGAAGTGCTTAAACCCCTGTTCCCAAATCAGATGCCGATTGGATGCAGTCCAGATAATCCTTGGTGGCAGTTGTGGCCCCATATTCATGGGACGGATGGATTTTTTGGAGCCGTCTTCCAAAAAAAGATAGTCGTTAAAGCGCCAAAAGAAGAAGCCTAAAAAGCTGGGAAAGCTTTAAAATAGGGGCTTACCATATCTTTAGGGACTCCCTTTTGAATACTGCTTCTTATTCTGGTTTTGATCTATTTCTCAATTGGCTTGCGCATGGCTATCTTCAATGGTCTTGGTGGGAGATCGTTGTTTACACTTTGCTCGTGACGCACATCACTATTGCTGCTGTGACTATCTTTCTGCACCGTTGCCAAGCCCATCGCGCCTTAGATTTGCATCCCATCATGTCGCATTTTTTCCGCTTCTGGTTGTGGCTTACAACCGGAATGGTGACCAAGGAGTGGGCTGCGATTCATCGCAAACACCACGCTAAGTGCGAAACCATCGATGATCCACATAGCCCACAAATTTTAGGAATCAATACCGTCTTGTCACGTGGTGCAGAGCTCTATAAAAAAGAGGCTGCCAATCAAGAGACCTTAAACAAGTTCGGACACGGCACCCCTAATGACTGGATAGAACATCATCTCTATTCTAAATTTTCATGGCAAGGCGTTGCTTTGATGTTAATCATCGACGTATTTTTATTTGGCGGTATTGGTTTGACAGTGTGGGCAGTGCAAATGCTTTGGATTCCAATTACGGCAGCTGGTGTGATTAACGGCATTGGACATTTCTGGGGTTATCGTAATTACGATTGCGAAGATGCATCCAGAAACATCCTTCCTTGGGGTATCTTGATCGGTGGCGAGGAGTTACACAACAACCATCACACCTACGCTACTAGCGCCAAGCTCTCTAACAAGTGGTATGAGTTTGATATTGGTTGGCTTTACATACAGATGATGAGTGCGCTTGGTTTGGCGACAGTAAAGAAGACTCCCCCCAAGCCTATTCTGAGTAACTTACGCCCTGCGGACCAGGGCACACTGGAAGCCATCATTGCCAATCGTTATGAAATCATGGCGCGTTATAGCAAGACGCTACGCAGCTTCTTTAGTAATGAAGTCCAGCATATGCAGGTATTGGCTGCGCATCTGAAGGATGCGCGCACATGGTTGGGCAAAGATGAATCTCGCCTGAGTGATGAAGAAAAATCCAAACTGGAAGAGTTAATTGCAAGCAATGCCCAGTTGCGCAAAATGATTGAAATGCGTCGTGATTTACAAGCCATCTGGGGCCGCTCTAATGCTACTGGCGATCAATTGCTAGCCCAACTCCATTCTTGGTGTCAGCGTGCCGAGGAGAGTGGTTTATCGAGCTTGCGCGAGTTCTCTTTGCGTTTGCGACGTTATGCATAAGCCAACGATGAGTTGGGTCTGCGCTCTCGAAGTTCAGATAATAAAAAACCCGCTGTATTAGCGGGTTTTTTATTTGTGAAGTAAAGAAATTACTTCAGCTTGGTTTCTTTGTAAGCAACGTGCTTGCGAATGGTTGGATCGAATTTCATGATCTCCATTTTCTCAGGCTTTGTACGCTTGTTTTTTGAAGTAGTGTAGAAGTGACCAGTACCTGCTGATGACTCTAACTTGATTTTTTCTCTGCCGCCTTTAGCCATTTGTGCGCTCCTTAAATTTCGCCACGTGCACGAAGATCAGACAAAACAGCATCGATGCCATTTTTGTCGATCACGCGCAAACCAGCGTTGGTTAAGCGCAAGCTGACCCAACGGTTTTCAGATTCTACCCAGAAACGACGATTTTGCAGATTAGGCAAAAAGCGACGCTTTGTTTTGTTATTTGCATGGGATACATTGTTGCCAACCATCGGCTTCTTCCCAGTGACTTGGCAAACTTTTGCCATGACGGACTCCATAATTGCGAAAAAAGAAGATTGTATCAGGCATAGAGGGTTTTGATCTACCCCTAATTGGCTTTAGTTTGAACGATTGGTGTAATAAATGGATCTAGACATTCTGAATTACCATTAAAGTTAGTAATTACTATCTTTAAAAGTCAATCTACATAAGGCCTGAGTCTGAAAATGAGAAAAAACCACTCCCGCTCACGATACAGTGATCAAGTAGCGGAATATCGACTAGTTCCAGGGCTTTTGTGAGGATGTTGGTTAAATCTTGATCAGCCTGGCTTGGTAGCGGATTCCCACTCGGGTGATTATGGGCCACGATGATGGCGCTGGCATTGCGGGTGAGGGCCTCCTTGAGGATTTCTCGTGGATAGACAGCTGTATGGGTGATCGACCCCCGAAAGAGCTCCTGGCACTCAATCAGACGATATCTGGAGTCTAAATAAAGACATAAAAAGACTTCATGGGGTAGTTTGCCTATTTTTGCCTGTAAAAACTCCCTGACATGGGTTGGCGAAGAAAAGATCGAGTCGTATGCCAGCCCTTCCTCCAGGCTACGCTTGACTAGTTCATAGGCGGCTTGGATTTGTGACCATTTTGAGAGTCCCATGCCGTGAATGCGCGTTAGCTCGTCAGGGCTAGCACTCAAAAGGCGAGGTAGGCTGCCAAATTGATGGAGAAGATCTTGGGCCAAGGCCACGGCGCTTTTGCCTTTAACTCCAACCCGCAAGAAGATGGCTAAGAGCTCAGCATCATTTAATGACTGAGCGCCTTGGGCGCGTAATTTCTCTCTAGGCTGATCCTCTCTTGGCCAATCTGGGATCGGAGAGTGTTCCTTGGTCAGCTGCCTAGATACAATTACCTTATGACTAAGCTTATTGTTCTGCCTAATTCCTATCTCACCCTCAACTATCGGCTGACTTTGCCCAATGGGGAGGATTACATCAATACGTTTATTGACCGTCCCGCGACGGTTTTGATGGGTTCTGGACAATTTGCGCCTTGTTTTGAAAAAGTGTTGTTGGGTTTAGAGGTGGGCGAGAAAAAAAGTGCCTTACTCCCGCCGGAAGAAAGTTTTGGCGAACGTAAAGATGAGTTGGTGCAGTGGGTTTCTTTGGGGGCGCTTAAAGAAGGCCGGGATGAGGACGCAGAATTTAATCCGGGTGATGTGATTGAGTTCAATGCCCCGGGTGGTGCTCAATATGCTGGTGTATTGCAATCGATTAACGAAGAGGGTGCTTGGTTTGATTTCAATCACCCCTTGGCTGGTCGCCCCGTTACCTTTGAAGCGCAAATTGTTGCGATTCTCTAGAACATATTTAAAGCAGCCATGAATCCGATAGATAGCCCTGAAATTTTGATGGCCCAGCCCCGCGGCTTTTGTGCTGGCGTAGACCGCGCAATCAATATCGTTAATGAAGCGCTCAATCGCTTTGGTGCCCCAATCTATGTGCGCCATGAAATTGTGCATAACGCATACGTGGTCAATGAGCTCCGTGAAAAAGGCGCGGTCTTTGTTGATGAATTGCACGAAGTACCCAAGGGTGGCATTGTGGTGTTTAGTGCGCACGGCGTTTCTAAAGAGGTGCGACAAGATGCCGAACAACGTGGATTGCAGGTGTATGACGCGACTTGTCCATTGGTAACCAAAGTACATCTTGAGGTCGTTAAGATGTGCAAAGAAGGCTATACCGTATTGATGATTGGCCATGCTGGCCACCCTGAGGTTGAGGGCACTATGGGGCAGGTGAAAGAGGGCGTCTTCTTGATTGAGAAAATCGGCGATGTTGAGAAATTGACTTTCCCAAGTGATACCAAGATTGCCTTTGTAACTCAAACAACGCTCTCCGTTGATGAGACCAAAGAAATTGTTGATGCATTAACGAGCAAGTTCCCTAAGATTGTTCAACCTCGCAAGCAAGATATTTGTTACGCTACTCAAAATCGTCAAGACGCCGTTAAGTTGATGGCGCCTCAAGTTGAGGTCGTTATTGTGGTGGGTAGTAAGGCAAGCTCGAACTCGAATCGTTTGCGTGAACTATCTGAAAAGTTAGGTGTACCGTCTTACATGGTGGACGCACCGGAGCAACTCAAGGCCGAATGGTTTGCAGGTAAAAAGCGCGTGGGTTTGACTGCTGGCGCATCAGCGCCAGAGAGTTTGGCGCAGTCAATCGTTGCAAAGATCCAAGAATTTGGTCCGCGGCAAGTACGAGCACTGCCGGGGGTGGTTGAAGATGTTACCTTTTCACTACCTAAAAATTTAGTTGATTAGGTAGTCAGTTTCAAAAGTTCGCGCAAGATGCCACACATCTGACGGATTTCATCATCAGATACATTGAGGGCTGGCATAAAGCGCAATAGATTGGGTCTAGGAGAGTTAATCAGAAGACCCTCCGGTGCGCGATCACGCGCTAGTTCCACTAATTTTCCGCCGATATCTTTTCCTAAAATCAGGGCGCGCAATAAACCCTCACCACGTTCACCGCCCAGATTAAATTCATGAGAAAGTGCCAGTAGTTCTGAGCGCAGAAGTTCGCCTTTTGCTTTAACTGAATCCAAGAAGCCAGGTGCCAGCAACTGTTCAATTACGCTGATGCCAACCGCAGTCATGAGTGGGTTGCCGTTATAGGTGCCACCTTGGTCACCCGGTACAAAACAAGCCACTGCATCGGTAGCTAACAAGGCGGCCAAAGGAACGCCACCACCAATACCTTTCCCCAAAGTCATGATGTCAGGCTCGATACCATAGTGCTGATAAGCAAACAAAGTACCTGTGCGGCCACAGCCAGCTTGCACTTCATCCACTATGAGGAGAATGCTGTTCTCTTTAGTAAATTGGCGCAGGTCTTTCATAAAAGTGGCATCAGCAGGAATGACGCCGCCTTCGCCTTGAACGGGCTCAAGCATCACCGCTACGGTTTTATCTGTCACCAGTTTTTTAACGGAATCTAAATCGTTGAGCTCTGCTTTCGGAAATCCAGGCACTTGTGGTGCATATAAGGTATCCCAACCTGGTTTACCAGAGGCGCTCATGGTGGCTAATGTGCGTCCATGAAAGCTATGGTCAAAGGTAATGATTTCAAAGGCGCCTGGCTTATTGAGTTGCCCCCATTTGCGGGCTAATTTAATGGCACCCTCATTGGCTTCAGCACCGCTGTTTGCAAAAAATACTTTGTTAAAGCAGCTATTTGCCGTCAATAGATTGGATAAGCCAATCATTGGCTCGTTATAAAAAGCTGGACTGGGGTTGATGAGTTTTTTTGCTTGCGCATTGAGCGCCTCAATCATGCCGGGGTTGCCATGACCCAAACAGTTGACAGCCCATCCTTGCAAAAAATCTAAATAGCGTTTGCCATTGTTATCGACTAGCCATGAGCCCTTACCCTCCACCATGATGACTTCTGGTCTAGGGGTAATGAACATGACGGAATGCGCATCAACAGTCTGGGCAGGATTATTCATTTGGATAGGTGATTGGTTGGGGTGGCAAATTGGAATCTATTATCGCGCTTTGAATCAAAAATGGTGGGGCTCCTGGCCATCAGCTCGCTAGATCAGCAGCGCTGGTAAAGGAATCTGCAAAGAATTCTTCCTCAGGTAGATGACATTGAGATGAAAAGTCAGTCCGCGCCGAATTGACCATGATGGGGGCACCACAGGCGTAAACCTGAAAGTCTTTCATATCTGGATGGTCTTGCATGACGGCTTGATGAACAAAGCCAGTGCGGCCTTGCCACTGATCTTCTGGCTGGGCATCCGATATAACGGGGATATATTTAAAGTTGGCAATCTCTTTTTCCCATGAGGCGCACAGTTCAGGCAAGTAAAGGTCGCCTGGACGACGACCGCCCCAATAGAGATAAACGGGCCGCGCTATTTTCTTAAGCTGCATTTGCTCGATGATCGATTTAATGGGGGCAAAGCCTGTGCCTGCAGCAACAAAAATAATGGGTTTTTTAGAATCTTCTCTTAAAAAGAAGCTACCCAAAGGACCTTCAAAGCGCAAAATATCTTTTTCTTTGAGGGCTGGATCTTTCACCCCAAATACAAAATCAGTAAAAAGACCGCCAGGCAAATGGCGAATATGTAACTCAAGTGGCCCTTCTTGCTCTGGGGCATTGGCTATCGAATAGGCACGACGTTGACCATCTTTCAGTAAAAATTCTAAATATTGACCAGCTAAAAACTGAAAGCGTTCAGCCGCCGGTAGTTGCAATTTCAAGATGGCTACATCGGCGCTGGGCTTGGTGATGGTGTTGACCCGGCATGGAATTTTCCGAATGGCAATATCACCGCTTCCTTGGACTTCACGAGCCTCAATCAGTAAGTCAGACTGTGGGTGTGCGCAGCAAAACAAAATCGATCCCGCAGTTTCTTCAGCCCGGCTCAGCGCACCTTCACTATGTTGACCATGGCTGAGCTGACCTTCTAATACCTTACCTTTGCATGAACCGCAGGCACCATTCTTGCAACCATAAGGCAAGTTAATGCCCTGTCTTAGGGCCGCCTCAAGGATGCTTTCTTCTGAATCAACTGTAAATTGCTTACCGCTCGTTTTGAGCGTGACTTGATACGACACTCTCATTCCTTTCAATAAATCGTTACGATGTCACTTATGAAATCGTTTGGTAAACCCCGAATCCTGATTATTGGCTGCGGAGACATTGGTCTGCGCGTTGCCAAACAGCTATCGAAGCACTATCGTGTTTTTGCCTTAACTTCTCAGAAAAGTCGCTTTAGCGAGTTAATACAGTCGGGCGCCCTACCTATTTTGGGAAATTTAGATCAGCCAGAAAGTTTATGGCGGTTAAGCGATTTAGCTCAAACGATCATTCATTTGGCACCTCCCCAAAGTGTTGGTGTCCGCGACAACCGAACCCGCAACCTCCTCCGAATTTTAGCCCAAGGGTCAAATACTGTCCGCCGCCTCATTTATGTCAGCACCACAGGGGTATACGGTGACCACCAAGGGGCTCAGGTAAGTGAAGTGACCCCGGTTAATCCGCAAAGCGAGCGAGCCAAGCGCAGAGTGGATGCTGAGCGCACACTTCGTTTATGGGGGCCAGCCCATGGTGTAGGGGTAACTATTTTGCGGGTGCCGGGTATTTATGCCGCCGATCGTTTGCCGCTTGAGCGCTTGCATGCCAAAACTCCAGCATTACTTCCACATGAAGATGCATACTCCAATCATATACATAGCGATGATCTGGCGAATTTAGTGTGCGCAGCGGTTTATCACGGTAAACCACAAAGAGTCATTAACGCCTGTGATGGCGGCCAAACAAAGATGGGTGATTACTTTGATCAGGTAGCCGATGCGTTTGCATTAGAGCGACCACCACGCTTGCCTGCTGAGCAGTTGCAAAAAATAGTTAGCCCCATGCTATGGTCTTTTATGCGTGAATCTCGGCGTGTAACAAATACACGCTTAGCAGAATTAAAAACACCGCTGCGCTATCCGAGCGTTGCTGCATTCTTAAAAACTATTTCCAAGAATCCTTCAGGCCAACAGTCCGATTAAAGACGGGTTTGCCTGCTTGTGAATCGATTCGATCGGCAACAAAATAGCCATGACGTTCAAACTGAAAACGCTCTTCCGGTTTGGCATCTTTCATACAGGGTTCTAAGTAAGCGGTAATGGTTTCTTTGGAGTTTGGATTGATTGCTTCTAGGAAGTTTTTATCCCCACTGTCTGGGTGGGGGTCGCTAAATAAGTGGTCATAGAGACGCACTTCAGCTGGAATCGCCTCGGCTGCGCTAACCCAGTGAATGTTCCCTTTTACTTTGTAATTATTGGATCCGGGCGTCCCACTTTTACTATCTGGAAAATGAGTTGCGTTCACCTGGATGACATTGCCATCTGCATCTACTTCAAACCCAGTGCATTCAATCACAAATCCATGACGCAAGCGAACGCGTCCACCAGCCTGATCGCCAATGGGTGGATAAAGTCTGAAGAAGCCCTTAGTGGGCTCTTTCATAAAGTCATCTGCCTCGATCCAAAGCTCGCGCGTGAAATTAAATTCACGATGACCCCACTCTGGATGATGGGGGTGGCGTGGTGCTGAGCAAGACTCACTTACGTTGGCATCCAAGTTTTGGATGACTAGCTTGAGTGGTTTTAAGACAGCTGTGGCACGAGGTGCTCTGGCTTCTAAGTCATCGCGTAAAGCCTGGTCTAGCGTACTCATATCAATCCAGCTATCCGCTTTTGAAACGCCAATGCGTTCGCAGAAAAGGCGAATGCTCTCAGGCGTATAACCCCTACGACGTATCCCCACAATCGTTGGCATACGTGGATCATCCCAACCTTCAACATGGTTTTCTTCTACCAATTGCAATAACTTGCGCTTACTGGTGATGGTGTAGGTGAGATTGAGGCGAGCAAACTCATACTGATGCGGTAGGGGGTCTTTAAAGACCCCCACTTCTTTGAGTGCATTGAGTACCCAGTCATACAAAGGGCGGTTGTTCTCAAACTCCAGAGTGCAAATGGAATGAGAAACATTTTCTAATGCATCAGAAATGCAATGTGTGTAGTCGTATAAAGGGTAGATGCACCACTTGCTGCCAGTGCGATGGTGATCGGTATGGCGAATACGGTACACCACTGGATCGCGCATCACAATGTTTGGATGCGCCATATCAATTTTTAAGCGCAGGACATGTTCGCCGTCTTTGAATTTGCCATCACGCATCTGACGAAAGAGCTGCAGGTTATCTGCTGGACTACGCTCACGATACGGACTATTTTTACCAGGTTGACCAAAGTTACCCCGATTCGCATGAATGTCATCAGCGCTTTGGCTATCCACGTAGGCCTTGCCATTTTGAATCAAAATTTCTGCAAATTCATACAATCGATCAAAGTAATCACTGGCGTGATAAAGGTGAGTGCCCCAGTCAAAGCCTAGCCATTTCACCGCATCCAAAATGCTATCGGCGTACTCCACATCCTCTTTAACAGGGTTGGTATCATCCAGGCGCATATTGCAACGCGCACCACCAGCTTGCGTGTTGTAGTCCTTGGCTAAGCCAAAGTTCAGGCAAATACTTTTCGCATGACCAATATGTAAATAGCCATTGGGCTCAGGTGGAAAACGCGTAATGATTGAAGGTATTGCTTGACCAGCGCTATTGCTGCGATGCTGATAGGCGCCACTAGTCAAATCATGATCGATGATTTGGCGTAAAAAATTAGAGGGCTCTGCAAGAGCAGGGGAGGCTGGTTTGGAGGGCTTGCTATCTTGGGACATATTCCCATTGTAGAGAAAAGTGCGCTCCCAAGATCAAGGCGCAAAGGGTATAAGCACCCTTATTCCTCTACAAAGGCTTCTTCACGGGTTTTTTTGACTGCCGGCAAGGTAACTGCAACCACCAGGAGGGCTGCCGCGATCAGCAAGCCCAGGGAGAGTGGGCGTGTTACAAAAGTACTTAAGTCCCCGCGAGACAAAAGGAGGGCGCGTAGGAAATGCTCCTCCATCATCGGACCCAAAATAAATCCTAAAAGGAGGGGCGCGGGTTCGCAGCCTAATTTTGTAAAGAGATAACCTGCAATACCAAAGGCCGCGGTGATGTAAACATCAAACACGGTGTTGTTGACGGTATAGACGCCGATACAGCAAAAAACCAGAATCGCGGGGTACATATAGCGATAGGGGATTTTCAATAATTGGACCCAGACGCCAATTAAGGGGAGATTGAGAACAATCAACATCATGTTGCCAATCCACATGGAGGCAATTAAGCCCCAAAATAATGCCGGATTACTGGTCATTACCATGGGTCCTGGCTGAATTTCGTGAATGGTCATGGCGCCCACCATCAAAGCCATCACAGCGTTTGGCGGGATACCGAGCGTCAGCAGTGGAATAAAGGAAGTTTGGGCGGCCGCGTTATTGGCAGACTCCGGGCCGGCGACGCCTTCAATGGCCCCCTTGCCAAACTCATGACTATATTTAGAAGTCTTTTTTTCAACTGAGTAGGCTCCAAAAGACGCTAGAGCAGCCCCGCCACCAGGCAAAATTCCCAAGATGGACCCAATCACGGTGCCACGCAAGATCGCAGGGACCATGCGCTTGACATCTGTTTTGGTGGGAATCATGGTGCTCATCTTGTTCAAAAAGCCCTCGTCTTGCCCTTTCTTTTCAAGGTTGGTCATGATTTCGGCAAAACCAAAGACGCCCATGGCTACCGCAACAAAACCAATCCCGTCATTGAGTTCTGGCAAATCAAAGGCGTAACGAGAAACCCCTGAATTCACATCAGTGCCTATGAGGCCAAGTAAGAGGCCAAGGACAATCATCCCAATGGCTTTAATTAGGGAGCCAGAAGCTAACACGACTGCCCCAATCAATCCGAGAACCATGAGAGAAAAATATTCTGCAGAACCAAACTGAAATGCCATTTGAGATAAGGGTTTTGCAAAAGCAGCCAATACTAGGGTTGCCACACAACCTGCAAAGAATGAGCCCATCCCTGCCGTAAAGAGGGCCACCCCTGCACGGCCATTACGCGCCATTTGGTAGCCATCAATCGCTGTCACAACCGAGGAGGTTTCCCCTGGAATATTGAGCAATATCGCAGTAGTGGAGCCACCATACTGTGAGCCGTAATAAATCCCAGCCAACATAATGAGCGCCGCGGTGGGGGGCAGCGCATAGGTTGCTGGCAGTAGCATTGCAATCGTGGCAATCGGCCCCAGTCCTGGCAGAACACCAATTAATGTGCCCAATATGCATCCCAGAAAGCAGTAAAACATATTCTGGAGAGTGAAGGCGGTATCAAAACCAAGTGCTAGATTGCTAAATAAATCCATTTTTTTAATATCTCTTTTTGGGCTTTACTGCAAAAAGTAAGGCAACAATGGGAATTGCAATTTGAGGCCAAAAACGAAGATGAGGTAGGAGCCCAATGCAAGCACGAGCGCGTTGATCAAGGTTCCCTTCCAGCCGAATTCATGACTTGCCTTTGAAGATGTAAATACCAACACCATAATGGCCAGTCCAAAGCCGAAGATGGGTAGCAATACCCCATATAGGACTACGGAGCCCGTAATGAGACCGATGATTTTCCAATCAAAAGGCGGAATTTTTTCAAGTGCTGTTTTGGCTTGAAGGGACTTCACTAAAACCACTAGCCCAAGGGCGGTTAAGAGCAGACCCAGCCAAAATGGAAAATACCAAGGACCCATTTTGGGTGCGCTATACATAGACTGTCGGGCGGCAATAAAGGTAAAAAAGAGGCCGGTGACCACGTACATTAGGCCAGCCCCAAAGTCCTTCTGATTGCGGATTTCCACTAAATACTCCTTTGTAGCCGTGATGAGGGATTGTAAGACAGCATGCCAGTGGGTTTTGGTGCGTTTGCCCTTGATGGGTGCCAATGCGATAATTATTCCTATGAAAGTCTCTCAAATTCGCCAGGCATACCTGGATTTCTTCGCCGCAAAAGGCCACCAAATTGTTCCATCTAGCCCAGTTGTTCCTGGGGATGACCCAACCTTGCTATTTACCAACGCAGGCATGAATCAATTTAAGGACGTCTTTTTAGGCTTTGATAAGCGTCCTTACACCCGTGCCACTACTGCACAAAAGTGTATTCGTGCTGGCGGTAAACATAACGATTTAGATAACGTTGGTTATACCGCGCGTCACCATACCTTTTTTGAGATGCTGGGTAATTTCTCATTTGGAGATTACTTTAAGAAAGATGCGATTCAATTTGCATGGGATTTATTGACCCAGGTCTTTGAGTTGCCCAAGGATAAATTGTTGGTCACTGTGTATGCTGAAGATGATGAGGCCTACGCGATTTGGAAAGACCAAATTGGGGTTCCTGCCAATCGCATCATTCGTATTGGGGATAACAAAGGCGCGCGTTATGCGTCTGATAACTTTTGGATGATGGGTGATACCGGCCCATGCGGTCCTTGCACCGAGATTTTTTATGATCATGGTGAGCATATTCCTGGCGGCCCTCCTGGCAGTCCTGATGAGGATGGTGATCGCTTCATTGAGATCTGGAATAACGTCTTCATGCAATTTAATCGTGATGAAGCCGGCAACATGCATCCATTACCGAAGCCAAGTGTAGATACGGGTATGGGTTTAGAGCGCATTGCAGCAGTCTTGCAGCACGTACATTCCAATTATGAAATTGATCTTTTCGTGAATTTATTAAAAGCAGCCAAAGATGTGGTGGATGCTGCTGGCGGTGAGAACTGCGATCCAGCGAGCCCGTCATTAAAGGTGATTGCAGATCATATTCGGGCCTGTAGTTTTATCGTAGTTGATGGCGTTATTCCTGGTAATGCGGGCCGTGGCTACGTATTGCGGCGTATTACTCGTCGCGCTATTCGCCATGGCTATAAATTAGGTGCGCGTAAACCATTCTTCTATCAGTTGGTACCGGCTTTAGTGAAAGAAATGGGTGATGCATACCCCGAATTGCGTGCGGCGCAAGACAAGGTGGGCGAAGTCATCAAGCAAGAAGAAGAGCGTTTCTTCCAAACGATTGCCAATGGGATGGAAATTTTGGAGGGCGCTTTATCTAATGGCTCAACTACCGTTGATGGTGAAACGGCCTTCCGTTTGCATGACACCTTTGGTTTCCCATTAGATTTAACGGCTGACGTTTGCCGTGAGCGTGGTGTTGCTGTGGATGCTGCTGGCTTTGAAGTGGCAATGCAGAAGCAGCGCGATCAAGCTAGGGCGGCAGGTAAGTTCAAGGTTGCACAGGGTCTCGAATACTCTGGCAAGCCTACCCAATTTCATGGGTATGACACTCTTAAACATGATGGTGCAAAGGTTACTGCCCTGTATTTAGATGGTTCATCCGTTCAATCTATCAAAGCGGGGGATGCAGCCGTAGTGGTTTTGGATCACACCCCTTTCTACGCTGAATCTGGTGGTCAAGTAGGTGACCGCGGCGAGTTACGTAATGAATCCATGCGTTTTGCAGTCGATGATACTTTTAAGATTCAAGCAGATGTGTTTGGTCATCAAGGTGAGCTTATCGAAGGTAATCTTCAAGTGGGTGACTCTTTAAATGCTCTGGTAGATGCTGAGCAGAGAACAGAGACGATGCGCAATCACAGCGCTACGCATATTTTGCATAAAGCCTTGCGTGAAGTATTGGGTGATCATGTGCAGCAAAAAGGTTCTTTGGTTGATGCTAGCAAAACCCGTTTTGACTTTACACACAATGCTCCGATTAGCGCTGCGCAAATTCGTCAAGTGGAAGATATTGTTAACCGTGAAGTGTTAGCGAATACTGCCACCTCAGGCAAAGTTATGTCTTTAGAGGATGCGCAAAAAACGGGCGCGATGATGTTGTTTGGCGAAAAGTACGGCGATGAAGTGCGTGTACTGGAGATCGGCAGCTCTAAAGAATTATGCGGTGGTACGCACGTCGCTCGTACGGGCGATATTGGTAGCTTGAAGATTGTTTCTGAAAGTGGTGTTGCTGCCGGTATTCGCCGGATTGAGGCGGTTACTGGTAATACTGCCTTGCGCTTCTTGCAAGATTTGGAAGACAAAATCAATGACGCTGCGAGTGTTTTAAAAACACATCCCGCTGATTTGGTTAATCGCGTGACGCAGTTACAAGAGAGCTTGCGCCAAGCTGAGCGCGAGCTCGAGAAGGTGAATTCAAAACTAGCGGCCAGTCAAGGTGATGAATTAGCCACCCAGGCGGTAGATGTCAATGGCATGAAGGTCTTGGCTGCTCGCTTAGATGGAGCTGATGCTCAGGTTCTACGTGAAACCATGGATGCTCTCAAGGCGAAGTTGAAAACTGCCGCGATTGTGCTGGCATCTGTCCAAGGTGATAAGGTAAGTCTGATCGCCGGTGTTACTGCTGATTCCATTGCTAAAGTGAAGGCCGGCGACTTGGTCAATTTCGTAGCGCTGCAAGTTGGTGGTAAGGGCGGCGGCAAGCCTGAAATGGCGATGGCTGGAGGTAATAATCCAGCAGCATTAGCAGCAGCCTTGGCTGGTGTGCAAGCTTGGGTTGCCAGTAAATGAGCGAGCCGATTATATTTAATGCAGAGGTAGATGCCATTGGCATGAATTGCCCACTACCAATTTTGCGCACTAAGAAGGCCCTGGCAACCATGCAAACAGGGGAGGTATTAAAGGTCAAGGCAACGGATGCTGGTGCTGCTCATGACTTTCCTGCTTTTGCAAAGCAAACCGGTAATGAGTTACTAGCTACTACTCAAGAGGGGAATGTGCTTATCTTCTTTTTAAAGAGAAGGTAAGCTGCAAACCAAACAATGGGATTAGCCTAAATGGCGATCCTTGAGGTACTGGGCGAAACCAGCTCCGACCTCAGGATGGCGCAAAGCAAATTCCACTGAGGCTTTGAGGTAACCTAACTTACTGCCGCAATCGTAGCGCACTCCTTCATACTCATAGCCAAATACAGGCTCTTCTTTGAGGAGAGAGGCGATTGCGTCGGTGAGTTGAATTTCACCACCGGCACCAGGCTTTAAATTACGAATATGATCGAAGATGTTTGATGAGAGAACATATCGGCCAACTACCGCCAAATCAGATGGCGCATCTTGAGGCTGGGGCTTTTCTACAATTCCATCTAAGCGGTAAATGCCTTTAGAAACCTCGGCACCGGAAATAATTCCGTATGAGCTACTTCTTGCAGGGTCAATTTTTTCAACAGCCAATACAGAGCCCTGCTCTCTCTCGTGAACGTCGAGCATTTGTTTGAGGACGGGCGGCTGACCATCCAATAAGTCATCAGCCAAAATAATGGCGAATGGCTCATCACGAACTAGTTTTTCTGCGCACAAGACTGCATGACCCAAGCCAAGAGCCTCGGGCTGGCGAACGTATACACAATCCACATGACTTGGTTTGACGCTACGCAGAATCTCTAGAAGGGCATGTTTGTTTTTAGCTTCAAGTTCTGCTTCAAGCTCATAAGCTTTATCAAAGTGATCCTCAATCGCGCGTTTACTTCGGCCGGTAACAAAAATCATTTGAGTAATACCGGCTGCAATAGCTTCTTCTACAGCATATTGAATCAATGGCTTATCCACTACATTGAGCATCTCCTTAGGGCTAGCTTTAGTAGCAGGTAAAAATCGAGTACCTAATCCCGCTACTGGGAAAACCGCTTTAGTAACTGCTTTGGTAGTAGTAGCCATCTTCAATCCGATCAATATTTTTTATTTGAGACGCTCTAATTGTGCTACAAGCTTCTCATGATTTTGTTCAAAGCCAGCTAAACGTTGCTTTTCTTGGGCCACAACTTCTTCTGGAGCTCTTGCTACAAAGCTTTCATTCCCTAGTTTGTTGCGCGCTTTATTGATTTCATTAGCTAGACGCTCGATTTCTTTACTCAGACGAATACGCTCGGCCGCAACATCCACTTCAATTTTTAGCAGTAGTTTGATATTCCCAACGAAAGCCATTGGAGCACCTGGAGCATCTTGTTCAAGCGCGGACTCAATAAGGTAGATCTTGACTTCAGATAGCTTGGCCAGTGCAACAAGATAAGGGCTGGCTTGCTTTAAAAAGTTTTCTGGTCCGCTAATCCAAAGTGGTACACGTAGTGCTGGAGAGACTTGCATCTCACCACGGAGATTTCTGCAGGCATCAACGATGGCTTTGATCTGCGCTACCCACGCTTCGCTTTGCTCATCAATTTTTTCAAGCTGAGCAACTGGATAAGCCTGAAGTGCAATGGTCTGCTTATCTTGTTTGGCTAACTCTTTACCGCTCTTGGGGCCTACCGTTTGCCACAAGGTCTCAGTAATGAATGGAATGAGTGGATGAGCCATACGCAAAATCGTTTCCAACACTCGCAAGAGCGTACGGCGGGTGGCTCTTTGTTGTGCTGGAGTACCAGTTTGCAATTGCACTTTGGCAAGCTCGAGATACCAGTCACAATATTCATCCCAGACAAACTGGTAAATACTGTTGGCGATGTTATCAAAGCGATAGTTTTTAAATCCCCTATCTACATCTGCTTCAGTTCTTTGTAGCAAGGAAACAATCCATCTGTCTGCTGGCGAAAAGTCTAAATAACCTTCTGGACCACATTGATTGTCGCAGGGAGTAAAACCATTTTCTTCATCATTGCCTGGGCAATTCATCAGAACAAAGCGGGTAGCATTCCACAATTTATTGCAGAAGTTACGATAGCCTTCGCAGCGCTTTTGGTCGAAATTAATATTGCGACCCAAGGAAGCCAGTGATGCAAAAGTAAAGCGCAAGGCATCTGTCCCAAATGCAGGAATGCCATCAGGAAATTCTTTTTTGGTTTTCTTACTAATACTTTCTGCTTGCTTTGGATTCATGAGGCCAGTGGTGCGCTTGCCAACCAGCTCTTCTAATTTGATGCCGTCAATCAGATCAATTGGGTCTAAGGTATTGCCTTTGGACTTGCTCATCTTCTGGCCTTCGGCGTCACGTACCAAGCCATGAACATAGACCGTATGAAAGGGCACCTTGCCAGTGAAGTGGCAGGTCATCATGACCATGCGTGCTACCCAGAAGAAGATAATGTCAAAACCAGTTACCAATACCGACGACGGCAGGAAGTGATTGAGCGCAGGGGTTTCTTCGGGCCAACCAAGTGAGCTAAATGGTACTAAGGCCGAGCTAAACCAGGTATCCAATACATCGGGGTCACGATTGAGTTTGCCTGTATATCCAGCTGCAATAGCCTTTGCTTGAGCTTCTTCTTCAGAGCGCGCTACAAAGATTTGACCCTCTTCTCCATACCAAGCTGGGATCTGATGACCCCACCAGAGTTGACGAGAAATACACCAATCTTGAATATTCTCTAACCATTGAGTGTAGGTGCTGATCCAATTCTCCGGAACGAGCTTGATATCACCTTTGGTGACGGCATCAAGAGCGGCGCCTGCAATCGATGAGCCGGGCTGATACTGATTGTCAGGGCTTGGTTTTGAAACTGCTACGAACCATTGGTCAGTGAGCATGGGTTCAATAATGGTTTGCGTACGATCACCGCGCGGTACCATCAATTTGTGGGGCTGTGCTTTTTCTAGTAGACCAGCAGAATCTAAATCTGCTACCACTTGTTTTCGTGCTGCAAAGCGTTCCATGCCTTGGTAAGCGGCAGGGGCATTCTCATTTATCTTGGCATCTAGAGTCAAAATATTAATAAGCGGCAACTGATGACGTTGACCCACGGCATAGTCATTAAAGTCATGGGCAGGTGTGACCTTCACTACACCGGTGCCAAAGTTCAAGTCAACATAATCATCAGCAATAATCGGAATCTGACGATTGCATAGCGGCAAGAGAACGAACTGGCCAATGAGATGCCGATAGCGTTCATCTTCGGGGTTCACCATCACTGCCACGTCACCTAAGAGCGTTTCAGGTCGAGTAGTTGCCACGGTGAGATAGCCGGATCCATCAGCGAGAGGGTAGCGAATGTGCCACATCGAGCCATCTTCTTCTTCGCTGACGACTTCCAGGTCAGATACAGCAGTACCTAAAACAGGATCCCAATTGACTAAGCGCTTACCGCGATAGATCAAACCTTGTTCATGTAGTCGAACAAAAACCTCAACCACTGCTTTGGACATCTTGCTGTCCATCGTGAAATATTCTTTGCCCCAATCAATTGAAGCACCAAGGCGGCGGATTTGTCTGGTGATGGTCGAGCCGGAGGTTTCTTTCCACTCCCATACTTTTTCTAAAAACTTCTCACGCCCTAAGTCGTGCCGAGAAATCTGTTGGGCATCGAGTTGGCGTTCGACCACGATTTGGGTCGCAATGCCAGCATGGTCTGTGCCGGGTACCCAGAGGGTATTTTTGCCGGACATGCGGGCGTGGCGAACCAAGCCATCCATGATGGTTTGGTTAAAGGCATGACCCATATGCAAGGTGCCAGTCACATTGGGGGGTGGCAGCTGAACACTGAAATCACCCTTGTTTTCCGCTAGCGTGGCATCTGCAATCCCCCGGCGTTCCCATTCAGGGCCCCAATAAGCCTCAATGGGGGCGGGTTCATAGGATTTGGCGAGCTCATCAACTGAGCTGTTCACAGGAGAATTGGGGGTATTCGAAGCATTTGGCATAAGAGGCAAATTATAATTGGGACGATGTACTCAGATTTGCTCGCGAACCTCAATCCAGAACAGCGCGAGGCAGTGACCCTCCCGCCCCTCAATGAACACGGTCAAGCCCAGTCAGGCTTGATTTTGGCTGGTGCGGGGAGCGGCAAGACCCGCGTGCTCACTACCCGTATAGCTTGGCTGATCCAAACCGGCCAGGTATCCCCTATAGGCGTCATGGCGGTTACCTTTACCAATAAGGCTGCAAAAGAGATGTTGGTGCGTTTGGGAGCCATGTTGCCCATTAATACCCGCGGTATGTGGATCGGCACCTTCCACGGTCTTTGTAACCGCTTATTGCGCGCGCACCATAAAGAGGCCGGTTTGCCATCCACTTTCCAGATTTTGGATACCCAGGATCAGCTTTCTGCTATCAAACGGCTTTTAAAAGGCTTGAAGGTCGATGATGAGAAATATCCAGCCAAGCAATTGCAATACTTTATAGGGCATGCAAAAGAACGCGGCCAGCGGGCTCGGGACTTATCAGTGGGTGATGATTTCCAGGCCAAGATGGCCCAACTCTACGAAGCCTACGATGAGCAGTGTCAGCGTGAGGGGGTGGTTGATTTTGCCGAGCTCTTATTACGTAGCTACGAACTCTTAAAGCATAACGAAGCAATTAGAACGCATTATCAAGAGCGCTTTCGCCATATTTTGATCGATGAGTTTCAAGATACGAATGCCTTGCAATACGCCTGGTTGAAATTACTCTCTGGCCATTCGCAAATTCCCGTGAATGTCAGCGGCGCAGGAAGTAGTGCGGTGTTTGCTGTTGGTGATGACGATCAAAGTATTTATGCTTTCCGTGGGGCTGATGTGGAAAACATGCGTCTTTATGAAAAGCAGTTTCATCCTCTGATGGTGAAGCTAGAGCAAAACTATCGCTCGCATGGCCACATTCTCGATGCTGCCAATCACATTATTGCGAATAATTCAGAGCGTCTTGGAAAGAATTTGCGAACTGATGCGGGGCATGGAGAGCTAGTACGTGTTTACGATGCGCCGAGCGATCATGCCGAAGCCGCTTGGCTTGTTGATGAAATCAAGGCTCTAGTCAATAGCGGTATAAAGCGAACTGAAATTGCTTTGCTCTACCGTAGCAATGCCCAGTCACGCATTATTGAGCATGCCTTATTCTCTGCGGCGATTCCTTACCGCGTATATGGTGGCCTGCGCTTCTTTGAGCGTGCCGAGATTAAACATGCTTTAGCTTATTTGCGTTTGCTTGAAAATCCCAACGACGACACCTCATTTTCTCGGGTGGTGAATTTCCCAACCCGTGGCATTGGTGCGAGGTCCATTGAGGCCTTGCAAGATGAGGCCAGAGCCCAGCAATGCTCTTTGTATTTAGCAGCTACCACTTTGACTGGAAAAGCAGGTGCATCACTCAGTGGCTTTGTGCGCTTGGTTGATCATATGCGTGAGGCTACACGCCATAACACCTTGCCAGAAACAGTAGAGTTTGTGATTCAACATAGCGGATTAATTCAGCATTACCTTGGCGAGCGAGAAGGTCAGGATCGCGTAGAGAACTTGCAAGAATTAATTAATGCTGCCACCGCTTTCATTGCTGAAGAGGGATTTGGGCAGGATGCTCCTGCTGCCATGCTGCCTGGTGAGAATGCACCTGGAGTAGTGGAGGTGTCTCCACTGGCCGCTTTCTTATCCCATGCTTCATTAGAGGCTGGTGATAATCAAGCGCAGGCTGGCCAAGATGCTGTGCAGTTAATGACAGTCCACTCCGCGAAAGGTCTTGAGTTCACGGCGGTATTTATTACTGGGCTGGAGGAGGGATTATTTCCTCATGAGAATAGTGTGAACGAACAAAATGGCCTGGAAGAAGAAAGACGCTTGATGTATGTAGCGATTACCCGGGCCAAAGAGCGCTTGTATTTGTCGCATACTCAATCACGCATGCTCCATGGTCAGGTGCGCTACAACATGCCTTCACGCTTTTTGGAAGAGTTGCCATCAGACTCCTTAAAGTGGCTTACACCCAAAGCTAAAGATGCGCGTTGGGGTGGAGCTAGTAGAAGCTCGGGCTCCACTTGGCAGGATGGCTACACCCGTCAGCGCGAATATGAATCCAATGATTTCTTTGACTCTGGTAGTGCCCGACAATTGCCGCCTAAACGAGTAGGCTCAGCATCTACTGCGGTTACCAGAATGGCTGCGCCACCTCGTGGAAACTATCCATTCAAAATTGGTCAAAACGTATTTCACACTAAGTTTGGTGAAGGACGGGTTACTGGCTTAGAGGGTAATGACGCAGATGCGCGTGCGCAAGTGAATTTCAAGCGGCATGGAGTGAAGTGGCTGCAATTGAGCATTGCAAAACTTGCCGCAATTGATTGATTTGTATCGTAAAAAATTAAGCGAAATAGCTTGGTGCTGCGTCTTCTACAAAGCAGGCTTTCCATGTGGCATAGAAGGAGCACTGCATTACTGTTAAGCCCGCCATTGAAATCGGAGCAACGATGAATGAGGCTACCTGCTCTAGATTCAGTGCATTCAATCCTGCACCAATTGCCATTGGAATAATGATCAATACAACAATCCAAATGGCGATGTACACCAAAAAAGCGCCGCGATTTCTCCAGCATGCAATAAAACTGGAGAAGAGGGCTTGAGCTAATGGCATATTAGTCCAGGCAATCAAGATAGGGGAGAACCACATTAGCATCGCTACCGGAATGTAAAGTAAGCCGCCGATCGCTAACAGCTCATAAATTTGGTGAAGCGTCTCAGCCGTCAGAGGCTGATCCCTAGTGACCAAGGGAAGCAGGGCTTCAAAGTCAACTAAGGCGCTGAGTGCAATGCTCAGAACAAGAATCAGGATGGTATAGATCAAACCAAGCTGCAAAATGCGTTTGCGAATAATGGGGCCTGAGCGCAAGGCAATGAGGTAGACCATTGGACGCAAAGGCTCTTTAACAATAGCCTGACGGCATGCGGTCAAAAAACCAACAGATAAGGTCGGGGTTAAAATGAGTACCGCAAAGACACCAAGGATAGGTACCAATACAGCGAGCTGTGCCACAAAAACATAAATAAATACCAGCATGAAAAATCCCAAAGGATTTTGTTTAAATAGCCAAATACCTTGCTGTATCCAGGTATAACCCTCCCTAGCAATTACCGAATTGAGTTTCATAAGGTGCGACGACTTTCCAGAATGCGCTCAAAATGTTTTGGGTCATGCGGCGTCAGCATGTGAGCATCTCGCGGCAAGTAAAAATCCCATAAACGAGAGATCCAAAAGCGTAATGCTGCTGCACGCAACATCATAGGCCAACTGGCTTGTTCATCTTTTGTAAGTGGGCGCACTGATTGATAGGCCTCTAATAATGCATTTAAACGAGTCGGCTCAAGGTCTTGTTTATTGTCTGCTAGACACCAATCATTTGCTGTGACTGCTAAATCAAATAACCACTTATCAGTGCCAGCAAAGTAAAAGTCAAAGAAGCCGCCCAATTGATCCTGGGAGGGATCATGAGATGCTTGAGGATCAAACAGTACGTTATCTCTGAAGAGGTCGCAATGACTTGCACCTTGCGGCAGAGCAGCGTAACTCTCTGAGTGAAAGAAGTTTTCTTGGGCGTATAACTCGCTTGTTAGTAATTGCGCTTGAGTTACATCTAAATGGCCAACTACTTGCGGAACTGTTTTTTGCCACCAGGATAAGCTACGTAAATTGGCTTGGACTTTTGGAAAATGAGCGCCCGCTAAATGCATTTTGGCTAGCATCTCGCCAACTTGAGCGCAGTGATTGGCTGCAGGCTCTAATCTAGATAGCCCGGGAAGTTTGGTGACAATCGCTGCTGGCTTACCTTTGATCTCAAAAAGAATGAGTCCTTGATTATTTTCAATGGGCCTTGGAACTGGAATTCCTTGATTGGCCAGATGACGCATCAGCTCTAGGTAGTAGGGCAACTGCTCTGCGGTCAGTCTTTCAAACAGGGTTAAAACGTATTCGTGTTTTTGCCCATCGCGGCTAGTATCTAAAAAAAAGTTCGAGTTTTCGATCCCACCATGAATCCCGCGAATCTCCAGGGCCTGGCCAATATCAAAATCTTGTTCTATCCATTGGGAGATATCACCAAGCTCAAGTGGGGTAAAAACAGCCATATGAAATCAGGCTTAAAAAGGGATGCTAATGCTAGGAACGCTTAACAAGTCACCTTCGCCAGATTGGGCACCAGGCTTGACTGATTCAGGTGGCGACATTTCATAGGTGGTGTACTTGGTTTTAACCTGTACTTCAGTAGGTCCATTGGGATTTTTGTATTCAGTTACTTCAGTACCGGTGGCTTCTTTGTGCTGGAAGCTGGGTTTGCGAATTTCTGGAGCGCTAGTCAGGCCATTTGCGCTTACGGCAGGAGCGAGTGGCTGATTATTGATCCGTGCAAGTTCATCTTGGCTAAGGGCTTCGCCAGCAGGCTGCTGCGCTAAAACCAGGCTTGAAAATAGGAAAAGACCTTTTAAAACAAGGGTTTGGCGCAATAATTGTTTCAATAAATTTGTATTTAAATGCATCATATTTCACCTTTTTAAGCCTGCTCTGGGATGGTTCTTTGGCCATACCTGACAGAAGTTCGCAACTAGATTGTACGATTGCGGTATGACTAAACATAGACTCTTGTTGGTAGACGGTTCTAGCTACCTGTATCGCGCCTTTCATGCCATGCCTGACCTGAGAAACGGGGCCGGCGAACCCACTGGGGCCATTTACGGCATGGTCAATATGATGCGCCGCGCCCGCTCAGAGCTTAATACCGATCATATTGCCTGTGTTTTTGATGCTAAGGGTAAGACTTTTCGAGATGAAATGTACTCCGAGTACAAGGCTCACCGCTCTCCTATGCCAGAAGACCTGGTCAAACAAATTGAGCCAATTCATGCGATGGTAAAGGCTTTGGGTTGGCCGGTACTGATGGTTTCAGGGGTGGAGGCAGATGATGTGATTGGTACCTTAGCGTGCCAGGCTACCCAAGCGGGCTGGGAAACGATTATCTCTACCGGGGACAAAGATCTAGCACAGCTAGTTAATTCATCCGTCACTTTAATCAACACAATGACTGATGAGAGGTTAGATATTGATGGGGTGATTGCAAAATTCGGCGTACCCCCTGAGCGGATTGTGGATTATCTTTCCATCATTGGAGATACGGTAGATAACGTACCGGGTGTGCCTAAGGCTGGCCCTAAGACAGCAAATAAATGGCTGGCTGAATTTGGCGATTTAGATAACTTGATGGCAAACGCAGATCAAGTAAAGGGTGTAGTCGGAGAAAACTTACGAGCGACCTTGCCATGGCTCCCGCAGGCACGTCAACTGATTACCGTAAAGACCGATTGCGATTTATCTCCACATTTACCTAATTTAGATCACCTGCTGGCAAAGCCGGAAGATGCCCCCTTACTGCGCGAGTTATTTGAACGCTATGCGTTTAAAACTTGGTTGCGCGATGTTGAAAAAAAGCTCACTGGTGATCAGACTGAGGTATCAACCCGTTTGGATTTGGCGGGCAGTCCATTGCCGCAGGAAGTCGGTAGAGGTGATGCAAATCTGGCCTCAAGTCAAGCTGGCGCAATAGCAAGTAGCCCTACTAAAACCCTATCTCAAGAAACCACCGACATTCAAGCCTCTATCAGTAAGCGCTACGAGTGCGTGGTCAAAGAAGAGGATCTCGATCGTTGGATCAAAAAAATTGAGCAAGCATCTCTTACGGCAGTCGATACTGAGACCACTAGCTTAGATGCGCTTGCTGCTGAATTGGTGGGAATTTCTTTAGCGGTAACGCCAGGCGAGGCTTGTTATATTCCGCTTGCTCATCGCAATGGTGAGACCCAGCTCAATAGAGACTTGGTGCTTGCTCGGCTGCGCCCTTGGCTAGAGAGTGTAGCGCATGCAAAGGTGGGTCAAAACTTAAAATACGACACCCATATTTTTGCAAATTACGGAATTACTTTGCAAGGTATTGCATTTGATACCTTGCTTGAATCCTATGTTCTTGAATCGCATCTGCCACACAATATGGATAGCCTGGCTGAGCGGCATTTGGGAATGAAAACGATTCGATACGAAGAGGTCTGCGGCAAAGGTGCTCACCAAATTGGTTTTGATCAAGTGGACCTGCAAATTGCTACTGACTATGCGGCTGAAGATGCCGACATCACATTGCGTTTGCATCTGGAGTTATGGCCACAAATCCAGGCTAATCCTGGCTTACTTTATGTGTATCAAAATATTGAAATGCCAGCGATGCGGGTACTGGGCATTATGGAGCGCAATGGCATTCGAATTAATTCGGCTTTGTTGGCAAAGCAGGGTCAACAAATTGGCAAACGTCTGCTTGAGTTAGAAGGTGAAATACATCAATTAGCAGGACAGCCTTTTAATATTCAATCGCCCAAGCAAATTGCTGAGATTTTGTTTGGCAAGTTAGAGTTACCAGTTGTTAAGAAAACCCCATCGGGCGCGCCATCTACCGATGAAGAGGTTTTGCAAAAACTAGCAGAAGATTATCCATTGCCGGCACGCATTCTGGATTACCGCAGTTTGGCTAAGTTGATGTCTACCTATATTGAAAAATTACCCCGTATGGCTGACCCTAAGACTGGGCGCGTGCATACGAATTTTTCTCAGGCGACTGCAGTTACTGGTCGTTTGGCTTCGAGTGATCCTAATTTACAAAACATTCCGGTGCGTACAGAAGAGGGGCGTCGCATTCGAGAGGCCTTTATTCCAGCTGAAGGTTGTAAATTGCTTTCTGCTGACTATTCTCAAATAGAGTTACGCATCATGGCGCACATTGCAGAAGATGAGAATCTCATGGCTGCTTTTGCAGCCGGCAAGGATGTGCATCAAGCAACCGCATCTGAAATTTTTGGTATTCCTTTAGACCAAGTCAATTCAGAGCAGCGACGCTATGCCAAGGTTATTAACTTTGGTCTGATTTATGGCATGAGTGCTTTCGGCTTAGCGGGGAACTTGGGTATTGAACGCTCCGCGGCACAAAACTATATTGCCAAATACTTTGATCGCTACCCCGGTGTAGCCCAATATATGGAGCGGACTCGTCTCGCTGCTCGAGAGCATGGTTATGTAGAAACTGTGTTTGGTAGAAGATTGTGGTTGCCTGAGATTAAAGGATCAAATGGCCCAAGGCGCCAAGGTGCCGAGCGCGCTGCCATTAATGCGCCAATGCAGGGTACTGCCGCTGATTTGATTAAATTGGCAATGATTGCTGTAGAAGCTTGGCTAGAAAAGGAACAACTTAAGACGCGCATGCTCTTACAAGTGCACGATGAGCTAGTGTTTGATGTGCCCATAGATGAAATTGAATTGCTCAAAGCCAAACTCCCAGACCTTATGTGTAATGTCGCACAATTGAAGGTGCCATTGCTTGTGAGCATTGGTATTGGCGATAATTGGGAGGAGGCCCATTAATTTGGGTAAAGAATGATGAAAAACAATCGGAGAGATTTTATTAAGGCATCTGCTATCGCTGCTACCGGCGTCAGTGTAGGTTATGTGGCAGCATCCACACCAGTACTCGCTGAAACGATTCAGACCGATTTTGTGGGTTTGACTGCTGGCGAGCAAATGATTCCTGTTGGAAGTTTTCAATTGCCATGCTATGTCTCACGACCAGAAAAGTCGCACGGCCAGTTGCCGATCGTGATCGTCGTCAGTGAAATTTTTGGGGTACATGAGTATGTAGCCGATGTCACGCGACGGTTTGCCAAGCTAGGTTACCTGGCAATTGCCCCAGAATTTTTTATCCGTGCTGGTGACCCCAATGATTACGGCA
Source organism: Polynucleobacter sphagniphilus (assembly GCF_001953355.1). Classification (GTDB taxonomy): domain Bacteria; phylum Pseudomonadota; class Gammaproteobacteria; order Burkholderiales; family Burkholderiaceae; genus Polynucleobacter; species Polynucleobacter sphagniphilus. The sequence continues at coordinate 447,082 of NZ_MPIY01000003.1, forward strand.
CGATTGCCGACATTTTGACCAATATCGTGGCTAAAACCCCCGATGCGCAAGTGATTGCAGACTTCGAGGCAACACTTGCCTGGGCCGTTAAGAATGGCGGTGATATACAGCGCGTTGGTGTCACTGGCTTCTGTTGGGGTGGCCGCATTACTTGGTTGGCAGCCACCCTTCCTACTGTCAGAGCGGGTGTAGCTTGGTATGGGCGCCTCGTTGGTGAAAATACCCCTACTAATCCGAAGCAGCCAATTGATATCGTTAGCAACTTGCATGCGCCGGTATTGGGTTTATATGGCGGTACCGATATGGGTATTCCGCTCGAGACCGTGGAGCAAATGCGTGCCGCCTTAGCTAAAGCGGCACCTCATAATGCGGCCGCGAGAGCATCTCGCATTGAGGTCTACCCAGATGCCCCGCATGCATTTCATGCTGACTATCGAGAATCTTATCGCGAGGGTCCTGCCAAGGATGCCTGGAATAAATGCATCGCTTGGTTTAAGCAGTATGGAGTAGTGTGATCACCATGTCTGTACTACAAAGCATTATTTTCATCACTGCACTCGCTGGTACTGTGAGCGTGTTGATTGCTGCAAGTTGCTCACTGTCATTGCTTTCGAAGATGGTGGAGAACATGGTGAGTGTCTCCGTTGGCATTCTGTTATCTACTGCTTTGTTGCATTCGCTACCCGAAGCATTTAGCTTTCCCGGAAGTGAGCCCCGTCTTCTATTTGCCACTTTATTGGCGGGCTTATTGGGCTTTTTCTTGCTAGAGAAAATCTCCCTATTGCGCCATAGTCATCACCACGAAGGTGATGGACATGATCACCATCATGGTCATGATGCTGAGGTGGCTGGACGCAGTGGTTGGATGATTTTGGTTGGTGATGGCTTGCATAACTTTGTTGATGGTGTTTTGATAGCCGCTGCCTTTATGGCTGATTATCATGTTGGATTTTTTACTGCTTTGGCAATCATTGCGCATGAGATTCCTCAAGAAATCGGTGATTTCATGGTGCTGCTCAACGCTGGATTTACACGTTCTCGCGCCTTGCTCTACAACCTGATCTGTGGCTTAGCCGCAGTTTTGGGGGGTGTGCTGGCTTACTTCTTTTTGGCGCAGGCGCATTCCATCATGCCATATCTTTTGGTGATTGCCTCAAGTAGTTTTATTTATATTGCGGTCAGTGATCTGATTCCGCAAATGCATCGTCGCCCACACTGGGCAGAATCATTGCGCCAAACTGTTTTGATTGCGTGTGGTGTTGGTTTTGTATTGTTGCTATCCGTTTTGCACTAGCACCAATTTATTTTTCGATTGGGCGGCTCGGATCAGCGCACCATTCACTCCAGCTCCCCGCATACAGGCGTGAACCCTTGAGGCCAGCTACTTCCATTGCTAAGAGGTTGTGACAAGCAGTTACTCCTGAGCCGCATTGATGAATAACTTGGGCAGCTTTGCGGTTGCCGAGTAAAGCTAAAAAATCCTTAAAGAGTAAGTCAGACGCTTTAAATGAAGTGGCTGATAAATTTTCTTTAAAGCAATGATTTATCGCTCCAGGAATATGTCCACCCACTGGATCTAAGGTTTCATTTTGTCCATGAAAGCGATCATTGGCGCGGGCATCAATCACCAAATATTGTTGACTAGTAATGTTCTGAAGAACTTCCTTTGCGTGTACGAGGCCCACATAGGGTCTTGCCTCAAGCGCTTGAGCTGTGGGGGTGGCAGGACGGGGAATGGTGCCCATTGGCCCGTTCCAGGCATCTAGGCCGCCATCCAATACTTGGACATGAGCATGTCCAGTGGCCTTTAGCATCCACCAAAGGCGACTGGCATACATTGAACCTTGCTTGTCATAAGCGACCACCAAGGTATTGGGGTCGATGCCGAGGCGGGATTTGGTTTTTGCCCAAGATTCTGGTGTAGGTAGTGGGTGTCTGCCGTTTAGACCATTTTTTTTCACCAGATAAATCTTGATCAAGGTCGACATAAATAGCGCCGGGAATATGATTTTCTAAATACGCTTTTTTACCGGCAGTCGGATCGTTTAAGTCAAAGCGACAATCGCAGAGTAAAACATTCTCCCCGCTGTTAATAATCTCTTCTAATTGATTGGCGGTAATGAGGGGAGTCACTTGCGTATCCTTTGTCTTTTAGAGGCCTTCAAATTGCATGACACGACGATACCATTCATGGAAGTGTTGCATACCATCTTCCATTGGGCTTTGGTAAGGGCCAACCTCATTAATACCGCGAGCTAGTAAAGCTGCTCTCCCGGCATCCATACGTTCACCGATTTCATCATCCTCGATACACGTTTCCATGTAAGCCGCACGCTCAGCTTCTACATATTCACGCTCAAAGAGGGCAATTTCTTCAGGGTAGTAAAACTCAACAATATTGCGTGTTTTGTTTGGGCCCATCGGATGCAAGGTGGAAACGCACAGAACACCTGGGTACCACTCAACCATGACGTTGGGGTAATAGGTTAGCCAAATGGCGCCGTGGCGGGGCATCTTGCCACCGTGATGGCGCAGGACTGCTTCGTGCCAATTGCGATACGTCGCCGAACCTGGAGTGCTCAGGTTCTTGTGAATGCCAACGGTCTGTACACTATGCCAATCACCGAATTCCCAGTGGAGATCTTCGCAAGAAACAAATTTCCCCAAACCTGGATGGAATGGCACTACGTGATAGTCCTCAAGGTAAACCTCAATAAAGGTTTTCCAGTTGTAATTGCACTCATGAACTTCAATGTGATCGAGGATATAACCTTCAAATTTGAGGTCATCAGCGACACCTAGCTTGGCAAGATCAGCACGCACATCACGCGGACCTTCAAATAAAAGCCCTTGCCAGTTTTGCAATGGCGATTTACCTAAATTAAGGCAAGGCTTATCTTCAAAATGAGGTGCGCCTAATAATTTGCCCTCGAGATCATAGGTCCAGCGGTGCAGTGGGCAAACGATATTGTCAGTTTTACCTGAGCCATTGAGCATTAAAGCTTGGCGATGACGGCATACATTGGAGAGTAATTCGATGCCCTGCTCATGGCGAACGAGTAGACGCCCTTCATTTTCTGCAGTAATTGTTTGATAGGAGCCAATTTCAGGCACCATTAATTCATGGCCTACATAGCCAGGACCCTGCTTAAAAAGCAGTTCAATCTCACGTTGATAAAGTTCAACGTCAAAATAGGCCGAAACCGGCAGTTGTAAATTGGACGGCGCAAGCTTCTGCGCGGTAGCCAGATTAGTCATTCTCCCCACCCCCGAAAACGTCAGCCGAAGCTAAGCGGAATAACCAATCCAACCATCGACGTGTCGATATTGGAAAGGAAGGGGGTAATTATACCCATCGATATGGGTTCTCGCTTTAATATGTAGGGCTATTTGTGCCATTTAAACGAAAGAAATCAGCATATGCCAGCCAAAAAATCGGAAAACCCAAAGGCCGGGCTTGAGGTGCAAATCGACCCTGATTTGCGTTATGAACAGGCGGTTAAGGAGCTTGAAAAGCTGATTTCAGATATGGAATCAGGCAAATTTTCTTTGGAAGAGACACTTTTAGCTTATCAGCGCGGTGCAGCCTTGCTCAAACATTGCCAAGGGGTTTTGGCACAGGTTGAGCAACAAGTACGCATTTTCGAAGCTTAAAAGTTTTAAAAAAGACTGTATGACTGGCAATTCTTTATTTCAGGAGTGGCTCAAGCAGCATTCAGAGCAGTTCGAATCCGCCTTAGGGGATATGCTGGATAGTGCCCAAACCATTCCAAATCGTCTGCATGAGGCCATGCGCTATGCGGCTCAGGGCGGGGGTAAGCGGGTGCGCCCCTTATTGGTTTATGCAGCTGGTCAATTAGGTGATGCCAAACCAGAGATGCTCGATTGTGCTGCCGTGGCCATTGAGTGTATTCATGCCTATTCCTTGGTTCACGATGATTTGCCGTGCATGGACAATGATGTCCTACGCCGCGGTCGCCCTACAGTGCATAAGGCCTTCGACGAGGCCACTGCCCTCTTGGTTGGAGATGCCTTGCAAACCCGCGCTTTTGAGATTCTGGCACTGGCTGATGACTCTGCACAGCTTCGTTTGCAAATGATTGCTGCTTTAGCTGCTGCCTCGGGGTCGCGCGGTATGGCTGGTGGTCAGGCAATTGACCTTGACAGTGTGGGCAAGAAGCTTGATCTGGCCGACTTAAAACACATGCATGCCTTAAAAACAGGCGCACTTCTATCGTGTGCTGTGCAAATGGGTGGCATTGCTGCCCACCTCAATGTGAGTCAAATGGGCTCTTTAAGGGGTTATTCTGAGGCCTTGGGTTTGACCTTTCAAATTGTGGATGATGTCTTGGATGCAACTGCAGACAGTCAAACCTTGGGTAAGACTGCGGGTAAGGATGCGGCAAACGATAAGCCTACTTACGTTACCTTGATGGGTTTAGACTATGCACAGAAACAAGCTCAAACACTACAAGCGCAAGCCATCGGCCATTTAGAGGGCTTTGGCAGTGAGGCTGACCCCTTAAGGGAGTTAGCCCTCTTGGTAGTCAATCGAGGCAAATAAGTAAAGATTACCGATTCAATGACTTTAGATTCAATTAATACTCCGGCCGAATTAAAAAAACTCACGCGTGAAGAGTTGCCAGCGCTAGCTGAAGAGTTACGTCAATTTATCCTCGATTCCGTTTCAAAAACCGGCGGACATCTTTCCTCCAATTTGGGTACGGTTGAATTGTCGATTGCCTTGCACTATGTTTTTGATACCCCCGATGATCGGATTGTTTGGGATGTGGGTCATCAAAGTTATCCCCACAAAATTTTGACCGGCCGTCGTGAAAAAATGGCCTCGTTGCGCCAGTTCAATGGCCTTTCTGGTTTTCCCCGCCGCTCTGAAAGTGAGTACGACGCTTTTGGTACAGGCCACTCTTCCACTAGCATCTCTGCGGCCATGGGAATGGCCCGCGCTTTTCAAACCAAAGGCGAAAAGCATGTAGCTGTTGCAGTGATTGGCGATAGTGCGATGACTGGTGGCATGGCATTTGAAGCGATGAATAATGCGGGCGTCTATGACGACTTGCCATTGGTGGTGATCTTAAATGACAACGATATGTCTATTTCGCCAGCAGTGGGGGCGCTCAATCGTCATCTGGCTAGACTGCTCAGTGGCAATATTTATTCCGCCACTAAAAAAGGTATTGATAGTGTTCTATCGATTGCACCACCATTGCGTGAGTTTGCAAAACGCTTAGAGGATCATGCTAAAGGTATGGTTTCTCCATCCACTATTTTTCAAGAATTTGGCTTTAATTATTTTGGGCCGATTGATGGTCATGATTTAGATGCCCTCATTCCGATGCTGCAGAACGTTCGTCGTTTGGCGATCGAAGGGCGTGGACCTCAGTTTTTGCATGTGGTTACCCGTAAGGGCCAAGGCTATGAATTAGCGGAAGCAGATCCGGTTTTGTATCATGGCCCGAGTAAGTTTGATCCCGAGGAGGGAGTGAAATCCAAGCCCTCAAGCAAAAAAACTTTTACCCAGGTATTTGGTGAATGGTTATGCGACATGGCGCAAGTAGACCCACTCTTGGTGGGTATTACTCCAGCAATGCGCGAAGGCTCTGGCCTGGTTGAATTTGAAAAAAGATTTCCTAAGCGTTATTACGACGTTGGCATTGCAGAGCAGCATGCAGTTACCTTCGCAGCAGGTATGGCATGCGAGGGAATGAAGCCGGTAGTGGCAATTTATTCCACTTTTTTGCAGCGTGCATATGATCAGCTGATTCATGATGTAGCGATTCAGGATTTACCAGTTTTGTTTGCCTTAGATCGTGCCGGTTTAGTTGGCGCAGATGGAGCGACACATGCCGGTGTATACGACATTGCTTTCTTGCGCTGTATTCCGAATATGTTGGTGATGACGCCTGCTGATGAAGCTGAGTGCCGTGATTTATTAACAACTGCATTTCATCAGCCACATCCGAGTGCAGTTCGTTACCCACGTGGTTCTGGTGTAGGCACGATGCCTTCGACAGAATTACGCACTATTCCACTTGGTAAAGGTGAGATCCGCAGAAAATCGAACGCACCACTTGGAAAGCGTGTGGCAATCATCGCTTTCGGAACTTTGCTTTACCCCGCATTAGAAGTGGCAGAGCAAATCGATGCCACTGTAGCCAATATGCGTTTCGTAAAACCACTTGACGTTGATCTTGTAAAGTCTTTGGCGAACGACCATGATTACCTGGTGACTCTGGAGGATGGTGCAATCGAAGGCGGTGCTGGAAGTGCTTGCTTAGAGGTGCTTGCCAAAGCGGGCATGACTAAGCCTCTGTTGCAATTGGGTATTCCTGATGAATTTGTTGAACACGGTGATTACAGCATTCTCATGGCGCAGTGTGGCTTAGATGCCATTGGCATTGCTAAATCCATCACAGAGCGATTTCCAGACCTTCTAAATGTAAAAACTGCGGTGCTGGGCAAATAAGTCTCATTTGCTGGAAAATAGATCTATGAACGATATCAATACGGCTTTTTTGCAAACTCATGCCATGCCTGACGTGCAGTCATCTCACGATGAGCGTGCCTTACCAATTGAGCAAGTAGGAATTCGTGGCTTACGCCATCCCTTAATGATTCGCACTAAAGCTGGTACTTTCCCAGCGGTAGGTAATTTTGAGATGGATGTCGCATTGCCTGCCAATGTCAAAGGCACGCACATGTCGCGTTTTGTTGCGCTCTTGCAAAAGCAAACAGAAGCTATTGATAGTGAGGTTGTAGTCAAGATGGTGCGTGAGATGTTGCCACTACTTAACGCAACTGAAGGCCGTATTCAATTCTCATATACACACTTTGTGAAAAAAGCCGCCCCCGTGTCAAGCGTTGAAAGCTTGATGGATTATGAGGTGACCTGGATTGCTAAGGGTAAGTTACTGGCGACAGGCAATGTAGATGTTGAGTTGAACTTACGCGCACTGGTACCGGTAATGAGTTTGTGTCCTTGTTCTAAAGAGATTTCTGAGTACGGTGCCCATAACCAACGCTCACACGTCACGATGTCGGTAGCGCTCGATTCGCAGACAAAAATGACTGTCGAAGATTTGGTGCAGGCCGCTGAAAGCCAAGCATCTAGTGAGCTCTGGGGCATGCTCAAGCGCCCTGATGAGAAGTGGGTTACTGAGCGCGCTTATGACAATCCGAAGTTTGTGGAAGACTTGGTGCGCGATGTGGCTGGCCAACTAAAAAAAGATGAGCGAATTCTATCCTTGGTGGTGGAGGCGGAAAACTTTGAATCCATCCACAACCACAGTGCATACGCAAAAATTAGTTTAAGCAAATAAGCAAATAAGCAAATAAGCAATTTAGCTTTTTGCTTAGGTCAGATTATTGCTGGCCAAATCCCAACGGGGTTTGATATCAAAAGCACCCGATTTACTCAGTCCCTTGCTGTCGGCAAGCATACGAAGTGCGCCTGCAAAAGCAATCATGACACCGTTGTCAGTGCATAGCTCTAAAGGTGGGTAGTGCACCTCGAAACCACCTTTTTTTGCTTTTTCATTCAAAGCGCTACGCAGTTGTTGATTGGCTCCTACGCCACCAGCTAGTACCAGGTGTTTACAGCCAGTTTGCTTGAGCGCTTTTTCAGACTTGCTCACCAGTACTGCCACCAGGGAATCAACAAAGCTTCTTGCAAGATCAGCATGAAATTGCGCCATTTGTTCGGGGCTTTTTAATTCACCTGCATCCCATTTTTTAACCTGATTTAACACTGCAGTCTTTAGTCCTGAGAACGAAAAATCTAAATCTTTGGAATGCAGCATCGGTTTTGGTAAATCAAAACGGCCTACCTGACCTTTTTCTGCCAGTTTGGAGATGGCAGCGCCACCTGGGTAGTCCAGGCCAAGTAATTTGGCGGTTTTATCAAAAGCTTCCCCGGCGGCGTCATCTAAGGTCTCCCCAAGGAGTTCGTAATGACCCACCTTGCTCACCAGCATCAGCTGGGTATGTCCACCGGATACCAGCAGGGCAATGAAGGGAAAAGACGGTGCAGAAGTGCCCAAAAGAGGTGAAAGGAGGTGTCCTTCGAGGTGATGAACTCCAATGGAGGGTAAATTGAGGCCTTGAGCGAGGGATTTGGCAAAGGCGCTGCCTACCAGAAGGGCGCCAGCAAGGCCAGGCCCTTGGGTAAAGGCCACGGCATCAATTTGCCCTAAGGTGAGCTTGGCTTGGGCTAAGGACTCGTCTAGGAGGGGTAAAACCCGCCTAATATGGTCTCTAGAGGCTAATTCTGGGACAACACCCCCATACTCTCGGTGCATGGCGATCTGGGAGTGCAAGCCTTGCCCTAGGATGCCTTTTGCGGCTAAATCGCCATTTTCCCAGGCAGCAGTGTCATATAGGGCCACGCCGGTCTCGTCACAAGAAGTTTCTATGCCTAAAACAATCATTTTTTACTTAGCCGTGCTAGAATCCGTGATTCAGATTAATTTTCGATAATTTTCGAGCATATACGAGTTAAACAAGTATGACTACAGTCCGCCTACGTGAGAACGAACCTTTTGAAGTGGCATTGCGCCGTTTCAAGCGCACCATTGAGAAAAATGGCCTTTTGACAGACTTGCGTGCCCGCGAGTTTTACGAGAAGCCAACGGCTGAGCGTAAGCGTAAAAAGGCTGCAGCTGCTAAGCGCCATTACAAGCGCATTCGCAGCCAAATGTTGCCTAAGAAGCTCTACTAATCAAATTTAAAGCGCTCTTCACCGAGCAGCTTTGAAGCCCGCTGACGGTGAAACGCAGCGGGTTTTTGCTTTCTAATCTACCGAATATTGACGATATCAGGGAATTCTTATGAGCCTTAAAGATCAAATTACTGAAGACATGAAAAGTGCCATGCGCGCCAAAGAAGTGGCCCGCTTGGGAACGATTCGTCTTTTATTGGCCGCGATTAAACAACGCGAAGTAGATGAGCGCATTGTGCTCGACGATGCCGCCGTGATTGCCACGATTGAAAAGATGATTAAGCAGCGCAAAGATTCTATTTCTCAGTTTGAAAAAGCACAGCGTGATGATCTGGTGGCAATTGAAGCTGCCGAGATGGAAGTATTGCAAGTCTATTTGCCGGCGCAATTATCAGATGCTGAAGTAGCGGCAGCCGTTACTGCCGCAGTTGCTGCAACGGGTGCAACTGGTCCGCAAGACATGGGTAAAGTAATTGGCGCCTTAAAAGCCCAGTTGGCTGGCAAAGCCGATATGGGTAAGGTATCTGGTTTGGTGAAGGCTGCACTTGCAAAATAAAGTCATCATCAATCCTTTTCGATAGCCGATACTGGCGTTTATGGCTCTCATCCCCCAATCTTTCATTGCCGATTTACTGAATCGGATCGACATCGTCGATGTGGTGGGGCAGCATGTCAAACTCAAAAAAGCGGGCGCGAACTATCAAGGTTTGTGCCCCTTTCATCAAGAAAAATCACCATCGTTTTCGGTTTCGCCTACCAAGCAGTTCTATCACTGCTTTGGTTGTGGCGCGCATGGCTCTGCTATCAGCTTCATGATGGAATATGCTGGCCTTGGCTATGTCGACACCATTGAAGAGTTAGCGCGCTCAGCCGGTCTAACTGTGCCGCGTGAAGAACGCACTGCAAATGATGTTGCTAGATTGCAGCAGACCATGGCCTTAAGTGAGGTAATGAGTTCTGCAGCCGATTGGTATCGACAACAATTAAAGCAAGCACCGCGGGCTGTAGAGTATCTAAAGGGTCGCGGCCTCACTGGCGAAATTGCCAAGCGTTATTCCCTAGGTTATGCGCCTGATGGTTGGCAGGGACTCGAAGCTGTCTTTGGCACCTATGCCAATGATGAGATTGCAAAGACCTTGCTCGAAGGCGGTTTGCTGATTCAGGGCGAGCAAACGGATAATCAACAGACTGCTCGTCGTTACGATCGTTTTCGTGATCGCATCATGTTCCCCATCCGTAATCCAAAGGGTCAAGTGATTGGTTTTGGTGGACGTATTCTGGATCAGGGCGAGCCGAAATATTTAAATTCACCTGAAACACCATTATTTTCTAAGGGCAATACGCTCTATGGCTTGTTTGAAGCAAGACAAGCGATTCGTGCGCAAGAGTATGTTTTGGTGTGCGAAGGCTATATGGACGTTGTGGCTCTGGCGCAACTGGGTTTCCCGAATGCAGTTGCTACTCTAGGTACGGCTTGCACTGCAAATCACGTTCGGATGTTATTGCGTCAAACCGATCGGATCGTATTTTCCTTTGATGGAGATGCGGCTGGGCAAAGGGCTGCACAGCGCGCGCTAGAGGCCTGCCTGCCATTAATGTCAGACGATAAAGAAATTCGCTTCTTATTTTTACCAACCGAGCACGATCCCGATAGTTATGTCCGCGCCTATGGTGCCCCTGCTTTTGAAAAAGTAATTAAAGAAGCAATGTCTTTATCCAGCTTCTTTTTTAAGATTGTGAGTCAAGAACATGAGCTCACTACACCAGAGGGTAGGGCGCATACCCACCATGCTGCCAAGCCATTACTTTTATCCATGCCTCCGATTGCATTGCGTACACAAATTCTGCGGGAGGTAGCGATTCGCACGAATTCCACTCCCGCTGAGTTGGAGTCATTTTGTGGGTTGACGGTGGCACCTGCTCCGGTACAGAGTAATGCGTATGTTAGTCATCCTCAACGCTCAAATACAAACCCCCATTTTGGCAATACCAATCGCACACCAGGTGCGCCATGGCAAAGTGCTAAAGGTGCTGCTAAGCGGGTTCAGCCAATAGCGCCACCTCAAGCACCAACCGATTTGGCTGAGCAACTATTGCGAGTCTTAATTCAGTTTCCACATCTAGGTAAAAGCTTGGATGCTAATAAACGTACGCTCGCATTAAAAGCTTCGAAGTTACGCTCAGAAAAGGCATTTGCCTTGATGCAAGATTTATTGGCGCAATGTGATTTAGTTGAGCTAATCCCGGGTGAGGCTGGTAAGCCACCCAGTGTTGGCGCCGGATCTTTTGCTTTATTTCAGGAGCAGCTATCACGTAGTGAATTTGCCCCCTTGTATGAAGTGCTGCGTAAGCGGGTGATGGGGTCGGATTTGGACCTTGAGGGTGCTATGGCTGATTTAGAGGGCAGCTTTAAAAAGCTGGAATTGACCGATCTCAAGCAGGAAATGACCGACATCACCCAAAAGATTTCTGGGGGGACTGCTACCGACCAAGATCGGGCGCGCTATCGTGAGTTAGGCGAAAGACTGAAATTTAACTAAGTATTTTCTGATTACCCTCTAGAAAATACTTAAATTGCCCCTTATTTAAGGTAAGGGCGGGGGTAAAAAAGTCGTAATCGACTATAATCCTCTATTCCCAGAAAAAAACCGATTTAATTCAGCCACTTGCGCTTTATTTTGATTAAATTTGGGGCAAGTGGATGATGTGACTGCCTGTAATGAGTCGACACCGATAACAGTAACGAAAATAAGCGCTTATAAATGCCAACTACCAAGACTAAAAAACCTGCAGCCAAGCCAGCAGCAAAAGCAAAGGCACCTGCAAAACCAGCGTCAAAAGCAAGCGCCAAAGCAAAAGCACCCGCCAAGCCAGCGCCAAAAGCGAAGACACTAGCTAAGCCAGCACCTAAAGCAAAGGCACCTGTAAAGCCGGTCAAGCCTGCAGCTAAACCTGTAGCTAAACCTGCGGCTAAGGCACCAGCCAAGCCAGTGAAGGCGGTTGCTAAGCCAGCACCTAAAGCAAAAGCACCTGCCAAGCCAGCCCCAAAAGCAAAAACTCCTGTAAAGCCGGTCAAGCCAGCAGCTAAACCTGCGGCTAAGGCACCAGTCAAGCCAGCAGCTAAAGCGCCTGCCAAGACGGTAGCGAAGCCAGCAGTTGTTACTAAAGTAGCCAAGCCCGCAGTCAAAGTTGAGGCGCCTACAAAAGGCAAAGCAGTTAAGGTGGAAGAGCCTAAGGTAGAGAAAGAAGTTAAAGGCAAAAAAACGCCGGTAACAGAAGAGCAGGTTGAAGTTGTTGAAGAAGTTAAAAAAGCACGCAAAACAAAAGCGGATGCTCCAGCCGAAGGTGCCGAGCCTGTCCTAACGGATCGTCAAAAGGCGCGTGAGCGTAAGGCTAAGGAAAAAGCCTTGTTAAAAGAATTTGCGGCACAGCAGTTGGGCTCTGAAGAGCAACAAGAGCTGCGTCGTACCCGCTTGAAGACTTTGATCAAGATGGGTAAATCCAAGGGTTACTTAACCCATGGTGAAATGAATGACGTGATGTCCGACGAGTTATCTGATGCGGATGCCTTGGATACATTGATCAGCCTCTTAAGCGATATCAACATTACCGTTTATGAGCAGGCGCCTGATGCTGAAACGCTGTTGCTCAACGAAAATGCATCAGCAGCCACTACAGAAGAAGAAGCCGAAGAAGAAGCCGAAGCTGCCTTATCAACAGTGGATTCAGAGTTTGGACGTACAACTGATCCGGTGCGTATGTATATGCGCGAAATGGGTACAGTTGACTTGCTGACTCGCGAAGGCGAGATCGTTATTGCTAAGAAGATTGAGGCAGGCCTCAAAGACATGGTGATGGCTTTGGCTGCATGTCCGGTCACTATTGCTGAAATGCTGGCTAACGTTGACAAAATTGCCAGTGGCGAAATGGAAATTGACCAGTTCGTTGATGGATTGGTTGATCCCAACGCAGAAGATATCAAGCTAGGACCTGAAGAGCCTGAAGAAGATCCAGATGCTGAAGAGGGCGAAGATGTTGGTGACGATGAAGGGGGCGGCGGTGGCGGCGGTGCTGCTACTGCAAATGCAAAGCAGCTTGAAGAGTTGAAGCAGATCTCTTTAGAGAAATTTGCCATTGTTCGTGCTCAAGCAGAAAAGATGCGTCGTGCGTTTGAAAAGGAGGGCTATAACTGCCCAGCTTGGATTAAAGCGCAAGAACTCATTCGTGCTGAATTGCTTGGTTTCCGTCTGACTGCTAAGAGTGTTGAGAAACTTTGCGACACCATGCGCTCGCAAGTAGATCAAGTATGGAAGTTGGAGCGCGGCATTGTGAGCCTCTTGGTCGATAAAGTGGGTGTCAATCGTGGTGAGGTCTTGAAAGACTTCCCTAAGATGTCAATGGATTTAATTTGGACAGACAAGTTACTGAAAGAGAACAAGCCATACAGCGCACTCTTGGAGCGCAATGTTCCGGCTATTCAAGAGTTGCAACAGAAGTTGATAGATATTCAGAAGAATGTAGTGATTCCACTTCCGGAATTAAAAGAAGTAAACAAGCAAATGATTGCTGGCGAGAAGCGTGCACGTGAAGCAAAACGTGAAATGACGGTTGCCAACTTGCGTTTGGTTATTTCGATTGCTAAGAAATACACTAACCGTGGCTTGCAATTCTTGGATCTGATTCAAGAGGGCAATATTGGTTTGATGAAGGCGGTAGATAAGTTTGAGTACCGTCGTGGTTACAAGTTCTCTACCTATGCAACTTGGTGGATTCGTCAGGCAATTACGCGCTCGATCGCTGACCAAGCCCGTACGATCCGTATTCCAGTGCATATGATTGAGACCATCAATAAGATGAATCGTATTAGCCGTCAAATCTTGCAAGAAACTGGTCATGAACCAGATGCGGCAACCTTGGCTCTCAAGATGGAAATTCCTGAAGACAAGATCCGCAAGATTATGAAGATTGCTAAAGAGCCAATTTCGATGGAAACACCGATTGGTGACGATGCCGATTCGAATTTGGGCGACTTTATTGAAGATAACAATACATTAGCCCCAGCTGAAGCTGCATTGCATGATTCTATGCGCGATGTAGTGAAGGATGTTTTGGATTCATTAACACCACGTGAAGCAAAAGTATTGCGTATGCGTTTTGGTGTTGAGATGAGCACAGACCACACCCTCGAAGAAGTGGGTAAGCAGTTTGATGTGACACGTGAACGTATTCGCCAAATTGAAGCAAAGGCCTTGCGTAAAATGCGTCATCCAAGCCGCAGCGACAAACTCAAGACCTTCCTGGAAGAGGATTGAGTCAAAGACTAACGGGCCTATAGCTCAGTTGGTTAGAGCAGAGGCCTCATAAGAAAGAAGCCCTAGGGGTCTTGTAGCAAAGACCTCAATAGATTCAAGAGGTTAGTGGTGAATTTGGTGGTTAAAATTCACTACACACCGACTACACACCGGGGCATTTTTCATGGTGTGTAGTAAATGCGGTTTTAGTGTGGTTTTGAAGTAAAAACACCAGCAGTAAGGTGTGTAGTAAAAACAGTTTTAGGGCCCATAGCTCAGTTGGTTAGAGCAGAGGACTCATAGCGAAAGTTGTGCCTTATGCGTGGAAACTGCATAAGGGATGGTGTCAAATTCGGAGAAAGCTAAATGTAGCCAAAAGCTGCACAAGCTAACGCCGAGCCAAGCTTCAGCGTGAAAGTGCTGTTGAAGGTGTAGAGACTAGACGGCACCCATCTAAGTCGAGCAATCGATATGATGAAGGCATAGTCCAGGGAGTAGTGAAAGCTACACAAACCGGAATCCTTTGGTCCCAGGTTCAAGTCCTGGTGGGCCCACCAGAAATGAAAATACCAACCTTCGGGTTGGTATTTTTTTTGACTAAATGATTCAAAAGTTAGATTATTGATTCAAAAGTGTTATATTTCGTATCAATTGACAATAATTCTGTTTCAAAAATGAGGTAAAGCGTGACGGCATCATTTCCCCACTTATCTGAAGTATTGAAAATATTAGACGGAGCGCTTAAGTCTAACGCAAGCATGTCTACAAATTATGCCGGGCTTTTGGCTGATAAATTAGAGCAAGATGGTCAGCGTGAGCAAGCGATGCGAATTCGGGAGCGTCTGGCGAGGGCTCCTAATGCGATAGCGCACACTCAAGATGCTTCTCGCTTGAGTAATAGCTTGCCAGTGGATTCTGAAAGTAGACTTTATACGGTTGATGTAAGTAAGCCAGCAAAAGGTGCTGTTTTATTAAAGCTATCTTCTGGAACAATGAATAGAATTTCTGAGTTCTTGGAATCAGTTATCCATTACGATAAATTGCAGGCTCTTGATGCTGCCATGCCCTTGAGATTAATGCTTTATGGGCCCCCTGGAACAGGAAAAACCCAGACAATCAAATGGATTGCCGGAGAGTTGTCTTTGCCGCTTATAACTGTTAGATGCGACACATTGATTGGTAGTCTACTGGGTCAAACTAGTAAAAATTTAAGAAGAGTTTTTGAATACGCCAGCGAAACGCCTTGCGTTCTCTTTTTGGATGAGTTTGATGCTTTGGCTAATGCTCGAGGCAATGAGAGGGACATAGGCGAACTACAAAGGGTAGTTATTTCGTTGCTGCAAAACATTGATGCCCTTGAAAAAAATATTGTGTTGGTAGCTGCTTCTAATCATGAGCAGCTATTGGACCGTGCAATATGGAGAAGGTTTCCATTTCAAGTGCCATTATTTTTACCCGATTTAGCATTAAGAACTGATTTATGGAAATTGATGCTTGGCGACGTAGAGATTAAAGGTTTGGATTTAAATGAGTTGGCAAAGAAATCGGAAGGACTTTCCGGGGCGCTGATAGAGCAAGTTGCAATTGATGCAAGGAGGCACGCAATACTAGGCGGAACTCAGGGTATTGATCCTACTGAAATATATAGACGTTTAGGTATCGCATTAGCCCTAAACTTGGGAAAAAACTTGAATGACGTAAAAGATGAAATTCAGTGGCTAAGAAAATGGGATGCAAAAATATTCTCAATTAGAGAGCTGTCACGTTTATATAAGATTTCAACTAGGCAAATAACTCATTTAATAGAAGATAAACATGGCTAGAAGAACGCCGACTTACTCCGCTCAATCTAAGCTTTCTAACCCCTTGGCGCATGTGGGATTTCAGCCATCAGATTTATCTGGCATTGAAGTTAAAGGTGGTGGCGTAAAGGAATTGGTTGAAGTAACCGCTGACCTAAGAAGAGTCTTGCAGAATGAGGTTACGAAGGCTAGCGAAGAAATTTCTATTGAAATGTCAGAGTATCCAGAAATACCAAGCGTCTTAGTTATGTCTCTTCGGGATGTAGCAATTGCAAAATCTCATCGACCATTAACCCTTGCGCATGAGGCTGGCATGCCTTCAGCAGGTCATGGGTATGTTAATGAAATGTTGGTTGCAGCTAATCAAGTCACTATTGAACACCTCAATGAAGTAATTCAAAATCGGAACACTAAGTCCATTCGTGCAAATTTGAGTGCAATTGAGCATTTTGAAACCTGGGGTGTTCAACGAAGATTACCTAAGCAATTTCGAGGGAAAGATATCTCCCTGGTTTACGAAGATTTTTTAGATTTAAAGAGAAGGTTAATAGTTAAATTATTTAACCATCAATCATCAAATACTACGCAAATGGTTGTTGAGCGAACTAGTCAGTTGCTATTTGATTTAAATGTCCATCATCATCAACTATCCCAAAGGGTGGGGCCGCCTCTGTTTGTATTGGAGTTTAATGACAAACTAACTGAGGAAATATTTTTAAAAATTGTTCGATTTCAGGGTATTAAAGGGGTTATGCCTGAGCCTTATATTTGGCCAAGCAATAATTCTGAGGTAATGCCCGCCAGCAACGCTCCAAGAATAATTGGTCCCGGAAATGAGTCTCCTGTAGTGGCAGTATGTGACACGGGGGTTGTGCCGGGGGAAGGTGTTTTGACCCCATGGATTAGCAGTAGAGATACTTATGTATTGCCTCCAGACACTAACTATGTGCATGGAACTCAAGTAAGCTCATTGGTGGTTGACGGTTTCGGGTTAAATCTTGAGCATGCATTATTTCCACAGACTTCATGTTTTGTTCATGATGTTTGCTTGCTGGAGATTCATAATGCAAAAGTTACAGATTTGATTGTTCGTTTAAGAGAGGCTATTCCAAAAGCGCCACATGTAAAAATTTGGAATTTATCGCTCGGTGGAGATCCAATTGCAGATGATGAATTTAGTGAGTTTGCAAAAGAGTTGGACTCTCTTAGTGATGCTTACAACATTCTTTTTGTTGTGGCCTCTGGAAACTATTCGGGTCAGCCAAGAAGAAGTTGGCCAACCGATGGCAGTATTTTGACCGACAGAATATCGATACCAGGAGATTCAGTTAGAGCCCTTACTGTTGGGGCTATTACCCATTTGAGTAGTGATGATGCTTTGGTTGGAATTGGTATGCCGGCGCCATATTCTAGACGTGGTCCTGGGCCTGTATTCACACCAAAACCAGATATTGTTCATATCGGCGGAAACATCAATGCTGACTTATCCTCGACCAATATTGGTGTGAATGTTCTTAATCCGAATGGGGAATTTGGGCATGGTTGCGGAACAAGTTTTGCGGCGCCAATTGCTTCTTCCATGGCCGCACATGCATGGAAAAATTTAGAAGCATCTTCACATTCACATTCGTTGAATGTCACCCCTTCTATGATTAAAGCGCTAATGATTCATAGTGCCCAACTTGCCTCTCCAGATCGATCGCCTATTGAGAGGCGCTATTTCGGCGCTGGTATACCCAAAGATATTACAAGTGTTCTATACGATTCTGATTCTAGCTTCACTATGTTATTTGAGTTAGACATTGTGGATGCAACAAAATGGCGTAAGTCGCCATTTCCAATACCTGCAGCGTTAATGGAAAACGGAAAGCTGAAGGGCGAAGTTATTATCACTGCTGTATATGCTCCTCCGCTTGATTCATCTGCAGGCTCTGAATATGTACGTGTTAATGTGGACATTGGGTTTGGAACCTTATCTCCCGACGAGGAGGGGCGGCTTCAGTTTAAAGGCCAGGTTCCTATGGAGGGAGAAATTGGAACAACTGGATATGAAGATGCCCAGGTTGAATACGGAGGAAAGTGGTCCCCAGTCAAAATTTATAGAAAAAAGTTTTCTCAAGGTAAAACTGGAAATATCTGGGCACTTCAAGCCTCGTTAGTCAGAAGGGCATTCGAACCGCAATTAGCCCAACCTTTGAGGGTGGTGATATTGGTTACCCTTAGGGCTCTCGATGGTAATTCAAATGTATATGAAGATGGAAGGCGTGCATTGGCTGCTACCAATTGGATTTCACAAGACCTAGTTAATCGGATTCAAGTTCCGGTTTGATTTTCTTTTGTATCAAAATTGAAATTGTCAGTTACTAGACGTTACTTCAAGTAACGCTCGCCCCAGTTCGTAAGACTTCATCTACCATTAACGAACTCGATTTGAATTGATTGTTTAGTCAAAAAACACCTCAATCTCTATAAGCTCTCCTTATAGGCTATCGATATTGATAGCTCCATATATACGGGAGAAGCAAATGAATCAAAGCAATCTAGTAGCTAATCAAGTGATCTCTTTTGACACTTTAAAAACGTCAGCATATGCCAGTGCCAAGATTAACCTTGGTGATGAATTAAACATGGACGACTTGGGTGCGTTGTTCGCTGTAAATGACTATTTCCAGCAAAGATTGGGGCATTCAGTGTTTTCTAGCATTGAAATGGCAGCTATTGGCGATGCACTAGAAGAGCACGGGATTATGTATTTGGAGGCGCAATGAGTGCTTGCATAGATCAGACGTTACTTCAAGTAACGCCGCGATTACCAAGAGAACACCATGAGATTCCAAGAATTGCCATTAATCAGTCAGTCTGCTTTGGGCGTATTGACCAGGTAATTTTCCCAATACCGGTTGTCCTAAGCCGCCATCAGAAACTAAAGTACATATATGTCAATTAAAAGAAAAGATACCCATCAACTGATACACCGTAATTTAACTCTCTATCAGCGTGAGCGTAGTGCCGTATGGCAATGTCGCTATAAGGTGGACAACAAGTGGATACGCTCTACTACAAAAGAAACTAACTACGACTTGGCTGTTAATAGGGCTAAAGAGCTATTAGTAGAAGCAGAAATACGTAAGCGCTCTGGTATTCCAGTGGTTACCAAACGTTTTAAAGATATCGCCATGCTGGCAATTGATAGGATGGAGCGAGACTTAAAAGGCGGCTTAGGTAAGTCAATCTACAAAGATTACATCCGTATTATTAAGGAGCATTTCATCCCCAGTCTTGGGCAAAGGCTTATTACCAATATTGATTACGATGCCCTTCAGCAGTACTACGATGACCGAGAAGCTAAGTATGGATTGGCGCTATCAAATAGCAATCGTAAAACCCAAAACGCAGCATTTAATCGAGTTTTTGATGAAGCCATTGTTAGAGGTTACTTAACCGAAAGTAATCGTCCCAAGTTAGATGGCAAGACTAAAGAGAGCGTTCGCCGCCCAGCATTTGAGTTGCATGAGCTTAGGGCGTTATTAAAGCAATTGGGACCATACATAGAATCAGGTAGAACTCGGGATGTGCGCGAGCGTCGTGAGATCCTTAGAGACTATGTAGAGATGTTGGTTGATACGGGAGCAAGACCGGGCATTGAGCTCTTAGATATGAAATGGAAGCAAATCCGCTTCATGATGAACCCCATCAGTACTGTCACAGATCAATTGGACGAAGATGGTGAAGTTATTGAAGTGCATAGCCTAAACCGTAGTTGCGAGATGACGGTTAAAGGTAAAACAGGTCAAAGACAGATTATTGGACGATTGCCTAGTGTCAGAGTCTTGGAGCGGATTGCCTTGCGAAACTATGGGGTGGCTAGCTCAATTAAAGATCCTTTGGCTGAGCTAATTAAACCCACCAATGATGACTACATCTTTAGGACCAAAGAAGGTAGAGATTTAAGTGATGTACTTAATCATATGTTCGATGGCTTCTTGGCTGACCATGGCTTGCTCATAGATCCCAAGACCAATCAAAAGCGAGTATTCTATAGCTTGCGTCATACCTATGCCACGTTAGCACTTACTCACGATATGGTGCCTATACATACACTAGCTAAGCAGATGGGTACGAGTGTCTTAATGATTGAGCGGCACTACAGCCACTTGCAAGTAATACAAGCTATTGAGCAATTACGAGGCGCCAATACTAGAAAGCTTATAGAAGCAGATAGTAAAGCGGCTGATAACTATCCTAGTAAAAAGCGGGCTGAGAGGGAGCTGCGGGCTGCTTGAAGCGCAAAGGCTATTTAAAGTAGCACTTATCTATCCAAAGCCTTCTGCAAATAGAGATCATCAGCCCTTCGAGTTGGTAGCCACTGTTTATAGTCGCTAGGCACATTTGCTAGCTGACGCTATTTGTTGTTGCCAATTGCTGCTGCCCCGTTTTAATCTTCTGCCTAGCTCGCTCAGCTTTGACAGCCTCTTGATCTCGCTTGACACGATCCCGCATGGATTTAAGTCTTGCTTGCTCGGGGCTTAAGGGTTTTATCGGAGCGATTTCATCGAATCTCATAGTTAACCAATCTGTAGTGGTTGATGGGGAACGTTATTAGCGCCAAAGATGGCTTGAAACAACCTGTAAGCCTGGGCTTGATTTTGGGCGTAGAGAATAGTTTCTACCCACATCCCTGCCGCATTGACTGTCGCTTTATATCTTTTCATATAGCTATTTAGCTTTTCTTATCTATTGATACAAGCGTTACTTCAAGTGACGCTTGTTGTGCTAACTATTTTTTATTGAAGTTCAATTTCAGTGCGCCACTGGCATTTTCAATAACCCGATCTAAACTCCCGGCTTCAGTCTCAGACTTAAGAAGCTCTAATGCCTCTATTAAATCGTTCATATTCTTTACCGAAATAGAGTTTTTGCCTGGAATAAGCTCAATACGTTTGCTGCCATAAAAGACGGATAGACATAAGGTGCCATCTGCAGCCATAAACCACCAAGGTTTAATGCGTTTAGGGCGTTCAATACTCTTGTAGTTACCTTCAAGGTCTTTAATAGTAACTCTGCGCTTTATAACAAAATGGGTATGTTCCATTTGGCTCTTGGCTAACTGGATCTGTTCCCAAAGCTTGTTGCTTAATTTATTGCGTCTTTGCTGGATTGCGGGCATAGATCTAGGCCTTATAGCGTCTACAAAGTTCAGTTTATTTAATGTATTTGGTGTATCCACGGTGTTCTCCTATCAAAAGTGGGGTACACACGCAATGTATGGCTGATCATGGCTTTAGGGCGACTTCTATTTGACGACCCTTAGAAAACAGAGCATTTTGGATAGAAAAAATATGGTATTTCTTATCAAGAGATAAATATTTTTGTGAGTCGCTCGGTTGCAACTAGAGTAGGTTGCAAAGAAGAAAAAGAAGTTACTGCGTAGTTGAGTTAGTAACTACGTAACTCCAGTAGCAAATGGCAAACTCTGACCAGTAAACCAAAGCAACTAGAAAAGAAACTTCCCTCTCTTGAGGGAAGTAACTAACTCGCAGTAACGGATCTTTTGAGATCTCTTCTTTCGCAACTAACTCGAACTACGCGACTTGCAACTTAACTCATCTAAAAGGAGATAAAAATGAGAGAAATTGCAGTTAGATTGTTTGTTAATGACAAGTACATGGGTTCGTATGGAAAGGGCGTTTTTAATCGCGCTACCTATAACGGCTCTATTGAGTTACACAATCCCAATCAAAAGTATTTAGTTGATTTTTATGACTACGCTCATTGGGAATTTAGAGCTAAATCAGATGACCAAATGAAGGTGCTCAAATACCTAGAGCAAACCGATTTGCCAAAAGCGCCTAATTTGCTCATGTCTTGGATCTTGCATTACGATCCCATGACTAAAACTAAAACGAGGGTGCCAGGCTTTTGTGCGTATTTACAAGATAGCAATGAATTGCACTTGCATATTGATGATTCTGAGCGCTCTGTAGGAGAGGAGTGGGATTTACAGGTTAGGCAATGTAAAAACGCTGGCGCCAAGTTGCCCGTACTTCTAGCTACTAATGTAGCGTTAGAAAACTGGCAGTAATTAGCCCTAAATCAAAGTAGTGCGTATTTCAGGCCAGCGTGACCACCCATTTCAGGCAAATGACCGGTCATTTCAGAGTGAGCGTGACCACCTGTTTCAGAATCAGCGTGACCGCTTTTGCACCTTCCTCTGAAATGCGTTTTGCCTAAATATTAGGCAAAGATAAGTGGGGATTTTAGTATTCGAGGGTAATTTGATGAACCCGATATGGTTGAGCTTTTTAGGCTCCCCATGTCCAGTAAAGCAATTACCATGCGAAAAATTAAAGAAGTTTTGCGGCTGCGTTTTGAATGTGGCCTGTCCTTAAACGCGATTGCCAGAGCCTTAGAGTTATCCAAGGGTGCTGTCGCCAAGTACGATGCCCTAGCCAGAGCGGCGCAATTAGACTGGGCATCCATTGAACCTTTGACTGAAGAGCAGCTAGCAAAGCGTTTGCTGCCACCGCAGGCAATGGTGCCGGGCCAAAACCAATTTGCCCCGATTGACTTTATCTTGGTCAACCAAGAGATGAAGAAAAAAGGCCTCACCTTGCAACTACTCTGGGGTGAGTACTGCGAAGCTGCCACGCAAAAGCCGTATGGCTATACCAGTTTTTGCATCCACTACGCCGCCTTTGCAAAAACCCTCAAGCCCTCGATGCGGCAAATCCACAAGGCCGGTGAAAAATGCTTTGTCGATTATGCTGGTCCCACCATCCCCATCATTGATGTCCTGACTGGCGAAATTACTAGAGCCCAGATCTTTGT
The DNA here is from genome assembly GCF_001953355.1 of Polynucleobacter sphagniphilus. Taxonomy (GTDB): domain Bacteria; phylum Pseudomonadota; class Gammaproteobacteria; order Burkholderiales; family Burkholderiaceae; genus Polynucleobacter; species Polynucleobacter sphagniphilus. The sequence goes on from NZ_MPIY01000003.1 coordinate 469,737, forward strand.
TGCCGTTCTGGGTGCTTCAAGTTATACCTTTGCATTAGCAACGAGAGCGCAAAAGACCGAAGATTGGCTATTGGGCCAGCGCAAAGCCTTTGAGTATTTTGGTGGGGTAACGCAGGTCATCGTTCCCGATAATCCGAGAAGCCTAGTTGCCAACCCCGATCGCTATGAACCGCAAGTGGGCAGATCGTACGCCGAGTTCGCCGCTCATTACGGCTGTGCCGTAATCCCGGCCCGGCCGCGCAAACCGCAAGATAAGAGCAAGGTCGAAGTGGGCGTACAAGTAGTCGAGCGCTGGATCTTAGCCAGATTGCGCCACCAGCAGTTCTTTAGCTTGGCTGATCTCAATATTGCCATTGCCCATTTACTGGAAGAGCTCAACTACCCCGCCCCTTCA